>JAAZXB010000009.1 GCA_014240375.1 Planctomycetota bacterium | reverse complement strand
CTGGAGCAGTCGTCACAGCCGTCACCGTCGGCGTCGCGGCACTGGGTGTTATCGAACGGAGCACTGTCGAGGCCGTCCGCCACACCGTCGTTATCGTCGTCAGCGTCACAGGCATCGATGGTTCCGTCGCTATCGGTATCGGTCTGGCAGGAATCCTCCTGGCCGTCACCGTCACAATCGGCTCCCTCGACGGTTCCATCCCCGTGAACATCTGCGTCGCAGCCATTGAGGAATCCGTCGTCGTCGATATCTGGATCGCAATCATCGATCAGACCGTCAGCATCCGTATCGGTTTCGCACTCATCCGGCGAACCATTACTGTTGCAATCGGTAGACCCTGCAGCGATTTCGCAGCTGTCGAGCAAGCCATCTCCATCGCAGTCGGAGGCGAATCCGAGTGCGATTTCGCAGGAATCGAGCAAGTTATTGCCGTTGCAGTCGGTAGTGGCCCCACCAGCGGCAAGGTCACAGTTATCGGGAAGCCCGTTGCCGTTGCAGTCCGCGGCTCCTCCGAGGATCTCACAGGAGTTGAGCACTCCGTCACCGTCGCAGTCATCCGCAGCCTCGCAGACATCCGGCACACCGTCTCCGTCACAATCGGCAAACCCGGAGGTGATATCACACTCGTCCGGGAGGCCATTGCTATTACAGTCCGCACTGGTTCCAGAGGAGATATCCAGATCGTCTGGCGTACTGTTGCCATTGCAATCGGGCTCACATCCGTCGGGAGTTCCGTTGCTGTTGAGGTCGGGTGCTCCTGCGGTGATGTCACAGGAATCTGGAGTTCCGTTGCCATTACAGTCGGCCGCTCCTGCGAGGATCGCACAAACATCCGCCGTGCCATCGTTATCGCAGTCCACCTGGCAAGAATCGGGTTGGCCGTTGCTGTCGCAGTCGGCGGCACCTGCAGTGATCTCGCAGTTATCAAGGATTCCGTCGCTGTCGCAGTCGGCACCACTGCCCTCGGCGATCTCGCACTCGTCGAGCACTCCGTCACTATCGCAGTCCTGGCTGGTTCCACTGGAGAAGTCGCACTCGTCCGGTGTGCCGTTACCGTTGCAGTCGAGCGAGGTTCCAGCGGTCAAGTCACAATCATCCGGCTGACCATTTCCGTTACAGTCCGTCTGACAATAATCCGGGACCAGGTCAGCATTGCAATCTGGAGCACCCGCAGCAATCTCGCAACTATCGAGTACCAGGTCACCGTTGCAGTCAAACTCTGTTCCTGCGATCACTTCGCAGGCGTCGAGGTTGCCGTCAGTGTCGCAGTCGAGACTGGCGTTTGCAGTGATCTCGCAGGCGTCGAGGTTGCCATCGGTATCGCAGTCGAGGGTCGCGTCGGCAGCAATCTCGCAGCTATCGAGATCCTGGTCGCCGTCGCAGTCGAGTGCGCCACCGGCGATATCGGTGAAGTCGTGAATGGTGTTTCCGTCACAGTCACCACCGGTGCAGGCGCCAGCGACCGAGCCGACACGCCACAGCGCGTAGCTCACGTCACCCTTGACCTCGTCACCGTAGGTCTCGCCGTTGGCCGTATGGTCATTCTGACCGACGTACAGCGGACCGTTGTCGTTGCCGTAGTAGTTGCAGGAAGCGTTCAGCGGAGCATCTCCGTCAGCGTTTCCAAACACCTCGATGGCGTAGCCGTTACCACTGAAGCTGTTACCGGTCACCGAACCTGCCGGGATCGGACGGCCCGCCACGTTGGCGTAAATCCGCACACCCTCGTAGCAGTTGGTGATGGTGTTGCCGGTCATGTTGAGGGTGTTGACCTTCCAGATCTGGAATGCCTGGCCCTCGCCCCAGCTGTTGGCGTTCATGTTGTCGACCGTGTTGTTGTCGAGGGTCACCGTATCGATATGGTTGGCCTCGATACCCGCCCAGCCGCACTGGTTGCTCGGGTATGCACACGGCGCGAAGTTCTCGTTCATGTTCGAGAAGGCGTTGCCGGTGATCGTTGCCGTCGAGGTCAGCGATCCGCCAACCTGGCAACCGCGCAGGGCAATTCCACCGTCGTTGTTACGGACGATGTTGTCGGTGAAGACGAAGGCGGTCAGCCCCACATCTCCCGCGCCACCACCGGAATCGGAATCAAGAACCGCCCAGTTGGCGATGTTCTCGAGGGTACAACCGGTCACCGTGACGGTGCCGATCAGGCCCTGTCCGAGGATTCCGTGGACCCCTGCAATGCCCTGGCCGTCGAAGGTCACGCCATCGAGGCTCAGGTTGGTGACGAAGCCACCGTTGTCCATGCGAAGCAATCCCTCACCAGCGGTTCCGTCGCTGTGACGGATGGTCATGTTGCTGAAGGTCATGCCGTTGACCGCCACCGAGTGGGTGGTCTTGACACCACCGTCGAGGATGGTCGTGGCACCGGCGCCGTCGACGGTGATTCCGTCCTTGGCGTTGGCATCGGAGAGGATCACCTCTGCCGAGTAAGTGCCCGCCGCCACGTGCACCGTTCCACCGGCACAGACCGCTGCGTAAGCAGAAGCCACATCGGCGAAGTTGTCGACGCCGTCGGCGGCCACGCTGTTGCTAACGAAGACGTCGGTGTCGCAGGTCTCACATTCGTCCGGGGTACCATTGCCGTTGCAGTCGGCACTGGTCGAATCTGCGATGTCGCAGCTGTCTTCCTTGCCGTTGCCGTTGCAGTCGGTGCCCTCGGTGGTGCCGTCGCCGTGTACATCTGCATCACAGCCGTTGAGAATCCCGTCACCGTCTATGTCCGGATCGCCACCGTCACACAGCCCGTCATTGTCGGTATCGGTGCCATCGGCTGCCGGGTCGTAGGAACCTCCTGAGCAGTCGTCACAGCCGTCAAGGTCGGTGTCGGAACAGATATTGGCGTTGTTGTCGTCGGTGTCGACGGCATCGAGCGCGCCGTCGTTATCGTCGTCGGGGTCGCCGCTGTCGCACAGTCCGTCACCGTCGAAGTCGATGCCGTCCGCAGCCGGGTCGTAAGAACCACCGCTGCAGTCGTCACAACCGTCACCATCGGTGTCGGAGCAAACATTGGCGTTGTTGTCGTTGCTGTCGGCCGCATCGAGGGCGCCGTCATTGTCGTCGTCGGGATCGCCGCTGTCGCACAGTCCGTCACCGTCGAAGTCGATACCGTCGGCAGCCGGGTTGTCGGTTCCGCTGGAACAGTCGTCGCAGCCGTCGCCGTCGGCGTCACGGCACTGGGTGTTATCGAGCGGAGCACTATCGAGGCTATCCACCACGCCGTCATTGTCGTCGTCGGTATCACAGTCGTCGATAGTCAAATCACCGTCGGTGTCGAGTTCACAGTCATCCGGAAGTAAATCGCCGTCGCAGTCTTGGACGGTGCCTTCTCCAATCTCACAGGTGTCGATGATGTTGTTGCCATTGCAATCGACCAGTCCCGTGGCGAAGTCGCAGCTATCCGGCGTCCCGTTGCCGTTGCAATCGGGGAATCCGTTGATGATGTCACAGTCATCCGGTGTGCCATTACTGTTGCAGTCGGTCTCGCATTCATCCGCCACACCGTTGCTGTTGCAGTCGTTACTGGTGCCATCCGAGATGTCGCAACTGTCGACCTTACCGTTGCCGTTGCAGTCGGCCGCACCCGCAGCGATCTCGCAACTATCGAGTACAAGGTCGCCGTCGCAATCGAGTTCGGTGCCTGCAATCACTTCGCAGGCGTCGAGATTGCCATCAGTATCGCAGTCGAGGCTTGCATCTGCAGCGATCTCGCAGGCATCGAGGTTGCCGTCAGTGTCGCAGTCGAGACTGGCGTTTGCAGTGATCTCGCAGGCGTCGAGGTTGCCATCGGTATCGCAGTCGAGGGTCGCGTCGGCAGCAATCTCGCAGCTATCGAGATCCTGGTCGCCGTCGCAGTCGAGTGCGCCACCGGCGATATCGGTGAAGTCGTGAATGGTGTTTCCGTCACAGTCACCACCGGTGCAGGCGCCAGCGACCGAGCCGACACGCCACAGCGCGTAGCTCACGTCACCCTTGACCTCGTCACCGTAGGTCTCGCCGTTGGCCGTATGGTCATTCTGACCGACGTACAGCGGACCGTTGTCGTTGCCGTAGTAGTTGCAGGAAGCGTTCAGCGGAGCATCTCCGTCAGCGTTTCCAAACACCTCGATGGCGTAGCCGTTACCACTGAAGCTGTTACCGGTCACCGAACCTGCCGGGATCGGACGGCCCGCCACGTTGGCGTAAATCCGCACACCCTCGTAGCAGTTGGTGATGGTGTTGCCGGTCATGTTGAGGGTGTTGACCTTCCAGATCTGGAATGCCTGGCCCTCGCCCCAGCTGTTGACGTTCATGTTGTCGACCGTGTTGTTGTCGAGGGTCACCGTATCGATATGGTTGGCCTCGATACCCGCCCAGCCGCACTGGTTGCTCGGGTATGCACACGGCGCGAAGTTCTCGTTCATGTTCGAGAAGGCGTTGCCGGTGATCGTTGCCGTCGAGGTCAGCTATCCGCCAACCTGGCAACCGCGCAGGGCAATTCCACCGTCGTTGTTACGGACGATGTTGTCGGTGAAGACGAAGGCGGTCAGCCCCACATCTCCCGCGCCACCACCGGAATCGGAATCAAGAACCGCCCAGTTGGCGATGTTCTCGAGGGTACAACCGGTCACCGTGACGGTGCCGATCAGGCCCTGTCCGAGGATTCCGTGGACCCCTGCAATGCCCTGGCCGTCGAAGGTCACGCCATCGAGGCTCAGGTTGGTGACGAAGCCACCGTTGTCCATGCGAAGCAATCCCTCACCAGCGGTTCCGTCGCTGTGACGGATCGTCATGTTGCTGAAGGTCATGCCGTTGACCGCCACACTGTGAGTGGTCTTGACACCACCGCTGAGAATGGTCGTCGCGCCGGCACCGTCGATGGTGATTCCGTCCTTGACGGTGGCATCGGAGAGGATCAACTCTGCCGAGTAAGTGCCCGCCGCCACGTGAACCGTTCCACCAGCACAGACCGCTGCGTAGGCAGAGGCGATGTCGGCGAAGTTATCGACACCGTCGGCGGCCACTGTGGTGCTGACGTAGACGTCGGTATCGCAGGTCTCGCAGGAATCTAGATCCTGGTTACTGTTGCAGTCCGCGGCGCCACCGGCGATGTCGATGAAGTCGTGAATCGTGTTTCCGTCACAGTCGCCACCGGTGCAGGCACCATTGACGTCCGTCACTCTCCAGAGGGCGTAGGTGACATCTCCGATCACGGAGTTGCCATAAACCTCACCCTTGGCGGTGGCGTCGTTTTCGCCGGCAACCTCAGGACCGTCATCCGATCCCCAGTAGTTGCAGGAGGCGTCCAGAGGAGCGTCGTTGTTGAAGTTGTCGGTCACCATGAGGCCGAATCCGGTGTTTCCGGAAATGGTGTTTCCGGTCACGGAACCGGCGGGGATCAGACGATCGGTATTGACGCTGTCGCTACCGTAGATCTTCACACCCTGGAAGTTGTTGGTGATCGTGTTCCCTGACATGTTCAGGGTGTTCACCTTCCAGACCTGCAAGGACTGTCCACCGAGGCCACTCATATTGTAGTTACCGTCGAAGGGGTCACCGACACCACCCGTCGCAAACAGTGAGTAACCGTTGCGCATGTCGGAGATGGTGTTACCCGTGATGGTCACAGTATCGACGTGGTTCACTTCGATACCGGCCCAACCAAGGTCGTCAGCCACAGTGTCTCCGTCATAGTCGGCCACACCACCGGGGTAGTTGCCGTTCATGCTGGAGATACTGTTGCCGGTGATCGTAGCCGTAGAAGTCAGAGCTCCGACGACCTGACAACCGCGAAGTGCCACAGCACCTTCGTTGTTGCGAATCGTGTTGTTGGTGAAGACAAAGGCGGTCAAGCCATTGTCTCCTGCGCCACCACCAGAATCGGTGTCCATGGCGGCCCAGTTGTTGATGTTCTCAATCGTCGAGTTGGTCACTGTGAAGGTGCCGATGATTCCCTGTCCGAGGAAACCGTGGCGGCCCGCAGTGCCCTCACCGTCGATCACGACTCCGTCCAGAGTCAGATCAGTGATAGAGCCAGAGTTGTCCATTTCGAAGACTGCGGACTGTCCGGCAGCACTGCCACGAACCGTCATGTTACTGAAGGTCATGCCGGCAACCGCACCCGTGTTAGAGGTCTGCACACCACCGGTGACGATGGTGGTCGCCCCAGCACCGTCGATGGTGATGCCATCCTTGGCGTTGGCGTCAGAGATCGCAATCGTCTCGGCGTAGGTGCCAGCAGCGACATGAACGGTACCGCCAGCACAGACCGCTGCGTAGGCAGAGGCGATGTCGGCGAAGTTATCGACACCGTCGGCGGCCACTGTGGTGCTGACGTAGACATCGGTGTCGCAGGTCTCGCAGGAATCGAGCTTGCCGTTGCTATTGCAGTCGGCTCCCGCAGTCTGATCGACATCACACTCGTTGGCGATTCCATCGCCGTCCAGATCGGGGTCACCGCTGTCGCAGAGGCCATCGCTGTCGGTATCGGTGCCGTCGTTGGCGGGTGTGTTGTCTGCCAGGGGACCAAAGTCGTCGGTGCCCACTGAGCAATCGTCGCAGCCGTCGCCGTCGCTGTCTCCGCAGATATTAGGATCTAGAGAAGCGGTGTCTGCACCGTCGAGGACGCCGTCGTTATCGTCGTCGGTATCTCCGCTGTCGCAGAGACCGTCGCTGTCGGTGTCGGTGCCGTCTGCAGACGGGTCGTATGAACCACCACTGCAGTCATCACAGCCGTCACCATCGGTGTCGGAGCAGACGTTGACGTTGAAGTCGTCGGAGTCGGCGGCATTGAGCGCGCCATCTCCATCGATGTCAGGGTCGCCACCGTCGCAGAGTCCGTCGCCGTCGGTGTCGGTGCCGTCATTGGCGGGCGTGTTGTCTGCCAGGAGACCAAAGCCGTCGGTGCCCACTGAGCAATCGTCGCAGCCGTCGCTGTCGCTGTCTTCGCAGATATTAGGATCTAGAGAATCGGTGTCTGCACCGTCGAGGACGCCGTCGTTATCGTCGTCGGTATCACAGTCGTCGATGGTTCCATCCGAGTCCGTGTCCGTCTCACAGGAATCGAGGATGCCATCGGTGTCGCAATCCAGAGCTGCATTTGCAGTGATCTGGCAGGAGTCGAGAACGAAGTTGCCGTCGCAATCCAGCGCAGCATTTCCGCCATATTCTGTGGAGTATTCACAGAGGTCGAGGATTCCATCGACATCGCAGTCCTTGGTTGGATCTGCAGTGATTTCACACTCATCGATGGCACCGTTGCTGTCGCAATCAGTGTCACACTCGTCCGGGACGAGGTTTCCGTTGCAGTCGGTAGCTCCCAGCAGCAACACCTCACAGGAGTCGATGATGTTGTTGTTGTTGCAGTCACTACCACCGGCGAGGATTTCACAGGTATCCGGGATCAGATTCCCGTTGCAGTCCTTGGCGGTTCCCACAGTGATATCACAGGAGTCGGGTACATTATTGGTATTGCAGTCCTGCGAAAATCCGCTTGTGATGTCACATTCATCGGGGATTCCATTGAGGTTGCAATCCTGACTGGTCCCGGCGGTGATATCGTCGGTGTCCTCAACTCCATTGGAGTTGCAGTCGATCAGCGGGAAGTTGGGAATCAGTGGAATCAGGGGCGAAGCGTTAACGCTGGTCCCGATACAGATGCCCAGACAAAGAACCAAAGCCACCAGCAACCTGGTGGCGCACTCGAGAATACGGGACGGTCCGTTTCTCATAACTACCTCCTCATGATGATTCCGGGCAATATCCACCCGGTCACTCCGAAACTAAATTGTCCTAATTTGTGAAACCCTCAGGATCCTTCGGCCCATCTCCGGGACGGTGAATCCGGCACTATCGCATCTTGTAAACACTTCAATGATTAACAAGCCTTCTCCGGCAACCTGCCCAAACGAGGCCAAAAAGCCCCAAGACTGCAGATTCCAGACCTTTACACAATTGATTCTCTCGATTCGCAGCATAACAGTCAATACTACTGGTTAATCTATACATGTAAGTCAAGTTTGACAGCATGCATGGCTGAAGCATGAACCAAGGAGGGTGGTGCAAGAGTTCGATCCAGAATGGTGACGCATAGGTCCAGATCTGGACTCACGATGCTCCTGGTGTTCCACCAGCGCGAATTCGTGACCAGATCGCTCACCCACGGCCGACTGAGTGGTTCCCACCCATCATCGACATCAACACTCCTCGAACACACACTCCTCGAACACGCACTCCTCGAACACACACTCCTCGAACACACACTCCTCAAAGCAACTCGAGGATCCCATGAGGTCCTCTCGGGGCGAAACGAACACAACTCACGCACCGATGTCGTGAATAACAGTATCGTTCCAGATGGTTCCGATATTCTCACACCCCCGACCTCTCCACAACCCTCAGTATGGCGTTTCGCTGCGAGCCCGTCGCCCCCCCCGACAGTTCTTCCACTGCAGTCAACACGGCCCTCGGCCAGCCCCTGAAAATTCCATAAATACTTAATATTGAACACCTTGTGATCGACCAGGGTGACCCACACTCCGCTCTGAACGGGGAGTTTACGGCGCTTTTGAAGCTTCGACGAGTTGATAGATCCAGTCGAGAGCCTCCCGCGGGGTCAGATCATTGGCATCGATTTGAGCCAGGAGTTCCCTCAGCGGATCGGTCGAGCAGCGAAACAGATCGGGCTGAATCACTGCAGGCTCCGGTCGGGAATTGTTACCGGCCGAGGGCGCTCCTGAGAAGTGCTGCGGCAAGGACCCTTTTTCCAGCTGCTCAAGAATTGATCTGGATCGATCGAGGACTGAACCCGGAATCCCCGCCAGCCGAGCGACATGGATTCCGTAGGACTTGTCTGCACTACCGGCGACGATTCGGTGCAAGAAGACGATCTCATCGCGCCACTCCTTCACTTCCACATTCAAGTTGTGTACTTGCGAAGGCATCTCGTCGGCCAGAGCCACCAACTCGTGATAGTGAGTCGCAAAGAGAGTCCGCGATCGAACCCGTTGGGCCAGATCCTCAGCGATGGCCCAGGCGATGGAGATCCCATCGTGAGTACTGGTACCACGCCCGACCTCATCGAGGATCACCAGCGATCGAGCTGTGGCGTTGTGCAATATGCGAGCGGTTTCGATCATCTCGACCATGAAGGTGGACTGACCTCGAATCAGATCATCGGCGGCACCCACACGAGTAAAGATACGATCTGCGATGCCGATCCTGGCCCGGGTAGCGGGAACGAACGATCCCATCTGAGCGAGGATCGAGATCAATGCGGCTTGACGGATGTATGTCGATTTCCCTGCCATATTCGGACCGGTGATCACCGCCAGAGATCCGTGATCTCCACCCAGATGAAGATCATTGGGTGTGAAATCAGCTCGTGCGGTACCGCTGCCCACGACAGGGTGCATCGCCCCCTCGACCTCGAGGATCGGATCCTCCACCAGTTCCGGAGCCACCCACTCTTCTTCTCTTGCCACCTGAGCCAGCGCAGCCAACGCATCCAGTTCCGCAATGGCCCCTGCTGCGGTTTGCAACAGGCCGATCTTCTGGGTCAGATCTTCACGGATTCGCTGAAAGATCTGTTCCTCGAGTGCGTCAGCCCGCTCCCTCGATCCCAGTACCTTCTGCTCCATCTCCTTCAAATCCGGGGTGATGAAACGTTCCGCATTCTTGAGGGTCTGCTTGCGAATATAATCCTCGGGAATCCGATCGCGCTGCGAATGAGTGACCTCGATGTAGTAGCCGAAGACCCTGTTGTATCCGACCTTGAGCGAGGCGATTCCGGTTCGCTGCTGTTCCTGCTGCTGGAAACTGGCAATCCATGACACGCCATCTCGAGAGACCACACGCAGCTCATCCAGCGCTGAGTCAAATCCATCTCGGATGATTCCCCCCTCGGTCACTGTCAGGGGCGGTTCTTCGACGATGGTTTCATCGATCCTCTGAGCGATCTCCTGCAGCGCACCTCCCTCGAGATCCTGATCCAGAAGCTGGAATTTATGGGCCTCGAGATCGGACAGAAGCTCCTTCAAGCGAGGAACTTCTTCGAGAGATCTGGATAGAGCGCGCAGTTCTCTTCCATTGACCTTGCCCAGGGGGATCCGCGAAGCGAGGCGCTCGATGTCCCTCACCTGGCGCAATGCCGCTTGAATCTGATCTGTCAGTTCAGCCCCTCTCACCAGGGTGGCCACCGCAGCCTGGCGCTCCAGGATCGGCTCCATCACGACAAGAGGAGATTGCAGCCACTCTCGCAGGGTCCTGGCACCCATCGCAGTCCTGGTTCGATCGAGCAAGCCCAGTAAAGAGCCGCGCCGCTCTCCCGTGCGAGCGACCTCGACCAGATCGAGTGCCCTGTGGCTGGCAGCATCCAGTCCCAACCGCCGCCCGGCACTTCCGGCTCGCAGAGCAGTGATATGGGGTAGCGCCTGACGCTGAGTCTGGCGCAGGTACTCCAACAAAGCTCCTGCGGAAGCGACACCTGCACGGAGATGCTCGACTCCGAAACCATCGAGTGAAGAGAGACCGAAGTGCGCTAGCAGCCTCTCTCGTGCCGGTTCAGGTTCGAAATGCCACTCTGGCCACCTCGTCACCGCACAGGAAGGGAAGTGAGCTTTGAGCCACTGGAGTCGCTCATCACTCTCGAGATCGAATCCATCCGGGACCAGTAACTCCCTCGGGGCGACCGCCAGCAAGGTCTCGGTTCCCTCTCCCGGCGAGAGATCCTCGCAATGAAATCTGCCGGTCGAGAGATCGACCCAGGAGAGTCCCACCGCGGATGTGGACGAAGGTCGCAACGCTGCCAGGTGTAATGGAGTGTGCTCGTCGAGAGAGTCCTCCTCGATGAAGGTACCAGGCGTGACGACCCTCACCACCTCCCGATCGACGATACCCTTGGTCGTTCGCGGGTCTTCCACCTGCTCACAGATCGCCACTCGATGCCCTGCATCGATCAACTTACGGATGTACCCATCGACGCTCTTGACCGGAACCCCGGCCATCGGGATCCGCTCACCGCTACGATCCTTCGACCTGGAGGTGAGGGTGATACCGAGTAACTCCGACACCAGCCGGGCATCGTCGAAGAACATCTCGTAGAAATCACCCATGCGAAAAAACAGCACCTCATCGGGATGCTGTGACTTGGCGGCATGGAATTGACGCATCATCGGCGTGTCGCGAGGATCCCCTGCAGCCGCAAGGCGCTGGTTGGCGGATGGTAAACCACCACTCGGTCGGGTCACTTCCTTCGAAGTCACTGCAATACACCCTTTCCCACGATCTGGCCGACTCGGCAGCAATGGGGCATTCTAGCCAATCTCGAGGCGACTGCGAGGCCACCGAGATCAGTATCTACAATGCCCAGATTCCTCGCTGATCGCTTCCCACCGAACGATCCTCCACGGTATCATGGAAGATAGTGAAGAAGTGCTCCCAGCTGACGGGATCCACACCTTCAAAAGCTCCGGTCGATTCCGCTGACCCATGGTGCCAGTGCCGGATACAATATCGGTCTTCGAAACGGCTGGCCCCTTCCCAGGAAGGCATCAAGTGACCCCAACTGAGGATCCAAAACAGACCATGTTGAATCTGAACCGATACCGAATATTGCCAGGGTTACTGACCCTATGCTGGGTGATCGCTGCGAACTCTGTGACACTGGCGGATATCACCGTCTGTGCCGGGTTGCCAGCAGCTCTCCCCATCTCCGAGGATCCTGCCAATCCCACCGAATCGACGGTGACGATTACCACCGATGAAACGGTGGTCGATGTCGATGTCTTCGTCGATATCACTCACGATTACATCGATGATGTCTCTGTGGACATCATCTCTCCCAATGGCACCACGGTACGAGTTCATGACCAAGGTGGCGGCTCCAACGACTTCATCAACATCATCTTCGACGATCAAGGCCCGCCCAACGGTTCCCTCCTGTGGGATTCTGGCTGCCGCATGCAGCCTTCAGGTCCAGGAGCTCTCTCGGATCTGGCCGGCAACGGATCCGCCGGGGCCTGGACGATTCGCTGCCTCGACAGTTACAGCGGCGGAGCCACGGGAGGACTCAACGACTGGTGCCTCAGCACCTTTGACAGTGGTGTTTCCTCTGCCGTACTGGGAGTGGAAAACCTGCTGTGCCTGGATATCGGAGGTACCGGCAACACTAGCCTCAGTTGGACCAACCCGATGATCTATGACGAGATCCAGGTCTCCATCGGTGGTGTTCTGATCGACACCCTCGCAGGAGACGCAACCTCCTACACTGCCATCGGAGGGGGCATAGGCACCACACTCGAGATCTGCCTGCTCCCCACCATCGGAGCCGCAGTACCCTGTGCTCCTGAATGCTGCTCCATCACCTCCCAGCCGATGGCTCCCTCGATCGAGATCTGTCGGACCCCGGGTTCAGTGGTGGGAAACACGGTTCCTCAAACCGTCGATGTGATCACCATCGTAGATGACATCTCCATCGGTGATCTGCAGGTACAGGTCGATCTGAATCATCCGTTTGTCGGTGATCTGACGGTGGATGTGATCCACAGCGGAACCACTGTACGGTTGCACAATGAAAATGGTGGTGCAGCCACAACCATCGAAGCGACCTTCTGGGATCTAGGTGCTGCGCCAGGAACCATTCCCATCAACTGCGGTTGTCCGATTCAACCGACAGGACCAGGTACTCTCTCCGATTACCTCGGCACTTCGTCGCTCGGAGACTGGAGCATCGTCATCGATGATGTCTTCACCGGAGGTGGCCCCCGCATCGGATCTCTCGACTCCTGGTGCATCCGCGCCTTCGAGCAAGGTAGCGTGACGCAGTTGAATTGTTCCGCCAGTTCTGGCTCGCTCACCGCAGAGATGACATGGACCAATCCTCAGGGTTATGACTCCTTCGAGATCTATGCCGATGGAAATCTGGAAGCGATCATCGCAGACGGAACAGTGACCAGTTACACCACGGCCCCTCAGACGATTCCATCGACGGTCCTGTACTGCATCTTTCCGCAGTTGGTCGGCGAGGTAATTCCACCCAATTGCTGCACCATCGACTTCCTGGTCCAGCCGATCTCGGATCTGCTCGCCAGTTCGGCTCCAGGAACCGGAGAACTGGAAGTGAGTTGGACCAATGCTTCCGTCTATGACGAGGTCAGGATCTATGTCGATGGAGGCCTGGAGGGTGCCGTCAGTGGTACGGCAAGTAGCTGGGTCAGCGGGCCTCGCCCGGTTCCCGGTACCGCAGTGGTGTGCGTCGAGGCGTTCCAGAACGGGAATGTCTCTGACTTGATCTGCAAGAATACTCCACTGATGGTCTCCAGAGATGTGATGGTCTGCCGGGAGCCTGGCAGCCCCATCAATCAGGCTGTCAGTCCGGTTTCAGATTTCATCCTGATGACCAATAACATGCTCATCGGTGACATCGATGTGCTGGTGGATATTCGACACCCATTCGTCGGAGACCTCATCGTCGACCTCTCTTCCCCCTCCGGCACTTCAGTTACACTTCATGATCTGCTCGGTGGTGCGGACTCCGATATCAGCGTGCTCTACAGCAACGGTGCCCCGGCCAATGCAGCTCCCTACGATTGCGGCTGCGCGATGGACGCAAGTGGGCCCGGAACGATGGCTGATTTCATCAACACCTCGACTCAGGGTCCCTGGGTGATGACTGTCGAAGACATTTACCCCGGCGCCGTTGCCACCTTCGATCGCTGGTGCCTGCTCATCGACGGGGGTTGCCAGACTCTTCCGCCGCAAGATATCAGCGCCTCCAGTGATGGTACCAACATCACCCTGAACTGGACCAACCCTGCGGACTACGACGAGATCCAGGTGATCCGAGATGGACTCTTGCTCGCCACCGGACTGCCGGGCACCAACACATCCTTCATCGATACACCTCCCGCAGGTGCCCACGAATACCAGCTGGTCGGTTTCGATTTCGCTCTCGGATGTAGTAACACCAGCCTGCCCGTCCGAGGCGGGGTCCAGATCACCGATGTGATCTGGATCGGCGAGACGGGAGGAGACATCCTGAGTGGACTGACCATTGCCGACAACCTGGTTCAACTGGGCCGTTCCGTGATGACCATCGATTCCATCGATTCCAACACCATCGCCAGTACCGGAATTCCAGAGGTGCTCTGGTGCTGCCTTGGCACCTACCCCGAGCGGTATGAATTGACCGCTGCCGATGGAATCCTGCTCTCCGAGATTCACACCGGAGATGATGGACTCAACGGAAGCCAGGAGCGTCCCGCTGTGGCGATCTACATCGAAAGCAATGATGCCTGGGCCTACGACGACCCAACCGTGTTTGCCCAGTTCGATGGTGTCGAGGATCAGAACTTTGGCAATGTCGAGAATGGCGACGATTCGTTGCTCCAGCTGGTCGGAGTCGATTCCACTCACGGCCTCGATCTCACAGCTCTCGATGCACCGTATTCTCAGGACTCCCCGGGTAATGACTACACCGACCGACTGATCCCGTGTGATCAGAACCCTGACCTTGGCGGAAATCAGGCTGGATTGATCTGGCTTGGATCGGACCCCTTCGTCGACTACGGCGTGGGTGTCTTCTACGACAGCACCATCGCACCGGTGATCAGCCAGTCCTGGGAACTGGGCGGCTACGGCTCTGACCTGATGCTACTGATTCCCCTGTACCTTGCTGCCATGGAGGGCGGATTACCGCCCACAGGTGACGAGTTCGTGCGGGGTGATATCAACGGGGATGGCGGTCGCAATGTTGCCGATGCCGTATTCTTGCTGGCGAGCCTGTTTGTACCGGGAAGTTCTCCGGTTCAATGCCTCGATTCGGGAGATTGCAATGACGATGGCGGAATGAACGTTGCGGATGCAGTGTTCCTCTTGTCGAGCCTGTTCATTCCCGGATCACCACCGCCACCGCCACCGAGCGGCCCGGGGTGTGGAGTCGATCCGACCTCAGACTCGCTCGATTGCCTGGTACAGGGGAGTTGTCCCTAGACCGGGCCGAGGCGTCGGATCAGTTGAGCCAGGACCAGTGCGAAGAGTGCGCCGAGGATTCCACCGAGCAGCAGGGTGCGAGTCATCTCCTCTTTCCCCGCAGAACCGGACTCACTGGATTCATCGGATTCATCCTGATCGTCGTGGACCTGATCCTGCTGCGGATCTCCCCTGCTGGGACTCACCAGAGCCTCATCGGCTTCTTTCTCGCCACCACCCCCCTGCCGTCGAGGGGGATTGCGGGGCTCTTCAGGATCCGATCTCCCGCTGCTGACTGCGGGAATTACTCGACCCTTCGCTGAGGACTCCTGATTCGTATCCGTAGCGGTTCGTGTCATCGAAACTTCGGGCCTGACGGAGGCGTGTTCCGGTCTTGCGGTGCGGTCAGAGGACTCTGCAGGGGACGAGGCCAACACGATCGGATCTCCCAGAGCCTGGATCCCATCGGAACAAGCACTCAATTGAGCCTCGACAGAATCGAGCTTTTGCTCGATGGACAGCAGTCTTCGACGGATGCGATCGATCACCTCTGCAAGGTCGCGAGACCGTATTTCGCCCGCCTCTACATCGGCCAGCGACCGATTGATTTCCTGGCTACGTGACTGGATTTTCCTGGCCAGAACTTCTTCCTGTTCGATCAGGTGATAGGTTTCCTCCCTCAGTCGGGAGTAGAGCGCAGTTCCTCTGTCACTCGCTCGATTCCACTCGGTCAACTGGGTTTCACAGCCAGCACTGGTCACTCTCATCTGATCCGCTCGATGTTCCAGTTCCTCCGTGACCAGCATGAAGTTCTTCAAGATCTGGATCGACTTCGATGCGCTGACCTTGGGAGAGATGGGAGACGCCAGCGATGAGTTGGTTCCCCCTTCGATCTCATTACTGGAGGAGGACCCACTGGTGTTGCCTCTCGTGCTGCCTCTCGTGCTGCCACTGCTGCTGCCGCCTCGCTGGCCAGTGGTGAGGCCCTGTTCTTTACGGCTGCGAGAGCGCATCAACTCCCGGCGCTCGATTCGAAGCCGCTCACGTGCTGCGATGGTCACCGCTCGCTCGCTCAAGATCCGCTCGGCGCGCTCTGCCAGAATCGGCTCACTCGAGATCAACTCTTCGCGGGAGATTCGCACCGAGTAGTGACTCGCAAGAGTCTCGTTGAAGAGGGTCAACAGATACTGGTCCTGGTCCAGTTGGACCTCGGCCACCTCATTGCGCTCGTTTCCATAGAGGATGAAGCGGACCTGCTCCAGCACCCGGTCTGCAGCCAACGACGTTTCCGACTCGATCAGTTCTGGCGGACTGCTCTCGGTCGAAATAGCCATTGCGACCGGAGGACTGGCCTGCAGCGCAGAAGCGAGGAACAGGCTAGAGATCACCCAGCCGAGTGGTAGCAGAAATCTGGACCCACTCGACGAGTGGGCCAGGGAGCAGGGTGAAGTGACGCGTAGACCGCCCGGACAAGGTTTCCTCGCCCGGGTCCAGCCCCGCAATGATGTATCAAACGGCAATGGGACGATTCCTTCCGAGAATCCAGTTTACAGGATCAGGAGAGCCGAATCCCGTCCTAATAGCGGGCCTGAATCTCGGCGATCTGCTCGGCCACCTCCAGCGCCGATGGCCGTTGGGGAGGCGACAGCGATAGCATCCGCCCGATCAGATCGCCCCAGAGGGCTCTCTCCTGGGTCGAGGACATCTCGTCCAGATCCCCCCGCGCCAGCCGCCGGATCGCCTCCGCACCTCTCAAGGGGCCGAGTGGATGCTTTCCTTCCAGCACTTCCCTGGCCAACAGCCCGAGAGAATAGACATCGCTGGAAGGAGCCAACGGCTCCTTCCTCGCCTGTTCTGGAGACATGTACCGCGGTGTTCCCCATGCCAGCGGCTCGCCGACTGTGCTTTCGCCGGAGATCCGCGCAATGCCGAAATCTGCAATCTTGACGGTCACATCGATGGGCAATTTTCGGAGCCTCTCGATCGCCACCAGGCCTCGAGGCTCTCCCCCCAGGATCTTTTTCTCTGCTGCATCGATGGCTCGTCTATCGCCCGACGCCGCGGCTTCCCGAATCGCCGATCGAGCCTCGTCCAGAGCCTCGATGAAGATGGGCCTCATGTAACGAGATCGGGCGATCAATGCCGCTTGCAGGTGAGCCTCGATCGCGCCCTGTAACCGCCCTGCAATGCGCAGAAGTCGGCCCCTCTTCAACCACTGCAGAGGCTGCTCTTCAGCAGGCGGGGGAAGTTCCACGATCAGATCCGCCGCAGCAGAGATGTACTGTTCCTTCTCCTGCTCCGCCACCTGATCGGCGAGCGCTTTCCCAAGCCCTTCACTGACCAGGTTGAGGCGTCCATCGGTTCCTTTCTCCAGCAGCCCCAGTTCGATCGCTTCCGCCACCAGTGAGTGGAAAATGGCTGCGTCCCCACGCACCAAAGAAGCCACCTGAACTGCCGTCAAGTTTCCAGAAAACAGAGCGATTCGCTCGAGAGCTTGTCGCAACAGGGGAGAGATCGTTTCGAGGATCGATCCGATTCTCTTCGCCTCGTCTCGTGCGCTCTCTCGCATCCTCAGTGGGTGCAACTTGGCGCCATCATCGTTCAGCGTCCAGGCTCCCCGCTGGATGCTCTCGCCGATGCTCTCGAGTAATCGTGCTGGATGGCCATCGGCACCCTCAGCCCCGTTGAGGTGGGACAGAAACAGCGCACCCTCCCCACCACGGGCATCGACCAGCATTTCGACCCAACGGGCTGCAGGCCCAGGCAACAACGGTTGGAGGTGAATTTCTCGTGACCACCCCTCCCGTTTCGCCCGCTCCAACGTCTTGATCCAGGTCGGCTCATCGGGCCAATCCCGAGGCATCGATGTCATCCAGACGCCATCGAAGTCATCGGGTGGAAGTGTGAACTCAGGTCCCTGGTGAATCCGATCGAGTTGCGAATCGCCGAAACGGTCCACCACTTCCCTGGCCAGGCGGCCACGCCCGACCCCACGCTCGCCGAAGATGAGAATCCAGCACCGCGCACCCGACTTCAGGGCCTCCTCGATCAGCGCCAGTTCGCCACTCCTCGAGACGAATGGGGGGGCATTCAGCTTCTCCTCAACCTGCCGAAGATACTCATCGATCCGTGCTGATTCTCGTTCGAGATCGACCGGTTCGTGCTGCTCCCCCTCGAAGATATCAGAGCCCAGGCCCAGTTCTATTTGCTGGCCAACGATCAAAATGTTCCCCGGTTTCAGATCCGCATGGACCACGCCACTTTCATGTGCGGCTGTCAGGCCCAGTGCGATCTGGCGGATCATTTCGAGCCCTACCGATGGATCTCGAGCGGCCTTCTGGATCGATCGGGAGAGGTCTCCCCCCCCCACCCATTCCATCACCTGAACCGAAGATCCATCGACGATTCCATCATCGAGGACTCGCACCACGTTGGGATGATCAATCCCTCTCCCGATGGCCGCCTCGCGAGCATGGAGACGCTGCAGTAATCCCGAAGGATCCCCATCTTCAGAACGGATCTTTTTCACCGCAACCAGGCACCCGAGATCCCGATCGCAGGCGCGAAATACCTCACCCATGCCACCGGACCCGATCTTGGAGACTTCACTCCAGCGCCCATCCGCAAGGGTATCTGGCAACGCCTGATGGTAGACCAACTCGACCGAACCGATGCGGATGCGATCACCCGATCGTAAGGATGTCTCGTCGGTCAGTTTCCGCGGCGGCACCCCCTCGCCGATCAACCAGGTTCCATTGCTGGAAGAAAGATCGCGAATCCAGTCAGCCCCGCCACGCTGCTGGATGGAGGCATGATTCCTGGAAACGCCTGGCTCCAGAATTCGCAGGGAACAGTCGGGAGCTCTGCCGATGATGAAGATCCCGCTTGCCGGGAGCGGATGGCGATTTTCGTTCTCGTGTGCGATCTCTAACCAGTTCATGGCACGGATGCTGCACCGATCGATGGGGGTCTGCAACCTATCCCCAGGATCATCGAATGAAGGGGCTGGAATGGAGGTCCATCTGTCCACCACCTGTCCAGTCATGATATTATCCTGGCGGTGCGTTTTACCCTTTCGCCCGATGGAATTTGGCTGGATCGAGGAGCCGTTGAGTTCACCTCATTCAGGGGTGAATCTCGAGGCGGTCCACCTGGAAAGTTTAACCGTGCACTTGGTCCTGGTCTCCCACCCTCCCGATTCGGCAGCAGAACTGGCTCGCAGCCTGGTCGAAGATGGACTGGCAGCCTGTGTCAACATCATGCCCGGTTCTCGATCGATCTATCGCTGGGAGGACAAAACTTGTGAAGCCGAAGAAGTGATCCTGACCATCAAGACTGCCAGAGAACCGATCGAGGAACTGATCGAGACCATTGCTCGAAGACATCCCCACGAGTGTCCGGAGGTGATCGCGATTCCTGTAACGACCGGGCTCGATCGATACATGCAGTGGGTAGAGAAGATGAGTGGCAAAAAGGAGACCCTTTGATCAATCTAGAAGATGCTCGCAAACAGATCCTCGCCAGGATCAAACCGATCGGCACCGAGATGGTGCTACTCGAAGATGCCGTCGGAAGAATCATCGCTGAATCGGTGGCCACTCGGGATCCGATTCCTCCATTTGATAACACTGCCATGGACGGATTCGTGTTGAAGGCCGGCGACACCGCTGGAGCCACTCCCGATCGGCCTATCACGCTTCCAGTGGTCGCCACCATCGAAGCAGGAATGGCACCCGACACTCCCCTGAAAGACCACTGTGCGATGAAGATATTCACCGGTGCAGTCATTCCCCAAGGAGGGGATACCGTCATCCCTTTCGAACGATGCCTTCACCACGATGAACAATCGGTCGCCATCGATCGGCCGATTCACCCTGGAGCACACATTCGCAGACTCGGTGAAGATGTCGAGGCGGATGGATCAGTGATGGCCCCCGGCTCACGGATCACTCCTGGTGCCATCGGCTTGCTCGCCAGTGTCGGCGCAGTTCAGATTCCGGTGAACCGGAGACCCCGTGTCGCCATCCATTCCAGTGGCAATGAGTTGGTCGCCATCGGCAGCGCGTTGAAGCCTGGCCAGATCCGAAATTCGAACCTCTATTCTCTTCAAGCTCGAGTGAAACGCTGGGGGGCGATTCCCATCCCCAGACCGATCCTCCGCGATGACCTGACGGAGATCCGTTCAGGACTTCAAGAAACTCTTGAACTGAAGCCCGATGCCATCGTCACCACAGGTGGCATCAGTGCCGGGGATCTCGACCATATCCGCGAGGTCGCTCGGGAGATGGGAGACGACGTCCAGATTCGTAAGGTCGCGATGAAGCCTGGCAAGCCACTGGTGGACGGCCTGATCGGAGGGGTCCCATTTTTTGGATTGCCGGGCAATCCAGCCGCTTGCCTCGTCTCCTTCGAAATTTTCGTGCGACCCGCTCTGGCGCGGATGGAAGGAAGAACCGACGGCATCCTGCCGCAGCGTTGCGGGGTTCTGAAGTCAGAGAGATCAGTTCCAGCCTCGGATCGGCTACGATTACTTCGCGGGAGGGCCACTGCAGATCCTGACGGTGGGATCGATGTGATCGAGATTCCGTCGGGGCAAGGATCACACCTGCTGAGTGGCTTTGCCGGCTCCAACTGCCTGGTCGTTGCTCCCCCGAGCACCGACGTGCTGCGCCCGGGAGAACGGGTGAACTACTGGTCACTGACAGATGAAGAGGCATGAATCGATGAGTACGACTGACCCCATTCTGTTGAAGGTAGAGGATTCAAATGGCAAAAGGATCGTCACCCTGATCGGTGAAGGTCCCTGGATCATCGGTCGAGATCCAACCTGCGAGGTGGAGATCGCTGACCATCGAGCCTCCCGTCGCCATGCCCGATTGATCTCTACCAGCCAGGGCCTGGTGATCGAAGATCTCGCCAGTTCGAATGGGACACTTCTCGATGGCCGATCCATCGAAGGGCGTGCTCCATTCCCTGGTAGTTCGACGCTGAAGATCGGTGATGTCTTGATCCGATCAAAGAAACCCACTGCCAATCCAACCCGCAAGCCCGGCAGCGATCGGTCCCGTCGCTCAGCCACTACAAAGACCAGCAGCAACTCGAAAAATCAGAGGAGCCAAAATACCTCCAACCATGCCCCCACCCCGCGAACAACTCGCACCACCCGAAAGGAAGCCAGTCCAGTGGGGAACCTGTTGCTGCTGTTGTTCACCATCGGATCGATCGGCTACTTCGTCAGCCAACTGGGGCCGACGCCGCAGGAACTTCCTCCAGAGATCGGGGTCGCTGCGGTCAAACCCGCCACCGGGCAGCCCGGTACGAATCTGCAGATCCCTCTCCCCTCAGCGGAACCCAAAGATGTCCCGAAGGTGCAGGGTTCTGATGCTGTATCGAGCGCGATCGATCGACCGAATCGGCCGGTCACCAGCGGCTTCACTCCGGATGCTAATTTCGAGGTCTCCTTCGAGCCTGCGGTCGATGATGTCGCCCCCACTGGTGGCGAAGACCGGGTGACCGACGATCAGGTGTCCGACGTACAGACCGTACCCACACCTGACGATGGAAAACTGCAGTTGAGGATCCTTGACGAGGCATGGCCTCCTTCCGATCGAATCATCGCCTATCAGTTCCATCAAAAGGATCATCATGGTGGACCTGATTTCATCGATCGAAGAGGCAAAGAACTGAAGCGACTTGGCTCCGGCAGCAGAAAAGGATTCCGGGTGATCGCCCTCGAGGTCGACAACTCGACCACCGAGAGACAACTGGTCCAGTTGAAGACTCCGCTACGCAACGACCTGGAGATGCGATTCAGAGTCGATCCGGGGCTGAGCTTGCGTCGTTACCTCGCCATCGAGGATCCAGGCGACCAACCAGTACTGGTCGAGATGCTCGATGAGGACGGGGAGCTCCTCGATTCGGTCGAGAGAGTTCTACTCCCGGGGCGATCTTCCGAGAGTGCCAAGGAGGCCAAAGCGATCGCACGGGAACGAGAGCGTGAGGAGTGGGTTCGAGAGAAATTCAGGCTCCGACCCATCTCGGTCGAGGTGCGAGACGAAGTTGGAAAGCCGGTCGCAGGGGCCAAACTATTGCTCCTCTCCAACGAGAGTCTGGCGGTCGTCGAGGGAACCACGGGAACCGATGGACGCTGGAGCGCAGTGGTTGTGCCCGGTTCCTGGACCGTCATCGCCCAGGGTGAAGTGGTCGATGATATCGATCCAGATGACAACACTTTGGTACTGACCCTGCCAAGATTATTGCTGCTACAGCAAACCCTATCAGGGGAGAGTTCCAGCATCCTCCTGGAGCCGAGGAAGCAGACAGTGATCTCGGTCGAAGACCGCCAGGGAAAGGGTCTGTCCATCGAGAAGATATGGATCACCCCTGAACCGGTCGCCGCAGCCTTCACCACCGAAAGAGTGGCGATGGAGGTGGGGGCCCGCGGACGGTTGGAGTCATCGCGCTCGGCCCCCACCGGGCAGTTTCGCCTGTTGATGTCGGGACCTCCGGTCGATATCTGCGTGCTGTGCCGCACCACTGAAGGTGAAGCGGTGCTCACCCGTGCCAAAACCGGTGGCGACCGTGAAGTGGTGCCGATCTTGATCGACCAGAACCGTATGAGTCGCCTCCAGTACAGTGCCGAGTCTGCGTTCGGTGGTGCTGCAGATGCCACCATCGAGGTGGTGGCGGTAGACGGATTCCGAGAACGCTTCACCCTCGAGACCCGGCAGGCTCGGCGAGCCTGGGTGATGCCAGGGACCTATCGGCTGGAAACTCGAAGTACCCTTCCCGGAGGGAAAACCGCCCGCCTCTTGCCCTATCGAGCGCTATTATCTGCCGGACAAAAATTTGACCTGGAACCACGATCACCCTGGACGCCGAGACTCCATTACGAACGCAAGGACAAGACGATACAGATGCGTCTCTCCATCTCCGATGCAGGGGGGCGAGTCCTCGACCGGGTCCCGGGCAACGATGGTTCCCTTGCTGCAGTCGATCGATCGGGCAAGGTGCTGATCCACCGCACCCTCGGAGCGATGCGCTGGCAAGAGCCTGAAACACTGCAGCGAGTCGACCTCGACAAGTTGAGCATCCAGATCGATGCGCCGTTCGGGAATTCTGCGATTCGTGGGATCGCCAAGGCCGAGACTCCCATCACCGTCAACGATGCCGGATCGAGTGCCACCGGGCCCAGTATCTTTCGTGCAAGGATGAAATCGATGATGCCGGAGGTGGCCCGCAGTCTGAGGGGTTGCAAGGATCACCTCGGGTGCGCCGATGGAGTCCTGAGACTGCTGATGGACTTCGATATCTTCCTACCACCGGGAGTCGGCGGTCTCGGAGGAGGCGGAGTCATCGTTCTCGATGCAGCAGTCTTGCATGACTACACCGGTCAGGGAGATCGCTTGCCCGGCGCCTACACCCATGAGTTGGGTCATAACATCGGATTCGGCCACGACCCCTACATGTTGCTGGCCGATTGTGGTGTCGACGAGGGCATCTACGGGGAACTGGGATATCGGCTACTCAACGCCAACGCTTTCCAGAAAACCATTCGCTGGCTGCTCGACAGAAATAGTGACGAGAGATCAATATGGCAACCAAACCCCTCCGTATTTGCCGCCCTGAGATTCATCCACGGAGTTGGTGTTCACCACAAGATGTTCACCGAACGCAAGGCTTCCGAGCAAACACTGCGCCTTCATGGGCTCTCCAGTATCGAACGAATCGCCGCACTCTACTCCCTCGCTCTGGGGGAAAATATCGCCTGGATCTTCCGCGCCAATGGATGGCCGGTGTTCGATGATCGCGTCGATCTGGGCGGTTCGTCGGTTCAGTTCACCCGAAAGCACCCGATACAATTGAACTACAATCGGCTCGAAGGAACTGTGATCAATGGGTGGTGGGTGCTGGGACCGGTGGAATCATCCGTTACCCGCAGGAGAAATCAGAGGAAGAGTCCGGCAGAATCCAACCCGCAATGGAGACCTCTGGTTTGGCCCAGTCCCTTCACCGATCTCACTGCAGGACAGGACCCCGTCACTCGGAATCGACAGTGGCTGCTCTTTCGCCGCATCGTGGTCAACAATGATGTCGAGGCGAGGTTGACCGTGGCCACGGATGTGAAGATGCAAATCAGCCTCAACGGTTCTCCCGTCGGGTTCATCGATGCCAGTCCCCAGATGGGCCAACCGATGCACGACGAACTGATGCTGAACCAGAAGAAGCCGTTCCCCATCCAACTCTTTCGAGGTGAGAACATCATCGAAGTGGCAGTGACCCAGATGGTCGGCACTCGCGGTTTACGCCTGGAGTTGATGACCGCCGAGGGAGACCCTGTTCCGGTGGGGATCCTCGACGAAGGGCCACAAGGTGAGGATCTTACACAAGAGGTCGTTCGATACGATGTGCACCAGCCGCTGATCAATGGAAACTTCGAGGCCAAGAAATTACTCGACGGTTGGATCCCAGGGGAAGTCGATCCTGGAGGTTCGGTGGTCTTCGATGAGGATACAGAAGGCCTGGTCGATGGAACCCGAGCCTTACGGGCAAAAATCATCCAACCCGGAGCCGGTGGAACCATCCAGCGTATCGTCGTCACCCCTGGAAAAAAATATCGAGTGACCGCACTGGTCAAGGCGAGCCAGTTCGAAGGTGAAGCGCTGATCGGGTTCTTCACCGGCAGGCTCGGGTCATGGTCCTCTCGATCTGCACCACTTCGCCGAGATACGGAATGGACGAGGATCAAGTTTGACTGGATGCCAGGGACCAGTCGGACCACCTACATCGCCTGTTTTGTGAAGGGACAATCCGGTACAGTCTGGTTCGATAATATCTCACTGGAGGAAATTTGATGACCCAGACCACCAATCCTTTCGAACAACTGTGGCCCGAATTGAGTGAAATCTATCTCCAGTCCGGGATCGTCTCCCTGATCGATCACATCGGCGCAAAGAGTGAACCCATGCAACGGAGGGGCTTGTTCTTGATGGCCAGTCAGCGCATCTCTGCAGGCCAGGACTTGCCGAGGACCCTGGCTGATCTCATCGCAATCTCTCGCGCCGCCATCGATGAGTTTGCTGCCCAGGCAGAAGTTGAATCCGATGCCGAGGAAAGGGACCGACGCCTCGACGGAGCCAACATTCTCTCCTATAACCTTGCTGCCGACCTGGCTCCTTGCTGGCCTGAAGATCCCGAGCCTCGAACGGATGACCACTTCAAGGCAGGGATTCGTTGTGCGGAGGATTGCCTTCGCTGGAGATCCGAACTGAACAAGGGAGCGGTCCCGTTCCACATGGCCTGGTGGGCTCTCGGAACTCATCGTTGTGGACTGGCAGACTGGTCCGGTGCGATCGCGGCATTCGAAAGTTCCCTGGAAGCTGCTCGAGACCATGCCAAAGAATCTGCTTCACCGATCGAGGTCGGTCCGGACGCCTCGTTCCTCATCAACATTGCGACCGGTTGGCTAGAGTTTGCGCGGTGGCGAGGTGGCGACAAGAGCTCCTATGATCGATTCTTGCAGGTGATCAGCGCATTTTCTGAGATCGCCAAGCGTAACGATGACGACCATGCCGATTCGATGCTCGGAATCCAGCAACTGGAAACAGCAGCATCACGGCTGCCGGGAAGTTAGATCAGATGTCGGAGCGACCCCCAAGAATGCGCCCGCTGGAAATCCTTCACAACGACGATTCGTTCGTCGCGGTCAATAAACCAGCAGGGTTCAGCACCGTCAGCGAAAGGTGGGACCATCAAGCGCCCTGCCTGATCGACTTGCTGTGGGATCTATGGAAACAGAAAGATCCCCAGGCACTGAAACCCCATGTAGTCCATCGCCTCGACAAGCAAACCTCCGGGGTGATCCTGTTCGCCAAGAATGGCTCCGCTCAATCTCACCTGAGGCAGCAGTTCATGAATCGGGAAGTGCAAAAGCGTTACGGCGCGCTGGTCTCCGATCTTCCTTCTCCTGCCAGAGGCACCAGCATTTTCCATGTAGATGAGAATCCTGCCCGACCCGGATCGATGCGATTCCAATCCGATGGCAAGGAGTGTGTCACCGATTATCGGGTAATGGAGGCTTTTCGGGACCACAGTTGGGTCGAAGCATCTCCCAGCACCGGAAGGACCCACCAGATCCGCATGGTGATGGCGAAATTGAAAACGCCCTGCGTCTGCGATCCACTCTATGGTGATGGAGAGGCGCTGTTCCTCTCATCCTTCAAAAAGGACTACCGCCCCCGCAAATCGACAGTGGAACGGCCACTACTGGGTCGGCTCGGCCTCCACGCCCTTTCCATCTCGGTGACCCATCCAGAGACTGGCCAACCGATCACCATCGAAGCGGGCTTTCCCAAGGATCTCCGGGCAACTCTACGACAATTGCGACGCTGGAGCCGGGTCTAGATCTGCACCGTTGACCCCCTTGCTTCGACAAGTTATTCCACTGCCATGGAAAAGGTGCTCTAGATGAACCAACCAGACCGACGCACCGTCTCCGATTGCGTGATCCTCGCCGGGGGACTGGGAACCCGCATGGGGCAACCCAAGGCTCTGTTGGAGTTGGACGGTGTCACCTTGCTAAAAAGGCAGCATGACCAGCTCTCTGCGCTTTTCCCCCGCATCTCCGTGGCGCTCAAGGACCGGAGTTTGCTCGACTCATTCGAGGATCTGTCATGGCATCGGGTATTACTCGATCCTCCCGGGAGTCGCTGCCTGGTCGACGTGATCGAATCGATCGTCGAGAGACTGGCGGTACCGGTCTTCGTTGCCGCCGTCGACTTGCCGCTTCTGGATTCCTCCACCGTTTCCACCATCTGCTCTCACCACAGCCCTGGGATCTCGGTGATTCCGGTCGATGATCATCGCCCTCAACCTCTTGCTGCAGTATGGGACCCCTCCGCACTCAAATTTTCTTCCCCCCCCGACGGTGATCTGGCGTTATTAGCCTGGGTCAAGAGGTCCAGCACCCGACTGCTTCACTGGCCCGAACAATTCTCTCCAGCTTCGGACCCTCCGACACAAAGTCCATTCAAGAATCTCAACTCACCGACAGATCTTGATTCGTGGGGATCAATCGTTTGAGTGCTTCCCCGGTGCCAGCCCGAGAACGGCTGATGACCCTGCAACGAACTCTCTCCGAGCAGACTCGCCGAGAAATCGACGATTCGATCATCGATCCCAGTGGTGCACTACCGCGCTGGCGAAAGGCTTACTACGAGGCCAGCGAGGGGCCGCTTACCCCCATCTCCATCGACCAACTCTCGCAAGAAACCAGCGACTTTGATGTGGTCCACTTCGGCGATTATCACACCCTCAGGGAATCACAAAAGGGCCCTCTGAGGGTCATCGAATCATGGCTCCAGAGTGGCAAAAAAGTAGTGCTCGCCACCGAAGCCTTTCACGTCGATTCGCAACCACTGCTCGA
This sequence comes from Planctomycetota bacterium, assembly GCA_014240375.1. Classification (GTDB taxonomy): domain Bacteria; phylum Planctomycetota; class UBA8108; order UBA1146; family UBA1146; genus QNYK01. The sequence continues at coordinate 117,028 of JAAZXB010000009.1, read as the reverse complement.
TCGCTGGCGCCGCAAAGAAATCGATGACGAACAATTATTGAAGGAATCTAACTGGGACCATCGATGGGGATTCCCATGGAAAAACTACTCTCTCCAGCTTGAGTTCTGCCGGGATGCCGGCTTGCCAGTGATCGCCCTCAACTCGGAACCGACGATTGTCGGCGACTCCTTCAACGCTCGGGAAAAGATCGCTGCGATGAGGATTCTAGAAGTTCTCGAACAGTTCCCGGATGCGACCCTGGCGGTAATCTTTGGGGATCTTCATGTCGCTCCAGAACACCTTCCAGAGAAGATCTCCCTGCTAGCGAAGCGAACCGGAATCGAACCACCTCGCCAGACCACGGTGTTCCAGAACCTGGATCGTGTCTACTGGGAGCTGGCCAGGACCGGTCTGGAGCAATCGGTCGCCGCAGTAGGGATCGGCGAAGACCGATACTGCATGATCAATACCACCCCGATGGTAAAGCACCAGTCCTATCTCAACTGGCAGCTGAACGAGGAGGAACTGGAAGAATCCAGAGGAGTGCACAATCTGCCATCGATCTCCTCGACGATCATGTCCGATCAGGTATGGATGATGATCGAGACCATCTGCGGCTACCTTGATATTCCCACCAAAGGCCTCGATGGATTCACTGTTCACACCGGAAGAAATCTCGACCTGCTCGATCGTCTCAGAAACACCCATTCCCTGGGTCCTGAACAGATGGAACTTGTGAACTCCCAACTGGCGCGAGAAGAGTCGTGCTATCTGCCCGATGCTCAGGTCATCGTCCTCGGCAATCTATCGATCCGTCATGCCGCAGAAGAAGCGTCTCATCACATCAACTCGGTTAAATGCAACGAAACCAATTCTTCCAGCGATCCACTCCAGCACTTCTATGAGATCGCCATCCGCGAAGCGATCGGCTACATCGGCACCAAGATCATCGATCACAAAAGAGCCTGCATGGATGTGAAAGAACTCGAAACATTGCTGGGGGAATTGAACAGTCCCTCTCTCGACCCTCTCCTCAAGGCAACTCGTCAAACAGTTCGCGACTCCCTGCTCCATATCGAAAACGAACAGACCTGGCTCGAAGGGAATGGGAAGATCCCGACACCCACCCCACTGCCCCTGCGAGATGAGGACGTCCGCAGCGGCACTGCCCACCTCATCGGTTACCGATTAGGGGAGAAGATCTACAAGTGCCTGGTTGCCGGAATGGTCAAGCGGTCGGAGGTCCGGAAACTGTTTGAAACAACCTTGCGCGACCCTGCGGACGCAAGCCAATCGACATGGCTGAACTGGGCCAAACGCTGTTACGAGGCGGGGCCCTCTTCTTCATCGTCGAGCAATTCCAGCCGAGGGTAGAGGATCCCGGGAGGATTGAGGAGTGCACCTGGCTGTAGCAAGTGCTCGGTCCCCAGTTTCATCACCGCAGTTTCAGGGTCGGCTGTGGCGTCGGAAAAAGTCGCTGCCAACTTGTTCGCGCTGACCGGCAAGAACGGTAGCAGCAGTAATGAAACTGCGTGCACCAGTTCCAGCAGTGCTGCCAGGTCTGCACCGCATCGTTCCAGGTCGACCTTGCGACTCTTCCACGGTTCTGCAGCATCAAAGATACGATTTCCATGACGAGCCAGGGTCACGACTCGGTCGAGAGCTTCTCTGAATCTCTGTCGATCGAAAGATTTTGACCACTGCTCCCGAGCCTCGGAAACCACACTCAAGACCTCTTCAAGGAATGGAGAGTCCTCCACTCCGGCAGGCACCTTGGTCTCAAAATTCTTGACCGTAAAAGTCAGCACGCGGTGGGCAAAGTTGCCCACTACATCGGACAGTTCATCGTTATTCCTCTGGATGAAATCTTCCCAGGTGAAGGAGGAGTCTTTGCCCTCGGGCGCAATCGCTGTCAGGTAGTAGCGAACTCGATCCGCATCGAATTGCTCAAGGATCTGTTGTGCCGTGACACCGACCCCTTTCGACTTGGAAAACTTTTCACCTTTGAAGTTGAGATACTCGTTAGCAGGTATCGACGTGGGCAACCTGAAGTCACCATGCCCCAGCAGCATCGATGGCCAGATCACTGCATGAAAGATGATGTTGTCCTTACCGAGAAAGTGGACGATCTCCACGTCTTCATCGGACCACCAGGAGCGCCATTCATCCTCCTGCCCCCTTGCCCTGAACATCTCACGAGTGAAGGAGATGTAACCGATCGGGGCATCGAACCAGACGTACAATACCTTGTCTTTCGCCTCTTCCAGGGGCACAGGCACACCCCATTCGAGATCTCTGGTGATGCTCCTGGCGGGCAATCCCTCCCGTACGATTCCGCGGGAGAAGTTTCGTACATTGTCACGCCAGCCTTCACGACTCTCGAGCCACTCTTCCAGCCTCTCCTCGTAACGATCGAGGCGAAAGAACCAGTGTCGGGTCGAGGTGAGCTGAGGATTGGATCCGCAATTGACACAGCGTGGCTTGATCAGCAGATCCTGCTCAAAGGCACCACCGCACGCATCGCATTGATCTCCACGTGCATCACTGGCGCCACACAGAGGACAATCCCCCTCGACATAGCGATCGGGGAGGAACATGTCGCAATCCGTACAGCGAAACTGGTCCGTGACCTTTTCCTCGATATCGCCTCGATCGCGAATCTTGAGGAAGAACTCCTGCGCCAATTCCTGGTGACCTTCACAGGTGGAGGTTCCGCTGTAATGATCAAATGAGATCCCCAGAGCCGAAAAACCTTGCTCCTGGATGGAGCGATATCTGTGCACCACTTCCCGTGGAGTACTGTTTTCTTTCTGGGCAGAGATCGTGATGGGAACCCCATGATCATCACTGCCACAGATGAAAATAGTCTCGACTCCAACCAGGCGCAGATATCGATTGTAGGTGTCCGCCGGAAGGTAGACCCCAGCGATGTGCCCCAGATGCGGATGGTTATTGGCGTACGGTAACGCCGCTGTGATGAGCACCCTGCGCGAAGTCATCGAATATCTCCCTGAGAGATCCCTCACTCGGCTGGATTGCCGGAACCTTGATCTTCTGCAGACCGCTGAGCAGCCTCTGCGGTCTGAGTGTAGGCCATCTGTAAATCTCTCACCAGATCTCGGATCATCTTGTCCTCTTCTGGATCTCGATTACCAGCGGTCTTCTTCTCGAGTACCGAGAGGAGATTGATCGACTCCCTGGCGAGCTTGAGATCGAGCATCCTCTCGCCACTCCTGGGGTCGGGAATCTGCCCCAGAGCCATCAAGGCCGGGTATGCGATCTGCTGGACCAGAGATGGGAAGAGTGGGTCCCCCTCGGCCGCCGGGGCATCGGTGACCTCGGTGACAGGATCAGCACTGGCATCCAGTTCCCTGGCAATCTTGGCCTTTTCATCCTGGGCACGCTTCTTCCAGTCGTCATCTATTCGTTTGTCCGGGTCAGTCACGACTCGACTTCCTCTCCATCGCAGCACCGATCAATCCGCTGAATAACGGATGAGCATCATAGGGCTTTGACTGGAATTCTGGATGGTACTGACATGCGACGAACCATGGATGATCTACCACCTCGACCACCTCCACCAACTCACCATCGGGAGAGACTCCTGCAATCCTCATCCCCGCTTCGGCGAATCGGTCACGGTAAAGATTGTTGAACTCGTACCGGTGTCGATGGCGTTCGCCCACCTCTGAACGCCCGTATTCCTTGAAGCAGATCGAATCATTGGAGAAGCGGCAGGGCCATGAGCCCAATCGCATCGTTCCACCCTTTTCAGAGACGCCTTCCTGCTCCTCGAGCAAGGTGATCACGGGATCGCTGGTGTCCTTGTGGATCTCGGTCGAGGACGCCCCCTCGATTCCCAGGACATTTCTGCTGTATTCGATCACCGCCGCATGCATGCCATAGCAGATCCCCAGGAATGGGATCTTGTTCTCCCTGGCGTAGCGGATCGAGTTCACCTTGCCTTCCAACCCACGCTCTCCGAACCCACCCGGAACCAGAATTCCATCGACGCCGCCAATCATTGCAGCAGCATCTCCTTCAGCCAGGTCCTCCGCTTGTATTCGGCGAAATCTCACTCGCGCTCGATGGTGAATCCCACCATGGGTCAACGACTCGTAGATCGACTTGTAAGAATCGGTAAGTTCGATGTATTTGCCGATCACCGCGATCTCGACCTCCGATTGTGGAGAGCGCAACGACTCGACCACCTCGATCCAGCGATCCATGTTGCCAGATCCAGGTTGACGACCGAAATGCTGGAGGATCTTGCTATCCATCTGCTGCTGCCTGAGCACCAGTGGTAGTTCATAGATGGAAGTCTCTACATCCTTCTCGATGAACACGGAATCGACGGGAACGTTGCAGAAGAGTGCGATCTTGTCGCAAACCTCCTGTTCGACATCAATTTCGGTCCGACAGACAAGGATGTCCGGAAGGATTCCGATTTCTCTCAGGCGTCCCACCGAATGCTGGGTCGGCTTGGTCTTGATTTCTCCACTGGCTCGAAGATAGGGCAGAAGTGTCAGGTGGATGAAGAGGACATTCTCTCGACCATGCTCATGGCCGAATTGCCGCAGTGCTTCGAGGAACGGAAGGCTCTCGATGTCTCCCACGGTTCCACCCACTTCGGTGATCACCACATCGACATCGGTGGATCCTACCTTGGCGATGCACTCCTTGATCTCATTGGTGATATGCGGAATGACCTGGACCGTCTTGCCGAGGTAATCACCTCGTCTCTCCCGTTGAATCACGGTCGAATAGATCTTGCCCGTGGTGTAGTTGGAGTTGGCACTGATCTCGCAGGAAGTGAATCGCTCGTAGTGACCCAAATCGAGATCAGTCTCGGCCCCGTCCGGCGTGACATAGACTTCACCATGCTGGAATGGACTCATCGTCCCCGGGTCGATATTGATGTAGGGGTCGAACTTCTGGAGGGCGACCTTCAAGCCGTGGCTCTCGAGGAGGGAGCCGATCGCTGCACTCGTAAGTCCTTTGCCCAGACTGGAAACCACTCCACCGGTCACAAAAATGTACTGTGTCATGAACTGTCGTCCGTTTCCCCCCGGCCAGGGTTTCCTGCGGGACTCCACCCGCTCTCTCCCTCGCCACCCTGCTCATTCCGCACCGCGCGGAACTTCTCCACAAATCGCCTGTAATCCTGCTCCGTGTCGATCCCCGCCTCGGCGTGATCGACGATTCCAACCCTGATCTCACACCCTGACTCGAGCAAGCGCAACTGTTCCAGTCGCTCTTGCTGCTCCAAAATCCCCCTGGGCAGCTGAGGATAGCGGCCCAGGACTCCCCTGCGGAAGCCGTAAATTCCCATGTGTTGGAGCCACCCCCCCTCAGGAACCGCATCCTCTGCCGTTTCAGGTACCGCTCTCCGGGTAAAAGTGAGTGCCCGCCCCTGACCGTCGATGAGCACCTTGACCCGGTTAGGATTGTGGAAATCTTTGACGGAGGAGTCGCCCAAACGGCGGATGGCCAGGGTCGCCACTCCACAACCGGAATGCTCCTCCAGCAACTGGATCAACCGTTCCACATGGCCCGGATCCATCTCCGGCTCATCCCCCTGCACATTGATCACCAGATCCTGATCTGCCAGACCGAGTTGCTGGCACGCATGAGCCACACGATCGGTTCCAGTGGGAAGGTCGGCAGGAGTCACCACCGCCTGGCCGCCAAATCCTGCCACGACCTCGGCGAGAACATCTCCATCGGTAGCGACGACCACCCCATCCACGTCTGAAACCTGAAGACAGAGTTCATAAACGTGGCGAATGAGCGGCCAGCCGGTCTCGTCTCGCAACAACTTTTGAGGAAGTCTCTGCGAGGCCAGACGCGCAGGGATGACGATCATCTTCGTCATGGCATGAGGATAAGCGTGGCAGGCGCCCCTGTCCACCAGTCGACCGTTGGATCCGCGCGATCGACCGACATCGACCCGCAATAGCGACCCGGATGATCCGCTGGCAGGACGATCATGTAACAGGGGTCTGCGTGAGGCTCTTATGAAGTTCTTCCACCCGTTCGAGCATCGCTCGCATCGGGAAGTGACGACGAACATGCTCCACTCCGACCACAACCTGGTTGCGCGCCCGTTGAGGATCCGCCAGCAATCGCTCCCCTTCCTCGGCCAGTGCCTCGGGATCTCCCGGTCGAACCAGGGTGCAGATTCCCTCTTCCCCCAGCAGCGAGAGGATCTCTCCCCCGCCGGTGGCGATGGTAGGAATCCCCCGAGCAAGGCCTTCCAGCATGTGTAGACCTGCTCCCCCCCAGTCGCTGACCAGCATCAACACATCAAAAGCTCGATATACCGCATCGATATCTGCCGGAGGAGCGGCAAAAGTCAGGTGCCCCTCGAGATCCATCGTCTTGCAGACTGACCGAAGTCGGCGCTCATCCGGACCCTCTCCCAGCACCGTGAAGACTACGTCTCCGATCTTCTTTCTCAGCAATCCCGCAGCCTTGAGGAAATCGTCGAGCCGTCTCCCTTTATCGAGCCTTCCAACGGTTCCGATCACCGGGATCCCCTTGGGACTCCACGCTTCTCGAACCACCTCGGGGATCTCGATGCCGTAAGGAATGACGCGGATCTTATCCTTGGAGATCCCCAGTTCTCCGACCAGATGCTCCCGCAGATCCTGATTGACGACGATCACCGCCGAGGCATGACGCGTCGCCCGGGCAGACCGCTCGCCACTCAGCCAGGAATGCACGGTATGGACCATCGGACGACCGAGGACCTTGGATAATCTCAATGCGATCTTTTGCGCCCCCAGTCCGCCTGTGGCATGAACCACCACCGGATCGAAGTCTTGCAGAAACATCATGAGGCGACGGCGGGCCAGCCACGAGGAGGGATATTGGTATACCTCGGCACCGATCTCGCGGAATCGCGGCAAGAAGACGCCACCACGACACACCATCTGGATCTCGTGCCCACGCTGGATCAGACCTTCGGCAAGACCCAGTGCATGAGTCGTGGGCACCGACCAGTCGAGGCGCCCTCCTACCATCAATATCTTCAAGGATCCCCCATTCTCCCGCTCCGTATACAACCCTGTCCTTGCCCACAGACTTGCCTCAGGATATACGACCTGGAAGACCCCGACCATGAGGAGGTACCCGAGGTGGCGGATTTCGCTCCGGAAGATTCCTTTGATTCGATCGCCCTGGCCAGTGGTGGCCTCGATTCCACCACCGTCCTGGCCATCGCCATCTCGCGAGGATTTCGCCCGCTCCCACTGACTTTTCGTTATGGCCAGAACCACTCGATCGAAACGCAGCAGGTCGGATTGATCGCCCACTCCCTCGATCTGCCACCACCGCTGATCCTCGACTTACCCTTCGACCACATCGGTGGATCCGCGCTGCTCGGCTCATCGCCCATCCCCGATGAGCCACAGCAGGGGGCCAGCCAGCGCGAGGAGATTCCAACGACCTATGTACCGGCAAGAAACCTCGTGTTCTTGTCGCTGGCAGTAGCTGCGGCAGAAGCACGTTCGGTTCGTGACATCTGGATCGGAGTCAATGCTCTCGACTACAGCGGCTACCCCGATTGCCGCCCGGAATTTCTCGAAGCGTTCCTGCTTGCAGCCCACCGAGGGACGCGGGAAGGGTCAAACCAGTCGGATCAACCGTGGTGGAGGTTACAGTCCCCGCTGGTGGAGATGAGCAAAGCCCAGATCATCCGCACCGCGACGGAACTAGGTGTGGATCTATCGCTCACCCTCTCCTGTTACGCTCCCGACGCAGCAGGCCAGGCTTGCGGGCGATGCGATTCGTGTGGACTCAGAAGACGAGGGTTCGAAGAGGCGGCGATTCCTGACCCTACCAGATACCAGAATCACGGATAATTGGAGCGATTCCTCGGCTCCATTGGCAGAGATTCCAATACTCGCCTAGAATCGTTCCGAACTGAAGGAATCCACATCGAAAGGGAGCCCCGGTGGGTAGCCACATTCTCGTGACCGGCGGTGCTGGCTTCATCGGAAGCCACCTATGCCAACGATTACTCGAACGTGGTGACGAGGTGCTCTGCCTCGACTCCTTCACCGATGATTACGATCCGGCTCTCAAGCACGCCAACATCGAACCCTGCCTGTCGAGCAACGGATTCGAGCTGATCAAGGGCGATATTCGTGATCGACTGTTGCTCCAGCAAATCGCCAGGACCCGCAGCATCGATGGCGTGATCCATCTGGCAGCCAAAGCCGGGGTCAGACCTTCGATCCGCCAGCCCGCTCTCTACGTTGACGTCAATCTCAATGGCACGGCGAACTTGCTGGAGATGGCCAGGGAACATTCCATCGACCATTTCGTCTTCGCCTCGTCATCATCGGTATACGGTGAAAGAACCGAGACGCCCTTCAAGGAGAGTGACCCGGTCGATCATCCAGTGTCCCCTTATGCTGCGACCAAGAAGGCGGGGGAATTGCTGTGCCACACCTTCCATCACCTGCACGGACTCAATGTCTCATGCCTGAGATTCTTCACGGTCTATGGCCCGAGGCAGCGTCCCGAGATGGCGATCCACCTGTTCACCCGGTTGATCGAACAGGGGTTGCCGGTCCCGATGTACGGGGATGGATCCTCTGAACGAGATTTCACTTACATCGATGACATCACTGCAGGGGTTCTCGCAGCCCTCGATCGCTGCGAAGGGTATGAGATTTTCAACCTCGGCAATCACGACAGCATCCGCCTCGATCGTCTGATCGAATCGATTGCGGCCTGCTGTGGTCAGCCCTACACCATCGAACCTCATCCCTTCCAGTCGGGAGATGTGTCCAAAACCTGCGCCTGCATCGAGAAGTCCAGAGCGAAACTTGGCTTCGAACCGGCAGTCTCGATCGAGCAGGGCCTGAAGCAATTCCATGACTGGTTTTCATCTCAGGACCAGAAGAGTAACGGCTGATTGAGGGAGGCTAACTTGTCCACAACCGAGAGAATCCGGATGGTCGCCGTCGGCCCGGATGACGCTGCTGAGAAGACCCAGTGGCTTGAAGCACTCGGCAACGCCATCGACTCCAATTCCTTCTGCCTCGGAGCAGAGGTGGAGAGGTTTGAATCCGCCTGCAAGGAACGGCTCGGCGTGGCGCACGCCTTTGGCGTCTCGAGCGGTACCGATGGGCTGAAGGTGGCGCTCAGCGCCGTTGGAGTCACCTCCGGAGATGAGGTGATCGTTCCCGCCTACAGTTTCTTCTCCACGGCATCGGTGATCGTCCAGTTGGGTGCCGTGCCGATCTTCTGCGATCTGGACCCCGATACTCTTTGCATCGACCCCGCTGCTGCAGAGACGCTGATCTCGTCCAGGACTCGAGCCATCCTTCCGGTTCACCTCTACGGTCAAACCGCTGACATGGATGCGCTGCTAAAGATCGCGCAGAAACAGCAGATTCCCATCGTCGAGGATGCTGCCCAGGCGTTCGGCGTCTTCCAGGGGGGTCGCCCGGCAGGAGCCATCGGAGATGTGGGCGCATTCTCCTTCTACCCGACCAAGAATCTTGCGGCAGCAGGAGATGCGGGAATGATCGTTTGCCAGGACGACGAGATCGCCAACAAGGTGCGACAGTTGAGGGTTCACGGAGATGCGGGTGGCTACAATCATCAGATGCTGGGCTGGAATGCACGAATGGACGGATTTCAGGGCGCCATCCTGTCCCTGCAATTACAGCGACTCGATGAGCGACAAGCGATCCGCCAGCGCAATGCGAAGGAATACCTCCACGCATTGAAGGAGCACCACCTGACCTCGAGGGTCGTCCCCCTCGGGCGCACATCGGGATCCGATCACTGCTGGCACCAGTTCATCGTGCAAGTCGACGACCGTGACCAGATTCGCGACCAGCTCGCCGAGCGTGGAATCGATTCGGGGATCTACTACCCCTCCACTCTTCCCCAACAAAGTTGCCTCTCCACCGATCGATATCTCTCCGATGATCTCGCCGAGTTATTCCCGGTGGCACAGCGAGCGGCGCGCAGGGTACTGGCCCTTCCAGTACACCATCGGCTGCTCGAGGGAGATCCCATGAGGGTGATCCAGGCGCTGGCGGATCTCGTCGGTGACCGGGGGGGAATTAAAAATGGGAGGTGATTGTCGGTATAAGGGGTTCCGACAGTCACACTCCCAACAGCGAGGAAGAGTTGAATAATAACGAAGGGAAAAATAAATCTCCCTGCCGCTGCTTGTTAACATGCATCCTTCATACCAAAGTTGTTACTCCCTCTAAATATCAAGGCTATCTGCCAGAATTCATGGAAGAAATGCCGGGTAGAGGCAATTTTCACCACATCTCTCAAATGCCTCTATAAACTGACCCACCGACCCCTTATCCCAATGTCATGAACGCAGATGGCCAGATTCAGCCGACTTTACTGGCTGCCCTCAGCCAGGCCGGCCTGCTGGATTTCGCTGAGACGTGCATAGAGTCCCCCTGCAGATCGCAGCTGTTGGTCGGTGCCCTGCTCGACGATTCGACCGCCATCGAGGACCACCACTCGATCAACATCACGAATCGTCGAGAGCCGATGAGCCACCACCAGCACGGTCCGATCCTTCATCAACTGTTGCAGCGCCCGATGGACCCGCTGCTCACTTTCTGAATCGAGTGAAGCGGTCGCCTCATCGAGAAGCAGTATGGGAGCATTCTTGAGAATCGCCCTGGCGATGGTGATGCGTTGACGTTGGCCGCCGGAGAGGAGATCTCCTCGCTCACCGATGACGGTGTCGTAGCCGCTGGGCAGAGCCAGAATCTCATCATGGACCGAAGCGGCTCGTGCCGCAGTTTCGATCTGCTGATCGGTAGCTTCAGCATTACCTCCCCTGATGTTCTCCTTCACCGTTGTGTGAAACAGAAACGGTTCCTGGCCGACGATGGCGATCTGATCCAGCAGCGAGGAATGAGTCAGGTCTCGATATTCGATGCCATCGAAATAAACAGATCCTCCAGTCGGTTCTCTGAACCTGGCCAGAACATCGAAGAGGGTCGACTTGCCCGATCCGGAAGGACCGACCAGTGCCACTCGCTCACCCTTCTGGATCTTCAACTGAATCCCATCGAGTGCCCAAATCTCCTGTGACACATAACTGTGGGAAACATCTCGAAATTCGATTTCACTGCTGAAGGGGAGCATCGCTATCGCCTCGGGGCGATCGATCACATGAAGAGGAGTATCGAGAACCTCGAAGATCCTATCGGTCGCTGCAGACGATTCCGCGATGGTGGTTGCCATCCTTGCGAGGTTCTTGATGGGGGTATAGCACGACAAGATCGCCGCCATGAACACAGCAAAATCGCCGAAGGTCACATCGACGATTCCATCGGTGATCACCCAGCCTCCGACGGCAATGGCAAACGCTGCAATCAGGTTGTACAGCCCCTCGACCAGGCTCCTACCCTTGGCCCGAGCGACCTCGGTACTGACCTGGGCACGCCGAAGTTTATCAGAGGTGCGTTCAAACTCCTTCTGACGTTGCTCCTCGAGCCCAAAACTCTTCACCACCCTGATTCCAGAGAGCAACTGGGACAACTCCTCCGTCGTCTCTCCAGCATGGGAGAGAGCCCCTCGGAAACGAGTACGGACCTTTTTTGCCTGGCGAAACACCGGGAACGCCAGCAGCAGGAGCAAAGGAATCGCAGCCACCGTCATCTGCCAGGAGGCGATGAAGGCCACTGCCAGGGAGAAGAGGATGGTCAGAGGGCTCTGAAGAATTTCACCAAAGAGCAACTGCACCGAGGCAGAGATACTCGTCACATCGCCCACCGCACGAGAGACCACATCCCCGTGTCGACGCGATTCGAAGAACTCGATCGACTGACACGAAAGGAAGCGGTACAGTTGGTTGCGAATATCCACCACCACCTGAATCCTCACTCGTTGCCCCATGATCAATCGATAGAAACCGGTGGTGGCCACAACCAGCGAAAGTGCTGCGATGAAGAGGGACACTGACCACAGCAGTTGAAGTGCTCCGGTTCCCGAGGATCCGTTCTGGACCACCAGATGTCCCGAGCCGTCGATCTCTGCAATGACTGCACTGTCGGGAGAGCGATCACCAGGATCGATATCAAAGCCACTCAACTGTGCTGCAGTGATGGAACGTGCCTTCGACTCGAAGTCTCCATCCAGTTGGATACTGGTGGCGCGAATATCCGCCACGGTACCACCGTCTCTGAGTCGAGCGGTCACCAGATAGGCATGATCCCAGGCCTGATCCACAGCAGCGTCGCTTTCGCCATCCGGAACCACCACAGGAAAACCGACCACCAACGCTCCATCGATCGAAAAACGAGATTCGGTCCGATCCGGTAATCGGATGTCCCCTGGCAGATGCGGTAGCAGGTGATCCTCGAATAGCGCCAGCGTTCGGCCGCGAGAACCGTCCTGGCTCGGCGAGATCACTCCGTCGATGACGAGCCCGACGGCTCCCAACCTGAGACTGTTGGCACCGGCATAGACGCACATCAGCAGCACGATGGCGATGATCGACTTGTAATGAGGAAGGGCATAGCCCAACAATCTGCGGATACCCGAAGGTTGGCGCTGATCTTCACTCCCCATCAGGCCTCCTTTTCCAGTCGTACTTCCCACGCCTTGGCCTGCTCGATGAAGATGTACGCAGAGAGTAGCACCGCCACGACGAATCCAGGCATTCCATCACGAAAGCCACGATCCTTGATGTATCGCACCCAGAACATCGAAGCGCTGGCCCGAAACCAGGACCACCTCGACTGTCGCAGCATCGCTCTTTTTCGCAACCCACCCACCTCACCTCTGGCCAGAGACTCGGCGCTCTGGCTGGTGTAGCGATTCATTCTCGCGAGAAAATCATGAATCGTTGGATGGGCGAAGTGCAATACCGATCCGGACAGTTCGCCGATGGTTCCCTCTACAGTCGCCTCGGAGTGAATCAACCCCGGTTCGTAGTCGCCCATCCCGGCACGAAACAACCGCAAATGTTGATCATTCCAACCACCATAGCGGAGCCAACTCCCGAGCAAGTAATGCCTGAACGGAATCCTGAATCCAGATTCGTGACGATCTGACTCGATCAATTGCTCGATCTCCTGACGCAGTTCATCCGTGACTCTCTCGTCCAGATCCAGTACCAGAATCCAACCCTCCGAAATCTGATCCAGACCCAGACGGCGGATATCCTCGATCAGACCCTCCCCCTTGGGAGCGTCGATCAGTTCGACTTGCGGATGTTGCTCTAGCCACTGACGGGATCCATCCTCACTTCCGTGATCGATGACCACGATCCGGTCGGCCCAGCCGACATTCTGTAACCATGGTTCGAGATTTTCCTTCTCGTTCAGCACGGCAGCCACCACCGACAGCGTTGCCGAGGTCGCGTGGCTCTCCCTGCTGGAGACGGTCGAGGCTGTGGATCGCAAGGACAATCGACCTCCCTCCCCGGACACAGTGCGTGGGGATACTGGTAGATGCTGGGGGTCAGGAGAGCGATCGTCAACCGGACCCGACCCACCGATCGATGAGATCACCGAGTCATCGGTCCTTTTTGCGCTTTCTACGGCGCGCCTTGATCAATTTTTGGAGATCCTGAGAGTGCTGATCTGCCACTTCAGGGGTTTCCTTGGGCACCGTCAGCTCCTCCTTCGGTTCCACCTCAGAGGGTCTTGCGCTCGGCTTTTTTCTGGCAGCGATGGCCCTGCGGACCAGCGGTGTCGATTCGACCTCTTCCTCGATGGTCGACTTCGAGGATCTCTTGAAAGTGGGAATCCTCATCTGAACTCGCCGCGCCACGATGTCGAAGAAGAACAGGGACAATCCACAGATGGCCAGATAATGCCACAGCGGACTGCGATCCCTTCGCCGTGGCAAGGAGCGATCGAGCAGATCATCGGCATCGGTCAAGATTCTACCTCCAGAGGCTTCGGCGATCCGCTTCAACAGATCCTCGTTGCTTTGAAGTGCCCTGAATTCTGCCGGGTATCCAACCGAGATCGACTTGGTCTGCCCACCGATGTTGCCCTGCCCATCATCGTGATTGACATGGACCAGATACGATCCTTCCTCAGAGGCATCGAACTTCCCGAGGTATCGCCCTGGTGCAACCTGATTGACGACAATCATTTGCTGCGATTGGTCCGGGCTGATCAAGACACACTCCAGCTCCAGTCCATCGAGGAACTTCCCCTCGGGATCGATGGCATCGACGATCACCTGACCGGAATCTCCCTCGACCGAGTGCGAGATCTCGAGAACTCCCGAATCCAGTTCCTTGGAGATGGAACGAATCAGTTGGGTCCAGAAGGTAGAATTACCACTCCAGCCTTGCCACTCGACACTCCACCGAGATCTCACATCACTCATGAAGGCAGCAGTCTTTCCAACCCCATGCCTTCCGAGTGCCAGCAATGGATCCTCTTCTGGATTGACCAGTACCAGTTTCGAGAGAGGCTTGATGGTGGTCAGCACGATGCCGTGGAGCGGAGGGAAGCCAGACTCCAGGCCCTGGATCGGGCCGGCACTCTCGACTATGTTCGGGGTGAATGTCTCTTCGGAAATCAAGTTGCGCTTCACCTCTAGCGCTTCCCTGAAGAAGATCTGTGGCAGCCTTGCCGGATCATCGATGAAGTAGTATCGCCCTCCTGTGGAACTCGAAATCTTCTTCATCGTGGCAGTCGCCGAGGGCCCAGAGTGAGGCTTGATGCAGATGGTCGAGATCGACACTCTTGCCTCGACAAATGCGTCCAGCAATCTCTTCCCCGGGGGGGCCGGGTCGCCATCAGAGATGATCACCACGTGTTTCGAGTAGCTATTGGATTGTAACAACCCCTGGATGGCCAGAGTCATGGAGGGGCCGAAAGAGATCATGTCTGCCGGGTTCAGGGAGTTGATCTTATTCTGGATCGCCGCCTTGTCCCCCACCGGTCCCAATGGGATTCCCCAGAAATCCAATCCTCCGCTGTACACCAGCACTCCAAACTCATCCTTCGGGGTCAGCGGAGCGATGGAAGATGAAGCGATCTTCCTCGCCCACATATTTCCCAGTTCAAATTCACAGGTGTGAAGGATCACCGCCAGTGCTCCGTTGGGGAGTTTCTTGCGCTGCTGGATGTCCATTTTCACCGGCAGAGCGATCTCGACCTTGGTCCCCCTCCATCCTCCTGCTCCAAAGGAGTTCGGCCCCCCCACCATCAACAAACCCATGCCAGTGGTGTGAACCATCCTTTCGAGCATTGCGATTCGCTTGGGATCGATCCTGAATGCGGAGATGTCATCGAGGATCAACGCTTCGATTCCGTAGTAATCCTCAGGAGCCAGTGGAAGTTGGTCGGGAGTCATCGTCTCGACATTGATACTCCCTGAGATGAGCAACTTCTCCAGGGTGCGATCCGGATCATCGGTCACCAGAGCCACTCTTGGCTGCTGAATCGTTCTCACCAGCCCGATACCAGAGTTATTCTGCTCCAGCGAGTCCAGCCCTGGCTCCGGATGGACCGACACCTTCAATCGCTGAATGACAGCGGAACCTCCAATGAGGGTGAAGGCGACTCGATTCCTTCCCACCTCCAGGGTCAATGACCTTCGTTCGAGGACCCCGGCTCCATCGGCGAGAACCACGGTTGCGGGCGCCTCTGAACTGGACCAGATGATGGTATCCACTGAATAAACCTGGCCTGGCCTGACCGTCTCGGGCGCCTCAACGCTCTCGAGAATCACCTCTCTCGGATGGTCATAAATCACCGGTAAGACATCGACAACGATCCCTGCTGCTGCGAGGTTTTTCGCCTCTCGTACCGGATCTCCTTCGGTCGAATTTCCATCACTGATCAGGATGATTCGCCGCGAACCGCCGGGCGCACTCCCCTCCAGAGCGCTCGCAGAGTATCTCAATGCTGCAGCGAGATCTGAGCCACCTCGGTCGAGACTGGTCGAAATTCCGGAGCCCAGCCTGGTCGACATCGGTTGCTCTTGTTGCTGGTCCTTGGCAAACGAAATCAAGGAGACCTGGTCCGGGTACTCGAGACCTCCGAGTCGCTTCGAGGTCTTTGAAATCACATCGTCGGTGACGAGGCGCGGCACGGAAGCCGAGAGGTCTCGTAACACCAGCACACTCAACCCCTCCCCACCGGTCAGATGGACTGTCCGGGCCAGCGCCAGCACCAGCGCGGTGATCGCAAGTCCGCGTAGTAATAGGGCAGTATTTTTCACGGCAATCGGCAAGCCTGCTCGGCTTCGCATCGAGATGTAGATCAACAAGCCCAGCAGTGGGATTGCTGTCAGCAGCCAAATGGGCTGATCGAATTCGATCGGCACGCTCACCTTACTTCCCCCGGGATTGCGGAGACCACCACCCGATGATTTCCGGTATCTGCAATCAACATCCTGGGAACCGATCCACTGCATGAGACCGCCACACCTCGAGGTTCACTGAGTAGCCCCGCTCCACGCCCTGTGCCTCCGACTACCGCCACCAGCGATCCATCGGCTGCGAATCGTTGGACCCGACACCCTGCCTTATCGACCACCACGAAACTCCCATCTCCAACGACATCGATGTCAAATGGGGTATCGAACTGCCCCGCCGCTCGTCCCGGAGATCCGATGGTCTGCAAGTACTCTCCATCCAGGGTGAACCGAAGCACCCTGTGGTGTCCACAATCGACCACAAGAATCGTTCCATCCGCGTCGATCGCCAATCCCTCGGGACGGAAAAACTGGCCAGTTCCATCGCCGCGTTCCCCCCAGATCTTCATCAAGTTGCCCTGTCGATCAAAGCGGAAGACCCGATCGAATTCTCCATAGGAAGCGACCAGGATCGAGCCGTCGGCAGCAATATCGATACCTCGAACCAGTTCCAGCCCCACATCCTCGCCGAATCGACGCAGTTCATTTCCGTCGAGGTCGAACTCGATGATTCTCATGTAGTGGGTGTCCGCGACCAGCAGTGTTCCTTCGGGAGTACCGCACAGGTCGATCGGATGGCCCGCAGACCATTCGGGGAGCATCCACACATCCTTCAAATTTCCTGCAGAATCGAAGAGTTGTGCTCGACCACTGCGATCGATGACGATGCACTGCTGTTGCGGGAGCGACTCGATCGCCCTGGGCTGGAAGAAACGGCCGACACCACGACCAGGACCGCCGATCAGTTCGACATTTTCCAGGGGATGGGTTCCCACGGAAGAAGATGAGACACAGGAGTTCAGCAGCAGCAGAGCCAGCAGCCAGATCCATGATCTCATACTCGGATCTCCTCTTGTAATCAGGTGGGGGCACACGGTCATCGAGGGATTCGCTCGATCAGTCTTCCGTTCTCCCCTGGAGACGATCGAAGTAATCCTGAGCGAGTTGGCGGAGGGATGCCGGAACTCGCTGAGTCTTGAGCTCCGATTCTGCGCTTCGAGATCCCGCTTGAATCGCCTGTCGCAAGGTCGCCTTGGCTTCACCCGATGGAGCATCTCCTTCGACCAGGAGGGTCGCCACCGTCTGTCCCCGATGAGCCTTACCGGTCAACTTTTCTGGTGTCGAAGAAGTCTCCCCATCCTTGGCCGCTGGGCTGAGGCCACCACCGCCACCCAGTTGCAATCCCGGACCCGCGGCCAATCCAGCAGCAGCAGAACCCTTCGACTGTGCTGAACTACTTTTCGGCTGGGTGTGAACGAAACTTCGATCACTGGAGGGAGCCTGTCAGGCTCCTCCTTTGACCTGTCAGGTCCCCGCCAGGCAATCGGGGCAAATCTCCGGTGGTGGGCCGTCGGGCCACTCTGCAGGCAAGGCGCTCAACTCTGCCTCGGTGAACTGGATCTGCTTTCGAGCATGATCGAGCAGATCGCTCTCCCTCATCAACTTGGCCAGTTGATCCAGTTGTTGCGACAGCCTTTGCAGATCCTCTGGCGACAACCCCTTCTCATCTTTCAACTTGGATTTCAGGGCATCGGACAGTCCCAGAGCTTCCGCCATCTTGGCCAGATCCGCTCTCGCTTGTTGCCCCTCGGCACCGGCGTTTGCCGCAGCCTTGGCCATCTTCTGCAGTTCCTGCCCGGCACGGCCCAGTTGCCCTTTTTTCAGAGCCTTCTGCAGTTCCTCTGCCGCTGCGGAATCCTCGCTGCCCTCCTGCTGACCCGCCTGCCGCACTCGATCCGCAGTCGCTCTGGCAGACTTGAGTTCCGCTCGAGTCATGCGATTCGCCACCTGGCTCCGATCCTTCCGGGTCTTCTGCAGGGCGGCCTTCCGCGGCGAACTCTGTGGCGCGGCGCGGCCCTTCTCCGCCACCGAAGGCTTCGGCTTGCGAGAGATGATCTTGAGCAGTTTTTGTGTCTCTGGATCGATCTGGTGACGTTCTGCGAGTTGAGTCACATCTCTCAGACGTCGCTCCAGTGAGGCCACTTTTCTGGCGGTTCGATCCACTTCCTTCTTCCTGCTCAACTTCTCTTCTTCAATTCCGAGCAGGTCATAGGTTGGGAACGAAACTGCAGCGAGGCACGCGCAAATCGCCACCACTACCCGCCATGGGTTTCGTGGCCTCCCCAGCGCAATCGCTCGCTGTGGATCGACCCCTTCAGCCATCCGAGAGGCATCACCCAGGATCTTGTCGGCCACCTCTTCACTGAATCCTTCGTCACGAGCCAGCAACGAGGTGGAAATGGTCTGGGGAATCCGCCCCCCCCGCTCCGCCTCGACCGCCTCGCCGAGACGCGACTTCCGAACCGACAGGAACGCTGCGGTGATCACCACCAGGAAGACGCCGAGGGGAAGCGTCATTTCCAGAGTCTCGCTGACACCGATGCTGAACATGCGCTGCGAGAGAATCAGAATCGCCCACGAGAACAACGCCAACGCCAGAGCATTACTGGAATGCCCCATCACCTGACGAAGTCTTCTTCGCAGGCGAATACGATTCAGCAGTCGATCCACAGGATCCGGTCCTGACCTCATCCGGTTCTCATTTCCTTCGCAGCACTTTTGTGGACCCGCAGAAGCCATCGCTGGCACACTGGATCCCTGATCCTCCATGATAGTCTTTCAGAAGTATTGTTTCAATCGGCGGAGAGACCCGATTCAGTACCCTTCTCACCCATCCAGGATTCCAGATCCACACCGAGCGAGTCTGCCACACGATTGATGTGGTTGAAGAAACCGATCACATGAACCAACTCGAGAATCGAACTGTCATCCAATCCAACCCCTCTGAGTGATGCGATGTCGGTTTCCTTCATCTTCGAGGGAGTGAGAGTCAACTTCTCGGTAAAAGCAGCGATGGTACTGGCTCGTTGATCGAGAGCATCTGGCCCGGACCGGACCGATTGGACGAGATCAGCACTTCCAGGAAGTGACTCCAGATCTCGCAGGTGTGAGAGGATTCAGTAGTGGCAATCGTTGTACTGACTGGTCAGCACTGCGACCCATTCTCGCTCTGCCCGTGTCAGTCCGGATGTCCCCTGCATCAGACGGATGTAGAGTTCGAGAAAGGGTTCCAGAAGGTCTGGCCGAGGAGACATCACCTGGATGATCTGGGCCACTTCTCCCGATCGTGATCGAGATCCGGCATAGATGCGGTCGAGCAGGCCACTCTCGTCTTGCTCTGGTGAAAGGGGTTCGATCCAGGGCATCCGCTTCTCCTATCCACTCGCAGGAGGAGTCGCCCTCCTCGCCAACATCCGATCGACGAGCACCAACGCCATCATCGCCTCGACGATGGCCACTGCCCGCGGTAACACACAGGGGTCGTGACGACCCTTTCCTTCAAATTGGATTCCAGTTCCCGACCGGTTGACCGTTTCCTGAGTGGTACCGATGGTCGATGTGGGTTTGAATCCGACCCGCAGCCAGAGGGGAGCACCGCTGGTGATCCCTCCCTGCATCCCGCCCGATCGATTGGTCCGCTGGTGGATGGTGCCCGACTCATCGGAAGTAAAGCTGTCGTTGTTTTCGCTTCCAGTGCGACCGGTGGCGGCGATTCCGTCCCCCAGTTCCAGCGACATCGCTGCCGGAATCGACAACATGGCCGCCCCGAGCAAGGACTTCATCTTGGCGAAAACGGGATCACCCCACCCGGCAGGCACTCCGCGAGCCACCACCCCGACCCAACCACCGAGGCTATCTCCCGCCTCCCTGGCCCGTTCAATCTGGTCGACAAAAGAACTACTGGTGGCGAGCGCGGGGCAGCGCACCGGCGAGAGTTCTACCGCCTCGGAGTCGACCGTCGCTGGGTCGACCTCTGCACGATTCCCGGACAACTCATCGACCCAGCCGATGATTTCGATGCCATACTCTCGAGCCAGCATCACTCGACACACTGCACCTGCTGCGACTCGAGCGGCGGTTTCGCGCGCGCTGGCACGACCTCCACCACGGCGGTCGCGATGACCATAACGTGCCTCGGTGGTGAAATCGGCATGACCAGGCCGGTAGAGATCGGCCATCTCATCGTAATCTTCGGAACGCGCATCGATCGATTCGATCCAGATCGCCAGCGGTGAACCGAGAGTCTTACCATCGAGAACTCCCGAGAGAATTTTTGGTGTGTCTGGCTCTTTTCGAGATGAGGCCAGATCTCCACCGGGTCGACGCCTCGCCAGATCTGCCGCGATCGTCTCGATGGAGACGGGGACACCGGCTGGCAGCCCGTCGATCACGACGCCGATTCCCGGGCCATGAGATTCGCCCCAGGTAGTGATGCGGAGGTACTCTCCGAAACTATTGCTCATGCAAGGAATGTAGTGAATCCGTGGCGAGATGCCAGCATCTCGGGGGTCGGAAATCGTCGCTGGACGAGCAGCACCACGGATCGGCAGCGCATTGCATGGATGACCCGCAATATCGTGCTGAACTCGTCGAGCGAAATCGTCTAACCGAACCGAGCGAATTGCACCCTCAGGGGCACATGCTCGTATCACAAGCCAGGGAATCTCCGGTCGGATCGGCCCCACACTCGGGGAACGGCGCAGGCAAATTCGCACCCATCGCGTAGCCCCACGTCAGCAGCATGATCGGATCCGCAAGATCCACCGCTGCATCGTCGTTGCAATCGAGGGCATCGAGACAGGTGACGTTACTGCCGACGAACAGATAGTTGAGGACGGAGATGGCATCGGCGAGAGATTCGATCGATCCGCTGGAATCGGCGTCGCCCCTGACCATATCCCGGTCGGGTACGAGGTTCACGACCCCGTCCATTACCAAGGTCACGGCCGACTGGTTCGGACCCGGTACATCCACCACCACGAGATTTTCCACCGGCGGGCTGCCCACCTCCAGGCCGAAGATTGTCGTATTCTCACCATCCTGATCGCCGACGAAGGCTGCTGCCACTGTCTGGTAGTGGACGACTACAATTTCCTCCGGAGTCTCGTAATAGCCATTTGCATTGGAAAGGAAGCTGTAAATGACACCGGCGTAGATGCCATCCGGTTCGATGCCGATGGCCCAAAAATCAGGACCGTATCCACTGTTGATGCCCTCGATGGCGGCCCCCTGGGCGACATCGATCGGTTCGAGCAGGGTGGGATCATGACCGATGCTCAGGGCAAAGCCCCAAACCGGGTTCGGAAAGCCATAGTTTTCCGGCGATTCGGCGATGGAGATGCTAGCGGTGCCGCTCCCCTCTCCTGTCGAAACATCGTACAAGACGTAGGCCGGGGCCGGCTGGTATTCAAACTGCCACTGTGCATCCGCTGGCAACCAGAAACCACAGCAGAAGAGCCCCACGAGCATTACAGATCGAATTCGTGCACGATACATTTGTCACCCCTTCTCGGATCGGTGTCACCACTCCAGGAAACAACGGGAAGCGGCCCCGCTCACCCAGCATGCACTCGCACACTATCGATCTATCCGCACCACGGGGATCATCGGACATGAAAATTACGAGTGCATTTGGTTTGTAATGGCGGATGATGAACCCCGACCTCCCCGGAAGTGCCCTGTATCCTGGCACCACAACATTTTCAAAGTAGGATCGGTGCGCCAGGCTCGCCACCCCATCATCTCCGAGTTCGAGCGCAACCTGGCAGGAGGAAGTCACCTTGGTCCGGACCATCACCACGGCGCTTGGAGCCTGGTTCCAAAAATCGCAACGGTCACTGCCGTGGCGCGGCGTGGGAGATCCGTATGCCATCTGGCTCTCCGAGGTGATGCTGCAACAAACCCGGGTGGCGACGGTGATTCCCTACTGGAATCGCTTCATCCAACAGTTCCCCGATCCAGCAGCACTGGCCGAAGCCCCTCTCGATGAAGTGCTCGAGATGTGGGCAGGTCTCGGATACTACTCCCGCGGACGAAACCTCCATGCCGCGGCAAAGCAGATCGTCGAACTCCACCACGGCTCCTTTCCGCGCGATCCGCAACAGATCCGCCAGTTGCCGGGAATCGGCGAGTACACCACCGCAGCGATCTGCAGCATCGCTTTCGATGAACCGCTGGCAGTGATCGATGGCAACGTCGAGCGAGTGCTGTGTCGCTATCTGTGCCTGGATGGGGATCATCGTAAGGGCGCCGCACGAACTCTTCTCCGTGAAGCCGCAGAGGCGGCCCTCGACAGGTCACACCCTGGCGATCACAACCAGGCGATGATGGATCTGGGACGAACCACCTGTACACCTCGATCTCCCGATTGTCGTGCCTGCCCGCTCGCCAGCGGTTGCGGCGCATACGCCAGCGGCGACCCCACCCGCTGGCCGCTACCGAAGGTCAGGCGCGCCAACGAGGAGCAGTGGTGGGCGACTGCAGTGGTCGTGACCCGACAAGAAGTACTGCTGTGGCCCAACTGCGGTGAACTTCTCAACGGCCACATGGGCACACCCATGGTTCGCCTCGATGGCCCCGACGGCGATGCGAAGTTCGAACTGTTGAGGCTGTTCAAGACTCTCGCCATCGATGCCCCCGAACTGATCGGGCATGCCGATCGGTTCCAGCATTCCATCACACATCGAAAACTGCAGGTCTCTCCCCTGGTCTACCGCTGGAACCGGAGCATTCCAGAGGGGGTCAAACTACTGCCTTTCGATGCCGCCCATCGAGTACCGGCACTCCATCGCAAGGCGATCGATGCGACCAAGGAACTTCTGCTGGAGACCACGTCATGAATCACTCGCCGATCGCTACCGCAGAGCAATGGAGAGCCTCACCGCGTCGCCAGACACCCGACGAGGTTCCGGTGAGCGGCGCACTGATGTGCCCACCCGATCACTTCGACGTGATCGACATTCGAAATGCCCACATGAGCGCTCATGTCGGCCAGGTCGATGAAGCAGCCGCTCGCTCCCAGTGGAACTCGCTGGCAGATGCCATCGATGGGATGGGGCTCGATGTCCACCTCCTCGATCCTCCGAAAGGACTGGTGGATGCAGTATTCACCGCCAATCCCTCGCTGGTCAGCGTCGATGACTGCGGCCAACCGGTGGCCATCATCGGGAGAATGGATCACCCCGACCGTCGGCCAGAGAGTGGGTTGCACCGGAGCCGATTGCGCCAGCTGGGAATCCGCTGCCTCGACATCGATGCCGCTACTGCGGGGATCTGGGAAGGCAATGGCGACACCCTCAAACACCCGGGTCTGTCACTTCTGTGGTGTGGTGTTGGCATGAGAAGTCATCTCGAATGCCATCTTGAAGTGGGTCGAATGACCGGCCACGAGCTCGCCATTCTGCACCTCCCCGATCCGTGCTTCTATCACCTCGACACGGCGTTGGCGATGTTGCGTGAGGACTGTGTAGCCGTGGTCAGGAGTGCCTTCGACCCCGGCGGAATCGAACTGCTGGAGAGTGCCTTTGACCAGTTGATCGAGGTCGATGAAGTGGAGGCCAGGGAGAAACTGGCGGGAAACCTCTGGTGTCCAGACGGCCTGCACGTACTGATGCCCGCCGGGGCGCCCATCACCGCTGACAGGCTTTCGAAGCATGGATTCGCCGTGACCGAGATCGAGACGGGCGAATTCTTGAAATCCGGAGGTAGCGTGTTTTGCTTGAGGCAGGAGATCCGTGAGCCCGTCTGATTTCGAGACCCGTGTCGCCCAGTTGATTCGCCTGGTCAGAAAGCCAGCCCCGCAAGGGGTCTTCAACCCATGGCACGACCGGGATGAGGAGCTGGATCTTCCTCGTGCGCCGAAGATTCGATCGGACAATCTCGCTCACTACCTCAAAGCCCATCGAGGAGCTCAGGCGGTGCTGGTCGGCGAAGCGGCAGGCTGGGCCGGCTGCCGATTCACCGGCATCCCCTTCACCGGAGAAAATCTACTGGCAGGGCCAGAAGCGCTGGAATGGACCACCGGGCTTCCCTTGAGCAGATCATCGATTCGAGAGACACCTTACAAGGAGCGCTCCGCCACCGTCGTCTGGGGAGAACTTGCCGGTGACCGACGAATCGTGCTGTGGAATGCAGTGCCGTGGCACCCACATCGGCCCGGTGAACCACTCACCAACCGGAAGCCGACCCGTAGGGATCAAGAGGCGGGGCGGGTAATCCTGATGAAGTACCTGGAAATCTTCGAAAACGCACGGCCGGTAGCGATCGGACGGGTCTCCCAGGAAGTTCTGGGGAAAATGGGCATCGAAGCGGAATACATCCGCCACCCTTCGATGGGAGGACACCACAAATTCCGCCAAGGGGTGCGTCAACTACAAGAGGATCTCACTCCTGCTTGACCCGCTCGATGAAGTCTCCAGTCTCGGTGGATATCTTGACCAGATCTCCCTCGGTCACATGATTGGGAATCTTCACCTGAAGTCCGGTCTCCAGCGTTGCCGGCTTGAACACGTTATTGACCGAGTCTCCCTTGAATCCTGGTTCCGTCTCGGTGATCTTCAGGATCACCGCTGGAGGGAGATTGACCGAGATCGATTTCCCCTCGTAAAAGGTCACCACGACATGCTCGTTGTGCTTCACATACGGCATCAGATCCCCGACGAAATCGGTATGTAACTGGTACTGCTCGAAGTCCTCGGTATCCATGAAGATGAAGAAGTCACCCTCTGGATAGAGGTATTCACAGTCCTTCTTGTCGAGGTAAGCGGTTTCCACCTTGTCGGCAGATCGAAAGCGGTGAGTGATGTGATCGCCTCGCTGGAGGTTCTTCAACTTGGCCTGGACCGCTCCTCCCCCCTTGGAGAGTTTCTTCTGCTCCAGTTTGATACAGACCCACAGAGCGTCCTCGAAAATGATCACCTGGCCAACCTTCAGTTGGGTCGCTGGAACTCCCATCTCGATCCCTCTCCTCTACTCGTGCACTCGAGCACGGCCATTCGCTGAATCACACCACTTGCGGAGCATACCACGAGCACCCGGTGATGCGAATCTCACATGCACCGGTACATCCGAAATCAAACGGGATCGGTAACCGCTCCATCACCGAGCCCTGTCTCCCCCTCTTTCGAGGCGATGATGGCGGTGCCGACGGTGTCGCTCCAAACATTGACCACCGTCCGGCACATGTCGAGAGGTCGATCGACTGCCAGCAAGAGCGCCGCTCCCTCGAGCGGCAACTTCAATGCACTGAGAATTGTCAACATCATCACCAGCCCTGCCGAGGGGATTCCGGCCGCCCCGATGGAAGCGAGAAACGCCGCCATCACCACCGTCACCTGAGCACTGAAGCTCAGTACGAAGTCTCCTGCGCTGGCGTAATACTGGGCCAGAAAAACCACTCCGATGCACTCGTACAGCGCGGTGCCATCCATGTTCACCGTGGCACCCAGAGGCGCGACAAAGGACGATGTTCGATTCGAAACGCCGCCGCGCTTTTTCAGAATATTGAGCGTGGTGGGCAAGGTCATCGAGGAGGATGAGGTGGAGAAGGCCGTCATCAGAGCAGGGCTCATCGCGCGTATCCACTTCAGTGGGGATACTCCTCCGACCACCTTCAGCAGCAGCGGCAATATCACACAACTATGGATGATCAATGCCAGCATCACCGTCAACATGTAGGCCCCGAGGGGTTTGAACACATCGAAACCGGTCTCGCCGACGACCTTTACCAACAAGCAGAAAACTCCGTAAGGGACCAGCAACATCACCCACGAGGCCATCCTCATCACCACAGCAAATGCCGACTCGAACAGGTCCAGCATGAAGTTGCGTGGTTTCTCAGCCACCTTCGTGATGAAGAAGCCAAACAACAGCGAGAAGAAGATCACCTGGAGCATGTTGCCGTTCCCGGTGAAGGCATTGAATGCGTTCTCCGGCACCATCCTGCGCAAGATATCGAGCCAGTTCTCGCTTCTCTGACCGAAATCTGCATCGGGCGAGATTCCGAGGCGTGCTCCGATGCCAGGCTGAAGAATGTTGACCAGCAACATTCCGAGCCCCACGGCGAGAAACGATGTGGTGGCGTAATAGCCGAAGGTACGACCGCCCATCCGGCCGAAATCTGATCCGCCTCCGAGCCCCGCGACTCCGGTCACGATCGAGGTCACCACCAGTGGCATGATCAGCATCTTGAGCAATCTCATGAAGATGTCCGCGATGAACTTGAATGGAGCAAGCCAGCGCGCTCGTGTGGATTGTGGATCGAGGGCCACCAGCGCCGACCGTTTCTCTCCTGAGACCAGTTCGATGGTCGCCACACCTCCGGCGCCGCGCTGCTCCAGGAACTCGGTCAGTGCCTGGGCCGAGGTGATCTCGGCGCCCTTTTCGTCATCCATTCCGGCATTGACCGTGATGCGTTTCATCACATCGCCAACCTGCAGACCTTCGGAGGCTTTTCTTCCCTTGGGCAACAGGTCTTGCTCCAGAGCATCGACACGGATTCCCACCGGAACCCCATCGACGACCACCGGTTGAGGATCAAACCGAACACCGATGGTCCCGGGACCATCGGTAAATCGCTGGAGGGCAAAACCCACCACGACTCCTGATATAAGCCAGAGAAGAATCTTCCAGTGCTGCTTCATCTTGAAACCCACTCTCATTTCATGAGGTGACGATGGAAGAGGACATCTGATCGGGGATCAGGTGCTCCTGAAGCCGCTCTTCGACCTCTTTCGTGGTGATCTCTGCCAGCAAATCGACCACCTCGAAGGGGTCGCCGTCGAGGAACCGAGTTCCGCAATAACTGCCCGCGATGTGGTCGAGCGAGTTGAAAGCTCGAAGCAAGTATCCTATGGCGGAACGACGCTGACGTTCGATATCGACCGGATCGATCCCCACCTTGCGGATCTTACCGACCTCTTCGCGAATTACATCGACGAGACGATCGGGATCGGCCGAATCTCCGCCAGTTGCGGAATGCCCCACGTCCGAGTGGATCTGGTAGGAGGTAGCGAAGGAGTCGTCGATCAGATCCTTGCGGTACAACTCCTCGAACAACGGACCACTCTGACCGAAAACGCATTCGAGCATCACTTCCGTGACCAACTCCTTGCGCATCAGGTCCCGCCCGCTGATTCCAGGGTGGAGGTCCTTCCACCCCAGTAACACTTTCGATCGTCCCACCGGCATCTGCTGGCGAATCTGCTGCTGTGCCAGGGCAGCGGGCTCCTTGGTGAGGATCTTCTCCACTGCAGGTGCCGGCCCGAGATCCTGTTCCGACAACAGCCTTCCAGCCGCCTCGAAAAAGGTCTCCTGATCCTCATCGGCCACTGCCAGGAGGATCATATTCGATGGATGGTAAAAGGTGCTCCAGCATCGATCCAGCAGCTGCGGGGTGATCCCTGCGATGGTCTGTTCAGTTCCTGCGATGTCGTTGGCCACGGGGTGGTTCTTGTAGAGCCCCGCCAGCAAGTTGAAGTAGACCCTCCAGCCAGGATTGTCGGCATACATGCGGATCTCCTGACCGATGATTCCCTTCTCCTTCTCGACATTCTCTGTCGTGAAATGAGGTTGCTGGACGAACCGAACCAGATGGTCGAGACAAGGAAAGAAGCCGTCGACGCAGGAGAACAGATAGGTGGTGCCGACAAAGCTGGTGAAGGCATTGGCGCTGGCACCCATGCGACTGAACTGAACAAAGGCGTCCTCTTCAGGGCCCTCGAACATCTTGTGTTCGAGGAAGTGTGCGATCCCATCGGGCAGCAGCACTTCCGGACCACCGTTGATTCGATAGCGATCATCGACACTGCCGAAGTGAGTCGAGAAACAGGCGTATCGACGCAGGTAGCCTGGCTTGCGACAAAAGGCGACGGTCGCACCACTGGCATGAGTCCGCTCCACGACCCGTTCGCCGAGGGTCGCATTCTCCAGGATGATTTCATCACCGATCCAGGTCACTGTAAGTCCTCTCTCTGGTCATCCTCCGGAGAAAGCAGGTAGATCAGGTCGGTCTCGAGCCGGTTTGCCGCCTCGATGACCCCCTCTCGAGTCACTCGTGAGACTCGCTCACGCAATCCATCGATGGTCGGGTCTCTCCCGATCAGTCGCGAGACCAGATCGAACTCTGCCAGGGAGGCGGGAGAATCCTGGGTCATCCTCAATCTTGAATCCCATGCATCGAGGGTCATCTGAAACTCGTCTGCCGAGAACTCGCCTCTCTTCACCACATCGATCTGCTCGAGGATGCTCTCGCGGGTCTGAATCGCGGTATCCCCATCGATCCCGGCATTGACCAGCATCATTCCAGAACTGCCATCGAAGAGAGCATTGACCGAATAACAGAGGCTCTGCTTCTCCCGGACCTGGGTAAAGAGGCGCGAGTGCGGAAATCCACCGATCACTCCACAGGCGATCATCATCGATTCCTGAAGGGGGTCGCCATGGCCGGTGGAGGTTCGAAATGAAATCACCAGATTGGCCTGCTGCCCGTGGAAGTGTTCCTCCAACTCCCGGACCTCCCCGGCACCCTTGCGCGGAAAGCGATCGGCAAGAGTTGCGGTTTGCTGATCATGCCCGTCAAAGAGCGGAAGCAATATTTCGGTGATCGAATCGGATCTGGCCTCGCTACTGAAATGCACGTGCATCGGTGCACTCCCGATGGACTTCTTCCAATCTGCGGTGACCGACTCCGCGGTCGCTTGATCGAGCGACTCGATGGTGCCGTACTCATGGAAGCGCCATGGTTCGTCGTGACATGTCTCCTCGATACAGCGTTGCATCGCCCAGGAGCGCTTATCATCGAAGCGCCCCTCGATGCTTCTGCGGTGCTGAGACACCTCGGAACTGACCGTATCTTCATCGAAACAACCCTCGACCAGGTGCGGCTGTAGGATCACTTCTCGAATGAAATCGACCGCATCGGAGAGCACCCCCTCACCTCCAGGGAGGCGAGAATCTTCTGCAAACTCTGCATTGATCGAGACAATCTGCAACTGTCCTGCCCGGTCGATCGACCCGCCGATCCCGAGCCCCCAGAGTTCTTCACTTCTTCGACTGATCTCCCTCAACGAGGGGAAGGAGCGCGAGCCTCTCAGCAGGCAGGAAGGAACCAGGCAATTCTGAGCCGCATCCGGTCCCATATTGTGGATCCAGGAGACCCTCAGGCGGCTGGTTTTCCTTCTCGATTCCTGGCGGATGTGCAGCGAAGCACCGGGAGCGATCTCGCTCGACTCGAAGTCTGACCAGCCGGATGGTCCTGGGCGAGTCAACGTTCCTCCCCGCTGGAAGATTCCACCACATGCTCCGAGTACTCGGTTTTTTTCTCGCCCAGTGCGGTTCGAATGCTCCGCAGTTCGGGAACCAGTTGATCGAACTGCTCAGGGGTCAATGCCTGACGCCCATCCGAGAGCGCCTCCCACGGTTGATCGTGAACCTCGATCAGCAATCCATCGGCTCCCGCTGCCACCGCAGCCCGGGCCAGTGAAGGAACCCGGTACGCCTCACCACTGCCATGGGACGGGTCGATGAAAACTGGTAGATGAGTCCGCTGCTTCACCTCAGAGATCGCTCCCAGATCCAGCACCACCTTGCGACTGGCAGCTCCGCAGCGGATTCCGCGCTCGCACAGGACTACCATCGAGTTACCACCACTGAGGATGTATTCCGCAGCCATCAGCCACTCATCGATGGTCGAAGCAAAGCCTCTCTTCAACAACACCGGTGTCGAGGCCTGTCCCAGTTCCTTCAGCAATGAGTAATTGTGCATGTTGCGGCTGCCCACCTGAAGCATGTCAGCGACCTGGCTGACTCGCTCGACATCTCGAGCATCGAGTACCTCCGTGATGATCCCCAGACCTGTCTGGCGACGAACCTGCTCGAGGATCGGCAAGGCATCGGCTCCCAGCCCTTGAAATGCATAAGGGGAAGTCCGAGGCTTGTAGGCCCCGCCCCTGAACAGATCGGCGCCAGTGGCTCCGACTCGCTCGGCGATTCTCAGGGCTCGCTCCTGCTCCTCGATGGCGCAAGGACCAGCGATGATCGTCAACTCTCCCACGCCCACCGTATGAGTTCCAACCTGGATCGGAGCGCAATCCTTCGCTTTGTCGGGAGCCCAGTGCATCGCAGACTCGCCCAGCACCATCACCTTGGCAACTCCGGGCCAACTGTCGATGGAAAGGGTCTGAAGTGCGGCGATTTCACCTCGTAACTCGAAGTAGTGACGCTCCGAGCCCTCCACCAGCGAGACGGTGGCTCCCACCGACTCGAGTTTCTCGCGGATCCGGCGACGACGGGTTGCAGCCAGCCCAGAGGCCAGCGCCACGATCATCTCAGGATTGACAGCCTTCGGTTCCATCGATACCTCATGCAACGCCGACCAGTCAGCGAGTAACAAAGGAGTGCAGTAAGAACGCCCGTCAACGTGGCTATAGAACTACCATGAAGGGCTTGTGTCGGGAAGCCAACCGCATCTCATTTGCGGTCGAAACGTCGCTCCAACTCTTGCCAGGAGATGAACAGTTCCGAGGGTCGCCCGTGCGGGCAATTCCACGGCTGAAAGGCCTGTTCTCGCCCCTGGATCAGATCCTCCTGAGCCTCCGGGGAAAGTGGCTGACCCGCCTTCACAGCAGCCTTGCAGGCCATCGTCTGGAGTAACCGCTCCCGCAGATCGGGAAGTGCGGCTGCTGAACTGCGAACCGACTCGAACTTGACCAGGACCTCTCGCAGCAGATCGGCCGGATCGCTCGATTCAAATCCCTGGGGAACCGCTCTCACCAGCGCCACCCCATCGCCGAACTCTTCCGCTTCCAGTCCCAATTCCGCCAGTGCCTCCTTGTACTCGACAAACAGCGACCATTGATCCGGATCGAGCGGCACCGGCTCCGGCACCAGCAATCCTTGACAAAGAGTTCCTTGCTCTCGAGCGACGAGAATCTTCTCGTAGAGGATCTTTTCGTGCAGTGCGTGCTGGTCGATGACACGTAAGCCATCGTTTTCTTCCAACACCAAAAACGAGTCTCGCACCTGGAAGACCCGGACCGAATCTCTCACCAGATTTGGTCTCTCCACCAGTGCTTCCCGCGGACCCGTGATCAAAGGATCGGCACAGGCGACCGGGTCGCCAAAGGGAGCCGCTCGCTCGACAACTCGCTCGCCATTCACATCCGAAGAGACCATCTCGACATGCCCAGCCGCCGGAATCAGATCGGGCAATGCCGAATCTTCCAGCGGTAAGTTGGGAACCGATCCCGCGCTCTCCAGCGCACAGCGGATCGCCCGTCGAATTTTCCGGTGAACATCTTCTCGATTGCGAAAGCGAACTTCCAGTTTCGAAGGATGCACGTTGACATCGACTTCACCAGGATCGAGTTCGATCCCGACCACCGCGACCGGATACTGCCCTGGAATCTGAAAGCCACGGTATCCTTCACGCACTGCGTGCTGAAGTACGCGGTCTCGAAGTGGTCTCCCGTTGAGAAAGGTCCAGATCCCATCGCCATTCCTGCGCTGGAGATCGGGACGCGCCACCCACCCCGACACACCATCATCACCGGAAACTGCAATCATCCGGCCACCGATCTCCGAGCCCAGCACCTCCGAAATTCGCTCGGAGAGCGATTGATCGGCGCGGTACTTCAGCACCGTTCTCCCGTCATGAGTGAGGGAGAAGCCGACGGTAGGATGGGCCAGTGCTGCGCCCTTGAGGGCTGCAGAGCAGCGAGCCACTTCTGCGGAACTGGCCTTGAGAAAGCGACGACGAGCGGGCACTGCAGAGAACAGATCCTTGACCGCAACCCGGGTTCCCGGCCTCATCGCGATCGGCGATTGAATCTCGATGGTCCCCTCGCTGCCCTGGACCCTGTGGGCTACCTCTTCATCTGCAGTACGAGACGCGATCTCCACCGTCGCTACCGCCGCGATACTGGCGAGTGCCTCACCACGAAATCCAAGGGTCAAGATCCGGTGAAGGTCCTCAGCCACCTTCAACTTCGAGGTGGCATGGCTCGTTAGCGCCAGAGGGAGTTGTGACGGCTCGATCCCCTGACCATCGTCGGTCACCTGGATCAGGCGCTTGCCCCCGTCTTCGAGTTCGACATCGATCAGCGACGAACCCGCATCCAGTGAATTTTCGATCAGTTCCTTGACCACCGAGGACGGTCTCTCGACCACTTCGCCGGCGGCGATCTGATCGACCAGCAACGCTGGCAACTTGATGATCTGATTCCCGGATGGCTCCATCGAAATCTCCGTCACTCTTGTAGTTTGCACTCCTCGAACCGAATCGCTCCCGCAAGGGTGTTCTCGAGCAATTTGGCCACCGTCATCGGGCCGACACCACCAGGTACGGGAGTGATACACCCGGCGCGTTCACTGGCGGCCTCAAATTCGACGTCTCCGACGATCGAACCGTCGTCGATTCGATTGATTCCCACATCGATCACCGCGGCTCCAGGTTTGATCCATTCTCCTCGGATCATCTCTGGACGACCGACCGCGGCCACCACCACATCCGCACGCCCGATGTGTGCGGCCAGGTTCTGGGTCTTCGAGTGACAGATCGTCACCGTTGCGCCCTCTGCAAGCAACAGTTGAGCGACCGGCTTTCCGACGATGTTGGATCTACCTACCACCACAGCATCGGCTCCCTGAAGGGTAACTCCTGCAGTCTGGAGCAGATCGATACAACCGAGCGGAGTACAGGGAACGAAAGTCGGCTGTCCTACCGCGAGTCTGCCGGCATTGACCGGATGGAAGCCGTCCGCATCCTTGTCGGGAGAGATCCTCAACAACAGAGGCTCGGCATCGAGGTGCGAAGGCAACGGTAACTGGAGGAGGATCCCGTGCACTTGTGGATCCTCATTGAGCTGGTCGATCAGTTGCTCCAGTTGTTGCTGGGTCGCGTCTTTCGCCAGTGGATGGTGGAAGGAGCGAATTCCGGTCCTGGCGCAGGCCCGCTCCTTGTTTCTCACATAGACGGCACTGGCCGGATCTTCTCCCACCAGGATCACTCCCAGCCCGGGAGGGTGGCCAGTCTCGACCTGGAAGTCGTGCACTCGCCCTTTCAGTTGCTTGCGAATCTCTTTCGCCCGTGCCTTGCCATCGATGATCTGTGCCATCCGTTGTTTCCTCCAGGAAAAATCAGTTCAGCGAGTCCAGTCTCCACTGCGGCCACCCGATTTCTCGAGCAATCGCACACCGCAAATCTCCATCCCTCGATCGACCGCCTTGCACATATCGTAGATGGTCAACAAACCGACCGACACTGCCGACAGTGCTTCCATCTCGACGCCGGTACGCGCGGTGACTCGTGTCGTCACGGACATGCGAACCCACCCGCCATCGTCGTCTTCACCCTCTTCCATCTCCACGGCGACATTGTCGAGTGGCAGAGGATGGCAGAGTGGTATCAAGTTCGAGGTCTGCTTTGCACCCTGGATGGCTGCGAGCCTCGCCACTGCCAGCACATCCCCTTTTTGTACTTCACCATCGATGATCAGGCGCAAGGTCGAGACTTGCATGCGGATCATGCCCTCGGCGACAGCGCGGCGGTCGGTCACGGCCTTGTCTCCGACATCGACCATTCGTGCGTTACCCTCGTCATCGGTATGTGAAAGTTGAGACTTTCCTTTGGCCGTCATCACCCTCTCCTACAGTTCGCGCCGGACCACGAATCGGGCCAGCTCTTCGAGTCGCTCGCGCGCAGGACCGGGCCCCGAAGCGTCTCGAAGCGCTTCGAGCGCCCCATCGATCGAATCGCTGGCTCGCTGCTGGACCCTATCGAGGATCCCCTTCTGCTCGAACCACTTCAATAGCTTTGCATGTGCGGCGTTGTCGGAGTGACCGGCAGCGGCCGCTTCCAGCAGCTGCATCAGAGACTCACGCCTCTTCTCATCGAGTCGGTCTCGCAACAAAATCAGCGGTAAGGTCATCTTGCCATTGACCAGGTCGGTGCCGAGGGATTTCCCGACCTTCTCCTGATCGCCCACCAGATCGAGCGCATCATCGGCGATCTGGAAGGCAGTTCCCAGCAGTATCCCGAATCGCTCCAATGCGTCCGCCTGCTTGTCACTGGCTCCCGAGAGAGTTGCGCCCAGTCGGCAAGAGAGGCCATACAGGATCGCAGTCTTGCGGTGGATGATCTCGAAATACTGCTCTTCTGAAAGGTTCAGATCGCCCGCACTCCCGACCTGAAGCATCTCTCCGACGCAGATCTCCCTGGTGCATTCCGCCAGTTGCCTGGCCGCACCCTCGACCTCGGTGGAGATGACGAACCCGCGCGCATAGATAATATCGCCGAGCAAGATGGCGGCTCGATCACCGTACCGGCTGTGAACCGTATCCACACGACGGCGGATGTCGGCCTGATCGAGCAGATCATCATGAACGAGGGTCGCGGTATGAATCAATTCCACCACGGCGGCACAGCGTATGTGATCACGGTGGGTCTCGCCAAAGCACTTTCCCGCCAGAAAAACACACGCCGGCCGGATCTGCTTCCCCCTGAACTTGGCGAGATGCTCGAGCAACTCGTTCACAAATGGTTCTGACGATGCGAACTCATCATGAAGATATTCACGCAGCGCTTTCATCTCCTCGACGATCGGTTGGTAGAGACGTGTCAGCGCTAGCGATTTCTCAATGGGACTATCTTCGACGGCTCCACCGCTGCCCGCGATCACCTGACGGCACCACCGATGGCGGGTAGATCATCGATCGGGTGCAGTGGCATGGCAAAGGTCTTGCTCACTCCACGATGGAAGACCTTTCCGTTGCTGACATTGAGGCCCTGAGCCTTGAGGTGGTCGCCATGGACAAAGGAGTGGAGCCCATTCGCGGCCAGTTCCAGCAGATAGGGCTGAGTTGCATTGGTCAGGGCAAAGGTCGAGGTCCGCGAAACGGCACCAGGCATGTTGGCCACGCAATAGTGAACAACACCGTCGATGACATAGGTCGGATCGGCGTGGGTGGTCGGCTTGCAAGTCTCGACACAACCGCCCTGATCCACCGCCACATCGACGATTACCGAGCCTTTGGGCATCTCCTTGAGCCACTCCCTGGGCACCAGGACCGGGGCTCGATCACCCGCCACCAGCACCGCCCCGATGACCAGATCTGCCTGCTGCACCGAATCATGGATGGCGAAAGGGGTCGAGAAGCAGGTGTTGACGTTGGCGGGCATCGTCTCATCGAGATAGCGCAATCGCTCCAGATCGATATCGAAGATCTTCACCCGAGCACCGAGTCCAGCGGCCATTCGAGCGGCATTGGCACCCACCACTCCACCGCCAAGGACCAACACGCGGCCGGGTTCAACCCCCGGGACTCCCGGCAAGAGCACTCCCCTGCCACCATTCTGGCACTGCAGATTTCGGGCTCCGGCAAGCACCGACATTCGACCGGCAACCTCGCTCATCGGTGTCAGCAACGGCAGCGATCCATTGGCTCCCTCGATGGTTTCGTAGGCGACCGCAGAGACTCCCGAATCGAGACATGCGTCGGTCAATTCACGAGAGGCAGCAAAGTGGAAGAAGGTGAAGACGATGAGATCGCTGCGCAGATAGCAATACTCGGATGCGAGCGGCTCCTTCACCTTGACGATGATCTCCGATTGCTCCCACACCTCGGCTGCAGTGTCGCTCATCTGGCAACCGGCACTGACATATTCCTGGTCCGAGATGCCACTTCCCACTCCGGCACCCTTCTCCACCAGCACGACGTGTCCCGCCTGGATCAAGAGAAAGGCTCCTGAGGGAACCAGGGAGACTCGCTGCTCTTGCTGCTTGATCTCCTTGGGAACTCCGATGGTTCGCACGGTCATTTGTGGGCTCCTTCTGTTCACTCAATTCAGGGTTTACCGGGGATCCTGGTCGATTTTCTGCGAAATCTAGTTCTGCCGTTCGATGATCCCGATACGGGGCGGTCGGCGCCACCACAATCAGTGATAGGCCGCCGAACCCGATCTGGTTCACTGAGATCTCCGGTCCAACCGTTTCCATCTCAAGCCTAGTCCCGGATTCTACTTCTGACGAGAT
This sequence comes from Planctomycetota bacterium, assembly GCA_014240375.1. Classification (GTDB taxonomy): domain Bacteria; phylum Planctomycetota; class UBA8108; order UBA1146; family UBA1146; genus QNYK01. Next base: position 80,791 of record JAAZXB010000009.1, on the reverse strand, counting down.
GGTGTGACAAGCGATGCCACCTAGAAGGGCTGCGGCCAGGGACACTGAATCTACCGGGTCGAGCGGCCACAGATCATCCGAATCCGCCTGTGCCTATCCCCTGGAACCGATCTCGACTCCCCTCGACCCTCTCGCCCAGAAGACATCTCCAGATCGTCCTATTGTGGACTGGACTCCCCCGCATCCAGAGGGTTCGATGCCATTCGATTGCCCCGAGCCTTACCACTCTCAGGAGGTCAGACAGTTGTGCCCAACGGATCACGATTCTCGCCCGCTTGCACTGCTAGGAGGAGTCTTCGACCCCATCCATCGCGGCCATGTCGAACTGGCGAGAGCGGCACTGCAACTTGCTGAAGTGGAAGAGGTGCGCTGGATCCCGTGCCAGAATCTTCCCCATTCCAAGAATCCTCCGCTGGCTCCTGCGGTCGCTCGCCTCGACATGGTGCAAACTCTCTGCTCACAAATCAGCGAATTCGTCTGTGACCCGCTGGAATTTCACCGCGAAGGTCCTTCCTGGACCATCGACACCGTTCGACACTTTCACGACCAGCAGCCCGATCGTCCTCTTCTGTGGCTGATCGGTTCAGACAACATTTCATGGATCGGCAGCTGGAAGGATGCGGAGGAGTTGTGGCAGCGAGCGATCCCGGTGGCTGCCCATCGACCGGGGGCTCCGCAGCGTCTCGAACGTGCCCATCTCCCTTTTCTCGACGATGCTCGGTGGGAACAGGTGATCCGCTGGCAACTGCCTCAAATCTCTGAGGATATCTCGTCGACCCGGATCCGGCAGCTGATCGCTGCTGGAGAAGCGGTGGACCAGTGGATCCCACGGTCAATTCAACCGCTCATCCGCTCCGGCGGCTGGTACTCGTCCGGTTCTCCTTGATGATCCTGCCCGATGAGGCACCATCGGGAGTCACTGATCTCCACTGCAAGATGATCGGGACACGAGCTGGAAGGAAGCGAGATGGCGAGAACAAGGGTTCGGGATCTTCCCGCAGCAACCGGAAACGAAGTAGTACTCCAGGGCTGGCTCTACAATCGCCGTTCATCGAAGAAGATGCACTTTCTCCAGTTGAGAGACGGTTCCGGAATTGTCCAGTGCATCGTCACCAAGGATGACTTTGGTGACGACGAATTCCTCAAAATCGGTCAGATCCCCTACGAGTCCGCCATCCAGCTGACCGGAACAGCACACGGGGATGACCGTGCCCCCGGTGGTGTCGAGGTCCACATCAGTGGCGTGGAGGTGATCTCCCGATCGGAGGAGTACCCCATCTCCAAACAGGATCACGGTCCGGACTTCCTGCTCAGCCACCGCCATCTTTGGCTGCGCTCCAGAAAACAGGTTGCCTTGATGCGCATCCGGGACGAAGTGATCCGGGCCATCCGTGACTCGATGCACGATCGCGGCTTCACCTGCATCGACGCGCCCATCTTCACTCCCAGCTCCTGCGAAGGAACCAGCACCCTGTTCGAGGTCGATTACTTCGATGAAGAGAAAGCGTTCCTGACCCAGAGTGGGCAGCTCTACATGGAAGCGGCCGCCATGGCCCTCGGTGATGTGTACTGCCTCGGCCCGACCTTCCGGGCCGAAAAATCAAAGACACGCCGCCACCTGACCGAGTTCTGGATGTTCGAACCGGAGATGGCATTTGCCGACCTCGACGATGTGATGAACCTCGCCGAGCAGATGCTGTCGACCATCGTGGAACGGGTCCTGCAAAATCGACGGGAAGATCTCGAGATACTGGAGCGTGACATCGAGAAACTGAAGGCGGTCCAGCTGCCCTTCCCCCGCATCAGTTACGATGATGCCGTCAAACGGATGAACGAAGAGGGTCACTCCTTCGAATGGGGCGGCGACCTCGGAGCCCCCGATGAAGCCATCATCTCATCCTGGTTCCCGAGTCCAGTGATGGTCCACGGCTATCCTGAGGCAGTGAAGGCGTTCTACATGAAGCGTGACCTCGACGATCCGCGGGTCGCTCGAGGGGTCGATGTTCTCGCTCCCGAGGGTTATGGCGAGATCATCGGTGGCGGCCAGAGGGAAGACGACCTCGAGGTACTGCTGGAGAGGATTCAGCAGCATCAACTCTCCGAGGAGGACTTTCGCTGGTATCTCGACTTGAGACGCTTTGGCTCGGTGCCCCACGGCGGATTTGGTCTGGGGGTCGAGCGGACCGTCTGCTGGCTCGCCGGAATCGAACATGTTCGGGAATGTATTCCTTTCCCCAGAATGCTTTATCGGCTCTACCCCTGAAGCCGCTTGCACCTTCCTCGCATGGCGTTACAATCGGGTTTACATTGGATCTGACTGATCGGAAAGTCAGGTTCACTGGATTGTCGTTCTTAGCCGAGGAAACAGCCCCTGAATGATGTATGCCGACTTTTCCCCCGGGGCGCGGGGGAAGGTGGTTCGGCTCCCGCCGGCATCAATGTGGGGAAAATGGCCACTGTTCTTGGGCCGATATCTATCAGCCCTGAGAGGAACCAGATGCGGATCCTGTGCCCCAAATTCCTGTCATCTTCACTTTTCCTGCGAAAAGTAGCTCATGGCTGTTTGTGGATGCTCCTCCTCTGTGCCCCTCTACAGGGCCAGAATGGCACTCTACAGGTAGAGGTGAACCTCTGCGGTGCCAATCCGAATGGCAGCGATGTCGCGGTCAACACCATCGATAACTCGGTCTGGGTCATCGACGGCACCAGCGGGAAAATTTGCGTGTTTTCCTCGAGCAGCAATCCTCCTAGCCTCGCTCTCGCCAACATGATTGACCATCCAGTCGGTGCCGCTGTGGCACCACTGTTTCAGCCTCAATGCTCCGGATTGGCCTATTCAGAAGATTCCAACACCTTCTGGATCCTCAACTCGACCTCTCTTGAACTGATCGAGATGAGTCCTGCAGGGGCTGCCATCGGTTCGCCAGTCCCTTTCACCATCACCGGATCGGCCTCGGGCCTCGCCTATGACTCCCAGTCTGGCACCCTCTGGACGCGGGATACCGTCAATCTCCAGGCGATCGAGATCGATCCGAGCAGCGGTGCGATCCTCTCGACCCTTGCGATTCCAGGAGCCGATTTTCGATATGGCTCCGGTCTCTCCTTCCGCAGCTCTGCTACCGGCCTCAAGTATCTCGACTTCACCTACGGAGATGCCTTCGATGCGGGAGTCCAGGAGGTTCGCTCCCTGGCCATCGGTACCGGAGAACTGCAGTGCTCTGGAATCCATTTCGATGAGCCGAACTTCCACTCGCTGCTGGGAATCTGCTACAACGCGTCCCAGTCGAGCCTGATGGCGGTCTCCTCCACCAGTTTGGTACAGATCAACGCCACTCAGCCGGCGATCTACCCTCCTGCAGATCTGGTTTGTCTGGCCGACGGCGAGGGCGCCGTGAATCTTGACTGGCGCAACTGTGGCCCCGGCGGAGGCGGACTCTACACCCTCCTGAGGATCACCAGAAATGGTGCCATCGTCGACACCCTGCCCGGCTCGGCCACGAGCTGGTCAGATTCGACCGCTCCCCTGGATGAAACTCACCTGTACCAGGTTCAGGGCATCGTCGGCAACATCATCGAATCTGCCAGTTGTACCGTGACCCAGGGCACCGGTGGCCTGGCCCACTCCGTCACCTTCGTCGGAGATCGACCCAGAGACCTGGCCTACGATGAGGAGATGGACGACCTCTACGTCACCGAATCGTTCAGCGGTGTCATTCACGTGCTCGGTTCTGACCTGCTGATGAAACGCTCCATCGATACCGGATTGCTCAACCTTCGCGGCATCGGATACAACCCGATCCTCGATGTGTTGCTGGTGAGCCGCGCAGGAAGTGGACTGGTCACCTTCATCGACCCCTTGACCGGCTCCCCCCTCAGTTCATTCCCGTCCAACTCCAGTTCCATCAGTGTCATCAGTTACGATAGTGCATCGGATGACTGGCTGCTGCTCGACACCGAGTCAAGCCAGGTACAGATTCGCCGGATGGAAGCGCTTGAAGGAGCGGAAGGCAACCCGCTCGGAGTGATCGTCCCACCGAGTACTTCCGGGTTGCTGCTCGGGGGAGGCCTCGCCACCTTCGCAGACGGCTCGCTTCTCAGTGGAGTCGAAAACCTCGGGGCCATCACCAGTGCCAGTCAGTTCACCCAGTTTGGATTCCCACTCAACTTCAATCTGCCGCTGACGGCTCTCGGAAACTCACCTCAGTTGCTCGACAATGCCGTCACCGGCTTCGAGATCGTCGGGAGCACCCTGGTGATCGCCGGCCAGGCGACCAACACCCTGTTCCAGCTGCTGATCGTCAGTGACGGACCCGATTTCATCCGAGGAGACTCCGACTCCAGCGGCACGGTCAACCTGGCAGACGCCATCTTCACCGCCACCTGGATCTATGCCGGAGGTACTGCTCCCGATTGCCAGGACTCCTGCGATGCCAACGATGATGGGCAACTTGACATTTCTGATCCCATCTACACCTTACTTCACCTATTTACCGGTACAGCGGCTCCCCCAGCCCCATACCCCTCTTCTGGACCAGACCCCACCTTCCTGGACCAGATCGATTGTTAATCTGACTGGATTGACATTCTCGCTTTTGTTAATAAACTAGAGTTACCCTTCAATCGAAGGGACCATTCCGCACCTGCCCCGCAGCAGGACGGAGGGGAAGAGTATTCGTACCGGGCTCACCGGTATGAAGGGGATGAATTGCATGCGGGGGGGGGCCTCCGGTGGAGGCCAGTAGAGGAGATGAAGATGAATACCTGTTTCAAACAGGTGTTCGTGGCGGCGTGGACGGTTTTGATCCTGGCCCAATCGGTCCAGGCTCAGCAGTCTCTCTCCATCACGGATACGACGACCCAGGGCCTTGCGCCCTTTACTGCGACGGTAGAACTGAACAGTGACGTGGGAACTCAAGGCTATGTACTGGCCGTCGGTTTCGACAGCACCATGTTGAACCCAACAGCAGCGACTGTGGAAGGAACTGATGTGGCCTCAATAGGCGCAGAACTGGTGGTCGCAGAGATCCTATCCGGGGGGCTGACCCTTGGTGTAGTTCTCGATACCGAGAGTCCGTTCGAGGGTCAGGAGATCCCCGCCGGCATCGGAACCAGTATTGCCCACCTCAGCTTCACACCGGTGACCTTCTCATCGGTCCCGCTGACCACCCAGTTACAGTTCGAGGATGGAATTTTCAATTCCCCGCCGCTGGACAACATCATCGTCCAGGCAGGATTATCGATCGGCGCCACCGATGGCCTGAACCTGATCGACGGTACGGTGACCATCTCTCCTCCGCCACCAGACCAGCTGCGGATCGAGGATAGCGCAGTGCTCGCCGACGGCCAGTCGACCAGCAATGCTCGGATCCTCCTCTCCAACAGTTCAGGGCCCGCTCAGGGTTTCGTTGTCGCCATCGCCCATGGAGCCGATGATCTGACACTTCAGGAGATCTCACTGGAAGGAACCATCACCCAATCGGTGGGAGTTGAGTTCGAAGTGATGAGCCTGTACTCCGACGGGGGAACCGTAGGAGTGGTGCTCGATTTCATGCCTCCCTTTGACGGCCAGGTGATCCCGCAGGGAACCGATCAACACATCGCAACCTTTCGCTACGGTTGTAACGAGATCATCTACCTGCCCGAATCGGACCTTGAGACCTCGTTGACACCGATCAACGGATTCATCGGAACTCCTCCCCTCGACAATGTCATCGTCGTCGGTGGACTATCGCTGTTCCCTTCACTCGAGGCGGGGACGATGACCTGCATCGCGATCGAACCTCCTCCGGTACACAACACGGTCATGACCGCGAAGATTGAATTTGATCAGGACTCCGGCAACTACGCATACCACGGCCAAACGGGAACCTTGAGTATCTGCTACTCGGATCCGGATGATCAGATCCAGGGTATGACGATCACCATCTGTTACGACTGTGACCTGACACTGGAAGAAGGCACCTTTTCTCTCGAGGGATCGATCGTAGAAATGGTCGGAGCCGAATACATCAACCACCAGGTCGATGACGATTGCTCGGATGGAGAGAGCGGCGAACTGATCCTCGCGATCCTGCTCGACGCCTTGCCACCATTCGAGGGACAGACGTTGCCGCCCACTTCAGAAGAATTGCTCGTCGGTAGCATCCAGGTCACCGTGGACGAAAGCGCTGAATGCGACCTCGCTCAGGAGATCAACTTCTGTGACGACATTAACGGCAACGGTAGCGTGCTCCTCTACAACAACGTGGTCATCAATTACCTCTCGGTCCAGGATTTCCAACGCAACGGCACCAGCGTCGTCGTGGTTCCCCAGGAGATCTTCCAGAGAGGAGACTGCAACAGCGATGACAAGGTGGATCTGGCCGATGCCGCCACCACGATCGCATCTCAATTTTCAGGGCTTCCCATCCTCTGCGCCGACGCCTGTGACTCCAATGATGACGGCGTCATCAATCTTGCCGACGCAGTGTTCGGAATGAACTGGCTCTTCAAGTTCGGCCCAACGCCGCCAGAGCCGGGCCCATTTGACGACGGTCCCGATCCTACGACGGACCAGCTTCCAGTGTGTGATAGCAACGACACCGGCTGTTAAAAGTAAACTAGTGATTCAGTACCCAGCACCTGCGTTGCAATCGCAAGTGCTCAACTCAGAGATCTTGGGCGGCCCCCCGATGCCGCCCCTCGAAAGGAAGTGTGTCATGCGTAACTTTCTACGCAGGAAAACTACTGCTACCTTGATGCTGGCGATGATGATTTTCATCAATAGTGGTAGTTTTGGACAGGATCCAAATTATCTCATGCATATGGATGGTGCAGATGTCCTTGGTGGATCGATATTCACCACGATTGCCAAACTTGATGTCTTGCAGCCCTCCGAAATTCAAGGTTGGAGTTTCAGTCTCTGTTCCATTCCTGCTGAACTGACCCCCTTGAGTGCCACTCTCGGAGCAGACTCACTCACCGTGAAGAACGGATCGCCGCCAGACTTCGAGACCACCAATTTCTCTGCAGATGCTGTGATGAGTGGAGTGGTGATCTGCTTCACTGGCTGTTCGTCTTTGAGCGAGACCATGAACTTCGAACTTCTCAATATCGACTACCAGGCGGAAGGAAGCGTTGGAGATATCGCCTCCATCAGCTACTGCACTGCAGGCACGCCGGGAGTTAGCACTCTCGTGGTGATCAACGGCAACAGTGTACCTCCAATGACTACTGGAGCGGACTTCACAGTCATCAGCCCGAACTACATGAAGTTCGGTAGCGGAACTGGAATCGCCGCTCAGAGCGCATCGATCCCGGTCCTGGTCTCGACCATTCGCCCCCTCGATGGGCTGTCGATCGCTGGGTCCTACGATGCAACGCTCCTTTCCCTGACAGGGGTCACCGCCTCAGGCGTTGCTGCCAACGCGGACTTCCTCGCAACCTCTGATAACCTGGCCGCTGGAGAAATCGCTGCCGGGCTGATCATGGCTTTCGATACCTCCGTCGACATCCCGGTAGGCGACGACCAAGAGGTGATACTGATCAATTTCGCCGTCATCGGCGATCTCACCGGTCAGGTGGAGCCTGTCGTTTCTCCAGTGGATTTCTTGCCCAGTGCGGGTACTCCGCCGATCATCAACGTGATCGTGGACGGGAATTACCAGGAGACTCCGAATCTGGTCGGTGGAACCATCACCATCGTGAACTTCAATCCCTTCGTCAGGGGTGACTGCAACAGCGACGGTGGGCTCGTCAACATCGCTGACGGTATCGCTGTCCTTCAGTACCTGTTCCAGGGTGGAGCCACTCCTTCCTGCCTTGACGGCTGTGACCTCGACGACAACGGGCAGATCGGTGTGGGAGACGCCGTAGGTGTCTTCAACTACCAGTTCGCCGGTGGTTCTCCTCCCGCGGCACCGTTCCCGAACGCCGGAATCGATCCGACCACAGGTGACGGAATCGGTTGTGACGGAGATGCAGACACTCAGTAAGTGACCGACTGGTGACCGACAGAAGGTCGGTGCACCGGAACGGATCCATGACACATCTGGACTCTGGAGGCTTATCCCCTTCAGAGTCCCATTTTTTCCGGGTATTGGATCCCTACCGGCAACTTTCAGGCCCACCGGCATCCTTGTCAGATGTGGATCGAACCCGTGCTGGTGATACGATAGAAGCATGTTGAAGTCCGGCGATGTTGCCAGATAGCACCCCTTGAACAGGAGAGACCCCCGATGCTTCGATTGCTCCCCGTTCTACAGGCCATCTTGCTGATTCCGGCACTTTGCATCCCGACCATCGGCCTGGCTGCGGATGTGCTCACCATCGACAACGTTGCAGGAAATGCGGGAGATACCAATCTTCCCTGCTTCATCAGCGCAACGCACGACCAGGCCATCGAAGGCTTTGCCAGCGGGCTCCAGTACAATCCCGCCAAATTGACCCTGACCTCGGCCGACTTTCAAGGCACCGCGGTCTCGGCATTGCTTGCGGGTGCAGATCCTGATTTCGCCGGCTTCTCCATCGACAACGTCAGCGGGATCTTCTTGGCGGGAGTGATCTTTGAATATGGAAGCCTGACCGATCCACCCTCGTCATTACCCTCATCGCCCACCGACCAGAACTCACTGCTGAGAATGCTCTTCACCATCGATACCAATTCCCTGCCACAGGTGATTCCGATTCAGTTCAGCGACCAACTGGGTGATCCCCCCGTGCTCAATGTACTCTCCGCTGGCGGCGTCTCGGTGAGTCCTCAATTGATCGATGGATCGGTCACCATCAATAACCTCCATCGGTTCTACTTCGGCAATCTCGCCACTTCACCCGGAGGTAACGTCAATGCGACGCTACGCTACGACCACGCCGCCGATGAGATCCAGGGATTCCAGATTTCCCTCTCCTATGACAACACCATCCTGACCCTTCAGGATCCTGCAACCGCTCACGGGTGGTACTCGGGACTGGACCTCGACTCGGCATTTCCCGGAGGTCCAGGTGCGATGGGTGGCATCGAGTTGTTTTACCCGGCGATGAATGCGAACGTGGCCCCTGGAGTGGGGTTGGCGACATTCTCCGCCATCTTTGATTTCCTCGGCCCTTACGGTGGCCAGGTGTTACCCCCCAGTAACGATCAGACTATGCTGCGACTGGAGTTTGGCACCCTTGCGGATCCAGCTCTGCTGGGAACCACCACTGAAATCGTCTTCGACGGCTCGTACCCGCTGCCGTCATGCCCCCCCGGCGACCCCAACTGCAGCGCCGGTCCGGCACTCAACTACGTCATCTATGATGGACTCTCCATCATCCCGATCCTTGAGAATGGTGTCATCGAGTTTCTCGATCAGCCCGGATTCAAGCGTGGAAACACCAACAGTGACTCTGGAGTCGACCTGGCAGATGCCCTTTTCATCGTCAACTGGCTCTTCGCTGACGGACCTGTCCCGACTTGCATGGATTCTGCAGATACCAACGACGATGACGGGGTCGACATTTCCGATACGATTTACCTGCTCAATTACTTGTTCGTGAGTGGCCCCCCACCGCCAGCTCCAGGACCAAACTCCTGTGGACTGGATCCCAGTTCGGACCTACTCGATTGCTTACTCACAGGCGGCTGCTGATCTTTCACTGTCGCTCACAGATTTCACATCCCCTGAAGCCCTGACCTGCATCCCGGCCAGTGCTCACCCCCTGCCTCTCCCCCCCGAGGAGGAAACATGCGTGACTTGTTCATCCCTGCGGTCATCGCCGCATCCATCTACTTCTCAGCAGCTGTCACTGGACAGAACCTGATTCATGTCGACGACAACACGGCGATTCCTGGATCCACCGTCGATGTCACCGTTCGGCTCAACAACATCTCACCTGTGCAGGGCTACCAGTGCGCACTGAGCTGGGATTCCAACATCTTCACCTTCAATCAAGTGAACACCGATGGTCTCGACATTGAGGCCGAGCTGGCTCCCTTTCAGGTCGAGTTCTTCACTTCGACCAATGATGATCAATTTGCTCCCGGGATCGGCTGGGCTGCCTGCGCAGCCATCTTTGACTTCAGTCCCCCCTTTGGTGGCCAGCTACTGAATCCTGGAACGGATGTTTCGATCGCTCTATTCCAGTTCATGACCACTCCAGATAACGCACTGGTCGGCAGTTGTTCCGAGATCATCCCTGTCAACACCATGGGGCATCCTGTGATTCAAAACGTCCTGACCATCGGAGGAATCTCCCAGATTCCAGAGTTAGAAGCGGGCAACATCTGCTTCATCGATTCGGCGGCATTCATCCGTGGCGATTCCAATGATGACGGAAGCCTGAATCTCGCGGATGCGATCTTCCTGATTGGATACTTCTTCGGTGGAGGAGACCAACCGCCCTGTCGATCCTCAGCGAATACAAATGGAGATGCTGTCGTGGATATCGGAGATGTCATCTTCGTGATCAATCACCAGTTCCTGGAGGGTCCTCAGCCGAGCGCACCCTACCCCACCTGTGGAGCAGACCCCGCCGGCGAGGCTGGGATTGGCTGCGAGATCTACAGTCACTGCCCCTGATCACTGACCTGGAAAATTACGCTTCAGATCTGCTTTCTCGATAGATACCAGCTCTGTGACTCGATGTCCGGATCTTCCATTCTGCTGCTCGCCTCGATACTGGTGACTGGAGGAGGAACGATCACATCGTCTCCCGGCGTCCAGTTGGCAGGACATGCCACCTGGAACTTATCGGCAGCCTGCAATGCGTCGATCACCCGCAGAATCTCGGTGAAGGATCTTCCGACCTCAGGTGGGTAGGTGATGATCGCCCGTACTTTTCTCTCCCCATCGATGAAGAAGAGTGATCGCACCGGAGCGGTGGCCGAGGTCGACGAATGGAGCATTCCGTACAGCTTCGAGACCTCTTGGCTCAGATCTGCGATCAACGGGAAGTTGACCTGTACTCCCATCTTTTCCTCGATATCTCTCAGCCATGCGATATGCGAATAGATGCTATCGATCGAGGACCCCAACAAAGCGACCCCCCTGGCTTTCAACTCATTCTCGATCCTGGCGAACTCGATGAACTCCGAGGTGCAAACCGGGGTGAAATCAGCCGGATGTGCAAATAAGATCGTCCAGCGGCCATCGTGCCAGTCAGAGAATCGGATCGGCCCATGGGTGGTGACCGCCTCGAAATCAGGAGCCACATCTCCGAGTCGGATCGATCGCGGGTTTTCTTCGCTCTGGTGCATGTTTGAAGCCTTTTCTCTCGATAGACGTGGCAGGGAGTGAATGATCGAGGGGATCTCCCGGCATCCTCACAATTACCTTACAATCGAATCGATTCATTTGCGAGCCGAGGGGAGGATCTTCTGGCCAAATTAGAGAGCCGCTCGAGGGAATTTAGCCGTCAGATTCGATGGCAGTGGAAACATGCGGATCACAGCACTCGCTGCTGTGTCATCGCCCTCCACGGCATGGGGCAAGATGGCTCCAGCATTCTGAAACGACTGGAACACCTGGCTTCGAGAGGAGCCGACATCGTGGTGCCGGATGGACCCCACCTGCACGAAGTGAGGGGCCGAGATGGAACTCGTGAAGGTCACTCCTGGTACATCTACACCGGTGACCAGCCTCGCTTCCGCGAATCTCTGATCCAGTCTGAATCTGACCTTCTGGGAATCGTCGATACTGTGCAGCGAGAATCGGGGATCTCGTCAGAGAAAACAGTTCTGCTCGGATTCAGTCAGGGAGGATACCTGGCCGGTTTCGTCTCCTGTCGCCAGCGTAATCGGTTTGGGAATTGCGTCATCGCATCGGCTCGATTGAAGCACGAGTTTCTTGGCGACGAGATTTCCAGCGGTGAGCTCCCGAAAGTACTGTTCTTGCATGACGAGCAGGACCCATTGACCGGACCGGAGCCGGTGAAAGAATCGATTCAACAGTTGAAACAAGCCGAAGCCGATGTCGAGGTGACCTGGCACTCCGATGGTCATCGACTGGGGGACCAATCGATTTCTGCACTTCAGCGCTGGCTCGAACAGCAGGGCCTCATCGAATGACACGTAGTAGAATTGAAGCCCGTATAGAATTGAAGAACGACATCGCCCTCAGCTGTGGAGGCGATGTCGCTCGAAGTGGTCGGATGGTGTCGAGGTCGGATGGTGTCGAGGTCGGATTATGTCGAGGTCAGTTACCGGCAGCCTGGGAAGCAGCGGTCTTGAGCGCTTCGACCTTGCCGACACCTTCCCAGGGAAATCCATCACCCATCCTGCCAAAGTGACCATGAGCTGCAGTCGCCCGGTAGATCGGGCGCTTCAGGTCTAGCGAAGAGATGATTCCTCTGGGAGTCAAATCGAAGACTTCACGCACCAGCTTCTCGAATTCACCATCGGCGATGGTTCCGGTGCCAAAAGTTTCGACCAGCACAGACATCGGTTCTGCGACTCCAATGGCATAGGCCAGTTGTACTTCGCAACGCCGCGCCAGGCCGGCGGCGACGATGTTTTTTGCAACGAATCGAGCCATATAACTGGCAGACCGATCGACCTTCGATGGATCCTTTCCACTGAAGGCTCCCCCACCATGGCGGCCCATCCCGCCGTAAGTGTCCACGATGATCTTTCGTCCGGTCAGTCCGCAATCTCCCTGGGGGCCACCGATGACGAATCTGCCCGTCGGATTCACGTAGTACTTGGTGTTTTCGTCCAGCAAGTTGGCGGGAACCACCTTTTTGATGATGTTGTCCTGGATGAAGCCGTGGAGTTCCTCGTTACTCACATCTTCCGAATGCTGAGACGAAAACACGATGGCGTCGATTCGTTTTGGAACCCCATCGATGTATTCAACAGTCACCTGGCTCTTTGCATCCGGCCGCAGAAACGGAGCCTCGCCCTCTGCGCGAACCCGAGCATGCTCTGCCACCAACTTGTGGGAGAGAGAGATCGCCATCGGCATCAGTTCTTCTGTTTCATCACAGGCGTATCCAAACATGATGCCCTGATCACCAGCACCGTCTCGGTCCACACCCATGGCGATGTCCGGACTCTGCTTGTCGAGGGAAACCATCACCGAGCAGGTCTCGGCATCGAACCCCATCGAAGAGTCGGTGTATCCGATTTCCCGAATCACTCCACGAACCAGTTCTGGGATATCGATGGTGGCCTGACTCGTGACTTCTCCGGCAACCACGACCAAGCCGGTGGTAACCATCGTCTCGCACGCCACCCGACTCTGGGGATCCCCTGCAAGAAATGCGTCTAGAATTGCATCGGAAATCTGATCAGCCATTTTGTCCGGGTGTCCCTCGGAGACGGACTCAGAGGTGAAAAAGGCGTTCTCGATCAACATCTAGCTTCCTTCCCTGGGGCGAGGAAGGAAACGGTTCAGGAGAATCCGTGACTCCACGCCAGCCGATCTCAACTTGCTGGCAGCCGTCGACAGATCGGGCTGATCGGTGCGGGCGACTGAACGAGATACTCTAGCGACTGGATGGGGGTCCGCCAACCTAGATCGCCCTCAACTCAGCACATCTGACAACAAATTTGAGCACCGACCTGCCGCCCCTCCGAGCTTCTCGACCAGTTCCAGTGCCTGCTGCCGCTGTCGCGGCTCGGCACCGGACTGTGCCGCCCAACTGCATACCAGTTGTGTCAACTGGTCCCCATCCTGGACCTCCCGCACCGAAGGCTGCTGAGCCAGTAGTGCCTTCATGTCGGTGAAATTTGACATGCTGGGGCCATGGCAGGTGAGACACCCCGCCGCCACCGGTTCGAGCAGATTATGCCCCCCTCGCGGCACCAGGCTTCCCCCGACAAATGCACCATCGGAAATTCGATAGGCCTCTTCGAGTTGACCCAGTCGGTCGATCACGATCACCGATGCACTCGACCCAGCACGAGAAGATTCCAGCGCTCCGGTCAATCCTGCACGTCGAACCAGTTCCAGCACCGCCGCCGCTCTCTCGACGTGGCGCGGGCCCAGCATCAACTGGCTGCCTGGGAATTTTTCGAGCAGCACTGCATGTGCTTCGAGAACCTGTTCCTCCTCACCTGGGTGAGTGCAACCTGCGGTCCAGCGAAACTGATTCTCTGGGTATCCCCTCGCTTGCTCCAGTTCTCTTCGATGCTGGAGAGGATCGGGTCCTCGTAAGGAATCTAACTTGAGATCTCCAGCGACCTGGATCCGTTGGGGTGCGGTACCCAGCTGAAGGAATCGCTCGGCATCCACTTCACTTCGAGCACAAACTCTCAGAGGAAGGCGGGCCATCCATGAAGCCAGTGGGCCGAGCCAGGACAGGCGCTTGACTCCTTTTTCGCTCACACGCCCATTCACCACGACGACCGGAATAGATCGGGAATGGCAGGCCAGTAACAGGTTGGGCCACCATTCCAGTTCCACCAGCACCAGGATGTCGGGGCGCAATCGACTCAACATCTTGTGAATGCATGGCGACAATTCGAGAGGCAGGAGATGAACCTGCACTCCGGAGTTCAACTGTCGAGCAAGATCGCTGGCACCTGTAGTCATGGTAGAGATCACGATCTCAGATCCGGGGCGCGTCTCTTGCAAGGACCGGATCAGGGGTACCGCCGCTCTCACCTCCCCAACACTGGCAGCATGGATCCAGATCCTTTCCCGAACAGGCAACGAGATGCTCCATGATCCCAGGCGCTGGAGTATTGATCCGAACGCTCTTCCACGAATCAATACCAGATGAATCAACCATGGAGTCAGCAGTAGGTAAGCCAGAGACATCGGGAGGTCGAGCAGGTACCCACAGGCTCTGGGCCACCAACGGCTCGATGTGTTGCGGGTCGAGGAACGATAGCCCCGCTGTTGCGGGAGGGTAGATGACGTGAGATCAGATGGCGTGAGATCAGATGGCGTGAGATCAGATGGCGTGAGATCAGATCGAGTGATGGTGGCACGAGCAGCGTCCCCATCCAGCGGGGCCCCTGCACGGCTGTTCATTCCTGGCCGCAGCAGCGCTTGAACTTCTTGCCACTTCCACAGCTGCAGGGGTCGTTCCTTCTCAATTTCGGCTGATCATTTCGAATCGTCTCGATGCTCTTGGATCCACCTGCTCCCTGAACTCCTTGTTGCATCTTCTGGCCATGAGATTGGAACTGCTCCTGAAGAGCATCCGCAGAAACGCCTTCCGACTGACCGCTCCAGGTGCTTGCAAGGTCCCGCTGAGCTTCTGACTCATCTACGCTCTCGATGCGAATTCGCGAAACGATGGAAGAGCTTTCCTCTCGGAGTACCTCGAGCATCTTCGAGAAGAGCTGATATCCTTCGCGCTTGAACTCCTGCTTTGGATCGACCTGGGCGTATCCACGAAGGCCTACACCTGTTCGCAACTGGTCCATCGCGTGGAGGTGCTCTTTCCACTTCTCATCGACTGAACGCAGCAAGACATAGTGCAAAAGGCGATCGAATTGATCCTCTCCTGCAGCGTTACGCTTGTCATCGACCAGCTTGATCCACGCTTCAGTGGCATTCCGCGCCCAGTCTTCCGGCTCCCCTTCCTCGAAGGAAGAAGCCGCGATATTGATCATGTATCGCTGGGCCAGATGCTCGCTGAGAAGGACCTCTATCGGCTGATCGGGCTCCTCGATTTCTAGCAATCCGAGAGCATGAGATTCGACCACCTGCTCGAAGTTCTCCTCCACCAGGTTTCGGAGGTTCTCGCTGTGAAGGATCCGATCGCGGATCTCGTAAATGACTTTTCTCTGGCTATCCATCACCTGGTCATACTCGAGCAAATTCTTTCGAATCTCGAAGTTACGAGCCTCGACCTTTTTCTGAGCCTTCTCGATGGCCCGAGTCACCATCGGATGAGAGATATCCACTCCTTCATCCATGCCAAATCTTTTGAGCATCGCAGAAACACGATCACTGGCGAACAACCGCATCAGGTCATCTTCCAGTGACAGGTAGAAGAGAGTCGCCCCCGGATCACCCTGACGACCACAACGACCACGTAACTGGTTATCGATCCTGCGTGACTCGTGACGCTCGGACCCCATCACCATCAAGCCACCCACATCGGTGACTCCTTCTCCAAGCACGATGTCGGTTCCACGTCCCGCCATGTTGGTGGCAATCGTGACCCGGTTCATCTGGCCCGCTTCTGCGATAATCTCGGCCTCGCGGGCATGATGCTTGGCATTGAGGACATTGTGGGTGATGCCTCTGCGCTTCAGACGATCCGACAGCAACTCTGAATCCTCGATGGAGATGGTTCCGACCAGTAGCGGTCTGCCACTTTCATTTTCTTGGGCAATCCTGTCGGCGATCGCTTTCCACTTCTCCTGCGTGGTCCGGTAAACGATGTCCGTCTGGTCTTCACGTGCGATCGGCTGGTTGGTCGGGATCTCGACCACTTCCAGTCCGTAGATCTCACGGAACTCCTCCGCCTCGGTGAGAGCCGTTCCGGTCATCCCTGCGATCTTGTCATAGAGACGGAAAAAGTTTTGAAATGTGATCGTGGCGAGAGTCTGGTTCTCATCCTTGATCTTCAGCCCTTCCTTCGCCTCGACAGCTTGGTGCAAGCCATCCGACCAACGACGCCCTTCCATCAGGCGACCCGTGAACTCATCGACGATCACCACTCCACCATCCTCGATCACGTAATCGACATCCTTGCGGTGGAGAAAGTGAGCCTTCATCGATTGTTCCAGATGATGCGGCCAGTGCATGTTGGCAGGAGAATAGAAGGAGTCGACACCGACCAGTTTCTCGGCAGTCTCGATTCCCTCCTCGGTCAGCAATACTTGCTGCTCCTTTTCCTTCACCTCGAAATGCGTTCCCTTGACCAGTTTCCGTATCGCTCGATCCGCCTTGTAGTAAATCTCGGTCGACTTCTCTGCGGGACCAGAGATGATCAGGGGCGTTCTCGCCTCGTCGATCAGGATCGAATCGACTTCATCGACGATGGCATAAGCCCGGTACTTCTGGCACTGCTCCTCGGGGCGCGTCTTCATGTTGTCGCGCAGGTAATCGAATCCGAATTCATTGTTGGTGCCGTAAGTGATGTCACAGGAGTACTGGTCGATTCGCTGCTGGCTATTCATGTTCGACTGGATCGCACCGACCGTCACTCCTAGCCCTTCGTACACCGCCTTCATCCACTCGGCATCTCTCTTGGCGAGATAATCATTGACGGTTACGACGTGGACACCTCGAGCAGGCAGAGCATTGAGGTAAGCGGGCAGGGTCGCCACCAGGGTCTTTCCCTCGCCGGTTCGCATCTCTGCGATCCCTCCATGATTGAGCACGACGCCACCGATCAACTGGACGTCATAGGGTCGCATCGAGACTCCGGTGCCAGTCTTCAGGTATCGCTTCGAGGATTCACGGACCGCGGCATATGCCTCAGGCAGGAGATCGGAGAGTTGAGCTCCGTCTTCAAGGCGCTTCCTGAACTCGACCGTCTTGCCTCGAAGTTGTGCATCATCAAGGATCTCGAACTCGGGTTCGAGTGCATTGATCTTCTCCACCAGCGGAAGGATCTCGCGAATGATCTTCTCATTACGCGTTGGGACGATCTTGTGAAACGCTGCCCGGAGGCCACTCATCAGGCCCATGATGGCTCAACCCTTTCGAAGGAGAGAATTCCCCTTCAATCAGGGTACCTGTCGCTCCCGATCCGGCAACCGATCCTGATCTGTATGGAAGTTCCCTCGAACATCATCCAGAGAGGTGAAATCGCCAGCAGCGAGCAGATGACGCAGATCCTGGAGTAATTGTGGCAAACAGGTCGGTTCCCTGTAGAGGTGGGTTCCGACCTGGACCAACGATGCGCCGACCGAGAAAAACTCCAGCACATGCTCGGCAGAGCAGATGCCGCCGATGGCACAGACCGGGATCTGCACCGCTCGTGACGCTTCCATCGTCATCCGGAGCGCGATGGGGCGAATCGCCGGTCCCGAAAGTCCACCGGTCTCGGTTCCGATCTTCGATTTCCCACTGCTCCAGTCCACCGCCATTGCCCGGATCGTGTTGATCAAGGAGATCGAATCGGCTCCCGCCTCCTCCGCAGCAACCGCCTGCTCGGCAATATCGGTCACATTGGGGGTCAACTTTGCCATCAATACCCCACGAGTGAGCGGTCGAACCGCTCGGATCAACTGGGAAGTGGCGAGTGGGTCGAGGCCGAATAACAGCCCTTCCTTGACGTTGGGACAGGACACATTCAATTCGAACCCGGCGACCAGCGGCAGACCTTCGAGGGTCTCGACTACCTTGCAGTAATCCTCCACCGTCCGACCGACCACATTGACCAGGATGGGAACGCCGTATCTTTGCAATCTCGGCAGGTAAGACTCGACGAACTGGTCCAGTCCAGGATTCTGCAAACCGATGGAATTGAGCAATCCAGATGGAGTCTCGATCGCACGAGGCGGTGGATTTCCGGTTCTCATCTCGACCGAAATCGATTTGGGAACGATGGCACTGAAGGTGCCCGGCGGAAGAAATGGTTCGAACTCCTCGCCATATCCGAAGGTGCCCGACGCCGGCAATATCGGATGGCTCAGTTCCAGAACACCTCCCGGAGAATTGATCTCAACGGAGAGACTGACCCGGGAAGGATCTCCTCCCCCGGTCCCGGAAGCAGAGTTCTCGGAGCTCAGGGCTTTTCCCGTCGCTCCTGAGCAGCGACACAGAGCCGCGTCCAGGGGACCGCTTCGAGTCGTGCAGTGGGGATCAAATCGCCGGTGTCTTCACAGACTCCATAAGTGCCTTCGTCGATCCGCTTGAGTGCCTCATCGATCTCGTTGACCAGATTGGTCTCACTTTGCATCGTGGATAGAGTCAGTTCGATCTCGAAATTCTCGGAACTGAGATCACCTTCATCTCCGCTGGATCCACGACCCTCCCCGTCGAGACTGGTAAGGTTCCCCGTCACGAGATTACGCTGGTGTAGAAGAACCCTCTTGAACGGTTCCATCTCTCTCTTGGTGTATTTCTTCTTGGCCATCGGTCTGCGGCCTGCTCTCCATGCAGTGTGGGCTATAAAATCGTCCCGAATCGCTTCCGACTCGGTCTTTCGGCCTGATCCATGCGAAGCCCGGTTTTTGTCGCTCGATTCGCAACAGGCTGGCCGAATCCGTAACGCCGGGATATCCTCTCCTTGAGTTGTGAAACCCAGGAAAGGCAGCGGATTCTATGAACTGCGGAGGCGCCTCGCAAGGGCTCAAAGAGGATCCATCCCCTCACCCAGCAATTCAGAGTTGGCTCGACTACCTGCTGGTGGAGCGAGGCCTGGCGGCAAATACCCTCGCAGCCTACCGCAGAGACCTGGTCGCCCTGGCCGCAGCCGTCAGGCAGGAAGGGGTTCAATTCCCTCATCAGGTCCAGATTCAGCAGCTTAAAGAGTACCTGCAAGGTCTGATGGAGAAGGGGGCCAGCGCTAGCAGTCAGCGGCGAAGGATCTCCGCGATTCGTGGCTTTTTCCGCTTTCTGGTCCTCGAAAATCAACTCGATGAGAATCCCGCCGACTTGCTGGTCTTTCCGCGACAACCGCTGCGGCTCCCTCGAACCCTCTCTCTCGAACAGGTCAATCGGCTGATCGAGGCCACTTCCGAAGATAATCCGAAGATGGCCATGAGAGATCGAGCCATCGTCCAACTACTCTACAGTTCAGGAATGCGCGTCTCTGAACTGTGTGGACTCCGCTGGAGAGATTTCCAGACCGAAGGGAAGTACCCGCTGGTCCGGTGCCATGGCAAGGGGGGTAAGGTGCGGCTGATCCCCATCGGAGATCGAGCCGCGGTGGCGGTCCAGAACTACCGGAGCCACCTCGAGGCAGATGCACCGAAGTTGATCGATCAGCTGTTCGTTTCGACCACCGGCCGGCCAATCCACCGCCGAAGCGTTTACGCCCTGCTGGCCCGTGCTGCCCAGGTTGCAGGGATCACCCAGGGGGTCAATCCGCACCTGCTGAGGCACTCCTTCGCCACCCACATCCTCGAGAATAACACCATTCTACGGGAGTTGAAGATTCGCGAAGGCTCCGATTCTGTACCGGCGGATGCGTTACCTCATCTGCAAAACCTGCTGGGCCATGCCAGCATCCACACCACTGAGATCTATACCCATGTCAATCGCGAACAACTGAAATCTGTCCACTCTCGCCACCACCCTCGCCCCTGAACTCCCGACCACACCAGTTGAGAGGAGAAAGCGTCCCTGCCAGCGAGCGAGGTGGAGATGGCTGCTCAGGACTTGAGGCAGCGAATCGAGGTGCGACCGATCAGGATGGTGTCTCCCGGTCTGATGAGTGCCCGCTGTACCTGTCTACCATCGACATGAGTACCGTTGAGGGAGTCCAGGTCGACGATGGTCACCTCCCGGGAGTCCCCCTCGATACGGCAGTGAAGCCGACTGGACCGGCAATCGTGGAGCACCAGTTGCGCATCCGATGCCCTGCCAAGGAGCACCTGTTGACCGGAGAATAACTGGATCCGACTCCCTTGGTCCCGTGCGTCACCCTGTTCCACCACCAGATCCATCAGCGCGTCTTGTCGACCGGGAGGCTTGGACTCCAACGGCTCGGCCAAGTCCGGCTTCGGTTTATCGAGAGAGAACTGCAACTCCGTGGCACCTACCCTGAGGATTTCTCCACCTGAGAGTGCCCGGGAGTTGGTGGGAATGTCGTTGACCGACAAACCGTCTCCTGTGAGATCCTCGACCGACCATTTCCCCTCGTGGTAACGAAGCCCGGCATGGCGACCTAGAGCCTGGGGATCGGGAAGAGATAAGTTCACATCGGTAGATGAACCGATGACGATCGGCTGCCCATCGAGTCGGAAGATTCCTCCTCTGAGCTCTCCCCCGAGAACCCGGATATAGGCAGTGCCGGGTGCCGATGAGTCACGCAGTGGACAGGATGAATGGGCCAAGAAAGTTGCTCCTCCCGGAGCACAATGGCCCCGAGAAGAATATCCTGCTCTGGCGAATCGGACCAACTCGCTAGTTGAAGCAGTCGAGCCCATCGGGAGTCGGATCGACTCCAGGATCGGGAAATGGCGCTGCGGGTGGAGATCCTCCGATGTAGAGGAAGTTCAGCAGCTGAATGGCATCTCCAAGATCGATCATTCCATTGTCATTGACATCGAGAGCCTTGGGGCAGAGAGGGATCGGGCAATCGGGGCAGGCACTGGTCATGAAGACCAGATTATTGATGGCATCGGCCAGGTCCAGGCGGAGATTACCGTCGGCGTCACCGCGCAGGAATATCCCGTCCACCACCACATCGATGGTCAGATCCACGGTCACGGGCTCCACCGATTGGTTCTCGATCACAAATACATTGCTGATCGGAGGAGTTCCCAGGTCATTCTCGAAGTGCAGTTCAGTTTGCGAGGAACTGGTCAATGAGGAGCTCACATCGAAGTAGATCCTGGCATATTCCAGCTCGATCCCGGTGGCTGGGATCACCTGCCCATCGTATGGGGGCAGGATATCCATCAGGACACCCAGAACCACGAACCCGATGGTGTTGTCGACCACACCCTCGATGAACTCAGCTCCTGCGACCTGAGTGATGGTGCCCTCGATGGTGGAGGACGCACACTGGAGAATCAATGGATCGAAAGCCAATACACTGGAGAAGCCCTGCAGTGCATCGACGTTGTAACCTCTCAGGCTCACCTCGAAATCGATCTCTCCGGCGGACACTTGACCCGACGAAGATTTTGCCAGTAGCACATTCTGGGAGAGCACCGAGAGACTGCCGTCGATTCGCTCGGGAATCACTCCGATCCCGTCCACCAGCACCAGGTTGTCGAGGGCGGGTTCTCCGACCCCATCGCTGAAGGCGATCGGCTCGATGTTGCTCGGCACCAACCAGTTGGCTGCATCGAGCACAAGGGTGGCGAGCAGCAGTTGGTCGGGAGAGGGCAACGATTGGTCAAAGGGGGCAGCATCATCAAAGATGGCGACCAGGGTGGCCTCCCCTTCCACGAGATCGACGCTGGAGTCGAGGAATTCGACCGTGACCGCCTCGATCACGCTTCCTTCGAAATTCAACTCCTGCAGATAGATCCGGTCTGGATCGACGGCGATTCCGACCTGGACACCACTCACCGCTTCGACAGCGGTCAGGGTAATGGCGACCTCTACGGCCTGCTGGCCCGGGTAGACCACCACCTCTCCCATTTCGAGAATCGGTGCCTGAGCGGAAGCCGAACGTGCAGAGAGGATCACGAGAAGGATCCACAGTGCGACGCCGATACGTCCTGGATGATTGGCAGTTGCCATTGAATTCACCTCGCCTTGTTTGCGCGACCTCGGATCCAAGAATCGAATACGAGGTCGAGAAAACCGAGATCCCGAGGGCCGGACTCAAGAGGGTTCCGACTGATCCATGGATCTCAAACTACTCTCGATTGTAGTCATCAAAGTCAGGAAACTAAGGTTGAAAACAAGATTGACGGGCACGAAGGTTGCCCTGTTCCTCAAACGAATCCGTGTGAGTCTTCACCGCCAGGAGTCGGAACAATTTACCGAACCCGGTGACCGATATTGACGAGGGAAAGATCGCTTTTCCTGAACTGATAACTGCCAGGATCTGTGGTTGGAAACAGTTCAGGGCCGATGGGTGGAGAGAAAAAAAAGGGGGGAGAACAGTGACCTCCTGGCTCCTGAAGAACCACTCAAAGGCGCACCCCTCTCCCCCTCACAGCTTTCATACCGGGGGGGTAAAGCGGAAAACTGATGCCAACTAGCCCGCCCGACGTTGACGATCAGCCGCTCGATGGCCCCAACAGACCCGACCTGAAAGACTGCGTGTTCAAATCAAAGTTCCCTGCACAACCTGCGAATCGGTGTGGTGGCTGATCACTGCTCCTCGACGGAGCGGGCCACCAGCGGCCAGATCAAAAAGGGGGATGCCATGAGTCCCGGGCTCAGCCCGCCACAAATGCCGGGGCTCAACGGTCATCCCCCCCGGTTGTTTCTCCTCTGTCGGATCGTCTTCACCACTCTGGTCTTCACCACTCTGGGCTCTACCACTCTGAGGCGTCGGCCCACCCCGAGGGGCGAGCCAAGATCCGCTGCTCCACTCAGTGGTAAGCAAGGCTCTGGCCAATCACCTCGAAAACTACGTAACTTGTTATAGGGAAACGATCTATAGGATTATTTGTGGATTAGACCGGAATCGGCCGCTGCTCAAATGCGAACGCTATTTCTCATAACTCTTTGCGATGTAATCCGTTAGACCAGATGCTACAGGATCACGCACTTTGCTTCATTACGACTCACTCGACCGCTTCCCCCGCCGCCAAAATCTGGTACTTGCTCATCAATCGGTAGAGCCTGTTGCGGTCGATGGAGAGCAGGGTCGCAGCGCGACTCTTGACTCCATGGGTATGGACCAACGCCTGGCGAATATGCTCGGCGACCACTTCATCATAGGTGGGGAACTCGCCTCTGCTGGAGTTCCTGAGCGGCCCACCTGCGGCCATCGAGTCCCCGACCGTACGGATGGGATCCTTGAATCCGGCCAACCCCGCCTCGAATCCGTCACCCTGCTCGCGAATCTCTACGGGAAGGTCTTCCGGCTCGATCAATTCTCCTTCACCGAGGGCAAAGGAGCGCTCGATACAATTATTGAGCTCCCTGACATTTCCGGGCCAGGAGTAACTCTTCAGAAGCTTGAGCGCACCTGGAGTCAGTTTCCGTGGCTCCCCATTCCAGTTGTAATTTCTCGCCACCTCTCTGGAGAAATGATTCGCCAGATCCTCGATCTCCGATTCTCTCTCACGCAGGGGAGGCACCACGATGTTGACCACATGAATTCGATAGAAAAGGTCTGCTCTGAATTTCCCTTCTCGCACCAACTCCTGGATGGGTCGATTGGTCGCGCAGATCACACGAGCATGAATCTTCAGCGCCTTCGTCGATCCTACCGGAGTGACCTCTTTCTCCTGCAACGCTCGCAGAAGTTTCACCTGAAGATCCAGATCGAGTTCTGTGATCTCATCGAGAAACAGGGTCCCTCGCTTCGCAGCGATGAAGACTCCGTCTTGGTCGGATGAAGAGCCTGTAAATGCACCCTTCTTGTGACCAAACAACTGACTCTCCAGAAGTGTTCGAGAAAGAGCTCCACAGTTGACTGCCAGGTAGGGATGGTCTTTTTCGGTGAAGTTTGGCAGCTCCAGTTTCAATCTCCGGTTCCGCTGACGATGCAACTCGTGAGCCACCAGTTCCTTGCCGGTGCCAGGCTCTCCTTGGATCAGCACTGGTGATGGGATCTTGGCCGCTTGCTTGACGGTTTCGAACACCTTCACCATCTGCGGGTCGCTCTGGATGATCTTGGAAGTAGGGACGCTAGGATTGGCCATATCGAGCATTTCATGACGAATCACCAGGGCACGGAGGATCTGCTCCCTGAGCACCTCATCCCCCTTGATCTTGTCGACGATGGCCCTGATCCCCTTTCGGATCAGTCTTTCCCGGTGATCCTCAAGCACGCTGGAGAGGATGATGAACTGGATCGATCGATCGACTTCATTGACCACATCATGGAGCTGATCCCCTTGAAGGTAAGGCATATCCATGTCACTGATGATCAGATCAAAGGTCTCATTCTGCAAGCGCTCTCTCACCTGTCTCGGATCGTGCTCAGTTTCTACTTCGTAGTTTCCCCAGCTAGAGATCTTTGCTTTGTAGATAAAAAGAAGATCCTGATCATCATCTACCAGCAGGATTTTACTGTTTTCTACCGTTCTCTCGCTCATGAAGATTCCCCTTCTCGGCGGGTGATGACCCAACCCACTCCCTCAGTCTTGAATTTAATGAACTCCTCGAGGAAACCTGATTGAACTGGAGGAATATTGATCGACTTCAATCCCTCCACACAGATTTGAATCCTATTATTATCGCACGAAATCTTCAGTGCTGATTCTGGTGGCAACTGAGGACGAGCAAACTCAAGGGAGATGACCAACGCGGCGATCCACAGGTCCCCGGTCGGCACCTCTCCATCGATCTCCAGAACGATTTTTGCTGCTTGAAATCTAGAGAGATAAGTCTGCCAGATCGAATTGAACTCCATGCCATGGAGCGAAACGATGCTCTCCAGCAGTGCGGCGGATCGCTGGACCCCCTTCAACCCCAGTTCGTGACAGCGTTCGATCATTGCGGTATCCGCCGACAGCATTGCCATCTGACGGATTTCCTCGCTGTTTTGAACCACCGAGTAGTGGTTCTTCAACTGGTGAAGGAATCGAGGCAACAGCAGCATCATCAACTGGGAGACCAACTCTTCACGAGAGATCGATGGTCGCTGATCGGACCTGTTGGTTTGCATCTGCAACAGCAGCATCGCCCCGGATTGGCTGCATTCCTCGATCCAACTCACTTTGAGGCTCTGATCGTCAGACAACCACCAGCTGCGATCCTCCTTCTGGTCGGGCCCCTGGCCCCAGTCCTGGTCGAGAACCTCGGCCAGGATCGGCTCGGTGGTACAGAGCTCCAGCGCCTCCTGAAAGCCATCGGAGGCTGCCAGGCGACTTCTGGAGTCGAGGCCCCACAACGCCCAATGCTGGGCATCAGAGGAAGATGGGGACTGTGGGAACAATTTCAACATTTTGGGTGACCCTCTCCGACGAACAAAACTCTCTGACGGGAGTTAGAAGGCCATTTTATTGCCCAGTCTCCCCTACTGCTACAAAACGCAGCAGAGAAGGGTCAGGTTCCCGAGGTCGGCGAAGTTGGCACCAAAAGGAGGCGGGGGACCGGGGATCACCACACCACGGTTACCCGGTCACCCGCCAGGGATGGTAAGTAAGGGGGAGAATGGGCGATATTCCCATGATCTCCAGATCCGCGAGAAAGTTCAGGCAGCCGGCCTTTTCCTCTTCCAGCACACCAAACAACGACACTCCGGCTGCCTGATTTCAAATTCTCGTCTGCGGGGGCATGCCCCCTGGTGGCTTGGCGGGAGAGCCGCCTACCAAGTTAGAATGCCATCTCATCTGAAATTGCGCCAACTGGACAGAGAACCTCGTCAGGGCCCGGATGAGAAGATATCCTCCAATTCTTGGCGGTATCGTTCGGATTCCCCGACCCGATCCCCCTCCAGAGGAGTGCTCATGTGTGGCTTCTACGGTTCGATCGGATCCAATCCAACCGTCTGTCACGAGGTCTACGAGGCCCTCGTGTGCCTTCAGCATCGAGGACAAGACTCGGCCGGAATCGTCAGCTATGACGATCGATTTCATCTCAAGAAGGGTAATGGACTGGTTCGCGACATCTTTCGTGCCAAGAACATCGAACGACTGACCGGCACCTGGAGTATCGGCCAGGTTCGCTACCCCACCTTTGGCGGATCCAGTAACGAAGACGCCCAACCGTTTCAAGTTCATTATCCCTATGGAATCGCCATGGCACACAATGGCAATGTCACCAATGCGGTAGAGTTGACCGATTGGTTGAAAAAAGAAAAACGAACCATTCTCAATTCGAGCTGTGATGTGGAATTGATCCTCGCCACTTTTGCGGCCGAACTGGGAGCGACTGGTGGCGTCGACCCCGATCCTGAAACTACATTCGAAGCGATCGAAAAGGTATTGATGCGAGTCAAGGGAGCCTATTCGGTGATCAGCCTGGTGGCGCGCTTGGGAATGGTCGCCTTCAGAGACCCTCATGGAATCCGACCACTTCTGATGGGAAGTAGAATCGCAAAGGATGGCAGCGAGAGCTGGGCTTGTGCTTCCGAGAACATTGCCCTGGAGATTCTCGGCTATGGCGACATTCAAAACATTGGCCCTGGTGAAGCCGTGATCTTCCGCCCTGACCAGCCCCCTCTACGACGGACGCTCTTCGCCCATGAGCACAATCCCTGCATCTTTGAACATGTCTACTTCGCTCGCCCGGATAGCATCATCGACAATGTCAGCGTCTATCAGGCGCGAAGAAATTTCGGCATCCAACTGGCCGAGAAGTGGCGCCAAAGCGGGCTGAGTGCGGACGTCGTAATTCCAGTACCAGACAGTTCTTGTACCTCAGCCAGCACGATGGCGAGAGAACTGGGCATCGAATACCGGGAAGGACTGGTCAAGAACCGGTACATCGGTAGGACCTTCATCATGCCGGGCCAGAGTGAGCGAACTTCCAGTGTTCGCCGCAAGTTGAACGCCATCCAGAGCGAATTTGCGGGTAAGGATGTTCTACTGGTCGACGACAGTATCGTGCGAGGAAACACTTCGAAGCAGATCGTCGAACTGGCCAGGGCGGCTGGAGCCAAGAAGGTCTACTTCGCTTCCTGCTCTCCCCCGGTCAATCACACCTGCGTATACGGTGTCGACATGTCAACTCGAGCGGAACTGATCGCAAGAGATCGTAATCACGACGAGATCGCAAAGAAGCTAGGTGCCGACGCTGTGATCTATCAAGAAATCAGTGACCTGCGCCTGTCGATCAAGAAATCCGGGTCAAACCTGCATTACTGTGCCGCTTGCTTCGACGGTCAGTACCCCACAGAAGATGTCACTTCAGAGACGCTCTCCGCGATCGAACAGGCCAGACTTCAGAATCAGGAACTTCAGAACTCTATCGAAGAAGACACAGTCGGCGAACCTGGATAGAATTAATCATGGGGGATCTGTACCCGATCCAGTCATCCGCAATCTTATCTGCACCGGATCAAGACGCTGAAGATCGACGATCCCCCGCCTCGGAGGTCCATTGCTTGCGTCGATCGGTCTAGCCCTGACTCCTACCCTGCTGTGCGCCATGTTCGGGATGGTCGTGCTACTGATTCTCGATGCTGCGCCGGGACTGGTTCGAAATCGTGGCATCATCGGCCTGTTCCTGACTGCCATCATCGGCAGTTTTGCGCTGCTCTGTTCCATCCTTCTGTACCTGAAAATTCCATTCCTGATGACGCTGGCCCTGGGAGGATCGGCGCTGCTATTCCTGCTCCCGGCGACCTTTCGGATCGCAGCCCGGGATGGCCAGAAACACCTCGATATGAGTCCTTTCCTGTGGCGCTGGCGGTCCGCCGCTGGATCCGGCTCCCCCGAACAGATGCGAGCCCGCCTCGCTGAGGTCCAGCGACAGTTGCGATCGAAACCGATGGATCCGATTCTGCAACTCAAGGCGCTGGAACTGGCGCTCGCCGCCAAGGAGGACTCGATGGCGCTCTACCACGCCCATCTGCTCGACGAGATCCTCTCCCCCGGCGAAGCCCATGCTCATGTACTCTGGACCATCGCTCGGGTCATCTCGGTGCCACAGAAGAGGCCGGAGGACGCCCTCAGCGTGCTTCGTAGATTCGAGGAGTTGTACCCCGCTCAAGCGGGAAAGATGAGCGAGCCTCGCTGGCCCAGCGAGAGCCATTCTCCGCGGCAAGAGGACTGAGCCCCGAGTCCTGCCGACATTCATCCGGCAGCGTCAGGAGCAAGATTCAGCACCACTCCAGCCGCATCGCTGCTGAGCTGCTGCGCTGCTCGATTCCAGGATCAAATCTGCGGTCGCTAGATACCGGGTGCGTTGACCGCATGCACGATCCGCGCCGCCGTCAGAAACCCGACCACCTGATGGGCGGATTGGGTTCCAACATTGTCCTGTGCTTCGACCGTCGAGGCCCCGAGGTGTGGAGTGCAAATAATCTTCGGGTGAGTACGGAACGGATGATCCGCCACCGGAGGCTCCTCGGCGAAGACGTCGAGGGCTGCGCCAGCCACCTTGCCACTCTCCAGTCCAGCGAGCAGAGATGCCTCATCGATCACCGGTCCACGGCTGACGTTCACAATCCTCACGCCATCCTTGCACTGACCGAGAAACTGTTGATTGACCATGCCCCGGGTCGAATCGTTGAGCGGAGGATGGAGCGATATGAAGTCCGCTCGAATCAGCGCATCGTCGAGTTCCACCAGTTCTGCACCGCAAGCACTGGCATCGGCGGCACTGACAAAGGGATCACAGCCGATTACCGACATGCCAAGGGCGCTCGCCTTGCGGCAAACCCTCTGGCCGATCTTTCCCAGACCGAGTACCACCAGGGTTTTGCCCTCGAGTTCGATTCCGACCAGAGCCTTGCGACCCCATTCACCATTGGCCATCCCCCCATGACCCTGGGGGATGTTTCTGGCCATCGCAAACATCAGGCCCACTGCATGTTCCGCAGCGGCATTAGAGTTTGCAGAGGGCGTATTCATCACCAGAACCCCACGATTCGCAGCGGCATCGCAATCGATATTGTCGACACCCGCACCCGCACGGCAGATGCACTTCAACTCCTTGGCTTGATCGAGTATCTCAGCGGTGATCTTGCTACCAGAGCGCAATATCCAGCCAGAAATGCTACCGAGATGAGCTTCAATCTGGTCGGCTCCCTCGACGACTTCGAGGCCAGCTCTCTCGAGAATCGCTCGAGTCTCCGCAGGGAGTGGATCAGAGATCAAGACCTTCTTGAGGGGGTCGGTCATTGCTAGATGTCCTTTCGAAGGGGCACATCGAGTAGTGTTATCGTTTCAGGATCAGTCTTCAAATTTTCCCAGGCAAAGACAGGCATCGTGCCCACCAAATCCAAATGAGTTCGAGAGGGCCACCCGGATCGGCGCCTCCCTCGGTTCATTCGGAACTGAATCCAGATCACACTCTGGATCCGGGTCCACCTGATTGATGGTCGCAGGTACCACGCTTTCACGGATTCCCACGGCAATCGCTGCAAGTTCCACCGCTCCAGAAGCGCCGAGCAAGTGCCCCACTTGAGATTTGGTCGAACTCACCATCAGATGATCGGCGTGTTCGCCAAACAGCTCGCGAATGGCGCGCATCTCCATCTTGTCATTGAGTGGAGTCGAGGTCCCATGAGCATTGATGTAATCCACCTGCTCGATATTGACTCCTGCATGGTCCATAGCACTGCGCATCGCCGCGACGGCCATCGGCGCATCCGGATCGGGAGCGGTGATGTGATGGGCATCATCGGTCGAACCGAACCCGAGGACCTCACAGTAGATCTGGGCACCTCTCTTGCGAGCATGCTCGAGTTCCTCGAAGACGAAGATCGCACCGCCCTCACCCATGACGAAGCCATCACGGCTCGCCTGAAAGGGCCTCATCGCAGTGGTGTAATCGTCGTTTCGTGAGGACATCGCCTTGAGCGAGCAGAAACCACCGACACCGAGGGTCGTGATGGCAGCCTCACTGCCGCCGGCCAGCACGGCATCGCAGCGCCCCGATCGGATCGTACCCAGTGCCACTCCCAGAGCATGTTGACTGGATGCGCAGGCGGAGACGGTGGCGAAGTTCGATCCTTTGAGACCATGCTGGATGGCGATGTGGCCTGAAGCGGCGTTCATCATCATCTTCGGGACAAAGTAGGGCGAGATGCGACTCGGCCCGCGCTCGAGGAATTGCTTGTGCTGGAGTTCGATCTCACCGAGCCCACCAATTCCGGAACCGGTGATAACTCCGTAGCGAATCGGATCGCTGGAGGGATCGAGTCCGCTATCCTCCATCGCCTCGCCTGCAGCGACCAGAGCGAACTGCGCGAAACGATCGAGCAAGCGAAGGGTCTTTCGACTCACCCGGGTTTCGGGGTCGAAATCCTTGACCTCCATGGCAAACCGAGTACGGAACTCGGATGCGTCAAAACGCGTGATGGGGCCAACCCCATTACGCCCTTCCAGGATTCCATTCCAGAAGGTGGCAAGATCATTTCCGATCGGAGATACGACCCCGATCCCTGTGATCACGACCCTGATCCTGCTCATTTATGAAGACCCTCCGGGAAGGTACCTACTCCTTGACTGGAGTGCTGGCCTCGATGTAAGCAATGGCATCCCCAACAGTCTTCAATTTCTCTGCATCTTCATCGGGAATCTTGATACCGAAGTTGTCTTCCAGGTGCATCAGAAGTTCAACGATGTCGAGGCTATCCGCACCCAGATCAGTTTGAAGAATCGCCTCTGCTTTGACCTTATCCCGGGCTACATCGAGTTTCTCTGCGATGATGTCCATGACCTGATCTCCGACACTCATCCTGCTCCTCCTTCTGGGGGATGGCCCTGGTTGACTGGCCATCCAGGTTTCTCTCGATTCAGGAGTGCCTCCCAGCCGCAACTGCGATCGGTCCAGGCCACTCCGAGCGTTCGCCACGATTTTAGGCTTCTACGGCCAATCGTCCAGCATAGTTTGAAAACAGCGGCTTAACAGGCGAGGCCTCCATCGACCCGCAGCACCTCTCCGGTGATATAGGAAGCATCATCGCTGGCCAGGAACATCACCGCAGAAGCCACTTCCTGGGCACTCCCTGCCCGTCCTGCAGGAATCCTGCTGGCGATCGCCTCGCGAGCTTTCTCTGGCAGATTTGCGGACATGTCCGTTTCAATCATTCCCGGGGCCACCGCATTGACGGTGATATTCCTGCTGGCGACCTCCTGGGCGAGTGATTTGATCAGTCCGATCAGTCCCGCCTTGCTCGCAGCGTAGTTTCCTTGGCCCGGATTTCCGGTCAAGCCGATGACGCTGGTCACACCGATTATCCGTCCTCCACGATTGCGAATCATCGGACGGATCGCTTCCCGCGCGCAAAGGAATGCGCCGCGCAGATTGGTGCCCAGCACATCGTCCCAGTCTTCATCTTTGAGGGCCATGACCAGCTTGTCTCGAGTGATCCCCGCATTGGCCACAAGGATGTCGAGTCCACCCAGTCTTTCCAGCGCCTCTGCGAAAAACTTCTGCACGCTTTCTCCACTGGAGACATCGAGTTCCATCCCCTGTACATCCCCGTCCAGCTCAGCGGCAATCGCCTGCGCTGTGGTGGCGTCCCGGCCGGTCAGGATGACTTGCGCTCCAGCCGCAGCAAATCCGGTGGCGATGGCCTTTCCGATCCCCCGTGTGCCGCCAGTCACGATCACCTTACGGTCAGTAAATTTCATCATGAGACGGTTCCCTCCAGGATTTCTTCGACACTCTCTCGATCAAGTACGGAACGAGTGGTCACCTTACGATCGACTTGCTTCACCAGGCCAGCAATCACTCGCCCCGGCCCCGGCTCGATCACCTCTTCGAGGCCCTCCGCCACCAGTGCCGAGATGGTAGGCTCCCACAGCACCGAAGACTCGACCTGTTTCAGCAAACATTCGCGAATCTGCTCGGGATCGGTCACCGGCACAGCCAGTACATTGGGGTAAAAAGCCACCTTTGGTGTAGAGATCGGCAACCGGTCGAGTACCGGACCCAGTTCCTCGGTCGCAGGAGCCATCAGAGGAGAGTGATACGCCCCTGCCACCGCCAGATCGACGGTGCGCCTGGCTCCCAGTTCCCGCGCCGCCTCCGAAGCCCTGGCCACTGCAGCTCTCTCACCACTGATGACGAACTGGGTGGAACTGTTAAAATTCGCCACAGCCACGATTCCTGCAGATTTCCCACTCTCGACCGCTTCCCTCACTGCTGGCAGTTCCAGGCCCAGGATCGTCGTCATCGTCCCCTCGACCTGATCACAGGCGCGCTGCATCGCCTGTCCCCTCGCCACCACCACCTCGAGTGCATCCTCGAAGCGCAGCGCCCCGGCAAAAACCAGCGAACTGTATTCGCCCAGGGAAAGACCCGCTGTCGCGTGGGCTCGCATCCGCGAGGGGCCCGCCGATTGTTCCAGCACCCTCAACACTGCCATCGATGCGGTGAAGATGGCTGGTTGACTGATCTCGGTCCGGTTGAGGCGTGCTTGCGGACCTTCGATGCAGATGGAGAGTAAATCCTCTCCGACCTTTGAACTCGCGAGGTCAAAGACAGTTCGGGCGACTGGATGATCCTCGACCAGATCCGCAGCCATTCCGACGAACTGGCTGCCCTGTCCTGGAAAGAGCCAAGCACGGTGTGGTGATGGTCGTTCGATAGGATCTGTCATGCTGGCTCCCATCTCGGTCGCCTGGAGACTAGTGGCTGGTGGGCGACTCTGTCTGACTGATGCGATTCGGATTCACAGCTGAAGGATCCACCGTTGAAGGATCCAGATGCTGCATCTCGCGCTCAATCGAATCAATCAACTCCTGCTGAACCCCGTTCGCGATCATCCGAACGGTCCAATCGAGAGCGTTGGCGACCGCCTTCCGATCACTACGTCCGTGACCGATGGTACAGACCCCCCGCGGCCCCAGCAGTGGAGCGCCGCCATACTCGGAGTAGTCGAATCGACTGCGGATTTTCTGCAATCCACTCCTGAGCAATGCCTTGAGCGGGGCAACATCGTTACCGTGCTCTGCGAGTCCAGCCCCCAGTTCAGTGGCCAGGGTCTTGAAGAGCGATTCTGAAAAGCCTTCTGCAGTCTTGAGAACGACATTCCCGACGAATCCGTCACATACCACCACATCCACGTCTGCATGGAAGATGTCACCCCCCTCGACGTTTCCGGCGAAATCGAGGCCACTCGCTTCCAGCAGCTGGTAGGTCTCCTTGGCCAGGGTATGACCCTTGTCTCGCTCGGACCCAACATTGAGCAGGCCCACCCTCGGAGACTCGACCGAGTATGCGCATCTCAGCATCGCATCGGCCATGATCGCATTCTGTAGCAGGTGCAGTGGACGGCATTCGACATTGGCCCCTCCGTCACACAACATCACCGGTGTTTCGCCTCGAGGCAGGGGTAAAGCGATGGCTGGGCGACGCACCCCCTTGAGCATTTTCAGGTGTACCGTACAAGCAGCCACCATGGCTCCGGTGTTGCCGGCGCTGAAGATTCCATCGACCTGGTTTTCCTTCTGAAGTTTGACCAGGAGCGAGAGGGAGGAGTTGGGCTTGTTTCGCAGCGCCTCGACCGGCGAGTCGCTCATCGCAACCCACTCATCGGTATGGGAGATCTCGATTCGTGACGGGTCATGGTCGAGTTTGGATAATTCCGCCTCGATCTGATCGGTCGGGCCCACCAGAACGATGGACAGTTCGGGATGATTCGACATTGCTTCCACTGCCCCAGCAACCGGAACATCGGGCACACTGTCCCCACCCATGGCATCAACAGCTATGCGAGGCATATCACTTCTTCTCTGAATGGGATTAGAAGTCCTCGACCGCCAGCAGGGTACGACCGCGATAGGTGCCGCAGTTTTCGCAGATGCTGTGGGGTAAGGTGAGGGAATTGCAGCGTGTACACTTGCTGTAGCGGATCGGACCCAGGGCGTCATGTGCACGCCGCTTGAGTTTGCGCGCCTGATTTGTTTTTCGCTGTGGTACTGCCATGTCTGCTGCTCCATCGTCTCTGTAAGTCGTTTTCGGATCGACAATCGCATCCGACAACCTGATTCACGAATCGAGTCTCTGACCCTCGGGAGAGATCCCGCCGGGTCAAGCCTCAGGCGCTGATGTTAGGAGTGTTGGGGAAATCGGTCAAGGAGAACCGATGCCCCTCAGGAGTCTTTTCCCGCCAGGGAATCCTCCAGCGATCTCGACATCTGATCGATCGCCTCAGGTAGCCGATCGACCGCTTTACCCCCAGCCTGGGCCATATCGGGGCGACCACCGCCACCACCACCGAGAATCCCGGCCCCCATCTTGGCCACCTGGCCGGCATGGACCGTCCCCGAGGGGAGCGACTCCGAGGTCCCGACGATGAATCGAATCTCGTCATTTCCCGAAGAAACCAGGATGAAGGCTCGATCCCCACCCCTTCGTTTCAGGGCATCGGCGACCTGTAGCAACTGCTCCTGAGGAGCGTCCTGCCAGGTGGCGATCACCACCTCTGCCGATCCGGCACTGCGTGTCTCGCCGTGGCCCGCGTCGAGATCGGCGAGCAGGCTTCTCGTTGGAGCGCTTCCCTTGCCATCTTTCAGTGAACGATTCTCCCGAACCAGTGTTCCGATCCGATCGTGCAGATCTTCTCGAGGTACTCGCAACAAGGAGGACAGTTCATGGATCAGGTCCTCGTCGGCTCGAGTCCGGCTGGCACCACCCACTCCGGTCAGAGCCTCGACCCTGCGCACACCGGATGAAACGCTGCCTTCGTGTACGATGACCATCGGTCCGATCTCTCCGGTTCTCTGGCAGTGAATTCCACCGCACAACTCGAGCGAAAAGTCGGGCACTTCGACCAGGCGAACCCGATCCCCATACTTTTCTCCGAAGAGAGCCATCGCCCCGCGAGACTTCGCCTCTTCGATGGGAATCCCATCATAAATCTTCAGTTCCACATCTCGCAGTACCCACTCCTGGACCAGTTGCTCCACCTCGACGAGTTGTTCTGGTTGGATCTTTTCGTAGTGACTGATATCGAAGCGAAGTCGATCGGGAGAGACCTGCGATCCTTTTTGTTGGACATGATCTCCGACCACCTGGCGAAGGGCGGCATGGAGTAAATGTGTCGCAGTATGATTGCGAATCACATGCTGCCGGCGATCGCTGTCGACAGTGCAATGCACCGTTGATCCCGGCTGCACCTCTGATGGCTCGCCAGCGACGACTCGGACCAGGTGGAGAAAGGTCCCTTCGGCGTTCTTCTGGCAGTCGAACACCTCCAGCTGAAAGCCCTGCCCCTCGATGGTACCCGTATCTGCGACCTGACCACCGGACTCGGCGTAGAAGGGGCTTCGATCGAGCGCCAGAAGCCCCTGATCATCGGAAGAGAGGAAGAGACTGAGAGCCAAGACCGTCGCTTCCGCCTGCCCGGACTGATATCCGACAAAGT
Organism: Planctomycetota bacterium; assembly: GCA_014240375.1. Classification (GTDB taxonomy): domain Bacteria; phylum Planctomycetota; class UBA8108; order UBA1146; family UBA1146; genus QNYK01. Next base: position 45,187 of record JAAZXB010000009.1, on the reverse strand, counting down.
CGGTAGCTCCTGCACCGTCGATCCGCGGGTCTCCCGAACTGGGTCCAGAGTTCATGGTGGTGACCTTGCTCCCCGCTCGACTTCGAGAACGCTGCTCCTCCATCAAATGATCAAACCCCTGCCGGTCGACATCGAGTTCGACCTCTCTGGCCATCTGCTCTGTCAGATCGATGGGGAATCCACATGAATCGTGCAGGAAAAATGCAGCGGTCGAGGGGAACTGCTGAAGGTCTCCCGTTGCGACTCTTGCCACCTCTTCATCGAACCGAGTCATGCCGGTCTTCAAGGTTCGAAGGAACTGCTCTTCTTCGGAATGGATCAGTTTCTCGATCAATGGTTGACGCTCGATCAACTCCGGAAATGCTTCACCCATTTCCGAGACGAGATGACCCACCAATTGATGGATGAAAGGACGCTCCATGCCGAGCTTGTATCCATAGCGGCTCGCCCTTCGCAAAATTCTGCGCAATACATAACCACGCTCTTCATTGGAAGGGAATGCTCCATCGGCGATGGCGAAGGAGAGACTTCTGAGATGATCCGAGATGACCCGATGGGGTGTTCCTTCCGGACCACTGGAGGGGGCGACTCCGGTCAGTTCACCGATCCTGTCGATGAGTCCCGCCAGAAGATCGGTTTCATAAACAGTATTCTTCTCCTGCAGCACCATGGTGATTCGTTCCAGGCCCATCCCGGTATCGATGCTCGGTCGCGGAAGTGCGATCCTTCCACCCCCTGGCTGCTTCTCGAATTGCATGAAGACCAGGTTCCAGATCTCCATCCAGCGGTCGCAGTCACAGACCCCGAGTGCACAGTTCGGCCCGCAGGCAGCCTGTTCTCCCCGGTCGACGTGCAATTCCGAGCAGGGCCCGCAAGGTCCCACATCTCCCATCGACCAGAAGTTGTCCTTTTCTCCGAGGCCAACGATCCGATCGGCAGATACCCCGACCCGGTCCGTCCAGATCGCTCTCGCATCATCGTCCTCGTGATAAACCGAGACCCACATCCGATCGGCATCGATACCATACTTTTCAGTGATCAGTTCCCACGCCCAGGCGCACGCCTCCTCCTTGAAGTAATCACCGAAGGAGAAGTTGCCCAGCATCTCGAAAAAGGTCAGGTGCCGTGCGGTGTACCCGACATTTTCCAGGTCATTGTGCTTGCCGCCCGCTCGGATGCACTTCTGAGAAGAGCAGGCACGAATAACGTCCCGCGATTCCTCGCCGGTGAATACTGACTTGAACTGGTTCATCCCTGCGTTGGTAAAGAGCAGCGTCGGATCATCATGAGGAACCACTGGACTCGAGGGGACGACCTCGTGTCCCACGGTGGCGAAGAACTCGAGAAACTGACTTCGAATCTGTGCGACTCGCATGTTCCGACTCCACTCTCGACAAGAGATCTCAGAAGGTCATTTTCCAGAGTTTCAAACGTTCTGGTTCGAGACGCTCAACCACGCCCCTGAGGACATTCTGATGAGATCGAGCGGAAGCCGCAAGGGGACCCGAGAAGCGGCCGCGTCCACGGCGGGGCACCGATCCACAGTGACCATGAGCAACCCGCATGGCTGACCACTTCCAGCGGCCGCTGCAAGCCCCGCAACCTCCCCTGCGACCCGCTCAGGGGCTCATAGGTGTGGAATTGAATCGATCTCTCCCGCCAGTTCCCGCGCCGGATCGAACAGTAGCGGGTAATAGCGACCGGCGAGCGGCTGTCCCTCCGGAAGGATGGGGAATCGATCGCTGCCAGGCCCCTCAAGCGCCTCCGGATGAGACCAGACCCCATCTGCCGCAAAATTGACCACCGCACCACGGCGCTGAAACTCTGACCGATTCTGATACGAGCCGTGCATCACCAGGGGGTGATGGAACACCGCTTCCCCCGCCCGAAGAGGTGCGGCTAGCTGCCCAGCGAATGCACGCTTCTGATCCGGGTCGAGGATCTGTTCGACTGCATCCATGTCGGATGCAAGACCAGTGATAGGAAGCAGACCCCAGCGATGCGATCCGGGAACGTAGTGCATGCAACCATTTTCAGGAGTGGCGTCATCGAGCGCGATCCAGCAGGTCAGGTGAGCCATCGGCTGGGTCCAGGTCCAGTACGAATAATCCTGGTGCCAAGACACCGCACCTCCATGCGCCGGAGGTTTGCAAAACAATTGGTCGTGAAAAAAACGAACCGCAGCACCGAGTAACTGGAAGGCAGTCATTCTCAAGGTCGGTGAGTAGAGCAGGTCGTGGAATCCATCCTCGATGCGCCAGCCTCCCAATGCGTGAAACAAGACCGTCTCCGGGTCTTTCGATTCATTGGAGTGGAACTCGTAAAAAAGTGAGTGGCCCGGGTGTGATGGATTCATCAAGCGAGCCAGCTGCTCTCGCAACAGTTCCACCTGCTGGCCATCGAGTACGGGGATACCAGAGACGAAACCATGCTCCTCGAAATGGTGGATCTGGTCGCTGCGGATGGCGTGCTCTGCCCACTCCCCTGGACTGGAAGGTTGCTCAAACATCTCGGTCAAAGGGTGATGGTGATGAGCGAGATCTTCACTCCGCAATCGGCACCTCCCACTTGCGGTGATTCCCGAGATGCGCGCGGTTACCCCCGAGTTGACCGATCAGAGTGAAGCCAGCGGGATCTCTACCGTTCCGAGGTCGAGCATCTTGCGGTAGTGGTCAAATCTCTCCCTCAATGAGGACTGGTTTGCAGAGAGAATGCCTTCGACCCCGTATCCGCCACAACAGAAGGAAGCGGTGATCGTTCCCCAGGCCACGGCCACCTTGATGGCGTCGAGATCGGTCCTGCGCGATCGCTGGAGGCTGCCCAGCAATCCACCGGCGAAGGAATCGCCCGCTCCTGTGGGGTCGACCACATCTGCAAGAGGCAGTGCAGGGAGTGCCGTCTCGCCATCCTCGTGGAAGATGGTCGCGCCATGCTGCCCCTTCTTCGCGATGACGTATCTGGGTCCCAGCTTGCGAATCCAGCGACCCGCACGCACCAGGTTTTTTTCGCCACTGAGCAGATACGCTTCCTCATCGTTGAGCACCAGCGCATCGACCTGGCTCAACAAGGCGATCAGTTCCGATCGGTCCTGGTCGATCCAGAAATTCATCGTGTCGACCATGGTAAAGGGAGAAGCACTCATCTGACTGAGCACGCTCGACTGGGTCACCGGAGCGCCGTTACCCAGGAACAAGAAGTCGGTGTCTCGATACGCCGCAGGAACATTCGGTTTGAATTGTTCGAATACATTGAGGTCGCAACTGAGCGTTTCTCGTTGATCCATATCGTCGAAGTATTTTCCTGACCAACGAAAAGTCTCGCCGCCGGGGATCACTTCGAGTCCTTCGGTACACACTCCCCGATCGCGAAGCAACTGATGCCGATCCTCGGGAAAGTCCTCCCCGATCACACCGACCAGTTGGACCTGCCCGAACAGAGCAGCTGCCAGAGAGAAATGTACCGCAGATCCTCCGAGAGCATCTTTGACGAAGCCATCGGGAGTCTCGATCGAATCGAAGGCGACGCTTCCAACCACCACAAGTGACATACTTACTCTCCTCTATTCTTCTTCATCTGCGGAATCGTGCTCTTGTTCCACAGCCAGCCTTTGTGAAACCTCCTGAACGCGGACCTCGGCCGCCTTCAGTTTCTCGCCACAGAGTTGCAATAACTCTGCAGCACGTTCCACATCGTCGGCCAGCGCATCGACATCGACTTCGGAGTTCTCATCGATCCGCTGCAAGATCTTGTCGATCTCGTCGGTCGCTTCCCTGTACCCCGGCAACTTCTTTGCGTTCATCGAGTCATCTTCTTTCCTGGAATCGAACCCGAAAGGCTAAGTCTATCCATCAAATCATCGACTGGACAGACCCCCGGAGGAGTCACTTCTGGAGGCTTCAATCCGGGCATCCACGACCCCGTCGAAAAATCGGACTGATATTTCCTGATCGATGCGAACTCCCGCTTGAGACCCGATCGTACGACCAGATCGATCCCGAACCCAGGCAAACCCTCGGGCCAGTATCGTCTGCGGATCTGCTCCCCGGACCTGGACATGTCGTAGGGCCAGACGTTCTCGCTGCCGTACCAGTTGCTGACAAGCACTGGTCTGCAGCCGCTCTATTTGACCGACTCGTTGATCTGCAGCGACTCGAAGAGCCCTCGCAGTGGCGCTGGAAAGCCACTGGCGAGACGCCTTGAGCATTCCCCGCGCCTCTCCTAACTGGCCCGCCGCAGATGACTCCAGGCCACTGGCCACCAGTTGAAGTCTGCGGCGTTGCTCGAGCAGCGCCAGCGAGGCCCCTCGGGAAATCTGCGAGCGCGAACTGTTCAGACCCGACCGAGACCGATCGATGCGATGACGGGCCCCGATCATGATTCGGGACAGCTGGTCTCGGACCCGTTCCCAGAAACCGCTGACCTGCTGGACCAACTGCTGACCTGCGGCGGTGGGCGTTTTTTCCGAGTGGGCAATTTCATCCAGCACCGATCGATCTGCCTGGTGCCCGATGCCTACCATGATCTTGAGCGAGTGCTGGGCCACCGCCAGTGCCAGCGGCAAGGAGTCGAAGGCCATCAGATCCGCCCGTGATCCTCCTCCTCTGACCAGTAACAACGCATCGAAATCAGCGGCATGCTGCTCGAAGTACTCGAGTCCCTTCAGCACCTCTGCTTCAGTTCTTTCACCCTGGACATGGACCCCGTAGAGAGTGACATCGAAGGAGAAACCAGACCCTCGCAACTGGTGAATCAGATCCTTCCACGCATCGCTGCCGGGGCTGGTAAGGACTCCAATCCTCAAGGGGACCAGCGGCCAGAGTCGCGACAGGTTCTGCTGCTCAAGACCTCGATTTCGGAGTTCCGCCAGGATCCGTTCGCGACGCCGAGCGATCTCTCCCAGGGTGTAGGCCGGATCAATATCCTCCACCACCACCTGATAGGATCCGTTCAGAACATAGAGATCGACTCGCACCTGAATGCGCACCTGTAGCCCATCGGTCAGGTCAGTTTCTGTCTCTGCAAATCGCTTCAGTACTCGATCCTTGTTGCCCTGAAACAGCACCGCAGTGACTGAGGCTCGCGGACGGTCCTCCCCCTCCGCCTTCTCGACAATCTTGAAAAAGATGTGATCTCGGTGACTGTTCCGGTCGAACTCCAGCACCTCTCCCTGGAGCCAGATGGTCTGCGGCAGCGATCTCTGCAGCGCGTCCCTGACCGTTTCATTGAGGCGCGTGACGCTCCAGCCTTCGCTCACTGGATCGGATGGGGCGGCTGTTTCTGCCACCTGCTCGCCGATCCCTGCCAGCCCTTCCACTTCACCGTTGAGCAACCGCTCCACTTCTGCTGTCGGCTCAAATCCGAGGGGCATCAAGATGCGTGCCGCTTCCCCGGCACTGCCGAGGGGAACACTCCACAATTTCTGATCCCGGTGCCATTGACGGCCGGGAATCATCTTTACCTCTGCAACCAGCAGTGGGTCATAGGAGAAGCGAATCGCGATTCGCCCCAGATCCGGCTGCCACTCCAATCTCTTCACACGGCCCTCGCTCTCTTCACAACTTCCCAGTTCGCCTCGCTAGACCACTACAGGGAACCGGGCTAGGATCTAGCCATCAACCCCCGACTCTCTCGAAAGGGTGCCGAGGGTATCGAACTCAGGAGAATGAAGACCGATTGAGCCGCTCATTCCCACGCCAATTTGAGTTTCTGCGCTCCCAGGAAAGGCCCTTCGCACATGTCAGACCTCTCCGGAACCACTCCAGCACCACGCAAGATTGAACGCGCCCTGATCGCTGTCAGCGACAAACAAGGGGTGGTCGAGTTGTGCTCCACCCTTCAACAACTGGGAGTCGAGATCCTGTCCACAGGAGGTACTGCAGCAGTACTCCAGGATGGGGGAATCACCGTGCGCCCGGTCGAGGAGGTGACCGGATTTCCGGAGATGATGGGTGGCCGGGTCAAGACACTGCACCCGAGGGTGCACGGCGGCCTGCTCGCACGCAGAGATGTCGAGGGAGATCTGGAGTCGTGTCATGAACATGGCATTCCTCCCATCGATCTACTGGTGGTGAACCTCTACCCCTTCGAACAGACGGTCGCCGCAGGAGAGTCCTTCGAGGATACCGTCGAGCAGATCGATATCGGCGGCCCCGCGATGGTTCGGGCAGCAGCGAAAAACCACCGCGACGTGGCGGTCGTGGTCGATCCTGAGAGATATCCGGCGATCATCGCTGAACTGAAGGAGCAGCAGTGCCAGCTGTCCCACTCGACCAGAATCGACCTGGCTCTCGAGGCGTTCCGTCGCACTGCCGCCTACGACGCCTCCATTTCCAACTGGCTCGGACAGCAGGTCGAAGGTGCGTTTCCAGAGAGTGTCACCGAGCAGTGGACCCGGGTCGGATCGCTGCGTTACGGCGAGAATCCCCACCAGGAATCCGCCTGGTATCAGAGAAACGACGGAGACTCCTTCTCGATCGCCGATGCCACCTGTCACGGCGGTAAGGCACTGTCTTACAACAACATCCTCGACGCTTCTGCAGCCATCGAGTGCTGCCGCGGTCTCGAGGGCCCCGCAGCGGTGGTGGTCAAGCACTGCCTCCCCTGTGGAGCGGCCGAGCGACAGAGCCTCGGCTCCGCCTTCGAGGCGGCACTGGCGGGAGATCCGATCAGCGCATTCGGCGGGATCCTCGCCCTGTCCCAGCCGCTCGACGAGGAACTGGCGCGTCGAATCGCCACCACCGACCTGTTCTTTGAAGTGATCCACGCACCGAAGTTCTTGCCTGGTGCGATGGAAGCGATTCGCGACGGGGTCAAGTGGGGTCGTTCCTGTCGAATGCTGGAGGGGGGCGAGACTGGTGATCCAGAGACGCTGCCCATCGAGATCCGGTCGGTACCTGGAGCGATGTTGCTCCAGACCAAAGATCGAAGCCTCCAGCAGCCTGCAGACTTCACCGTAGCCAGCGATCGGGCTCCCACCGATCAGGAGTGGCAAGACCTACTGTTTGGCTGGAGAGTCCTGCCTCATGTTCGTTCCAATGCGATCCTGCTGGCCCACGATCGGGCCGTGGTCGGTGTCGGGGCCGGTCAACCCAGTCGAGTCGATGCAGTCGAGATCGCCTGTCGCAAGGCTGGGGATCGTTGCAAGAGTTCATCCCTCGCCTCCGATGCATTCTTCCCCTTCCCGGATGGGGTCGAGGCCGCCATCGCTTCCGGAGTCACGGCAGTGATCCAACCGGGAGGATCGATCCGCGATGGATCGGTGATCGAGGTGGCCAATGCCGCAGGGATCGCCATGGTATTCACTGGAGAGCGACACTTCCGTCACTAGAAACAGTGCCCAGAGCCGATGAAAACACTACGAGCACTTAGCATTGCAGTACGTAACCTGTGGCTCCTGGCCCTGGTGGTGATGCTGGTACTGGTTCTCGACCCCGGCTGGGGACTCTACCAAGCCACCGCTGAAGCCGCTGGAGGCTCCGAGAGGCTACTTCGAGGCGCCCTCGCATTGACGCTGGTCGGGGTTCTCGGAGAGCACCTGCTGGGAGCCGTGACTCGCCGCAGGCAAGGAGCCCTCGCCAAGGCGCTATTGCGGCTTCAACCGGGACTCCAGCATGTCGGAGCGATTCGGATCCTGATCCGAGCTCTCGAAACCGCCAACCATGAAGTGGTCGATACGGTCCACCAGGAGCTGGTACGTCTCAGTGGCAAGGATCTGGGACGAGATCCAGGACCCTGGCTCCAGTGGATTCAGCGACTGGAAGAGATCTCCTCCGGGCGTATCCAGGAGCCCAAGACTCCATCTGCTAGCCCCGGAGTCGATGGCGAGAAGGACTGTTGAACGCATTTCAGTCCCCCACAGATCCGCTCGATTCGGTCCCCGGAGAAAACTCCGCTGCGACCACAGCGCCGCCTCGGTCCCCCATCCAACGATTGCTGCTCGAGGCACTGCTGGTGCTGGCCATCGCCATCCCGCTGGCACTGGGGCTCCACACCTTTGTCACCCAGGTCTACTCCATCAGCGGCCATTCGATGGCGCCGACGCTCCAGGATGGCCAGCGGGTGGTGGTCGACAAGGTGCGACCGGCACTCGGAGAGATCGAACGTGGAGATCTGATCATCTTCATCTCTCCCGAGGATCCAGCCAAGAACTTGATCAAGCGAGTCATCGGAATCGGTGGCGATCGAATCGAGCTGGTCGGAGACCTGGTACTGCTCAATGGCGAGGCCTTGACTGAAGAATACACTCATCGAACCCTGTTCCCCGATCGACCCGGCGATGTCATCGAGGTCGAGGCGGACCACCTGTTCATGATGGGGGATAATCGACCGCAGAGCCGCGATAGCCGCGATTTCGGCATCGTTCCGGTGCACCTGGTTCGTGGCAAGGTGTTGCTGCGACTGTGGCCGCTCGACGATTTCAAACTGTTCTGATCGCACGAGGTGGTCCCACGAGGTGGGCGCACGAGGTGGGCGCACGAGGTGGGCGCACGAGGTGGGCGCACGAGGTGGGCGCACGAGGTGGGCGCAGAAGTCCCGCAGGCTCACCCGGCGCCTGACTCACTTGAACTCTCCACACCGCCGCGACTAGAAGTCCCAGCCCGACTGGACGTAGAAGAAGGTGGTCGAGTCGAGGGTGCTGTGATCGGAAGAGAACTTGCCCAGTCCCACCTCGAGTGGCATCAGCCCACCGAGAAAGTCCGGCTGCTGCTGGCGCCTGAGCACAATATCCAGTTCCTGTCCCCAGTCCTCGCCCTGATCTGCCGCCAGCATGTGCAGTGAGATATCGACCTCGGTCTCCATCAGTTCGGTGGTGGCCCCGATGTAGGTATCCTCGATATTGCTGTTGGCCACCAGGTCAGCGATGCCATGGGTGCCATGAGGAGAACCGAAGGGGGAGCGGAAGGCTTCCTGGCGGGTCGCGCCTGCGGAGGTGCCTGTCGCGAGGATACGGCCAGCACGCCAGTTCAGCGCTCCGAAGTCATCGGTTGCGGGCTGATCGTAGGTGGCCTCGATGGAGTAATAGAGCGAATCGAGTTTCTCGATGGCGTCGTCACCCACATCGTAGCGGCTGCCGTCCTGGAGAGCGTACTCGACATCGATTCCGACTCTCGAGATGAGCCCCTCCTTGAGCGAGAAGCAGTAGCCGTAGGTATCTTCACCGGAACTACCTGGATCTGGATTCCCGCCCGCAACAGCTTCCGCCTGATTGGCGAGGTCTGCGGTGTACTTCCAGTAGAAAAAGCTGCCATCGACAACTGGCAACGAATCGACGGCCAGGTGTGCACCGTAAAAGTGATCGCCGGAACCCGCACCGCCGGTGGGATCCTTGGCGAGGGTGAGAAAGTGAACATTGAGATCGAGAGCACCGTCGAGAAAATCGTTGTTGAGATGATAGCCGTCGGCAATTGCGGGCCCCAGATTGCTCCAGTCAGCGCTGTGGATGATCCGGCCGCTGTCGTAGGTGGGGACCGCAGATCTACCCAGGCCCAGGCTCCAGCCGGAGAGAAACTCGAGGTGCTCACTGACCGCGGACAGATCCGCGACCTGCAGATACACCTCGCGGACACTGAGATCCCCGGTGGCGATCCGCGGATCGGAGTTCTGTCCCGACAGCGAGCGAGCATCGGTGATGCCGATCGAGAAGTCGAGGTTGTCGGAGAAAGCGGTCGCCATGGCGATGCGCGTTCGCATCATGGTGACGGTATCGCTTGCGGTTCCGACGGCACCATCCCACGGGCTCGAGTACTCCCAGCGCAGTCGTAAGTCTGCCTCGAACTCGAGATGATCATCGGCTTGTACCGGTTCACCGCAGAGTGTCAGGAGCGCCAGCACGCTGGCGGCGACGATAGTGACGAGGTTTCTGATCATTGGTCCCACTCTCTTCCCCTCCGGCGCTGGCAGCGAACCTGCCCCCCCGGACCCGTGACATCCTGCCCTGATTCGGCGATCTGGCAAGAAGAACTACTGGTGAACCGGGCCAAAAAAAAAAGAACGAGGACGCGCGCCAAAGGCGCACGTCCCCGCTCCTGTAGAACTAAAACCCGGATTGTGGAGTCAACTCCACAACTCGGAGATTAGAACGCCCAGCCAGTTTGCAGGTAGAAGTAGTCACAATCCTGGAGGGCCGAAGCGTCATCTGCGGAGAATGAGGCGTAACCGATGGTCATATGAACATCGCTTCCGCACTCCCACCCCAGAACCACATCCACTTCAGTTCCGATGTCGTCGCCAGTACTATCCTGTGCCAGGGTGATGAAGTCCACCGAGGCAGTGACGCCATCCATCGGGCTGAAAGAGGCTCCGATGGTGGTGTTATCCACATCCGCACCTGCAGCGGCTCCGACACCGGATCCGACGTTCATGTCGGCAATACCGTTGGTACCGTGCGCTGCAGCACTGAAAGCATCCCAGTCCGCATCAGCAACGGTATTGCTGAAGGAGAGGTCAAAGCCCTCCATCGCGTAACCAAGGCTGATACCGGTCAGGGTACCATCGTCAGCAGTATCATTGTCACGGGTGGCGTAAGTCACATCGAGATCAACTCCGGCGAGGTTCTCGCTGGCGATGTTGTTGATGTTGATGCCCACGTTGCTGGTATCTGCCGCCGCACTAGCACTCCAGTAGGCAACGTCGATGTCGGCGAATCCGCCCGCCATGTCACCGAGATCGAAGGCTGCGCCCAGCATGCTGTCTGCAGCACCAGCGGGGGAACTTCCTCCACCGAAGTACCAGACACCGATACCGATTCCGCCCATATCCGAAGCGAGGTGGTATCCGTCGTTCGAAGCGGGTGCCGCATGACCCCAGTCGTCGCTGTTGATGATACGTCCCCCATCGGGGTTGTTCATGCGACCGACATCAAGACTCCAGCCGGCGAGCATGCCGCTAGCCGATCCCAGGTCACCAACGCTGGCATAGGCTTCCTGTACCCTCATCGCTGGAGCAGCAGAACCAGGTCCGGTCCCGACCGCTTCACCGAAAATCATTCCGTGTCGCCACGTTGCGGAGAACGAGACGTTGTCATTGATGGCCGCACCGATATCGATGTTGGTCACCGCTGCCGAACTATTCGAGGAATCACTTGTCTCCGGGCCGGCGTAATCCCAGCGCAGACGCAAATCTCCCCCAACTGTAACTCCGTCCGCCAAGGCGACGGTCGGAACCAACATGGCCAAAGCCAGTACGAGCAAAGTGCTCTTGTTCATGATCACCCTTTCTTCCCCTTGTACTCCGGCGGACTTGCCGACGATCCTTAGGGGATTCCCTTACATTGCTTACTTCGCGGCGCAAGCGAGGATCGGAAGGCTCGTTCATGCCTTCCGGGCCTTCCGGCCCTCGCCGACGTTGGAGGGCAACAGGCCCTCGCTCCATGGGCGATAGGAGAGTCGGATACGAGAAAAGTGGCAAGACCTCTTGCTACAGTTTTTCGCGATTCCGGGCCTCTCGAAGCGCGAGAACTGTCCATTATCGGAACTCATGGAGGCTGCTTCTGGGTTCCAGATCCAGCATCCCATGAGTCCCTTTAAGCCTCTGTAACTCTTTTATTATTAGTTATTTACGACTTCGAAAATTGACCGCTTCTGGTGCCGCCTGAGGCGTTTTCTGGCTCGGAGATGTGGCCTCATCTCGAGGGCCGATCACGGGTCAAAAAAAACTCTGAGAAACGGCCCTTTCGAGGCGTTTCTGCCCCATTACTCCCCAGCGAAGGGGTCTCCGATCGCCGTGATATAACTGATGGCATGATCGTTAGGCAACTCGAGGATCTCGGTCCACATGTCATCGAAGAAGCCGCCGATGCCACTGACCCCCAGACCCTGATGAACGCACGCCAGATTCAGTTGCTGACCGAGGAAGCCCGCATCGAGATGCAGGTATCGATACGCTCGATCTCCCCACACCTCAACTGCTCGCGGAAGGTCCGCACTGTAGACCAGCAAGCATGCGGCATCTCTGGCGAGCTCTTGCCCGAGGCAAGCACCATGAACTCGTCTTCTCTCATCGCAGGATCGAATCAGCTGTAGTTGATGTTCGTCGGGGAGGTAGCGCCACACACCTTGCTCCAGTCCCCTGACCCGATTCATCACCAGGTGAATTTGCAATGCCGGTCTTGCATTGAGATACCGGACCGGGCCAGGTGTCGCGTAGCGGTGCGCAAAATCGAGCACTCGATCGAGATCGCCTCGATCGACGGGGGCTCCGGTGAACTGGCGTGTCGATCGACGACTCACTACGATCCCAGGAAACTCATGGGAGATGTCGCCAAGAGTTTCGACCAGCGGAATCACTCGGGTTCCCTCGACTCCTTCTACCCAGACGGGCGGATCGGGAGGCATCGTCACCTCGGCATCTTGATGGATAGAACTGCTCTCATGAATCGCCTGGATCGGATCAGACTCGAAATCTGGCGGAGCCTTCGATCGACTCGAGCGCTTGACCGCTGCCACCAACCCGTCAGCCGCAGTAGAAACATCATCCGCGCGACGAAGCGGGACCCCGACCAGCACGCCTTCCTCTTCTGGATCGAGAAACAGTAGTTTCTGCAGGGCCGCATCCTCGAAGCCCGCCAGCGGAACCGCCTGGAGCCCCTCCTGCTGTGCTGCGTGAACCAGATTCCCCAGTACATGGCCAGTATCCAGCAGGATTCGCCGATATGCGCGATCGTGGTAGCGCCAGCGGGATCTTTGCCAGACTCCGCTGAGCAATGCCACCGCCTGGACCCCGTCGAAAGCCGGATGAAGCCAGAAGGAGGAGGCGATTCCAGGCACGAAATCCCCCTCCAGCACCGAAACCAGCTGGTGATTCGGTACCGAGTAGGCATAGAGTCCGTCCTCGATGCCACGAATCCCCCGCAGCGCCAGGGTGATGTCGGTGGGATAGAGTGCTCCCGCCGAAGGGGCCGCACGAAAGAGCCAGGACTCGTCGGAACTTTGCTGGATCCCCGTCACTCCGCCGGTGAAGTAGAGGATTCTCGAGAGAGCACCGACGAATTCGGACAGCAGCGCCGGATCCAAAGGTCGCTGATCTTCCGAGGGCCCCAGTGGAAAGCCGGGAAAGGGCAGGTAGGGCACCAGATCGATCGGTTCCGATGCGTGCCACTCCTTGAATGGAGTGGGCCGACTGTCCAGATCTGGACGAGGAAGCAGGCCCATCGATCGGGGCGAATACTTGGTTTCCTCATGAAACCACTCCGCAATAGAAGGAATTCGTCTGGGATCCACCGGTTAGACCTCGAGTTCTTTTGCAGCCAGATTGAAGTTTCGGCAGCCGTCTCCGGTCACCAGCACCACATCTTCGATCCTGCACCCACCATGCCCCGGGTAATACAGTCCCGGTTCTACCGTCACGACCAGGCCCTCTTGCAGATCGGGGCCGATGGCGGAGATGCGGGGGGGTTCGTGAATGTCGAGGCCGAGACCATGCCCGGTGCCGTGGAAGAATCCTACCCAGGTCCCGTCTCGCTGCTCGGTCGGGAAACCAGCCTCCTCGAAGATCTGCTGGACTCTCCGGTGGATCTTCTGACCGCTGGCTCCAGGTCGGATCATCTCGATGGCTGCCTCCTGCGCCCGCTTCACCGCAGCATACATCTTCTTCTGCACCTCGCTGGCCCCTCCACGAACCACCGTACGAGTCATGTCTCCCCAGTAGCGATGCGTCATATGCTGCGGATAGATGTCGATGATGATCATCTCGCCGGCATGAAGTGGACCGCTTCCCACATCGTGGGGATCACACCCTTGATCACCGGGTGCGATGATGAAGGGACCGATCTGCAGTCCCCGCTCGAGCAGGAAAGCCCGTACCATCCCCTTGAGGCGTTCCGAGGTGAGAGGTTCCCCCTCGAGTTGGAGCACCCCATCCACACCAGGATCACTGCGCCGCACCGCATCGATCGCCATCAACATCGCGGCCTCGGTGGCTGCCTGAGACTCCTCGAGACAGGCGATCTCATCGGCTCGCTTGATGGCTCTCTCGGGGAAGAAGGGGTCGGGTCGAGAAATCACCTCGACGCCACCTTCTCGCAAGGCATCTGCAATCCGCAAGGGGAATCGGGCAGGGACCTCGACTCGCTCGATTTCTCGCTGTCGGAGCAGGTGCAGCACGACCCCCTCGAACGCCACCGGTTTGCCATCGGCCTGACGAGCGCCCTGCTCCATCTGGGAGTACGAGACCACTTCATCGACCCGTGATTCCTTTTTCCCCCGACCGAACTCGAGATCGGTCAGCATCACGGCAGAGCCTCGTGAGTCCTTCAGCCAGGTGAAGGGATCTCCCGCACGAAATGAGGACACCCACAGCAGGTCTGATTCCCTCTCGCTATCGTCGATAATGAGTTGTGCCTCTCGCGGTCGATTCATGGGTCTCCTCCCGGGTATGGACCGGATGAGCGATGATCCTACTCACCCCGACAGGGACTGGGCAAGGAGTCGAGTCGACGCTTCAGGCCAGAGCGTCGTATTCTTTCCTGAAGGCGGAGCCCTGGCCCGGGCTCCGATTGAGGCGGGATGCTCCAGGGTGACGTCAAAAACCTACCGCTCTCGGCCCTGCTCCAGGGTCTAGATGCGAACCGTAACAGTGGAATCCTCTCCATCGAGAGCGGTGATCTGGCGTTACGTCTCGGCATCGACGGCCGCGGAGTGGAGCTTCTGACCGATTCAGACCATGGATCCTGCCCCCTCGGTGAAATCCTCCAGACCCTCGACATCCTCCAGCAGGAGCAACTCACCAACTTCCTGGCCAATCAGGGCAACACCTCCCTCGGCGATGCACTGCTACGATTTCGGCTGATTGATACCGAAATGGCGACCGGACCGATCCGGACCCTGTTTCAGGAGAGAATCCTCGAACTGTTCCGCTGGACCGATGCCAGCTACCGATTCGAAGTGTGCCCATGGCAGAAGGATAGACTCTTCACCGGAGAAGCGGTCGCCCCCTCCTTGCGCTTCTCCATCCCTTCATTGCTACTCGAGGTCGCCCGTCGAGAAGATGAAGAACAACGCTTCCAGGATGGGTGTGTGCACCCGCAGGAGATCTACCTCACCACTGACGATACCGCGTCGCTGGAATCCGCCATCGAGCAGGACTTTCCGATCGAGCCGCTGCGCAGCAAGTTCGTCAGAGCACTGAAAGAATCTCGCCCACTCCATGCGGCGTTAAAATCGAGTGGCTCCCCGAGGTTTCAGGCACTTCTGTCGGTCCGAGTACTGCTCGAGCATGGACTGCTGGAACCGATGCCCACTGCTGAAAAGAAGGCACTGGTCGACCGACTCATCCACCAGAGGCTGACCCGGCGAGCGCTGGAAATCCTCCGAAGCACCTTTGCCCTCGGCGATGCCGATCACCCCTGTCTCGAACAACTACATCCGCTGCTCCTGCAAGAAAAAGCGCCGGCGGAGGAACGCCAGCAACTTCTGGCAGCCCTGGCCAGCGCACGGAAAGAAGCAGGAGACCGTGCAGGGACCCGCAGCGCCTTGCGCCAGCATCTCGATCTCTGTCCCAACGACCTCGAATCCCTGATGGCGCTGATCGAGGAACTCCCTCGTGGAAGAAGCCGCCGTGAGACCGACAAGTTACTGCAACGCCTGATCGACGCGGTCGAAGACTCTCAGCAGGCACTGAGAGTCGCCGAAGTGATCGAATCAAGGCGCGGAGTCGATGCGAGCAATAACACTCACTGGCTCGAAAGTTGTGCGAGGTTAAGAGTTCAGGGAGGAGATCTCGAAGGCGCCTCCCGCTGGATTCACTCGCTGCTGAGGGAATCTGTGCGTAAGAACAGGAAGGTAGCATCGGTCGAGGGGATCCTGGCCCTGCTCAATTCCATCGATCCAGACGCTCATCGTCGCTGGCAAGGACGGCTCGCTCGCCGCGGAAGTGTCGCCAGCCGCAGTGGCGGAGTCCTGCTCGCTTCGGCCCTCGCTTTCGGCGTGTTCCTGGCTCTTCAAAATTCTTCCCCCTCGTCAGCAGTCGCGGAAGTAGAGGTACTCCCACCCCCTCCACCGCTGTTGACCACGGCTGCAGAAGCAGAGCAACCGGCCATCTCCACCGTCTTCAGACCCGGTGAACTGGAGCGTACCTTTTCCAAGGCCCTGCGACTTCGTACCCAAGGCCGCTATGTCGAAGCACTCGCAGCGATGCAGGAACTGGATACCAAGGCTTTGCCACTCACGACTCGCAGGTCCATCGAGAAGACGCGAGCGGAACTGGCAAACTACCTCGATTCCGCACGGACTCAGTTCCTCCGTGCGGAGCAGTTGGTAGCCGAGGGAAGAGAATCGCAAGCGCTCCAGCTGCAACTGCAACTGGTCAAGCAGTACCCTCATTCCCCCCTCCTCGAGCAACTGATACTGAAGATCCCCACGGATTTGTTGCCCGCAGGCTCCAGGGTCCTGATCGACGGCCAGCCGATTTCCGTGACCCGCAACGAGGCGGGCGTCAAGATCCTCAGCCTTCCTGCAGCGAGATCGGTTCTGCTGACCGCCGTGAGCCCGGGCCACGAATCCCAGCTGTTTTGGCACCAGCCGGGGCAGCACTCCTCGCTCTCCCTCAAGATGTCACGACTCCCGGATCAGGTCATCTCCCCGGAGGTACCCTTCAATTCGATCATTCCTCAGCAGGGCGTACCGCTGGTCGTGGTGGTCGATGACCACTCGAAGATCCACGCACTGTCGCTCGACGATGCCCACCCTTCCTGGGAACTACCTTTACAAGGGTCGGGTGACCTGCTCGGCGGTGCACTGGTCAAAAATGAGTGTTTCATCTTGACCACCACCACCGGGCGACTGATGCGCATCGATTTCGCAACCGGGGCGATCTTGTCGGAAACAAAAGTCGACACCGACGGTGGGATCTTACGAGACACCCCGGTGTCGATCGATTCGATGGTCGCCGTCATCACATCCCGAGGCATGGTGCACGCCTATGATTCGGAAACACTAGCCCCTCTCTGGAAGAGTCATTTTGAAAGCCTTCGAAAGGGCGCACTGCAAGCCACTTCAGAATCCCTGGTGGTCACCTCCCCCGATCAGTTGATCGGCATCAACCCCATCGACGGGTCCACTCGCTGGCACGCTACTCTCTCACGCAGACCGCTCAGTTTCATCGCCACTGGAACATCTATCTTCGTCGCCACCGATCGATCGTTGGAGGGATTCAATGGGACTTCAGGAGAACTGCTCTGGAGCCTACCCGTGAAAAATACGACCGCATCTTTACACGCCACCGACGACCTACTGATCCGAATCTCATCCGATGGCTCGGTCGATCGTATCGAACCCCACACCGGCAGCATCGAGTGGTCGATCACCGGCGACTCACCGCACCTCTCCACTGCGTTCAGCGAGGAGTTACTGGCGATCGGGGATACCGAGAAAAACATGCAGGTGTTTGACCTGACCACCGGGGAAACGCTGTGGGCCCACCAGGGCGATACAAACCTGAACTCGGCCGTGTTTCAGGGGGGCCAACTGGTGATCTGTGACGATCAAGGGACTCTGAAGATCTTCAGACAAGGTGCGCAGAGTGACGATTTGCCCGCAGTGGCGGGACCATCGTAGTCTTGAATACAGACCATGGACAGTTTTAGAAACCTAACAAGAAGTTCCGGAGGATCCTTGGGAATCATCGAATCCTGGATGAGAAGACCTCATCAAGATGTGGAGAAGCAGATGGACCTGTTTGCTGCCGGGGCAGAATCCCGGTTGTTACAGGCTGCAATTCACTTCGGTGATCGAGGCCAGCGCCTCGCCGCCGCTCGCTTGCTCCGTGCAGGAACGGTTCGCTTCCACCCCTGGCCAGATGGCGAGTTGGCACTCGATCAACTGGAGCGAACTCTGGCTCGCGAATCCCTCCACACACTTCAAGTTGCGGTTGAATCTCGTTACTCCGCAGCCGATGCCGCTCGACTTTCAGCCGCACTCGACCTACTCGGAGACTCGAGCGGCGCTCTCGAATGGGCTCACGCAGCGATCGAAGAAGATCCTTGCAACCCTGAGGGATACCTCGCCATCGCCCGCGGCTACCTGCGGCGATTCCGTCGTGACGAGGACGCAGTGGCTGGTCTCCAGGCACTGAGATACCTGACCAAGGCTTGCCAATTGCACGCAGGCCACGGCGACTGCTTGAGATCCCTGGCCATGTTGTTGCTCCTGTTACGAGCTCCTTCTGCCGCAGCCAAGGTGTTGCGACCGATCTCCAGGGCCACTCCTTCCGATCCGATGGTGCTGGCGCTCAAGGCACTCTCTACCGAGATCCCCGCCGAGAACACATCCAATGTCCAGGAGTTGTTCCTACGGTGGGAAACCGGAATCTCTCCGGTCCACAGTGAAGAAACCACAGCGGTGATCCCTGCACCCGATGAATTCTCGGTGTGGGAGCTGAACGGAACACGGGCCCTGGCCGCCTGTAGCACTCGCGCCGATCAACGACAGGAACTGACAGAAAACCTCTCGGTTCTGGCGGGGTCGCTGACCCAGGCCACGACTCGAATGGGACTGGGTCAGATCTCCCGTGTCACCGCCAGAAGCGCTGACGGTGTGCTGATCGGCCTCGCTGAAGCGGGAGGAATCATCTTCTCCCACACCGACCGACCATCACTGGAAAATTCGCTGAGCCGCTGGCTCGAGAGCGATCGTGGAAGGGAGCGGAGCCGATGAAGCGACTCCTCGAACAACTGAACACCACACCAGGGGTGATGGGCAGCATGGTGATGACCGACGATGGCATTCCCGTGGTCTCGCTACTGGGCACCGAGATGGATGAGGAGTGCGTCGCTGCATTTTCCTCGACGGTGCGGCTGGCTGCGAATCGTACTGCAGCCCAGCTCGACAATCAGCACCCAGACGAGGTCATCATCGAAGCAGAGCAGGGAAACTTGCTGCTGATCAACCTCGACGGGGCATTACTCGCGGTGATGACTCACGCGGGCCTTGAATTGAATACTGGTCTTTTAGAAATCCGTAGCGTCGCAAGACGGCTACGAGAAATCCTCACGATCCGGACCCCCTGAACCAACAGGATTCGGACGATCATGGAGAGAGTAACATGGTACAGATCAACTTCTCGCTGAAGGAAGTCAACTGCAAGATCGTGTATTACGGTCCGGGGCTCAGTGGTAAGACCACGAACCTCGAAGTAGTGCATCAGAAAGCTCCCGGCCCCAGTGTCGGTGACCTCACCAGCATCGCAACAGAGGGTGACAGAACCCTCTTCTTCGATTTTCTCCCCCTGAACCTGGGACAGGTTGCAGGGATGAAAACCAAGTTCCAGATCTACACCGTCCCGGGACAGGTGTACTACAACTCGACACGCAAGTTGGTTCTACAAGGTGCCGACGGTGTCGTGTTCGTTGCAGATTCCAAGCGCGGAAAGATGGACGAAAACATCGAGAGCCTGAAAAATCTTGGGGAAAACCTCAAGGAGCACGGTCTCGACATTTCGAACACTCCCATCGTTTTGCAATACAACAAAAGAGACCTTCCAGATGTGTACAGCATCGAGGAGATGGAGCAGGCTCTCAACAGCTGGAATGCTCCCTACTTCGAGGCGGTCGCACGGGATGGACACGGCGTCTTCCCCACCCTGAAGAGGCTGGCAGGCTTGGTTCTGGAAACGCTCAACGAGAATCACGCTCCTCGTAGATCCCCCTCGGTTGTTGCCCCCAAGGGGTCGGGTGGAGGCTCGACCGCCGCCACCGCAGTGGCGACTCGTCCCACGGAAACCCTCAACGCCACCGCCACTTCATCCACAGGGAAATCCACTACGAGAGTTCGCACCACCGTCAGTGCCGTAAGGACCAGCGCTCAGGCGCCCACGGTCCGGACACGGACTTCCGGAATCCGGCCCACTCTCATCACTTCCCCGCGGCGCAGGAAGCGTCAGACGGGAATGTGGATGGGATTCATCGTGGCCTCAATCGTTGCAGCAACTGTGCTGCTTCATCTCGCCGGCATCATAAAGATCTGGTCCTGAGAATTTCGGGAGGAATTAATACAGTGGTTACCGATAGCGATCACCTGCGCAATCAGCGCATCGTCTTCTACAGTGAAGACATCGAACGAATTGATGCGATCCTCTGCGAGTTCCTGAAACTCAGTGGAAGCAAGTGCAACCTCCTGATCGATAAAGAAGGTCACATGGTGACCAGCTGTGGAGACACCGACTCCATCGATGAGCAATCGGTCGCCGCGCTGGTTGCCGGCTCCTATGCCGCAACCCGTGAGATGGCAAAGTTACTCGGCGAGGACGAATTCTCGGTTCTTTTCCACCAGGGCAAGCGAGACAGCATTCAACTCTCGATGGTCGGAGACAGGACCATCTTGGCCACCGTCTTCGATGACCAGACCACCGTCGGAATGGTGCGACTCTACGCTCGTACCGCCTGTGAACAGATGGAAGAGGTCTTCGAGGAAATCGCCCGTAAGCCGAAGCGCAGTGGAGCTCTGGATGCAGAGTTTGGCAGTTCCGCCAAGGGCGCACTCGACTTCTTCTTCACCGAGTAGCACCTCCGGGGTGAACGCAGCAGTGGAGTGAGAGTAATGGAGTGAGAGTAATGAGAGCGAGAATCGCGATCAGCGATTCTCGCTCTCCTTCTGTCGATCCTGCTCCTCGCAGAGATCGAGCAACAAGGCTCGGATATCCCATTGGCGGTCCGCCATCTCCGCCATCGAGTGACTCGCCTCGGAGAGAAACTTGACCACCGCGAAGCCAAAGATCCCCATCAAGACCAATGCCAGGCCCATCAGAGGGGCATTGCCGTCGCGGCTACTGACGATGGCAAACAAGGCCAACACCAACGAGCCGCTGAGAATGGTCCAGGCGATCACCATCAGCATGTTACCCAGCAACCTCAAGCGCCGGTTTCGGGTACCCACCCGCGGCTGAAAGTTACGGACCACCGCCTCGATCCCACCTCGCATACCGTCACCTCGGTCACGCTCTTCCAGTTCATTGAGTAACGAGATCCGCATCTGGTAATCCTCATCGCGGCGCTGTTTCTGACGGATCTTCTCCTCGATCTCCCTCACCCCGACCTGATCGTGCACCTTGGTTTTCTTGCCACAGGTAGGACAGGTAACACCGCTGCCGAGACTCGCATCTGGAGCGGAAAATCCTGAACCACAATGTTCACAGATCGAAGCGATCGCCATCGCGCCTCCCTCTCCAGGAAATTCACCTCTGCCACGACTCGCAACTTGGCAGCGGGCTCACCACTATCGTGCAGGGCGTACCGATGGAGAACCAGTAGTCTCCAGCAAGAAAAGGAATGTTGAATTGAACTGATGAATTGAACTGATGAATTGAACTGATGAATTGAAACGGGGGTGAATCGGATTACCGATCCACCCCCGTTCCCATGTCTCTTGAAGTCGTTCTCCGTTACTGGCGGAACACCGCCGGCTGGATGCCGATCTTCCCCATCGTGAGTGAAGCGGCCTCGATGAGGTCGACCTCGTCACTCGCCAGCGCACCCTTGACCGCACGCAGCACCGCATCTTCAACGGTGCCGCTTCCACGGTGGATGTTTCCAAGTGCAGCCAGTGCCGAGACTCTCAGATTGACACTGGCATCGTCACCCTCCTCGACCACCCGCACCAGTGCAAGACTGGCAGCCGCAGGGGACAACCAGGCCAGCGAATAACAGGTCGGGATCCGCACTTCATCCGCAGGGACGTCGAGTGCGCTGATCAAGGCGTCGGTGGTCGATGACAGGTCGAACTGGGTCTCATTACTGGCCATCCAGTTGATGGCTTTGGCGGCCTGGGTGGCGACCGAATCTCCCCGTGAACTACTCGAGTCGGAGAGAAGGCCGACCAGCAGGTCATTCCTCAGTCTCAGCGCATCGATGGAGCGGTTGACGACAAATACGCCCGATTCCTCGTCTCCATAGGTCGATTGCGCCTGGCTGAAACTCGCATCCTCAGCCACCACGATGATCGGCGTGCGACGGGTGCGGTAATCCTCCCTCAGCCTGCGGATCACATCCGCAGCCGGCAACGCACCGGTGTTGCTGGAGATCACGATCAGATCCTTGGGGAAGGAGATGGCTCGCTCGAGTCCGCGCAGTGCATCGGCGTCATTGAACGGCTCAACATTGGCGCGGCGCAGCAGGTCACCAACACGCAAAGCATCGTCTTGCTCGGGGAAGATGGTCAGCGCCACCTTGCGACTCGCCTCGGCGAGTCCTTCGGCGAGGGCTCCGACCACCGTATCCGATCCATTGAAGGATCCGCTCGGATTGTGATAAGCCACACATCGTGCGGCGGCGAATCTCACTCCGCGGTGATCGTTAGCCAGAGCAGACTGAATCGAGGATGGCACCTCGGTGTCGCTCATTCCCCAGTAGTAGAGGCGCAAAGCGGTCAACAAATCGATGGCCGCCTGTGGGCGACGATCGGCCAGTGCCAGTTCGAGTGCTGAGTTGAGTACATCCACAGGCATCGAGTAGGCCGCACAGCGCACCCGTTCCATGTCGAGTTTTCTGGCGCGTAGGTTGGCCATTTGTGACTCGTCGGCATCGCCGGCATCGACTTGATTCGAGATGACGGCACTGACATCGCGATACTCACTCCAGCGCGCCATCAGGTTGCAAGCGCTGAGAGCGAGAGCGGACGCGCCATCGGCCTCGATGCTCAAAGCATCGGCAATCAGTTGCTCCGCACGGAGTTCATTCAGTTCCCAGCCCTCCACCACCCGGTAGGTGAGAGCTCCGTTGGAGACTTCCCACAGAACTGGGTCGTGGTAACTGCGAACCATCAATCCGGAATCATTGCTGAATATGTGGGCCAACCGGGTCAACTGCTGGTAGGCAGACGTCTTGCTAAGGCCCGGCAAGATCGATTCGGCGGCAGCGCTCGCTGAGGCCTGGATCAACGGATCCTGGCTGGTTTCAGCGAGCCACCAGAGGCTCGGAACCGACGCAGGATTGGCGATCTTTTGCAACGAGGCGATGGCCCCGGTGATCACACCCTGCTGGGAAGAATGCAAGCTGCGGCACAACGGCATCACAGCGTCATCTGAAAGGCGGATGATGGCTTGAATCGCCAGCACCCTGGCGCCTTGCTCCGGTTGCCCCAATCGCTCGACCAGTCCGGGCATCAGGTAGACACCATGGTCGCTGATCGCCGAGTAGAGCCCCTTGGTCCGCTCGAGCAGATCCCCATCGGAAAAGTAAGCTTCCAGGGTAGAAGCGATCGTTGCGGAATCCATCGAGCGACGCTTCGTCTCGAGAGATGTCAGTCGCAACAACGAACCCATCTGGGCACCCAGGGTGTCATCCCCGGCACGAATCACCTGGATCAACTGGCTGTATCCGACCTGATCCACCCACTCGAGTGCCTCCTGAGAGGTCACATCCAGCAGCAGCGCACGTTCGAAACTCTGTTGAGCTTCGGACAGTTTTCCCTGCTGAAAGAGGTGAATTCCATCATCGAGAAGTTTCTGCACATCTGGCCGAACCTGGGCCGAAAGGGATCCCGAACTCACCACGGTCAAAATCACCGTCGCAACGATCGCGATTACCGCTTGGAGGCCTCGACGACGATACGTCCTGCGCTCCATGACCACCTCTTTCATGCTCTTCATCCCCTTCTGTATCACTCCCACGACAAGGCTCTCCAGGTGCTGTGGTGCACTCACCACTTCTCGACACTCACGAGTCTCATCGATGCGGAGATCTCTTCTCAATAGGTGTATTGAAAAAGTAATCTGTTCAGTGATTGCGAGAGGTACCACAATGGGTATCGACGATTCAGGATGATCCCGAATCGAAGAGGCCCGTAATGGTATCTTCCCCTCCCACACATTTCTTTCCAAACCTCAAGACCCCGCCAGCGCCAGCGGTCAAATTCCGCTGGCGATCACGGATCCCCGAGGTCCGCCCTGGAGCCGCTACGACCCTCGTGGAGATCCTCGAAGAACCTCCGGTCAGGCACGAGACGGTCCCGTGACGAGCCCATGTTGTCTCACAGGACCCCCGCCCTGTCGAGTCTTCGACGACAACTCCTCCAACGTCATCGTTGGGCAACGGAGGCCTCGTCCGTCTGCCAGATTACCGGTTGCATCGATCGCCCCCCCCCATTAGCACAGAGTGAGGATCGCCGAACCTCAGAGAGAAAGTCATAAGTCTTTTAAAATGAACAACTTAAAGTTTCCCGACCAGCCTATCCTGTTCATCGACGCCTCTCACGGTGTGGCTGGAGACATGTTACTGGCCGCGCTGGTCGACCTGGGAGTGCCGCAGGCCACCCTGATCGACCCCCTCTCCGCGGCACTGCCAGAACACCGGCTTCACTTCGCGCCGGAGACCCGACGCGGAATTGTCGGCTGCAAGGCCACCGTCGAATCCCTCGAAAAGTCCCCTCCCCATCGCCATCTGGCCGATCTGATCGGCGCTCTCGACCATCCGCAGATTCCCGAGCCGGTTCGCCAGCAGGCGACCGAGGTTTACCAGCGTCTGGCCCGGGCAGAAGCTCACGTTCACGGCTCGACCCCGGAACAGGTTCACTTCCACGAGGTCGGAGCCATCGATGCCCAGGTCGACATTCTCGGCACCTTGCTGGCGATCCACTGGCTCCAACCCGCCGAGATCATCGTCACTCCGATGGCCCTCGGCAGCGGGGTGGTGAAGGCGGCACACGGGATCATCCCGATTCCAGCTCCGGCGGTGGTGGAACTGCTGAAAGAAGTCCCGGTCTGTGCAGGACCCGCGGGCCGCGAGTTGACGACCCCGACCGGTGCCGCACTGTTGACCACTCTCGCCGATCGATATTGCCACTCCCCCGAGGGGATCCCTGCGGCCCAGGGCTGGGGTGCGGGAACCCGGATTGCACCCGAATCGGATCCGCCCAATCTGCTGCGCACGATTCTCCTGAAGGGGAGCCCCCTCCGTCGCGAAACCGTTGCCGTTCTGGAAACCCATCTCGACCATCTCTCCGGTGAAGAAGCCGGTGGAGTGGTCGACCAGTTGATGGATGCGGGAGCACTCGATGCATTGCTGATACCCGTCTGGATGAAAAAATCGAGGCCAGGGCAGTGGCTCACAGTCATCGCCCGCCCCGAGGATCGAGAGCGGTTGATCGAAGAGATTCACATCTTGACCGGCACACTGGGAGTCCGCGAGCGGCTCCAGCAGCGCAGCGCATTGCGCCGAGAATCGAGTCAGATCGAGATCTCCGGGGTCTCGATCCGGATCAAGAAGGCGTGGCTCGGCGATCGATTGATCTCTCAACGACCGGAACAGGACGATCTGAGGTCCGCAGCCCAGGTTCTCCAGATCTCACCGGCAGAAGTTCGCCGCCTGACCGAAATCGAGCTCGAGAAAGTGGGTCATTCCTTTGAATGAAACCCCGACTCCTGCGTCATCCCCCAGGCATTCCTCCGATGATGGTCGAGAAGCCGACGATCATCCCGAGGAATCACCTGCCCGATCGTCAGGGAAATCAGTGGATGTGGAGAAGGATGATGAAGATCGCCGCCTGGTACACCGCCATCTTTCGGGAGACCCCTCCGGTTTCGAAGGTCTCTATCGCCGCCATCGCGAGCGCATCTTTGCCGTTCTGGTGCGGATGCTGCGCAACCGGGAAGACGCTCTCGAGGCGACCCAAGAGGTGTTCATTCGCATCCACCGCGGTCTCGACTCCTTCGATGCATCGGGGCGCTTCCTCACCTGGGCCTATCGCATCGCCACCAACCATGCCATCGACCGGATCCGCCGGCGCAAGGTTCGCAAGGAAACGGCCATCGTCGAGGATGTGGTCACTCCCACCTCGGACCTTCGCACCGGCCGCAGCCAGCCCCCGGGAGGGGCGGAGCGACTCGAGCGAGAAGAGGTCGCTGCAGCCATCCAGCAAGCGGTGGATCGACTGGCCGACACCCACCGCATCGTCTTCACCCTGCACTGCTACGAGAAACTCTCCTATGGCGAGATCGCTGCAGTGCTGGGGATTCCGATCGGCACCGTGATGTCGAGGCTCTATCATGCACGGCGAAAGGTCAGAGACGCTCTTCCTCGCGATTGGGATCCAGGCGGCCCCCGCCGTAGCCACAGAAAGGATGAGCAATGACCCCACTCTCCGACCTGCAACGATTCCAGGAGCTGGTGGAAGCGTCGGCGCACCGCGAATTGACCGATGTGGAAACCGCCTTCATCGGTCGCAGCGGCTTTCGTTCGACGGAGTGCCGACAGTGGCTCGAAACCGATGCCGAAGCCGTGGCCGCGGCCATCGAAGCGGACCCCCTGGGGGAAGTCCCTGCCGCCACGCCACTCGACTGGGCTCGCGTCGATGCGGGACTTCGCAAGGCTGGCGCGCTGGCCGATTCAAAATCTCCAGCGAGAACCACATGGCCACTACTACCCGCTGCAGCGGCGTTATTCCTCTGCATCGGGGTCATCTATGCCATCCAGCGCGATGGCCTCTCCACCACTGTTCACTCGGCGCCAGAGGTGGTTGCAGAAGTTCTCGACTTGCCTGACGGCGATGGAAGCCTCATCCTCCACGAAGGAGATGATGAAGGCGTCTTGATGATCATCCTCTCGAACGGTTAGGGAACCGCATGAAAGCCACGATCACTGCGTTTGGATTGCTTCTTCTGCTCACGACCATCGGTCATGGCGCAGTGGAACCGAACGTATCCTCGAGCCTATCGAGTCCAACACCCTGGCTGAACCGGTCCGCATCTATCCCCCTGCGGTCCGCATCTATCCCCCTGCGGTCCGCATCTATCCCCCTGCGGTCCGCATCTATCCCCCTGCGGTCCGCATCTATCCCCCTGGATGTCTCGCTCGATGTGGTCCACACCGTCGGCGTCACCAGCGGCGGAATTCCCGACACCCTGAGCCGCTACGGTAAGTATCTGCGGCGGGCGGGCTCCCAGCACTGGAAGATGAACGCCAAGAAACGGGAGCGATTGACCCCCGGGGCCGAAAAACTGATCCTGCTTCCAGGAAAACTGGGGAAGGCCAGGGTGTCGATCGATACGAAGGGAGTGGCCACCGTCAAGATCGTGGACATGAAGGGCAAAAGCCTGGGTACCTATCGTTCTAGCCGCTTTCCGCTGGTGATCGCCAACAATCGACTGCGCATCAGTGGCCAACCGTATGTCTTCATCCTGGACCGCCCCGCGAAAAAATAATCGCACTCTTCAGGAATCCATTGCAGCGATGCCCCTCCAGGTCCGATCTTTCATGATATGGAGAGTTACCGCATCGCACTACTAGGACTGGGGACCGTCGGAGGAGCCGTCGTCGAACTGCTCGCAGCGACTCGTAATGAGTGCGCCGAACGAGCGGGTCGACCGATCGAAGTCTCTCGCATCGTCGTGCGCGATCCTTCCAAAAATCGGACTGTACCTGCCGATCTACCCGGCCACCCCACCATCCGCGGCGATGCCATCGAAGCGATCGAGGATCCCAATATCGATGCCATCGTTGAACTTGCCGGTGGCACCGAAGCTCCTCGGGAGTGGATCCGACTCGCCATCGAACAGGGCAAGGATGTGATCACTGCAAACAAAGCGGTGCTGGCTGTTCATGGCGATGAGTTGTTCGACCTCGCCAAGGAACATGGACGCTCTCTCTACTACGAAGCTTCGGTGGCTGCCGCAGTGCCGATCTTGCAGGTGATCCAGCAAGGGATCCCCGCTGGCCCTGTCGATCGTCTGACTGGGATTCTCAACGGCACCTGTAACTTCATCCTGGGACGCCTCGAGGAACTCTCCTTCGAAGAGTCGGTCAAATCTGCTCAACAAGCTGGACTCGCCGAAGCGGATCCCACTCTCGATATCAGCGGCATGGACTCCGCACACAAGTTGTCACTGCTGGCGAGAATCTTGCTCGGCTGCAGTGTTCCCATCGAACAACTTCGGGTCGAGGGAATCGAGGGACTTTCCCCTCATGACATCGAGTTCGGCTGGGAACACGATCTCAGCCTCAAGTTACTCGGCATGATGAGAAGAAATGGTGACGGGACCGCACTCGGTGTGATGCCTTGCTTCCTTCCCTCTTCCCATCCACTGGCATCGGTTCGCGATGAGGACAATGCAGTCTTGCTCGAGGCGGCGCCCTTCGGATCGCTGGTTCTGCAGGGCAAGGGGGCCGGCGGCATGCCGACCGCCGGCAGCGTGGTCGCCGATATCTTGCGCGCCGCCCGCGGCGACGCCATCTCTTACCCGGCCTCAGGTACCGTCGAAAAGATCACCGACCCCGGCGCCACACCCGTTCGCCACTACCTGCGCCTTGAGGTTCCCGACCGCCATGGAGTGCTGGCCCGTGTTGCGGGCGCATTGGCATCGGAGCAGGTCGGGATTGCGGCACTCGACCAACCAGAAAACCTACTCGACTTTGCCGGGGTTGTGCCGATTCGAATCCTCACTCATCCGGTTGAAACGACCCGACTCGACCTCGCTCTTTCTCACCTGGACGAAGACCTTCAATCCATCACCAGACCTGTCCGCATCCGGATCGAGGAGTAACCATGGCTGGCCTCATCGAAAGATATTCCCATCGCCTTCCAGTCTCCCCCGAGACGCCAGTGATCAGTCTCGAGGAGGGCTCGACTCCGTTGATTCCCGCTCCTGCCCTGAGCCAGACCATCGGAGAAGATCGCCAGGTGTTTCTCAAGTTCGAGGGGCTCAATCCGACCGGATCCTTCAAGGATCGAGGAATGACGGTAGCCGTCTCGAAGGCGATGGAGGAGGGTAGTCGCGGTTTGATCTGCGCGTCGACAGGAAACACCTCTGCCTCGGCAGCTGCCTATGCTGCACGTGCTGGAGTCCCCTGCTGGGTCGTCTTGCCGGCAGGAAAGGTCGCCACTGGAAAACTGGCGCAAGCCATCATCCACGGTGCTCGAGTGATCCCCATCGATGGAAATTTCGACATCGCCCTCCAACGGGTCATCGAAATCTCCAGGTCGGAAGGCATCACCCTGGTGAACTCGGTCAATCCATATCGCATCGAGGGTCAAAAGACCGTGTCTTTTGAAATCATCGATGAACTCGGACATGCACCGGACAGCCACTTCCTGCCGGTCGGGAATGCTGGAAACATCACCGCAGCCTGGCGTGGATACAGTGAGGAACTGGAATCCCATCGGATTCCCGTCCCACCCCGGATGATGGGCTGCCAGGCTGCAGGGTCAGCACCAATCGTCTCGGGTTCGGTGGTCGAAAACCCAGAGACGATCGCCACCGCCATCCGGATCGGCAACCCCGCTTCTTGGCAGGGTGCCCTCCAGGCCATCGAACAATCGAACGGAGCCATCCTGGCAGTGGAAGACGAGGAAATCCTCGCGGCATATCACCACCTCGCAAGTCGCGAAGGTGTGTTCTGCGAACCGGCCAGTGCAGCCAGCGTTGCCGGTCTGCTGAAACGCTTCCACGCAGGCCTCGAGATCTGCCCAGCTGGCGGCACCATCGTCTGCACCCTCACCGGCAACGGACTCAAGGACCCCGATCTCGCCGTCGCCGGCACCATCTTCCCCGAGCCCATCGGTGCAGACCTCGACTCCCTGCGCAAAGCGATGGATCTGTCATGAGTCGCTGGAGAATCCACGCTCCGGCATCCACTGCCAACCTGGGACCCGGCTTCGATGTGCTGGGGATTGCGGTCAACCTGGGGATCACGGTCGAACTTCAACACAACCCCACCGCTAGTTTTTCCATCGCGGTTGAGGGCCCTGGAAGCGACACGCTTCCTTTGAATCGTACTCACCTCATCGCCCGGGTCGCACAAGAGATCGCAGGGGATGCGCTCGACCACAGTTCCTTGAAGATCGTCAGTTCGATTCCGATGGCTCGCGGTCTCGGTTCCAGTGCTGCAGCCCATGCCTGTGGCATCGTCACTGGACTGGTCCTGCGCGACAGCTGCTCCCCTGATCCAGCAGAGGTTTTTCAACGACTGTCCGATCTGGAGGGCCACCCGGATAATGCTGCGGCATGTATCAGCGGTGGTTTTCAGGCGGGAGCAGGTGGCGAAGCTGGTTGGAGCCAAAGCCCCCTCTTCATCGAATCGGAACCTCGCTTACTGGCCCTGATTCCAGCAATCCCACTGCCGACCCGGCAAGCCCGAGAAGCACTACCCGATCAGTACCCCCGAAGCGCGATCATCTCGAATCTCGGTGCGATGGCGACCCTCATCTCTGGACTGGCGCGGGGGGACTGGGATGCGGTCGAGAAGGGTGCGCTCGATCAATTGCACCAACCGTTCCGACTGCCCTTGATCCCCGGTCTCGCCGATGCGCTGGCGGCTCTTCAACAAGCGGATGGAGTTCGTGGCGCTTGGCTCTCCGGTGCCGGCCCGACGCTGGCGGGTTTCCTGCCAGACCCTCAGACCTCAACGGATGTCGCCCTTGCTGCGGCAAGGGCGTTGGAAGCCGCAGGCACTGCGTGCGAGGTCCGCATCCTCGAAGTGGATCGGGTTGGATTACAGGTGGAGAAACTGGCATGACCCCCTCCGATCTGAGCAAACCGATCCTGGTCTTGAAATTTGGCGGTACCAGCATCGCCTCGCCGTCACTGATCCAGAGTGCCGCTCGTAGGATTGCCAATTGTCGAGCAGAGCAGATGCATGTCGTTTGCGTGGTGTCCGCCATGGGCGACACCACCGATCGCCTCACCGCCCTGGCACAGGAGGTCACCGAGAATCCGCCCCGCAGAGAGATGGATGTATTGCTCTCTGCAGGAGAAGTGCAATCGATGGCCTTGCTCTCGATGGCATTGACCGAGTTGGGGGTTCCTGCCATCTCATTCAGCGGTCAGCAAGGTGGAATCGTCACCGATGATCGTCACGCAGAGGCTCGAATCTTGCGGATCGACCCGGATCGTGTGGTCGAGGCGCTGGCCCAGGATCAGGTCGTGGTCCTGGCAGGGTTTCAGGGTACCGATGAGCAGCAGGAGATCACCACCCTCGGTCGTGGAGGATCAGATACCAGTGCCGTCGCGATGGCCGCTGCACTCGGTGCCCAGCGCTGCGAAATCCTCACGGATGTGACCGGCGTGTTCACCGCAGATCCGAATATCGTTCCCGATGCGGTGCAAATCTCTGCCCTCAGTTACGACGAGATGCTCGAGATGGCGAATCTGGGTGCGAAGGTGCTGCATGGCCGGTCGGTCGAACTGGCTCGTCGATTCCTGGTACCTCTGGTGGTCGCGTCGGCCACCGAGGATCGTCCAGGAACCCGAATCGTTGGAAAGGATGAACCGATGGAAGAAGTGGTAATTCGTGCGGTCACCGATGATCGCGATGTGAGTAAAGTCTCGATCCTATCGGTACCCGATGAACCGGGCATTGCTGCCCGCCTGTTCAATGCACTCGGTGATCAAGGAGTCAATGTCAGGTTGATCGTTCAGGCCCAGAGTCACGAGGGTCACAACGACATCACCTTCGTGGTCCCCTCGAATACCTTCATCGAAAAGGCAGACCTGAAAAAGGTGGTCCAAGAGGTGGGAGGTGCCTCGTGGATCGTCGACAACGAGGTGGCGCTTCTCAACATCGTGGGAGAAGGAATCGCGAGAGAGCCTGGAGTTGCAGGGAAGATCTTCTCCGTGCTCGCAGAAGAAAAGATCAACCTCGACCTGATCTCCTCGTCCAACCTGGTCATCTCCTGTGTGGTGAAGGAAGTAGACCTGGTCCGAGGGGTCCGTGCATTACACTCGGCACTGATCCAGACCGATCAGGAGTGAGGATCCACTCCTCGCGGCTTCTGACCCACCGATCATGATTCCAGATATTCCTCGACCGCAGGACAGGAACAGACCAGATTGCGATCGCCATACGCCTGATCGATTCGAGAGACCGCCGGCCAGAACTTGTTGGCCTTCTGCTTCGCTCCTGGATAACCCGCCTTCTCGCGAGAATACGGGTGGTCCCACTGATCGGCAGAAACCATCTCCGCAGTGTGAGGCGCATTGCACAGCGGATGATCCCCTGCGGGAAAGGTTCCATCCTCGACCGCCTTCGCCTCGGCATGAATTCCGATCATCGCCGCAATGAACCGATCCAGTTCCTGCTTCGATTCACTCTCCGTCGGTTCAATCATCAAGGTTCCCGCAACTGGCCAGGACATGGTGGGTGCATGGAAGCCGTAGTCGATCAGCCTCTTGGCAACATCATCGACACTGATCCCGGCGCTCTCCTTGAGAACCCTGGTGTCAATGATGCACTCGTGAGCCACCTGGCCCTGCTCCCCGCGGTAAAGAACCGGGTAGAACTCCTGCAACTTTTTAGCAAGGTAGTTGGCGGACAGGATGGCCACCTCGGTAGCCCTCCGCAGTCCACTGGCCCCCATCATCCGGATGTATGCATAGGAGATCGGAAGAATCATCGCACTGCCAAAGGGTGCCGCAGAGATGGCTCCAATCGCCTGCTCCCCTCCGGTCTTTCTCTCCGGATGTCCTGGCAAGAAGGGGGCGAGATGACTCAACACTCCGATCGGACCCATCCCTGGCCCTCCGCCACCGTGGGGAATGCAGAAGGTCTTGTGCAAGTTCAGGTGACAGACATCTGCGCCGATGTCTCCCGGACGGCACAGGCCGACCATCGCATTCATGTTGGCCCCGTCGAGGTAGACCTGCCCTCCAGTCTCGTGAATTAAATCGCAGATCTGTTGGATAGAGGTCTCGAAGACTCCATGGGTCGAAGGATAAGTGATCATCAGCGCAGCGCAGCGCGGCCCATGCTCGGCGATCTTTGCTTCGAGATCCTCGATCGAAATGTTTCCTTCGGAATCACAGCGCACCACCACCACTTCCATCCCCGCCATGGTGGCGCTTGCAGGATTGGTACCGTGGGCAGACTGGGGGATGAAACACACTTTTCGATCTTTATCGCCACGGGTCTCGTGGTATTCCCGAATTACCATCAAACCGGCATACTCACCCTGCGAGCCAGCATTCGGCATCAGTGAAACTGCATCGAACCCGGTGATCTCCTGCAGCCAGAGTTCCAGGCGATCGAAGAGAACCTGGTATCCGGCGGTCTGCTCCTTCGGAGCGAAGGGATGCATGCGGCTGAATCCTGGATACATGATCGGAAACATCTCTGCAGCTGCGTTCAACTTCATGGTGCAAGAACCGAGCGGAATCATCGCAGTGTTCAAAGCGAGATCCTTGTTTTCCAACCGGTGCATGTAGCGCACCAGTTCCATCTCGGATCGATAACGATGGAACACGGGATGGGTCAGGAATTCGGTATTCCTCGCCAGTTCCTCGGGGATCTCCATGTCACAACTTGCGGCGAGCGAATCGAGGTCAATCGACCCCGCTGTGGCTCCAAAGATACGCAAGATCGACAGGATGTCTTCTCGTTGACAGGTCTCATCGAAGCTGATGCCCACTGCACCATCACCGTAGTAACGAAGATTACGCTCCTCAGCACTGCTCCGGTTCTTCAGTTCTTCTTCTGAGATTCCTGCAGGATAAACCTTCACCGTATCGAAGCGCAGATCCTCGACCACACCGTGTCCCAGATCCGCAAGCCCTTTGGCGAGGATCTCGCACTGCAATCGCACCCGCTTGGCGATGGTGGTCAGCCCCTCCGGGCCGTGGTGGACCGCATACATCCCGGCACAAACCGCCAGTAGTACCTGTGCCGTGCAGATGTTGCTGGTCGCTCGGTCGCGACGGATATGTTGCTCCCGTGTCTGCAACGCCAGTCGCAGTGCTTCCTTGCCCTGAGAATCTCTGGAAACACCGACCAGGCGCCCCGGAAGTTGTCTCTGATGCTTCTCCTGGGTTCCCAGATAGGCCGCATGCGGGCCACCAAAACCCATCGGGATTCCAAATCTCTGAGTAGACCCGACTACCATGTCGGCCCCCGCTTCTCCCGGAGAACGCAACAAGGTCAGTGCCAACGGGTCAGCCGCCACCACCACCAGCGCATTGGCATCGTGGGCGCGGGTACAGATCTCTTCCAGGTCGATGACTCTGCCGTCGGTATCTGGGTACTGCAACAACATGCCGAAGCAGCGGGTCGGGAAGGTGAAGTCCTGGTGATCCCCGACCACCACTTCGATTCCCAGCGGGACCGCTCTCGAGTTGACGATCTCGATCGTTTGTGGGTGGCAACTTTGAGAAATGAAGAACAGATCCGCAGGCTCCTTACGGCGCGCCCGTTGCTGGATCCTGTGGCACATCGCCATCGCTTCAGCGGCGGAAGTGCCTTCATCCAGCATCGAAGAGTTGGCCACTTCCATTCCGGTCAGATCACAGATCATCGTCTGGAAATTGAGTAAGGCCTCCAGTCGACCCTGGCTGATCTCAGGTTGGTAAGGCGTGTATGCGGTGTACCACCCTGGAGCTTCGAGGATTCCCCGCTGGATCACAGGCGGCGTGATGCAATCGTGATAGCCGGTTCCGATGTGTGATCTGAACTGCTGATTGCGGGTGGCCAGGTGCTCGAGTTCTGTCAGGGTTTCTGCTTCAGTCGCCATCTCATCGAGGTTCATCGTCCCCTGAAATCGAATTGAATCGGGAACCGTTTTTTGCAGTAGTTGTTCGATCGAATCCATCCCGATATCTGCCAGCATCTGATCGATGTCCGCAGGTCTGGGGCCGATGTGACGATCCTGGAACAGATCTCCCGAGTCGAGTAAGTCTGAAGAAGAAAGAGTCATCGCAGATCCTCCGATGGCGAGGGAAACAGATTCAGCCCCTGAGGGGGCACGAAACTCCAATCCCTACCCTAGCCACAACGATCGGTTGCGGCAACCGAACCGAACCCACGAGCGGTAGCATCTCGATGTCTGTCCCGTTCTAATGCGCCCACTCATCCAAGGTATCTGAGCCACGAGGAGGCCCATGGGAAACCAGATCTTTTGCCCCGGAGTACCGGGTAACGAACCCATCCAGGACTACGCACCCGGTTCGAAGGAAAGAACTTCCATCGAAGGCCGACTCGACACCATGGCAAACGAAATCCCAGAGATTCCATGCATCGTGGCTGGCAAGGAGATCTTCACCGGAGTCATCCGGGAACAGAAGTGCCCGCACGATCACTCCAAGGTGGTCGCCCGCTGGCATGGAGCCACCCCCGAGGTGGTGCAACAGGCCATCGATGCCGCCAACGATGCGTGGGTCGACTGGTCGAGTGCTCCCCAGCAAGTTCGATCCGCAGTGATGGAACGGGCGGCGCAACTATTGTGCGGCCCTTGGCGCGATGAACTCAACGCTTCAACGATGCTCGGTCAGTCGAAGACCGTCTTACAAGCGGAAATCGATGCGGCCTGTGAACTGATCGATTTCTTCCGCTTCAACAATCATTTCGCGCTCGATCAAATCCCCCATGAGCAACCATTGATCAACCCTCCAGGCACCTGGAACCATGTCGACTACCGTCCCCTCGAGGGCTTCGTCTACGCCATTGCGCCCTTCAACTTTACCTCCATCGCAGCCAACCTCTGCTGCGCGCCGGTACTGATGGGGAATACTGCACTGTGGAAGCCATCCAAAACCTCGATCCTGTCCAACTGGTACGCCTACAAGATGCTGGAGGAAGCGGGGCTGCCGCCAGGGGTGATCAACTTCATCCCCGGTGATCCTGTCGAAGTCACTTCATCGGTGCTGGCGGATCCCAGTTTTGCGGGTCTCCATTACACCGGGTCGACCGAGGTCTTCCGTCAACTGTGGAAGCAGATCGGAAACCAGCTCGAGAACTACAGGAGTTATCCGAGAATCGTCGGAGAAACCGGTGGTAAGGACTTCATCTTTGCTCACCCCAGTGCCGATGTCCCCTCCCTGGTGACCGCTGCAGTACGTGGAGCCTTTGAATATCAGGGTCAGAAATGCTCTGCAGCGAGCCGCATGTACATCCCTTCGAGTCTCTGGCCCCAGGTCAAAGAATCGCTGGTGGAGGCGACTCGATCACTGTCGATGGGAGATGTCCGGGACTTCCGCAACTTCCTCGGTGCAGTCATCGATGAACGTGCATTTCAACGGCTTCAGCAGGCGATCGAGATGGCTAAATCCGATCCCAAATGCGAAATCATCGTGGGTGGAGAATGCGACGACTCCCAGGGATGGTTCATTTCACCGACCATCATCGAATGTGATGACCCTCGGTCCTACTCGATGGAGACCGAACTGTTCGGCCCGATCTTGTCGGTATTCGTCTACGAGGATGCTGCAATCGACCAATGCCTCGACGTGCTGGACAGCACCAGTCCATACGCTCTTACCGGAGCGGTCTTCAGTGGCGATCGTCCTGCCGCAGATGCCATCTCCGATCGTCTTCGCTACAGTGCCGGAAATTTCTACATCAATGATAAACCGACCGGTGCCGTGGTCGGCCAGCAGCCCTTCGGAGGCGCCCGTGCCTCCGGTACCGATGACAAGGCGGGATCTTCTCTCAATCTGCTGCGCTGGGTCGCGCCCAGGACGGTGAAGGAGAATTTCTTGCCTCCCACCGATCACCGGTACCCTCATATGTCCTGAGAAGTGCATCTGAAAGAGATCTCAGAACTTCTGAAACCCCATCTATTTCGTGGGGTTCATCGATGCGGCGAAGGGTTCATTGCCCAAAGAATCGAACTTCGCCGACATTTCGGAAGATCACCTTCGGGGAGTATTTCAAATTGCAGGACGGCACCCACTACACCCGAGATTCGTATCTTGCAGGAATCCCCTCGGATCCAGCCGTGGAGATCTACGATTCCTTCACTACAACATCCGCTGACATGATTCACACTCTCCCCCACGAAGACTCGTGTGGTCAAGGATTCACACCATGACTCATCTCTACTCCCGAGGTGTCGAGTATGCGCTGCGGTGCCTGCGGCTGATGGCCAAAAATCCTGGCCAGCCCAGGACCATTCAATCCCTCTGTGAAGAGGCGCAACTGCCCGAACACTTCACCCGAAAGATGGTCCAGCCGTTGGTCAAGACAGGCCTCCTGAAGAGTCTCAGGGGACCGGGAGGCGGCTTCGTCTTCACCACCCCACCGCAGGACATCTCTCTCAGAACCGTGGTGGAAGAGATCGAAGGAGGCACCCGCAAGAACTACTGTATTCTCGGTCAATCGGAGTGCGTATCCGACCATCCCTGCGCCCTCCATGACCAGTGGATCAAGATCTGTGAGCTATCGGATCAGTTGCTCGATCGAACCACTGTGCTGGACCTGACCCTTGGATGGGATGAATCGAAGGAGCAACCCATTCTCCTTCAAAATGAAGCGCTCGAGACACCGGAACAGGGTGCCCGCAACGCCGTGGGTCGACGGTATCTGCCGCGGCGTTAGGCCTCAGCAGACGGGTCGGCGATCCCCTCTCGCAGAAGATCGGCCATCCGTATCACCGCTCTGGGGCATCGTTTCTCATCGACAATCACCAGGCATGAAATCTCCTGGGCGCGCATCACTGCCAGGGCATCGACAGCCAATGCGTTGGCTTCGATGGTCCCCTGATCGACCGACGAACCCACCTCGCGGCGACTGATGGACCACGCTTCTGAGATGGTCAACTCCATCGGGGAATGCGCCTTGGTCAGCAATCGTCTCAAGTCTCCATCGGTGAAGACGCCGCGAAAGACACCTTCAGCATCGACCACGCAGGACATTCCCAGTCCCTTGCCACTCATCTCGAACAACAATTCTGCCACGGACTGATCCTCCCGCACCACCGGAAGAGTGTCCCCCTGATGAGACAGATCCTCGCAACGTACCAACAACCTGCGACCGAGGGTTCCTTCCGGATGAAAACTCGCAAACTGCTCCGCAGTAAAACCTCGCGCATCCAGCAAGCACATCGCCAGCGCATCTGCGACCGCCAGTTGCAGCACCGAACTGGTGGTGGGAGCGAGCGAGAGAGGCCCCGCCTCACCCAGAGCTGGGATCTCTACCACCACATCGGAAAGTTGTGCAACCGGAGAAGTGGAACTCTCACAGATGGAGATGATGGCCGCTCCTAATCGGCGGAAATGTCGGAGGAAACGGACCAGTTCCTCGGTCTGGCCACTCTTCGAGAGCGCCAGCAAGATGTCCCCTTCTCCGACCACTCCGAGGTCGCCATGGAGCGCTTCGATGGGGTGGATAAACAGTGCTGGAGTTCCGGTACTGGCCAGGGTGCCCGCCACCTTCTGGGCAATGCTGCCACTCTTTCCAACTCCTGAAACCAACACCCGGCCGCTGGCCCCGGCCAGGCGGGAGACCGCCTCACAGAATGAATCGCCGAGTCCCTCGGCCAGGGCATGGAGCGCCTTGGCTTCCTGCTCGATGACTTCTCGACCGACCTTCAGGCTGTCTGACAAGACGGAACTCCTCCCTCGGATCTGCGATGACTGCGATTCTCATCGTGAAACTGGATCGTCGCATCATGCTCTGGAAGTGTGATTCTCTCAAGGAAAGGCTAAAGGTTTGCCTCAGAAGAGTCGATGAAGGAGGAGGAAGAACCGAAACTCAACCGGAGGCAGCGATGCAGCAGGACCCCCTGAATACCCCACAACCTACCCCTGAAGAGGGCTCCGAAGCCACCCGCAAATCTCCCAGTCGAGAGTCACAGTGGCTCGATATCGTCAGTCATCCACCGCTGCCCCTGTCGCCCAGATTCGATCCCGAGAATGAGACCGAGATGGTGCCCGCGATGCCCTCCTCCCCGCTGCTCCTCTCCCCTTTGACGCTCTCTCCTGCAGTAGAACCACTTCCAACGCTTCTCCCACCCGAACCCCTGCCACTGGTTCCCATGAGCCTGATAAGAGTCCTCGCCATCCTTGCACTGACTGCAATCTTTCTGATCGGCTGGCAAGGGACCGCCGGAGAGAACTCAGAACCGAGTCCTGCCGCCTCGAAGTGGATTCGAAATCACTGATCCTGAGGACCTGAATCTGAAAACCTGACTTGCGAGCTACCGGGTTCAGAAGTTCGAGTTCAGAAGTTCGAGTTCAGAAGTTCGAATTCAATAGTTCGAATTCAGTGCGAACCTGCGCCCCTTCAAGATTCCATCAAGATTCATCCGAGTCGACCTCACCGAGCCGCTCTCGCATCTGCTGCAATCGTTCCCTCGCACTGCTTCCCTCCAGCACCGGACGCTCCTGCTCTTGAATCTCGCGCCGCACCAGATGCTCCTGTGGAATATCGAGCAAGAAGCGACTCTCTTCACACTCGAGGTCCTTGCCATAGCGTCGCCGCTGCCGTGCCATCGAGATGATCAGGTGATCCATCGCGCGGGTCATCGCCACGTACATCAAACGACGCTCCTCTTCCTCTCCCGCATCTCCATCTTCTGCCAGCGCTCTCCGGTGAGGGATCAGGCCCTCTTCGACTCCCACCAGATGGACCCGCGGAAACTCGAGACCCTTGGCTCCGTGAAAGGTCATCAGGGTCAACACCTCTCCCTGCTCCTCGCCTCCATCGTCCCTCGGCTCCAGCGTGATATTGCGCAACCATTCCTGGAGATTTCCAGGACCGTTCTTGCTCTCGTAATGCGAGATCGAATCGAGCAATCCATCGATGACGCTTCTTCTCGATTCCAGTTCCATCGGATCGGTCCCGGCGATTTCCTTCAACTGGTCATCATACTTGACATCCTCCAGCAACTGGCACAGAGCCTTACGACCATCGCTCGCCAACTGTGCCCTGGCAATGTCGAGCGCATCGACCAGTTGCCGTGCCCCCTTGCGTGAAAGGGCAGAGATCTTCTCCAGCACCTGTGGGTCCTTCAGCACCTCCTGCACACCCCTACCGCTGCTGCGAGCCTGTTCGTCGATCCGTTCCCGAGCGACTCCACCGAAGCCCCTCCTCGGAGTGTTGAGAATCCGTAACAAGGCGATGTCATCGGTCGGGAACACCACGCATCTGAGATAGGCGACGACATCTCGCACCTCTCTTCGATCGAAGAAACTCATGCCCCCGATGATGGTGTAGGGAATCTCGTAAAAACGCAGTTTCTCCTCGAACGGTCGCGCCTGGATGGCAGACCTGAGAAGTACCGCCTGCTTCGACAGAGGAAGACCACTCCTTCGAGCCTCATGAATCGACCGAACCACTTCCGATGCTTCTTCCATCTCTCCATCACAGATGAGAAAGGGAATTGGCGAGCCCGGTCCCCGCTGGGAAATCAATTTCTTTGGATGTCTGTTGGGATTGCGAGAAATCACCGCGTGTGCCGCCTCGAGGATCGACCCCACTGAACGATAATTTCGCTCGAGTGTCACCACATGAGCCGCAGGGAAGTCCTTCCTGAAGGAGAGGATCTTATCCACCTCTGCTCCGCGAAAGCGATAGATCGACTGGTCATCGTCGCCAACCACACAGAGATTTTCCTGCTCACCCACCAGCGCTCGGGCCAGTCGGAACTGGGCGGAATTGGTATCTTGGTACTCATCGATCAACAGGTGATCATATCGACCACTCCACCGTTTCCTGGCCTCTTCATCTTGCTCGAGCAGAAGCACAGGCAACTGGATAAGGTCATCGAAATCGACCGCATTGAGGCCTTTCATTCGATCGCGATAGCGTAGAAAAGCGCGTGCACACAACTCCTCGAAGGAATCTGCGGATGCTTCCAGCGCCCTTTCCGGTGCGAGAAACTGCGACTTCCAGCGGGAGATCACTCCCTTCACGTCGTCGACCTTCGCTTCTGCTTGGGTCACCCCTGCGAGGTGGCGAACAATCTCGGTCATCACGCTCCGGACATCGGAATCGTCGTAGATTGGAAATCTCGAGCGGAGTCCGCATGACCGGTGTTCCTGACGAATCAGAGCCAATCCAAAGCCATGGAAAGTGGATAGGACCGGCATCGGATCGAGGTCTGGGTACATCCGCTGCAGTCGGTTTCGCATCTCGCGAGCGGATTTGTTGGTGAAGGTGATCCCGAGGATCCGATCTCCCTGGATACCCTGCTGAGCCATCAAATGGGCGATCCTGTAGGTGATGACCCGAGTTTTCCCGGTGCCCGCTCCAGCCAGCACCAGCAGTGGGCCACCGGGGTGCTCCACCGCCTCTCGTTGCTCAGGATTCAGTACATCGAGGTCGAGTCGCATCTGATCGGTGTCCTTCCGGGTCGAGATCCTAGCCTCATGCACTCGCCAGTGCGAGGGTTGCCGGAGAGTACGGGATCCACCAGACTCTCCTCTGTACTGGCTTGCGCTGACCCGGCTCGAAAGGAGCAATGCATGAGAAGGCGAACTTTCTTACTCCGCGGAGCCGCAGCCGGTGTCGGCTTCCTCGCTTCTGCCGGGGTCCGAGGGCAGGAAGGGTCGGGCAGGACAGCCACCGAATTGCCCGTCATCATCTCGACCTGGCCCTTTGGCAAGGCAGCCAATCTTGAAGCCCTGCAAGTCTTGCAATCGGGTGGGACTGCTCTCGATGCGGTGGAGCGAGGCGTGATGACCGCCGAGGCCAATCCTGCCATCTCGACCGTGGGATACGGCGGATTCCCCAACAGAGACGGCGACGTCGAACTGGATGCCGCTGTCTTTGATGGAAGCACTCTCGATGGAGGAGCGGTTTGCGCACTGACCGGGTACCGCCACCCGGTGCAAGTCGCCCGAAAGGTGATGGAAAACTCTCCCCATCTGATCCTGGTCGGACAGGGCGCTCGCTCATTCGCCGAAGAGCAGGGATTCTCCGCCGAGGAAACCCTGTCCGACGGAGCACGAGCCGCCTACCAGAAGTGGCTGAAAAAACACCCGGACCGTCTCGGTGCCCCCGAGGGACACGACACCCTCGGACAGGTCGCCCTCAGCTCCCAGGGATCCATCGCTGCGGCATGCACGACCAGTGGCATGGCCTGGAAACTTCCCGGAAGGGTGGGAGATTCTCCCATCGTGGGACACGGCTTGTACGCCGATGACTCGGTCGGAGGATGCGTAGCCACCGGAATGGGTGAGGAGATCTCGAAGGTATGCGGCTCCTTCCTGGTAGTCGAGCGGATGCGACAGGGTGCCACTCCAGAGGAGGCGATCGAGGAAGCACTCGACAGGATCCTCATGAGGCAGGGACAGAACCCGGCAGTCCAGGCCGCTTTCGTGGCACTCTCGAAAAGTGGTGCCTGGGGTGCGGGTGCCATCGGCTCCA
Source organism: Planctomycetota bacterium (assembly GCA_014240375.1). Taxonomy (GTDB): domain Bacteria; phylum Planctomycetota; class UBA8108; order UBA1146; family UBA1146; genus QNYK01. Next base: position 3,198 of record JAAZXB010000009.1, on the reverse strand, counting down.
GATTCCACTATGCCATCACCCGCGGAAACCAGACTGAAGTGATCGAGGTGAAACCGCAGAAGAGGAGAGGCTAACCGATGGCCTACATGAAGAAGAGCCGCGGAATCGTCGCCGCAGCAGAACCCCTGGCAGCCGGAGTGGGCACCGATATCTTACGACAGGGAGGCAATGCCATCGATGCGGCGGTTGCGATCGGATTTGCCCTGGCGGTGACCTACCCTGCTGCCGGCAACCTCGGGGGAGGTGGATTCCTGGTCGGCTCGATCGGGCGCGAGAAGAAACAACGCTCAGAAGTCTCCCTCGACTTCAGGGAAGTCGCTCCTGGGGCCGCCACCTCCGACATGTACACCCAGGCCGCTGCAGCAGGGAACCGTTCCGCTTCACTGCTGGGGCACCTCGCCGCAGGAGTACCCGGATCGGTCTCTGGCATGCTCACCGCACTGAAGCGGTGGGGAACCATGACCCGTCGACAGGTGATCGAGCCGGCCCGGCTGCTGGCGCAAGGCGGCTTCCTGTTGCCAGCCAGAACCCACCGGATGCTCGTCGCTTCGAAGAAATCGATGCTCCGCTTCGAGGCGACCGCAGACACCTTTTTCCCCGATGGAGAAGTGATCGAAGAGGGAAAACTGTTTCGCCAGCCGGATCTTGCGAGGACTCTTGAGATCATCATCGAACGAGGAATCGCCGGCTTTTATGATGGGGAAGTCGCCGACCACATCATCATCGAGATGAAACGGGGAGGAGGACTGATCTCCGCCAAGGACCTCCTCGACTACCGTCCAGTGGAGAGGAAGCCGATCCGGTTCCCCATCTCCAACGGTTCTGCGGTGTCGATGCCTCCCCCTTCATCTGGTGGAATCTGTCTCGCCCAGATGTCGAGGATGCTGGAACGATTCGATATCGGCAGCACCGATGCAGAATCGCCGCAGCTGTATCATCTTCTGGCCGAGGTGATGAGACTTTCTTTTGCCGACCGAAACCAATACCTGGGCGATCCCGATCACGTGGCCTGCCCGTTGGAGATGTTGCAGGACAAGAAGCGACTGGACCGCCTCGCTGCCACCATCGATCGCTCCTCTGCATCCAGTTCTGCTGATCTCCTCAAGGGCTCCCCACCGGTCAAGGAAAGTGAACAGACCACCCACTACAGCGTCATCGACAGCCACGGCAATGGCGTGGCTGTGACCACCACTCTCAACGGCTCATTTGGCAGCAAGGTGCTGGTTCCCGCGGCGGGGTTCCTGCTCAACAACGAGATGGACGATTTCACCGCCCACCCTGGCGAACCGAACCTATTCGGCCTGATCCAGGGATCCGCCAACGCAGTCGCACCGGGAAAACGACCACTCTCGTCGATGAGCCCGACCGTATTGCTCGATGACGAAGGGAATGTCGATGCGGTGCTCGGCACGCCCGGCGGCCCCACCATCATCACCAATGTCTTTCAAGTTCTGCTCGGATTGACCCGCTTAGGACTTTCTCCAGAGAATTCGATCACCGCACCGAAGATTCACCATCAATGCCTGCCAGATCGCATCTTCCTCGAGGCCGCCGTCCCGACATCCACCGAACAGTCTCTTCTGGCGCGAGGTCACGTATGCGCTCGTAGAAGTGCCATCGGCGATTTCCAGTTGATCGCCCGCACCCCACATCGTGGCCTTGTGGGTGTCGCAGACCCTCGCGGTGGCGGCGTAGTCTCCAATACATGAATATTAACAATCGTGCCTGCATAGTCAGGAAAGTCAACGTAACATCTTCTTGATCGGCAATACTTACAACGCTAACATTCAGGAGAGTTTCGCTCATCAAGAGATGAGTGATGTTGTTGACACGGCCGGGGCGCATGTGGCTCTCGCTGTTTATTTTAGACTCTTATGTATTCGTTTAATCACTTTGGCTCGGCCCTCAGAGTTTTTCTGGATTGAGCCGGACGCCCCGGAGTTTGTACTCCCATTCGGAGGGATGGTGTTATGCGTCCTCTTACAATTTTATTCTCAACATTAGTCTTGATGTTGTCTCTCGGATCAATGGTCTCTGCCCAACAGTCTTTGACCATCAGTGATGGCAGTGCGCTGGGTCTGGGATCCACGAGTCTCAGCATCACCATGGATGCCACGTCCGATGTCCAGGGCTTCGTGCTCGCGATCGGATATGACGACTCGATGGTCACCGCCACCGACATCAGCACCTCTGGCTCAGCCGGTTCTGCTGACCTGATTGTCCCCGAGATTCTTGCCGGAGGAGCAACCCTCGGAGTGGTGATGGATTCTTCACCGCCCTTCACGGGAGATACGATCCCGGCAGGCTCGGGCACCTTGATCGCCACCATCTCGCTGACCCCAAAGGTGGTCGTGACTGCGGATACTCCGGTATCGATCGCTTTCACCGACGGTACTCTGAACTCTCCACCGCTCGACAATTTGATCGTGCAAGGGGGCCTCTCGGTCGGCGCCTCGGATGGTCTAGGGCTGAATAACGGTACCTTGACTCTGCTTGAGCCCCCCCCTGCTTCGATGATCATGGAGGGTGGATCGGCTCCCGCTGACGGAACTGGGACCACCGGCGATGCCCGGGTTCTGCTCGACAATAGCCTCGGCGGAGTGCAAGGATTTGTCACTGCGGTGACTCATGATCCTGCGATCCTCACCCTGGAGAGCATTACTACCGGAGAAGCTTCGGATGCTGCCAACGCAGAGTTCCAGCTCTCCAACATTTACCCCGACGGTGGAACAATGGGAGTCGTGATCGACTTTACTGCGCCCTTCGATGGGCAGACCATTCCGATGGGCAATGGCCAACACCTTGCGACTTACACCTACTCCTGTAACAACGCCAACGTGTACGTGCTCGGAGACCCGGGAACTCCTCCCCCACCCGAGTCCAGCACCCTGGCTCTTGCAAACGACACCCTTGGAGAGCCTCGTCTCGACAACGTGATCGTCGTGGCGGGTCTGTCAGTGTCACCTCTGCTCGAAAGTGGAAACTTCATCTGTGAGCCCGTTGGAATCCCCGCCGAAGACACCATCCTCTGGATGGAAACGGCCTTCGACGAGGGTGCCGGGAACTACGCCTACCACGGCCAGACTGGTGATCTTTGTTTCTTCTACGCTGACGAAGACGATTACATCCAGGGTTTCACCTTCACCGTCTGTTACGACTGTAACTTGACGATTCACGAGGACTCCTGGGAGTTCAACG
>JAAZXB010000099.1:389-653 GCA_014240375.1 Planctomycetota bacterium | reverse complement strand
TATTTGCCGCGGCCCTCTGCCTATGTCCAACACATGATCGAGATGGTGGAGTCTTTGATTGATCGCGGGCACGCGTACCACGCATCTGATGGCGTGGTGTACTTCGATGTGTCGTCGTGGCCCGACTACGGCGAACTCTCCGGTAACACAATCTCCGCGCTACGTAGTGGCGAAGGAGGCCGGGTAAATATGGAGACACAGGCCGTCAAACGCAGCCCGGCGGATTTCATGTTGTGGAAGCCAGATGAGGCGCATTTGATGCGT
>JAAZXB010000099.1:0-379 GCA_014240375.1 Planctomycetota bacterium | reverse complement strand
CCAAGTCCATGGGGTGAGGGATACCCAGGTTGGCATCTTGAATGTTCTGTGATGGCCCGCGCACTACTTGGCGACGAAATAGATCTACATAGTGGGGGAGAAGACAACATCTTTCCTCATCACGAATGTGAGATTGCGCAGTCTCGTGGAACAACGGGTTGCGGCGCGTTTGCAAAGTATTGGTTCCACACACGACATCTCATGGTCGATGGCGCCAAGATGAGCAAATCCAGTGGAACATTCTTTACGATTCGTGATCTTCTCGACAAAGGCGCATCCCCCGCAGCGATTCGGCTTGAACTTACCCGAACGCACTATCGAATCAACGCCAACTTCACGATGCAAGGTCTTCGCGATGCGCAGCGGCAGATCGATCGTT
>JAAZXB010000098.1 GCA_014240375.1 Planctomycetota bacterium | reverse complement strand
GATCAGCCGGCGCTTCTGGATCGAGTTCATCTCTCCGACCCCGGATGTGAAAGTATTGAAGCAGTGGGCTCAGTTGCTCCAGCAGAAAGATTGGTCGCTACGCGCACTGCTTCGAACCACGCTCCTCAGTGAGGCGTTCTGGTCCGAGCAAAACCATGGATCGCTGGTCAAGAGTCCGGTCGATCTGGTGGTCGGTACGATTCGGTCCTTGAAACTCGAGAAAGCCCCGGCGGGCCAGGTGCTGCGGACCCTCAGTCGCCTCGGCCAGCAACTCTTCGATCCACCCAATGTCGCCGGCTGGCCCGGTGGCCACCAATGGATCGATGCCACCACCTTGCTCGGGCGTCGCCTATTTCTGACCGCAGAAATTCACAACCTGGCGATCTTGAACCAGATGCAACAGTTACCGGAGACGGACCTTCGCCCCCCAGCGAATGACCCTGAGTCCGAGCCCGAGATGATGAATCCCAAGGACTCCCCGGAGATGAAGGGTCGGCGAGAACTTCCGCGACGCATCAAGGCGCGAGAGCGGCGTCGTTTCATGCCCCAGGTGCTGCGTGAACTGGAGCAGTTGTGGCAATCGCTGGGAGACACTGCCGATGCCAGAAGTCTACGACTGCAACAGTGGTTGCTGCCCTTCAAACCGGTCGGCACTG
>JAAZXB010000097.1 GCA_014240375.1 Planctomycetota bacterium | reverse complement strand
CAGTGCCGACCGGTTTGAAGGGCAGCAACCACTGTTGCAGTCGTAGACTTCTGGCGTCGGCGGAGTCTCCCAGCGATTGCCACAACTGCTCCAGCTCACGCAGCACCTGGGGCATGAATCGACGTCGATCTCGCGCCCTGATGCGTCGCGGGAGTTCTCGTTGGACCTTCTTCTCTGGAGATTTTTCTGGATTCATCATCTCGGGCTCGGACTCAGGGTCATTTGCTGGGGGGCGAAGATCCTTTTCCGGTAACCGTTGCATCTGGTTCAAGATCGCCAGGTTGTGGATTTCCGAGGTCAGAAACTGGCGACGCCCGAGCAAGGTGGTGGCATCGATCCATTGATGGCCACCGGGCCAGCCGGCGACATTGGGTGGATCGAAGAGTTGCTGACCGAGGCGACTGAGGGTACGCAGCGCCTGGCCCGCCGGGGCTTTCTCGAGTTTCAAGGAACGCATCGTACCGACCACCAGATCGACAGGACTCTTGACCAGCGATCCATGGTTTAGCTCGGACCAGAACGCCTCACTGAGGAGCGTGATTCGAAGCAGAGCTCGTAGCGACCAATCTTCCTGCTGGAGCGCCTGAGCCCACTGCTTCAGTACTTTCACATCCGGGGTCGGAGAGATGAACTCGATCCAGAAGCGCCGGCTGATC
>JAAZXB010000096.1:229-689 GCA_014240375.1 Planctomycetota bacterium | reverse complement strand
GTCCACGTACATACCAAATATCAAAGGCCTATGTCTTAAGACAAAAAAGTTGTGGTCCGGACAAGCAATTGGCTTAATAAAATCAATTATTTGACCAAAGGTCAAAGGTCAAGGTCAAAGGTCACCATATTTGGAACGCGACACATCGCCTTCATATATTCCACCTACATACCAAATATCAAAGGCCTATGTCTTAAGACAAAAAAGTTATGGTCCGGACACCATTCGCTGAGAAGAACGAGAACAAGAACAAGAACAAGAACAAGAAGAAGAAGAAGAAAAATTAAGACAAATACAATATATCTCCCTTCTTTGAAGGGGAGACATAATTACATCATTCGACGCCTGGAGATAAAACTTACAATATACACTTTCTCTGGATGCAATTTTCGCTCCATTCCTTGTAAATGGTTTCATGTGGCTACAGGGGACTCCGAATTACCCTCTAAGAGGACTGCAA
>JAAZXB010000096.1:0-219 GCA_014240375.1 Planctomycetota bacterium | reverse complement strand
ATCGATATTCCGGAATTTGGTAGCGAATGATCCATTCTCCTCCAGCAGACATTTCATGTTGAACGTATGTACAAATCATACAATAACGCTCATAGAAATATGTTAACAAACATGTTTATAAACCAAAGTAGTATGCATGTATGTTTATGTCTAGATTATGCAACCAGATATTCATTACTTCAAGTATATTATGGTATATTTATATAGAACATTTTACAT
>JAAZXB010000095.1 GCA_014240375.1 Planctomycetota bacterium | reverse complement strand
CGCTGGCTATGATGTCGGGGTCTTCAATGACGCTGGCGCCTATCGCACCTTCGGAACATCCTTCGAAATCGGCGGGCTAGTCGATGGCGCATCGACCCGGGCAGATCTGGTCGGCGCGATCCTCAATTGCTTCACCGGGTCACCCCCGCCCCCTCCTCCAGCACCGGTGGCAGACTTCGCAGCATCGCCGACCAGTGGTGAAGCGCCGGTCGCGGTCTCCTTCAGCAATTCATCGACCGGAAATATTACCGGGTACTCGTGGAACTTCGGCGATGGTGGTAGTTCGACGGCGCAAAATCCGTCTCACACCTACACCAGTGCCGGCACCTACTCCGTGACCTTGACGGCGACTGGACCGGGGGGCTCTGACACGGCGAGCTGTTCTTCATGCATCGTCGTCACCGATCCTCCACCGCCACCTCCAGTGGCTGGCTTCACCCCCGATTCAGCGGGTGGAGAAACGCCGGTCGCGGTGTCCTTCAGCAATTCGTCGACCGGCGACATCACCGGTTACTCGTGGAACTTTGGCGATGGTGGCAGTTCGACGGCGGTGAATCCGTCCCACACCTACACCAGTGCAGGAACCTACACCGTGATCTTGACGGCGACCGGCCCGGGTGGCTCTGACACGGCGACTTGTACTTCATGCATCGTCGTCACCGACCCGCCACCGCCGCCGCCGATCGCTGGCTTCACTCCCG
>JAAZXB010000094.1 GCA_014240375.1 Planctomycetota bacterium | reverse complement strand
ATCCTCGGGACCATCTGGAGTTCCTCGCTCTTTCCCTCCCGTTGCCCGGCAGGAGAGTCGCTGGCGACCGTGTTCATGGGGGGAAGCCGTCATCCCGATCAGGTCGACGAGTCCGATACAATGCTGCAGGATCGGGCGATTGGAGCGCTCCGAACGGCCCAGGGAATCGATCTGGATCCTCACATGGTGCAACTGAGACGAGCTCCTCGGTCGATTCCACAGCCGCAGCGAGGGCACCGTAGAAAGGTCGAAGCGTTGCGTGATGAAGTCAAACGATGGCCTGCGTTGGCAATGGCAGGGAGCCATCTCGATGGTCTCTCACTGGAGTCGTGTGCTCGATCGGGAAGAGATGCCGCCTACCAGGTGTACTCGGTACTGAACCGTGAGGAAGGATCGCCATGATGGCATCGATGGATTCGGATTCTAGCCAACCACAGCCTATCGAACCACAGCCTATCGAACCACAGCCTATCGAACCACAGCCGATTCAGCCGCTCGACCATGCCGTATGGAACCAGAAAAAAATGGGTAAAAGCACCATCTATCAGTCGGAGCGTCTGCTGGTGGGAGTCAATGCGCTGGAACCAGGCCAGCAACACGCTCTCCACGCCCATTCAGAAACAGACAAGGTCTATCTTGTAGTTTCCGGGCGAGGTCAGTTCCTGCTCGAGAAGGACCAGTTCTCGATGGGGCCAGGGGAGA
>JAAZXB010000093.1 GCA_014240375.1 Planctomycetota bacterium | reverse complement strand
ATCCTCGGGACCATCTGGAGTTCCTCGCTCTTTCCCTCCCGTTGCCCGGCAGGAGCGTCGCTGGCGACCGTATTCATGGGAGGAAGCCGGCATCCCGAGCAGATCGACGAGTCCGATACAATGCTGCAGGATCGGGCGATTAGAGCTCTCCGAACGGCCCAGGGAATCGACCTGGATCCTCACATGGTGCAACTGAGACGAGCTCCCCGGTCGATTCCACAGCCGTACCGAGGGCACCGTAGAAAGGTGGCAGCATTGCGTGATGAACTCAGACGATGGCCTGCGTTGGCAATGGCAGGTAGCCATCTCGATGGTCTCTCGCTGGAGTCGTGTGCTCGATCGGGAAGAGATGCCGCTCACCAGGTGTACTCGATACTGAACTGCGAGGAAGGATCGCCATGATGTCATCGATGGATTCAGATTCCAGCCAACCACAGCCGATCCAACCACAGCCGATCCAACCACAGCCGATCCAACCACAGCCGATCCAGCCACTCGACCATGCCGTGTGGAACCAGCAAAAAATGGGCAAAAGCACCATCTATCAGTCGGAGCGCTTGCTGGTGGGAGTCAATGCACTGGAACCAGGCCAGCAACACGCTCTCCACGCCCACGCAGGGACAGACAAGGTATATCTTGTGGTCTCGGGGCGAGGTCAGTTCCTGCTCGAGAAGGACCAGTTCTCGATGGGGCCAGGGGAGA
>JAAZXB010000092.1 GCA_014240375.1 Planctomycetota bacterium | reverse complement strand
ATCCGAGGGGGTCGGGCGTGGGATCGGGCCCGCACACCGGGAAGGGAGCCGGCAGTAGGGATGATGTGATCCCGTTGTTCAGGTTGGTGATCACATCCGAGATGTTGATGATACCGTCGTCATTGGCATCGGCACCATCTTCACAGACGACCGTCGCACATCCCGCAAAGAGATATTCGGTGATTGTCACCACATCTCCGACATAGAAATTGGTGTCGCCATCGCCGTTGGCATCGCCACGGATGAAAGTCTGGGCAGATACCGAAGAAGTGAGCAGCAGCAGCAGTAGTGGAAGTAACACGAGAGATCGCTTGTCACTGACCAGTTTCGGGCTGGAACACTGATGCCCCCTGGCCACCGTTGTAAATCGAACCATCCTTCTCTCCATTCCTGGCGGGCTGTGTTTCGTCGGTTTCACCAGTGTCTTTCCTGATGAATACCACTCACACAAACCGGAGATCCAAAAATCTCCACTCGTCTATCCGAACCCCGCTGGGAATCGGACCATTTTTCTTCGCCGCCATTCAGTGGCCCTCTGTTCCGCAACATCGTGAAGCCGTGACGTTGGATCACAATGCGAGGGTAGCCGGCGAGATGGGGGTGCCGGATTTACAATAGAGTTTTGTAATCAAGGCGATGCGGTGGCGGGCGGCGGTGGGTAGTGGCAGCAGTGGAGAGTCAGGGGCAGCCGAAGTAATCCCAGCAGTGGAAGTCATCGTCGGTGGGGTCGAAGCCGCAGTCGGGGTAGGGGG
>JAAZXB010000091.1:230-760 GCA_014240375.1 Planctomycetota bacterium | reverse complement strand
ATTGTGCCATCGCGGGCTGCTGCGATGTGATCTTCACCCCGAACACCATGAACACGCACAACGTCGCCAACACGCTTCTCGATCGACATGGTGGGCACGACGACCCGCACAGGTTGATTATTGGTGAGTCGGATCCACACCACCGCAGTGGACTGATTTGAGTCGCCGGAGACCCGGTCAATCTGATCGATTCGGCCCTCAAACTGCCATGACTCGCCACTGCGATGACCATCGCCCCCGGCGTCCGAGGGCGTCACTGCCACGTGGAGCGTGGCGACCACAAGTAGGCTCACCAACAACATGACAGGGCGTATCTCCCGTCCACGGCTCTACGCGGGAGAAACTGCCCGCGACACACGACCCCAAGGGGATTCGAACCCCTGTTCCCAGGATGAAAACCTGATGTCCTAGACCTGACTAGACGATGGGGTCAAGTCGGGGGATGATAGCGGATCACACCAACTCAAATAGGTACCCGCCCATGACAAATCCAACACTGACCATCCTGTGCCCGATGAAAATGGAAGCGG
>JAAZXB010000091.1:0-220 GCA_014240375.1 Planctomycetota bacterium | reverse complement strand
GAGCAATTGAACATGCCCTTGCAACTGGCCCGCAAACTGGACCAGTGCTCCTTGCTGGCATCGCCGGCGCACTGCGTCGCGATCTCGAAGCAGGCACCGCCCATCTCATTTCCGAGGTCTACACCAGCCAGGCGATCCTACACAGTCCGATCATCCCAACGGGACTGCGTGTAACGGGGGCAGATGAAATTGTGGCGACACCGGAAGATAAAATTCGCCT
>JAAZXB010000090.1 GCA_014240375.1 Planctomycetota bacterium | reverse complement strand
ATCCGAGGGGGTCGGGAGTGGGATCGGGCCCGCACACCGGGAAGGGAGCCGGCAGCAGGGAAGATGTGATGCCGTTGTTCAGGTTTTCTATGACGTCTGCGACATTGAGCATCCCGTCGTCATTGGCATCGGCGCCATCTTCACAGGCGACCGTCGCACATCCCCCAAGGAGATTCTCGATCAGCGCCACCACATCTCCGACATAGAAATTGGTGTCGCCATCGCCGTTGGTATCGCCACGGATGAAGTTCTGGGCAGAAGTTGGCGCAGGAATTACCACCAGTATAGCCAGCAACAAGCAGAGGAATGCTCCCCGAACTGCTGGCGTCTGATCGGTAGGAAAAGTACTCGAGTTCATGAAAGTCTCCCGTCGGTTGGATTGTTTGCTGCTGGATCCCTCTTGAACTCTCGACCTACGCCAAGACCTTTGTCGGGCTGGTCACCTGTCGAGTGATTCCGGATCGTCCTCTACGACAGATCCGATCCCGATCGAGTCCCGGACCCGAATTTCAAGAATTTCAGACATTCGCCAGGGAAGCCCGGATCGACCGCAGGGAAGGAGTGGTCGGGTCGCCGGCGGATGAATGATTTGTAATGAGCATCCGATGAGCAAGATCCGACTTTTCCACCGGGTGAACAAAAAGCGGCCGCCCCCCGTATTTGTAAGCGAAAAGACGCGGCGGCTGGCGGTGGCAGCAGTGATGGCTCAGGGGCAGCCGAAGTATTCCCAGCAGTGGAAGTCATCGTCGGTGGGGTCGAAGCCGCAGTCGGGGTAGGGGG
>JAAZXB010000008.1:152069-167919 GCA_014240375.1 Planctomycetota bacterium | reverse complement strand
CGCCATCAGTCCTCGGTCGGGGCTCATCAGCACCGAACCCGGCCTCGTCAGGATTTACCGCAAGGGGTCGAGACGTTGCCGCAATTGCTGCGCAAGGCCGGCTGGTACTGTGCCCTCGGCTGCGGCTACTCCGCCAAGACCGATTTCAACTTCAAGACCGTGCCATCGCTGTTCGATGGCAAGGACTGGTCGGGCCGTGGCGACGGGCAACCCTTCTTCGCCCAGATCACCATCCAGAACACTCACCGCTTCTGGAAAGGTGACCCGCAGAATCCGGTCGATCCCGCCGAGGTAGAGATTCCCCCTTATTACCCCGATGAGCCGCTGGTACGCGCCGACTGGGCCCGTGGCCTCGGCGAGATCCAGGTGATGGATCGCAAGGTCGGCAAGATCCTCGAGCGACTCGAGAAGGAGGGCCTCGCCGATGACACGGTGGTGGTCTTCATCGGCGACAACGGTCGCTGTCATCCACGCGGCAAGCAGTTTCTCTACGACGGCGGTGTCCACGTGCCGCTGATCATCCGCTGGCCCGGTACCATCGGCGCCGCCACGGTGCGTGCCGAACTGGCCTCGACCATCGACATCACCGCCACCATCCTGGAGATCGCCGGTATCGCCGTACCCGCTGGAATGCACGGTCGGTCGCTGCTCGATGCGACGACTCCAGCTCGCAATGCGGTGTTCGCATCCAGGGGCAAGATGGATGACACCCACGACGCCATGACGATGATGCGAACCGCCACTCACAAGTACATCCTCAACCGCATGCCGGAGCGTCCCTGGTGTCAGTTCAACAACTACAAGGAGCAGCAGTATCCGACGCTGGCACTGTTGCAGTTGCGGGCACTGGAGGGCAAGTTGACGCCACAGCAGGCGCAGTTTGTCGCCGCATCGAAGCCGCCAGAAGAGTTGTACGATCTGCGCAGCGATCCCCATGAGTTGCACAACCTGGCCACCGATCCAGCCCACGCCGATCTGCTGATGGCGATGCGGGGTGCCACCGGACAGTTCTCGAAGCGGGTGGGCGATGAGGATCCCGACGAGACCTGGCGTGCCGGTGGCTGGCCCGCCACCTATCCGACCCGCTCGGTCGATGAGTGGCGACGCATCGTCGAGGGATGGAGAGCGCATCTTCTCGAGGGTGCTGCTCGGCCGAAGATTCCCGCCGGAGTTCCGGCGGGTAAGGTGGGAACGGCCGGCGACCGCTAGCAGGTCGGCGAAGGGGAAAACTCAGTTTTGAATCAAAACAGTCCCAAAGTTATTTTTCTGGATTTAGTCGTCTATATTTCCGTCATGTTTTTGATCAGAGAAGTGGTTTTCTCTGGTGTTGGATTTATAGCAAATGGTCTCTTTCATTCACTGACTACCCTGGTCGTGGCCACCTGGATATTGAAAGCAAGAGCAGTGACATGGAATGACCTGGGCTTGAACCGCGCCCAGAGTTTCAAGAAAACATTACTCGTCACTGGATTCATTCTGGTGTGCACTCCTCTCTCGATAATGCTCTTTGAACTGGTGAAAGACCTGTTACCAATTGTGCTGGCACCAGACACATCCGAGCAGAGTTCTGTTTCCAAGTTCGGAGACCTCAAGGGGAACTGGCTACTTTTCTTTTCGATCCTTCCATTCATCTGGCTCGAATCACTTCTTGAAGAACTACTGGATCGAGGGTTCTTGTTGAATTGGTTTGAACGACTCTTCTCGAAGACTTCCATGGCGACCATCCTTGCAGTGATATTCCAGGCCATGATCTTCGGTTTCAGACACTCGTATGATCTATCAGACAGATCCATCACCGTGGGTCTTATTGGACTGGTCATGGGAATTGCTTATGTGGCTTTTGGGCGAAAACTATGGCCACTCATCCTTGCACATTGCATTTTGAACACGATGTCGATGCTGGAGAGAGTCTTGTAGATGACAGCAAGAGACTTGAGCAGGAACACGCGGGATCAAACGGCGACCGCTAGGCGTCGGGCTGGATGATCCAGTCGGCGTTGTAGACGTCGATGAAGGCGGGGGCGAGACGGTCGCGAGGATCGTCGTCGACCAGTTCGAAGTACCAGCCGATGGCGGCCGGTTGCTCCCGGGTCACACCGCGTCGGCCATTGAGCCCACTGCCACCCCAAGCCTTGCCATGAGCCGCCGCCCGAAACGCGCTGAAGCGGCGCTGCTCGATGTTCCAGGTCGCCTCGCCTCGCAGAGTCGCATCGATGCCGCGGGTACGACTGGGGAAGTGACGCCAGTCGGTTTCGCCGAGTTTATAGACACCATCACTTTCGGAACGAAACACGCCGCTGATGTGGATGGTGGCCATGTTTCCTTCGACCGCGGTGACTTCGATCTCGATCTCGGCGTGCTCGATGTCATCTGTGGCGTAAGGACCTTCCTGGCCCGAGACATTATCGACGACATGGAAGCGCGCCAGCCGCAGCGCCAGAGCTTGCGGTAGGGTGTGTTTTTGCCGGACCGAAACCTCTTCAGGCATCCAGCTTCGTGCTTCTTCCCGGTTGAACCAGGCATGATCGCGATTCCAGCGCCCCCGACCCTCCGGCCCGATCCCCTCTGCCGGCAGATCGCGCAAGGTACTGCGCAGCACCAGACCATCGGTCGGCATCGAGTTCTCCCAGCGGTGCTGGGGTAAGTACTCGGCGGGATCGGCAGCCTTTCGCTCTTCCCTGGCGAGAGCACTCCACTTCTCGAGGCCAGAATCCATCAGTTTCATCGCGGCATCCGGATTCAGGGTGTTGCGCCTCACCAGCAGCGTGCCGTCGGGGGCGAAGATGTAGAGACCCTGCCACGAACCGCCAACCGGTGCCGGGTTGCCGCGCACCTTGTGACGGAAGAAGCGGCATTCGCGGTCCTGATGCCTCTGCAACCGCCACACCTCATCGGTGGCAGGTACGAAGGCTTTGACCTTCTCGATCACTCGCGGGTCGTTCCAGACGGACCGCCGGCCCGCCACGCCGTTGCCTCAGGTACAGCCGAGCGGATGTCCATTCATCAGCCACAACAGCAGTGGTTTCTGTTGCTGACCGGCAGCGCGCAGTCCTTCGTGAAGAGTGGCGTGCCACGGGATGGTCAGCCACGCCTCCTCGCCCCCCGGCAGCACCGCCTGCGCCCAGGCATCGAGATCGTGTCCATCGAGTTGGATACGATCTGCAGCGGTCGGCAACGATAGAGCCAGAATCAACGTAGTGGTCAGGAACAAGCGGCCTCCTGTAACCATCGTGCCGTCTGGAAGGATGGTGCGCTAGCGATATTCATCTGCCAAGATGAGAAACAGATTTTCAATCCAGACCTTCAAAGATAAGAATCAGGAGGAAGATATGTTGAAGTACTACAGTGTTGTGGTGGTGATCGCGATGATTTCGTCGGTGTTGACGGTCATCATCTCCAAGTGGTTGGGAGTCAGTGAACCTGCTGTAATGGGCGGCGCAGTGGCAGGTGTGGTTTCGGCAGTGGTTGCGGTGAAGTTTGCTGACAAGCAGAAAGAATGAGCGAGTTCGAGATCAGTTCCGCTGACCCACGCGCACCCGATGTGGCCCGGCTTCTGGCGGCTCACCTGGCCTTCGCCCGGGAGTGGTCATTACCCGAGGACGTGCATGTTCTGGATGCCGATCAACTGGTGGCCGACGGCGTGTTCTTCTTTACTGCTCGTCGATCGGGCCAACTGGTTGCTGTTGGCGCGTTGCGGCACCTCGATGCGGAGCACGCAGAGATCAAGTCGATGCATACTGCAGAGACAACTCGTGGCCAGGGGGTGGGCAAGGCGATGCTCGATCATCTGGTGGCGACTGCAGGAGTTCGAGGCTGTCTGCGCATCAGCCTTGAAACCGGACTACAGGAGGTCTTTGCCCCGGCCCGCAGGCTCTACAAGAACTGCGGCTTTGAAGTCTGTCAGCCCTTTGGCGACTATCAACTCAGCGCCGATAGCGTGTGCATGACGAAGAACCTTACAGAAGGAGCCCATTGATGAACGATGCCGGCAATAAGACTGCCATGAATTTGGCGAAACTCTCCGAGTTTGTCGGCCTGATCTTCTGTGTGCTGGGAGTCGTGTCCGGCATTTATCATATGCTGAACAGCCTTTCGATGGGGGGTGTTTTGGTACTGCACATACTGACCACCGGGTGCTTTCCGACCGTGGCCGGAGGGCTACTGCTGATCGTTGCCGGACGAATCTTACGAGTGGTGATCGATAATTCCAGAGAATGAGGAGCAACGAAGTCATGACCACACCTATCGTGGAAGCGGTCATCGAGACGGACCGTTTGCGACTGCGCCCGATGCGAGAACCGGATGCCGAGCGAGTGCAGCAGTTTGCCAGCGAACGGGAGGTCGCGGTCAATACCGGTGGGATTCCACATCCTTATCCGCAGGGGGAGGCGTCGAGGTGGATCGCCAGCCAACCGGCACTGAGAGCCGAGGAGAAGGCGGAGGTCTATGCCATCGCAGAACGAGGTAGCGATCTGCTGATCGGCGCCATCGATCTGCGCAGAACCGACTTCATTCACATCTACGAGGTTGGATACTGGGTGGCGAGGGCCCGTTGGGGTGAAGGGATCTGTACCGAGGCGCTGATCGCCCTGGTCGATCATGCCTTCGAACGAGATGCATACCTGATGCGAATCTTCGCCTATTCCTTCCCGGAGAATCCCGCCTCGGGACGGGTACAGGAGAAAGCTGGATTTCGCCAGGAAGGGGTGCTCCGTCAGGGGCTCTCACGGCTGGCAGAACCGCGCGATGCGGTACTCTATGCGGTAGTTCGAGAGGACTGGGAGGGGCGGCTCTGAAGGAGCGAGGGGGCGCATTTACTGGAGAAAAGGGTGAATTCTGCGCTGATGATCGACACTGCGCGGGTGAGCGACATAATGGGGAACGGTACCGTCGGACACTTCGTTGAATCAGATGCAAGGAGGAGATGTCATGATCAGTTTCCCGGAGTTCTTTCCCCTCGCCTTCATCTACTTCGATCCGATGTACTTTCTCTTCGTCGGGCCGGCATTCTTGCTGGCACTCTGGGCCCAGGCGCGCGTCAAGAGCTCCTTCGGTAAGTGGTCCGCTGTGCCGCTTCGAAGCGGCTGGACCGGCGCCCAAGTGGCCGCTCGCGTCTGCGAACTGGGCGGAGCCGAGGGGGTGCAGATCGAGATGACCCCGGGCCAGCTCAGCGATCATTACGATCCGAGAGAGCGGGTGTTAAGGCTCTCGGCAGAGAACTACAACGGCCGCAGCGTTGCGGCGGCAGCGATCGCTGCGCACGAGGCGGGCCATGCCATCCAGCACGCCACCCGTTACCCGATGCTGGTGCTGCGCAGTGCCTATGTTCCGGCGGCGAGCCTCGGATCCTGGTTTGCCTTTCCGCTGCTGTTTGCCGGGATGATCTTTCGCTATCCGCCGCTGATCTTCATCGGCATCGCGCTCTTCGGCGCGGTCGTTCTGTTCCAGTTCATCACCTTGCCGGTCGAGTTCGATGCCAGTGCTCGGGCCAAGCGAGTCCTCGCTGATAGCGGTATCATCTCCGATGAAGAGGAGATGGACGGGGTGCGAAGTGTGCTCGGTGCTGCGGCGCTGACTTATGTTGCTGCGACCATCCAGGCAGTGCTGACGCTACTGTACTACCTGTGGCGAAGTGGATTGCTCGGCCGACGGTGACCGTAACTGATAGGTGAGCTCTGGTGGCTCCGGGTCAGCGTGCAGGTCTCGAGGCCGTCCTGCTAGCGGTTCTTCTGTTCGCCCGCGGGTCGACTCGCAGCCCGAACCACATCCAGCAACTCTCCGAATCGTTCCTTGCCGAGCAACTCTTGCAGCTGTTCGTCGCGCTCTCGGCGGATCTCCTTCATGCGGACCGTCGCGCGATCCCAATCGGTAGCCATCGCTTCCTCCTCGGCGCGGTTTGTCGGTGGTTCGGCCGACCACATCTCTTCGAGGATCTGCGCGTGAGAGTCCGCTTCGGTGGTCATGATCTCCCGCACGCGCTGCTGCTCAGGCCACGGAAGGTTCATCTGGTCCTCGACTGCCGCGAGGAGTTGCTCTGACTTCACACGCTCCTTGTCGATCCAACTGGTGATCCTCGTTCCCATCTCTTCACGCCGGACTTCGGCGAGAGCTCGACGGGTGCGCTCGATCTCGTCCGCCGAGATGAGTGGGTCTGGAACTCCCGCAGGAGGGACACCGGACCGGGTCACCAGAGCTTCGAGGGTATCGAGTCGGCGCTCGAGGTCGCCGGGATCTTCGACGGACACTCGCGATTCCTCGAAGGCGGAACTCGCCTTCGATTGCATCGTCTCGACTGAGGCCTCGAGCCGGGTGATGCGCGTCTCGTGATCCGATGCGGATGAGGAGGTGGTGATGGGGGGACGGTCAACTGCGGTGCTCGAGAGGGCGATCATCAGTGCTGAGATGGAGAGGCAAATAGAGACGGCGACGAGTGCGGTCGGAATGGAACGCATTGGGGTCTCCCTCGTCTCGCACTCGGCTCCTGCATCAGGTTCTCCGAGGGGGCTGAAAAGTAGATCGGGTCGAACACGTCTGCGTGTTCGACCCGATCAATATCGTACCCGGCGAGGTTTCCCTCTCCAGGTCCAGTTCAGGCGAACTACCTCGGATCGAGTGCGAAGTCTGCGGTACTCGTCTCACCATCGAGGACATCAACCGACTGGTTGTCATTGTAGTATCCCCAGGCGAAGGTGCGGACATTGCGCGTTCCGGTCCGGACATCGGTCACCTCGTAGACACCGGAGCGATTTGTTTGAGTCCAGCCGCCGGCTGACACACGAACCCAGGCACCTTCAATCGCCTCGCCGGTGGCGGCGTCGGTGACGGTGCCGGTGACCGTTCCGTAGGTGAGTCCACCGAGGGCGAAGTCGGCAACGGTATCTGCGCCATCCGTGACGGTCACGGTTGCGGTCTCGGAAAAGAAGCCAGGACTGAATACGCGAACTTCGCGGTCGCCGGTGATCACATCGGAGAAGGAGTACGCGCCCGCAGCATCGGTGTTGGTCACGCTCCAGCCGCCGAAGAAGCCCCCGCCAGCACTGCGGACGATGACCCAGGCTCCCTCGACCGGTGTATCGGTGGCCCCATCGGTCACGGTTCCAGAGATCGAGCCGAAGGAGAGTGCATCGAGTGCCACATCGGCAGCGGTGGTCGCACCGTCCTCGATGGTGACCACTACCGTCTGGCTGAAGTAGCCTTCCTTCGAGACGCGAAGATCGCGGTCGCCGGTGCGGATGTCATCCAGGGAGTAGGAGCCGGTTGCGTCGGTCAGGACGGAGTTTCCACCCCAGCCTCCCCAGCCGCCACCGAAGTTGCCGACCACTCGTACGCGGGCTCCTTCGATCGCCTCGCCAGTCGCCGTATCGGTCACGATGCCTGCGACACTGCCATAGGTAGGTTCGGAGAGGGTGAAGTCCGCAACGGTGTTGACGCCGTCGACGACATCGACCACGACTGTCTCTGTTTCGTAGCCGTAGCGCCGTGCTTCGAGTTCGTATGTTCCCGGTTCGAGGTCATCGATCATGTAGTTGCCATCGACATCGGAGAAGTCGATGTTTCCCCAACCTCCCCAACCGCCAGAGCCATCAGAAGCCTTGACCCGGACACCCGCCAGGGCTTCCCCGGCATCGTTGGTGACGGCACCGGAGATCGATCCGGTCTGAGCCTCGACAAGTTGAGGTGCAAGTACAAAAGCCCCGAGGGCCAGAGTGGTGAGCAAGAATGCTCGAAAAACTACCATGGAACTTCCTTCTCCTTGGCCGGTCATATGCCGGCTTCATCGCAGATAGAACTGCGGGCTGTGGTATCACTTCAAGGTGCGCAGTGTGTCACAAAGGTGAGAATGCCTCGAACACTATTGTCGAAATCCACGCACCGCTGAATTGTGTGAGTAGGAAAATGGGTCGAATGACCGGTAATGAAAAATCCAGACTTCGATGTCCTGAAATGTCGAGATGAATTTTGCCTGGGTGTGCCAAGGAATCGGTCGCGATTTCGACCCTTGAGTCGTTTTTCAAATGGATGGGGAGCGGGTCACGAGAAGTCAGAACACTAGAGAGGGATCTGGTTGAGAGTGTAGTAGGCCACCGGATGCAACAGAGACTCTCCGGCAACGGTGCGCACTCCATCGAGGTACAACTCGTGGACATGACCTTCCTCCAGACCCGAGACCACGAGATCGACTCGCAATCGGTCTGCGGAGAGGTTGGCTTCGGTGATGACCGGTGTGGTCCGGTCGATCTCCGGACTGCCGTAGAAGCGCCAGTAGTGATGAGTGAAGGCGCCCATCCGGTAACTGGTAAGGTCGGTGGCGGTGGCCGCGTCGACAGGTTTGGTGAATGTGACGGAGAAGCCGTCGGGGCGGGCGTTCATCTCCTTCACCTCGAGCGGGGTCTTACCGCTCCAGCGAAGTCTCTGCAGAGCATAGGGTTCACGACTGCGAGTGGGCCATCCTCGGCAGCAACCGCCGACGATCAGTTGACCATTTGAGGAGAGCAAGCCTCCCAGGAGTCCGGTGCTGAAGCCCTCGCGGAAAGGGTAGCAGGCACCCTGCCACACACCGTTGACCTTTTCGGTGGTGACCCTCATCACCACGCTCAGGGTGTAATCCAGTACGAACAGCTGGTTCTCGAAGGGACCGAAGGCGCCTTTCGATGAGTCGAGCAGGATCGCCGTGGCGGATTGTCCCATCCGCTTGTAGGGGAGCACGACGCTGGTCGGGATCAACTCGGGGATACGCATGGCATCGATGTGCATGCGGCCATCTTCACCGTCCGTCGGTTGTGCAGGTTCCGGTCCCATGTTGGGAGCGAGTTTGTACCAGGGAAAACTGATGGGGTGCCCGACAAATCCGCCCGGGCGCAACTCCTTGAGACCACAGGCTCCGTTCCAGGGCCCCTGATTCTCGGTGTAGAACGCCACGCCCTGAGCGTTGAATCCGACACCGCCAGGACTTCGTAATCCGCTACAAGTCGGCGTGGTCGTGCCATCGGCATTGACCCGGAGGCACCAGCCCCGGAACGGATAATCGGAGGTGTACGAACCGGAGAGGCAGAGGGTGATCCAGATGTTGCCTTCTGGATCGAAGCGAGAGCCGAAGGTGTACTCGTGTTCCGAACCGAAGCCCCAGGCGTCACTGACCGTTTCATACCGGTCTGCTGTGCCATCGCCGTCGCTGTCGATGATGCGTGTGACCTCTGACTGCTGGGTGGCGTAGAGGATGCCATCCTTGCGTGCGAGGCCGAACACCTCGTGTAATCCCTGGGCAAAGAGGTGGTAATCTGCGGCCAGATCATCGTCGAGAAGACCATCGACGAACCAGATCTCTCCTCGACGGGTACCGATGGCGACACGACCTTCATCCAGTTCCAGCATGCTCACCGCCTCGAGGTGAATCGCCGGGGGGATTTCCAGATCCTCGATGATCCACCAACCACTCTCGTCAAAATTTGCAAGTGGCGGTAGGTTTTCCTGTTCGCTCTGAGCCAGCAGTGGAAGCGTGACAGAGATCAGCAGGGCGATGAGGCTACGTTGGATGATGGCTGTCATCAGTTTTTCTTTCCCCATCGATACTCGATGGTGATCGAGTGCGATTCTTCCATGCTGGCTGAGAATGCCAGCCAGGTTTCGTACTGCACGCCATTGTGGGTCTTCGAGAGCGCGGATGGGCGGGCACCGGAACCGATGCGGACCCTCAGTCCGTCATCGTAGGTCACGGTTCCGTCATCGAGAATCTCCGCCGGAGGAACATCGCGGATTCGCATCCAGAAGACTCCCCGCTCCCCCGAGTCTGAATTGCGAATGAACTTCACCGTTCGGTCGAGCCAGGAATCTCCTGCGGCTTCACGAGCCACCATCGTTTCCTCGATGTCGAGGGACCCGGCCCGGTACATCAGCGTTGGGATCTTTTTCTCACCGATCTTGTAGCCATGAAACTGATAATCATCGGGACGGATGCCCTGCTGGCGATCGCCGGGCCAGGGACAGTTGACGTCTGGAAGGAAAACGATATCGGGACCATGATCGAAGGTCAGCACATCGCGACCCAGTGGTCGAATCCTACCCATCCCCTGCGACGACCAGTGAGACCTGGCATCGAGGAATCGTCCCTTCCACAACAGCGCCAGCCGCAGTTCCTGAGCATCGAAGGCGTAGTGCAGCCCGCCAGGCAAACCGACTGCAATGCCGCGGAATCCGGCTTCCCACAGCTTGCCTCGATAGACGATCGCTTCTCCGCCGACGATCAGTTCCTGCTGCTGGCGGCTGAGACCCTCCGGAAAGATCGCTTGATCACCATCTTCGAGATAGCGCCAGAGAGCTCCGACTTGCTGGTCGGCATCGCCGCCGAGTAGTTCAGGAACCATGCTGCGCCCTTCGGGCCAGAAGGCCAGCATCTGGGTGCCGGGGCGCAGAGACTCCGGATCGAGCATGTAACGATGAAACCAGTCCCGATGGAGTCGTTCGGTGGTGGTGACCAGATCCATCGCTCGCATCCCCACCGAATGTTTCTGATTGAAGTCGTGACAGAGAACACACTGCAGCATGTTGCTGCCCGCCATCTGATGCCCTGCGGCCTTCATGGCATCATCGTCATGGATCATGCGAGGCACGCCTGTGACATGACGATCCACAGCGATCAGATCTGCCGCGAGGGACCGGGTTTGTGGGTGATCGAAGGTCGGCATGCGAGTGTGGAAGTAACTTCGCAAGCTACGCCCCGATCGAATCACTGCATCGAGCCAATCGAGCACCAGTTTGTCACCCACTCCCGCTAGCGGTGGGGGAAGACGCCCTTCGTCACCGAGCAGCGGCTCGGTACCGGTGAAAAAATCGTTTCGATCTTGTGCGACGCCACCGAGGTCTCCCCTTGAATGGCAGGCGGTGCATCGAAAGGAGCGAAGAGTGTGATCGACTCGCTGCTGCGCAGCGGGTGCCTCTGGACGATCCTGCAGAAAGTGGAGAGCGGCCTCGAGGTCAGCGGTTTGCCGTGCAGAGAGGGGATAACGAGGATGATGGTGGCCAGGAAGTGGACCAGACAACTGCTCTAAGGTATTTACGCTGTCTACGGTGGCTGCGTTCCCATCTTCGTGGCACTGAGCACAGCCCAGTTGCAGGTAGAGATTCTGGCCACGTTTGGCATCGCCACGCTGACGATTCCAGCGGGGAGCGGGTGGCAGGGGTTCCCTGGAGTTGGTCAAGAAACTGGAGTCGATCGGTCCACGATCGATCCCGGGGCCGAGCCACTCCAGTTCCAGGATGGCATCATCGACCCACTGGAAGTGAGACACCTCGATGCGATGCAACCCCGATTCAAGATGGATGGAGGCTTGGCTCTCCATCACCTTCTTACGCTGATAATTTTTCTTGCCTCCCAGATCGATGACATCCTTCTCGTCGATCCGTAACCTGCCGATGTCATCGACCTTCAGGAAGAACTGGTAATCTCCCGCTTGTTCGATGCGAAGCCAGCCAGAGAAGTGAGTGGTGACATCGTTTCTGCGCTGCTGATCGGGTAGCGAGAAACTACCGGTGATCGTCGTGTTTCTCGGTCGTGAACGAGAGGAATCGTCGAGGCCTTTTCGATGTCCCCAATCGATGGCGAGGTCGAGCGGGGCGGCAACTCTGGTGCTGCGCAGCAGGTAGTGTGCGAGGGCATTGGCTTCACCGTGCTGAAGCCCAAGGGAGGGCATCCGCCCGGAGGGCCTGACCTGATGCGGATCCTTCAGGAATTTTGTCAACTGTGGTTGCGACCAGTGTTCGACCCGGCCGGCGAGCCGATTCGAGTGGAGTGGCTGGATCGCTCCCTCGCGAAGCGGTTCATGACAGCTGACGCAACCGACCTGATGGTAGAGGCGCTCGCCTTCATCGATGGCCACCTGATCCGGTGCTGTCGGTTGCCAGTGCGAATCGGCGGGCGATCGCGAGAGCAGGTACTCGACCAGATCGAAGGCCGCTTGCTGCCGCTCGGGGTGGTCATCCAGCAGCGACGGCATCACGGTGCCCGGATGGGTCGTGGCGGGATCGAGGATCAACTGGTGCAGGTGCTTCGGATCGACCCGCTGGGCGATACGCTCGAGGCGAGGTGCCTGCCTCGGGAGGATCCAGCGAGAAGAACCATCCGTGGTCGAGTGACACGCCGTGCAACCCAGTTCACCCAGCAGCAGCAATCCGCCAGAGATCGATGGAGAGGTTCCATTGCGGTACTCGGTGGAGTAGGCGCCGATGAAGGGCGGCTCCTGATCCGATCCGGTGATCTCCCCGGCGAAGGATGTCAGCAAGAAGATCGCTGCGATCATTGAGCCTTCTTGACCATGTCCGCGGGCTTCAGATCGGGGGTGTGTTTGTTGAAACCGAACTGGGTCGGTTGATAGTCGCCGACCAGGCTGACCGTAAGGTTCGGTTTGATCTGCCCCTGCATGCCGAGGCACCAGTAGCAGGCGTTGACCAGCAGCCTTCTCGAGCCTTCCCGGGTAAAGGAACGCGATGCTCCAAAGGTCGAGGAGAAGACCCTTTGCTTCTTGCCGCTTTCAGATTTGCGTACATTGGTCCAGGCGATCGGCATCATCGGATCGTTCTTATCGAAGGTGGTCTCGTCGTCTCGCTTTACCACTTCACAGGGGCCGTCAGCGGGGTCCATCCCCGACAGGACTCGCCCGTTTAGCAGCGGAGTACAGCCCTTGGGGAGCGGAAGGCGTACGGTGTAGACATCGGAAGGGTCCCAGACATCTCCATCCTTGATCCCCTGGAGGATCGGGTGCCCGCTGGCCTCCTCGACGATGATGCCGCTGCTACTTTGCCAGCCATGGCCTCCATGATGATCGATCCAGGTCTCTCCCATCACCTGGCGTCCAAACCCGCCGTCCCACTGGCCATTCCGCCACGACCAGCGGTGATACTCCCGGTCACCCGGGATATCGAAGGCGTGAGTCGATGTTCGCAGTCCGATCACCGGTTTTCCTGATTGGACATGGTCGACGAAGTGTTTCATCTGCGGGTCAGGAAGATTGCGGAAGCGAGTGAAGAGTACCACCAGATCCGCAGTGTCGATCGCCTCCATCCCGGGGATGTTGTCGTTGACCTGAGGATCGACGCAGCCGCTCTCAGGATCGATCGAGAAGAGCACGGTGCAGCGAAAGCCGTGGTACTTGGCGAGGATCTGAGCCATCTGCGGCATCCCCTGCTCCGACCGATATTCTTCATCGCCGGTGATGAAGACGATGTGCTTTCCCACCCCCGGACCCTTGGCACCATCAAAGGTGAGCCAGGAATCTGAATCGTCCATGGTCGGGACAGAAGTGGCCAATATGGTGGTCAAGATCAGCAGGATATTCATGGGTACTCCTTGTAACGAGAGACTGGGGCAGCGAGTGGCTCGGGCGTATCCGAGCAGCCAGGTACATTTCACAGCATGCAGGATAGCCCATCCTCGGCGAGGAAGGCACATGGTTGATGTGGTGGATTCCCTCGCTCAGACTGCGCGGACCTCGCTCCCGCCTGCGAGACTGGGTTCGTTTGCTTTGCCCCGTCATGTCAATTGCCCGGAGTTTCTGGGCAGGTTTTCGGCGTTGCCGATGCAGGAGGAAGTTATGCCTCGACTGATCTCAGCACTTCTACTGGTGCTGTTTCTCCCCCAATTTTCCATCGCTCAGGACACGGGACAGAAGTGGTCCTATCCCTACGGAGAAGGAAGAGCTTCGCTGGTTCAGATGGATGGGATCATCGCAGTCAAGATGATTGATGGCCTCGAAGATGAGCTGGGTGCGCTGAGAGCCGAACTACGAGCGATCAAAGGTGTGGGGAAGGTGAGTGAAAAGAACCTGCAGGAGTACCCGGGACTGTGGTATCTCCCCCTCGATAAGCGAGTCGATGCGAGGATGCAGCAAGAGATCCTCGCGCAGCTATCGAGTGCAACCATCGTGGAGTTCGCCGGCCCTGTTCTCGGCTACCAGGAAGCGGTCATGATTCCGCGTCCGGAAGTGATCGTGACTTTCGATGGCTCCGTCGATGATGAAGAGATTCGAAATGTAATTCGCCAGTCGGGACTGCGCTTCCTCAAGGAGTTCCCGGCCATCGACCCGACCTACATGCTGGGGTTCGAGGGGCCGACATCTCTGGGCTTCGAAATCGCGGACGCCTTGACGCAACTGGAAGAAGTCTGGGTTGCCGAGCCCAATTTCATCCACGATTTGCCCGAGATGGCGACTCCCAACGATCCGCTCTTTCCAGATCAGTGGGACATGCAGAATACAGGACAAACCGGCGGAACCATCGGTGCGGACATGAAGGCCGCCGCAGCATGGGATATCTCGACCGGTTCATCGAGCATCGTGGTGGCAGTCATCGACGAAGGGGTCGATGTGAATCACGCCGATCTGCAAGCCAACATGGTAGCCGGCTACGATGCGGTCACTGCGGATCCCACACCGGGCGGGATCCCCGGAAATGCCAATTCCACCGACGGCCATGGAACCTGCTGTGCCGGGATCATCGCAGCGGTGGGGAACAACGGCATCGGTGTTGCAGGTGTCACCTGGAACAGCAAGATCATGCCGATTCGCATCGGTTTCGGAAACTACTGGACTCAGACCGACTGGCTCGTCGATGGACTGACCTGGCCGGTCGACAATGGAGCGGACATTCTCTCCAACAGCTGGGGAGGTGGATCTGCCAGTACCGCCATCCAGAATGCGATCGCCTACGGGAACACCAGCGGAAGAGGTGGATTGGGTTGCCCGGTATTTTTCGCATCGGGGAATGACAATTCCGCAGTCTCCTATCCGGCTCTCTACCCGGAATCGATCGCAGTTGGCGCTTCCAGCCCCTGCGATGAACGCAAGAGTCCATCGTCGTGCGATGGAGAGACCTGGTGGGGGAGTAACTACGGTTCATCTCTCGACTTTGTCGCACCGGGCCCGTTGACCACCACAGTCGACATCTCCGGTAGCGGTGGCTACTCCTCGACCGATTACACATCGAGTTTCAATGGCACATCTTCGGCCACTCCTCACGCTGCGGGAGCGGGAGCACTGTTGCTGGCAGTGGCACCGGGCTTGACCCACGATCAGGTTCGAACTTACATGCGCCAGACCGCCGATGACCAGGTCGGACCGCCCTCCGAAGATACGGCGGGCTTTGATAATTACATGGGATACGGACGGATCAACTGCGAGACGTTGCTGCTGACGGTGGCGAGTTCCGTGGCCGCTCCGACCAATCTCAGTTGTAATAGTTCCGGCGCAGACGCCATCCTCTCCTGGACCAATGGAGAGAGTTACACACAGGTGCAAGTGAGCCGGGGAGGTGGTGTGATCGCCACCCTGTCCGGCTCTGCGACCTCTTACACCGACTCCTCCGCAGGTGTCGGGAATATCTCCTACGGTGTCCGCGGACTGGTTGGATCGGACCAGAGTCCCCAGGCCAGTTGCTCGATATTCCTCACGGGAGGCGCCACCGATCTGGTCTGGGCTCCTTCTGCAGCGGGTGGAGCGGTGGCGGGTGGCAGTTCCATCTCGGCGGCACTCATCGCCAATGGGCGTTCGCCACTGGTGGTCACCACCCTCGATGCCGTTGCCAGTCTCGATGCCTTCGAGACGGTCTGGGTCAACCTGGGGATTTACCCCTCGGGCCATGTACTCTCCTCTGCAGAGGGCACCACTCTCGAGACCTACCTGACCAACGGAGTCGGCGGATCCTTCCTCTACATGGAGGGCGGAGATACCTGGGCCTATGACAGCGCCACCCCGGTTCATTCACACTTTGGAATCAGTGGTCTGTCCGATGGAACCAGTGACCTCTCGACCGTCAGCGGCGCCGCCGGCGCCGGCTGCAGCCTTGTCGGTAGCAGCTGGAGTTA
>JAAZXB010000008.1:10429-152062 GCA_014240375.1 Planctomycetota bacterium | reverse complement strand
CGACCGTCAGCGGCGCCGCCGGCGCCGGCTGCAGCCTTGTCGGTAGCAGCTGGAGTTACAGCGGAGAGAACAGCTGGATCGATCGTCTCGGAACCACGGGCAATGGGGTGGTCACCCTGACCAATCCGACCGCTGGCTATGATGTTGGGGTCTTCAATGACGCTGGTGCATATCGCACCTTCGGAACTTCATTCGAGATCGGTGGGCTGGTCGATGGAGCATCGACGCGGGCGGATCTGGTCGGCGCGATCCTCAACTGCTTCATCGGAGCACCTCCGCCCCCTCCTCCGGCGCCGGTGGCAGAGTTCGCAGCATCGCCGACCAGCGGTGAAGCGCCGGTAGCGGTCTCCTTCAGTAATTCATCGACGGGAGACATCACCGGATATTCGTGGGACTTTGGTGATGGAAGCGGATCGACCGCGCAGAATCCGTCCCACACCTACACCTCTGCCGGGACTTACAGCGTGACCTTGACGGCGACCGGACCGGGAGGCTCGGATACGGCGACCTGCACTTCTTGCATCGTCGTCACCGATCCACCGCCGTCGCCGCCGATCGCTGGCTTCACTGCCGATTCATCTGGTGGTGAAGCACCGGTGACCGTTTCCTTCAGTAATTCGTCGACCGGAGACATCACCGGTTACTCGTGGGACTTTGGTGACGGAGGAGGATCGACTGCAGCGAATCCGTCCCACACTTACAACACTGCTGGCACATACAGCGTGACGTTGACGGTGGGCGGTCCTGGAGGCACGGACACATCGACCTGCAGCTCTTGCATCGTCGTCACCGACCCGCCACCGCCGCCGCCGATCGCTGGCTTCACTCCCGATTCATCCGGTGGAGAAGCACCGGTGACCGTTTCCTTCAGCAATTCGTCGACCGGAGACATCAACGGTTACTCGTGGGACTTCGGCGATGGGGGCAGTTCGACGGCACAGAATCCGTCTCACACCTATACCACTGCCGGCACCTATAGCGTGACGATGACGGCGACGGGACCCGGTGGCTCCAACACCGCCAGTTGTGGTTCGTGCATCGTGGTGACCGATCCGCCACCACCACCTCCCACCGCTCCGGTGGCAAGTTTCACCCCGGATTCATCCGGCGGAGAAGCGCCGGTGACGGTTTCCTTCAGCAATTCTTCGACCGGAGATATCACCGGTTACTCGTGGACCTTCGGCGATGGGGGCAGCGCGACTGGGCAGAATCCATCCCACACCTACACCACCGCCGGCACATACAGCGTGACGTTGACGGTGACGGGTCCTGGTGGCTCCGACACGGCCAGTTGTGGTTCGTGCATCGTGGTGACCGCTCCGCCGCCGCCACCCGAGGCTCCGGTGGCCAGCTTCTCGCCCGATTCGTCCGGTGGAGAAGCGCCGGTGACGGTTTCCTTTAGCAATTTTTCGACCGGAGATATCAACGGTTACTCGTGGAGTTTCGGTGACGGAGGCGGATCGACCGCCCAGAATCCGTCCCACACCTACACCACTGCTGGAACCTACAGCGTGACGTTGACGGTGACGGGTCCTGGCGGCTCCGACACGGCCAGTTGTGGCTCCTGCATCGTGGTGACGGATCCGCCGCCGCCGCCACCTCCTCCTTCGACAACGCTGTACTACATCTCGTTCCTGTCGACCACCACGGTCCCGGGGCTGGGAACGGTTCGCGATGAAGACATCGTGACCTACGACCCGGCGACCAATTCCTGGGAATGGTATCTGGACGGCAGCGATGTCGGGATCGGTGGTACCGACATCAATGCTCTCAGTGTCCGGGCCGATGGTAGCGTGCTGATTTCCTTCAACTCCGGTTCATTTTCAGTGCCGGGACTCACAGGTGGGCCCTCCGGAACCACGGTGGAAGATAGCGATCTGGTGCTGTTCACGCCGACCACCACAGGCTCCAGCAGTGCGGGCTCCTGGTCCTTCTATCTCGACGGCTCGGACTGTGCACTCACGACCAACGGTGAGGACATCGATGGAGTTTGCTACCTCGATGATGGCACGCTATTGATGTCCACGCTCGGCACGGCTCGTGGCGGCGGGCCGACCAATCGCGATGAAGATGTGATGCTGTTCACTCCCACCTCCATCGGTTCTGCCAGTGGAGGAAGTTGGACGACCTTCTTCGACGGCAGTGATGTCGGATTTTCCAACAGCGGTGGTGAAGATCTCAATGCCATCAGTCTCGACTTTGACGGAACACTGCTCTTCTCGACCCAGGGAACATACTCAGGCTCCGGAGCATCCGGTGACGATGAGGATGTCTCCAGGTTCACCGGTAGTTTCGGCAGTGCTACATCGGGATTCGCAGAGTTGATTATTGATCTGAGCGCCCTCGGCATTTCAACCAGCGAAGATATCGACGGAATTTCGATCCGCTGATATCGATTCGACGGTAACGTTGGATTGCGGCCCCGCTGTGGACACGGCGGGGCCGCTTTTTTCATCCAACGGGCGAAGTCATTTCGCGGGGTGACAACTTCAGCGTATCCACTGCGTTGTCGAGGGCTGCGGGGCTATCCGTCGTAGAATCGGAATCTCCGACAACAATGTGTTTATTGAACTCTCTGTGCCGACAACGACACCCTTGAAATCATCAGGCCCTGTGGCGGATGTCGAATTGTTGCAGTTGCAGGGAAGCAAGGTACTAAAGAAAAAGGAAATCTGTATTACTGTCGATTGCAGTTTTCTTCACGGTTTCGCAGTCTTGATGGCCTCGACATAGAAGTATTTTCCACCAGGACAAATTCCACGTGAGTTCGTTGAGGAGAGTTTGTTTCGTTTTCGGCTTGCAGGGTTGACCAGGAAAGACGCTAGTTTGATCAACAGGGCAAAAGGCCATAGTAACCGGTGAGAGGTTTTGACACTTGCTGGTTGCAGATCAACGATCTTGAAGCCCGTCGCTTCGAGGTGGTTTGCCAGTTGCGGATAGAACAGATGATGGCGCACGTTGGCTTCTGGATCGGAAGAGGTTTGCTTGAAACTGCTCTCGTTAATGGTGTTCGTGATGGAGCCGTAGAAGAGAAAGCGCAGCCTTTTCTGAATCGAGGCGTAGTTGTTGATGTTGATGTAGAGCGACCCTCCAGGTCGTAAGACACGGAAGAACTCCTCGATGGCTCCCACCGGATGATAGAGGCGATGTAGGCCGTTAGCACAAAGTACGGCGTCGAAACTTTCATCTTCATGGGGCAATCCCCGGTTTAGATTTGCTTCTTCAAAGGGAAATCCTTCCGCTTCGAAGTTCCCTGGATCGATGTCTGCACAGTGAACATCCCAGCCAAGATCGCGAAGGAATTCGGAGAGGACGCCGGTTCCCGCCGGGCAGTCCAGGACCTTCACAGGAGGGCGTTGGGAAAGAACACGCCGGAGTGTGTCATGAGATCTAGATCCTCCGATGACTTGAAGTTCGGTCATGTTTGCTTCTTTCTCGAGTACTCCTCAGCTTCGCAGAGCAAGTCCTCTGTATTCAGAGGTAGATCGTCCATCTTCTCCCGGTAACAAGAAAGCAGAGTTTGGGTCATCTTTTTATTGCCAGTCAAAGCCCACATGGATCCGAGGAATCGAATCAGATCTTGACGCTGACTTTTTACGGTTCTATGGCTCCAGGAAGGCAAATCAAAGGGGATCGGTGTCTCTGCCGTCGCGAGGAAGTTTCGGGCCAGGGGATCCCCATGAGCCAGGCCAATATTGTGGATTCGTGACAGTTGCTGAGCGGTTTTCACCAAGAGGTCGGGGTCGTTGTGCACGGTATACTCTTCTTCGACTGTCTTTGCATTGATCGCTTCAGTGACGATCACACCTTGTTGCCACAAACCCCAGCGTCTTTCTTCTCCCCAGGCAATCAAGGGGACAGTTTTGATGCCCCTTCTGGCAAATTCGAGATAGCCCTTTCCTTCCTGGAGGGCACGACTGGGTAGTACCCGCTTGAGGAGTCGGTGGGAGGGCCTTTTCCGATATATCTTGACGTATACTGCGATTTCTTTTTGCCCGTCACTTGCGGGTATTTGCCAGCGCAAGATTCGATCGGTTGTGCCATTGACGCATTGATTCCACATTTCCGCCAGCCAGGCGTCGCCGAATCCAGATGTGAGATGGAGGCGAATCCCGTCAAAATCGTGAGAACTGTGGGAAATCCGAGACATGTATTTCCTGGGTCCTTGTGGGTTTGACCTTACGGGTCTTTTGCCGAATCTACAGACGTCAGGAATCGAACAGGGGGAAGTATATTCTCGCTCGCCGATTGATCCTGCGTTACAGATAACG
This sequence comes from Planctomycetota bacterium, assembly GCA_014240375.1. Classification (GTDB taxonomy): domain Bacteria; phylum Planctomycetota; class UBA8108; order UBA1146; family UBA1146; genus QNYK01. The sequence goes on along the minus strand of JAAZXB010000008.1, from coordinate 147,791 downwards.
ATATTACCCTGATTCGTACTCATGATTCCCCTGATTTGTACTCAATGTCACCAGAAGGGCTGGATGTCCTCGTCTCGTTGAACTTGCCTCTTCTCGATGCTTAGGAGATCGTCTCGGAACTTCCCGAGGGGAGGTCTGGGGTGATTATTCCGGAGCGGAGTGTCATGAAGTCAGAAGTCGAGATCGTTGATTCGGCGGCCAGCGAGAATCTCGATAGTTGGATGGTCGAGCCGGCTGCTCTTCGGACGGCTGAGTTGAATCTCGATATGAGCGCACTCGGGATCGACGTCGGTGAGAACATCGACTGACTCTCGATCCGCTGATATCGACTCGACGGGGTCGATTTTTTCAACAAAAGTGGAGTCTCTTTTCCGCTTAAACTTGTGTTGTTTTCTTCGCTGGGGGATAGCCTCAGGGGGTGTGCAAGATGAGGGAATTTACAGATAGGATGGGTCCGATGAAGTCCGCTTCAAGTGAAGGTCAGTCTTCGGATGATGACGATGCTGATCTGCTACTGAAGTGGTTCGAGAATCACGGTGAAGATCGAACTGAACTGGCGGGTGAGATCCTCATGTCTGCCGGAGAAACCCCGCGCTGGATGGCCAGGATCGAGAGTGGGATCGCTGCTGTACTCGATGGCGACGGAGCTGAAGCGCACACACTTTCGGTGGGGGATCTCTTCGGAGAAATGGGTCTGGTCGGGAGCCGAGTTCGTACCGCTACGATTCAGGCAGTCTCTCCGGTCTCGTTGAGAATCCTCTCTTACCAGGCGATCGAAAAACATCGTGGTGAGAATCTGGAGAAGCGCAGTTCCTTCGATCGAGCTCTCTCCGAGTTGATCGCATCGAGGGTGCTCAACCCGGCTGGCCCTGATCATGGTTGGATTGCGCTGGTCGCTCATGATCAGAAGAAGGATCAGCTGGAGCAACTGGTGTGTCAGTTCCAGGAGGCTCTTTCCCGCTACAAGATCGTCGCGACCAGGCAGACCGGTTCGAGGCTCTCGTCGAGGTGTCAGTTGCCTGTCAAGAGGTTGGTCTGTTCCGGACCTCTGGGGGGAGACCTGGAGATCGGTGCGATGGCCGCTCGGGGTCAACTGGAGGCGGTGATCTTTCTGCGCGACGGGCTCTCCAGCCATGCCCATGGATCGGACATCGATGCTCTGGTCCGGGCTTGCGAGATCGCTGAAGTCCCCTATGCGACCAACCGAGCGACCGCTCAGATGGTCCTCCAGTCGCTGTCAAACGGCAACTCCGAGGGATCCTTGCCTTGTTGAAGTTACCGGTTCCAGATATCTTGGTGATGGTTACGGCTCCGGGTTCGGAGTCGCCATGAGCCACTATCCTGGAAGAGGAGCCTGATGAAGACTGGAATCGAGGTGAAGGATCCGGTCACCGAGGGAATCCTCGATCGCCTGATGGATCAGCCCGCTCCGTTTCTCGAGGTGCTCCATGCGATCCAGGATCATCACGGCTATCTGCCAGAACCCGACCTTCGCCAGGTCGCCGAGCGATTCAAGATCCCTATCAGTGAACTCTACGGAACCGTGACCTTTTACCACTTCTTCCAGCTGGAGCCGAAACCGCTTCCCGATATCCGTATCTGTGAGAACTCAACTTGCTGTCTTCATGATCTGGATGCCATCTCCAAGGAGGTGGTCGATGCCGATCTGGGAGTCGCTCATTCGGGGCAGATCGAGAAGATCTCCTGTCCGGGGCGATGTGATATGCCAGTTCCGATCCTGATCGGGGAGAAGTTTTTCCATCATGCCCGGGCCGGTTCCCCCGACAGCATGACTGCAGCGACGATGCCTCTTCCGCCGGAAACAGGCCTGGAAGAGTGCCTCTTCAGAGGCATCCGGGATGGAATCGGCTCCCTCGAAGGCGCGCGATCTCACGGAGCCTGGCAGAGCCCCAAACTGGCGGCCTCCACTCCTCAAGAGGTGATCTCGCAGCTGAAGGAGAGCGGACTTACCGGTAGAGGTGGTGCAGGATTCCCCACCGGAATCAAGTGGGAGGCGGTTCGTAACGAGAGCCGTGGACCCAAGTACATCGTATGCAATGCCGATGAAAGTGAGGTGGGTTGCTTCAAGGACCGCCTCCTGATGGCGCACAGTCCTCATGCAATGCTCGAGGGGATGGCCTGCGCAGGTCTAGTGACCGGTGCCGAGATCGGCATCGTCTACCTCCGTTGGGAATACCCGGAGATCCTCGAATCACTTCAGGTCGCCATCGATGAAGCGACCGCGGCGGGCTTTCTCGGAGACGATGCCTGTGGAACCGGCCGGCCATTTCGGATTGTCATTCGACGGGGAGCCGGAGCCTACATCTGTGGTGAAGAGACCTCGCTGTTGAACTCACTGGAGGGGAAACACCCTTTCCCCAGGGAAAAGCCACCTTATCCCACCACTCATGGTTTGTTTGATCTTCCGACGGTGGTCAACAACGTCGAGACCTTCTGTGCAGTACCGGCGATCCTTGAAAAAGGTGGAGCGTGGTTCAACAGCCTCGGGTTGGGGGATCATGCTGGAACTCGTGTCTTCAGCGTTTCAGGAGATGTATCCCGCCCCGGAAATTACGAGGTTCCCATCGGCACCTCACTGCGAGAACTGCTGGAAACTCATGCCGGGGGTACGCCCGATGGAAAAGCGATCCAGGGTGTGACGATGGCGGGAATCAGTGGCGGATTCGTTGGAGCCGCCGATCTCGACGTGGCCCTTGATCCAGCATCGCTGACCGCTCTGGGAGCGATGCTCGGAGCGGGCGGAATCATCGTGCACGATGAGACACGATGCATGATCCAGGCGGCACGCGAGAGCATGCACTTTCTGGCACAGGAATCGTGTGGGAAGTGTTTTCCCTGTCGCATCGGTACCGTGAGAGTGACGGAACTTCTCGATGAGTTGATCGAGCATTCATCGGGTAATCCGGTGATTCGCGCCAATCCACTCGAAGAGTTGGCTGATCTTGAAGAGGTTCTGGAAGAGACCAGTGCCTGTGGACTTGGGATGGCTGCGCCCTTCATCACCAGGACCCTGAAGAAGTACTGGCCGGATGTGATTCAAAATTACATCGACGGCCAGAAGACTTCGAATCCGGCTAATCCGCGTAAAGGAGATTCAGGTGAGTGATTCGGTGATGAACCTCGATGGCCAAGAAGTGTCTTTCGAGAAGGGCGAGACGGTGCTCGAGGTCGCTCGACGCCAAGGAACCTTCGTTCCGACACTTTGCTGGGATGAACGACTCGATCCTTATGGCTCATGCAGGTTGTGTGTTGTCGAGGTGGAAGGGCGTCGGATGCCAGCATCTTCCTGCACACTCCATGCAGAAAAAGGCATGGTGGTTCGAACAGGGAGTGAAAAGCTGCGGAGGATGCAGAGCACACTGGTCGAGATGGTTCTTTCCGAAAATCCTGACGATGAATGTCCGAGGTGCAGGGATCTTGGAAGTTGTGAGCTCCATGATCTTGCGACCGAGTTCAAGGTTGGCCGCGATCGCTTTCTGGGAGCGACGAGCAACGCTTCGAAGGACGATTCCAATCCGTTCCTGTTGCGCGATTACGACCGCTGTATCTCCTGTTATCGGTGTGTGCGAATCTGCGATGAAGTCGAAGCGGATCATGCCATCACCATGACTGGACGAGGGTGGAACAAAGGCATCGCCACCGCTTTCGATGGTCTCTTGATGGGTAGTGAATGCACCCTTTGCGGGCAGTGTATTTACACCTGCCCTACAGGGGCTCTTGCCGACAAGAAGATGGTCAATCAGGGATCCATCCCTGGAGAGGTCGAGGTCACTCGCAGCGTGTGTCCCTATTGCGGTACTGGCTGCTCCATCAATCTTCATTCCAGAGATGGAAAGATGATTGGAGTCACGCCCGTCCTCGATGGCCCGGTCAACGCCGGTGCATTGTGCGTGAAGGGGCAGTTTGGTTTTGATTTCGTCAACTCCGATGACCGATTGACGAAACCGCTGATTCGTAAGCAAGGCGAGTTGACAGCTGTGGGCTGGGACGAAGCCCTTGAGTACACTGCGAATCGTTTGAAGAGCATCCGTGCGGATCATGGCCGCAAAGCCTTTTACGCGATTGCCAGCGGCAGGGCTCCTGGCGAAGGTGCGTACATGCTGCAGAAGTTTACCCGAGCAGTGATGAACTCCAATCAGGTCGATAATTGTTCGCGTGGCTGACACAGTCCAACGGTCGCCGGTCTGGCGGCCTCAATTGGACGCGGAGCAATGTCGAACTCGATTCCCGAGATCGAGGATTGCCCGATGATGTTGTGTGTGGGCACCAACATGACGGAGTGCCATCCGATCATCGCGGTGCGTGTGAAGAAGGCGGTTCGTAAGGGGGCAAAGCTCTACGTGGTCGATCCACGAAAGATACCCCTGACAGAGATAGCCACGGGGCACCTGCCGCTGCATCTCGGTTCCGATGTCGCTCTCTTCAACACGATGGCCAACGTGATCATCCAGGAAGGGTTAGCAGACCTGGATTACATCGAGAAGCGTACCGAAGGTTTCGAGCAGTTGAAGGAGCACCTGCTTCCTTTCACGCCCGAATATGCCGAGGGAGTGACCGGGGTTCCTGCAGAGTTGATTCGTGAATGTGCCATTGCATTCGGATCCGCAGAGCGGGCGGGGATCTATTACACTCTGGGAATTACCGAGCACATCTGCGGTGTCTCCAATGTACAGAGCCTTTGTAATCTGGCACTGATCACCGGCAACCTGGGTAAACGAAGTGCCGGGATCAATCCACTGCGTGGCCAGAACAATATCCAGGGTGCTGGAGACTGTGGTGCATTACCCAACAATTATCCGGGATTTCAGGCCGTCGATGATCCGGTCTCCCAGCTCAAGTTCGAGAAGGCCTATGGTGTTCCGATGGATCCAATAAAGGGGATCACCAAGATCGCTGCCCTCGATCATGCTGTAGATGGTCGCGTGAAATCGATGTGGATCTGTGGCGAAAACACCCTGGTCACCGATCCGGATGTGAAGCACACGACCAGAGCCCTCGAGGCGCTGGATTTCCTGATAGTTCAGGACATGTTTCTCACTGACACGGCGAAGAAAGCAGATGTGGTCTTCCCCGCAGCGGCGTTCACCGAAGTGGATGGTTTCTTCACCAATTCGGATCGAAGAGTGCAACGCCTGAGACAGGCAGCGATTGCGCCGGGAGAAGCAAAGCCGGACTGGTGGATCATCGCCGAAGTGGCCAAGAGGATGGATACCGAAGTCAATTTTGAATATGCAAGCAGTGAAGAGGTGTTTGACGAACTGGCTTCCCTGTCTCCCATCTATGAGGGGCTCAACTACGATCGGATTGAAAGTGGAGATCTGATCTGGCCAGTCCCTCATCTGGATCACCCGGGAACTCCTGTGCTTCACGAGGATGAGTTCGTCAATGGCAAGGGCAAGTTACAATTGCTCGACTACGTGCCTCCCTCAGAGAATCCCGATGATGAATACCCGTTCTATCTGACCACGGGACGACGATTGCCGACCTACCACACCAACACCATGACGGGCCGTTCAGACGGTTTCAGGATCCTGGTCCCCAATGAATGGCTCGAGATTCATCCAGCGGATGCGGAGAAACTGGGTTTCGAAGATGGGGACTGGGCAAAAGTCCGCTCGCGGCGGGGTGATGTGACGACTCGGGTGGCCATCACCAAGACGTCTCCTCGCGGGACGATGTTCATGAGCTTTGCCTTTCCTGAGGAGACGATGACCAACGACATCACCAATCCCGATGTTGACCCCATCACGGAAACTCCCGAGTTCAAGGTGGCTGCGGTAGAGGTGACTCGTGTAGATGCTCCGGTAGGATTCGGCGCAGAGCCTGCATTGAGAGCCAGCCCCGGACAGGATCACTAGGCGATGGCCGGCGAATCTTCCGGTTTATCCGTCACTGCCCATGGGGGTGAGTTCGGTGTCAGTGCTACTGCAAACCTCAGGATCCAGCAGAGCAAGGCGCTGTTGAGTGGTCTGGATGGCCAGAGTGGGATCGTCGATCTTCATACTGCTCGTGCTGAAATCCTCGGCAGTTGTATCAGTGTTCGATCTGCGCAGGGAGACCTCGCCTTTTCGATGAGGGATTCCGCTGTGTTTGCCGAGGTGAACTCTTGCGCACCTCTGGAACTCTCCGATCAACTGGAAGAAATGGCCAGGACTCTGAGAAAGCGACAGTGGGGACCGGGCAAGATCTTGTGGGTCTCTCTGGCGATCCTCTCCAGCATCGCCGTCCTGTTATTTTTTGGTATCGTTATGGCGGTCGGACTGTTGATCCCACTGGTTCCCATCTCCTTCGACCAGAGCCTCGGGAAAGCTGCGCACCAATCGATGCTGGGCGATCAAATCATCTGTACCGATGAGGTGGTCAATTCTGCAATGACCCGGATCCTTGATTCCCTCAGCCCCCATCTCGGGATCGAAGGACTCGATCCTGAGCTGGTGGTGGTGGAGAGCGAACGGGTCAATGCCTACTGTCTGCCCGGTGGATATGTCACGGTCTTCACCGGGCTGCTGCTGGCCGCCGACAGCGCCGATGAGGTGGCGGGGGTGATCGCGCATGAACTGGCTCATGCCACCGGGCGCCACGGACTCCGTCAGTTGCTCCAGTCGCTTTCGGTGGCAGCGTTGATTCAGGTGGGCTTTGGAGATTTGTCCGGGGCTGCGGCTCTGGGCGGAGGAATGGAGTATCTGGTCCTGCAGGGTTACAGCAGGGATCATGAAACCGAAGCAGATCAAGTAGGGCTCAAGATGATTCAAGCGGCGGGCTGGGATGGCTCAGCGATGGCGTCCTTCTTTGAGAAGTTGGGTGGGGAAGATCTGCAATCCTCGGTGCCGGAGTGGCTCTCGTCCCACCCCGATCCAGGGAGTCGCGCAGACTCGATCCGGGAGCGACTGGAGGGGACCTCCTCGCCCTCCACAGAGGTGCCGCAGATCGACTGGGATCAGGTTCGAGAAGCTCTCCAGTGATGATGCTCTCCATTGGGATGGACAGGATTTGAAGTCGCAAGGCTTCCCCATCTCTCTATGGCTGATCGTGTTGTTTGCCAGCGGAATCCAGCTCGCATCGTCGACCCTGTTGTGGGATCGGGACGAGCCTCGATTTGGTCGGGCGGCGGTGGAGATGCTCCGGACTGGAGATCTTCTGGTTCCTAGATTTGACGGCCAACTTCGCCCTGACAAGCCTCCCCTGGTGTACTGGTTGATGTTGCCATCTATCGGTTGGCTGGGTGCGACCGATCTGGCCGTACGAATTCCATCGATCCTGGTATCTCTCATCACTGCACTGGCGACCTTCCACATCGGTAGGAATCTCGGTGGTCGTGAAGTGGGAGTGAATGCGGCGGTAGTGGGGGCGTGGATGCCGCTGCCGTTGCTGCTGGGAACCGCAGCCACTGCCGACGCCACGATGATGGCGGGGATTTCCGTGTCGCTGGCGATTCTCGTCGACCAGGCGATTCATGGAGCGCGTCGAATGCACCTCCCCCTGCTGACGCTGGCTCTCTGCTGGGCGTGGTTGGCCAAGGGGCCGGTGGGACCGCTCATCTTCTTGCTGGCAGCGACCTGGGCATCGATCGCTGGCAGGCAAAGCCTGGAACTGGGTCGAAGATGGTGGCGGACGGTCGCCATTGCATCGCTGATCTCGCTGGCGGTTTTCCTTGGCTGGGCGATCCCCGCCAACGATGCCACCGGCGGGCAACTGGCAGAGATCGGCATCCAGCATCACCTGATCGAGCGGAGTACCTCGGCCATCGAGAGCCATGGCGCGAATGGCTGGATCGGTTGGATCCTCGGATTGCCCTTCTACTTGCCGGTGATCCTGCTGGGCGCGGTACCGCTCTCGGCACTGTTGTTTCCCATCGTGGTCCACCGGCACCAACTATTTGGTACGCAGGGAAAGGGAGTGCTCCTCGCCGCACTGGTGCTTCCTGTTCTTCTGTTGATGACACTGGTGGCGACCAAACTGCCCCACTACGTCCTTGCTGGGTTCCCCGGAATCGCGGTGATGATCGTTCTGGTCGCATCTCGGGTGGAGAGGGGCGAGATCGAAGCCACACTCTTCGATGGAATCGCCGCCAAGGTCGGTCGGTGGTTCTCAATCCTGCTGCTGCTCACGCTGTCGATCGCCTTCGCCGTATCGATGCATCACCATGGAGGAAGTAGCACAGTGACGATTCTCGCTGCTACAACTCTGCTCGGTAGCGCGATGCTGGTGCAGAGGATGAATATCGCCACTCGGTTCTGGGGTTGGCGCGGTCCAGGGTTACTGTTGATCACTACCTGGATCGGTTTTCAACTGATCTTTGTCGGACTCGGACAGGTCCAGAATCGTTTGCAACTGTCGCAACAGATCGTCAATACCATCGCAGACAGTGCCGCTCCGGATGCGCCACTGGTGGTCCATGGGTACAACGAGCCATCGTTGGTCTTTGCCCTCGATCGTCATCCGGTTCAAGGGCAGAAAACCGTGCCGTCGCTGAGAGATCAGTTTCCGCAAGGTTATTCGCAGTGGCTACAAGGCCCTCGACCCGCCTGGCTGCTTCTTTCACGGCAGGCGCGAGAGCGAGACGGAATCGATCCGCACGGTTCCGGTTGTGTGAAACTCTGGAGTAACGGTGACGAGGGTACCCTCAACTACTCGACAGGTAGGACGGTTTTCCTGGAGCTCTGGTATCGGGCAGGTTCTTGAACGGGGCTTTCTCTCCGTAACTGTGTGATCGAACTGACCAGTGCAACGCTGAAGGCGCCGATCAGCAACCCCATCCAGGTATCTGTCGGCCAGTGGTTGAGTGTCAGTACTCGAGTGGCACAGATCCACAGCGCTGCCCCGATCCACAGCAACCAGAGGCGCGGAAAATTGAAGATGAACACCATCATCAACGCACCCGCTGCTGTGGAGTGACCCGATGGAAAGCTGTGATGTAGATTTTGCAGCGAGAAGGGGATCCAGTCGAGATCTCCATGATAGAACAGACCGTTGGGACGGGCGCGTCCGGCTCCGATCTTGCTCACCCAGGCCAAGGAGGCGGCCACCAGCATCCCGATCAGTCCGGTGTTGGATCGTACTGCGATCTCTCCTGACACGCGCTTGATCCGGACGAAAAGAACCGCCAGGAACATCAGTGCCAGTACCACCTCACCCTTGGCCAGATCGGTGGTGTACTTCGAGACCAGCATCAGTGTTCGACCCCACTCATGGCGAGAGAAGTGATGCACGGTGATGGCACGGTTTCCTTGAAGTTGATGAATGTAGAGCAGCGCCTGAACATCGAAGGAGAGGCTCTGTGCATCTCCTGCCGCCTGCAGCCACGACAGGTCGACGTTCGAATCCTGCACCGATTCTGGCTGGAGAAGTGAGTCGAGAGTGGAGTCGCCGTCGACCGGATAGAGCGGCCAGAAAGCACCGAAGTAGATCAGCAGCAAGGAGAGGAGCCAGATGGCCCCCCACGTGACTTGACCTCGGGAATGAAGGAGATTGAAACTCCGCGGTAGGGTCGGCAGCGAGTTCACTGGATGAACCTGGCCGCCAGCGTCTGAAGCTCCGCGGTTTCATGAATTCGCATCCCTTCAGGACCGGATCCGTCGATGCTACCGGGGGCGACACACGCCGAATGAAAACCGAGGCGACTCGCTTCCTCCAGTCGTTGACGAGTTCCAGGAACCGGTCGTACTTCTCCGAGTAGACCCACTTCGCCAGCAAAGATCACATCCTTGGGCAACGAGCGGTCGTGGAAGGATGACAGGATGGCGGCGGCCAGAGCCAGATCTGCGGCAGTCCCCTTCAGTTTCACTCCACCGACGACATTTGCGTGAATGTCGCAATCACCGAGGGGAATCCCGAGGCGTTTCTCGAGCACTGCGGCGAGCATCGACAATCGTCCGGCATCGATACCCGATGGTTTTCGAGCCGGTGCGCCGTGAGCCGCCGGGGTGACCAGCGCCTGGATCTCCACCAGTAGTGGTCTGGTTCCCTCGAGAATCGCAGCGGTCGCTGAACCGGGAGAAGAACCGTGACGGCTGGAGAGGAGGAGCCCCGACGGGTTGTCGACCTCTTTCAATCCCTCGGCACACATCTCGAAGATCCCGACCTCTTCGGTCGAGCCGAAGCGGTTCTTCAGGGCGCGCAGGATGCGCAGGCTGTGCCCACGCTCGCCCTCGAATTGGAGCACTGCATCGACCATGTGTTCGAGGGTTCGCGGCCCCGCCACGGTGCCGTCCTTGGTGACATGTCCGACCATCAAGATGGGGAATCCGGAATTGCGAGCCAGAGCCAGTAGCCGGGAAGCCACTTCTCGGACCTGTGTCACCCCACCCGCACCAGCGGGGATCTGATCCCAGCAGATGGTCTGGATGCTGTCGATTCCCACCACCACAGGGTGATTTTGATCGATCAACTCCTCGATGGAGCCGAGGTCACACCCGGAGTGGAGCCATAACTCAGATCCAGCGGCTCCGATTCGATCGGAGCGAAGCCGAACCTGCGCTGCGGATTCCTCACCGGTCACGTAGAGAAATCTCTTTCCCTGGCGAGAGACGGTCTGGGCAATCTGCAGCAGCAAGGTCGATTTTCCAATTCCCGGCTCGCCGGAGATCAGTAATCCACAGCCGGGAACCAATCCACCTCCGAGAACTCGATCCACTTCGGAGAGACCAGTGACGATTCGATCCCCTTCGTTCGCATCGACTTGTTCGATGGGTACCGCCACTGGCGGTGAACTTAGCCGAACGGTTCGTGGCGGGCTCGATGGTGGCGAGAGTCGATGTTCTTTCAGTGAGTTGAAGGTGCCGCAATCGGGGCAGCGACCCATGTGACGTTCGTGGGAGGTGCCACATTCGAGGCACATGAATTGAGTTCGTGTTTTTGCCAAGAATCCTCCGGCACCGGTTGGCACTATTGCAGTGATCTCGGACCATCGTGACATCGCAGTATCGGGGATCCAGAGATTTTAGAAAAATATGACCCGGTCCAGGCGACCGGGAGCCTCAACTGGCTGCGCTGTTAAAATACTGCCGGATCAACTCCTGGAAGTGCACTCCTCGATCTTCCGCAGAAGCAAAGTGATCAAAGGAGGTGCCCCCAGGACTCAACAGCACCGTTTCCCCGGGGCGGGCACGGCTGACAGCACTGGATACGGCATCTTCGAGCTTCGTATGAACCTCGATCGGAGTGCTGACCAGCGAGGAGAGGGCATCCTGCCACAGTGAGGCATGAGCGCCGAAGCAATAGACATGGCACTGACGCTGTTGCAACGGCGACCGCAATGGGCTGGCATCGATGGGGTCGCTCTTCGGTACACCACCACAGAGCCAGTGGACCGAGGACTGGCTGCGTCCGAGGGCCGAAGCCACCGCCTCCGGAGTGGTCGCCTTGGAATCGTCGATGAATTGAATCTGTCGGTACTCGCCGACATGCTGGTACCTGTGAGGAAGGCCAGGGTACTGGCGGATTGCAGTGGCGATGCCGTCCTCGGTGGCCCCTAGTGCCGCCGCAAGGGTGGCGGAATGAAGCGCATTGTCGAGTCCGGTTGGACCTTCCAGCGCCGCAGTGGGACGATAAGGAATCGTCAGGGCCTTCTCGTCTCGGGTCCGGATCACCAGCTGATCCCCGACGCGGCGAGAGTGCTGCTCGGTGCCATCGGCGCGACAGCGAATCTCCATCGTCGCTTTGTTCACACCTTCTCGTTGGAGGGAGCCATCGTCGGGAAGAATCGCCAGCGAGCCTGGCCCACTCGCGTGGTCGAGCAGACTCAGCTTGGCCTGGTGGTAGGCCTGGCGGCTTCCATGCCAGTCGAGGTGATCATCGGTCAGATTGGTGATCATCACCACTGCCGCAGCGTCTCCCCGGAGGGCGAGTCTTTGCGCCTGGAAGGAAGAGACCTCGACCACCAGTCGTCGCTGTTCCAGGTCTTCATCGTCGAGGTGAGAGAGCAAACTTCCGCCGAGATTTCCGCCGGCCACCGCTGACAGGCCCGACTCGTTCAACATCTGGCTGGCGAGCTGACAGGTGGTGCTCTTGCCGTGAGTTCCGGTCACCAGAGCCAGTTGTCGGCTGGGCAACCAGGAGAGTGCCAATCCCAACTCGGTGACGGGCAAGATGTCGCTGCTGGCGATCTGTTCGAGGATCGGTGTGCCAGGGGGAATGGCAGGATTTACCACCACCCAGTCGCAACGATCGAGATGGTCCGGGTGATGGGGTTTACCGATGTGTAACGGTCCGGTCACCAGCGATTCGATCCGATCGAGCGATGGACCAAGTTGATCCGGAGAAGCAGGATCCGAGATGGAGACCTCGGCCCCTCGACTGGCGAGGAATTGAACCAGTTCGGTACCGCCACCATGCCTTCCGAGGCCCAGTACCAGCACCCTCAACCCCTCGAGTTGATCCGGTTCCCGATCTGGCGGTTGAAAGGAAAGGTCAGTCACCACTACCGTGCTCACGACAGGCTCATCTCTGATCATCTTCCGGTGGCTCAAGGGGGCCGATGACACCGTGTTCACGGGCAGTTTCATGAAATTTCTGCGACAGTGCGTCGAGATCCTGTGCCTGCAGAACGAATCGCTCCTCGTAAGAGATCTCGATGGTCCCTGGCCACAGTAATTCGGAAACGATGTCGATGGGGAATCTTTGATACCAGGGGGGAGAGAGGTGGACCAGACGATGCTGGGGAGCAAGCGATCTTTCCCCTCGTTGATCGTCTTCTTCCATCCGGACCAGCACCGCTCTCGTTCCGTAATGAGAGAAGGGCAGGGTGACCGGTGATACTCCGACGTCGACCCCATCGATGAAGACTCGAGCACCGGCAGGATCGGTGCGGATCGACAGCGATCGATCGACACAGCCAGGCACGCTGGAAAGAGCGGAGAAGAGCAGCAGCAGGACGGCGATTCGATCGATCGGCTTGGCGGATATCAGGGACATGGTTTTCCTCCGGACGGATCGTAACCAGCCGGCGTCAATACCGCCACGGGCACTGCCAGGAACGTGGGCATTGCCGGGGAATCGTCGGCATCGCCGGGAAGCGGTACCATTCCCTCCTGTCCGCTTCCGGGTTACCGTTTCTCGCAGAAAGGTCGTGTCATGGATGGCAAGTGGTGGGATGGAGGATTGCCCTTTCAGTGCACGCAGTGTGGCAAATGCTGCCGGGTGGAAGGATATGTATGGGTTCGAAGCGATGACATCCGCGAGATGGCAGAGTTTCTCGAGATCACTCCTACAGAGTTCGAGAAGAAGTATGTCAGGACCGTCGGTCGCCACCTCAGTCTGATCGAGAAGCCGAACCGAGAGTGCATCTTCTGGGACAATGGCTGCACCGTCTATCCAGTCCGCCCGCCACAGTGCAAGACTTTCCCCTTCTGGCATCAAAACCTCTCGTCGATCGACGAGTGGCAGGAGGTGGTAGAGGAGTGTCCAGGATCAGGAACTGGAGTGGTCTACTCGAAAGAAGAGATCGAGGAACTGCTCCGGGGTCAAGGCGAGACCAACAAGAAGGAATGAGCCCGATGAAATTTGATTCGATGATCTTCACCATCCTGTTGTTCTTGCCCTGGCTACTGGGTTCTTGTCAGGGGCCAGGGGGGCGCTCGGAGACAGTTACCTCGGCAGAGTCCGCCAGAGATAGAGTCGAGAAACTGTCGATCGAACTCCTCGACAAGGCAGAGGATGAGCGCAGTCTCGAACGGGTGTTCCTCGAGCGGATGCTGAGAAAGAAATCGCCTGTAGTTCGCCAGAAAGCGGCGGACGTGGCGGGAAGATCGAGGTTCAAGGAGGGCGTTGCGGCATTGATCGCGGCGGGAAGCAGCGAACAAGATCCGCGAGTGCTCTCTTCCATCGCATTTTCGCTGGGCCAGTTGGGTGACCCTCAGGCGCTCGACTCATTGCTGCAATGGAGTGACTTGCCGTGGCCGGCCACCGTTCGCAAGGCGGCCATCACTGCTCTCGGTAGGGTCGTCTTCCTCGAAGATGACCGGGCGAGTCGAGCCCCGGTTGCCGTGGCGAGATTGATGGAGATTCTCGAAGTCGAGACCGATGATGCACTCAGCCAGGAGGCGGCGTTGGCGTTGTGGCGCCATGGAACCGAAGCGGTGGCGGGGATCCCGCTGCTGACACGGCGACTGGAGCAGGAGAGCCCATCGGAGCACTGGCCCTACGCCTATGCCCTGATGAAGATCGATCATGCCGAGACTTCGGCACCTCTTCGCCAGGCGCTGACTCATCCATCGGGACTGGTGCGGACCTATGCGGCGTGGGGTTGTCGACAGCCGCTCGACCCCCTGTGCGTGGATGGCCTCGATGCACTGCTGCTCGATCGGGCCAGCCCCTGGACCGCCCGGGTCGAGGCGTTGCGTACCCTCGGCAAACTGCGTGAACTGGAGTGGGATCGAGGGGATCAGGTCAGAGATCTGTTGTTGAGGCACTTGATCCAGGAGCAGCATCCTCTGGTCGCTCCGGTGGTGGTGGAGAGTCTCGGCATCGGAGCGACTGCAGTGGAACTACCCTTCATCTTCGGGGCGCTCGATCCTGCGCGATCGGAATCGGTTCAAGCCGCGGCGATCGGGGCACTTGCCTCTGCATCGCTGCTCGGGCTGCTGACTCCGATTCGATGCGCGGAGATCCTGGCGGATTTCAGTCGGGATGACTCCGTCTCGATTCGAAGTGCTTCGGCGACCGCCATTGCAAGTCTCGGAGCAGTGGGCCTCCCTTCGCTGGAGAAGTTCCTGAACGATCCCGATCGGCGGGTACGTGCGGCAGCAGTCTCGGCTCTCGAGTCGATCGAGGATCCGGCGGTCGAGGGGATGATCCTGCGGGCCCTCAGAGATGTAGATGTGTCGGTGAAGATGCCCGCAGCGCAGTTGGCGGCGAGCAGGGAGATCGAAGAGTGGCAGCAGCAACTGAAGAGCATGTGGGCGAGATCGCTCGATGTCGAGAGCTGGGAGTTGCGAGTGCAACTGCTCGGTCAACTCGCCGAGACCGATGTCGGGGGGTTGCTGGCTCGTCAGGCACTCAAGGATCCGTTTCGCACCGTCAGGAGTGCAGGAGCGAGGGTGCTGAAGATTGCCACTCCTCCGCTTGCGGGGCGTTCTCCCGCCGAGATGATCACTTCCCGCCAGCTGACTGGAGAAGGTCCTCCGCGGGTCTTTCTCCAGCTGGAGTCGGGAACGATGGTGATTGAACTCGATCTGGCAGCGGCTCCGCGCCATGTCAGTGCCTTCATCGATGGGATCCGTCGCAACGCTTATGATGGTCGAATCTTCCACAGGGTCGTTCCTTCTTTTGTCGCCCAGGGTGGTGGTCCTCGCGGAGACGGATGGGGAGACGAGGGCTGGCACCTGATCGACGAGATCCATCCCAGGACCTACCGGCGCGGTACTGTCGGAATGCCCAAGGCAGGGGATGACACCGGAGGTTCTCAGATCTTCATCACTCACCTCCCGACTCCCCACCTCGATGGTCGTTACACGGTGTTTGGTCAGGTGGTGGAAGGGCTGGAGCTGCTCGACCAGATCGAGGTGGGCAGCCGGATCGTCAAGATCACCGTCGATGAAAGTCGCTTCCGCAAGCGCGTTGCATTCTGAGGCGAGCGGATCGCTTCCTCGGAGTCGTGTTGTGGCCACACTCCATTGCCGGTACAGGAAGGGCTTCCGATGCTTCAACCGGAATATTCGCTGTTGACTCGAACCGACCTCGAGATGACTGCCGTCGATGGTGTGGTGGATTCACTGGAGTCTTGCATCCAGGTGAGATCACCAGAAAACCCGGGGTATTACTGGGGCAACTACCTGTTACTGCCGGAGGCACCGGAAGCGGATCAACTGGAGTCCTGGGTCGACCTGTTTCGCGATCGGTTCCAGTCTCATCGTGAGGTGGAACATGTACTGCTGCGCTGGGACGGAGCTGTCCTGGAGCCGCAGGCGCAGGCGCGCGCCCGGGCCCTGGGTATGACGGAAGATTCAGGGCCCGGGATGATCGCGACTCAACTGGTCGACCCCCAGTTGATCGACCCCGGGAATCAGGAAGTAGAGATTCGACCGCTCGATTTCGATGGCGAGTTCGATCGGATCGAGCAGCTCAACCAGCAGTGTGATCCCAACGAGAGCAGCGGTTCCCCACAGTACCAACTCTTCAAGGAACGAATGCGTCAGTCGTGGCGCAAACGAGTGCGGGCGGGGATGGCCACCTGGTGGGGGGCCTTCCTCGATGAACAACTGGTGGGGCAGTGCGGGATGGTCTCCTGTTCCGATCGACTGGGAAGATACCAGGCGGTCGAGACTCATCCCGATTATCGCCGGCGTGGAGTTTGCTCGACGCTGATTTCGACGGTGGGTCAGGACGCATTGGGCCGCGGTGGCTGTCGCGCGTTGTTGCTGGGGGTCGATGGGGAGGGACCGGCACTGGGGCTGTATCGGCGACTGGGATTCGAGATGGACACCCACCAGAGAGCGCTGCTGCTGGGAGGGGAATCGATGGTGGTTCGCCTGGAAGTGGCGGCGGATCATGCCGAGGTGCGATCGCTGGTGCAGGCAGCCTTCGAGGGAGTGGAGGAGGCACAACTGATCGATCAGATGCGGGATCAGCCGGGAGTACTGTCGTTGGTGGCAGTCCGAGCGGGATCGATTCTCGGGCATGCACTCTTCACACCTGTCACCTGTGACGCCGCTGGATCGAACTTGCAGCCTGCGGTGGCGCTGGGACCGATTGCAGTGCGTCCATCCCAGCAGCGGCAAAGGTGCGGCAGCGCAATGATCCGGGACGGACTCGATCGATGTCGAGAACAGGGGATCGGTGCCGCTTTTGTACTGGGAGATCCAGAGTACTACTCCCGTTTTGGCTGGCGGCCCGCCCAGCAGTGGCAACTTCATTGCCGGTGGCCACGGTCGAGCGCTGCTTTTCAGGTGCTCGAGATGAGCGAGGGAGGGCTCGATGGCTGGCAAGGAAAGGTCAACTATGCACCCGCCTTTGATCGATTCTGATCGGTGCTGGGGAGGGCACGGCACAAACGGGTCGGTAATGGTTGCCCTGCAATGGCCCAACACCCGCGTGAGCTCCGACTGAAGAGAGGGGAGAGGGTGATCACGAAGATGAGGATACTGGGGCATTGAGAAGCATCCGGAGAGCAGAAGTTCCGACTGGATGCTCCCGGATGGGCTGCTGACAGCGGTTGCACGGGTGAAATCCTACAATTCCCTCAAGAGTCCCGGCGTCAGATCCGATCAATTCATTCACGGAGATAGGTCACCTTCAACCGGAGCCGCTTCGTCGAGAGGATTTGAAACATGAACCGACGCATCTTAGGGGCTCTGATCACCTTGCCCCTGTTTTTCCTGGTCTCTGGTTGCACGACCCAGACGATTCGCCCCATCTCCCAGCAAGTGGTCATCGAGGACGAGGAAAATCGTTCCACCATCATCGATGTGAAGCTGGAGAAATACATCGAGTTGGCGAAGGACTTTCCCAAGGAAGCGAGATACCAGGAGAAACTGGCGAAACTGTACTGGGAAAAAACCGACCACAAGAGTGCGCTGAAGGCACTGGCGCGCGCCAAGAAACTGGACTCCGATAATCCACGCTACAACTACCTGGAAGCTCAGATCTTGGAGGGCCTCGGCAGCTACTCCGCTGCTGAAAAGGCCTACCTGGCAGTGATCGATGGCTCTGAAAATGGCAGAGACTATTCGGGACCCTTGATGCAACTGGGTAATCTCTACATGCAGATGGAACGAAGCGATAAGGCTCTCGTCTGCTTCAAGGAAGCCCTCGAAGCCGATCCGACCTTTTCCGAGCCCCACTACTGGATCGGCCGGGTGCAGTTACTGCACAAGAATCGCAAGGCAGCGATTCAGAGCTTCGAGCGTTACCTGCGAGTCGGAGGTCAGCAGCGCTACAACGAAGTGATGCAAACCCTCCAAGCTTTGCAGCCCGATCTGCGGATTCACGACATCCGCTGAACACTTGCCCTCTCTTCTTCGGCGGAGGTTCGGTTGCTATGACCGTGCCTCCGCCGATTCTAATTCTACATTCGCAAGCGCAGCATTCCGTGGATGAGCACGGATGTGTTGCCATTGCAGCGGATTCTCGGGGGGGAGGCTGGGCAAGAACCGGGAAGATCGACGACACCCTCTGAAATTGAAATAGAGCCGGAGGGAACGAATTCCCTCCGACCCGTGAGGAGGTGTGTCTACTGATTAAACGGCTCAGGGAGCGGATCTGTTCCCGCTGCACCCAAAAAAACCGTAACGGTCGTAAGCTCTTTACTAGTACTGGCTTGAGAGGGCAGGTTTAAGGATGGAAACCAGGTCCAGCAGGGTTTCTCAGGTGTAAGAGCACCTTCCAGGCGCGTTCCACCTCTGACTTCGGAAGTATGCAGGGAGGATTCTCGGAGCGCAAGAACTGTAATCGGATCGCTTCCTCGTCGTCATCAAAATAGCGACAGAACAGCGTCCTGGAGATTTCATGTGGCTCTTGTTGGTTTTTCCACAATGTTCTCACCAGTGCAAAGGAGCCGCTGGTGACCACCTCATCCAGCCCCAACACGATCACATCGCCTCTGCGAAAGCAGTTCTCTCCCGGCCCGGTCATGGCGTCCCCGTCGACTCGAACTGCGAAGGACCGATCCGGATCGATTCCCGGCAGATTCAGCCACTGCTCGACCACTCCCGCTGGCTGACCCTCTTCATCCAGTTCTTCCGGGTATGCACTCATCTCTGCCACCAGTAGAGGGGTTCCGTTGCCGTCGCTGGTGGTGGGACCTACGACATGAAGCGTTTCCATTTCGGTGACGTCCAGTTTCTCTTCGGCAGCGGCCAGCAGGTCGATGGGAGTGAAGCCGAGCAGGCGGCAGGTCTTCTGGATGAAATCGTTTTCGATGCCACTTCTTCGCCCTTCCTCGACCGACAGGCAAAAGGCGCGGGAGGTGAAGGTCTTTCGGGCCAGATCCTCGACGGTCCAGTGCTTCTGGCGGCGCGCAGAACGGATGATCTTTCCGATCGCCACCCGTAGGGGGGTCGCCGATGAACTGGCCAGTGGCCGCACCGGAGCCACTTCCCCATCCTCAAAGAACTCGGCGGGTGTCACCTGTAACGCTCTTGCGATCCGCGCCAGGACCTCGCTATTGACGCGTCGCTGGCCACTTTCGAGTCGGCTCATCTGCGATGCGGAGAGCCCGATCTGTTCGGCCAGATCCTTGGCTGCGATTCCCTTCTCCTCCCGAAGGGTGCGAATCAGAGTTCCAATCTTGGCCATCTCAGCTGCTCCACCCGAAGAACTCGGTCAAGAACAGGAGGCTGATCATCACCGAGTTGAACATGGCATGAAGGAGGATGCTCAGCCACAGGTTGCCACTTCGTTGATAGAGCCAGGCGAGCAGGAAGCCGAGTACTGTCACCGGGCCCGAGCTGGAATCATGCAGCAGGCCAAATAGAATCGATGAAATCAGAGCTGCGGGTATGAAACCATTGCGATCACGAAGGTATCGAAAGAGTAATCCTCGAAATAGAACTTCCTCGGTGCAGGGAGCGATCACTACCACTGTAACCGCCATCGCCAACAGAAGTCCCCAGTTCTGCTCCTGGATCGCTTGCTGAATCAGCTCCACTCCCTGCTGCATGTCATTGTCGAAATCGATCATGCGTAAGAGTGAATCCCACAGTGCGGAAACTCCGATGTGAGCCGGCAGGTAGCACAGTAGAGTCAGCGAAGCGATCCCGATCGACTTTCGCGCGCCGCTACCGGTCCCGAAGAAGGACTCATCCGGTCGTTTCTGCTCGCGACATCGCTTTTGATGCACCTTGATCGTCAGCGCCATCATGCAGATGTTGATGGTGGCGGATCCGGCGATAACCACCGCCGTGTTTTCAAACAGGCTCCGCAGCCCGATGACGGCCACAATGCTGGAGAAGATCATCAAGCCGAAGATGATCAGCAAGTCTTCAATCCTGTAGAGGGGAGCGATCGTTTGCGGCGCAGGTTTGGCAAAGAAGTGAGATTCTAGCTTTCGCAGGAAGACCAGCGAGATGGTGATCAGACCGAAGCCGAACAGCAAGACGGCCCAGATCTCTGGTTCATAGGACGAAGCCTCTGCGGTGGCGGAGTCGATCAGATCGGACCCGACCGGTGGGTCTTCGCTTGCGTTTCCCACCGCAGTCTGGAACATCACTCTCCCAGCACGCCCTCTGTGGGACTGGATGCCTGGGCATATCTACGCTTCTGAATCCGTCCGGCACGAGCGGCGAACCAGCCGGCATCGAGAGCGTTTCGCATCGCATGGGCCATCGCCACTGGATCCCTGGCTCCGGCGATGCCGGTGTTGAGTAGTACTCCCTCGGCTCCCAGTTCCATTGCGATGGTGACATCGCTGGCAGTTCCAACTCCTGCATCGATGATCACAGGAACCTCGAGTTGCTCGAGGATGATGGAGAGATTGTTTCGATTGAGAATCCCCTGGCCGCTACCGATGGGAGACCCCGCAGGCATCACCGAGGTCGCTCCAGCATCCTGCAATCGAAGCGCCAGCACCGGATCATCGCTGGTGTAGACCATCACCTTGAAACCTTCAGAGACGAGCGTTTGGCAAGCTTCGAGGGTTCCGATCGGATCGGGCAGCAGCGTTTTCTTGTCGCCCAGCACCTCCAGTTTGACCCAGTCTCCCAGGCCCAACTCACGAGACAGATGGCAAACCCGGATGGCGTCCTTGGCATTGAAGCATCCGGCGGTGTTGGGAAGCAGGAAGTAACGTTCCCGGTCGAGGTGGGAGAGCAGGTTGTCGGAACTGGAGAGGTCGACCCGTCGAATCGCCACCGTGACCATCTCGCATCCGGAGGCTTCCAGTGCGGCATTCATCGTCTGGTGATCGGCGTACTTGCCGGTTCCCACCAGCAGCCGCGAGCGGAAGGTCTTGCCGCCCAGTTCTAGGGGTGTGGGCTTGGTTTCGCTGATACAGGACGGTTCAAAATTCAACGATCAACCTCCTCCGACGATGGTGACCACTTCTAATTCATCTCCGGCTTCGATGGCGGTCGATGGGTGAAGTGAGCGAGGAACAATCTTGCGATTACGTTCGACTGCAACCGCCGACGATTCGATGGCGAGTTCCTCGATGAGTGTGGCTACCGTGGTCCCCGGTTGAACGGAGTGCGACTCGCCATTGAGTCGCACTTCGAACACCGCTGTCGAATCGTTCATCTGGACCACGCCGATCAGTTTCCGGCCCTGGCGAAGCGGTAGTAGACTTCGAGGGTCATGGCACCGATGGCGGTGTTGTAGACGCGGCCACCTGCGATGCCCCATTCTCCGACAGGGTCCCAGGAACCATCCTCGCAACCACCGACTCGCTGGTTGCGAACCAGTGCTTCGATCATCGCTTCGTTCCATTCGCGCCACTTGCTGCCGCCGATCTGGAACATCGCATAGGTCGCATAATACCAGTAGTAGAGATTGATCTTCGACTTACGCTTGCCCTCTTGCGGCCGCCAGCGCGGAATCTCTTCCATCAAAACTGCGGCACCGGACTTGATCGCATTGGAGCTGGTTTTCTCGCCGGCGAAGATGCGACACAGCACCGAAACGGCAGTCATGCAGGAGAGATCCTTGGAGTACGGATAGGGTTCGGGGTAGCGACCTTGAAGACGGGAGCCTTCGTCACCCGGAGTCTCGTATCCGCAGATTCCACTGCGCTCAGAGGTGCAGGATTCGAACCACTTGAGTGCACCGTCGAAGGCGGGCTGGAAGTCCTTGGACTTGATCTTGATGTAGCGTGACAGCGCGCACACCTTGGAGGTCTTCAGCGCCAGCACCATCCATCCGGTGACCGAGGTATCGTTGCGGCCTGCCTGGTATCCGTACTTCCAGCCGTATCCGGGGTTCTGTGCCCGCAGACACCACTTGGTCGAGTTCTCGACCGGCTTGGCCAGTTTGATCTTGTCGTGGGAGAGGAGCAGCAACTCACTCATCGCCATCGTTGCGATGGCGTGGTTGTAGATCCACTCGTCGGAATCCTCGAGAGGTAACCCGTACAGTCCGTTGATCTTGGGGTCGGCATCCTTGATCTGCTGCTTGAGCATCCAGTCCATCGCCTTGCGCATCACCACCACGAACTCGGGGAATTCGCCACTCTCATGTGTGTGGCCAAATCCTAGATAGGCGAGCATCGCCAAGGCGGTGCAGCCCACATCGTAGCCCTCGAATCCATCTCCCTCTTCCTTCTCGCACCCATCGGGGCGGAGGAAGCCATTCGAGGACCAGTGGCCGTCGGGGTGTTGATGTCGTTCGAGCCACTTGAGTGCTGCGAGCACGGCGCTCTCCGTGGCTTCGGAGCCGCCCTCACGAGAAAGGGAACCCTTGCCGAAACGATCTCCGTAGGCACCGGCTCCCGCGCCGGTCATTCCGAAGGCGTCATTGAGCTGGTTCTTGATGTTCTTGTTGGTCTTGTTGTTCTTGCTGGTTCCCTTGGGAGTTCGGCTGATCTTGTCGGGTTTGAGGATCTTCACCGGATCCTTCTTTTGCTTCTCGAGGATCTCTGGCTTGCGCTCGATGTCTCGCTTCTTCGTCGGATCGTACTTGGGCGGCTTGATCTCCTTCTTGACCACCGTTCTGCGCTGCTCCTCTTCCTCGATAATCTCGAGGACGACGACACCGCCGAGGACGAACAAGACGATCGCATGAAGAGCGATGGAGATGAGCCAGTAAGGTGTATCGGTGAGCCAGCCACCGACTGCATCCTCTTCCTCGTAATCCTCGTCGTGATCCTCTTCTTCGTATTCTTGATTCAAGGGTCTGCCTCTCCGTGCGACCAACTAAAACTCGATCTCAAAAGTGATCGGAGTCTCGATTTGAACTCGATGCCATTTCGATGGCCTCACCGACGAGAATACCCTCAGTTGCCAGAATGGCAAGTACCGAGTTGCCGAAATGGCAATTCTGCAGTTCGGGGACGGCACCGGGAGTGGGGCTATAAACTGCTCTATTATTGAAACTTAGGGAAGGTTACTGGGCTTTCAGCCAATCCCTGGGTTGGAGGAAATCAGACAATTGATCCTCTTTGCTGCCCTTTTCGGGGCTCCAGCCGCTTTGCCAGCGAACCACCGGGGGCAGCGACATCAAAATTGCCTCGGTCCGACCGCCACTCTGGATTCCAAAAAGGGTTCCGCGATCGAACAACAGGTTGAACTCGACGTAACGGCCGCGCCGGTACAACTGGAACTGCCGTTCTCGATCGCCGTAGGGATGTTGTCGACGCCGCTCGAGGATGGGTAGGTATCCGTCGAGGAATGAATCTCCCACCGATTGGGTGATGGACATCGCATCGCTGAAGCCACCGTCATCGAGGTCGTCGAAAAAGATGCCTCCGACTCCGCGAGTTTCATCTCGATGCGGAAGGAAGAAGTAGCGATCGCACCACTCCTTGAAGCGCGGGTAATAGTCGGCGCCATGCCTCTCCAGAGCGGTCCTGGCATTGCGATGCCAATGCTGTGCATCCTCGAGGAATGGGTAGTAGGGGGTCAGGTCGTAGCCGCCTCCAAACCACCAGATCGGTTCCTTGCCGGCGGCTTCCGCGTGAAACAAACGGACATTCATGTGAGTGGTGGGAATGAATGGATTGCGCGGATGGAGAACCAGTGAGAGTCCCATCGCGCGGAAGCTACGCCCTTCGAGTTGTGGTCTGGCGGCACTGGCGCTGGCTGGAAGTGAATCCCCTTCGATGATCGAGATATTGACTCCCGCTTGCTCGAACAGTTCCCCGTCTCGAAGTAGTCGGCTCTCTCCTCCACCCCCCTCGGGCCGCTGCCAGGAAGTGGTCTGAAAGCGGGCATCCGGTTCCTGCTGTTCCAGGGTGGAACAGATCTGTTGTTGCAGATGAAGGAGCCAGTCCTGGAAGACCTCGGGGTGGTTGTTGTTCATCGAGCCTCCGGAGTGAGTTTCCAGCAGTGTTTTGTTCCTGGCAAGACCTGCTGCGGTGATTCTGTTGAGTTGTAATCTCCCCGCCAAGGGGGAGTTATGAAAGGAGGTAAAAATGTACTTTACATTTTATATTGTGCAAAGTATGTTTGGCAGCGGTTCGACGGCCGGAGAGAGTTGGGGAGTTGTCGAGCCCGTGGAGTGGTTTTTCCCCTAAGTTGACGCGGCGTACCTCTCTCCGGCGCACCTTTTTCTCTTTCCTGCCCCACGGAGGGAAAGAACGGCCGAATTCGCCTTCCAAATCGGCCCCCTCCGGCATCGACCCAATTCCGGAGGGGGTTCATGCCTTTCTTCTGGGAACCCTTATTTTGATCCAGACTGCCGCAGATTCGAGTGAGGGGAAATCGCTCCAGATGTACAATAGCGGTCGTTTGCAGATCCTGAAGGGACCCCATGAACCGATCCAACAGGATCCGAGCGGAAGTCGTGGAACTGTTGCAGCCTGCGACCCTGCTGATCGTTTGGGGTGACGGCCATGAGAGCCTCTTTCCTCATCGATCGCTGCGGGAAAGTTGTGAGTGCGCAGCCTGTGTCGATGAGTGGTCGAGGGAACCGATTCTCGACCCGGACGCTCTTCCGGCGGATCTCCACTGCACCGGATTTGAACGAACCGGTAGGTACGGGTTGAATCTGACTTTTTCTGACGGTCATGGCACAGGAATCTGGTCGTTGGATCGACTGAGAGACTCTTGCCGCTGCCCGGAATGTGAAGGAAGCCGCTCATGAAACTCAGGATGCCGCAATTGATCTTCTCGATCGCCCTGTTGGCCATCGGTTGGTTCTCTCACGGGGCATTCCCGGGAGGCAGTGATGCTCCCGGATCCGGGCAGATGGGGCGACCGGGATCGACGGCAGGACGAGGCTCCGGTGGCTACCAGTACGGAGCTATGGGATCGAACCCGCGCAAGGAAGAAGTGGTTCCGGTCGAGGTGACCTCCTCGATGCTGGCGGTGATCCGAGAGCGAGTTCGTGGCAGTGGAATCCTCGAGTCAGAGCGTCAGGTCTCCTTACTCTCCAGGGTCGAAGGAAGTGTCGACGTCGTCCACGTGGTCGAGGGCCAGCAGGTCGGAGAGGGTATGGTCCTCTGTACCATCGATCAGGAGGAGCTGCGGATCTCTGAACAACTCGCTCGAATCGAGATGGAGCAGGCCAGTGCGACTCTCGAACGATTGCAGGGATTGTCTGAAATTCGAGGTGTCGCCACTCAGGAACTGGAAGATTCAAGATTTTCCCTGCAGAAAGCTGAAGCGAACCACGCTCGTTCACTGATCGACCTGGGACACTCGCAACCGGAGGCTTTGTTCGACGGCATCATCATCCGCCGTCGGATAGAACCGGGACAATATGTTCGAGTCGGCGACGAACTGTTCGCTTTCGCTGACTTCGAGCCACTTCGTGTGCGGATGTACCTGCCAGAGAGTGAAGTGGGAGAAGTCTCCCTGGGGCAGCGTTGCGTGTTGCGTGCAGAGAGCGATGGCCCGGTGCTATCAGAAGGTACCGTGGAGCGAATCAGTCCAGTGGTCGATCGCGAGAGCTTGACGGTAGAAGTGCTGACCACCTTTCCTGATGCCGCTGTGACATTGAGACCCGGTTCCTTTGCCCACATCGACATCATCACCAGGACCTTGAAGAACCGCATCGTGGTGCCGCGCAAGGCGGTACTGAAAGGGGAGGGACGATCGCGCGTGTTCCGCCTGCTCGAAGATGGCGAATCGGTTCAGGAGATCGATGTGGTGACCGGATACGAGAACGAGACGATCATCGTCTGCGAGGAAGGACTGGGCCTGGGAGATCGGGTCGTGGTCCAGGGACTGGATGGTCTTGAGGATCGAGATCAGGTCAGTGTCTACAGGGAGATTCCTGTACAGGTCGACTCACTCACCGTCGAGCGGCAGGATGATGGTGCCGCCACTCGCGATCCGCTGCAGAAGGAACCGAGAAGAGGATTGGATCGCTCCGCAGGTGAGCGCGGTTCAAGAGGTACGGGTAAGGCGCCTGGACGGCGTCCGGGAAAAGGTACACGGCCACCTGCGGCAGCTCTCCCCACCGGCGCGACTCCGGCCGCTCCTTCAGGTTCACCACAGGTCGAAACACAAACCAAGCCGACCAGTGACGCAAGCGGAACCAACAGCTCGGGAGGTTGATCTACCGCAGCTGAGGAGGGATCGATGGAGAACTGGCTACAGGGAATCATCCGAAGACCGGTGACGGTGGGAATGATCACCATCGCTGCGTTTACCTTCGGAGTCCTTTCGCTCGGGCGTCTCCCCATCGAGTTGCTTCCAGATATCACTTACCCGACCCTGACGGTTCAAACTGAACTGCCGGATGCATCACCTCAAGAGGTGGAGCAACTGGTCACCGAGCCGATCGAAGATGTGGTCGGAGTCGTGCAGGGCTTGCGCAGATACATCAGCGAATCTCGTGCCGGCGTCTCCGAGGTGGTGCTGGAGTTCAGCTGGGATACTGACATGCAGCGAGCCAGCCTCGATGTGCGGGAGAAACTCGATCTCGTCAATCTCCCCGACGATGCGCGCGCACCGCTGGTGTTCCGCTTCGACCCTTCTCTCGATCCGATGATGCGATTGGCGCTGACCGGATCGCGTTCCGTTGCTGATCTTCGGAAACTGGCAGAATTGAGGGTCAAGCGTTCGCTGGAAACCCTCGATGGAGTGGCCGCAGCGAGGGTCATCGGAGGTGCCGAGGACGAGGTACTGGTCGATCTCGATTCGAGGAGACTCGACGTACTCGGGATTTCGGTTCAGAACGTCGCCCAGCGCCTGGCGCAGGAAAACGTCAATCGATCTGGCGGAGAGATCCGTGATCAGCAGACCGCCTACAGGCTGCGAACGGTGAATGAATTTCAGTCCCTCGAGGACATCGAAGATGTGATCGTACGTCACGGTGAATCCGGCACCCTGCGGGTCCGAGATATCGGCACGGCGGCCATCGTTCCTAAAGATGAAGAGATCTTGGTACGCGTCAACGGAAAGCCTGCGGTTCAGATCGACCTCTACAAGGAGGGCGATGCCAACGCCGTTTCCGTGGCCAAGGGAGTTCGGGCACGGCTGGATACGATCGTGAAGGATCGTAGTCTCTCAGGGTGTGAGATGGAAATCCTCGCGGACCAGGCTCGCTTCATCGAGGATTCGATCGCCAGTGTCGAATCCACCGCCATGGTGGGAGCGATGTTGGCGGCGCTGGTACTTTTCTTGTTCCTGCGAAACATGATCAGCACTCTGACCATCGCACTCTCCATTCCGATCTCAGTGGCGGTCACTTTTCTGATGATGGAATTGACTGGCGTCAGCATCAATGTGCTGTCGTTGGGAGGACTGGCGCTGGGAATCGGAATGCTGGTCGACAACAGTGTGGTGGTGCTGGAGTCGATTCAGCGCCTGCGAGACGATGGCGTGGAGATGCGCACTGCCGTGACCCAGGGAACCAGTCAGGTGATGGGGGGGATCATCGCCTCGACCCTCACGACCATCGCGGTCTTCTTGCCTTTGGTCTTTGTTCAGGGCATCGGTGGAGAGATCTTCCGCGATCAGGCGCTGACGGTGACCTACTCACTGCTGGCGAGCTTGTTCGTCGCCATCACGGTCATTCCAACCATCATCGCCAACGGCTCAAGTGGCGGCAAGATGTCAAAGGCATTCGAGTGGATCGATCGCGGTTTGAGTCCCATTTCTAGCGTGTTTGCTGCAGGGATGAAAGCGGCTCAGAACAGCTACGCGAGGATGCTCGATCGGGTCCTCGAGGTTTCCTGGGTGCCGCCGGTTCTCGCACTTGGGCTGTGCTTTGCAATTCTACCTCGGGCCACCGAACTGGGCTCGGAACTGGTGCCGGACCTGTTCCAGGGGCAGTTTTACTTCGATGTGGAACTGGCGGAAGGGACTCCTCTGGAGGAGACCGATCGCAAGGTGGCGGCACTGGAGCATGCGATCGACAGGCTTCGCGAGGAGGGATTGCCGATTGGCATGACCACGTCCATCGTGGGAGACGCTCCTGTGCTGGGTGAAGTGCAAGCGGGAGATCGTAGAGAACATGTGGCGAGGGTCTCAGTTTCGCTGAATCCCGAGGCGACTCGTGTCGATGAGGACCAGGTGATCGCGCGCATCATCGGTGAGTTCAACAAGGTTCCCGATTGCCCTTATACACTGGGGAGACCGTCACTGTTCACCTTCAGGGATCCCATCGAGATCGAGGTCTTTGATGAAGATCTGGATCTGTTGAGGTCCTCTGCCCTGGCCATCGAGGATCGTCTCGAACTGGTTCCCGGACTCCTCGATGTACAGGCACAGGTTGCCGATCAGGTGCCAGAGGTTCACGTTCGACTCGATCCCGTGAAGATCTCTGCATTTGGCCTCTCCCTGGAGCAGATTGCCAACGGTCTCAGGGCCAAGGGCATCGGAGAAGTCGCCACGCAGTATCGATTTGCCGAGAAGCCGATCGATATCCGGGTGCGAATGAGCGGCGCACTGGACAAGACTCTATCCGATGTCGAGATGGACTCCGTGACCCTTGTTGGAGATGGAATTGCCGCACCCCTCAGGGTCGCTTCCCTCGGTCGACTGGAGCAAGCGCTGGGACCGGTGGAGATTCGCCGAGTCGGTGGAGAGCGATCTGTGCTGGTCACCGCGAGAACCGATGGCATCGATCTGGGAACCGCGACCGAGAGAGCGGAGTCAGTGATCCACGGCAATTACCTGCCGCCCAGCTCGTCCGCTCAGATGTCGGGTCAAAATCAGGAGATGAAGGAGTCCCTCACCAGCCTGGCAGAGGCGCTGGCGCTGGCTGTATTTGTGGTTTACCTGGTGCTCGCCAGCACTTTTGAATCGTTACTTCTTCCCTTCATCGTCATCTTCACGGTGCCGCTAGGAATCTGCGGAGCGATCATTGCGATGTTCTTCACCGGGATTCCTCTCGGAGTTCTTTCGATGATCGGGGTGATCTTGCTGTGCGGCATCGTGGTCAATAACGGAATCATCTTCGTCGCCCGGATCCAGCAGTTGCGTCAGCGGGGCCACGATCCGTCGATGGCAGCGAGGACAGCAGGAAGCGAGCGGTTACGCCCGATCCTCATCACCAGTGCCACCACGATTCTCGGATTACTGCCCTTGGCACTGGGTCTCGGTCCGGGGGCGGAACTCCGCAAGCCGCTCGCCATTACCGTCGTCTGGGGCCTGGCCTTGGCCACCGTGATGACACTGGCGGTGATTCCAACCGGCTACCGATTACTCCAGAGATCGAACCGATCCGGAGATGTTTCATGAAGCCATTTGTACGCTTCTGCCTCAATCGACCCATCACTACCTTGACCGTGCACATCCTGCTGGTGCTCGGCGGGATCCTGTCCATCGACAGGATCCCGCTCAGTGCCACACCGAACCTCGGCAGGATGAGCGTCAATATCAACATTCCCTATCCCAATGCGTCTCCGATACAGGTCGAAAACGAGGTGGTGAGACCACTGGAGGAAGCTCTGGCGACCCTCCGCAGGGTGCGCGGATTCAATAGTGAATCGCGAGAGGGAAATGGTCGAGTGACCCTTCGTTTTGATTACGGAGAGGATCTCGATCAGGTCAAGGTCGAGATCCGAGAGCGACTGGCAAGGGCGATGGACCAGCTCCCGGTGGAAGATCTGGATCGGATCCGATTGAGCACCGGAGGCTGGGGGGCGGATGCAGATGCCATCATGGAGGCTCGCATCAGTGCGGTGGGTATCAACCTGTCGGAAAATTATGATCTTCTGGTCAATCGGATCCAGCGGCCTCTCGAGCGACTCGATGGTGTCGGGCAGGTAAAGCTCGATGGTGTGACTCCCAAGGAGATCCGCATTTCCTTCACCAAGGGAGCGCTCGAACGACATGGTCTGACCCTCGGCCGGGTCGCCCAGGAGATCCGAAACTCCAACGTCGATGCGACCATCGGAAGAGTTTGGAGCGATGGTAAGACTCGCCGGCTTCGTCTGATCAGTTCACTATCCGATGTGGAAGCGATGCATCAGATGCCGATCAATCGCAATGGGTTGCGGCTGGGTCAGGTGGCGACCATCGAGAAAAAAGAGGGAGAACTGCGCTGGGGGCGTCATCTCAATGGTTCCTATGCGGTCTCCCTCGAGATTTCCCAGGAGGCGGGCGCCAATACGGTAGATGTTTGCAAGAAGGTCAGGGAAGAGGTCGCCAGGATCGCCCTGGATCCTCAACTGGCCGGGATCAACCTGTTGGTCTGGCAGGATCAAGGCCAGATGATCGTCAGTTCACTGGCGCGTCTTCGAGACGCTGGAATCATCGGCGGCGGCCTGGCACTGATGATCCTGCTGATCTTCTTGCGGCGATTCTCGGCCACCTTGCTGGTGGGGATGGCGATTCCGATCTCGGTGCTCTCTGCACTGTCGGTACTTCACTTCCTCGACCAGGAACTGAACATCATCACCATCATGGCTCTGATGCTCGGTGTCGGAATGCTGGTCGATACTGCAGTCGTGGTGGTGGAGTCGATCGTCCGGCGTGCAGGTCTCGGGGATGACCCGATGACAGCAGCAACCACCGGTACGATGGAAGTCGCAACTCCGGTGTTCGCAGCCACCCTGACGACGATGGTGGTGTTCTTGCCGGTCTTCATCTCGGAGCGCAACGGGTTCTCGGATGCTCTGGCCAGCGTCGGACTGGTGATCTCGCTGACCATCGGAGCGAGCTTGTTCGTTTCCTTGACTCTCGTACCGATGGTGGCCGCTAGAATCTATCGAGGAGGTGATCCAGGGCTTTCCTCCTGGTTCATGAAGTTCAGGGATGGCTACGATAATCTACTGAAGTCGGCGATGGCTCATCGATCCGTGACCTTGACCGTGGCAGTTGCTGCAACCCTGAGTGTCGTGATTCCATTCGAGAATGGATTCCGTATGGACTTGTCCGATGCGGACTGGAAGTCCAATTATGCCAACATCTCATACCGACCGGTCGAGGGCCTCGACTACAGAGAGATGGAAAAGACGGTCACCGACATCGAGAACTTTCTCGCCAGCCATCGGGAAGTCATCGGGGAAGGCGACATCTATTCCTGGTACAAGGACGGCTACGCCCTGACGAGGATCTATCCACCACCAGAGATGGCGACGGAGGATTACATCGCAGAGTTGAGAGGCCGGATCGATGAGGTACTTCCCAAGGTGCCCGGCTTCAGGATCCGGACCGACGAAGGATGGGGTTGGGGTGGACGAGGTCATGGTGGCGGCTCGCGATCTTCCGCAGGCTCCTTCCGAATTCGTCTCGCTGGCGACTCCAGTTCCTTTCTCGATGAACTGGGAATCAAGGTAGCGTCCTACTTGACCGGAATCGTTGGGATCACCGAAGCGGAAGTCGTTGGGGATGAAGAGGTCGATGAATTGCGACTGAAACCGGACGAAGACCTGCTCGGTCGCTTGCAGGTTTCGGGAGATACCGTGGCTCGAAGCATCAGTTCAGCCTTTTCTGGAAATCGCCTCAGCCAGCTACGAACTCAATCGGGCGACCTCGACATCACTCTCGGGCTCGACGAGGAAGAGACGGATTCTGTCGAGGAGTTGAACTTCATGAGATTTCCACTCACCGACACTCTGGAACTTCCCATCGAGGAGATCGGAGTGGTGGAGCAGGTCGAGGCTCCCAATCGACGCCGCCGTGATCAGCGACTGGCCAACTTGACCGTGTCGGTGCAATACGATCCCAGTAGCAAGGAGCAGATCCAGCAGCGGTTGGAGACGGCACTGGAGAAATATCCCTGGCCAGTCGGGTACAGCTGGGATCTGGGAGAGGGTTGGTCCGGGCGCTGGAGGAATCGAAGTTCCTTCGGAGAGGGTCTGTACCTTTCGGTGTTCCTGGTCTACCTGGTTCTCGCCTGCCTGTTCGAGTCGCTGCGGACACCGTTGGTATTGATGGTCACCGTGTTGCTGGCGGTTCCCGGAGTGATCTGGACGCTGTGGCTCCAGGGAGATGCTCTCGATACACCCGCAGCGGTCGGCTTGATCTTGCTCTGTGGCATCGTCGTCAATAACGGCATCGTGTTGATCGATCAGGTGCGTCGAAGGCTCGAGGAGGGCCTGGATCCCATCACCGCGATCCGCAAGGGAGCCAGTGACCGACTACGTCCGATTCTGATCACTGCTCTGACGACGGTACTGGGGTTGATTCCGATGGCCTACGGCACCCAGATGTTGACCGGACCGCAGTTCAATACCCTGGGCAAGGCGATTGTCGGCGGGCTGTCCGCCTCGACCCTGCTGACTCTGATCGTGTTGCCGGTGGTGCTCTCCTTCATCCTGAAGTCGAAGAAGTCAGATCTGGCGTCAGAGGCGAGTGCCGAACAGGCTTAGATGTAGTGATTCCGAACACTCGCTGCCTGGAAACGGGTAGGGTGCGAGGGGCCGCTCCGCATGATTTTCGGACCATGGTCATAAACTATGTTCTTGAAATGGCTTACAGGAACACAGTAGATCTGAGACGAAGCATCTAGAGCCTATAGAATGGCACGAGTTCTGCCGATGAATAGGCAGTGAGTCCTCACCGATGAGGGAACTCTTCGTCGAACCGAGTCGAACCGAGTCGAACCGAGTCGAACCGAGTCGATCCGCCAGATGAGCCGGAGATCCGATGAATCAGTCACCGCGAGCCCACGAGAATGCGCCACGATCCCCCGAGGGGGGGATTGCGCTGTTCGTCGTGTTGATCCTGGTACTGGTCCTGACCGTCGTCATCACCCAGTTGATCTTCGTCACCAAGATCGAGGAGCGAATCTCGCGCAATCGACAGGGTCGAACCGCTCTCTCTTACGCCTTGCAGGCCTCTGGTCGCCAGGTGCTGCTGAATCTCACCTCTGATCTGATGGAAGATCTCGGCTATCTTGCAGATTCAGAGGAGGAAGATCTCGACGGAATGGGGACTGGAGGGGAAGGGGTGGATACCCAACTTCCCGGAGGTCTTACAATTCCAGGATCGGGGGGAGGCGGGGGCGAGGGCTCCGGTCGATCGGAAGACGATCCGGTCGATACCCACCATGACCTGTGGGCACGCCCGATTCAGGATTCCATCAACGGTGTCCAGATCGTCGGAATGGTCGTCGATGGAGAATCCTGCATCGACCTCAATCACATCTTCTCTCTCGCTGCCCTGCCCGAGGATGAGGAGAGCGAACTGGATGCTCTCGCAGATGCGGCGGCCGGAAACGCTGCAATTGATGGGCTGCTGCAAGAAACGGGGCTGTTGGAAGAATTCGTGCCTCCAGAGCAAGAAGTAGTCGAAGAAGCCCAGGTGATCCTTGAACGGTTGATCGAGGCCGTCATCGATTACAACACTGAAAATGGCTTCGATTACATCGGAACTCCGGATCCACGAGATACCGCAGAGGCGATCGTTTCGTTGGTTCACCAGCGGGTTCTCGATGAAAACCTGCGCAGAATCCGTAGCCTGGATACGATTCGTCAGCTGGAAGAAGTCACCTGGGAATTGTTCTACGGACCCATCGACCCGGCGACACTGGAAGAAGATGATGAGTTCGACCAGGAAGATTCCGGCGGAATGATGGAGGATCTCCAGGCGCTGACCCCCGGATCCTTCGACGATCTCGAGGCGTCCGGGTTCGAACTTCTCGATGGGGGAGTGGATCAAATTCCGACTCCCATCGGGCTTCAGCATGTCATGACCGCAAACTCATCGGGCAAGATCAACATCAACACCGCAAGGCCTGAGGTGTTGATCGCCATGCTTCGATCCTTCGAGGATTTTGATGAGGCGAAGGAGATCGCATGGCAGATTCGAGACCATTGCAATAGTTACCAGCAGGAGATCGACGAGGTGACCGGGGAGATCATCGACGATCTGCTCAGCGAATTTGGTGTCGACGAGGAGGAAATCCAGCAATTCGAGTATTTCACCAGTTTCGACCAGTTGAAACAGGTCGATGAGGCCTGGGAAGACACCAGTGGCTCGGAGGGCTCCATATTCGAGCTCCTGCAGCAGGACCTCGAGGATCATGTTGTTTATTCTAGCAATTTTTTCACCACTACCATTGAAGGAACGAGCGAGGATCGCTCTCTCTCGGGTAGAATGGTTTGTGCCAGGAAAGGACAGCACGTGGTTGTAATTTCCTGGAAGGAAGTGCGCCGATGAAGACTTCGTGGAGGATTAATCGATGCCAAAAGTGAGCATCCAGCTATTACGGAGCGGAATTCTGCTCTTCAACATCTCAGCGATGACCCTGCTCGGGTTCGTGATGTACGACCTGCTGCTCGAATCTCCGCAGGAGGTCCAGGTTCGCCTGGTCGATCCGCAGGACTTCGAGTTGAAGGAGCAGGCGGCTCGTCCGGTTCCCAACCAGTACCGGGAGATCATCGGAGAACTTTACCGCACTCCGCCACAGGCTCCTGTAGCGCAGGTCAAGCCGGTTGAATCGACGCTACCGCTGCTCGATTCAGGTCCCATCGGAGAATGGGAAATTGTTGGAGTCATCTACTCTCCTGAGGGACAGCGATTCGCATCCATCCAGGAGAAGGGGCAGACCAATGTCCTCAATACATCGAGTCGTAGTGGTCGTCCCACCAACACGAGCCGTGTTCGCGGTAGAAGTACCAGGGGTGGTGGAGCATCTCCCACCAGCAGGGCGAATTCCAGAACCTCGAGCCGTTCCCAGGTCTCGAACCAACGGGTGCGATACCTGGAGCAGGGCAAATCGTTCAGGATCGATGAGAACAGTTACATGGTGGTCGAGATCCAGGACCAACCGAAACAGGTGATCTACGAGCACAACGGACGCAGTTACACCCTTCGTCAGGAGTCGATCATCGATCCGGTGATCCATGAGGATGGTGAGACACTGGTGCTGCGCGGATTCAGTCCGGAAGAACTGGAACTTCTCACAGGTGGCCAGATGGGAGCCAGTGCTGCAGGTCGGTTGTCCGCGATCCCTCAAGATGTGAGGGGCTCGATTCGCGGTAATGACGGCAAGCCGATGCGCGGGACCGAAGCTGGCAAGCCAGCGACCACCCGTCCTACCGGAGCCGTTCCACCACGAGGTGTTTCGCCGAGGACTCCCACGACCAAGGCCAATTCCAGAACCAATAGTCGAAGTATAGTTGATCCCAGGTCAGAACAGAGAGGGAGAGTAGCACCTCCGAATAAGGCCAAGCCGAAACTCCGTGGCGGAACATCCACCCAGACACCTAACTCAAGGGTGGGGCAGGCGACCCTTGAAGGGACGCTCGGGGTGGATGTCGAGTCGAACCCTCAGGAAGCGATCCGCCGTCTCGAAGCACTTCAGCGAGCCCGTCAACAAAACCAGCCAAATCAGACCTGATTCCCATCCCGAGGATGATTTGAGAGGAGCCCTGTCGTGGCCCTGCACGCAGGAATAGAAATCGATGGATCTGACGTATCGATCGCAGTGGTGGATTCCACTGCGAAACAAACCGTCATCATCGACTACATCGAGGCCAAGATTATCGGAGATAGTAGCGAGGATCGCATCGCGTCTCTGCAGTCCATCCTTCATGGAGCACTGGAAAATCACGGTAACAAGACCATCGAGGTGGTCAGCTCCATTCCGACTCGGATGTCGACCTTGAGAGAGATCTCGGTTCCATTCACCAATGAAGATGTCATCTCCAAGACGATTCGGTATGAAAGCGAAGGACACCTCCCATCCGCCTCCATCGATGATCTGATCATCGAGTTCATCAAGTGTTCAGAAACTAATGATTCGAGTCGGCTGCTGATCAGCGCAGTGCAAAAGAAAATCGTCGCTGCTCATCTGGAAATGCTTCGTGAAGGCGGGGTGGATCCAGTTCAGGTCGAGGTCGATGCCACCGCCTTGGCGACTTCACTCCATGTATCTCGACCAGATCTCAGGGGTGGACGCACTCTCCTCATCGGCATGGAAGCGGGGCATACGACCTTCGTTCTGCTGGAGGAGGGAAGAGTCATGAGGATTCGATCGACCTCGAATCATCTCCAACCGTCCGCGATACCGTCGCTGGCGACTTCCGCGACCGGCAGTGCAGGAGGGACCGTGGAAGGGTTCGAAACGACACCTTCAGAATCTGCGGTGGAGTTTGCAGACCTGATGCAAGGAAG
Organism: Planctomycetota bacterium; assembly: GCA_014240375.1. Lineage (GTDB taxonomy): Bacteria > Planctomycetota > UBA8108 > UBA1146 > UBA1146 > QNYK01. The sequence continues at coordinate 111,726 of JAAZXB010000008.1, read as the reverse complement.
AGAAGCGGATGAGGACCCTGGCGATGAGGAAGAACTCGCCATCGCAGTGGTCTCGGATGAAGAATTCGAGCGATTGAACGCAGAAATGACCTCGTCACCAGAGCTGCCTCCAGCCGATCCGGAAGAGGTGATTGGGCGACTATTCACCGAGATCGAGCGGACTTTTGCCGGGATCTTGATGAGATCACCGCTGGACCGGATCGTTGTTTCAGGAAGTGCCGCTAGTGACCTGGGAATTTCGGATCGTCTGGCAGAAGAGTATGAGGTGCCCGCTCAGCAACTTCGTGTTTGCGACGGGATCGAAACTGGAATGCCGATAGCCCTGATTGATCGCTGCAACAGATCGGGTGGCGTGTCCGTCGGGCTGGCGCTTCAGTCAGCAGGGCAAGGGTTGACTCGATTTGACTTTCGTAAGGAAGAGTTTCGATTTGAGCGCAGATTTGCCAAGTTGTTGCCTGGACTGATGCTGATGGGATTAATCCTCTGCTTCATGTCCGTGACCTGGTTGGTCGAAAGCCACCGTGAGAAGCAATACCGCAAAGCAGAGTACGAGACGGTGAGATCCAACGAAGAAGCAGTGTACATGGCCAGGTTTGACGAGAGTCCGAAGAGTTCCAAGCCCAATTATTTGAGAAGTGCAGAAAACAAGATCGCTGCATTGAAGGGGGTTGGATCCGGGTCGACCAGGCAGAAACTTGTGCAGTACTTGCCAGGAATGGATTTGATCAAGGATGTGACCGGAGGAGTCTCTTCAGCGAATCCAAAGGTCTATCCGATCTGGAAATCGATCGAGATCAACGGCGCCAAGAAAAAAAACGGGGTCTCGACGGTGATCTTCGAGGTGCCAGATGCCGCTTCAGGAGAGCGAGTGATTACAGCTCTGGAGCAGAGATCCAAGTACTTCAATATCGAGGATGACATCAAGCCTGCTGGCGATCGGAAAAAGGTCACCCTGAAATTGAAGTTGAAGTCCTCGATTACAGAAACTGACGGGAGGAGATAACGATGGCGGATCATGGCAAGACCAGTGATTTGACACAGATCATTCTCCTGACCCTGTTTCTGTGCTCCGGGGTGTTCGGTGCCTGGGGATACTGGTTACACGCCAGTGCTGAGGAGTATCGCGCCGCAACCGAAAGTGAGAGCCGCTCGTTGATGAAACTCAAGGAACTGCTCAACTCTGCTGAGAGTAAAGAAGTGGTTCTGGATCATCTACGTCGCGAGAAAAGTAAGAAAAACTCTGGCAAGATCAGCACCACCATCGCCGAGATCATCGAGTCGATGAAAAACAGTGCTTCCAAGCCAGAGATCAAGAGTCAAAGTAATGATGCGGAACCAAAACAAGGGATCACCAAGCATAGTTATGCTGCGACTTTTGAGAACAGACCTCTGCGCGAGCAGATCACCTTCTTGGCTCATATTCAGACTCGTGCACCTCACCTTGGATTCGAAAAGGTGAAACTCACCAACAGGACCAAGAAAGATTCCGAGGCGGAGCAATGGGAGCTCTATCTGGTGCTGGTGAATTACAGTGGTGAATCGCCCAATCAGCAGTAATCCAACCGCAGTAATCCAACCACAGTTTGGTGAGGGCCGCGGCTCAGTTTCCTGACATGAACAGTAGCGCTCGACTGGTTCGGCTCTCCGGCGATGCGGCCACGATCAGCGCTCCACCCCACAAAGCGACCGCCCGCGGCGCCAGCAGCAACTCTTCGCCACTGGTGGATTCTCTGCTGAGAGGCTTGCACACCCGCTCCACGACTCCTGAGAAGGGGTCGTAGATCGCTGCTTCCGATGTCGGAAGTCCACCACGGTCAAAGCCACCTGCGATGAGGATCCTACCACCGGGAAGTTCCACGATGCTGGGCTGATAGAGTTCGACGGGAAGTCTCCCTGCTGGGATCCAGCGCAACTGGATGTGCCCGAATCTCGTATCCTGTTGCTCGAGCAGGAAACTGGTCCGGCATTCCGTCGGCTGGAAGGGGGTCAATGCATCCGGGTTCGGTTCTCGGCGGGTTCCGGCGACCAGCAAGGCTCGATTTCCCTGGGCAGTACTATCTCCGATCGATTGCAGTCGCAATCCGCGACGGGGTCCGGGTAAGTTCGACCCTGGTTTATCGATCAGCAATGTCCTGCTGCTCCTCGATTCTGCACGGATCCGGAACGCTTCCGGATGATCCAGTACTCGGCAGTGCTCGGTGTCGAACGGGACATGCGGAGTGCCCAGTGATCCTCCGTAGCCACCATAGAGCAGCAACAGCGGTTGCTCGGAATCCTCGAACAGGATCGAGCCGTGCTGGTGCCTCGGATGACGCAACTCACCGATCTGGTAGGTCGTGCTGATCGCTTTCGGTCCACTATCCTCGTCGAGGAGCTCGATTTCGATCTGTTCGATGAGCCCGTTCAGATTTCCATCGAGACGACCCGCCACCACGATCACTGTGTTTCTCTGGGAAATCGGATGGGCGGAATGCTCGAATCTAGCACTCGATGGCGACTCGCTCTCGACCGGAATGAAGCGGCTCATTTCAGCGGACAGAATCAGCACCTCGGCATCGTTACGGGCTCGGGAGCCATCCCAGCCTCCAGTGATCAGGACCAGATCGTCTTCGGTTTCGAGCAAGCCGTCGACTCCGGGGAGGAGCGTCGCGCAGTGATCGGCACGGGCCGCTTGCATCGGAATCGGGCCCTGGTGATTTCCCATCGGGTCGATGATCCAAGCGCTGGAGAGAACCCTTCCAGAAGATCCGACCATCATCGTCCGGCCACCAGCGATCAATACCTTTCCCCCCGGCAATCGGGTCAGGGAGTGACCCGTCAGGGCGGGCAATCCTGGAGGTAATTCGAGATCTTGCCAGGGGGCACAATCTCCCTCCAGGTCGACCACCAGCGGCGATGCCACACCACCGCCCTGATCGGTGACCAGCTCCTGTGAGGGCAGGATGGTAGTGCCGGCCACAGCGATGCCGCTGGGGGACCCTTCAAATCGTGATCGGCTGTGCTCATGCATCCCATCGATGGTGAGGAAGGGGAGTTCCCCCAGGAGGATGCTGGTTTCGCGCGAGGGAGGACCATCGAGAAACCGTGCGGGAACCCTGCTGGAACCGAGTTGATCCCCTTTCACCGAGAGCCGGATCAGGCTCGATGAGATCCGCAGTCTTCGATCGAGGAGGCTCTGGGAGAAGTGGACCGGCCGATTCCAGCGAAGCACCACCAGGTCTTCCCGATTGACGGTGGAACTGCGATCTGAATCGACCCAGCGGGCATCCTCGAGAATCGCCGGTTCAGGCACAGGAAGTTCCAGCATCACCGGTCCCACCACGCCCTCGATCGGCTGACCCAGATCATCCTTGAGACCCAGCAATCCCAGGTCGAGGGAAACCAGAACCGAACGCTCGGAACCGATCCGGTCGAGATGGTCAAATCCCGATTCCAGTTCAGCGATGAGAACATTGAGATGCTCAGTACGTTGGAATGAGTACTGTTCCGCGCCGGTGGCGCCCTCGATCATCAGGCCGACGCGAGGGTTCGAGGGCAGCTCCAGGGATGCATCGAGGACCAAGATGATCTGGTCGCCCTCACCCAGTCCATCTTCAAGGAGGCCTTCGATCCGGGCAGAGATCAATTGCGGGTGAGTCGTCGGCTGGCAGCCGATGCATCCGAGCATTAGCACCAGCAGGAGCAACAGTCCAGATCGAGAGGGAGATGATTGTGGCTTGTGAACTGGCCAGATCATCGAGCCTCTTCCTGTATCTTCTGTGGATGGGGTCCTGTAAAGAAGGCAATGCTGTACTGCCCTGAGATAGATCGTGACATCGCGGAGGCCCACTCTCAAGCGGGCCGCGGAACAGTTAGCCGGAGATTCCCAGCGAATCGAGTGCTCGGATCACTTCTTCGCGAACCCTTTGTGGCTGAGAACTGTCATCGCGGGCTGTCTTCAAGGCATCCACCACTGCATCGCCTTCGATACGGAGCAATGCCCTCACTGCAGAGATGCGTGTGGCTAGAACCTCGTCTTCTTGCAGGATGCGGGTGACCAGGGGAACCGAGCGTACATCGCGGATGCCGCCCAGGGCCCCGAGGATCGACTGGCGTACATATGGATTCCTCTCCTCCACGAGAGCGGATTCCACCGGCTGGGCCTGTGCGATTCCTCCCGAGAGTTTCATCCCGTAGGCCGCCCGCTGGCGAACCCTGAAGTGTGAGTTGTCGGTGAGCAATTCCGAGTAAATCCCCAGCGCATCGGCGGATCTCGAATGCTGGGTGAGAGCCCCGACAAAGCGATAGCGATGAGTTTGGGTGTCTTCTGCGAGGGCACATTCGCTCAAGATCTGGAACGATCGGTCATTGTCGGCTGCCGCGAGGGCCGCCACGGTGTGCTTCACTTCGCTTTCCTTGGAGTTTCCGGCCGCCCAGTCGTAATGATCCAGCAGTCCTGCGAGAGCTTCATCGCTTCCGATCGTACCGAGTGCTCGAAGAAGGAAGCGGCGGTTGATGAAATCGGGTTCCTCCGCCAGCAAGCCCAGCAGCAGCGGAACATGTTCCTCTCCCAGGGAGTCGAGATAGGATTCGAGGTCTTGACGAGCACGGTCGACCCTGTGAGCGGTGGAAGCGTCGAGTGCTTGATCCCATTGTGTCTTGAGCAACAGACTGTCCAGCTGCTGGCGAATGGCTCTCATCTGTGGCGTCAGGGAGTCGAGTGGGGAGACCGCTGCCGAAGCGGTGGCTTCGCCAGTGTTGGTGGGCGGTGGTCCCGATCGATTTTCATCGATCTGTTGGGCCACCCTCGTCGAGGGATTTCCGGTATCCGGCGAGCGGGTCGGGATCCACAGGTATGCCAGCACCCAGCCGAGGGCCACAAGGGCGAGCACTGCGGGGATGGAACTGTGGATGCGACCGGATTGCTCGCACCCTCGAATTCCCCGGGGGGATACTGCCGACAGGCGATGAAGCGAAGGATCTACAAGGTTCGAATTACGGAGTCGGATCTGGCGCATTGGTTCCTGGCAGCATGATGACTTCGCAGTTGATGGTGGCCGGCTCATCGCCAAAGTTCGGGAAGTAACTGACTCCGCCGCCGATCGATACGACCCGGTCATCGACACTATTGAGCACACCATCTTCACCTGGAACAACACTCAAGGTGTGAAGCACCTTTGGCTGTGCCAGGGCTAGTAGAAGGCTACCTTCGGCGAATCCATCGAGGGTGTCATCGGCGATTAAACCGTCGACATTGATGAAGGTGCCGAAGATTCCTGTCGGGTGAGTGATCGGATTGATGTTGCCGGTGGGATCCCAGGGGGGGTCATTCGCCGCATTGTAGAACGGATCGTAGATGCTCACGCCGACGATTCCATTGGCACAGGTGCCCTGCATCAACTCGACACAGCCAGTGGGCGTGGGAAGTTCGAAAGCTCCTCCTGCGGATAATCCAACGGTCGTGGCGATCGTGTTCCCGTTGTAAGTCCGACGAGTTTGCACTTGAACCAGGTCTGCCTCACTACGAGAAAAGGATGCACAATTCATCGGATCGAAGACGACCAGTTCGATGTTGTTGAAGAGTGTCGCCTCACCTCCAAAGAGGGAGAAAGACAGTCCGTTGGAGGGCCCGAAACTACTGAAGGTCGCGACCAGTAAATCGTTGGATCCACTACCTGTGGGGCATGCAGGATCGTCATTGTCACCATTTGCAATCAGCACGATATTGTTCAGGCCCGGAGTTGCGGGGATGTCGATGATCCCATCTTCCGTATCAAAATCGAACTCCAGGGTCGAACGGCGATGGACGCCCAAGTTGATGATCTGCGGCTCGTTGACGCGTCCAGCCGCGACGATGCCTGCGGCGATTCGGTTGTCTCCTGTGGTGGCATCGAAGTACTCGAAGTTGGCCGAGTTACTGGTGTCCTGCTGCCATGGCATCTTGAACTGTGGTGCGAAGATGGTCGAGAGAGTCTGGAACCCACCGGCGCTGAGGAGGAGGTCATCGGTGGTTCCCAGAAGCCCATCAAATCCAGCCAACCCATTCATGCTGTGTCCCGCACGCCCGCGCGCACTGAGGTACTCGGCTTCGTCTCCGTTGGTCGTGATGGCGGGGATGAAGGCGAGGGCTCCGGGATCAAAGATCTCCATCGATTTGAGAGAAGGAAAAACGTTGATGTCGACCTGGAAACCGGGCTGTCCCGGCGCGAAATTCGGATCGATGATGGTTTCCTGCCGCGATTCCTGGCCACCCGCGATCAGAATCCGGCCGTTGGGCAGAAGTGTGGCGCTGTGGCGGAATCGCGGAGTGATCATGTCCTGGTTCAACTGCAGGAAATCTGGCGCGAATTCACGACTACTGATGTCGTAGATCTCGGACACGTCCGTGGCCTGGGCAAACAGGGCATCGCCCGTTCCACCGCAGATGAAAACATTTCCGTTGGGTAACAGGGTGGCGGTATGGAAGACTCGGCCGCCCTGGGTGAGCAGCATCAGATTGCCCTCGACATCGGTATCGATGAAATCTCCGGAAACCGTGTCGGGAATCGGTTCGTTGAGGCCGACACTCGCTCCTTGGTCGAAGATCTCTGAAGAATCGAGGGAGGTGAGGAATCTCTCATCGCTGCCACCGACCACCAGTACGGTGCCGTCTTCAAGAGTGGTTGCGGTATGTCCATAACGCGGAGAAACCATCGAAGGGCCGATGTAGACCGCATTATCTTCGAGAAACTCAGCAGCATTGTTGATGTTCGGGACCGAACTGATGTCGCCGTGGCATCCAACAAATCCCAGAAGAAATGGGAGGCCGCAGAGGAGCAGGCCCATACATCTGAAGAGGGAGGATGGGAGATCTATGAATCGGTGAAACTCTGGCTGAGAATTGCGGTGGGGGCTCATTCGTTTCTGCTCTTTCCAAGCGGCGATTGAAAGTGTAATTGACAGTCGCCAGGCTCTATTCGAAGTGGAACTATAGTTGGCACCATCATCTTTCGATGCACACCAACCAGAGCGAAGTTTCTGATTCCGTCCCGTCCTGCGCATCGCCGCCAAAATTCTCTGGCAACGAGAGGGGCAGGAACCCCGCAGACGCAAATCAGACCAGTGATCCAGGAACTGCTGGGGCTGTGAGCACGGGCCTGAGGGGCCGAGGCACACGGATACCAGAAGAACCTATTGCTCAAGGGGCGGATTGTAGATCGCCGACGGAACTCTGTCCAGCAACGCCACCCGCTCCAGAAAAGTGGCCTGAAGTTGATTTCCAAACCGATCTCCCTGGATGTTCACTGCAGTATAGAGTGCATCATCGGTGCCAAAAGAGGGACGCTGGAAAGCCCCGGAAAGGGGCTGAGAAGGGGGCTGTGTGCGGTTTTGACACAGAGGCCAGATCCGCTGTCAAAGGTATCTTACCAGGGGGCAGTGGGTCGGGGAGGGGGCCAGAGAGTGAAAAGTAGGGCCTCCGGGGCTCGAACCTGGGGATCACGCAATCCGAGTTCTCGCCATATCCTTCCGGAGGCCCCTCCATTGATGATTTCGTCACGGGGTCAGAAGCTGCTGTTGCTCCCCTCGAGAAGCACCGATTCTGGATCCTCGACGAGGATCTGATCCGCTGCGAGCAAGGGGACGATGGTCGAAAAGACCTCCTCGAAAGGGCTTCCATCGTCGTTGAGGATCTGACCCTGTTCGTCGCTGTAGTGCAGGAAAAGAACGATCCGCACCGCCCTCGGCAGAGGTCGGGGGAGTGGTTCCTCGACAATCACCTCGCCGGTCGCGGGGTCGATGTCGCCCGGTTGGAGGACCGATCCTGTCGCGCTGCCGGTCGCCGCCGAGGAGTCCCCTTCCCCTTCAGAGGCTGCCGCAGCGGCTGTGGAGGCACTGGCTTCTTCCGCTTCCATCGCTGCGATGGCGGCTCTCTCATCGAGATAGGGAAAGTCGGTCAGGTTCTGTTCGGGCAGCAAGGTCGAGGCATCCCAGTCCTGGGTCCACTCTCCCTCTTCCCCGAGGTACTCGAAGTCGAGGGCCAGCACCCGATCATAGATGGGGCTCCGATCGCCGGAATCGAAAGGATCCTCGGTCAGGTCCCACGAGACCCTGCGGAACAGCACGCTGTCGCCATCCTTCCCCGGCCGTAGTGCGTAGCCGATGGAACTGAGCTCTCCAGTCCAGTTGGGTGTGTCTTCCGAGGGCTCACCCACCGGTGAGGTGGTGATGAAATCGATCGAGTCCTCGGCGTCCTCATCCTGGCCATTGTCTTCACCACGGAATACGTCGGTACCGAGTCCGCGCCAGGCCACTCCCTGAAGATCGCGTCTCATCTGGGAGAGGATCGCCTCTCCGACCTTGCCTGTGAGAGTGGCCCTCTTGATCCTTCGATCCGCCTCAAGGGTGGTGTCGAGGATGGTGTAGCACATCGACATCACGATGGTGAAGATTCCTAGTACCACGATCAACTCGATGAGGGTGAATCCTTTTTGTGCCATCAGAATCCTCCGCCATCTGGATAGGAGTTCTGAATCTGGGCATTGGTTGCGAGTGGATCATCGGCCTCGACCAGCACTCGAGTGGTCAAGACGTACTCTTCAGTGTTGATCAGATCTGGTCCCGGATACTCGAGGGTCAAAGTGATCTCGAGTAGTCGTGGGCCAGTCTCCTCCGTGGAGAGATCGGTCACGCTGGCGGACCAGGGCCAGCCTTCCGAGGTACTGTCGCTGCCGGGTAGTTGTGCCATTCCGTCCAACCCCTCCGAGAGGCCAAAAGCGACCTCGTCGAGCGATTCTCTGGCAACACGTTCGACCAGCCTCAGATGATTGTAGTTGAAGGCCCGATCCACGGCGTCGGTTCGCATGTACAGCAAGGTCAGGAAGGATCCGCCGATGATGGCCAGCGCCATCACCAGTTCGATGAGGGTGAAGCCATCCAGCATCTTGGAGTCCTGGACTACCATCGCGGAAACTCCGCTTCGTCCCCGGGCATGTACTGGATGCTGCCGATGATCGCCTCGAAGTAGACTGCGATCGAGATGTTTTCTTCACTGGTCAGCAACACGATGTGAGATCCCGTTGTGCCGTACTCATCCAGCATGATATCGACGACCCCGGATTCCTCGGATCCACCATCGGGCTGCATGATCCGGCTGATCTCGATCCCATCAGGAACCGTCATGGTTCCCATCGTTTGACGCGAGTCGATCTCGAGATCAGGGTCTTCATCTTCTTGTGGAGGTAAGACGATGGTGAAGGTGTTCTGGGAAAGGTCGTACTGGATCACGTACTCTCCACCGACACCTCCGCCGAGACTTCGCGCCCAGCTGATATTCTGGCCGATAGTACGGGCTCCAGATCGGAGGCGGTACTTGGGTGAAAGTCCGTCAAGATTCGGGGCCACAACGGATGCCAGCAGGCCGAGGATCGTCACGACGACGATCAACTCGATCATGGTGAATCCAGCAGTAGTGGCCTGCCGAGGCATGAGCTCAGCGTCCGCTCTCGTCGGAGTAGATGTCGGCGTTGTAGTCACCGTCGGCATTATCGCCACCCTCGACTCCGTCGGCGCCGAAGGAGATGAGGAGCGGACCCCGATCCCCCAGTTCGTAGTAGTAGTACTCGAGGGTCCATGGATCGAGAGGCTCTGACGACAGGTACTCGATATTGGTGCCGTTTTGAGTTGCTGGAGGAGAAATCAACTCCTCGATGTTGTCGGGCCAACGCTTGTGGTCTTCCCTGAAGAGTCGAGCAGCGGTCATGATGCTGCTGAAGTCTGCACGAACAGCGGCGACCCTCGCCTGGTCCGATCGGCCAAACACACTCACGACCACGGTGCTGGCAAGGATTCCAAGAATCGTGATGACCACGATCAGTTCGATCAGCGAGAAACCCATCTCCTGCTTTTGCTCTCGACGGTTCATGGCCGCCTCCTTATCTTCAGTTTCATCCCGAGTGGATCGGGAAGAGTTTACAGATTATTGAACTGCAACAGTGGTAACAGTACGGCCATGACGATGAACCCCACGACCACAGCGAGTAGCACGATGATGACGGGCTCGATCATTGCGGTCAGTCTCTGGATGGAGAGGTCGATCTCTTCCTCGTAAGTCTGGGAGATTCGGTCGAGCACGCTTTCGAGTTCTCCGCTCTGTTCTCCAACGGCGATCATGTAACCTACCATGGGAGGGAACATCTTGGACTTCTTGAGTGGAGTGGAGATGTCAGCTCCTTCGACAATTCGATCTGCAACCTCAGAGATGGTCTTGGCCATCAATGAGTTGTTGACGACCTTGCCAACGATGTTCAGGGCGTCGAGCGCCGGGAGTCCGCTCTTGAGCAAGATGGACAGGGTAACCGTGAATCTGGAGATTGCGGATCGTTGCAAGAGCGAGCCGATGACTGGAATTTTCAGCAGTAAACCGTCGTACACCAATCGCCCCTTCTCGGTGGCGATCAGGCTCTTGAGGAAGAGCATTACGAGCAGGGCACCGATCATTCCGGGTAACCAGTATGACTTGAACATGTCACTGACGAAGATCAGGATCTCGGTCGGGCGGGGTAAGACATTGCCCTTCTTCACCAGCATCTCGGTGATCTTCGGCACAACGAAGGTCATCAAGAAGGACACGACCATGATTCCGACCATCACCATGATTGCAGGATAGGTCAGAGCTGCAGAGATCTTGCCGCGGAGGGACGCTTGTTTTTGCAGGTAGTCTGCAAGACTCATCAGCACCTCGTCGAGATTTCCACTCGCCTCACCTGCGCGCACCATGTTGATGTAGAGATCACTGAAGTAGGCAGGGTGCAGAGAGAATGCATCTGCCAGGCCCGCTCCGGAGACAATCTTCTCGCGAATGTCGCGGAAAATCACTTCCATCCTGCGGTCTTCGATCTGTTCTACCAGCACGGCCAATGCTTCCGAGAGGTGGACTCCGGAAGCGAGAAGTGTCGAAAACTGTCGAGTCAGGATGGCCAGGTCACGGATGTTTGCTTTGCGCTGCAATTGGAAACGGCCTGCAGTCCCGCCACCACGTGCGATGGCATCGATCCGCTGCATCTGAGTGACGCGCAGTTTTTTATGGCGCAACTTGTCGCGCCCATCGCGTGCCGTATCGGCATCGATGGTGCCCTTCTTGTTGCGACCACGGCTGTCGATGGCCTGGTAGGAGTAGATCGGCATCTGGGCTCCTGGCTAACTTCTAGAAGACATCCATTTGGGTGACACGAAAGACTTCATCGGTAGTGGTGATTCCTTGTGCCACTTTCCTGGCACCGTCCATGCGCAAGGTCCTCAGGTGACCCGATTCGACGGCGACCTGCTTGATCACCGAGGCACTGGTGCGGGCGATGATCTGGTCGCGGATCGTTTCATTGACGGTGAGGATCTCGTAAATCGCAGTCCGGTCGTAGTAACCCCGGCCGAGGCAATTCTCACAGCCACGACCGCGATAGAGTAGTCCCTCGAGCAGGTCGTCTCGGGTCAACCCAAGATTCACCAGTTCGCTGGACTCTGGTTCATAGGACTCCTTGCAGCGATGACAGATCACTCTCACCAGTCGCTGGGCGACCACGCCGATCAGCGAAGAGGAAACGAGGTAGGGTTCGACCCCGAGATCGATCATTCGAGTCACCGCACCTGCAGAATCGTTGGTGTGAAGGGTGGAGAAGACCAAGTGACCGGTATTTGAGGCCTGTACGGCAATCCCGGCAGTTTCCGCGTCTCGAATTTCTCCTACCATCATCACATCTGGATCCTGCCGCATCAGCGATCGGAGGCCTGAGGCGAAAGTGAGACCTTTCTTCGTCGAAACCTGGATCTGGCTGATGGTGTCGAGGTTGTATTCGATGGGGTCCTCGATGGTGATGATGTTCAACTCTTGTGAGTCCATCTCGGACAGGCCGGCATAGAGGGTCGTGGTCTTTCCAGATCCGGTCGGCCCTGTGACCAGCAAGACGCCATGGGAAGAGTTGATCAACTTGTCGAGAATCTGGTAATTGTCGCTGTCGAGACCGATCTCTTCCAGCTTGTAGAGGCGTGCGGTCTTGTCGAGAAGACGGAACACGATTCTCTCGCCATAACTGGTCGGGACCGAGGAGATCCTCACGTCCAGATCTCCGTCTCCAACCTTGAGCGAGGTTCGACCGTCCTGGGGGAGTCTGCGCTCGGCGATATCCATCTTGCCCATCACCTTGACCCTCGAAACGAGTGCGTCCTGGATCTTCTTGGGAATGACCTTGGTATCGTAAAGAATCCCATCGATGCGATACCTGACCTGCAGGCGATCGGCAAAAGGCTGCAGGTGAATGTCGGATGCTCGGTTCTTTTGTGCCTCGAACATGATCGTGTTCATCAGCTTGATGATTGGAGCCTTGTTGGCGATGTCGAGTACGTCCTCGGTCTCGTCGATTTCAGCTGCGATTCCGATCAGGTCGTCCTCATCGAGTCCTTCGAGGAGTTCGTCTACATCAGCACTCGATTTTTGAAACGCTCGGTTGATCAGAGCGGTGATCTCCGCACGAGGAGAGATCACGGGTTCGACGACTCTATCGACCATCGCTGCGAGGTCATCCATCGGCTGTACGTCGAGCGGATCGCAGGTGGCGACATGAATAACTCCTGGGGTCTCACTGACGGCCACCAGGTTGTAGGTGCGCGCAAATTGTGGGGGCACCATATGAGTGAATTCTTCAGGAACACTGCAATCGGTGAGATCGGGGAAATACGGGATGCGAAGCCTCTTCGATAGCGCTTCCAGTAGAGCCACTTCGGTGACATAACCTTTCTCACGAAGGATCTTGTCGAGAGGCATGCCGGTGGAGTGTTCCTCCTGCTGGCACTCGTTCAACTGGTCTTCGTTGAGGAGTCCTTCTTCGATCAGATCGCTGAAGAGGGAGAGTCTCATGGTGTTTTCTCCGCCTCCGTGGCTGCAGTCCCTGGTCTGACCAGGGGAGCGAGCTCCTGATCTCGAACATTGTCTGGATCGGAGAATTGTTGAAGTTGCAGATCGTCCTGGAAGGACCGGACTCCGTGGATGGCATCCCTGGTGAAGTCGCCTAGATTGTTGAAGCGATCGTCGTTGAGGATGTGTGCGCTCAGGAACACATACAGGTTGTCGCGAGCAGTGTTGGAACCACTCGACTGGAACAGCTTTCCGATGATGGGAAGATCGCCCAGCAGTGGAACCTTGCTCTGGATCTTGCCTTCCGCCATCTGGGCCAGCCCGCCGATGATGAACATGCCTCCGTCTGGAATCGTCACCTTTGAACTGATGACATTGGTCGACCGGTCGGGGAGGGCACCGGTCCCGTCGCTGACTCCAGAGAAGGAAGACACTTCCAGTTCCAGTTCCAGCAGTACGACTTCGCTGGAAATGGTAGGAATCAGTGAAAGTGTGATTCCGGCACTTTCTGACTGCTGAGAAGTGGTGGTGTTGACATTGGTCGTATTGGAACTGGTGTAGAAGATCTCGTTCTGGACAGAAATCGAGTTCTCCTGATTGTCGTCCGCCAGGATGAACGGTGTGGCGAGGATGTTGGAGTCTTCATCTGATTTCAATGCACTCATGATCAATGGGAACTGGCCATCCTGCTGGATCACACCGCTGATTCCGGAGCCACCGATGCCCGGGATCCTGTTGACTCCCGTGATCACTCCATTGGGATCGACATTGGGAAGCACCTCACTGGCACCGAAGGAACTCAGAATGATGCCTGTCAGTGCCTGGTCGTCGAGATTTCCGGCGAGGAACTCGAGAGTGTAGTTGAGACTGGAACTATCTTTCACTTGAACCAGCGCCACCTCGAGAAACACCTGGCTACGACGCTTGTCGATCTGTGTGAGGATCGCCTCGATCTGCTCGAACTCTTCCGGTTCGGCCTGGATGATCAACGAGTTGGTAGGCTCGTGGGGCACGATCCGTGTTGGAGTGAACTGTTGCTGTTGTTGCACTCCTCCGGTTCCTCCGGTGGTTCCTCGACTGTTTCGGCTGGTGGTGCCACGGCTAGTGGAGCCCCGGCGCAAGGATCCTTCAGATCCTTCGACCAGTTGCCGGATGTTATCTGCAAGTTCCTCCGCCTTGAGGTAATTGACCTTGTAGATCCAGGTCGTGTTGCGGATGTTTCGCACCTTGGTGTCGAGTTCGTCGATCAACTGGTGAACCAGATCGAGTTCTGCCGGATCTGACGACTGGATCAGAATCTTCTGGGTGCGATTGTCAGCGATCAAGCGGGTCGATTCACCCGCCTGTGTGCTACCGCGACCAAGGGTGCCCCGGTTGGCGGTGCTGCCGCCTCGTGCCCCGGAGTTGCTGGGGGTCGGGGTCCTGCGGCCGGTGGAGCCAAAGGCGGATGTGTCACTCAGGGCTTCCTGGACGATGCTCACGATGTCCTGGGCGTCGGCGTAGAAAAGCTCGCGAATCACCAGTACCTCTTCAGGGCCACGGACCTCGACATCGATGTATTCGACGAGCCGTTGAATGTGATCGAGGACTCGCATCTTGGCCTTGATGATGAGGGTCTCATTGTTGGTCACGGTGACGATCTTGAGGCTGCCGCTCTGACTTCCGGCGCCCTGGATTCCGAGTAACTCCTGGAGCGCCTGGCGCACCACGGAGGTCTCGACATGTTGCAACTGCAAGACCAGCGTGGCCAGTTCATCCCCTGTTTCGGAGTCGGGTTCTGAACCCGCCTCGATGATGGGGCTGACCGGATCGGTGGGTGGTTGGGTCCGTGCGGTGGTCGCTCGGACGTTGATCACCACGGTGCCGTCGTCGAGGGTGCTCTCCCACATCTCGTAACCGTTGGTTTCGAGAATCGCCTGGACGATGGGATAGGTCAGGGGATCGACATCGCCCACCACATCGACAAAAGTCTCCTCGGCAAATGCCGGGTCATTGCCAGTGGAGGGGTAATTCACGAACTTGCCAGTGGTGCGCTGGATGAAGCGCATCAGGCTCAGAACGGGAAACTTGCCCTCCTCCATCCGGTACATGTCCGGGTTCGAAGCCGCCGAGTCGTCTGCATCTGCAGCACTGCTGGCATCTGCAGCATTGCCGGCTTCTTTACGGGCCGATTCTTCGGCCGCCTCCTCCGTGGAGGCAGGATCGGGAGGATCCTGAGCCAGCACGGCACCTGGAAGTGCAATGCTGAGGGAGATGAACAGTACCAGGAGGGCCACGGGGGCCCTCGAGGAGGAAAAGATCAGGGTCTCTTTGGTCGAGACTTTCGAATTGCGGGCCATTGTGACACACCCTTCCGTCGTCGGGTTCATGGCTGCTCCTTCTTCCTTGATCGGCTGGATCGGGGATTCTCTTTCGGGGAGATCCCGGATTCTCCTGGCGGGATGGTCCAACAAGAGGCCTCGGCTTCGACCTCTCGGTTCCTCAATCCACGAGGAAACACGGGTCTGACCATCATTACGCAAATGAAATGCCCGTCCATGCCAACCGGGCAAGTTCCACAACTTTATTTTCTAAAGGGAGTTATGGATATTCCGGTAACCATCCAATGGAGGTGGTTGGCTGATCTGGGGTAGAGAGTGTAGGGAAATCGAACAGAATAATCGGAGGAGGGGGCTCTCAGGAAGGTCGATCGAGTTCATCGAGGAGTTTCTCTACCGCCGGCCAGAGGTGTTTGGGGACCCGGATCATCAAGCTGTTGGAAGCCTGGTGCGTGACCACGTGAATCGACTGCCCGCCACGCTCTTCCCAGGCTCGATCCAGCTCGAGGGCGAGCTCCTTGGCGCGGCCAAAGCGAGTGGCCCAATTGCGTAGCACCGGCCGATGGGTTCCCGCCACCGGGGGGCAGTCCGCTGCCGAGACCAATTTCAGGTACTGTTCGAGACGGCGAGGGGAGGTACAGGAGATGACGACCGAGCCGGTTCTTGGATCGGCGACAAAACGGCTGTAACGGTCGAGGGCTCCGATCTCCTGCTCCCTCTTGCGTGCGTCTTCACGTAGCAATTGGCAGATCGGTTCAGGATCCAGGTGCTGCAGTGCGATCACACGGATCTGGTAGCGCGCCAACGGCGGCTCGCTGTCGGGATCGGTGGTGGCCCAGTGGGGACCTCGCGCCAATCCCTTGCGGATCGGCTTCAACTCGATCCCTTTCGACTTCAACTCCGCTCTCAGAATCAAAGCACTGGATGGGGAGGAGAGGTGCAGCGGTCGCAGCAGCGGGATCGATCGGTGGCCAAGGATTGGACTCTCCAGGATGACTGACTGATCGGTGGCCAGGCTCCAGCCCTGCAATAGGAAGCCCGCGGGAATCAGACCGGCGGGAATCACCGATTGATTCGATTGTGGCAACGGCACCAGCAATCCGATCCAGCAGGAAAGTACCAAAGAAATCATGAGGTACCCTCTCTCGGCTCCAGTTGCAGGTTGCGAATCCTCGAGTAGAGAGTCGAGCGCTCGATTCCGAGGAGCTCAGCGGCGCGCTTCTTGTTCCAGTTCACATGATCGAGCACCCGCGAGATGTGATCTTTCTCCAGTTCCTTCAACGAGATCGGTTGCCACTGAGCGGTGGAGTCTACTCCTGGTTTCCGCGATGCGGTGTGATCTAGACGAAGATCATCGACCTCCAGCAAGGTCGCTGGAGCCAGAATCACGGCACTTTCGATGACATTCCTCAACTGGCGAACATTTCCAGGCCAAGAATGCAATCGCAATGCAGTCATGGCATCCGGAGAGAGTTGCTTGCGCTGGGGACTTCTCCCGCAGCAGAGATCGAGAAAGTGTTCCGCCAGCAAGTCGATGTCACTGGGTCGATCCCGCAGCGGCGGTACCACTACCTCGAGCACCGCAAGCCGGTAGTAGAGGTCTTCTCTGAAGCGTCCCTGTGCCACCTCCTCTTGTAGATCTCGGTGGGTGGCGGCGACGATCCTCACATCGACGTCGATGGAGTTGTTGCCCCCGACTCTCTCCAGCCTCTTCTCCTCGAGTAACCTGAGCATCTTGGACTGAGCAGAGGTGGGCAACTCACCGATCTCATCGAGGAAGACCGTACCTCCCGATCCCGCCTCGAACTTGCCGGGCTTTTGCTGGTCGGCACCGGTGAAGGCACCTTTCTCGTGGCCGAACAGTTCACTTTCGACCAGGTTTTCTGGAATGGCTGCACAGTTCATGGCTATGAAGGGAGCCGCTGCCCGACTTCCCTGGTAGTGAATCGCCCGGGCGACCAGTTCCTTCCCGGTGCCGGTTTCTCCCCGGATCAGCACTGTTCCATCGGTAGGCGCTGTTTTGCGGATGAAGTTACGAACCTGCTCGATCTGAGATGAACTACCGATGATGGGCATCGAGTCGATCACCGTTCGAACCAGTTCTTCACGATCGGTAGATAGTTCGATCAGATCTTTTCCGACCGAGAAGCTGGCCCCGATGATGCCTGCAGCGACTCCCGCGCCCCACAGTTCTTCATTCCCGAAGGGCCGTTGGTCTCCATCCAGGCGATCGAGGTAGAGGATCCCACCGATGCCATCGTGGACCAGGATCGGAGCAGCGATCACCGATCGAATCTCATCGCCGACGACGCTACGGCGGTCTGCGAAGCGCAGATCTTCGGTGGTATCCCGCGAAATCACGGCTCGCCGCGATTGCATCACTTCGCTATGAATCGTGTGACTCAGTACGAATCCATGCATGGGGGTTCCGCCGCGAGACCATGCAGAGCGGCAGAGCCAGCCATCTTCTTCACTGATCAAGATGGCACCCCGGTCCGCATCGATCCCTTCAACCAGCAACCGCAGACCTTTTTCAAGGCGCGCCGAGTTCTCCTCGGCTGAGCGGCCAAGCAGTGGAGCACAGGAGTGCAGCGCCCCGAGCACCTGGCCAGATCGCTTTCCGTCCAGATCTTCGGGAGCCACCTCGATTCGATGAACCACCTGGGTTCTGGAAACCGATTCCGATGCCGTCGAGATCGCTGCTTCAAGTCGAATCTCACAGTCTCCGATGGCGAGCAAGTCGCCCGGTGCCAGTTCCGATTCTCGAATCGGATCATTGTTGAGATAAGTGCCGTTGGATGACTCCAGGTCGACCACATACCAGCGCTGACCCCTGCAGCTCAAGCGGGCGTGAAATCGGCTCGCCGCCCCATCGTCGATGGTCACATCCGCTGCCGGATCACGGCCGATGATGAGTCCGCCTTCTTTGGCCTGTTCGGTCGAGATTTCAATCACCTGAAAGGCGCCGGCAGAGGTACAGATGTGGAGGCTAGTGCTCAAGGTCCCCCCCCCTGATTCCAACTTCTCAGGATGCGGTCGCGGTCGAGGAGGCCAAGGATTTCCACCTGGCCGATGCGAGTGTTCCAGCGCGCCAGGTCTCCTTCACAGCGAATCGCCGGAGCCCCTCGTGGAATTGCATCGACGGGCAGAGTGAAGGTCACAGTGGAGACGAGATTCGCGGGGTCCTCCTGGCGCGAAATCTGCAGGCGGAACCGGGCACGCTTCGGATCGTCGGAGGGTCTTCGTTCCAGGGTGATGGAATGGTCGATTCCTTCCTGGATGAATGCCAGTTGCGACTGTAGTTCCACCTCGATCGCCACCGGAACCCCGCCCCGAAGTGCCTCGATGCGTGGAGCGATTCTGCGACCTACCGCCAGGCCTATCCGTAGCCGATCCCCGGGTCGTTCCGGATCTTGACCGGTTCTCAACTCAAGATCGGGAGTCCCGAGACAACGCAATCCATCGATGCGCCATCTGCGTAATTCCTTCAGGTAGGGGAAGGAGATGGCGCGCGAATCGTTGGCCCATAGCAATGATCCGTCGCGCACCACCGGGGCAATCTGGACATGTCCTCCTGCGAGTTCAGGGAGGGCTGGGTATCTGAAGAAGCGTTCGATCCGATCTCCGTCTTCTCCGAAATCGTAGGAGAGAAGTTCGTAGGGAGATGAACTGGAGAGGATTCCTCGCAGAGTTCCATCGACCTGAATGCCAGTTTCGACCGCTCGACCGGGCCAATAGGTCCCCAGCAGGATGGCACAGAGGAGCAGCGTCACGGCCATCGAGAGTTGTAGGACGGAGAGTCGAGTTCTGACGGGAGGATCGATCTTCAGTTGCAACTGTTCCAGTTCCGAAAGTAATGCTCCATGGTCGTGTGGTCGATCCTCCGGACGCTTTTCCAGCATTCGAAGGACCAGCAGTGCCAGTTCAGGATGGATGCCTGAACGAAGAGCGGCTGGAGATCTGGCGGGCTCGTTGACCTGGGCGACCATCAAGTCAACCCGAGAGTCTCTTTCAAAGGGAGGCTTGCCCGTGAGCAGATGAAACAGCGTTGCGCCGAGACTATAGATATCGGAGCGTTCGTCGAGAGCCCAGCCCTGGATCTGTTCGGGGGATCCATACTGAGGAGTGCAAAGAAACTCTGGTTCGTCCTGAGGATTCTCGCCGAGGTTTCCGGCCAGTCCGAAGTCCACCAGTTTGACGACTCCGCGAGAGTCCTGCAGCAAGTTCGAAGGTTTCACATCTCGGTGGATGATGCCGCTTCTGACGGCAGCACGAAGTGCTCGTGCGGCAGAGATGGCGACGCGAATCGTTGCTGCAGATGACATGGGGCCTTGTTTCTCGACCTGGATCTCGAAACTGGGCCCCTCGAGAAACTCCATCACCAGGTAAGGAGGATCCTCGTCCTCGTGGATGGCGTGAATCTGACCGATGTTTGGGTGACTGACGGCAGCGATCGCGCGCGCCTCGGTGAGAAACCTCTCACGGATGTCGACGCTCTCCTGCAAGCGAGGGTGGATTCTCTTGATGGCAACGGTTCTCTGCAACCGTGGATCACGGGCACGGTAAACCACTCCCATTCCGCCTTCGCCGATCTTTTCTTCGATGGAGAAGGAGCCGATCTTGTCGAGGCGAGGAGTTTTCAATGGCCGGGTCTCATCGTGTGAACTTCCCGCGTCGGTGGTGTCGCCGGGGGAGAGCCTTCGACTGGGAAGCAAGTGAGACCCCTTTCCTGAGAGAAGCGGTCGGGACTTCTCGCCTGAGCACGTGGCCATGCTATCCTGCGGTCCCGACAGGGTGACGGGACTCTGGCCGGAAGCACAGGAAATAGTCTCTTCATGTCCGCTACTTTCGAAAAAAAACTGTCTGCTGCTGCGGGAGGAGACCTTCGCTCATTGCTGACTGCCGCATTTCATGCCGCAGGAAAGCACAGTGGCGAGGTCGAGGTGATTCGACTGACAGACGAGGATTTGCAAATCCTCGTCACTTCTGCCGATGAGGCTGCTGGGCAACGGCTGCTCGCGGCTCTGATCGCACTTGGATTCGAGGATCCGTCGGAACTTCCGGTCCAGTGGCAGAAAGCCAGTGCCGCTGGAGTCGCCCCGGAAGGGTTCTACAGCACCACTCACCACCAGACCGAGGTACTGGATGGAGGGGTCTGGCAATTCCTCCCTCAGCAGCGAATGGATGGCTGCATCACTCGTCGGGATGGAGCCCTTGCCTGTACCAAGTTGCGAGACGTGCAGGTCGGCGATGAAGTGGTGATCGGCATGGACGGTGTGCGGTTGCTCGCCGAAAGCGCGACAGAGACTCGCCCTGCATTTGCCTTCATGTCCAACGATGTTTCCTCCGAGAGGCGAGCCGAGGTTCAGATTCGGGCGGTGGTCGAGCTGGCCAGAGCCGCTCGGAAATCGGGCAAGAAGATCGTATGGGTACCGGGACCCGTGGTCGTTCACACCGGCGCCGCCAACGATCTGGCTCAACTGGCTACAGCAGGCTGGGTCGATGCAGTACTGAGTGGAAATGCACTGGCAGTTCACGATATCGAAACACAATTGTACGGCACCAGCCTCGGTGTATCGGTCTCCGATGGAAGCGTGGTCGATCATGGCCATTCTCACCACATGAGAGCCATCAACCGGATTCGAGAGCAGGGGTCCATCGAGGCAGCCGTCGCATCCGGGGTCCTCAAAGATGGATTGATGCATGCCCTGGTCGAGCGGCAGGTTCCATTCGTGCTGGCGGGGTCGATCCGAGATGACGGTCCCTTGCCGGAGACGGTGATGGATCTCATCGAAGCGCAGGATCGTTATGCGTCGCAGTTACTGGATGCGGGACTGGTCATCATCCTGGCCTCGATGCTCCATGGAATCGGAGTCGGCAACATGTTGCCGGGGAATGTGCCGCTGGTGTGTGTCGATATCCATCCGGCGGTGGCTACCAAACTGGCCGATCGAGGATCGGCACAGGCGCTGGGGATCGTGACCGATGTGGGTCTCTTCGTCCGTACCCTGCGTGAGCAACTGGTCCGCTAGAGGGCAGTGCCGGAGCTGGGCTTCCGCTCCGCCGGGATCTCCTTCAAGGTCTGTTCAGGCTTCAGAACTTTTGGCTTCATCACCTTCGGTAGCGGACTCTCCGGTGCACGAAAGGCGAGAATCGTCATTGCGGTGCCGTAGGAAGAACTGCGTGGGAAGACCCGATCATTCCACGAACCATCTTCACCCCTTACCTGCCACAATCGAGCGAGGATTCGCTGACGTAGTGGCTCTCGATCTTCTTGCGGAAGAGCCTGCAATGCCCTGGCAGCGTGGGTGTGGGCATAGAAGAAGTAGTAGGGAGCGATGTAGTACGGTGGATTGTGAGTGCCCGTTTGAGCGCGCCGCTTTTCGAGCCATTCCCAGTGTTCAAGGAATGCGTCGACCGCAGATCGGACTCTCTTTTGATCGGCACGGCCGGCCAACCACAGCGCAGTTTCACTCACAGCCATCCGCGCGCAGGCACCCTGAACCGCCTCGAAACCCTCTCCCGTGACACGGGCAGGATTGGTCGAGTACTGAAAGGCGCCACTCTCGAGCCGAGCGGCTTCGAGTGTGTCGAGACCCCGATCGATCACAGCAAGGTCAAACTTGTATCCTCGATCTCTGGCTCTCATCAGTGCCATCACTGCTGGTGCTGTCATGAAGGGGGAAGCGGGACTCGATGCTCCCGCCCGGCGCCGGCGGGAGTAGTTCCAACCACCGCCGGGGATCTCATTCTCGATCAGCGTGGAGATCAGTTTCTCCACCAGTTCATGACATGGTTTCTGCAGTTTTCTCGGGACCACTTTGAGTTCTTGCATCCGGAGAATCGTCTCCAGGCTTTCGATGTGCCCCCAGTCGCGAACATCGTAGCCACCGCTGAAGCCGCTACCCATTCGCGGTGCGCGCAGTGATTCCTGTAGCAGGAAAGAGAGTCCTCGCATCACGGAATCGACTCTTTGCGAATCCTTTTTTAGACCTGGAACTTCGATCAAGGAACGCATCACGATGGCGGTTCCACCGACCCGATAGCCGGGAGGAATCTGCCCTCCTTCGCGGTAAACACCTTCATAGGGCCATTCTCGAACTTCGACCTGCTTCTTTCCCTTGGATTCGGCAGCTTCCATCGACTCCTGATGGGAGACCAGCGTCGAGAGGGAGGCCTCGATCGCCTGGCTCCAGTCCGGTTCATCAGCGGGCAAGGCCATCTCACCATCGGGCAAGGCCATCTCACCATCGGGCAAGGCCATCTCACCATTGGGTAACGCCATCGGGCTCGGCGCTTCGAGGGCGGCAATCAGTATGAAAATCATCATCGAGTTCGTCATGGGACTCCCCTTACATCTGTGCAGTGGCCGGGATCATCGCATGCAGAGGGGAACTTGGGGAGCCCAAGGGACCTGAAGAAGGCCACATCCGAGTGGTCAAAAATGCTACACTATTACCCGAAATGAGTGCCCCATCTGGGGGATGCGCGCCACGGCATGAGCCGTGAGGGACTTTGAAGTCGGTGCAAGTCGTTGTTCTGGAAGCACTTGGGTAGATTTGGCAGGATTGGTATCGCGCCAGCCCAGTGGAGTTCGAGTCGGGAACATGGTTTGCATGTCTCCGTGGGTCAGGCCCCGCTCCGATGGGCCCCGCTTGCCCGAAGAAAGGAACCGTCCAGTGACGCGATTGCGACTCCCCTCCCAGCAATTCTGGAACCTCCGGGTCAAATTGGTGCTGCTGCTGGCGTTTCTGCTGGCGGGGACGCTGACGGTTCAAGGCTGGCTGGAGGAACGCAAGGTTCAGCGATTGCTCCAGGCAGTGGAGCAGATCGCTGCCAACATCGCCGCCGAGGCGGTGAAGATGGGGATCCAGGCCACTACAGGGAGCCCATTCAACAAGAGGGACCTCCACGTCGGATTCGAGGCCAACACTCTGGTTCCGGGTACGCGAGAATTGCAACTCGACCGGGAGACTGACAAATTTCTGGCCCAACTCAAGAGCAGAGTGCTGGAGATGGAATCGGGGCCTGCAGACGAACTCGATGAAGACCTGTTACTGCGCTCCGGTGTCGAGGATTTGGTGCTGGCTCTGATGCAGAAAAACCATCCTGATCTTGCGATCGATGTGTCCTTGATCGGGCGCACTGATTTCAAGAGGAATGCTGCAGTGCTACTTGATTTTGGAGCGGAATCCAACGGTGATCGATCCGAGTGGCCCGCCCTCATCGTGAGTGGATCCACCGGGCATGCTGAAGACCGGGAATCGGCATGGCGGGAAAGGAGAGTCGCCAAAAGTAAGTTGAATGAGCCTGCCGAGCAGATGATTTCTGAGCAAGGTCGGGCGGGAGTGGGACAGCAATATTCTGAGATCGAAAAGTTCGCCACAAATGTGGAGAATACTGGAGGACTCCCCCCGATAGGGGCGAATCATCCGCCAAGGGAGATGCTGCTAGATGGTCGCCGCCAGCCCGCTGCAGAATCCTATGGGTACAGAAGATCCATCGATTCCGCTGGACCATTATTTTTTGCCAGTGACCCAGATGATTTCAGAGGGATGGGCATCCAGTTACAACCCCATCTCGATGAACTTCAACAGTTGGTGAATGAAGCCAGGTACTACGACCTTTCTGCGACCATCTCGATGTTCTTGATCGGCCTGGTGATCGCATGGGTGCTGGGCGCCCGGCTGATGAGGCCGGTGACCGAGGTGGTCGAGGGGATGCGCTCCGTGGCCAGTGGAGACCTCTCGATTCGGTTGACCGAGCGTAATGATCCAGAGTTCGGATTGGTCAGTAGACAATTCAATGACATGGTTCTTCAGATCAAAGATGCCCGGGGCGTCGAGAAGGGTTTGGAGCATCGTGAACGAGTCCAGTCGATGGGAGATCTTGCAGCAGGAGTGGCTCACGACATTCGAAATCCTCTCAGCGCCATCTCGCTGCACGTCGGTCGCATCCGGAGAGAGTTCGTGCCAACAGATCCAGAAGCTCGCGAGCAGTTTTTGGGCTTTACCGGGGATGTCAAGGAAGAGATCGAGCGGCTCAACTGCCTGGTTACTAATTTCCTTCAACTGGCGCAGCCGGCGGCTCAAGAGTCGGAACGGATCAATCCCGGAGACCTGCTCGAAGATCTGGGCAGATTGCTGGAAGAAGAAGCAGGTGTGCACAAGATCAAACTCAGCATCGATATTCAAGATGGGCTGAGCGAGGCGATCTGGAATCGTATCGAGGCGAAGAGCGCATTTCTCAACATCGCGAAGAACGCTTTGCAGGCGATGGAAAGAGATGGAGGAACTCTCAAGATGTCGGCTCGATCGGATGGCCAGTGGATCGTCATTTCATTCGTCGATGATGGGCCTGGTATCGAGGAGCAAGACCTTGAACGGGTGATGCTTCCCTACGTCACCATGCGACCAGGGGGTACTGGACTGGGGCTTGCTATCTCCAGACGAGTGGCAGAGCGCCATGGTGGCCGTCTTGAAATCAACTCCGAGGTAGGGGTTGGAACAGAAGTGAGGTTCTTGATGCCAGCTGAAGTAGTGGGAGGACCGAGCTAATGGATCGTCCAGTCAGAATTTTGGTCGCAGATGACGAGCGTAAGCAGCGAGAGATTTTGGTCTCTACCCTCTGTCGAGAGGGCTTCCGTGCGGAAGGAGCGACCGGTCTTCCTCAGGCTCTCGCTTCACTGGAACAGGGGAGGGAGGCCAGTGACCCCTTCGGAGTTGTGGTGACCGATCTCCGCATGCCCTCCGACAAGGAGGGGCTGGAACTGCTCCAGCAGGCACGCCACGACGACCCCCTCTGTGAGGTGATACTGGTGACCGCATATGCCACCGACGATGTGGCGTTTACTTCCGGCAAGGCCCGGGCCTTCGGTTTCCTGTCCAAGCCTCTCGATCTCGAAAAGACACTCATCACCATCACATCCGCTGCCGAAAAATCCAAGCTGGCGAGAGATCATGCAGACCTCAAAGAAATGCTCGTTTCGGGCAAGGACGCCTATTGTGGAATCGTCGGCAAGAGTGCCGGGATGACTGATCTTTACCGTCTGATCGAGCGGGTCGCAGGTGCAGATTCCACATGCCTGATCAGTGGTGAGAGCGGCACAGGAAAGGAACTGGTTGCTCGTGCAGTACATCTAATGAGTGCTCGTCAAAAGAATCCCTTCCTGGCGATCAACTGCGCAGCGATTCCAGAAAACCTGATCGAGAGCGAACTGTTTGGTCATGAGAAAGGCGTTTTCACCGGAGCGACTTCACGTCGAGTGGGGCGGTTCGAAGATGTGGGAGCCGGCACTCTGTTCCTCGATGAGATCGGATCGATGGAGTTGAGCTTGCAGCCGAAGTTGCTTCGTGCAGTCCAGGAGATGGAGTTCTCTCGAGTAGGATCAGCCGAGACGATTTCATTCCGGGGAAGGATCGTGGCGGCGACCGCACGTGATCTTGAAACTGCCGTAGCCGAGGGTGAATTCAGGGAAGATCTATTTTTTCGTCTCAACGTCATCGTTTTGACCATTCCACCTTTGCGCCAGCGTAAAGATGACTTGCCCCTTCTGATCGATCACTTCCTGGCCCGAGGAAGTCTGCGCCATGGGAAGAACTTTCAGGGTGTATCCGCGGCGGTGATGACGGCTTTCGAGGAGCACTCATGGCCCGGTAATGTCAGGGAGCTGGAGAATTCTCTGGAGCGGATGATGGTGCTCGGAGATGGGGAGGTGCTCAGCGTGGACCTGCTTCCACCGACAATCGCGAATCACCAATCGAAGCTACTCCCTGTAGGAGACGGTCCATTTCAGTTGCCCAGAGAAGGGCTGATCCTGGAAGATCTGGAGCGAAGCCTGATCGAGCAAGCCTTGCAGAGAACAGGAGGAAGCCTCGATCCTGCGGCAAAAATGCTGGGAATTTCATACAAGACCCTCCAGTACCGCATCAAGAAATACCGATTGAAGAAAGAGAACGGATTGTTGTCGGAGGAAATCATCCCCGGCGAAGGCCGTATCGCCTAGTCTGAAGGGCGATTGGTTCGCCCAGGAGGACTCTTTCGAGAGTTCGGATCAGAAAGTTGAACCCAGGGGTACTTTTGACCTGGGAATAGAATGAGCAGTGAAGGCTATTTTCGAGCACCCATGGTTCTCGAAGGGCAGCACTGTAAAGGAGAAATACGATGAGTTCTGCGATGAAAGCGGCTGCGCTGACACTTTTGATTGTGATCATCGGCTTCGGTCTGATGAGTTTCCTCGGCGATGGACCCGAGGGTCCTGGTGAGAACGGATCGGGAGTCGGGAGTAGCAACTCCTCGACCACCACTCCTGTAACACCGGTGAATCGCCTCCCTGAGCGACAGGTATTGAAATCGAGTATTTCAGGACTGGTTCGCGATGAGGGAGGTACTCCCCTTCCAGGAACCACGGTCAAGATGTTTCGTCTCGATGGCGGAAACGGAGTCGCCTCTGCGGTATTTGTTTCGGAAAAGATGGTCGCCGCAGATGGCACCTTCCGATTCGATGATCTCGCTGCAGGATTGTTCCGCTTTCAAGCTGCGCTCTCTGGTTACCAGAGCCACAAGTTGGACGTCTCGTTGATCGATGGAGAGAGCCCGCCCGAAGTGGTCTTGATCCTCACCTCGGGGATGTCCATCAGCGGTACCGTCTATGATCCCTTGGGTCAGCCGGTGCCGAACGCACAGATCGCTGCATTCAAGGAGCGTGTGGCCCAGGAAGCTCCCCTGCAGAAGAGACTTCAAGTACTTCTGGAACTGCAAGAAATGCAGGAGGAAAACGGCATCGTGGCGCTCTCCGACGCATCGGGGAACTATGTGATCGCTGGCCTTGAAAACCTCTCCTATCGACTGCAATCGGTAGTGAGTGGTTTTTCACCGATGGAGAAGCGCTACATCTCCGCTGGCAGTACAGAGGTAGACTTCGTACTGGAACTGGGTGGACAACTCTCCGGTACGGTGCAGGACCCTGGCGGTCGAGCCATCGTAGATGCCGTGATCGAGGTGTACCGTCAGACCGGGACTCAGGACATCATCGAGATCATCCAGGAGCGGGCAATGCCTCCCCTGGCTTCGGAACAGACCGATGGCAGCGGATTCTTCCTGTTTGATCAACTCGGTGGGGGAAGCAAGTACCGTCTGGTGACACGAGCCTCTGGGTTCCAGTCGCGTCAATATCCAGACCTGAAGATCGAGTCCGGTGCTTCGGAACAAGTAGATGTGACCTTGATCCCTGGCGCCGTGATCCAGGGGACCGTTTACGACCCTCTGGGTTCACCACTCGAGGGAGCCCGCTGCAAGGTGAATCCGATGGGGGCTCGTACCGACGGCCCGCCGATCGATCTGACCGATGCTGGATTACTGACCGATTCCGACGGCACCTTCACCTTCGACACTCTTGAAGACGCGGACTACCGTCTCATCGTCAGTGCGCAAGACTATGCGACCTATCAAGAACTGAGGATCCGTCCGGGAATCGAAGCGATCAGCATCCAGTTGAGTGATGGCGCGGCGATCAGCGGCAGTGTCCTCGATGCCGAAACCAGTGGGCCCATCTCAGGTGCCATGGTGACCGTCAACGATGTTGCGGATGTCAAGAAGACAGCGATCACCGATGGCAATGGTCGCTACTACGTCCGTGGTATCACCGAGCAGCGTCGTCCCATCGCCTACGTGAGCGTGACGGCGACCGGCTACATGCGCTCCGGAAATGTCCAGGTTGGGGTTACTGAGGGTGCTGAAAGCTCTGGACAGGATTTTTTCCTCGAGCGAAATGGCGTGGTCCGAGGAGTGGTTCTGGCGGCCAACGGCAGCCCACTTCAGGGTGTCGCTGTCAGTGCCAGGAAACAGCACTCCGAGCAGAACCCGGTTACGGTGAATGCGGCCCCTTCAGTGACCAGTAATGCGGATGGAACATTCGAGGTGATCGAAGTCTCTCCCGGAACTGATATGTTCCTTGAAGGATCTCATTCTCAGTACCTGACCAGTGAGTCCGATCGATTCGACCTGACTGCTGGAAGTGCCATCGATGAGGTGGTGCTGGTGATGAAGGTCGGCGGTGAGGTGAGTGGCATCGTCATCGACGAGGTCGGCACTCCCATCGAGGGGGCGGTCGTCGCCGTGCGTGACAACTGGTTCGGAGAGGTGAATCCTGAATCGCTCCCCAACAAGGCCTATTCCGATGCGGCGGGCAACTGGTCGATCAAGAGTCTTCCAGACGGTGACCACACCCTGCTTTGCTCGGTCTCAGGATACCTGCTGATCGAAAGAAGTGGAGTTGCAGTGACCGAGGGGCACAACCATGGCAATGTCGAATTGCAGATGGTCAGGGGTGCCGTGCTGGACGGAGTGGTCACCGATGTCAATGGAGTTCCAATCGAGGGAGTCCGGGTGACCGCCATCGATACCAGCGATGGGCTGCGCAAGGTGAACCGCACTTCTGGCCTGACTGGCCAGTTCCACTTCGACGATCTGGGGCGTTTCCCGGTCGATCTCGTGGTGGAGAAGAAAGGGTTTGCAGATATTCGCCTGTTCGAGGTCGTAGTCGACGCTGCGCCCATCACCATCCAACTGGAAGCCCTCGGCGGGATTCGCGGAACCGTGATCGATGAGACCGGCGTTCCCCTGCGGGCATTCAGCGTCTCTCCGAGGATCATCGAAGGTGATCGACAAGTGACCCGGGTACCTGCGAGGACTTTCCAGTCTGAAGACGGCCGATACGATTATGACGGGCTGCAGCCGGGGACTTACACCGTGATCATCGGAGCCCCAGGATTCGCTCAAGATGTGATGGAAAACATCATGGTCCGTTCCAACCAGTGGGTGGATCTTCCCACGGTGGTTCTCGGACAAGGGGGCCGAGTCATGGGTCAGATCATCGATGCCGCAACCAATCAACCGGTCGCTGGCGTCAAGGTCACCGTGATCGGAGGCAATCGTAACTTCCTCAACACTTCCCTCGGAGGTCGAGGAAAGGGCAGAAGAGATCAGATCTTGACCGGAGCGGATGGTTACTTCGAGTTCATCGAACTGGCGGTGCCCTCGGTCTCGCTGAATGTCGAGCACCGCGCCTACATCACCATCGGAGTCGAAGGAGTGGCCAGTGGCACCTCTGATCTGGTCATCGCCATCGGTTCCGGAGGTATCATCGAGGGGCGTATTTCGGACCTCGAAGGAAATTTCCTCGCAGGAACTCAGGTACTCCTTTCCGGAGGAGAGAAGGGCACCGATGCCAGGGTCCAGAGCGATCGGAAGGGTTTCTTCTCCTTCCCAGGTCTACCCCGTGGGCAGTACACCGTTCGGGTGACCAATTTTGGACGTGGTGACGGGACGCCCACACGCATCAAGAATGCTCCGACCATCGATGTTTTCGTCAAGGAGGGTACGACCGAGTACATCGAGTTCGAGATCGATCCCTGATCGACAGTGTGATTGCGCTGAAGACAGTCGAGCCTCTTCCGGGGTTTGGGACGAGACCAAATGGGGTGATACGCTCCCAGTCTCCGTCCCAAATCCCGGAACTTTCATCCAGGGTATGGTGTAACTGGTATAAAAATAACAACTTAAGTACAGTATGGAAATCCGATGGGGGAACCCCGAAAATGGCCCCTGCTTTGCTATTCCTGATGCTGAGGGGTGATCCCTCCCGGGCCGTGCAGAAGGTCCTGTGAATGAGGTTGAATCGATGAAATCGAAAGCACAAATGAACCGGAGCCCTGGGTTCCCCCGAGCCCAACACCTCCCCGGAGCTTCTCATACGAGAGTTCTGGTCCTCGTGACGCTGGGTGTCGTCCTCACCCTGGTCGTCGTTCCCGGGGTTCCGGTCTTTACTCACTCCGCCGCCTGGGCGGTCGATCCCGCTTCAGGTGAACCGCTCGTCACCCAGGATCCACTGCCGCAGAAACCGGAACCGGTCGTTTCCACTGCCGAGGAGAAGACCGACGCTGTATCCCCCCTCGAACGGGATTCTGTATCCCCCCTCGAACGGGATTCTGTATCCCCCCTCGAACGGGATTCTGATTCCTCCCTCGAACGGGATTCTGATTCCTCCCTCGAACGGGATTCTGTCTTGAGTGCGAAGGTCGAGCGTTGGATTCGCGATCTGGCAGCGGATTCCTGGAGAGATCGCCAGTTCGCCAGCGAGTCATTGATCGCTGCAGGGGAACCTGTTCGCGAGGCGGTGAAGCACGCCTTGACCAGCGACGACCCGGAAGTGAGGGCTCAGGCGCAGTCGATCTTGACGGCACTGAGCCTGAAGAAGCAGGTCTCGAGTACTACTCAGGATGGAACCCTGGAACAGAAACTGCGTCGTACTCACTCCGATGGCTCGGTCACCACCGATTCATCCATCGAGGTGGAGGGCCAGCCCATCGAGTTTGAACGGCCCCGGTCGCCGGATCCGTTACCGTTTCCAGGTGGCGGCGATCCGTTCGAGGGAATCCGTCGAGCAGAACAGCAGATGAAGCGGATGGAAGAGCAGATGTTCCGCCGCTTTCCGACGGCTCGCCCGAGGAATCCGCTGGAGATCGGAGCTCTCGATCCTCGTTGGGGTGCGGGTCCTGGTCGGGACTGGTCTTCCAGCAGTCAAGTTCGGATCACGCGCAATGGTCAGGTGATTCTGGAGAGCCACAGTTCTGGTAGCACCACCTCCATCGAGCCGTTGGGGCTGATCCTCGAGGAGCTGCCTCCAGCTCTTCGAGCGCACCTGCCGCTGCTGGCAGGACGCGGTGTCCTGGTGAGCAGCGTCAGGGATGGGAGTCTGGCGCAGGCCGCAGGCTGGCAGACCCATGACATCCTCACGGCCATCGGTGGAACCCCGATCGCATCGCTCGAGGATGCGCACAATCAAATCTTTCGTCTACAGGAAAAGAACGACCTTCCGATCGAGATCATCAGGCAGGGGAGTCCCCGAGTTCTGGCACCGATCAAGAGCAACGAATCGAAGCCCAAGCGCTTCTAATTTAGAAACGGAAACCGCCACCATGAAATCACCCATCTACTACGGCTTTTTGCTGCTCGTATGTGGATTCGTGCTGCCCGCATGCATCCATGTCCACCCTGGCCAGTCCGCATTCGCCCAGGAACATGGCTCCGGTGCGGACGAGGATCGAGACAGAGGTCACGACGATGAGCGAGTCGATCGACAGGTTCAGCGGCTAGTAGAGCAACTGGATCGACTCCATCAGGAGATCGGTCGAGTCGAGGAGCAACTGGAACAATTGCACCAGAGGCGGGATCGGAACGAAGCAGGTAACAGAGAGGGACGAGGCCGTTCTGAGCGTGGTCGTCCGCAAAGAAATCGAGAAAATCGTGGTGGTGATGATCAAGATCGTGAAGAACATCGCCGTGACAACGATCGCCGTGACAACGATCGCCGTGACGAAGATCGTAATCGAAGTTTCCATCCACGAGATGACCAACAAGATGGAGATCTCCGTCGGGTCGAAGCTCATATTCAAGAAATGAATGTGCGCGGTCAGTCTTGCACTGATTGCGATGACGGAATGCAAGGTGACGGTCGTTTCAACCAGCGGAGGATGCCGGGTCGCGGTGCGGCAGGAAGGGTGTCCCAAGAGATGGGCGAAGGTCATGCTGTTGAAATGATCGTGGATTTCGATCGATCCGCTCGAGGAGGCCGGATGATGGGCATCGACGTCCCGGGCAATTCGGATCATGGAGTCTTCATCGTGGAAGGTGCCGCGCAAGGCGGTGCTGGGGTGATGAGGGAACTCCGAGGCGCAATCGGTCGTGGTCAGCAGAGGATGGGTCGTGGTCAGCAAAGGATGGGTCGCGTAGCCATGATGGGCCAGACCGGGGCCGGTGGCATGGCGATTCGTGGCAAGGCGATGGGCCGTGGATCGATGATGAGCCGCCCTCAGATGATGGGCCGTTCTCAGATGATGGGCGGTGGATCGATGATGAGCCGCCCTCCGATGATGGGTCACGCCAAGATGATGGGATTTGACCCGTCGGTCGAAGGCCACCAGGGCATCGCGATGTCGATGAATCATGGTGCCGGACCGATCTGTGCCAGCTGCCAGGGCTCGGCATTCATCGGTGGAAATCGGACTGCTTTCGGGAATGTCCTGAAAGAGTGTCAGAGTGACTGCAGCGAAGGGGATGCATGCTCCAGCTGTGCAGGAAAGGACGACGGCGAGGGCCAGCATCGAATCATCAAGCGCGTGATGCGATTCGATGGTGATCTCGATGACGTCAACTTGCACCTGGAGCATGGCGGTGATTTCCAGTTCGGAGAATCCGGTAACGCCAAGGTGATGATGATAGGCATGGATGATTTCGACGGAGAGTTGCCCGATGAATTTCAACATCTCCTGCAGGTTGTTGATGGTGTTAAAGGCTCAACAGCTGACATCGAGGTGCATCACTTCCGAGGTGATGAGGACGGTGGACAGATCGGCGATCGGGTCTTCCAGTGGAAGACGGGACGCACTGAAGGCAACCGAGAGGCGCGTGGAGGCGAGCACTCCTCCGAGATGCAGTTCGACATCCAGGTCAACAGTGATGGTGGTATGCCCATCGACATCCAGCGCATTCTGAAACAGGTCGGTGGAGATCACCAGGGAAGCGGCGAGATCGAGATCCACACCATCATCGAAAAGGATGGGGATCATGACGAGAAAGTCATCGAGTGGAACGGAGATCTAGATGAGATTCCCGCTGCCATCCAGGAGATCATCGGCGACCTCGAAGGGGGAGCGATCGAGTTCGGTGGCGGTGAGGGGCACGGCGCAGCCATCCTGATCCAGAAGATCGCCGAGGGCGATGGCCAGATCAAGAAGGTCAGAGCCGCGAAAAAGAAAGCCGCAGCCAACAAGAAGAACAAGAACAAGAACAAGAAGAAGAACAAGAACAAGAAGAAGAAGAAGAACAAGAACAAGAACAAGAACAAGAAGAAGAAGCCTGACACGAAGAAAGCCGCCGGGGTTGAACTTGAATCGGGAGCGACCGACAAGTTCGTGTTGGGCGGAACCGATGGAGAAGAATCGATTGTGACCTTTGGTTCGACCGGACTCCTGGATCCAGACGAGCAGTCGATTCATTGGTCAGGGTCTCTCGAGGAGATGCCCGATCACATTCGCGAGAAGTTCGAGAGCCTCGACTGGGTGGATGTCGAGGAACTCGAACTCCCCGGCGATTTCGACGAGATCCCCGACGATGCCAAAATCCTGCGGCAACCACGCGATCTTCCCAAAGGTCAGCGGAAAGACAGCAACAAGAAGAAAGCCGTCACCGACAAGAAGGACAAGATAGTGACCGACAAGAAAAAAGGCGACCTGACCCTCAATGGAAGGATCGTGTTGTAGCCGATCTTTGGTGATTCTCGCCGACGCAAAGTCGTCGAGAATTCCTGAAGACCTTTGTCAGTGCTCCCCATTTCGTGGTGCGTCGCGCGATACGCGGGTCCCGCGCGTGCGTACTCGGGGGCACCGAATCAGGTGCCTCCCCCGGATGGTCCGGGGGAGGCCTCGTTTTTATTGGGCTTCGTTTTTGTGGCCTGGTGGAGTGACGAGAGTCGTGGGGCCAGAATCCAGCCATCCGCCACGGTTCTTCTCATCAGCGGACTTTTCCAGGGTTATTCAGGGTTCGTCAGGATTCGTTACGGAGCATGAGAAAGGGGTCGGCAGCTCACAGCAGACCGTCCCTCCGTGGGTCACGAATCCACCGAAGAGTGTCTCGATACGGCCTACGAGCCTGATTTTCGGCCCATTCTCTCCCATCTTGCGAGCAACCCGGAGGTTTCCACAGTGGCCCAGGAAATCGCTGGCAAGGACGGTTCATCGACCCGATCGAGCCCCTGTCCCCTTTGAATACGGTCCTGCTGTGGAATCTCGCCCTGTGGATTCGATTTCGAGGTGGATCGATCTCCGAATTGCAGAAATTAGGGCTCAAGGGGCAGTACCCCGGATGCCGAAGATAAGTCTCAGAGGCGAGATACAGTGATGTCGCATTGAATTGGTACCATGGGACCCTGTCGGCGAATCGCTGCAGGGCGATGAATTTGTACTTTTTTCAAGAAAAGCCTCAAGATCCCCTCCAGTAAATCCGAAGTTATTATCAGGAGATCATTATTGGGGTCTTCCAGGGAGCGGGAAATTGAGGGATTCTGTTCTCAGAGCGATTTTATCCTCGAAGGGAAGAGGGGTTTTCCCATGACGACCAGTGGAGTGGACGGAATCGGTGGAGTGGGTGACGGCGGTCCAGATGAAAAGAAACTCGATCGAGCGGCTGGCGCTGACGACTCTGGCAAGACGGATGGCGTTGCCGACTCCGGCAAGACGGATGGCGTTGACGACTCCGGCAAGACGGATGGCGCTGACGGCTCCGATCCGGTAGATAATTTCCAACCGGTACCTGACGATATCAGGGATCATGCCAGGTTAATGGACCAGATCCGCCAGATGGGGGACCAGCCGGTCTCGCCGGGTAGGGAGCTCGAACGGATTCAAGACGGGGGCTTCAGTCGAGCTGACGAGGCCAGGCTCCAGCAACTGGTCGATAGCCTGCTGGAAGAGAGCCTCTAGGGCGCAACTGATCGAGATCCACAGCGAACAAGCCCCCGGACAGAGATGTCCGGGGGCTTGTTCTCATCTGGGCAGGATTGCACAGCGAAGGGTGTCCGCTTAGAACGGTGGTCACGATCGACCCCTGGAGCCACAGAAGGAGCGACTTCATGAACGAAGAAACCGAGACGGAAACCACTGCGGAGACCGACCTGATCAGTATCGATGATTTTGCCCGGGTGCAGTTGCGGACCGCAAAGGTGCTGGAGGTGGAACCACATCCCAAGGCGGATCGCCTGTGGCTTCTGACCATCGATGGAGGCGACGAGAAGCGACAGATCGTCGCTGGAGTGCGAGCCCACTACACCCGCGATGAGTTGCTCGGGCGCACCATCATGGTGGTCTGGAATCTTCAACCGGCAACGATTCGAGGTGTGGAGTCTCGAGGAATGTTACTGGCGGTCGAGGACGCAGGAGTGGTTCGACTGATTGGACCCGACGGCAAGGTTGCCCCCGGGTCCCAGGCTCACTGAAGATCGGAGTCCGACGGTGTTGGTCCACCTCTCCATCGAAAACCTGGGATTGATTGAACACGCTGAACTGGAGATGGGTCCAGGTCTTCAGGTCCTGACCGGGGAAACCGGGGTCGGAAAATCGATGCTGCTGGCCTCGATGGCGATTCTTCGAGGAGAGCGAACCCGTACCGACCTGATCAGAAGGACCGCTGAGCGGGCACGGGTCCGGGGTATCTTTCACTTCGATGGACCGACGGCGATGAAGATCTCGGAACTGCTCGGTTCGCCCATCGAGGAGGGAGAACTGGTCATCGAGCGCGAGGTTCGTCGTGAGGGGCGAAGTCGCTGTCGGATCGATGGCCGTGAGAACACCACCACCATTCTGAGGCGAATTGCACCCCTGTTGATCGAGGTGATCGGCCAGGGCCATGCCCTGACATTGCTCCAACCCGGCGCACAACTCGATCTGCTCGATCGATTTGGTGGACTGCTAGAATTGCGCGAGGAGCATGCCAGAAGCTGGCAGGAAGCGCGCGAGCTGGAGGGCAAGATCCATCGCATCGAGGAGGGAGTCCGCGAGCGTAGCGACCGCCGGTTGTTTCTCGAACACATCCTCGAGGAACTGGACCAGGCCAGCATCACCGGGGACGAACGTGAGAATCTCGAACAGGAACTGGAGCTGCTGGAGGATCGGGATCAGTTGCTGGCATCGATCGAGATGGTGCGGCAGCAATTCGAGCAACAGGAGGGCAGCATCCTCGATCAGCTGGCAGAAACTCGGCGAAATCTTCAGGGGATGACCGCGCTTCACCCGGGTATCGAAGCGCTGGTCGAAGGTTGTTCCGAATCGTCGATTTTGCTGACCGATGCTGTGCGTGGGCTCGCAGATGTGGAGTCGAGCCTCGATCTGGATCCGCAATTGCTCGATCAGAAGCGCCAGCGGGTCGACCAGCTGGTCACGCTCGAGAATCGATATCAGCGCAGCGGAGAAGACCTGATCGACTACCGAGATGAATGTCGCGAGGAACTGGCGATTCTCGGAGGAGCCGATGATGAACTTCCTCAACTTCGCGAGGGTCTCCAGCGATGCATCTCGCAACTCTCCGAGGGGGCCCACCGGCTCCACATCGCCAGGCTCGCAGTGGTGGCGCAGATGGTCGAGCAATCGACCGCCGAATTGACCGATCTGGGACTGGACAAGGCGCGTCTCGAAGGGCAACTGAGGACTCTGGAGCCAGCCGTTGGTTGGAATGGAATGGATGAGCGCGGAGCGGACCATTTCGAGATCCTGTTCTGTGCCAATCCGGGAGAATCCCTCCGATCGATCGGAGATGTCGCCAGTGGAGGCGAACTGTCGAGGTTGATGCTCGCCCTTCAGAGGGTGCTGGCGGGATCTACTTGTACTGGAACCCTGGTATTCGATGAGATCGACGCCGGAGTCGGCGGGCGCCTGGGCGCGGCCATCGGTGAGAAACTCCATCAGATCGGGAACGACCACCAGGTGCTTTGCGTGACCCATCTTCCTCAGGTGGCCTGTCACGGAACGAGTCATTACCGGGTGATCAAGGAGTCCCGCGGGCAGGTGACCAGCACTCGAATCGAGGAGGTCACCGGAGAGGCACGAATCCAGGAACTCGCCTCGATGTTACGTGGTGATCGAGCGACCGAGAGGTCCCTTGAAGAAGCGCGAGAGATGTTCACAGAAGCGCAAGGCCTGACCAGGGAACCGGGTCATTGAATGCTCCTCCTACTCTTCTGGAGTTTCACCCGATCGGCGTGAGAAAACCCTGGGGTGGCCGCCGCTTGCTCGAACATCTGCGTCCCCAACTGGCGTTGGAAGAGCCGGTCGGGGAGAGCTGGGAGGTCGCCGATGTCGGGGAACAGCAGCAGACCTATCATTCGGTGGTGGCTCGAGGACCCGAGGCGGGTAGAACCCTTCGAAGCCTGATCGAGCAGTCTCCTCGGCGAATCCTCGGAGCGGGGGAACTGCCGCCCGGTCCTGCCAGGCTCCCTCTTCTGTTCAAGTTCATCGACGCCGCACAGGATCTGTCGGTTCAGGTCCATCCAGACGATGACCTGGCGATTTCCCTGGGACTCGGACCGCGAGGAAAGAGTGAAGCGTGGATCATCCTCGATGCACTCCCGGGCGCACGCTTGCAGGTCGGATTGCGCGAGGGGTGGGATGTCGAGAGGCTGGTCGCTCGGGTCAGGGCTGGTGAGGAGATCGCCAGTGCATTGAATGAGGTTTCGGTGAAGCGTGGAGATATCATCCACTTGCCTGCCGGTACGATTCACTCGATCGGCGCCGGCGTCCTGCTGGCAGAGATCCAGCAATCCTCCGATGTGACATGGAGGGTGGATGACGGAGGTCGGGTCGGGCTCGATGGGAAGCCTCGCCCGTTACACCTTGATCAGGTGCGAAGGACCACTGCGCCCACTGGTTCGCCAGAGGTTCCGATCGGAAGAGATGGGGACGCCACCGGTTGGTGGCGCCCCGTTCCAGAGGGACCGTTTTGGCTCGATGAGTTGAGGGGGCAGTTTGCTGGCCACTGGCCTGCAGACCCTCAGCGCTGCTCGATCCTGGTGGTGCTCGAGGGGCAGGTTCAGTTCGAAGGAAGTGAATCGATCCTGGCGGAGGGAGATGTTCGTCTGGTTCTTCCCAGGGGGGTAGAAGAGGCAGATTCTGCCTCACCTCGGATGGAATCGAGTGCCGGGAGCTGGGTTCTGTGCGCTTCTTCTCCACCGGGTGTGCGTTGACGCTGTGGAAGGTGCTGGCTACCATCCAGGTTCGGAGCGATGCAAACGGGGACCCATGTGGAGAGATGCATCGACTTCCGGGAGGAGATGAAGATGGTCAGCGCCCGTAGACGTCCGCCTCGAGCGGGTTCAGGAAATCGTGGACCCCGACCCTCTGGAGACGATCCGCAAGGAGCGGATTCCAGGGTCCAGTACAGACCCCCTCGAAAGAAGGGGGCCAACCCGATCGTCGTGATCGTGACCCTGGTCTTGCTGGTCGGAAGCGCTGTGTTTTTCGTGTACTCGTTGGTCAATCGTCCGACGGAACCGAAGACAGTGGTGATCGAGACCAACACCGACGGAGAATACAATGCGATCAAGCGCAGGATCCTCAAGTGCAAGGCGATGGTGCGGGAAGTGGTGCGACTGCGAAGCGATGAGGACACCCAGCGATTTTCTAGAAAATGGCTGGCAGCAAACGATTACACCGGAGCCACCTTCGATCAACTCAGAGCGATGCTGCAAGAGGTGCGGAAGCCGGATGGGACTCTTCCCCTGGAGTTCTCCGGGTACAACAGCGATTTTGGCGAACTACAGACTTTGACCAATGATCTGATCCATGTGGCTCCACTCGGTGTCGACTGGGATTTTGATGAGTAAACGGTTAGCCAAACGATCCTCTTCCCCTCCACGAGCGACTCCCAAGGCGCCTGTCGATCCCGATTCAGATGGGATTGATTTTGGCGATGTGACCCTGGGAATCACTGCGATGATCGGTATTCCGGTGGTGACATTGGTGCTACTCAGCCTGATCGGAATGCCGTTTGGTGGTGCACCTGGTGACAATCCTGAACAGGCAGAGAAGTGGAGACAGGTCAAACTCTATCGACCTCCCATGACCACCGAAGAAGCGCAACTCATCCTGGCCAAGGTGCAGTTCTGGGTCGATGACCGGGCCCAAGACTACATACGGAGATCAAGACTGACGGAAGACTCGCACGAGAAGAACTTCTGGCAAGAGGTCGCCAAGGGAGTTCTCAGCCCCGCTGAAAATGAGTTGTCAGCCATCATCGATGCGGCAGCAAAGCAGAAGAAGATTCCAGAGGCGATCCGCGATGCGACGCTGCAGTGGATCTCGAAGGTCGACAAGTTACGCACAGAACTGGATCAGGAAGACCCTTTCCGGCAGATTCGCTGAAGGCTCATCCGACCCATATGGCCCCATGGAAGCGTTTTCAGGTCGATCCGGAGAAGTGGCGAGATGCCCTCTCTGATCCCCCTCGGTCGACCCCGCGGATCGCGGCGGCCCGATCTGCGATTTCGTCGTATTCTTCATCAGGAACGGTAGGTGCCGCTGATGGTGCCCTGGAGCCCCGTTCCCGGGGTCATCATGGGTTCTTTCACCGCGGGTGAATGTATCAACGGCAGGTACCGGGTCATCCGTCAACTGGGTGCCGGGGCGATGGGTACCGTCTTCCTCTGTGAGGACATTCTCCAGGTCCGTCGCAAGGTTGCCCTCAAGGTGTTGCGTTCTGACCACCTGGAAGATTCCGAGGAGTGGTCAAAGGTCGAGTACGAGGCATTGACCCGGCTTCGTCATCCAAACCTGGCTCGCGTTCACGACTTCGGTCGCATCACCGATAGCCATGACTGGTTCATCGTCAGTGAGTTCATCCGTGGAGATGATTTGCTGGGAGCGTGCACCGCCTTCGAGGAGCAGGAGTTTCTCGATGTGGTCGTGCAGATCTGCCGAGCGTTGGAGTACATCCATGTTCAAGGCTATGTCCACTTTGACATCAAACCGGACAATATCCTGGTCACTCGGTCGAGAGAGATCGGTGAAGTGGACACTTCGAAGGTGGTTCAGGTCGAGGATCATCCGGCTTCTACCGATCGTTGTCTCGGCCCCCCTCGAGTGAAACTGATTGACTTTGGTCTTGCCGAAAAAATCACCGGTACTTTTGATTTCGCCATCAAGGGTACTCTCCATTATGTCGCTCCGGAGATCATTGAAGGTGGCACTCCCGATC
Source organism: Planctomycetota bacterium (assembly GCA_014240375.1). Classification (GTDB taxonomy): domain Bacteria; phylum Planctomycetota; class UBA8108; order UBA1146; family UBA1146; genus QNYK01. The sequence goes on along the minus strand of JAAZXB010000008.1, from coordinate 71,748 downwards.
GCCGTGCGGACCTTTACTCCTTTGGGGTCACCCTTCATCAGATCTTGACTGGACGCCTCCCCTTTGTTTCCGCCGATGGATCCTCTCAGGGTCGAGCTGGGGGGAACTGGCGCGAGCAGATGCGTGCGGATCTGAAGGGCGAATCGGAGTACATCATCGAGATCTTGATCCGATTGCTCGAGAAGGATCCCGAGAATCGCTTTTCCAGTGCCCGTGAGATCATTCACGCACTCAGTGCGGGAGCCGGTCGCCACTGGCAGGTGGAAACTGCTGAGACCCAGTTGTCCTATCTCCACAGTAACCGCCTGGTCGGGCGGCGTCTCGAACTGGAGCACCTCCGTGAGAGTGCCGAGCGCAACCTCGGAATCTCGCTGCGCGATGGGGGCAAAGAGCACCCCGTCAACCTGGAGAGGCCACTGGTGATGATCTCGGGTGAGATCGGAATCGGAAAATCGAGGCTCATCGACGAGTTCGGTCATCTGCTGAAATTACGAGAGGTCCCACTATTCTGCGGGAACTGTCACGAATCGGTCCAGGATGCCTACCACCCATTTCGATCGATCATCGAGCAGCAGGCGATCTCGATCGGGTTCGAGTCAGAGATCTTCTGCAAGTACGAGGACTCACTGAGAAAAATATGTCCGAGGCTGAGAGATGCCCAGGTGCCCTCGCTGGGAGATGCTGGTGATCGCCCCGATCGTGAGCGAGTGCGATTCATGGATCAAATCGCTTCTTTTCTCGAGGAGTCCTCCGCCATAAAGCCCTGTGTGTTGGTCCTCAACAATCTTCACTGGGCGGATGATCCGAGCATCGCCCTGCTCTCACGTCTCCAGCAGAAGTTGCAGAAAGAAGGAAGCCAGGCAAGAATCCTCATCATCGCGACGATTCGTGATGACGAGAAACGATCGGCCGCCACGGAAGAATTCCTGGAGATGGTCAGTGCCTCTTCATCGATGAGTGAACTGAAGTTGAAGAGATTTGGCAGGACTCAGATCACAGAGTTGATCCATCACGTCCTGCAAGCGGATGAGATTCCTTCGACATTTCTGGATCGACTGGAGGAGCGGACCGGGGGAAATCCGCTCTTCATCGTCGAGATGCTCAAGGTCTTGCAGGAGGAGGGAATCATCCAGCGACAGGGTGATGCCTGGATCATCCGGGGTGGGGGAGACCTCGCCAGGGTCGAACTCCCCGCAGGTATTCATCAGGTCCTGAATCGTCGGGTGAAGGTGATCGGAGAGGAGTCGAGAAGCATCCTCCGATTGCTGGCCTTGCATTGCCGTCCGGTATCACTCGGTCTGATCGAGTCGATCGATGGGCTAGGGAGTGAGCTTCGCCAGCAGATCCGGGAACTGGAAGCGCGTGGGATGATCGGGAGAAGTCTAGACAGTGGCCGTCCGGTCTACTCGATTCTCCAGCCAAAATTGCGGGAGATCGTCAGTCGAGACATTCCTCCTGCAGAATCGCGGCGGTTACACGGAATGCTCGCGGATGCGATCGAGGAGCATCATCAGCAGGACCTCGACCCGGTCCGTGAAATACTATCCCATCATTACCAGTTGTCCGATCATCCGGAGCGAGCGCTGGAGCATCTGCTCGCTGCTGGGGATGCGATGAAGGAGATGCACGCGCACTCCAAGGCTCTAGAGCATTACCGAGATGCGTTGCTGCAGATCGAAAACCAAGATGAAAGAATCTCCGACTGGCTCGCCATCCATGAGCGAATCGGCGATGCCGCAACCGTGGTTGGAGAACTGGATCTCGCTCAGTCCTCACTGATGATCATTCAGGAAGCCCGTATCGAGCAGGAAGACCAGTCGGTGGAGTTGGATCTATGTCGAGTCCGGGCGTTACGGAAGCTGGGCAAGATCGAGGAGATCCGCGGCGATTATCCTGGAGCACTTCGGCTGGCTCGCGAAGCTTCAGAGGTGGTTTCTCGTCTCGAAGGTGAAGAAAAAGATCGAGAGCAGATCTGCGTGCTCAGCCAATTGGCCTGGTTGAACGTGTGCATCGGAGATTATGACCGAGCGATGAAGATCAGCGGAGAAGGACTCTCTCTTGCAGGAGATTCGGAGCGGACCGCTGACCATTCGATCTTCTTCAGTTCCATCGGCAATGCTTCGCTGTATCGAAATGAGATGGACCAGGCGAAAGACTTCCATCGTCGTGCCCTGGAAATCCGTGAGGACCTCGGCGATGTCCCGGCAATGGTGAACTCGCTCAATGCATTGTCGGAGACCCATCTGGTATCCGGGGAGCCGATGGAAGCTCTCGAACTGGCACAACAAGCTCTCACGATGGCCGAAGAACTGGGCGATCTGTCGGGTCAGGCGATCTCTCTCCATCGAGAAGGATCCGTGTTCCTGATCTGCGGCGACCTGGACTCCTCACTGAAGAAGATTGAAGCGTCGCTCGAAATCAGTCAGAAAAACCGGATGAGATTTCTCGGGGTTCGTAATCATCTTGCCCGCGGCCGGATCCGCAGGATCCAGCGAGAGCATGGCGGAGCCGAGGGAGATCTGCTCCGAGCACTGGGTGTGCACGCTCGGGCAGGAACCGGGATCGGATTGCTGGAGTGCCTGGTCGAGTTGGCGGAACTCCACCTCGATGTGAAAGAAATCGATCGAGTCGAGGAGGAACTGGAGCGGATCCAGGTCATCCTCGGCGAGAACTCTCATCCTGGATTCGAGGGGAAAGCGGCACTGTTGCAGGCTCGCTGGCGTCGTGCCACGGGAGCCGATCGGACCGAGTCTCTCGAGTTGCTGATCTCGGCGGAGCGAACCGGGCAGACCTGGGGTGATCGTCACCTGCGTATCGAGGCGTTGATCCAGCAGGCGGAGATCCACATCGAACTGCGGAATCTGGATGAGTCTCGCCGCTGTTATGCGGAAGCGGATGAACTCCATCAGGCATTCGCTGAGAGATTGCCTCATCCACTGAGAGAGCATTATCTGACCCACAATCAACTCGGCGATGGCGCTGACGGAGAAGGTGTGGCTCGCGAGATTCCAGCCCTGGAGACCGCCACAGCGGCAAATCCTGTCGACAATGGTGCCGCCACCGTGGATCCCCAGGTCAATACTCATTCAGAGGAGATGTTACGGGTGGCCTCGATACTGACGGAGGCCGCAACAGTGGCGTTACCACGAGTCTTGATCCCGAAGGCTCTCGCCTGTTTGGTCCGGTCAACCGGTTCCAGTCAGGGTTGGATCCTGGTTCGTCGAGGGGATGAAGTACGGGTGATCTGTGCCGCGGATGCGGCTGGGGCCCCACTCAAGGGGCACCACGAGCGACTTGCCCTCGCTGCAGTCGAGGATGTCTGGGAGAGCGGTAAGTCGATTCTTGCCGCCAGGATCGTCGATGAACCGAGGGTTCAGGCGATGGAGGAACTGTACTCTTCTGGCATCCAGAGCCTGGCAGTGATTCCATTGCGATCGGAAGGATCGGTACGGGCTATCGCTTACCTGGCAGATCCGGATGCCTCTGCGGTGACCAGCGCCTCGGGCAAGACCCTGCTGGAGGCTCATGCCGGGTTGCTGGGGCTATTGCTGCCAAAAAGCCAGGGGAGCCCTGCACGCACCTGACTCGATTCACGCTGGCGGTTATTCTCACCCCATGCGAATCGTATCCCTGACCTGCTCTAACACCGAGATCGTCTGCGCCCTCGGGCTGGCCGACCAACTGGTGGCCATCGATGATCACTCCGATCATCCACTGGCGATCTGTCAACGAGTCGAGCGGGTAGGACCCGATCTCACCATCGATGTCGATGCGGTGGCCAACACTGAACCCGACATCGTGTTGGCATCGCTGACGGTTCCCGGCCACGAAAAGGTGGTGGAGCAACTGCAGCAGCGTGGGCTTCCATATGTGGCTCCCGATCCGAGATCATTGGCCGATGTCTTCCGAGATGTGCGCGAGATTGCCGAGTTGCTCGAGGTTCGAGTTCGCGGAGAAGCACTGTGTGGCTGGATGGAACGTGGACTTCAGCCTGCCGAGCGTAGAGCTCGGCCGCCGATCCCGATCCTGATCGAGTGGTGGCCTCGCCCCGTCTTCGTTCCGGGCCGTCATTCATGGATCAACGAGATGCTGGAACTGGTGGGAGCGATCAACCCATGGATGGATCAGCCCGCTCATAGCCTGGAGGTTTCTGCAGAAGATGCATCCCGGAAGGATCCACATGCGGTGGTGATCTCCTGGTGCGGCATCGAGGCTTCCCAGTACAAGCCACAGAAGGTGATCGATCGTGTGGGCTGGCAACAGGTGACAGCGGTTCGCAAGCACCAGGTCCATTGCATCCCGGAAGCCTACCTCGGGAGACCCGGTCCGCGGCTGGTCGATGGGGTGCGCCGATTGCGGGCGGTGGTGGATCAGTTGCAAGCCACAGATTGATGACGGTCCACCTTGGGCGGCATGGCCGGGTCGGGTAAAAAGGACACAGGAAAACTCTCGCGCCGGCAGGTGGTCGGCGAATCAGCGTCAGGACCATTGAACCAGAGGGGATCAAACGATGAAGAAGATCGACTGGTGGTATCACCGAAGCGGCTGAAATTCTTGTCGAAAGGCCCAGGAGTTCCTGGGTGAGGACCCCTCCTTCAAGGAGTTAGTCGACGCCAAGAAGTTGCGAATCGATGAAGGTGAGGCGATTTCACTGGCACGTTCGGCGAATCGTGTTGTGGTGGCGCGTGGACAGAAGTTTGTCGATTACGACATGAAGAAGGAAGCTCCCGACGATGCAGTTCTCGCCAAGGGCATCGTTGGCCCCAGTGGGAACTTACGTGCGCCGACCTTGAAGGTGGGAAAGACCCTGATCGTCGGTTTTCACCAGGACGTATACACCGAAGTGCTGGGTTCCTGAAGGAAAGGCTGTTTTGGGCATCTTCGATCGCGACTACATGCAGGGATCCGGCAGCACCGGCAGCAGGCTCCGCCAGCTGAGTGCTGTGCATCTGATGGTAGCCATCAATGTTCTGGTCTTCATCGCCTGGCAGTTCGCAGCCAGACGCTTCATGTGGGAGCAGTTCACGGTCAGCTGGTACGGGGTCTCCCACGGTAAGATCTGGACGCTACTCACTGCGACCTTCTCTCATATCGATTTCTGGCACTTCCTCATCAACATGCTGGTGTTCATCTCATTTGCTCCGGTACTGGAGGCACGATGGGGAAAGAAACGGTTTCTTTTCTTCTACATCGGGTCGTTGATCTTTTCATCGCTGTGCATGATCAGTTTGCCGTCAATATTTGACCTTCGTGACGTTCCCTGCCTCGGAGCTTCTGGTGGAGTGCTGGCAGTGAGCACGGCATTCGCCATCTACCATCCCAGGTCCGTCGTGTTGATCTGGGGCATCCTGCCCGCTCCCGCGTGGCTGATTGCCGCGGTGCTGACCTTCTTTGATCTGAAGGGGTTGCTCGCCCAGTTCAAGGGGTTGGAGACGGGTGTCGGTCATGGAGCCCACCTGGGCGGGATCCTGTTCGCGGGCCTGGTGCTGTGGTTTTTGCCTCGGGTTTTCAACTTGAATCTTTTTGATGGGGGTCGTCGGTCGAGATCTGCAACTCCGAGATCCACAACCCCGAGATCTGCGTCCGCAAAATCTCCATCGGCGAGTTCCGGGCAGAGAAGCCCTGCGGATTACTACCCCCAGAAGCCTACTCAGGGGAGTCGCGATCTGGCGGAAGAGAATCGCCTCGATCAGTTGTTGACCAAGGTCAGTCGCGAAGGGATCGAATCCCTCTCCGATGAAGAGAAAGATGACCTCCAGCGGATCAGCCAGAAGAGGCGAGAATCCCCTTGAGCCTGTGGCGAGTTGCGGGTCGGTGGTGGCAGGCGTGGTTGTTGCAGCGCAGGGCCAGCCGGGCACTGGGGGTCCTGTTCAGTTCTCCGGGGCGTCTCGCGGGGACCTCTCTTCAGCCGACCCATCGTGGCCGTTGTGACATCGTCGACATCGAATCGAGGGACGGGCAGATCGATGCGATCACCTTTCAGATCCTCCGCCACCCGCGGCCCCACCCCTTTTCTCGGCAGTACCACCTGGTGGCAGAGCGCTGGCGAGTTGAGTTGCCCGATGGAACCCCGCAAAGGGCTGGATCGGTCAATCTGAGTCGTCTGAAAGATTCTCGAAGCGATGGAGAACCTCCCGGTTCCTTCCCTTGACGGGCCCCCTGTTTCTCGGCGACTATCAGGATTCGAGACATCCTCGAGTTGACTCACCACAACTCTACTTCTCGTCGAGGGAAGTGGACTGAGAGGCACCTGTATGGAACTGCTCAAGGAATTATGTGAAGCGTATGGTGCACCGGGATTCGAGGATCGAATTCGTGCCATCTTCCGCAGAGAGATCCAGGATCATGTCGATCGCATCGAGGTCGACGGCATCGGCAACTGCATCGCCATCAAGGAGGGTAAACCGGGATCGCCCAAGGTGATGCTGGCCGGGCACATGGATGAGATCGGATTTGTCGTCAAACACATCGACGACAAGGGCTTCATCCGCCTCTCCCCACTGGGAGGATTCGATCCGAAGACTCTCATCGCCAAGCGGGTGACCATCGTCACCAGCGGTGGTGAAGAGATCACCGGAATGATCGGCTCGAAGCCGATTCACATCATGACTCCTGAAGACCGCAAAAAGATGCCCACGGTGCCAGAACTGTTCGTCGATGTGAGTCTGTCGGGCGAGGAAGCCAGGGCTCGGATCGAGATCGGAGATCCGGTCACCCTGCAGCAACAGTTTCAGGTCAGTGGCGACCGTTGTACTGGCAAGAGTCTCGATAACCGTGTGTCGATCTACACGATGATCGAAGCGGTTCGACGCTATTCCAATGAGAACGTCAGCGTCTATGCGGTGGCCACGACCCAGGAGGAGATCGGTCTACGGGGAGCGATGACCGCTTCCCATAGAATCGAACCTGATTGTGGAGTCGCCATCGATGTCACCCTGGCCTGCGATACTCCAGGCGCCAGTGAGCACGAGAAGATCTCGTCGCTCGGTGCTGGAGTTGCGATCAAGGTTCACGACTCGTCGAGCATCTCCAACCCGAAGATGGTCAGGGCGATGAGAGAGATCGCCCGTGACAAGGAGATTCCGTTCCAGATGGAAATCCTGACGATGGGTGGGACCGATGCCGGAGGTATTCAGCGTGGAGGCAGCGCGGTGCCGGCGATCACCCTGTCGATTCCGTGTCGCTACGTCCATACCGTGGTCGAGACCATCGATGCTCGGGATCTGGAAGCGACGGTCGCCTTGTTGACGGGGTTCCTCGACAAGGCACACGAGATCGATCTCAGTTACGACGGCTGATCGGATTCGTCCTTCTCCCAGATGGTCAGACGGGTGTCGCCGTAACGACGATTTTGTCGTTCTGTCAGGCCTGGCGGCGGCGTAGCCGTGGGCTCGCGGGAGGGGTGCTCGATGGCGAGAATCCCTCCTGCTGCGAGCCATTCCCCCCCGGCCAGGTCGCTGGCCAGTTGCCACGGGAGCGATCCGGGACGGGAATAATCGGGGAACGGTGGGTCGAGCAGGATCACCTCGAATTCGCCACCCACCGGAGGGCGATCCGCCAGGCGGTAGGCATCCATCTCCAGCACCTTGCACTGAGCAGGGATGCCTAGAGTCTCGAGATTTTTTCGTAACATCGTCTGAACGGCGCGGTCCTTCTCGACATGAATGGCCTGACGAGCTCCACGGGAGACGGCTTCAATTCCGAGGGCGCCCGAACCAGCAAACACATCGAGTACCCGAGCCCCGGACAACTGTTGCTGGATGATGCTGAAGAGAGATTCTCTGACTCTGGTTCTCATCGGGCGGACCATGGAACCGGCAGGAACTTCGATTTTACGCCCGCGCAGGTGGCCGCCGGAGATTCGGATCGATCCAGATCGAGCCACGTTAGCGGACCTGATCGCTCAGGAGACGAGGCGGTCGTCGGAGGCCGCGAGTCTCTGGGCCAGGATCCTGGCCATGTTGAGGATCATCTTGTAGGCCACCATGTTGCCCTCTTCGAGAAGTTGCTGAAAAGGACCTGCGGGGATCTTCTTGAGGCGACCATCCTCGACGCACATCACCGTGGCACTTCTCACATCGTGACTGATCAGGGACATCTCTCCGAAGAAGGAGAGTTCCTCGAGGCGGCCGAGCACTTCGTTACGATTGCCCGACTTGAGTACCTCGAAAGCTCCTGCTCCGATGATGTAGAAACCATCTCCTGCGGTGCCCTGAAGGACCACGGTGTCGCTCTTCTTTGCGACGATATCTTCTGAGATCCTCAGCAAGTCAGCGATTTCAGAGTGAGAGAGCCCTTCGAACAGGGGCACTTTCTGAAAGGATTCGACGTATTCGCTCAACTCTCCACTCCCTCGTCCGGGGCAGTCCCTCACGGATCATTCCGTGGGGAGCAGGCCTCCATGAAAGAACACCTTAGCGTTTCGGGGACTCCACTGCAATGTCACCGCCAGGCAACTCAATCACCTTCCTGGATCGCAGTGGCCGACTCCCACCAGGGAACCAGGTCCTCTGGCAGTGGTGCTTCAAAGTGCATCGATTGGTGGCTGGAGGGGTGACGAAGGTGCAGCCTCCATGCGTGCAGGGCATGACGTTGGAGTGGAGCAGCGGGTGCCGCAGGGGCCCAGCGGGAGAGGTCCAGTTTGGTTTCCCGTCCATAGTGAAAGTCGCAGAGGATCGGGTGGCCGATGGCTCGCAAGTGGACGCGAATTTGATGGGTTCTTCCGGTCCTGGGGAAGCAGTGGAACCAGCAAATTCCCTTCATCGCATCGGTACCGATGGTGCGGATCTGCTTCCACGCCGTGAAAGATTCTCGAGCCCCTTGCTCATGTCTCACCACCCTTTTCCTCGGGTCGGTCAGTGATCGCGCCAACGGGAGGTCGATCTCACCAGATAGGGTGGTCGGGATTCCATGAGAGAGCGCAAGGTACTCCTTGGCGACCTCTCGATCATGAAACTGGCGTGCCAGTTCCTTGTGTGCAGAGTCGGTGCGAGCGATCACCATCACTCCAGAGGTTTCACGATCGAGGCGGTGTACGATTCCAGGTCTGCCCGCTTCTCCGACCGAGGACAGTTGGTCGGAATGCCCCAGTAATGCATTGACCAGGGTGGCTTCCGGCGGCGCGCCGGGGGCAGGGTGAACGATCATCCCCGCCTCCTTGGAGATCACGATGATGTCATCATCTTGATGAAGGATTTGTAACTGGTGATCTTCAGGGAGCGGAATCGGCGAGGGGATCGGTGGAGGATCGAAGGAGACTCGGTCGGTCAGGTGTACTCGATGAGAAGCGCGGCAACTGTTTCCGCAGATGGTGATTCGACCCTCGTCGATGAATCGTCGCAAGGCGGAGCGAGAGTGTTCGGGAACCTGGCGACTGAGCCAGCGATCGAGACGATCTCCCACATCTTCGGACTTGACCTGGAATTCACGTCGTTCGGGTCGAGCGGGGCCGGAAGGCCCCTCAGTCGCCGCCACTACCAGTGGCTGGTGCGGGTGGCCCCAGGTCCTCAGCGGCATCGGTCTGCTCGGCGCTCTCATCCGGAACTACGGGATCCGAAACCGGCGGCGTAGGCTCGTCGGTGGTGAGCGTCGGCTTGGCCGGATCATCGGTGGTGAGTGCTGGTTTGACCGGCTCGTCGGTGGTGAGTGTCGGCTGGATCGGCCCATCTGTGGTGAGCGTTGGCTGGATCGACTCGTCAGTGATGGTGACCGCCGGAGTGGGCTCGAGAAGAATCGGTTCAGGAATTTCCGGTAGCACGAATCCGGCACTGTTTTCACGAGAGGTGCTGAACTCCTGCAAGTAACTATTGATCAGGAAATCATCCGGTAAGCGGCGCTGACTCTCCTCCAGTAAGGCGACCGCTTGCTGTCGATCCACATCGGTCCCTTGATCCCAGAGCCAGCGGGCCACTCGCCCGATCGCCAGACTCTCCATCGCTTGTCCTTTAACATCCGTGAGTAACCCGGGATAGGCTTGCCGAACCTGATCCGCTTCTCCAGCAAGCGTCGTGTCGATCTGGTTGTTCCAGGCCTGGAGTTGACGACCTTTTAGCGAGTCGAAAAGTGTTGGAATGGTGATCAGGCCGATGACGATAATCAGGCCGATGAAGATCGGAGTTGAATTGACCTTGGCCGCTTTGGCCACCTCGAGGGTGAGGTTTTCGATCTGAGCGTCCATCTGATCGGGATTCTCAGGGGTGGTCGGTTGCTTACTGTCTGGACGTGCTGGACCGGTCTTGGCCATCTGGATGTACGCTCCCTTTTTTTTCAGTGCTGCACCTACGCAGCACCTAGGCTCAGGATTCTACACCAATTTTAACGATGAGGCGGGTGACATAATGTTGCCCTCTCTCATCGGGTGTTCTTTTGATCAGAACCTCTGCGTATTCGTCACCTTTGCGGTAACGCAGTTGCTGTTCACCGAGGTCTTCGGTTCCGGAAATGTGTTCCCAGCCATGAATCGGCATCTGTTCCTTGTACCAGTTGGTCAACTCCATCACCGGTCGATCTCCCCAGTAAATGACCTCAACGGTTCTCATGGGAAGGGGCGCATGCTGGAATTTCAGGTAGGACCAGGAGTTCTCGTCGAGTTCAAAACCGAGGGGGGCGGGGATGTCTGCAGGCTGGTGTTTACTGACGATGGGTACAGCATCCTCGAAGGGGACCAGTCCCTGACAGCCGATCATCGGCACCAGAAGCAGTAACATGATTCCCAGCAGTGCACTCACCGACACCGAAATAACGTCATTCGATCGGTAAAAAATACTCTTCATGTCGATCCTCCTGCCCGTGCGGGGGCCTGCTATGGCATTGACTATTTCACGCCGGTTGCCCTTTATGATCGGGATAGCATAATCCCCCCGTGTCCCGGAGGCGAGGGATCGACCGCAACTGCCGGGCATTAATCCAGAGATGTTGGAGGAAGTCTGTTGTCACAGTGGGGGAAGCCGATTCCCGGCTCCATCCGAGGTGCGGTGGCGGAATTGTCTCGCCATCCCTGGAGGACCGTCCTGATCTGTCAGGGGATTCTCTGGGCGGTTGCGTTGATGGTCGCCCCGGCGTCGATCCTCCAGGGGTCGAGGACCGCAGCGATGGAACGAGCGAGGGAACTGGGCACTGATCGGATCCAGGTCGAGGCGGAAGCGGGAGCCCGATCCCTGCTCGAGGTGGAGGATCTGCAGTCGATTCGATCGGTGTTGGCGGAGAACTATCCGCAGGCGGTGGTCAGTGGCCAATCGGTGTCGGGTACCTCGGCGATTGAAGGGATGGGAAAGGCCTACCTGGTGGCCTCCGATGTGGGCGAAATCGCTGCCAGGTCGCTGCGGTTGCTCGAGGGACGCTGGTTCAAAGAGGCCGCCGATCCGCCGGAAGTGGTACTGGAGCAACCCCTGGTGGCGGCACTTGGTGAAAGCGATTCACCGATCGGGCAGCTCCTGTGGGCAGACCCCGCCCGTTCCAAGTACCGCAGGATCGGGCTCGGTGGCGAGATTCCCTCGACCGCTCGTAGCTGGCTGGTGGTGGGAGTCATCCAGTCTCCCGGAGAATCCAAGGTCACTCCTCTGGGCTTCGGAACGGACCGTCGATTTTCGGGAATGATTGAGTCTGTTCTGCAGATGCTGGGGGTGGCCCCGGTGGAGGCGTCGTGGATGACCAGGGGAATGTCACTGCATGTCGATCGTGCAACCCTGAAGGCGGCTCCGGTCGACTGGATGGTGGTCTCCGTCGATCCCGCTCGAGTCAATTCTGCGAGAATGCTCATCGAGGAGACCCTGATTCGCCGTGGCAAGGTGCCGCTTCTCTACGCCAATGCGGCCTGGTCAATCCTCGCAAGCCCGGAGCTGGATGGTTATCTGGTTCTGCACGATGTCTTTTTCGTGGTAACCGTGGGGGTCGGCCTGCTGGTCCTGATCAATCTGCTCCTGCTGACCGGACGCCGCCGCCGTGGAGAGGTGGGATTGCGTCGCGCCGAGGGGGCGACTCGTGCCGACATTTTCTGGCAGTTCCTGTGGGAGGGAGTGTTGATCTCGCTGGTTGGTTCCATCCTCGGAGTGGGGGTCGGGGTTCTGGTGGCCCACCTCCGTGCAGGACTGGATCCCTCGGCAGTGATGACTGCGACATTGCCGTGGAAAACAGCCATCGAAGCGGTTCTGATCGCCACCACTGGTGCGGCGATTGCCTGTGCGGCTCCCGCCTGGGCAGTGAGTGATGTGGATCCAGCTTTGCTGTTGAGGGAAGGTCGATGAGGGGGTTACCGGGAATCCTACGGAACTCACTGCTGTCGATCGTGCGCCATCGGTTGCGCTCCTTGCTGGTGGTCTCGACCTTTGCGCTGGGTTTGGCATCGGTGGTCGCCATCGTGGGCACCATCGAAGGGGGGCGACGGGCCATCTCCCACGACCTTGAAGCACTCGGTACCGATCTCGTGGCGCTGATCAATCCCTTGAGGCTGGGAAGCCTTGCCATCGGAGTGAAAACAGAGGGAAGACCGCTGGAGATGGAGGATGTCGCCTCGATCCAGCAGCAGTTGCAGGGGAGCACCGATTCGGTGTCGCCAATTCGCATCGACCTGGGTCTATCCACCACCCAGTACGGCACGATGCGACACACCATCATCGCTACCATTCCCGAGTTCGTCTCGGTACTGAGGCCGGGGATGCTGGTGGGGAGATTTCTCCAGCGACAGGATCGTTGGCCCACCGAGGATGACGATGAGGTCCCTGCGGCCATCGACGAGGCGGCGGCGGAGAACCTCTTCGGAGATCCAGTCCAGGCCATCGGGCAAAAGGTTCGCTGTGTACGAGATGGACGCGCATTCACTGTCCAGATCGTTGGGGTGGTGAAGGATCCGTTGCTTCTGAGACAGTACATGAGCGCCTTCGACTCCACATCCAGTGCTCGGTCGATCCCGGCTCGTCGTTTGCAATTCCTCAATCTGTATCTCCCCTGGCGTTCGGAGGTCGATCAGCCTCAACTTCTGCTGGTCGATGCGCCGGGGGTAGATGACGTCGATGAGATCGTCGCTCGTCTCGAAAAGATCATCGCCAGCGAAAAACTTGGAGTGTTCTTGCACGTTCAGAAGAGATGGACTTCGGTAGTTCTGGATATCATCGATCGTTTCAGCGGATTGGGACACTTCATCTGGATCCTGGATCTGGTCGTGGTGCTGATCCTGACCGGCACCATCTCCTTGTTGGCGATCGATGAGAGCCTCGAAGAGGTGGCCTTGCGGCGAGCCGAAGGTGCGACGGTGATGGAAGTGATGCTGCCGGTGCTACTGGAAGGTGTGTGGTTGTCGCTGGCGGCGCTGGCTCCGGGGATCTATGTCGGCCAGCTGATCCTTCAATATGGAATCGAGCCGGTACTGGGGTGGTCTTCCTGGCTTCCTCCTCGGATGATTATTGGAACCTGTATCGGGCTGATGACGATAGGACTACTGGGGTCGATGCTGCCGGCATTGCGGGTTGCGAAACTCGATCCGGCGGCGGTTCTGGGAGGTCGTCGAGATCTCTGAACCGTGACACCTTGAAGTGCACCTCGCAGGTGCATCGCGAAATAGACCTCGCGAAGTAGACCTCGCGGAAACAACTTGCAGGGAGAGGGAGATCTCGATGTTTGTCCAGATGGAACAGATCCGGAAGTGCTACGGCGAGGGGGACGGCATGATTGCCGCACTCGACGGTGTTGATCTGACCGTGGAGAAGGGTGAGTTCATCGCCATCGTGGGCTCCTCCGGTAGTGGCAAGAGCACCCTTCTGCAAATCCTCGGCTGCCTCGATCATGCAGACTCTGGGACTTACCAGCTGGGTGGACGAGATGTCCAATCGCTCACCGGAGCGGAGATGGCACGCATCCGTAACGAGACCATCGGTTTCGTGTTCCAGTCCTTTCACTTGCTCGGCGACCGGGACGCGCTGGAAAATGTCTCGTTGCCACTGGAGTACCGTCGATCCGCTGCTCCTGAGGTCTCACCCGCTCAGGTGCTGGAGCGAGTCGGACTGGCCGACCGGAGCACTCATCGGCCTTCTCAGTTGAGTGGTGGGGAACGTCAGCGTGTCGCCATCGCCAGGGCTCTGGTCAAGCAACCTGGCTTACTGCTCTGTGATGAGCCGACCGGGAATCTGGATAGTGCCAGTGGCGATCAGGTGCTCTCGTTGCTGTCCGATCTTCGGGATGAACTGAACACGACTCTGATCCTGGTTACCCATGACGTGGAGGTCGCAGCCAGGGCGGATCGTGTGTTGTCGATGTTGGATGGTCGGTGGTCATGATACGGCGTTGGATCTGGGGATTTGCCCTGCTGGTCTGGTTGGTGATCTGGCTCAACAGCCATTTCTCGACCGACGCTCGATCGGTGACCATCTACTGCTCTCATGATCGCAGTCACTCCCAGCAGATTCTCGATCGGTTCGAGAAGGAAACGGGAATCGTAGTCGATGCCGTATTCGATACCGAGGCGACCAAAACGGTCGGGTTGACCGAGAGGATTCGTAGCGAACGGAAGCGTCCACGGTGCGATGTTCACTGGTCCAATGAGCCGTTGAGGGCAGTGCAACTGGCACAGGAGGGTCACTACGACCCTCTCCCCGAGGGAGCGGGGCCGGGGATTGATTCTCGCTGGAGAGATGCGGGGGATCTCTGGTGTGGATTCGCCGCTCGTGCACGAGTCGTGGCGGTCCATCCGGAATCGCTGGCGAGTGCCGCGATTCCTCGTTCGGTCAAGGGGCTGATCGATCCGAGTCTTTCTGGAAAAGTGGTGATGGCTGACCCGAGGTTTGGAACCACCGGTAGCCATCTGGCGATTCTGAGGGTCACTCTTGGAGCGCAAAGATATCGCGAGTTACTTCAGGGTTGGAAAGAAAATCGAATACAGATCGCCTCGTCGAACTCATCTAGCCGAGATCGGGTGCTCTCAGGCGAAGCCTGGGTGGGGCTCACCGATACCGATGATGTCGAAGTGGTACGCCGAAGGGGGGCTTCCATCGGTGAGGGTTTCTTGGTGGAAGATGGGGTCATCCTGCTACCCAATGTGGTGGCCGTGGTGAAGGGGTGTCCGCACCCAGAAGAGGCCGATGAACTGGCACGCTGGTTACTTCGTGAGGAAGTCGAGGAGTGGTTGGCGAATTCCCCCAGTCGGCAGATTCCGCTGAGAATTGAAGTGCCGGTGAATGCCAGTGGCCTGTCACTCTCTCGATTCGAACCGCTGGAAATCGATTGGAGTGAGGCCGCTGGGCAGCTCCATGAGGCGGTTCGAGAAGCGGAAAGGATCCTGTTGAACCCTTGAAGAATCGTGCGGTCGGGATGATCTTTCCGTTGCTTCCAGTGATGATCGGTTTCTACATCCCGATCGTCATGGTCGCAACCGAGGATCAAGTCTTCTCTCCGGAGCCGGAGACTTCAATCGTGGTCGCTGCCGATCTGCTAGTGGTGCTGTCGACCATCAGAGTCGTGGCGCTGGCTGCATTGCTTGCGACGCTGATCGGACTCATCGATGCCATTCTGCTGGCGGGAACTCGTGGTCCGCTGCGAGGCTTCATCCTGATCCTGTTACTGGCTTCCTTCTTGATCCCACCGGCAGCTCTGGCTTCTGCAGTTCAGGCTTGCGTCGGAGCCTCGACCTTGCGAGCGACAGTTCGCGATGAGGTCGGAGCGGTTCTGATGCTTTCCTTGCGCTGGGCACCGGTTGCGGCAGCGATATTACTGGCTGCGGTATCGATGTGGCCTCGTGCCCAGGAGAGAGCTCTGCGCTCACTGCCTCCCGGGGTGGCTCTGGTCGCTCGTCTGCGCGGATTGCTACCGGCGGCGTTCAGATGTGCCGGACTGCTCCTGTTGTTATTGTTGCCTGCCGCAGAGTTGCCCTCCTACGCAGGAGTTGAAACGGTCTCCCAGAGAATCCTCGCCCGCTTGACTGTTGGGGATGCGGCAGAAGGCTGGAGACTTGCGATGGTGATGATGACGCTGCTGGTCCCAGCGATTTACTTCCTCACCTCATCGGGCGCCGAGCCGGCAAGGGCAGGTCACCTCAATGAAGTGCATGGATTACCGCGGTTACCGTGGGCCAACCGGTTCCTGTTTCTCAGGGTGTTGCCGGCGGTGACACTGATACTGGTACTGTTCTACACCGCCTGGCCTCGTGCCAGTGAAGTAACGATTGCAGGGGAGGAACTGGTCGATGCGGCGGCTTCGATCGGGCTAGAATTGCCTCGTGCGCTGCTGGCCTCGATCGTCGCGATCTTGTGTGGCTGGCGACTGGCGGATGGGGGCCATCGCATCGGCCTGCTGTTGCTCTGTCTGCCGACGATGCTGCCAGGAAGCCTGGGCGCCATCGCCGTGGCCAGAATCTACCGTCCATTTCTTCCACTGTGGCTCGATGATCTACCCTTCCTGTTGACCATCACTCAAATGTGTAAACTGGGCGCGCTTGCTGCAGCGGCTGGTTTCGTGGCGACCTGTGTCCTGCCTGCTTCGGAACGAGTGGCCGCACATCTGCTCTCGCCGTCGGTGGCACGCTGGAGAATTCGACTGCCACGGGCGTTACCCGTGTTGATTCCGGCGGTTGGAATCGGTATCGCCCTGGTACTGGGAGAGGTGGAGGCGACTTTATTGCTCGCCCCGCCCGGCCACCCCTCCACCTCCCTTGAACTTCATCAGTTGATGCACTTTCGCAATGATGAGCAGGCGGCGAGGCTGGCGCTGGTGCTGGCGTTGCTGGGCGCAACCCTGGCGCTGCTGGTTGGCCGTTGCTGGAAGAAGGGGGACTGATGGCGCATCGAGAACTTGCGCTGGAC
The DNA here is from genome assembly GCA_014240375.1 of Planctomycetota bacterium. Lineage (GTDB taxonomy): Bacteria > Planctomycetota > UBA8108 > UBA1146 > UBA1146 > QNYK01. The sequence goes on along the minus strand of JAAZXB010000008.1, from coordinate 54,964 downwards.
CTGAATCAAGGGGTGGTCACCCGCGGGATTGCGGTGATCGGACCGGTGACGTTGCAACTGGAAGTGGGACAGCAACTGGCGCTGACCGGTCCCAATGGCGCCGGCAAGAGCAGTCTCTTGCTGGCGATTGCCGGCCTGCTGCCGGTCCAGTCAGGGACCCTGAGTATCGCCGGTCAGTCGATCGCCAGCGGTGCAGATGGTGCTGAACCGTGGCAACGAGGCATCGGATGGATGGGGCAAGAGCGGGGACTGTGGCCACATCTGAGCATCGAGGCGCAATGTCGCCTTGTCGGTGGAAAGAAGCGCGAACTTGAGCCACGGATCGTAGCCCTGGCAGAGCAACTGGCCATCTCCGATCGGCTCCAACGATTTCCTGCTCAGTTGTCTGGTGGAGAGGCGCAGCGTGCTGAACTGCTCCGGGCAGTGATCATTCCCGGGCAGTTACTGCTTCTGGATGAGCCCTTCTCTGCACAGAACCAGGATGGGCGTCAACGGATGCAAGCCTTGCTCGATTTACTGTGTACCGAAGGCAGTTCGGTGCTGTTGGCATCTCATGAAGCGCCGGAGGATTGGGCATCCTGCTCGATCGAATCGAACTAGATCAGTCGCTGGTATGGTCCTCTGATTTTTCGAATCGCCCATCGATCATGGCGAGCCTGCGGTCTGCCCGGGACGCCAGGTCTGGATCGTGGGTCACGACCAGAATCGATGTGCCAAGATCCTCGTGCAACTGTCGCAAGAGGGTGTGGATCTTCTCACTGGTGCTGGAGTCGAGATTTCCGGTCGGTTCATCGCAGAGCAAGAGCCGTGGATTATTGATGAGGGCCCTGGCGATCGCCACTCTCTGGCGTTCACCTCCGGAAAGAGTGCCGGGAGCTTGCTCTTCACGGCCGGCGAGTCCGACGGTTTCGAGCAAGGTGCGAGCTTTCGATTCGATCTCAGGCTTGCGCTGCTTCCAATCTCTTTTCGGTGTTCCGACGATGGCCGGGAGCATGACATTTTCGAGCACGTCGAGGTCGGACAGCAGGTGAAAGAACTGAAAGACGAAGCCGATGAACTGATTTCGAAGGCTGCAGCGCTGCGGTTCGTTCAGTCCTGGGGATTGCCATGTCTGACCACCGCTGCGATAGGTGATCTGTCCCGAGGACGGGGTGTCGAGCAGGCCGAGGCAGTGCAGCAAGGTGCTCTTCCCGACCCCGCTGAGGCCGACGATGGCCACCATCTCCGCCTCGTGAATGTCGAGATCGAGATGGCGTAGCACTTCGAGAGAGCGGTCCCCGGGAAGGGAGAACTCCCGGCACAGATCTCGGGCACTGAGGACCGGTAGAGATGGCTGGAACTCATTCATGATGCAGCGCCTTGATCGGATCTCTTCTTCCGGCCCACAGCGCCGGCAACAGGCTGCCGAAGAAACCGAAGATGAGGGTTGGTGCACAGACCAGCACCATGTCTTGCCAGCGTAGGTGCGCAGGAATTTGTTCGAGGTAGTAGATGTCGGGTGGAAACAGCCGCAGTCCGGTGGCTCGGTAGATCGATTCATGGACCTCGTTGATGTTCTCAGTCAGTAACCAGCCGCCGAGCAGGCCGATGGCTGCTCCGCTGATGCAGAGAAACATCCCCTGCTTCAGCACCAGTTGGACGACTCCGCTACGAGTGGCGCCAAGTGCGCGTAGAACTCCGAGATCGCGGTTCTTCTCGATCACCAGTAGCATCAGGATGAGAAAGATCATGGCGGCGGCGAAGGCCACGATCAGTAGCATCATCGCAGCGATGATGCGCTTTTCGATCTCGACCGCCTGGAGCAGGTTTGCGCGCTGATTTTCCCAGGTCTTGACCTCCAGCGATCGCCATGGAATCGCATCTTCCTCGGTCGGGTCGAGATCCATTCTCCGGGAGATCTCTTGATGGATCTGGTCCTTGATCTGGGATGCCTGGGAGTAATCTGCCAATCGCAGGGAGATCCCCGAGATGCGCATGTCCTGTGCTTCTTCATCCCACAGGTCGAGGAGTTGCTGAAGGGCACGGATATCGGAGTAGGCCCAGCGCTGGTCCTGTTCGTAGACCCCGGACTGGAAGGCTCCGACCACGATGAACTTACCGATCCTGGGTTCGTAGGAGACTGGCGAGTAGGTGGAGAGCTGAACGATATCCCCCAGCGCCAGTCGTCCGCTGCGTAGCGCTTCGATCCCGACTACCAACCCCTGGGGGGGTGCTTCCTCAGCGAATCCCAGGCCGGGATCGCCGCGCAAGTTCCACCGCAGCATCTGGCGGCGACGGTCGAGCGAGAATACATCCGCCACCCTCTGGGGATCTGGCGGTGGCCGATCTTCGGGGAGCATCAGGAACGGGTCTGCCTGCAGTTGTTCAATCTCATCGTCGCTGAGTAGGTAGAGATCGAAATCGGAGACCTCGGGTTCTGACGCTGGGTCGATGCCGCGCAGGATGCAGTAGTCGAGTACGGTGGACTTGTAGATGGCGAGGGTTTCGATGAAGGGGCTGGCAGCATCGACGCCCTCCGTCTGGCGAGCGGCCAGCAGTAGAGGATCCTCTCCGACCAGCATGCGCATGGCGCTCCCTTTCACCACCAGGTGCGAGAGGCTACCGCGGATGCGTTCCTTCATCTCGAGTTTGAAACCTTCCATCACCGCCAGCACCGAGATGAGCGAGAAGACCCCGAGTGCGACCGCCACCGTTGCGGCCCACGGCGCCCAGCGACGCTTCAAGTAGCGTTTTGAGAGAAAGGTCTGGTATTGCAACGGTTGACTCCAGGAACTCGGGATCCTCTTCGATCTACCCTCCGGAGCGGGGATATGCAAGGAGTGATCCAACCACTATTGAAATACACAAAGTCTTCTAAATAAAGGAGTTGGATGGCATTTGGTGGATTACTTTCTCACTCCAGAATCGCTACAGAGTGGACCGCGTCCCGGGTAGGATACAGACGGTCCGCAAGGGGAATCCGGGGACCCCGATGACATCGTTTGTCGGGGGGCCACGGGAAGAAGATGGATCCAATCCTGGGGGTAGAGACCCTCCTGGCCCCACAGGGGATTCCGAATGCCGCCGCCACATGTGTGGCCCTGAGCCAGGAAACGCAGCCAAGTCAGACCCTGTCGTGGATGCTACCGAGAGCCAACTCTGAGTATGAAATTCGAGGTGCAAACTTGAAGATTCGTCAGATTCCCGTCGATGGATACGAAACTGTCGTGGTCGCAGAGGACTCCGCATCCCAATTGCACGCCCTCATCGCCATCCATGATACGACGCTGGGGCCGGCCCTCGGCGGACTCCGGATGTGGAATTATGCCAGCGAAGAAGAGGCACTCACCGATGTGTTGAGGCTCGCTCGCGGTATGACCTACAAGAGTGCTTGTGCCAATACCGGACTCGGTGGGGGTAAGGCTGTCATCCTTGGTGATCGAGAAACCGATCTCACCGAGGAGCGCTTTCGAGCGATGGGTCGATTCATCGAGACCCTCGAGGGGCGGTACATCACCGCAGAAGATGTCGGAATCGGCATCCGGGAACTGGAGTGGTTACGCGAAGAGACCAGGCATGTCACCGGATTGTCACGGTCTTCTGGTTCGAGCGGCAATCCCTCTCCCTTCACGGCACGTGGCGTGATCAGGGGCCTGTTCGCCTGTGCAGAGGAGCGTTTCGGAACCAGCCATCTCGATCGACTTCGTTATTCGGTTCAGGGATTGGGTCAGGTCGGTGGTGATGTGGTTCGCTGCCTTTCGATGCTGGGTGCGACCGTGACCGTCGCGGACATCAACGACGAACGTTGCGACGATTTTTCCGCTCTTCCGGGTGTCGAAGTGGTGCCGCAGGATGAGATTTACTCGGTCGATTGCGATGTCTTCATGCCTTGTGCACTGGGAGGTGTTCTCAATGACGACACGATCCCGTTGCTGAAGGCACAGGTCGTGGCAGGATGTGCCAATAACCAGCTGTTGAGGAGTGAACACGCCGATGCCCTGTATTCACGGGGGATTCTCTATGCCCCCGATTTCATCATCAATGCAGGGGGAATCATCAATGTGTCGGTGGAAGTCAGGGAACAGGGTTACAACGAGCGTACTGCAGTCCGCAAGATTGAAAACATCTACGACGGATTGCGTGAGGTTTTCGAAACATCACGCCGTGAGAACCTGACTCCCGCAGAGGCCGCAGATCGTGTTGCAGAGTTCCGTCTTGAACAGGCGAGGAACCGCAACGGACATCATGTCGCAGATGGAGCTCCGAACTCCTGATGGCCATTTCTGGGCCTGCTGGACAACGATTGCCATCGCGCAGTCGGATTCGGGCCAAGGCGGATTTCCAGCGGGTGTTTGCTCGAGGGAAGCGTCGAAGGACGGATCATCTACAGGCTGTGATCCTTCCATCTGGGGCAGAGTGGTCACGCATCGGACTTGCGGTCAGTCGTAAGGTCGGAAACGCTGTGGTCCGAAATAGACTCAAGCGACGTCTTCGGGAAATCTTTCGCATTCATCGAGACCAGGCCCCCGAGATGCGAGACATCATCTTCATTCCACGTCCCGGCTGTGCTGCCATCTCCTATCAGGATCTGGCGGCGGAGGCGCGGCAGTTGATCGGGATCTCGGTACAGGATCGAGTTCGTGGATGAGCGAACCGATGGGAGCCGATTCCCTTCGGCAGCGACCTGGCGATCGCATCGGTGTGCGCTTTCTTCTGGGCGGCATCCGGATCTACCAGCGCGGCATCTCGCCGTGGCTTCCGCCGATGTGCCGTTTCCAACCGAGTTGCAGTGAATTTGGTATCGAGGCACTGAAACGACATGGAGCCTGGCGGGGTATCTACATGACCACTGGCCGACTGCTGCGCTGCAATCCTTTCAGCAGGGGCGGTCATGATCCGGTTCCGGGTTGCCCGGACGATTCACAGCACAGCGACTGAGGCTGGCTGACGGTGCGTAGGGCTCATCTGCTGTTGCAGGATACTTTATAAAGTGTAAAGTGCATCTCTGGCAGGGATCCCCGGCACCACAGGGGGCTGGTGGACGGGGAGTATTGACCTTGGTGGAGGCACTTGTGGGCAAGATCCCACCCAAACTATTCAAGATCGGCGAGGTGATGGCGCACACCGGCATCTCGCGCCAAACGATTCACGACTACACTGTCGGGGGCTTCATCGATGAAGATGCCCGTACTCCTGCGGGGCACCGATTGTATGGTGGCTGGGTGTTCGAGCGACTCGATCGGATCCGACAGTTGCAGCAAGAGGGGCATTCCCTCAAGACCATCAAGACGATGATTGATGAGGATACGATCTGACCTGATTCGAGTCTTTCCACGCTCGACACCGAGAATGCCAGATACCCGCTTCCGTGGAGCCCATTCCGGGGAAGTAGCGAAAGGATCATGACGATGAACCACCAGCCCGCCGCGTCACAGCGGTTACTCCAAGCACTCCAGGATCAGGCAGAGATTTACGAGCAACTGCTGGAACGATGCGACGCCCCGACGATTCTCCCCGAAGAACTGGCTCAACTGGCCGAAGACTCGCAGCAGAAAGCCCATCAGATCGGCGAACAGGTCACCGATGTGGTCGCTAGGTGGTGTGAAATTTCCGCAGGGCTGGAGCCCGAAATGCGCAAGGAAATCATCGCCGCTCGATCGAGGGTTCACGATTCCATCTATCAGATCCTCGACCGCCACCAATCTCTCCTCGGGAAGTTCGAATCTGGCGGCGGCGGGGCGCTGCGTCAGGAGTCCGATCTGCTGCAGAAAGAGTCGATAGAGGTGTCCTGAGGGCGGGGCTATACCTCACCTCCTGTGATATGATCCGCAGGTGACACGGTCAAATCGTCTGGAGAAATCTGTGCTCAATTGCGGTGCTACCGCAGGGCCAGTAGAGGAGCGATGAAATGTCAGATGAGGATTCTCTCTGGGACTCGATGGGTAAGGTCGGATTCAAGAGTACTGGAACCAATGCGGCGGAAGGGGAAGATCTGTCGAGGATCCCCGATCGTGGTGATCTCCACCAGCATCCCTATGCTTCATTTCTGCAGCATCTGCAAAAGCCTGGGCGATACACCGGTGGTGAACTCCACTCGGTCAAGAAGGTCGATGCACAACTCTCCTTCTTGCTAGCCTTTCCGGATGTCTACGAGATCGGCATGAGCCATCTGGGTTTCAAGATCCTTTACACTCATCTCAATTCTCTCGATGGTGTCAGAGCTGAGCGAGTTTATGCGCCGTGGATCGACTGCGAGAAGGAACTGGTCGAACGAGAGATCCCCCTGGTCAGTATCGAATCCTGGCAGCCGATGTCTGAATTCGATGTGGTGGGCTTCTCATTGCAGTACGAGCTCACCTTCACCAACGTGCTGACGATGTTGGACCTCGGAGGACTTCCGATTCGCTCCGAAGATCGCGATGACGATTGTCCTCTGGTGATGGCGGGAGGGCCTGTCGCATTTCAGCCTGAGCCGATGAGCCCCTTCATCGATGCGTTCCTGATCGGAGATGGTGAGGGATTTTTCCATTCGGTGGTCCATCGGTGGAGTCAGTTGAAGAAAGAGGGAGTGCCCCGGCGCGAAAGACTCATCGAAATCAGTCAGCTAGATGGAGTCTATGTTCCATCTCTCTACAGTACCAAGGTTGAGCCGATGACCGGTGTCACGGTGGTCGATGCGCCACTCGATGAGCGGGTCCCGAAGCGCGTGAGCAGGGCGCATGTAGCGGATCTGGGAGAATATCCCTTTCCAAGTGCTTCACCGGTTCCGAATACCGAGGTGGTTTTCGATCGTGCCAGTATCGAGGTGGCCAGAGGCTGTACCGAGGGGTGTCGCTTTTGCCAGGCAGGAATGATCTATCGACCGGTCAGAGAGCGATCTCCCGAGGAGATCGTGAAGACGGTCAGGGATTCGGTTCGCTGTGGTGGCTTCGATGAGGTGTCTCTGACCAGCCTTTCTACCGCAGATTACAGCGCCATCGAACCGCTGGTGAAGAAGGTGATGCCCGAATTGCGGGAGAAGAACATCTCCCTCTCGGTGTCGTCTCTGCGCGCTTATGGCCTGACCGATGCCATGCTCGATGAGATGGCCACCGTCAGAAATACGTCGCTGACCTTTGCCCCTGAAGCGGGAACTCAGCGGATGCGAGATGTGGTCAACAAGAACATCACCGAGGAAGACATCGCAAAGAGCGCGCATCGGATCTTTTCTCGTGGCTGGCGGAAGATGAAACTGTATTTCATGATCGGCCTCCCTTCCGAGGACGAGGAGGATGTGCATGGAATTGCAGACACCGGCAAGCGGATGCTTGCCATCGCACGCGAGTACCTGCCCAAGGGAAGAGCGGGAGTGACCGTTTCGGTATCGAGTCATGTGCCCAAGCCTTTCACTCCATTCCAGTGGGCTGCGATGGACGACATTCCTGAGATCGAACGCAAGCACACCCTGTTGAGAAAGTTGACTCGTGAGCCGGGCATGGTCTTGAGATGGCATGACCCGACTACCAGCCACATCGAAGGATTTCTCAGTCGAGGAGATCGGGTCATCGCCGAGGCGGTGGAACTGGCGTGGCGCAAGGGGTGTCGCTTTGATGGGTGGTCCGATCGACTCCGGTTCGACCTGTGGATGGAAGCGATCGAGGAGCTAGAGATTGATCGCTACCGTTATTTGGGGACGATCCCGGTCGATGCACGTCTTCCCTGGGATCACATCGATTGTGGTGTCGAGCAAGATTTCCTCAAACGAGAGTACCGTCGCTCGCTGAAGGACCGTACCTCACACCCGTGCGGCAAGCCGGGTAAGCGACTGACCCACTACAACAACTTTGAAGAGGCGAGTGAGGACAAGAGAAGACTGGTTTGCTACGACTGCGGAATCGCCTGTGACCTTGGCCAGATGAAATCTGAACGGATCGACTTCCTCGACCATCTCGATGCGCACAAGGACGAGACCACGGTTTCTTCACAGCGTGATGCCGATCTGGAATCAGTCCGTGCAGCGTCAAAACTGCGTCACGAGTCGCGGGTGAATCCGAACCAGCCGCCAGTGCGCGAGGAACTGGCTCGACCCAGCTACTCCTACAGGGTCCGGTACGCAAAGGTCGGCTGTTCTCGTTTCATGGGTCATCTGGATCTGAACCGGATGCTACCGAGAGCGGTGCGGAGAGCTGGATATTCCCCTGCCTACTCGCAGGGTTTCCATCCGATTCCACAGATGTCGTTTGGACCGCCTCTTCGACTCGGGATGGCGGGGTTGTGTGAAGTGATGGATCTACGCCTGCAGGAGCAGGTGGATCCGAAGGTGCTGGCCGATGCACTTTCCGAACAGTTCCCCCATGGATTCGAGATCCGTTCAGTGCATTCCATCGGAGCGGCTGCACCAAAACTATCCGCGGTCAGCAACTGGGCCGACTTCCTCATCCTCGTCTCGCAAAAGGCTGCGTCTGCAGTGACTGCTGAACAATTGGTGGAGTTCTTGAATCCACACGAGATCAAGGTCGAGCGATTCAGCAAGAAGGGCAAGCGTAGAATCGTCGACATCCGTCCTGGAGTGGCCTCGCTGGAATGGGTCGATGAGGTTCCCGAGGACGCCACAGAATTACTCGAGGTGCGAGATGATGAACGATTGCTTCAGATGAGGATCTGCCTGCAGGGAGATCACCAGTTGAAACCGGAAGAAGTGTTGACGATGCTCTTCGAGGGAGTCGTGCCGGAAGGTACCCAGGTGATCCGAAGGAGGCTGCTGCCCGCTCCAACGGTAGAACTGGTCCCGACCATCTAACGGGTTCGGTGCAGGACCCGTTAGATCCGGTTATTTTCCGTCTTCCCCGATCGCCTCGACGGGGCACTCTTCCTTGGCTTGCTCGCTCAACTCGATCTCTTCAGGAGTCTCGGGCTGCTTGAAGACATAGGAATAGCCCTCGTCCTCGTTGGCACGGAAGTTATCGGGAGCAGTGGTGCGACAGAGGTCGCAATCGATGCACTCCTCGTCGACATACCATTTTCCAGGCACGTTGCTTTCAACTCTGTTTGCTGGGTCTGCCATCGAAGTTCTCCAAGAAATGTTCTGTTTTCTAATTCAGAGGATACCTGCTGGCCCTCTCCAGTGAACCCTTACCACCGTGAGGATAGGATTTCTGTGATTTCTCCGCAAGGGAACCGCTGGGCAGGTTTTGTGGCCATGGGCTGCAGGAGCGGATATTCTCCCAGTTGGCGGCGTTTCGCCGTGACCTCCCGTTTCCCTCCGATCGGGGGGGAGACTGAGAAATTGGAGGGAAAGGAGCCCCATTGAAGGTCGTCATCGCACATAGCCCCGATTCAGACGATGCTTTCATGCACTTCGCCATCGGTGAAGGCAAGGTCGATACCGGTGAGTATCAGTTCGACCACATGATGGCAGATATCGAAACACTAAATCGCCATGCGGTCGAAGGCAGACACGAAGTGACCGCCATCTCGATTCATGCCTACGCCCATCTGTCGGATCAGTATGCATTGCTGAATCATGGAGCGAGCATGGGTGAGGGATACGGCCCGGTGCTGATCACCAGGGAGCCACGTACCCGTGAAGACCTGTCAGACCAGGTCATCGCTGTTCCTGGGGAGTGGACCAGTGCCGCTCTGGCACTCAAGCTGTGGATGCCAGAAGCGAAAATGGAAGTGGTCCCCTTCGATGAGATCATGCAACGAATCGACTCGGGAGATTTCGAGGCTGGTGTGATCATTCACGAGGGTCAAGTGACCTACGAAGATGAGGGCTATCATTCTGTAGTGGACTTCGGTGAATGGTGGGCTCGAACTCAGGATGGGCTTCCGCTTCCTCTGGGAGGGAATGCCATCCGCAGAGATCTGGGGGAGACACACATCCGGGAGATCTCAAGGATTTTGCGCGAGAGCATCGCGTATGCTCTGGAGCATCGTGAAGAAGCACTCCAGTATGCCGAGCAATACAATCGAGGTCTTACGCGTGAGCAGACCGATCAATTCGTCGGTATGTACGTCAATCAGAGAACCCTGGACTACGGTGAGGATGGCCGCGAAGCGGTGTGCAGATTCCTCCGGATGGGTGCCGGTAGTGGAGCAGTACCGGAAGTGGCTGAACCCGAGTTCATCGGCTGATTGCTGGTTGCTTCCGGCATATCCCCCTCAGGGTGGAGGAGGGCCTTCTGATGCCGATGGGTGAGGACCCCGCAGAGGAGTGGCGAGATGTCTCGGGCTGGGCGGGCACTTGCCATGCCCGCTGCAAGGTCATCCGCTGTCAAGGAGTCGAGGAGAGCCGCACCCTTCTGCGCGAGGACGGCCCCTGGTTGCCCAGAGGAGGCGGGTGCTCCTATGGAGATGCTGCGATTCTTGACCAGGGGCGATTACTGCAGTTGAAGCCCCCCAGCGGTGACCCGATCCTGTCCGCCGCTGCAACTCCAACGGACCTGCAATCAGCAAGTGTATCGGTTTCTGCTGCCGTGACCCTGCGCCAACTACTCCCACTGCTCGCTCGCCAGGGGCTCACTCTACCGGTGGTCCCAGGAGTCCTCGATGCCACGGTGGGGGGGATGCTTGCAGCCGATGTCCACGGCAAGAATCACCTGAGTAGGGGGTCGATCGGGGATGTCACCGTTGCTCTCCAATTACTGCTTCCCTCAGGCGAAGTGATCGACTGCGATCGAGATCGAGAGCCAGAGATCTTTCGTGGGACCATCGGTGGCATGGGTTTGACGGGAGTGATTCTCGAGGCCCGATTGGCAGTGATTCCTCTGCTGGCAAACAGGGTCGAGGTACAGGTTCTGGTCACAAGAAATCTGCAGGAGTCCCTCGCACAACTCGATCGACTCGCCGCCAGCGAAGAGCATGTCGCTGCCTGGATCGACGCGACCGCCAGGGGCAGCGAATTTGGTCGAGGGATCGTGGTTGGGGGAACGGTGGCGGCGACCGATCGGGTCGTTCGATCGAATCGGTCGAGTTGGGATCTTCCCAGGGGGCACGGTTTTCCCGCTGGATTTTCCTGGGCTCTGTCACCGATCGGAATTCGTTGTCATAACGCCGTGCGCCACGCCTCGGCAAGAATCGGTCGTCGGCAGAGAAACTGGAAGCTGGAGCGGCTGCTGTTCCCGCTCGAACGCTGGCGCGACTGGAAGAAGATCTACCAGCCAGCTGGATTCCACCAGCACCAGTCGCTCATTCCCGAAGATCACTGCTCTGGAACGATCCGCGAACTGCTCGAGCTCTCGAAGCGTGCACGGTGCCCCTCGACGCTGGTCGTGATCAAGAAGATGAGAAAAGGTGCGGGGGGACTGTCTTTTGGTGCCGAAGGGATGACCCTCTCGATGGACTTCAAAGCCACGACTGGAGTGAAGGAGGTCTTGCACCAGTGTGATTCCAGGATTGCAGATGTGGGCGGTCGAGTTTATCTCGCCAAGGATTCAACTCTCACACCGGAGTTGTTGCGAAGAATGTATCCGCAAGTGGATCAGTTCCTCAGTTTGAGAAATCGTATCGATCCCGACCGGAAACTGAATTCAGATCTTTCCAGAAGACTGGAAATTTAGTTCTGGTCGACCAGCCTGGACTCATGGGAGTGACCAATGGAATGTTCAATTTGAAACAGGTGCTGTTTCCCTCAGCTTTTCGACCGACACATCCCCCCGTATGGTTTCAGGCAGATGTTCTTGAAGAAGCCGAGGCCTGTGCCGCCGATTCCACTTCAAGTTTGGTGCTGTCGGGGCGTTGCTCCTTCAATGTCTTCAGCAAGATCGAGCACATCTCAGTCGATTGAATTGCCGAGACAATTTCTGTTCTCTGGAGGACCTCTGGTCGCCAAGGAGTCAGAGGGCGAACTACAGGTCGACTACAGGTGGCGAGTCGAGGCAGAAGGGATGATTCAGAACTGGTACTCGACACCAAGTTCGATCACTTCAATCGAGAAGTCGAGATCGATGGGCCTTCCATCGGCAACTCTGGATAACTCGATGTTGTGTGATCGAACTCCAGCAAAGAGGTTCCAGTCAGGGTCAGGATCCCAGCCGAGTCGAATCGAGCCATCGATGCATTCTGCGTCGTAGTCGGTGATTTTCGCCAGGGGGAGAAAGGTAAAGATCCCTTCAAGATCCAATGTTGGGGCAATCCTGATCGATGATTGGATGCCGAGAACCGGTGCCGGTACCAGTTCATCGAACTCGGCAAATGCCGACGGGTCGCTGGTCGATTTGAATTGGAGCCGAATCCCGGTCAGGTCGAGGCCCGCGAGGAGCCGAGCGTCGAGAGCCCCTTCTTCTCCCCGGGCAGAGGCGGAGAGGGGAAAGGCCATCAGCAAGCGTGCACTGCTCAGTTCGATCTCGGAGCCGTAGATGTCTGCCGGGAGATCGGCGCCGACGATGGCGCCGGAGAAGAAACCTGTAGACGCACTGGATGCCCCGATGCTGTCGACCAGAAAGCGCAAGGGCCCATGATCGAACTGGAGTCGCATCCCTGCTGACAGTGAAGATTCCGATAGATCTTGTTGCTCGAGTTGGACCTGACTGGAAGTTGTGCCACTGACAGTGGTCATTTTTCCTTCTGGAGCAGTTCTCGCGGCCGAAAGCGTAGCGGTAACATCCAATCGCTGTTGGAACTTTTCGGAGATGGAGCAGCCACAAGTGCAGGTCAGCAGGAGCATCCACCCGAGGAGGGGCAGCCGGGACTCGGGAGAGACCAGCGAAGAAGTTGTCGGGGTTGATTTCTGACTGACGATCATGCTCTTTCCATCCTCTTCAATTCCCTGTCCGGGATCGATTGTGCCTGTTTGTGGAGGCTCTGCAACTCATGCCCCCGAGGTGGTCCTGAGGACTCGTGGAGGCTAGGATGGGACGAGGCGGATGCGAGTACCAGAGAGAGGTGAGAATTCGTGCAATTTTGGTATTTGAGAAGCTCTGGGAGCCATGCCAGCAGTATCGCTCGATGGGTGATCCTGTTTCTTCTTGCCGCCCCTCTTCATGCATTGGCGGGGGAGGCGCTGGAGGAGGAGATTCCAGCAGCGCTACTGGAGCAGTTCGAGAATGAAGTCCGGCCGCTGCTCGTACAGAGATGTTATTCGTGCCACAGTTCGGAAGCGAAGGAACTGAAGAGCGATCTGAGGCTCGATTTCCGCGACGGAGTTCTTGCTGGAGGAGATCGGGGTCCCGCAGTGATTCCCGGTGACCCGGCGGGCAGTCTGTTACTGCGAGTGGTCAATGGAACCGAGCCGGGGCTCTCGATGCCACCGGGTGAGACTCTCTCCACCCTGGAGATCCAGTCGCTGGCGCAGTGGATCCGCACCGGGGCCAGTGATCCCAGAGATGAACCCATCTCCTCGAGTCGTCGATCCGTAGCAGGGCGAAAGCCGGTCGAGATCGAGCAGTCCCGGTCGCACTGGGCTTTTCTTCCTGTGGCAGATCCGGCACCGCCAGAGGTGCAGGCGATCGAGCGGGTGAGGGATCCCATCGATGCCTTCATCCTCGCGGAGTTGGAACGAAATGATCTCACCATGGCACCCGAGGCGAGCCTCCCGGTGCTGGCCCAGCGGGCGCACCAGTTGCTCACTGGACTTCCCTTGCCCTGGCCCCGCATGAAGCAACTGGTGGAGTCCGAGGATCCGCTCGCTTTCGATCAGTTCATCGATGAGTTACTGGCGTCCGATGGATTTGGAGAGCGGTGGGCCAGGTCATGGTTGGACCTGGTGCGCTATGCCGATTCCAACGGTCTCGATGAAAACCTCGCCTTCGGAGAGGCGTGGCGCTATCGAGATTACGTGATCCGCTCCTTCAACGAGGACAAACCCTTCGATGAGTTCTTGGTCGAGCAGATCGCCGGGGACTTGCTTCCCCAGACGGCGGATCAACAGGCGTGGAGAGATCAGCGGCTCGCTACCGGATTCTTGGTTCTGGGTCCAAAGATGCTGGCCGAACAGGACGAGGCGAAGTTGGCCATCGATGTGGTGGATGAGCAACTGGATGTCACCGCCCGGACCTTCCTGGGAATGACCGTAGGCTGTGCTCGCTGTCATGATCACAAGTTTGATCCGATTCCGGCCAAGGATTATTACGCCATGGCAGGGATCTTTCGATCGACCAGCACCATGGAGAGCTTGAAAACCGTCGCCAAGTGGCGTGAGATCTCGCTGGAAACAGTGGCAGAGGCGCAGAGTAGAAAACTCTGGGAAACTGAGCGAGCCAGCATTGCCAAGAATGTTGAGAGCGCAAAGAAGGAACTGCGGGAAGTCCTCGAGGGAGGTCTCTCCGGGGGAGTCGGCAAGCATCTTCTGGCGGCGCTGGATGCGCTGGAGGAAATCGCCATCGCAGCAGTGACAGAGACGCACTCCACCTCACTCGGGGAGAACCGTTCGAACTACGGGACCGATCAGATACCGGTACTTCACTCGGTGAAGGGCGGACTCCAGCAAGCGACCTGGGAATTGCAGGTCCCGAAAGCGGGTGAGTGGAACCTCGATGTTCGGTATGCGGCGCTGGAGAAACGCCCGATGCGTCTACTGGTGAACGGGGAGCAGATCTCGAAGGATGCACTCGCCTCCGTCACGGGTGGTTGGACCACCAACGATCTGCGCTGGGAAACTCAGGCAACACTGGACCTCGATGCGGGACTGGTGACGATCCGACTCGAGAGACCGGGTGCTGTTCCTCATCTGGATCGAGTGCGGCTGGTTCCCGCCAAAGGGTGGCCGAACACCGTGGATCCGATCATCGTTTCCGGCTGGGTCGATTTCCTGACAAGACCGACGATCGAGGAGGATCCTCTCTGGGGATCCTGGGTCCGGTGGATGCATCTGGGGAGCGAAGATCGACCACAGAACCCGCAGCAGGTCGCCCGCTGGTGGGCCAATACTGTCGCCGACCCGCGGACCGATAAGTTACCTGCAGAGGTGAAGGCCATCCTCTCCGAGGCCACTCCCAACGATCATCCGGGTGTCGCAGCGGTCTTCCAGAAGGTGGTCGAGGCGACGGTAGTCACCGAAGATGGGACAGTGGTTCAAACGCCATCGGTCTCTCAGCAGTTGCACTCGACGGTCGGCCCCTGGTTCGAGCCGTTATTGCAGGCAGAAAACGCAGCTCCCGAAGAACTTCGTGCACCGGTCGAGCAGATGGTGGCGGCGCTTGCGAAGAAGGATGAATCGATGCCCCCCGCTGCGGTGATGGCACTCGGTGTCCAGGACGGAATGGTCGCCGACCTTCCGATTCATATTCGCGGTAGTCATCTTCGATTGGCCAAGGATGCGGTGCCGCGTGGCGCTCTTCAGATCACCGATCACCTGGTTCCCCCGATGCAGGCAGAAGATGGGAAGAGTGGTCGGCTGGAGCTGGCACGCTGGATGGCAGATGAGCGGCACCCCTTGACCTCGCGGGTGGCGGTCAATCGAATCTGGTTGGAACTGTTTGGTGAAGCACTGGTCTCGACTCCGTCCAACTTCGGCTTCAGCGGTGATCTACCCAGTCATCCAGAACTTCTGGATCGACTTGCTCACGACTTTGTCGCCGATGGTTGGTCGACGAAAAAGACGATCCGAAGAATTCTCAAGACTTCCACCTGGAGGCAACAGGTCATCGAAAATCCGATGGCGACATTGATCGATCCGGAAAACCGACTCTTGTGGAGCCAGAATCGCCAACGCCTGCGTGCAGAAGCAGTGCGCGATTCAGTGCTGGCCGTGAGTCAGGGTCTCGACCGCGAGATGGGCGGCACCTTGTTGATGACCAAAAATCGCGGATATGTGACCAATGACCAGTCGAACAATACGGCTCGCTACGATCTTCCTCGTCGATCCATCTATCTACCGGTGATTCGCAATGCGATGTATGAGCTGTTCAGCGCCTTCGATTACAATGATCCTTCGACACCGATCTCGAAGCGTTACTCGACCGTGGTGGCTCACCAGGCACTGTTCTTTCTCAACTCGCCGATGGTGTTGGACGCTGCGCTGGCGATCGCCAATCAGGTCCTCGAATTGAAGTTGACCGAGGTCGACCAAGTTCAGGAGATGCATCGCAGAATCCTGTGTCGCGAAGCCACCGAAGCAGAGGTAGAGCGTGCGATCTTGTTCGTAAAGCGAGTGGAGCAGTCGATCCTCACGATGCCTGAAGAAGATCGACCGGGTGATCCTTACCAGTCTGCGTGTCAGGCGTTTTGTCAGGCGTTACTGGCGACCAGCGAGTTTCTGTATCTTGATTGAAGGTCTTGGTCGGGTTCGAGGCCCGTGGAGACTGAGGAGTTGAATTGAATATTGATCCGATGAGTGCTATCTCGCGCAGGAAAATGCTCAAGGGCTGTTGCGCCGGATTTGGTGCACTGGCTCTCGATGGGTTGCTTGGATCATCTCCGGCATTCGCAGGAATCCCCGGAGGGCCGCATTTTGCTCCGCGGGCAAAGCGGGTCATCTTCCTCTTCATGCACGGTGGCCCGTCACAGGTCGATACCTTCGATTACAAGCCGAGATTGATCCAGGATGACGGCAAGCCGCTGCCGTACCCACTCCCTCGAGTGACCTTTGCCGATCCGAAGCAATATGGCGGGGTGATGAGATCTCCCTGGGAGTTCAAGCAGTACGGTGAGTCGGGGCAGTGGGTCAGTGATCTGTTTCCCCACGTCGCGGGAATGGTCGATGACATCTGCTTCGTCAAGAGTATGCACGGCACCAATGACGCTCACGGTGGAGCATTGCTTGCCCTCCACACCGGAAGCGACACCTTCGTCAGGCCGAGCATGGGTTCGTGGGTGCTCTACGGACTGGGTGAGGAGAACTCGGACCTGCCAGGATTTATCACCATCTGTCCGACGCTGGGGCATGGGGGAGTCAACAACTGGTCGAGCGCATTCTTGCCGGCTCGATACCAGGGAACTCCGATCGGGCATGCCGGAGTCAAGGCGAGAAATGCGACGATTCATCACCTGAAGAACAGCCACTGGAATGAAGGACTGCAGCAGATGCAGCTGGAACTTCTCAACCAGATTAATCTCGAGCATCTCGGAGATCGATCCACCGACGATTCGCTCGATGCTCGGATTCGATCCTTTGAGGTGGCGTTCCAGATGCAAACCGAGGCTCCAGAGGTGATGGATCTGGCAGGCGAGACGGCGACCACCATGGAGATGTATGGCATCGACGAACCGAAAACTGACAACTTCGGGCGTCAGTGCCTGATGGCTCGACGTTTCGCAGAGGCGGGAGTTCGTTTCATTCAGTGCACTCATTCCTACAAGTGGGATCAGCACAGCAATCTCAAGGGAGGTCATTCCAACAATGCGCTCGAGGTCGACAAGCCGATTGCCGGACTGTTGAAGGATCTCAAGACGCGGGGATTACTGGAGGACACGCTGGTGATCTGGGGCGGGGAGTTTGGCCGGACACCAACAGCCCAGGATGGAAACGGAAGAGATCACAATCCGCATGGGTTCACGATATGGATGGCCGGTGGAGGCGTCAAAGGGGGAATGTCCTATGGCGAGACGGACGACTACGGGTATCACTCGGTGGTCGATAAGGTGCACGTCAATGATCTTCATGCGACGATCTTGCACCTGCTGGGGATTGACCACGAGAAACTGACCTACCGCCATGCGGGGCGTGATTTCCGCCTCACCGATGTCGCAGGAAACGTGGTCAAAAAAATTATCGCCTGAGACCGATCAGGTCACAGGCGATAATTGAAATCGAACTCAAAGATCCGCTCAGTTCTGGATTACCAGTTGATTCCGGTCATCACTGAAAACACGGACCGGTCCGAGATCCCATCGTATGTAGAGATCCTGTAATCCAGGCCGAAGTGAGCGTTGTCTCCAAGGTGTAGTAATGCTCCACCGTGGAAGTAAACGCCCGTTTCATCTGCTTTGATGCCGGGAACGGGAGAGAGTCCGTACTCGTCGACACTGATCATCGAAACTCCACCTCCACCGATCAAGGACAACGGTGTGAATGGGAGTTCTGCAGTGATCCTGGCTCCGGCGAAGAACTCGGAGTCGCGTACCTTTCCGAGGATACCGTCATTTTCAGTGGCCTGGATGTATGCCACTTCTGGAGCGATGTACCACGCACTTTTGCGTGCACTCACCCAGAGGCCGTAACCATCGACATCGTCAAGATTCGATGGATTCTCATCGAGATCGTATGTGCCATAGATGACACTCGTTTGGCCGGTGTAGGGCTTTGGATTGGGCTGCTCTACCCCGGAAAAGGGCGAAGTAGCATCGGGGCGAAAGCGAACCCAGTCGTCATTGCCGGCGCAGCCGGCAAGTAGGACCAGGGACAGCAGGGGAAGCGCAAGGGCTCTGAGACTCCACACTTTTGGTCTCCAATTCAATTGGCTCCAGTTGATTGGGCTCAACATCGGGATCACACCTTTCCTGGTTCCCGGTGAATCCGGGATCCCCTCCTGATCGCACGCCAAGTGCTCGGCAGAATCGACTCGGAGGGGCTCCGTCTGATTAGCACCGACTCCTGAACAGAAACGACCCGGATGGGGAAGGCGGGATTCTAGACTGCAGGAGAAGCAGCGGCAAGTGACCCTCGAATGCTCTTGTGACGGAGATCGTCCCGCTGCCAGGGCCGATGGCCGGAAAGACCAGAGAAGTGGGCTTTTCTTGACTCCGAACTGCCATCTCGTAGGATCCAGGCTTCCAGGTATGTCCATACTGGTGATCCTGTCCCAGAGTTGCCTGTTCGACCGAGCCTGTCCGGATCCGGTGATCATGATGGCCGGGCTCGAAATGGAAGGCCAGGTCCTGGAAATTTGTTTGGAAGCTCGAGGGTAGACGTGCGGGGTTCGCCTGGAATTGAGGCGGCACGGCTGCCCTGGCGAGAGTTCTCGGAGGAGACGAAGCGTTTGGATCGGAAAGAAATTGTGAAGACCTGTTTTCCTCAGGTCTGGCAATGTTCATGTTGCCGATTCAACATTTTCTCCTCAATATCACTGACCAAGGTTCGTGCCCAGATGGTATCGGACCGATAATGGACCCGGCCCGACATGGCGGGTCAGTCTGCGGATCCTTGAGGGACCCGACAGGAGAGGTGACGCATGAAGAAGAAGGTCGGAGAAATCCTTCTGGAGAAGGGTTGGGTCACCGACGAGCAGATCAAGAAGGCGCTCGGCTACTCCAAGGCAGAAAACTGCAAGATTGGAGAAGCTCTTGTGAACCTGGAGATCTGTTCTCAAGAACAAGTTTCCCGGGCTCTCGCAATTCACTTCCAGCTGCCTTTTGCCAATCTTGGTAAGCACATCATCCCACAGGAAATCATCGATTCTGTGCCCAAAGAGGTCGCACTCGAACACAAGATCGTCCCGGTCGCGCGGAAAGGTCGCACCCTGGTGATCGCCATGGGCGACCCCCTCGATTTCTTTACCATCGATAACCTACGTTTCATCCTCTCGACCGAGGTCGACTGCGCGCTGGCGACTCCTGCCGCAGTGGAGGAGGCGCTGGACGATTATTACCGCCTTGCAGGGGGGTACGACTCGGTCCTGGGTGCCGATGCTGGGTCGGATGACGACCTCGAATTCGGACGTGGTGAGTTTGCCGGAGACGAATCGGATGCCAATGAGGCTCCGGTCATCAAACTGGTGCATATGATCATAGCAGACGCGCTCAAGGCCTCCGCCTCGGATATCCATATCGAGCCGATGGAGTCGGAACTCCGGGTGAGATACCGGATCGACGGCGTTTGCAAGGTGATGGAATCGCCGCCGAAGAAGTTACAGGGCCCTGTGATCTCGCGATTGAAGATCATGTCGAGAATGGACATGGCCGAAAAACGGCGTCCTCAGGACGGCAGGATCAAGATCAAGATCCAGGGAAGAGAGATCGACCTTCGTGTATCGATCATTCCCAGCGTCCACGGCGAGAGCGTGGTGATGAGGATTCTCGACAAGGACGCAGGACTGGTGGACCTGGAGAAACTCGGGTTCCACGAATCCGATCTCGCCCGTTTCAATCGGATCATCAAGCGCCCCAATGGAATCTTCCTGGTCACTGGCCCGACCGGTTCTGGAAAGACGACCACTCTGTACTCGGCACTGATGGATCTGAACCGTCCTGACGTCAAGATCATCACCGCAGAGCACCCGATCGAATACAACCTGACCGGGATCAACCAGGCAGAAGTGAAGCACGAGATCGGACTCGACTTCTCAAGAATCCTTCGCGCAATGATGCGTCAAGCACCCAACATCATCCTGGTCGGTGAGATTCGTGACCGGGAGACGGCGGACACCGCCATCCAGGCGGCGCTGACAGGCCACCTCGTCTTCTCGACTCTGCACACCAACGATGCGCCTTCCGCACTGACTCGATTGATCGATATGGGCGTGAAGCCTTTCCTGGTCGCATCTGCGGTTCTCGCCATCATGGGGCAGAGACTGATCCGGGTGCTGTGCAAGGAGTGCAAGGAGGCTTACGAACCGACCGAGACCGAACTCAGGATGGTGGGATTGAGTAGCTCCGAAATTGCCGATCAAACCCTGTACCGTCCGGTCGGTTGTCCCAAGTGCTCCAATGGATACAAGGGCCGCTGTGGAATCTACGAGCTGCTGGAGATGTCTTCCGAACTGCGAGATATGACCTTCAACAAGACTCCGTCGAAGGACCTTCGCAACAAGGCGAGAAGTGAGGGAATGGTTTCCCTCCAGGAGGATGCCGTGAGGAAACTCCTGTCGGGAATAACTACCATCGAGGAAATCTTGAGGGTGACGCACTCTTCGGAGTTCTCGAGCTAATCTGAACACTTGAACCGGTACCGCCCCGGATTTGCCGGCGGTGAGGTGGAACATGGCACTGGCCGGAGAACCGATAGGTCAAATCCTCAAGGGGATGGGACTCATCACCGAACTCGACATCCAGGAGGCACTGCAGGAGCAGAAGTCGAAGGGCGGCGCCCTCGGCCGGATTCTCTCCGACAAGGGCTTGGTTACGGATGCTGACCTCCGGGTGGCGATTGCCAAGCAAGCGGGAATGGATCCGATTGATCTCGATGAGGTGATCGTGACATCTGACCTGCTGGATCTGGTCCCCGCTCACGTGGCCGAGACCTATCAGGTGGTCCCGGTAGAGTTCGATGGCAAGGTGCTCACTCTGGCACTGGCGGACCCGCAAAACATCAGCGCTCTCGATGACATGAAGTTCATGCTCAATGTCGAGGTCAAGGGCGCACTCAGCGATCCTGAATCGGTCGAGCGCGCGATGAAGAAGTACTATTCTGATCGCACGGAATCGATGGAGAGTTTGCTGGGTTCGATGGACCAGGGCGAAATCGAGGTGCTCGACGACAGCCGTCACGATATGATGGACATGGATCAACTGGAGCAGGATGTCAATGCCGCCCCGGTGGTGAAACTACTCAACATGGTGCTGCTGTCCGCCATCAAGGACCGTGCATCGGATATTCACCTCGAACCCTTCGAGAAGGAATTCAAGATCCGCTACCGGGTGGACGGCGTGCTCTACGAGATGATGCCTCCCCCGATTCAGCTGGCCAGAGCCGTGATCTCGAGGGTCAAGGTGATGGCAAATCTCGATATCGCCGAGACCCGCCTACCCCAGGATGGCAGGATCGAACTCAACATCTCAGGACGTCCGGTCGACCTTCGTGTCTCCACCTTGCCGACGATGTACGGCGAGTCGGTGGTGATGCGTGTGCTGGACCGTGGTCAGGTTTCCCTCGACCTGGAAAATATTGGTTTGCGTCAGAAAGACCTCGATCTGCTGAGGAAACTGATCATCAAGCCAAACGGGATCATCCTGGTGACGGGGCCGACCGGTTCTGGAAAAACAACTACGCTCTACTCGTGCCTCAATGAGGCCAATGACCCGACGACCAAGATCATCACCACCGAGGACCCGGTCGAATACAACATCGATGGTATCGTCCAGATTCCGATCAACGAAGAAATTGGAGTCACCTACGCGGCTTGTCTGCGAGCGATCCTGCGACAGGACCCGGATAAGATCCTGGTCGGTGAGATTCGAGACCTCGAGACCGCGCAGATCGCTGTGGAAGCGAGTCTCACCGGTCACATCGTGTTCTCCACCCTGCACACCAACGATGCCCCTTCTTCGATGATTCGACTGGTCGACCTGGGGATCGAAGCGTTCCTGCTCACGGCTACCGTCGAGGCGGTGGTGGCGCAGCGATTGGTGAGAAGGGTCTGTTTGGAGTGCAAGGTCGAGTACGAACCGACCGACGAGATGCTGATGGAGCTGGAATTGACCCAGTCCGATGTCCAGGGCCGTACCTTCTTCTACGGAAAAGGGTGCAGGGAATGCAATAATTCCGGCTACAAGGGTCGGGTCGCTCTGTTCGAAATCATGCAGATGTCAGACCGGTTACGAGATGTGATCATGACCGGTGCGAGTACCCAGGAAGTCCAGAAACTGGCCCGAGAAGAGGGGATGAAGACCCTCCGGGATGCCGGTTTGATCCACATATATGACGGAGTCACCACCATCGAGGAGGTGGTCAAGGAGACCATCGTCTCCTAGACGATCATCCCCTAAGATGTGAAAGCGAGGCTCAAGGATGAGCCTCACCAGAAGGAGCAGCACAGATGGCGGTTTTCGAATACGAAGCAGTCGGCCCAGGAGGGCAGAAGAAGCGTAGTACTATCGAGGCGGGTAATCAGCAGGAGGCTATCAAGCAACTGCGGTCCCGTGGTCTGAAGCCAACGAAAATTCGCGAGAGCAAGGGTGGGCCCAAGGCTGCACAGGGAAAAAAGAAGAGGAAACTGAACCTCAATCCATTCGGAGGCAGAGTCTCACAGGCAGAACTGGTGCAGTTCACTCAGCAGCTCGCCACCCTTCAGGACGCAGGCCTTCCGATCGTTCGTTCTCTCAAGATTCTTGCCGACCAGATGATTCCAGGCACTTTTCAGGATCAACTGAACAAGGTGACCGAAGATGTAGAGGGTGGTGCGACCTTCTCGGAAGCGCTGGAAAAGTTCCCGAAGACTTTTAATCACCTGTTCGTTGCAATGGTCAAGGCCGGTGAAATCGGTGGAGTTCTCGATACCATCTTGCAGCGATTGTCCGACTTCCAGGAAAAGTCGATGAAGTTGCGGAAGAAGGTACAGGGAGCGATGGTGTATCCGATTGCGGTGATCTGCGTCGCCTGTTTGATCCTCGGATTCATCATGACCAAAGTGATCCCGCAGTTTCAAAAGATGTTCGCCGACATGGGGACGGCATTGCCGGCCCCTACTCAGATGCTACTGGGATTCGCAAATGCTGTTCAGAGTTACTGGTGGCTCGCTCCTGGGGTGGTATTCGGTGGGTACATGGCCCTCAAGGGGCTCGCCAACACGAATGCCGGGGAGTTGATGATCGACAAGTCCAAACTCCATGCTCCCGTCTTCGGGCAAATCGTCAGAAAGTCGACGATTTCCCGTTTCTGCCGCACACTGGGAACTCTGATCTCCTCCGGGGTGCCGATTCTTGAAGCACTCGATATCGTCAAGACTGCGGTGGGGAACAGGGTCATCTCTGACGCCATCGAAGATGTCTGTGGATCAATTCGAGAGGGAGAAACCATCGCAGAGCCGCTCGGTGCCTCCGGGGTGTTCGATCCACTGCTGGTCAACATGATCGACATCGGTGAGGAAACCGGAGAACTGGACAAGATGCTCAACAAAATCTCCGACAATTACGATCTCGATGTAGACGTTCTGGTGGAGTCGCTGTCGAGTCTGCTCGAACCATTGTTGATCGTTGGCATGGGAGGGGCGGTCGGCTTCATCGTCGTGGCTCTGTTCATGCCTCTGCTTTCGATCATCCAGACTGTTGGATAGAACGGATCGAAGCATCCTGACCGCACTTGTCGATAATACCGAGTCCGTGAAGGGGAAGATTCCTTCCCCTTCACGGACTTTTTCCAATCTTGAGAGGGCACCCTTTGAGATCCTCGATTGATCAGAAGTGGCTCGATTCATTCCGAGTCTGGAGCCATGGACCCGAATACCATGCATCCTCGTTGGCGGACATCGCTGATACCTTGGGTCTGAAGAGCAAGGACCACCCTCGCCTGAAAGAGTTGCTGGAACAACTGGAGGAGCAGGGAGAAACGGTTCACCTGCTCGCACGAGGCTGGTTTGTGCCTCGTCGAGAGAGATGGTTGGTCGGAACCCTCACGGTGACTCGACGTGGTTTCGGATTTGTCCGACCGCTGGTCGAAGATCCACAAGGTGACGTGTTCATTCCAGCGCGGCGACTCAAAGATGCTCATCATGGGGATCGAGTACTCGCCGGGATCTCTCAGCCGGGTCGTGGTCGCCCTGGTTCAGCCGAGGAAGGCCGTAGCGGCAAGGTTCTCGAGGTGCTGGTCCGGAGCCCGAGAGTCATTCCCGGACAGTACTGGAAGCAACGAGATGGCGGTGGAATGGTCCAACCGATGCGCCATGACAGTCTTCGCCAGATCTGGATCGACCCCGGCCATAGAAATGGTGCCGATGACGGAGATCGAGTACTGGCGCGGTTGAGAAACGGCCCCCCAGTCGATGGGATGCCACCAGGAGAAGTGGTTTGTCAGTGGGCTCCGGAGGGGACCTGGCGTGCCGATTTGCAGGTGGTTTGCGCAGAGCATCAGCTGCGTGAGGAGTTTCCACCACAAGTACTTCAGCAGGCGGATGGATTTCCCGAGCAGATCTCTGAGGATGAGATCGACCGGCGTACCGATCTCCGAGCGATTCCGTTTGTCACCATCGATCCGGAGGATGCCAAGGATTTCGATGATGCGATCGCTCTGGTCGAGCAAGCCGATGGTCGGGTCCTGCTCGGAGTGGCGATTGCAGATGTCAGTCACTATGTCACCTCTGGAGATCCGATCGATGGCGAGGCCATCCTTCGTAGCACCAGCGTCTACATCCCGGGAAAGACCATCCCGATGCTTCCGGAGCGACTGAGCAATGGATTGTGTTCCCTCCGGCCGGGAGAAGATCGACTCGCCAAGGTGGTGTGGATCGAGGTCGGAGACGAAGGACAGATCCAGGACGCGTTCGTCGAGAGGGCAGTCATCCGCAGCGCCCAGCGATTCTCTTATCAACAGGTACAACAGATCATCGACGGGGAAGTCGAATCGACTCGTATCACCACCGATGCGATCGTAGGGATGCTGCACCAACTCTCAGGAGTTCGTACGAAACTGAGGGGGCGTAGGATGCGATCGGGCTGTATCGATCTCGATCTGGCCGAGATGAAGTTGATTCTGGATGACGAGGGTGAGGTGATCGGGGTCGAGGCGAAGGAACGACTCGATGCCCACAAACTGGTCGAGGAGTGCATGCTCATCGCCAATGAGGCGGTCGCCACCATCGCTACCGAGAGAGAGATTCCGATCCTTCGTCGGGTCCATGCCCCTCCAGAGGAAGAGGACCTCGAGAAGTTTGCCCGTCTGTGTCGGGTTCTCGCTCCAGCAGCGACGGTAAGAGGGATCGATGACCTTCCCGCAGTGATCGACGAGGTCCGTGGAACGGCAGCGGCTCCGGTGGTCTCCTTTGCCTTGCTCAAGACTTTGAGCCGGGCCGAGTACAGTCCCAGACGTGAGTCCCACTTTGCCCTGAGGAAAGATGAGTACTGCCACTTCACGTCACCGATCCGCAGATATCCCGATCTTCAGGTCCATCGCGCACTGGATCGCCATCTCTTCTCGGGAGGGGGCCCAGCGATGGAAACGGACTCCGCTTCCCTGCTGGAACTGGCGGAATCTTGCAGCACTCGCGAAAGAGTTGCCGAGAAAGCAGAGCGCGACATGGCCCGATTGCGGGCGATCTCTTGGCTGCGCCATCGGGTCGGGGAGCGATTCACAGGGATCGTCACCTCGGTGAGAGAGCAGGGCTTTCATGTACGCCTCGATGGTGTCCTCATCGATGGGTTTGTCCATGTTTCCAAGCTTCAGGATGACCACTATCATTTCAACGAAACCCAGTTCGCGTTGAGGGGTGCCAATGCCGGGAACATGATTCGCCTTGGAGATCCGGTCGAGGTGGAACTGGAATCGGTGGATCCGCTCCACCGAGATATCGATCTGAGGTACTGTCACACCAGAGCGGGAGCTCGGAGAGGCCGAGGTTCTGGCGGAGTTCCCGCCACCCGACTGAAAGATGGTCGGCCCCAGCGCCCTCGGGAAGAACCCCAGCGCCCTCGGGAAGAACAGGGTGGCTCGAGGAAGCCTCGCCGAGGAGCCACTCGGCACGGTCGATCAGGAAAGAAAAAAGGTGGCCCCGGAAAGGGTCGTCGGAGGACCCACGGATGAGTGCCGAGAACTACCAGATATGGACCGATGGAGCCTGCCGGGGGAATCCCGGACCGGGGGGATGGGCCTATATCGTGCGTGCCGGAGATGGATCGGAAGAAGTCTGTTACGATCATCACCGTTCCACCACCAACAACAGGATGGAACTGACTGCCGCGCTGGAAGCGTTACGCTCAATACCGGACGGGTCGGAAGCGACCTTGTTCAGCGATTCGCAGTACGTGGTCAAGGGAATGAGCGAATGGGTGAAAGGCTGGCAACGCAGGAACTGGCGAAAGTCCGACGGTAAGCCGGTGCTCAATGATGATATCTGGAAACAACTGATACAGGCTGCAGTGGGAAGAACGATTCACTGGAGTTGGGTTGAAGGCCACGCAGGCCATGAAGAAAACGAAAGATGTGATGCGCTCGCGAATCGAGCCATCGATGAGGCGTCTTGATTGACTTGAGAGGAAGATAAGATGAGAGCATTTCAATGGACCGTCGCTGCGGCAGCGGTATTGACAGTAGGAATGGCGGCGATTGCGATGGTGGAAGATTCCAGCGTGATTCCCCCTGCAGCGAAGGACCTCCATGCGGTGCTGGCCAGGTCCGAGATCACTCTTGAGCAAGCGGTGAAGAAGGTGACCGATCTGACCGGTGGGCTGGCTCAGTCAGCGAAACTCCACATCGGGTCTGCGAACTCGTTGTACGAGGTCACTTCAGTGAGCAAAGATAAGGTCGAACGCGTCATGGTCTCGGGGAGTGGCGAGGTGGTCGAAAGGGTGCGGATCCCTCGCTTCCCGGGAATCCCCACCGATGGAGAGATGCAGATCAATGAGTCGGGACTGCACTTCATCGATCTGGAAGTGGGAACCGGTGAGACTCCTCCCGATTCCACCAGTACGGTCAAGGTGCACTACTCCGGTTATCTCACCGATGGAACGATGTTCGACAGTAGCGTGGATCGAGGACAACCGGCCGAGTTCCCACTCAATCGAGTGATCAGGGGTTGGACCGAAGGGGTCGGATCGATGAAGGTGGGCGGAAAGCGGAAACTGATCATCCCTGCCGCCATCGGCTACGGAATGCAGGGTCGTCCACCGAAGATCCCGGGCGGGGCTACGCTGATTTTTGACGTGGAATTGCTCGAGATCGTCCAGTAGTCCGATAATGAGGAGGATCCAGCGATGTGCTGGAGCCTCCTCCCCATCGTATTCTTTGGAAGACGGGGGCTCGTACCCTCCGAGTGTCGTTGCGAGATCATGGCTGTGGACCTAGAATCTTCGGTCCGTTGCTGTTGTTTGTACTTCAATGTGAAGATTAGGTTTGAAACCAACCGAGAGGTAGGTCCGAGAGATGTCGACCGGCTTCTTCAAGCGTAACGAACGGGTCGTGATGACCCTTCTGTTGCTGCTGATTGCCCCAACCTTTGCTGCGACTGGTTTGATCAGTTGGTGGGCCAGAGATGCCTCTGCCACCGCTTTCTATGAGATCAACGGTGAGACCGTAACGAGTCAGGATTTCTCCCAAAAGCGCAGAGAACTGTCAAAAACTCTGTGGCTGAATAATGTCCGAAGATTCGGCTGGTGGGGTGCAAATGTAGATCGGTACCGCCTGGCGACGGTAGACGATGTGCTCAAACAACTGGTATTCGAAGATGAGATCACTCGGATGGGTATGGAACCCAGTGATCAGAGCAAGGATCAGGAAGTTCGCCAGGCGATCCTCGATGTGACCACCTGGTATCGAGTGATGGAGAATGCTGGCTGGACCGGGACTTATCAGGAGCGATATCCCGACTACATCGGTCAACGGGATCTGGCTCGGCTCGATCAATCGACCTACGGCGCCGCTCTGAGCGATCCACTCTTCAAGATCCAGATGTCAAAGAAGGAATTCGAGGAAACGGTCATCTCGAGCCTACGGGTGCAAGAACTGGTCAGGTCCGTTGTCGAGGCCGCAGTGGTGACCGAGAAGGAAGCCTTCGAGGAGTTCTCGTCGCAGAATGAGCGTCGAGTTCTCGAGTTGATTCAGGTTTCGCAGGACAGCTTCCTGGAAGAGGCCAGCGAACTGGTCACTCCGGAGGATGTGGAAGCGACCTACAACGATAATCCTGAGCAGTTCGTGCTGGAAAATCGCCTCGGAATCGAAGTGGCACGGATCGAACGACCACGCCTTCAGGCGGCCATCGAATACGACCCCACTGCTGAAGAGATCGAGGCTCGATATGAGGCGGACAAGGACACCCTGTGGCGGGTTCGTCGGCCGGAAGGCTACGTTCCTCCAGAGGATGCGTTACCCGAGGATGACTATCGACCACTCACCGAAATCATCGAGTCCGTGATCCGAGTGCTGTCGCGTGAGTATGCTCAGAAGGAGGAGGCGAGGATTCTCCAGGAGGCTCTCGAGCAGCTCAAGGCGATGAAGGATCTCGGGGAGTCGGTTCCGATGGAGCAAGCGTTTCCCGAGGGGTTCGAATACGTCGAAGTTCGCATGATCGATCCATTCATCCAGAGGGAAGTCTACGAGCTCGATGATGATGTCAAGAATCCAGCAGCGTTTGCCAGTTTATTCCTCAAGGAGCGTGCTTCTCCCGGTTCAGTGAAGCCTGGAGATTTGTGCGATACGATTGCAGCCAATGGTCAGGGGAACTTCATCTTCAGGGTGGCCGAAATGCTTCCCAAGCGCACCATGACCTATGATGAGGCGCTCCCCGACGCGCTCAAGGCCACTGAGGAATCGAAAGCCAAGGAATTGATGGCGGAAGCGATCGGCCAATCACTGGAGCGAGTGCGAAGTGGCGAAGAGACTCTTGAAGATTTCGCCCAGGAAAACAACTACACCATTCACGAGATGGATCCAGTCTCTCGCAGCCAGTCCTTCAATCTGAAGATCGATAACAATGGGCTGTTGGCTCGAGCAGAAATCATCGCAGAAGCCTTCGATATTCTTGAAGAGGGTTCAGTCGCTGGACCGGTCACGAATGTGACAGATTCTGCAGGCTATGTCATTCGCCTCAAGAGCATCGAAGCTCCGGACATGGAGTTGTTCAACTCGCTGAGAACCAGTACCGAGACGAGATTGCTCAACGCCAAGAAGCAGGCATTGCTGGACGCCTTTGAGGCCAACCTGATGGCTGCTGCAGACATCCGGGTGTACCAGAACGATGGCCCTGCTCTGCCGCGCAGCGACCTGGTCGAGGATGCGGTGCAGGATCCCGAGGGTTCCGAGACTCCCTGATCCAGTTTGAATCGATCGTAGAATATTCCAGGGCCGTGTCCGTCTCCCAATAGTGGAGAGAAGACACGGCCCTGGTTGCATATTAGAGCCGCTTCCACTCATACCGGCTGCTTCTGGTCGTGTCAGGCTTCCATCGGTGCGAAAGGGGGAGAGTGCTCAGGCCTCGCCAATCACCTGGTCGATCTTGTCGACTCGTGCCATGTGCCGACCCTCCTCAAATGGAGTGTCCAGAAATTTCGCGAGTAATTGCCTGATCGTCTCGGCTCCCACCACCCGCTCGCCGAAGCAGGCGATGTTGGCATCGTTGTGAGCACGAGACATCTCGGCAGTGAAGGGATCGGTGATCACGGCGGCTCGGGCTCCCCGATACCGGTTGGCAGTCATCGCCATGCCCTGGCCGGTACCGCAAACCAGTACTCCCATCTCCGATTCTGTGGAAATGACCGACTGTGCCACCTGATGAGCGATGTCGGGGTAATCGGCTTTTTCCGGGTCTCCTTCAGGGCCCAGTTCCTGCACTTCCCAACCTCTCTCCCGCAGTAGTCGTACCGCTTCCTTACGCCCAGCGATTCCGGCGTGATCTGATCCCAGGATGGCTTTCATTTGCAGATGATCCCTTCTATCCAGTGCTGACGGATGGCTTGTTCGATCTCCTCGGCGCAGCGGCGATAGACCTCGAGGCTGCCTCCGATGGGATCGCTGACTCCAGTTTCATGAATGAGATGCACTCGCTCTCTGGCCTCCGGGAAGTGACTTCGGATCACCTCGCTGTGAGAGTGGGAGAGGGCGATGATGAGATCGGCATCCTCTACCGCTTCCGCGGAGATTTGCTGCGAGTAGTGATCCTCGATGGAGAGCCCCATGTGGATCATCGTTTGTCTTGCGTGCTCGGTGGCCGAGCCGCCACTCGCTGCAATTCCGACGCTCTCGACCTGATATCCTCGAGAATTCAGAGAATCGATGGAGCAGCCCAACTGGGTGGCGAGCAGATTCTTGCAGAGCGCTTCGGCCATCGGACTACGGCAGGTATTCCCGGTACAGACAAAGAGAATTTTACGAGTGGATTTCAGGGCGTGTTCGATCTGCTCCGATGTGATTTGACCGGTTCTCAACAATTCATACTCTGAACCGCCAAGAAGTCGCAACACGGTCGAGGCCTCACCTCCCGAGGCGGGTCCGGAGTCGATGCCCACAGTAACGTGATCCCCGATGGCCGTGACTGCAGCGGGCAGGGTGATCGCCGGCTCATCTCCACTGCGATTTGCACTGCTGGCCAGTAATGGGCCGGTTCTTTCGATCAATGCTCGCGCAACCGGGTGAGAGGGTAGGCGGATACCGAGTCCTTGTTCTCCCACAGGGAAGATGATGGTCAGAGGACCGGGCCAGAATGCATCCATCAGGCATTGTGCTGTCTTTCCTGGCGGACCCATCCAGTCGTCGAGTTGTGACTGGTCAGAGATGTGAAGAGTGAACGGCTGCGGATGATCGCGCTGTTTGACAATTCGGAGCTTTTTCAAGGCGGCTCCGGAGCGAGCGATGGCTCCGATTCCATAGACGCTTTCTGTGGGAAAGATCACCAGTCCATCTGGCATTACCGATTGGGCTGCGCGCTGAATCGCATTCTCATCGGGGTGCTGGCCATCGATAGAGATGATCTGAATCGACAACTTCGACTCCAATCTGGGGCGTGAGGTGACCTGGCCGATACGTCCAGCGGATCGGTGACCGTCATGCCATGGTGCCACCCACCAGGAGCGGGGTCAAACGCTGGCGTGATAGGAGGATCGAACCAGAGGAGCCGATTCGACCCGGATGAATCCGGACTCTCGGGCAAACTGACCCAACTCCTTGAACTGATCCGGGGTCCAGTAGTATTTCACCGGGATATGACGATTGGATGGGGCCAGATACTGACCCAGATTGAGCCTTCGGACCCCGGCTTGGTAGAGGTCCAGGATCGTCTCCCTGATCTCATGCTCCTTCTCTCCCAGTCCGAGAATCAGGCTCGATTTGATCCGGTCCCCCCCGATTCGGTCCGCTGCAGCGCGCAGCAGCGAGACGGACTGATCGTAATTCGATCCGGGCCTGGCCGCCGGGTAGAGCCTTCGGACCGTCTCCACGTTGTGGGAAAAAATCGTCGGATCTGCTGTGAGAACGATTTCCAGCGCCCCTTGTGGGTCGGGACGGAAATCGGGAACCAGCACCTCGGTGGTGGTCTTCGGTGAGAGCT
Source organism: Planctomycetota bacterium (assembly GCA_014240375.1). Lineage (GTDB taxonomy): Bacteria > Planctomycetota > UBA8108 > UBA1146 > UBA1146 > QNYK01. The sequence goes on along the minus strand of JAAZXB010000008.1, from coordinate 23,288 downwards.
TTCGTAGTTCTTCGAGCGCAAGGGCGAACTGTCGTGCGCCTCCATCGGGGAGGTCGTCACGGTCGACGCTGGTGATCACCACATGTTTCAAATCCAGTCGAGCGGCCGCTTCGGCCAGTTGCGCCGGCTCGTCAGGATCGACCGGGGAAGGAAGCCCTTTGCTGACCGCACAGAAACCGCACTTCCGGGTACACACCTCACCGAGGATCAGAAAGGTAGCGGTGCCCATCTGCCAGCACTCGTAGATGTTCGGGCAGTGGGCCTCCTGGCAGACGGTGTGAAGCCCGCCACGGCTCATCAGTTCTCCGACTTTTTGCAGGGAACCGTCCTTGGGTACATTGACGCGGATCCATGGCGGTCTGGGCAATGGTGCTTTCTTGCTCTGCTGAGGGGAGGAGTGGGGGTCGCTCATCTGCTGGCCTCTCTGCCAAAGAAGTCGAGTAACCGATTCGCAAGGACCGCTTCCACTTCTTCACGGTGGGGTGGTGTCTTCAATTCTCGTTCGATGGAAGTGACCGGGCAACTGCGAATCCCACAGGGAATGATCCACTGGAATGGAGTCAAATCTCCCGAATAGCACAGGGCCAGGCCGTGACCGGTGACCCAGCGCCGAACGCTGAGGCCGATCGATGCGATCTTGCGATCCTCGACCCACACTCCGGTGTGTTGGGAATCGCGGCGAGCGCAGATCTCCCACTTTTCGAGGGTTTCGATGACGGCAGTCTCGAGTCCTCGTAGCAGTCGATGGAGGTCGCGCATCGGGGGGGGTAACTGGAGGACTGGATAGGCGAGAATCTGTCCCGGGCCGTGGTAGGTGGCCTCACCTCCACGGTCCACCACTTCGATCTCCAGGCCCCGCTCTTCCAGGGTCGATTCAGAGATGATCAGTGCATCCAGATTGCTCTTGCTGCCGAGGGTCACCACCGGAGAAGGCTCGAACAGCAGCAGAGATTCATGACAGCCGCTTCGAGCCGCGCCAATCCCTCGCTGGAGCTGGAGCATCTGCTGATGAGTGGTGGTGAAGGGGACAGCACCGAGGTGCTGCACGGTCACTGACGGCAGCCGGGTGACCAGTGAAGACCTGCTGGGCATCACTACACCACGGAATAAGCCTCGAACGATTCGAGGTTTTTCTTCACCTGGGCCATGAATTGATCGGCGAGTGCGCCATCGACGAGTCGGTGGTCATAGGAGAGGCACAAGTAGGTCATGTCGCGGATTGCGATCTTGTCCCCATCGACCACCACGGGGCGTTTTTCAATCCCACCGATGCCAAGAATCGCCACCTGCGGTTGATTGATGATGGGGATACCAAAGAGGCCACCGAATTGGCCGGGATTGGTGATGGTAAAGGTGCCTCCGGCGACCTCGTCCGGCAGTAACTGTTTTCCTCTGGCACGGCTGGCCAGGTCAGAGACAGATTTCTGGATGCCAGGGATCGACAGGTCCTGCACTCCCTTGATGACGGGGACAATCAGGCCATTATCGAGCGCCACTGCGATGCCGATGTTGACCGATTGATGGACGAGAATGTCGTCGCCATCGATGGAAGCATTGACATGGGGGAAGATACGAAGTGCATCGCTACATGCCTTGAGGAAGAAGGGCATGAAGGTGAGTTTGGTTCCGTTGGCTGCCAGGAACTCGTCCTTCTTGCTCGCACGGATCGAGACGATCTGGGTCATGTCCGCCTCGAAGACGGAGTGAACATGAGCAGAGGTTCGTCTGGAATCGAGCATATGCTCGGCAATCTTGCGCCGCATCACGGACATCTTCTCGACCGTCACACCGCTTTGACCGGAAGGACCAGAGGGGGCGGTCGCAGTCGAAGTGGCGGAGGTTGCCGAGGTGGCTGCCGGAGCTGTTACCGGGACCGCCGGAGGGGCGGTCGCAGGTCGGGCGATGAATTCGAGGATGTCATTCTTGGTCACCCGGCCACCGGCTCCGGTTCCAGAGATCACCGATAGATCGGTGATCTCATGCTCCCGTGCGATCTTTCGAACCAGCGGAGAGGATCGAACCGCCCGTCGATCGCTGTTGGCGGGGGGCGCTGCAGCGGCGGCTACCTCGACATGGGGCGGGGATACTGGAGCGGCAGGTGCTGGTGGTGGAGACGCAGGAGCAGGGGGAGTGGCGGGAGCGTTCTTGGCTGCAGGAGCAGAGGTCGCACCGGTGACTCCCGAGCTGATCTTCGCCACCACGGTGTTGACCTCGACCGTGGTGCCTTCTGCCACCAGGATCTCTGCCAGCACTCCATTCGCGGGAGCGGGAACTTCCGCATCCACCTTGTCGGTGGAGATCTCGAACAGGGGTTCATCCCTTTTGATCGAATCTCCCGCCTTCTTGAACCAGCGGGTCAAGGTTCCCTCGGCGATCGACTCGCCCATCTGTGGCATCGGGACATCGATCAGATCACCACCCGACCCTGCCGTGGAGGCAGGGGTTGGCTCCGCTACCACCGGAACTGCGACGGGATCTGTTGCAGCAACCTCTACCGGATCGGTTGCTGGAGTACTGGTGACTGCGGTGTCGGCGGCCGCCTGAGCGGTGCCGCTGCCGTCGCCGAGAAGAGCGACCACGGTGTTGACCTCGACGGTGGTGCCTTCGGCAACCAGCACCTGTTCGAGAATCCCATCTGCGGGAGCTGGGACCTCTGCGTCGACCTTGTCGGTGGAGATCTCGAAGAGCGGCTCATCTCGCACGACGGTGTCTCCTGGTTTTTTGAACCAGCGGGTCAGAGTCCCCTCGGCGATGGATTCACCCATCTGAGGCATCGTGACTTTTGTTGTCATGGCAGTATTTCCTCCTGCAGAGGGAGCGTGGCCCCACGCCACGGAATTGAGAAGTCTACACGGGAAGCGCGGCTCGATGAAGTGAACCCGGGCTCGAGTCAGCCCCCCAGTCGCGAGACAGTGGCTTCAATCGGCGATAGGCCCTCTTTCAGCCCCATCGAACTGGTCGCGAGGGTGGCCCGGCTCGGCGCCTCGAGAGACCGTGTTGCACTGGAAAGTCGGTGGCCTCTGCTCCCCCGAGGCCGGTCCCTCATTCTCGAGAGTCGAAGTCTTCCATCCGAAGTCATCGGTGAGCAGGAGTGGTTACCAGCTGGTGAGGGAACGAATCGAATCGAGGATGTCGCTCTCTCCCGGGAGCGATGCATTCTCCAGTGAGGCGGCATAGGGGATGGGGACATCGAGGGCGGCAAGTCTCCGCACCGGTGCATCGAGGTCCTCGAAGCAATGCTCCGAGATTCGCGCGGAGATCTCCGCACCGGCACCACCGGTCAGGTTGTCCTCGTGAACGATGAGTACCTTGCCGGTATGACCGACGGTCTGATAGATCGCATCGAGATCGAGAGGGCACAGCGAGCGAAGGTCGAGCACCTCGCATTCGATCCCTTCACTGGCTGCGGATTCCGCCGCAGCGAGGCAACGATGCAGCATCGCTCCCCAACTGATGATGGAGAGTGAATCCCCTTCTCGTCGCAGGGCGGCGACCCCCGGGCGAACCGGGGCGATCCCTTCATCGAGTTCTCCCTTGAGAGTGCGATAGAGTGATTTCTGCTCGAGGAAGATCACTGGATCGGGATCTTCGATGGCTCCCAGTAACATCGAGTAGGCATCGGAGACGGTGGCTGGAACGACCACTTTCAACCCCGGAGTGTTGAGAAATGTGGACTCCACCATCTGGCTATGGAAGGGCCCCGCATGGACGCCTCCTCCCGATGGTCCTCGAACCACGATCGGTACCTGTTGTCCCCAGCGGAAGTGGCAAGTGGCAGCAAAATTGGTCAACTGGTTGTAGGCACAGGAGATGAAATCGATGAACTGCATCTCCACGACCGGGCGTAATCCCGCCATGCCGGCTCCGATGGCCGCTCCCACCAGGCCAGTCTCGACGATCGGCGTATCGATCACCCGGTCCGGACCGAATCGTTCCAGGAAACCCTGGGTTAACTTGAAGGCGCCACCGTAGGTGGCGATGTCTTCCCCGAGCAACACGACTCGAGGGTCATCCTCAAGGGAGTGCGCCAGCGCACGTTTCACTGCTTCGAGGTAGGTGACTTGCTCCGACAAGGGTGCCCTTCCTACATGTGGATGGCGCCGCCGACCAGCCCGTGTGCCGCCTCCATCATTCCCTCACCGAGGGTTGGATGGGGGTGAATCACGTGAGCCAGATCTTCAGCGGTACCTTCGAGACCGAGGATTGCGCAGCCTTCACTGATCAGGTCGGTGGCGTGGGGGCCGATGATGTGGACTCCGAGGATCTCACCGTATTTTGCATCTGCGACGATCTTGAAGAATCCGGGTATTCCCTTGCCGATGATTCCCGCTTTACCCAGCGCCGCGAGTGGAAACTTCGACACCTTGGTGTCGTGTCCCGCTTCCTTGGCGGCTTGCTCGGTCAGGCCGACACTGGCCACCTCGGGGTGACAGTATGTAGCATTGGGAACGCGGTCATTCCGGATGGGCTGGGTGTGCATGCCGTGGATACTTTCGACGGCGATGACTCCCTCTGCACTGGCGACATGTGCCAACTGGGCAGTACCGAGGACGATATCTCCGATGGCGTAGATGTGCGGGCGGCTGGTGCTCTGGTTCGGTTGCACCGGGATGAAACCGCGGTCGGTCTTGATTCCCACCTGATCCAGTTTCAGCGAATCGGTGACCGGTTTCCTGCCGACAGCACACAGTAACAGATCGGCATCGATCGTCTCTTCCTTGCCGTCCTCTGATTTGAGGAGGATCTGGACCCCTGAATCGGTGGGTGTCGCCTTCTCCAGTCGAGTCGATACACGACTCTCGATGCCACGTTTCTTGAAGGCACGCATCAACTCTTCAGAGCACTCCTGATCCTCGACAGGTAACAGACGATCCAGCATCTCGACCAGGATCACCTCGCTGCCGAAGGATCGCAGGATCGATGCAAATTCAGAGCCGACGGCACCCGCTCCGAGAACTACCACCTTGGACGGGACATGGTCCAGTCTCAACGCCTCGTCACTGGTGATGATGTAGGGGCTGGAAAAATCGAGGAAGCCAGGTTTTGTAGGGACCGATCCGGTCGCGATGATGATGTGCTTGGCCTCGATCAACTTCTCGGTCGATTCGTCGGTCACGACACGGATGGTATTGAGCCCATCGAGGCGACCGATGCCGTGGACAGTGGTGATCCCATTCTTCTTCAGCAGGAACTGCACGCCCTTGGCGTTCTTGGTCACTACCCTTTTCTGGAATGACAGAACTGCCGGGACATCGACCTCTGCTTGTGGAATCTTGATTCCGAAGTAGGAGCTCTCCCTGGCGGTGTCGAGGACATGCGCACTCTGAAGGAGTGCCTTGGTCGGAATGCAGCCACGGTGCAAGCAGGTGCCACCTGGAAGTGGATCCTTCTCGATCAGCACCGTGTTGAGGCCGAGCTGGCCAGCCCGGATGGCGGCCACATATCCACCGGGGCCGCCCCCGATGATCGCTACATCGAAACTGCCGATCTTTTCGACCATCTTTCGATTTCCCTTCTCGAGTATCTTGTTCGGCCGTCATCCATTCAGAGGAGACGGTGAGTCCTCCAATAGGCTTCACTCAGCGCCTTTGAATTCGAGGGTACAGAGATAGACGATACCCGGAGAACCCCTCGGCCATCCAGCGAAGCGGGAAACCTGCGGTCTCGTTGAATGAAGTGCCGCTGCCCTCTAGAATGAGTGCAATAGGCACCTTTACTGGTTCTCGAAGCTCCCAGAACTCGTCCTCGCCGATGGGTTCCACCAGGTCAGGATCAACATGTCCACTCAGAGCCCCCAGTCCGCCAACCCTCGAGGCCGTCCGCGGAAGAACCGTGATGAGCAGTCCAAGATCGAGGGCCTCGAGGTTCGGCAGTTGCTGGCGATGTATCGGAACATGTTCCTCAGCCGAGAGATCGATGATGAAGAGATCCGGCTCAAGGGAAAAGGGCAGATCTTCTTTCAGATCAATAGCTGTGGTCATGAGGCGATCAACACCGCCCTTGGCATGGTACTGGAAGCGGGCAAGGATTGGTTTTTCCCCTACTACCGTGATCGAGCCTTGATGCTGCAGCTGGGGCTGACGCCAGTGGAGATGATGAAGATGGCCACAGCGGCACGCGACGAGCCCGCCGGTGCCGGACGTCAGATGCCTTCCCACTGGGGCAGCGAGCGACTGCAAGTGGTCAATCAATCCTCCTGCACAGGAAGCCAGTGTCTCCATGCGGTCGGTTGTGCCGAAGCCTGGATGAAAGGTCATCGCAAGGAGGAACTCCGCGATCGAATTCGAAACTGGAGCGACGGAGAGGTCGCCTTTGTTTCGGTGGGGGATGGCACCACCAGCGAGGGTGAATTCTGGGAATCGCTGAGCACGGCGTGTACTCTCGATTTGCCGGTCTTGTTCGTGGTCGAGGATAATGGATACGCCATCAGTGTTCCGGTGGAAGTCAATACACCGGGAGGGTCCATCTCCAAACTGGTGCTGGGATTCCCTGGGCTCGATGTCCACGAGGTCGATGGTTGTGATCCGGTGGCTTGCCACACCCTGCTCAAAGATGTTGTTTCCGACATACGCAATGGTAATGGCCCGGCGTTGGTCCACGCTCATGTCGTGCGACCGTATAGCCACAGTCTCTCCGATGACGAGAGCGCCTACCGTTCCGCGGAAGAGCTCGAGGCGGACGCTCTGAAGGATCCATTGACCTCTTTTCCGTTGTTCCTGAAGGAGCGAGGAATTGCCACGGAAGAGCAACTCGAGGAGATCCGGAACCAGGTGAAGCAAGAGGTCCGAATCGCTTCTGATATTGCTGTGAGTTCACCCCAGGCACACCCCGACACCATTCTGGAACATGTATATTCGGAGGATGTGGATCCAACCGGAGCCGACTTCGATACCGAGCCGGCACCTCTGGCTCAGGCGCAGCCGACAACGATGGTCGATCTGATCAATTCGGCGATACGCGATGAGATGCGCAGAGACCCGAGAATTCATGTCTTCGGTGAAGACGTTGCCGATGCCAGTCGCTCCGAGGTGCTTACCGATGTGAAGGGCAAAGGTGGTGTGTTCAAGGCAACCGCCGGGCTGCAAAGAGAGTTCGGTGATGATCGCGTCTACAACTCGCCACTGGCAGAAGCCAATATCGTGGGACGTGCCATCGGCATGGCGGTGCGTGGATTGAAGCCGGTGGTCGAGATCCAGTTCCTCGATTATATCTGGCCGGCATTCCATCAGATCCGCTCGGAGCTTGCCCTGTTGCGCTGGCGATCCGCCGGCATTGATCGGTGCCCGGTCGTCATCCGGGTCGCCAGCGGCGGCTATCTTCGAGGAGGTGCGATCTACCACAGCCAATCGGCCGAGACGATGTTTACTCATATTCCTGGATTACGCGTCGTGATGCCCAGTAATGCTCAAGATGCCAATGGCTTGCTGCGAACAGCGATCCGTTGCGACGATCCGGTGATCTTCCTCGAGCACAAACACCTTTACCGCCAGACTCACAACAAGAGTGTCGATCCTGGGCCCGATTACATGATCCCGTTCGGAAAAGCGGCCCGGGTGAGGGAAGGGAAAGATCTGACGATCCTCACCTATGGAGCACTGGTCCATCGATGCTCGACGGCAGCGAAGACGCTGGCCCAGGAGGGAATCGAGGCGGAGATCCTCGATCTGAGAAGCCTCGCTCCCTACGACTGGGAAGCGATTCGGGAGTCGGTGATGCGGACCAATCGGGTGCTCATCGCCCATGAGGAGACGCTTTCCTGGGGATATGGCGCCGAAATCGCCGCCAGGATTCAGGACGAGTTGTTTGACCACCTCGACGCTCCCGTCCGAAGAGTGGCCGCGATGGACTGTTTTGTCGCCTATGCACCGCAATTGGAGGAAAAAATCCTCCCTCAGCCAGAGAAGGTGGCCCACGCAGCGAGAAATCTGGCATTGTATTGATGGGGAGTCTGAAGGAACCCTGCGCAGCAGGTTTCCGTTGTAGTCGGTGGGGAATCGATGCGTAGAATCCAGAACGTCGGAAACCAGAGTCGAGGAGTTTTCTTGAGATCTCAGAATCACAATGATCCGTCCCCCGAAGACGGGGAAATCGACCCATCGGAGAAGAGCGCCTGGAGTCAGCGACCCTGGGTCTGGTTCCTCATCATGTTGATGATCGTGGTAGTGATGGTCCAGATGGTCGGTCCAGGAGCGATCGGAAATTCACGAGAGGTCCCCGCGTCGGTGCTGCTCACCCAGGCGAGCCGGAGCAACATCCAGAAACTCGAAGAGGTCGAACTGGATGTATTTGTCGCCACGCTGAAGACACCCATCGAAGTTGAAGTGATAGAGTTCACCGGGAAAAGCCTGGTCGAGACGACGAGTTTGCGATCCAACATCCCCCCGGCCCTCAAGGAGAATATCTTTCTGGTCACTACCGCAGCCCAGGGAGAGGTGATCTTTCAGCCAACCTCTGCTCCTGCGTGGCAAGTGATCGTTGGAGGGTTACTTCCCATCATCATCTTGGTCGGATTCTTCTGGTGGATGAGTAACCGTGTTCGCCGCCAGATGGGTAGCCCCGGAATTTTCGGGAAGTTTTCCAGCAATCAGGCGAAGCGATTCGAGAAAGATGAGCATTCCGTTTCCTTCGAAGACGTCGCTGGTTTGAAGAATGTCAAAAAAGAACTGTCAGAGATCGTCGAGTTCCTCCGGGAACCAGAGCGGTTCACCAAACTGGGCGCAAAGATCCCAAAGGGTGTTCTGCTGGTCGGACCTCCGGGCACAGGGAAGACGCTTCTGGCGCGAGCAGTGGCCGGTGAAGCAGAGGTGCCCTTCTTCTCCATTTCCGGCTCAGAATTCATCGAGTTGTTTGTCGGTGTCGGAGCTTCCAGGGTTCGAGAACTGTTCGAAGAGGCCAAGCGGAGTGCACCCTGCATCATCTTCATCGATGAGATCGATGCGGTCGGAAGGTCGAGAGGAGCAGGTCTCGGCGGGGGCCATGACGAGAGGGAGCAAACCCTCAATCAGATCCTGTCGGAGATGGACGGTTTCGAGTCGAATCAGGCCGTAATCGTACTCGCGGCGACCAATCGACCGGATGTCCTCGATGCTGCTCTGGTCCGACCGGGACGATTCGATCGGCAGGTAGTGGTCGAACGGCCGCAGAGAGATGGCCGCTGTGCGATCCTCAAGGTGCACAGCAAAAACATGCCGCTCGACAAAAACGTCGACCTGGAGCTGCTGGCACGAGCAACGATTGGATTCTCCGGAGCAGATCTTGAAAATCTAGCCAATGAAGCGGCATTGATGGCCGCACGTCGGGGTCACAATACGATCACTCAGGGAGACTTCGATCGGGCCAAGGACAAGATCCAGCTCGGAACCCTACGTGATGAGGCGATGAGTGAACGTGAGAAGGAACTGACTGCCTATCACGAAGCGGGACATGCTTTGGTGGCACTGTTGCAACCGGAGACCGATCCGGTTCACTCGGTGACCATCGTTCCTCGCGGTAGAGCACTCGGGGTCACCCAGCAATTGCCCAGAGAAGAGATTCACAATTACTCTCGCACCTATCTGCTCAACAGAATCGCCATCTTGCTGGGAGGTCGTGCAGCAGAGGATCTTGTTTTCCAGGAGTTCACCACCGGCGCACAGAATGATCTGGAGCAGGCCACCAACCTGGCAGAACGAATGATCTGTCAGTGGGGAATGAGTGAGAAGATAGGTCCCGTTTCCTTCAAGCGGAGCGAGGAGCATGTCTTCCTCGGTCGTGAGCTGGGGGACTCGAGTAGTATCAGCGAGCACACTGCGATGCTCATCGACGAAGAGATTCGATCGATGCTCGACGACGGTTATCAGCGGGCGATGAGGATCCTCGGAGAGTCACGAGAGAAACTCGAGTTATTGACGAGAGAGTTACTGGAGAAGGAAGTTCTCAATGATCGAGAGATCTACGATCTGATGGGGATCCCGGTACCACCTGAACTGGCCGAGATGATTCAGGATTCGGAAGAGCCTCCAGCCACCAGAACATCGACAGAAAAAAAGGCGGATGCGGCAGAGGATCCGAAAATGCCCAAGGACGTCGATCCTGGAATGTTGGGCCTGGAGGGATCCTGAGCCTTCTCTGAGCCTCCTCTGGGCTTTCATTGAGCCTGCTCGATCGAGAAACTCGCCCCATCGTCGATCGCCATCCCTGTTGGTTGCACCTGCCATCGAGCAGGGGCAGCATCGGTGTGGGGGAACGGCCAAATGAGCGAACGGCTCTACCAAAATTTCCAGCCACAGGAACGGTACTCGGAGTTCCTGGGAGGGGTCGAGGGCGATGATCGTCTCGATCAAATGGACCTGCTGGCCCAGCAGGCCAGTGGTGATCCACATTATCTCGGTCGATTACTGATTCACTCCGATCAGCAAGGCAAGGTTTTTGACATCTCGACCACCTCACTCGAGGGACTTATCGATCGAGCACGCGCTCCAGCGGGCGATCACTGGGCGACGATTCTTCCGGGTGGATTGAGATCTCTGGTGGAGCAGTTTGCCCACCTTGCCCGGTTGCTGGTTTTTCTCAGGGAACAGGGGGTGGTGCTATACGTGATTCCACCATCGGCACTGGTTCTGGGTAGCGATGGACGACTTCGTGTGAGGAATGATCGAATCGTAGTCGATCTGGATGCCAGTATCGATGAGATGGCCTGTAGAATTGCCCCTGAGATCCTTCTCTCAAGAGACCCCATCCCCTTCGAGGAGAACCAGATCGTCTATGCACTGGCGGTCTTGGTCCACGAGTGTGCCCATGGCTCTCCACCGTGGTCTGGCAGGACCGCCGCAGAAGTCGCCGATCGACTTCTATCGAGAGACCCGGGTTACTTCATTTCCGACCGGGTCAGCGATCCTCCGGGTTTGAGTGGATTACTGAGAGACGCACATTCTCTCGACCCACAGGTTCGTCCCGCCACCCTCCGTGGTTTTGCCAGCATGCTCGAGGCGGTTCGAGATGGAGCGCGACCCCGTTCTCGCCGCAACAGTTCTGTCGAGGAGGCTCGGCCCAGTAGACGATGGGGTCGATACTTCGGGGTGATTGCTCTGTTGATTCTGGCTGCCTGGCTGGGACGGTCGAGCGTAGAAGGTCCAGCCACCGCGGATCTGATTCGCAGCCTCTCTTCGGCGATGCTGTCACGACCGCTTCCGAGTCATGCGGAGGATGTTCCGGTTCATTCGTTGGGGCAAACGCTGCTCGATCTGTACGGAGAAGAGGCGTCTTCCTTGCGCAGCGATCCGGATGTTCAGCGCCAGTTGGCGTGGGTCGCCATCCGTGCAGGAAAGCCGCGAGCGGCGCGGCTTGCCGCAAAATTTGCCTTCCAGAGCGATCCGTCTCGTCCGGGTCCATGGACAGCACTGGGGATCGCCGCCCTCGAAATGGGGGACCTGGGGGGCCTTGTGGAGCTTCAACGGAGCATCGAATTGGAACCTCTCGATCGATTTGATCGCTGGAGTCGAGGTGCTGCTCAGATGTATCTGCTGCGCTATTCATCCGCTGCGAGAACTTTCTCAGAGATCGCTGAGCAGGATCCCGGGGATCCGGATGCCTGGTTTCATCTGGCCCTTGCGCGATTGCGCAGTGGAGACATCCACGGGGCTTCCTATGCGCTGGCGACATCACGTCGCATTCGACCCTTCGATGGTTGGATCGATTGGCTCGCCGCAGAGATCTATCATGCCAGGGGTATGGATGAAGAGGCTCTCCAGCTGCTGGAGGAAGCCACTACCCGCTTCTCATCATCTGCGGGATTAGCGTTGCGCATCGGGGCCTTGTGGGATCGCCTGGGAGATCCGGTGCGAGGTCGGGACTGGATTCGCCGGGCAGATGCTCAGCGAATGACCGCTCCCAGGAGAGAGTGGCGAGCCGGGGGTCGATTTGTCGAGCTGGGGCGAGATCACCTGATGCTGGGACCACCCGCCCCTCCTGAATAACCCTCGTCTCCTGAATTGATTGAATAACCGCCCACTGACTCCGTCATCCCTCTCGAGTGAATGATCGTGGCGATTTCGCTGCGGGAAACACTCGAGAAAGGAGTCGGAAATGTCGAATCGCTCTCTACTGGTGATGGCCCTGTTGGTGTCACCGATGATCCTGGCAGCCACAAAAGTCGAGGCTGTCTCGCCCCGCAAGTTGCGATGTGTCTCGGCCACCGCACGTCATTCGGTCAGGGCTTGTTCCCTTCATGACCATTCGCACAACATCTTGCCGGGCATCGTTTACTCCAGACGGGGTGGAGGCTGTGTCCGAACCTTTTCGAACGGAATGACGCAGGTCTGGAGACCGGCGACCTCGCACATTGAATACCGGAAGATCTGTAGTCCGGATCGATTTCGTACGGTGACCCGCTTTCGCACCGTCTTTCGCTGTGGAGTCCCTTCTCGAAGGTCATACCAGCAACGGATCCGGATCCCGGGAAGGGCCCGCAGGGTCTCCCACCGGGTTCATGTTCCTGGAGCCTGGGTCTTGCAGAAGCCCGGTTGTGGCCTTCCTGATGTCGGTCCTTTTCACTAGAGTCCCTCCCTTTGCCCCCGGGGCCGACGGCACTCACCGTCGGCCCCGGTTCTTTTCTTTCCACACCTTGACCTGTCCCGGACCACCCCTCATATTCCTGCCAGTCGAAGATCTGGACCCATCCCTCTGGCTCTGGCGGATGAAGATGATTCGAGAATCGTGGGAGTGTGTTTCTCCGCCTGCTTCTCCACCCGCCCTGAGTCCCTACACTCCCCTCCGAAAAAATTGAGAAGTCTCGACCGGTTCGAGTCCCGCTTCTGGAGTCCAACACTGGAGTCCAACACTGGAGTCCAACACTGGAGTCCAACACTGGAGTCCAACACTG
>JAAZXB010000008.1:0-10330 GCA_014240375.1 Planctomycetota bacterium | reverse complement strand
GGAGTCGGCGGTGATCGGTCAGGATTCAGATCAGTGACTTCGATACGCGGTTTCCCGGCGGGGAATCGATTCGGGAGTTCGGCCTCAGAATCCGCCTGTGCACTGAAGCAGGGAATGGGGGAATCGGCGGTTGAGGGTCGTAGATCGGGAACAGATCGTGGCGGAGGCGGGACACGCTTTTTGCCCGAAGATGACTGGATGACCAGGCTGGGGAGCCTGGACGGGGACGCCCCTCCGTGGGGCCAGGGGATCCGATCGAGGAGCCGTGCCTGGCACGGCGACTCGAAGACGGAAGCGTGGGGAAAGAGCAGGAGCGGTCTCACACCGCTGCTCGCAGGATCAGTTCCTGCTGGATCGATCTCCATCTGCCACCGCCTGCTGGATCGAGGAAAGCCCTAGCCACTCCCGGTCTGGCCTCAGCCTGTTTCCCCGACCGCCTCCCACCTCAACATGCACATCGGCCTGCTCGTCCCTACGCACTTCCTGGGCAGGTTTCCCAAAGTCCTAGCGACATTTCAGACCCAAGCTTCTCCTCGCCGAGTAGGGACGGCGAGGAGCTTTTCTGCCCTCCGAGGCTGATTTCCACCGTTACTTTTCTTTACGGGAGAACCCCCGCCCGATATCCTATCTGTCAGGATTTGTTACGGTCGTATGGGGGTGCTGTGAAAGCACCGATTCGAGGAGGTGGGTTCCATGGATGGAGAGAGCCAAGTGGCCGAATCGAGTGAGGATGCGCTGGAAGCGACCGCTCGCCAGCAAGCGTTGACTCGGCTTCGTGAGTGGATCCAGATCGGACTCGATCCCGACCCCGATACTCCGCGCAAGGGCGCCACCAGCTGTTCTCTGGCGCTGATCGGCGGTGCCAGCGGGATCGGCAAGACTCACCTGATCGAGCAGGCACTCTCGGAGTCCTCCTCTGCAACAGGACCGATCCTCAGCTGTCGGGTTCATTGCCACGAGCGCCAGGGAATTCCCTTCCTTCCGGTGTTACGTCTGGTCAAGGATCTCATCATCGAACATGGCGAGACGAGAGGGCTATGGCGGCGCTACGCCCATGTCCTGGTGCGGGTCTTTCCCGAGCTGCAACAGGAGGTCAAAGGTGTCGTCGACCAGGAACCTCTGGCGGGAACTCGCGGGCGGATCCAGTTTCACCAGGCTCTGACGGGAATTCTCTGGGAATTGGCGAAGGATCGGACCCTCGTCCTGGTCCTCCATGATCTGCATCGAAGTGATCCAGGGACCATCGAGTTTGTCGAATACCTCGCCAGGAACTCGGCCCTCTCCAGGGAGCCTGCCCAGGGGGCAGGGAACCCGGCTGGCTGCGAGGGTGGTCGCGATTGGAAGCAGATCCGTGCGAGGGAGGGGCGCTCCGGGGAGTTCGCCAGTTCCATCGTCGAGCCGGATCAGGACACCACTTTTCCACAGGAACAGGTTCAGGGACGTCTTCTCATCGTAGGAGATCACTGTTCCGAGAGGCTCGCCGCCAGTGCTCCCGAACTGCAGCGGTTGGCGAGTCAGCCCTTCTGTCGAACCATCGATCTTCCCCCCTGGACCGCGGCAGAAGTCTCGGATCTGGTGAATCAACAACTCGGGAGTGAGCCCCCTGAGGGTCTGGCCAGGACCATCTCCGAAGGTTGCGATGGCAATCCGATGCTGGTGCTCGAGATGTGCCGGTTGCTCGAGGAGGGCGGCGTGGCTTCGCCGCTCGAGGCGGAGAGTGTGGAAGCCCTACTCGAGAGTGCGCGAGGGGGTGATCTGGCACAACTCCTGGTCGAGCGCAGAGTGGCAGCTCTCCCGCCCCTGGAGCGACGAGTGCTGGAGCAACTGGCGATGCTACGAAGACCGGTTCAGTCTTCATTTTTGGTTCGTTGTTGTGGAGTCTCCCAGGAGCGCCTCGAAGGAGCGTTGGAGCCACTGGTTCAGCGAGGATTCGTCGCTCGCCATGCGTCGAGAGGCAAGGTTCGATTCCACATCAGCCATGAGATTCACATGCGAGGAATCCGCTCAGCGATTCGACCCGAAGCGGCAAGGAATTTACAAAAAGAACTGGGGATGACTCTCAGTGAGGATGCACGAAGCCAGGATCCGGTTCGGGCCTACGAAGTGCACGAGTTACTGGCCGCTGGAAATGAACCGAAACTGGCCATTCCGTACGGTTTCATCGCCATGAGTTACTTTGCCGATGCCTACGCCGAGCCTCTGGCGATTCGTATTGGAAAAAAGATGCTCGAACTCCTCGAACTGCTCGAGGGCGATGCCGATCCCAAGTTACGCGGTGAGATTCTCGGTCGACTGGCTCGTCTTGAGGTCGAGGTCGGTCAACTGGAGTCGGGTAAGTTGCACCTCAAACTGCTGCTGGAAGATCCGGACCTGGCTCCAGCGGAACGAGTGGAGTCACGATTCTACCTTGCCGAGATCTACCACCAACTGGGAGAGCCGTTGAAGGGAATCCGGGGCCTCAATCGGATCAGTTCTACCGACCTGGACTCTGCCGGACCATTTGCGCTGCCGAGGCTGACGATCTTGCGAGCTCGTCTACGACTGCAACGTCGAGATATCAAGAGGGCGATGAGCCATTGCTTGCAGGCACAAAAGCAGATCTCGGGGATCGATCCGCAAGAGGGAGTGGAGAAGCTGCAAGGTCAGGTGTTAGAGGTCTTGGCGGAAACCCATCTCGCCAGAGGCGACTCTGCTGCCGCACTCAACAGTTATCAGCGGCTACTCGATATGGTCGAAAGAGGCGAGGATCCGGTAGCACTTGGATCGGTCCTTCGAATCATCGGGAGAGTCTACTACGAGCGAGGAAACCACTTCCGCGCCGCAAGGTACCTGTTTCGAGCGCTCGAAGTGGTCGACCGCTCTGAGGATGTCAGAGCTCTCGCTGCGACCTTCGAATTACTTGGAAAGGTTTACAGAAACAGCGGCGATTTCTCACGAAGCCTCGAGCATTTCCGACGTTCCCTGACCTTGCGGGAGCGGATCGGTGACAGCCATCAGATTTCTCCGACTCTCAACTCCATCGGAAGCCTCCACGCGCATTCGGGCGATTACGATCGGGCGATTCGCTTCTTCAAGCGTAGTATCTCCAATAGCGAGAAGTTTGGCAGTACCGAGGGAATCGTTCGTTCCTTCCTGCATCTGGGTTGGGTCTGGTTTGCGCTGGGGGAACGAAAGCAGGTCGAGAGTCTCGCTCGTCAGATTCTCATTCTCACCCAGGAGTTTGAACTGCCGAAGCACCAGCCGGAAGGCCATCGCTTGCTGGGGAACCTGGCACTTCTGCGCAGGGACTGGAAGGTCGCCGATCGCGAACTGAAGAAGGCGCTCGACCTGGGCCAGAAGCAAGGACTCGATCGAGTGGTGGCCGCCAGCCTCTTTGATCGAGCCCAGCTGGGGATCGAGAGAGAAGAGTACGAGGAATCTCTCAAACTTGTCAGTCGAGGATTGCTCACCGCCGAATCGCTTCAATCGGTACCGCTGATTATCCGCGGACTCCTACTCAAGGGATCGATCAGCTTGCAGCGAAGTGAGGAGGGGCAAGAGAAGGCACTCGAGAATTACGAGAAAGCGCTTCAAATGATCAGCGGAGATTCGCTGTTGCCGCTTCAGTGGCAGATCCACTACGCCCTGGCCAGGGTTCAGCAGGGTTCACATGACTTCGAAGGCGCATGTGTTTTCTACGACCGAGCAGCCGCCATCATCGAACGGATTTCACAGAGACTGCCCGAGGATATGAGGGTCGTTTATCTCAATGATCGCAGGCGTAAGAACTTCTTCGCCGACCTCCAGCGCTTCAGGAGGGAGTCCGATTCTCTCCCTCCAGCGATCGGTCCGGGACCGGTGGTCTCCTCCGACCTCGATCTGGACGGGGGTAGCGGTCACGGGCCAAACAACGTCTCCGACCTGCTCGTGGCCGCGGTGAATGCCACGACCAGACTGGGGAAGAGAACCGAACTTCGCTCCTTCCTCGAAGGGGTACTGGATGAATCGAGGAAGATTGCACCGAGTCCTCGAGGCTTCATCGCAGCGCTCAGAAAACGACGCTGGCAGAGCCTTGCAGATATCGACATGGGACCGACAGAGGATTGGCTTCCGCAGCAACAAGTGCTCGGAGCCCTTGCACAGGAGTGTCTCGATCGGGGCGTGGCGATCCGCAGTGGAACCGCAGGCTGGGAGTCGTGGATCCACAATCACCCACAGGAGTCCTCGGTGAGAGGCCGAAGCCTGCTGGCGATCCCCTTCTGTGCGGAAGGGGTCCTTTCTGCGGCTCTGGTTCTGGAGCGCCCGACCGCTGGTAATCCGTTCCAGGAACAGGATGTCGCCGAGGTGATTCGATTGCTCTCGATGGTCAAGGGCCAGATGAGGGCGCTGGCCGAGAATGCGCAGTTACTCGAGTACCAGGAGAGTGAGATCGGTTCGTTGGCCGCGCTCGATGCGGACCTCGAGCAGTTCCTCGATCGCCACCATCGTGACAAGGAGCCACTGGGATTTCTCGAGATGAGTTTTCCGGGTCTCGACATCCTCTTGAAAGAGCGTAAGGACGAGACCTTTGTCGAACTGCTACTCCAGACGCTGGAACCAAACTCCGGGGTCTACCACACCGGTGGAGATCATCTGGTTTGTGCACTGATCGGGCCGGGAGAAGATGACTTGCGCCAGCGCAGTCGTGACCTTCAGCACGTATTCCATGATCTTCGTCAGGAGTTTGGGTTGCCGATGGAGGTAGCCATCCACATCTTGCCGAGATGGTATCCGGTCGGATCGAAAGAGGTGGCAGAACTCAGCAGTGGTAGAGCGGACCTGTTTCGATCCGCGCATAAACCAGATCTCGATCAGGAGGTTGCCAGGCTGACTTCAGGAGAGTTGACCTTGCGAGAGGCCAAGACCGCCCTCGAGCGTCGCTATATCATTGCAGAGTTGTTTCGCTCCGGAGGGAATATCACCAGGGCTGCTCAGGCACTGGGGATTCATCGTCCTCAGCTGTCGAATCTGCTCAAGCGCCATGAAATCCGCAAGGAAGATTTTGAAGGGGATTCTGGAAAGAAAACCAGTTCCTCCTGAGTTCTGTGGGGATCGGCTGCCAAAGAGAGTGGGCCTCGACGCCGGCTGCGTCGAGGCCCACTGTTCTGACTAGATCGAGATCTCGTCAATTAGCAGATGAAGTCGTGGGAGCGAACGGTCTTGCGTCCGTTTTGGCTGGCACGTTTCGCCGCCTGTTCGATGGCGTGGTGCAGGATTTCGTTGAGTCCGTCGAGGGCATCGCCACCGACATTCACATCGTGCTCCTTGAGTGCAGCCTTCGCTTTACTTCCGACGAGCAGCATTTCCTTGGACATTGAATCCCCTTTCTGGACCCGACTCGAATTCCGAAGAATCGGCCAGGTGTGTGATTCCGGTAGAACCTGGTACTTTGCTGGCTCGACGGATCTCCGCATGATCCTGCCAGCGCCTCGCATATCTGCCCTCCTTTGGCATGAAGCCCGCTACGGTGCGGGCAAGGAGTGCAGAACTCAACTATCGGAGGATAGCCACGGATGGGCTGGGTGTAAAAGGAGTAATTTCCTCTGGGAGTCCCGAATTCTGTGGGTATCCGCCGTTTGTCGCTATCACCTTGGAATTGAGAGCCGCCTCGATCTCCCAATGGGGAGATCGAGGCGGAGTTGTAAATCATTCTCTCACACTTACTTAGGTTAAGCGTGGACGAATTTCGCTGGGGTCCTGGGACCATTTTCGAGGAAGTTGGAGACGCCAATCCTCATGTCCTGGGTACCACAAACTTCCCCGAAATAACGGGCCTCCAGGGCGATTCCATCTCTCAGTGGCAAGCGACATCCTTCGATGATCGCCTTCTGAAGCACGGCATCGATGCTACGACTCAGGTGTCCGAGGTCCACTTCAGGCAAGGAATCGGGGGTCTCGATCGGACCGCGTTGGATCGAAGGTAAGGTGGCTTCTCCCGCAAGATGAGCACGGATCAGTGCTACCGCACGGTCGCGTAGGGCTCGCGGATCTCCCACCACCTCCTGCTGGATCAATCCGATCGCCAGAGCTTCTGCAGAGGAGACCGGGCGGCCGGTGCGCATCAGTTCGGCAGCCTTCTCGACACCGACCCAGCGGGGCAACCTTTGAGTTCCCCCGGCCCCGGGAATGATGCCGAGATTGACCTCGGGTTGTCCCACCAGGATGCGTTGATTCGCTCGCGCGATTCGAGCATTGCAGGCCATGGCGATCTCATTACCACCGCCGAAGGCCAGGCCATTGAGTGCGCAGACCACCGGCTTGGGGCAGTCCTCGATCGCCTGGATCGACTTCTGGGAGCCTCGAGATGTGGCTTCCCCCATCGCTGGAGATTCGATCTTTGCGAGAAAGGGAACATCCGCGCCCGAAACGAACGCCTTGATCCCGAATCCAGAAAGCACCACCCCCACGACATCATCGTCAGCAGCGATGTCGACAAAGTGTTTCTCGATCTGATCAAAAGCGGAGTTGTTCAGGGCATTGAGCTGCTTTGGGCGGCGAATCAAGACGTGGGCGATACCATCGACATCCTGGCGCAGAACCGTTGAGATCTGGAAAGGGTGCCCCGACTTGGCCTGTTTAGAGATGCAAGCGGGAACCGGAAACTCAGCATGAACTGCAGAGTACTGCTGGACCAGTTCCAGTGCAGACTCGACCCCGATCGAGTTCATCAGACGAAAGGGAGCTTTCATGTCGAGTGCCAACTCGACCGCCATATCCATGTCTTCGATCGAGGAGATGCCACTGTCTACGATTTCTCCGACAATCCCAAAGAAGGATCCGAGGAGAGCATCTCGTACCTGTTGGAAAGTTTCCTCTGGAACCTCGATCTTCTCCCCCCGGCCCGGGACATCCCAGGAGGTTTCGTCGGCCACTGCTCGGCGCAAGGTCTCCGGCGTGTGGTACCAGCGATGGATCTTCTCGTTGTAATGATCGAGGCCCACGGCAGTGATCGGGTTCCCCCCTGTGAGGTTCATCGCAGTGAAGGGCCCGACCGTGTATCCCAGCACGTCACAGGCCACCTGGTCGATCTCCTTGCTGCTGGCGACACCCTGTTCTGCCAGTAGAGCGGAAGCGAGGAACATCCCCTCAAAGACCGGATCGAGAGCGTAGCCGTAGCGACTTCCCACGCAAATCGGGATCTTTCCGATGGCTTCGTAGAATCCCATCATGTCGTGAGTTAACGCGCTCGAGGTGTCGGCACCCGGTACGATTTCGACGATCGGATTCCGTTCCGCCGGGAAGAAGTAATGGACCACCATCGTACGGTGGCGACTTTCGATGCCCGCGAAGATGACCTCGGGCTCCAGGTGTGATGAGTTGGAACAGAGCACCGCATGGTCTGGTACCAGGCCGACCACCTGAGAGAAGATTCGCCCTTTCAGAGCCTTGTCCTCGGTGGCCGCTTCGACCACCAGGTCGCAGCCCTTGAGCTGGTCGTAATCACTGGTGAAGAGGACGTTCTCCTTCATCGCCTGGCCCTGCTCGGCACCAAAGGCTCTCGCTTCGATCCCCTTGTCGATCTTTCGGTCCAGTTTCTTTCGGCCCTTCTCAAGTGCGACATCATCGATGTCGACGACGATGATGGGGGCTCCGAGTGGTGTGAAAACTTTGGAGAAGTGGAGCGCGATGTCGGGACCGATCTGGCCGGAACCGATGACCCCGATGCGGGTCACAGGACGGCCCTGAATCTGGATACTCAAATTGTCAGTGGTCATGGATCTCCTTCGATGTGGGATCAATCGAACCGGGATTGTAAGGCGGGCGCAGTCCGTGGGCACCCTACGCTGGATTTTTCTCGGCGATCACGAAGAGGATTCGACCGAATAGAGCCGGCGTGGAGAGGTGCCAGCGACAGTGCTCCTGGTATCGATCCCGCTGACTTCGTGCCTTTTTGCCCAGTCCACGCATCCACATCGTTCCTGCCAGTAGAGGCACCAGAGGTGCAAAGATGAGGGAAGAGGCCCGGAAGTGATTGGTGGCCAGCGATCGTATTTGTCCACCATTGTGGTGGATGTAGTACTGGAAATGCTGAACTCCGAGGCAATTGACATGCTGGAGCCCGCTGACCTTTTTTGGATCGAAGGGGCGACGTGCTCCGTCAGTGGTTCCATGCAGGAGATAGTGCATCCTCGATCCTAGTCCCTGGATGTTCGGTGTGCTGAAGATGGCACGGCCGCCCGGTTTCAGGACCCTGAAAATCTCGGAGAAGTAATTCTGATGGTGCTCGATATGCTCGGCGACCTCGATGGAAATGGTGCAATCGATGCTTTGATCGGGAAGTGGGATCGATTCGTTGAGATTACAGCCGTGATAAGGCACATCTTCCACCTGGAAGTCGAACTGAGGAAGATCACAGGCGGTCAAATTCTGGCAGCCGTACTCCCGCATCTTGGCACAGAAAAACCCTGATCCTGCTCCGACATCCAGGATGCTGGCGCTCTTGTCAGCGGGCAGCAACGGCAATAGCTTTTCATAGATGTCTGGCTGAAAGGTATTCCCTTTCAACTCACTGGAGTGCGTGACCACCTCTACCTCATTCCCTGGTTCATTGCGGGTACCGGATCGGGGTTCTTCCGATCAACTCAGTCGTTCCCTCAGCCACTGTCCGATGTCGTTCACTTCATCCGGGTGGAGAGAATGCTCGGTGGGGTAGGTCTTCCACTCCAGTGGCCAGCCGGCTTGTTCTACCTGTCTGGCAGAAGTTTCTCCCAGCGCCAGCGGAACCACCGGATCCCACTGGCCATGGCAGCACAGGAGGGGTGTCGAACACGCCCCCTTGCCAGCCCCCTTGAGCAGGGAATCGGCGATCGGCAAGTAGGCGGAAAGGACCAGGATGCCTCCGATCGGCGGGTCCTGTGCAAGCCCGACATGGTATGCCATGGCTCCTCCCTGGGAGAAACCGGCCAGGATCAGGCGCTGGTCAGGAATACCCAACGCACGCTGTTCGGCGATCAGTTCCTCGATCAGGGCCGCACTTTGATGAATCCCGGTCTCATCGATTCGGCGATCGATGGAAACCTCGAGGATGTCGTACCAGGCGCGCATCACCATGCCGTTGTTGATGGTGACAGGTCGAGTTGGAGCGTGTGGGAAGATGAAGCGGATCGGGTCGATCTGGTCAACACCGAGTTCGGGAATGATAGGTTCGAAATCATGACCGTCTGCGCCCAGGCCGTGGAGCCAGATGACCGCAGCAGTTGGATTTTCCCCTGTTTCTATCACGACTCGTTCCATCGAACTCCTCGGCTACTCTGTACAGAGCGATTGAATGATGGGAAACAATTCGTCCAACGAGCGAATCGTGTAGTCTCCATCCGGTGAAAATCTTTCGTGCCAGTGTTGATGCTGGCCATTGTCGACCCACACCGTCGTCAGGCCGCACTTCTTTGCTCCGAGTAACTCCTCGGAGTTTCCGTCTCCGACAAAGATACACTCCTCAGCAGCAAGACCTAGAGTTTCGAGACAGTGAGTGTACATCAAGGGATGGGGCTTCCTCACTCCAAGAAATGCTGAGATCGATCGCGTTGGAAAATAGCGACCCAGAGCTGTTTCATCGAGCAGTTCCGGGGCAGCGCTGGAACAGTCCGTGACCAGGGCCAGTTGTAGTCCAGAGCTCACGATCTGGTCCAGCGTGGAGCATGCTTCAGGTTTTGGGACCAGCACTTCCCGAAGCAGTTCTCGATGAAGTCGAGCGGCACCGCGCCTCTCTTCGATGGAGACTTCGAGGCCCGCTTCTTCCAGGAGGCAGTCAAACTGGTGCTCCCCATCGAGGATCTGGCCGATCATTCGATCGCGGAATCGAGCGTTCCACAGTTCTTGATAAAGATCCGTATCGATCTGCAGTTTCGAGGCGACTGCGACACTGCTTTGCTCCCAGGTACTCAGGGGGAGATTGGGGACCAGGGTACCGAACAAGTCGAACAGGATCGCCTTCATGAGCCTCCAACACTTTCTTGAAGAAGAGAGGATGCTCCGAGAAACGGAGTCGGGCAAGCAGTCGTGGCAGTTGGAGTTGTTGCAGGAAGGAGAAACAAAGGGGCCTTGCCGTATCAAGGAGATACCGCAAGGCCCATGAACTCAACCGGATTTGAGTGGTTTTCTATTGAAGAAGGAGTCTCTCTGGATAAGGAGTGGGCGTTGATTTCTGTGGGATCTCGGAGGGGAGAAACCGGAAATCGGACGCACTCCTCAGAGCTTGTTGCGGGAGGGCATGATCCACGCCCCCCCGCAACTCACCTGAGAGAACTCTAGCAATTCGTATCGTCACTATCACAAACAGGCAACGTGTCGTCGGTGGTCGCATCTGGACCAT
>JAAZXB010000089.1 GCA_014240375.1 Planctomycetota bacterium | reverse complement strand
AGAAACAAGATGGTGATCAGCCAGAACGAGATGGCGACAGGAAAGCGACTCACTCTCGACCCGGATCGATGATCAAGGTCCCCGCCATATCTCGATGGAGGGAAGCACCTTCCGGCAACCACAGTGTTGTGGTGCTAGAAATCACCAGCGCAGGACCAATTACCGATGAGCCATCGACGATGGATCCATGGTAGATCTGTTGAACCTGTTGCTGACGCCCCGAAGCATCGAGGACCACTTGACGAGAAGAAGGGGGGCCCTCGAGTTCCCCTGGAACCGTCGAGATTCCCGAAGAGGGGAGTGTCGCTGCCACCCGGATCGCGACCGCCTCGACCTGGCGGTCCAGCATCTGGTAACCAAATCGTTGCTGATAGATCTCTCGAAACTCTCGCTCCGGATCTTCTCCGGGATGAAACTCCAGATCGTGAGATTGACCCTGATGGCGACCCCGTAACGTGGTCTCGATGGTTGCGGCCTCCCCATCTCCTCCGCCACGGGTAATCAGCTGTCGTGCTTGCTCGGCCAGTTGCTGTTCGATCCGGGGGAGATCCCTGGCAAAAGTGGAATTGACGGGCCGCAGGATCACCTGCTCCCGTTCCTCGCTCCAGGGTGCCTCGAGCATCCCGATGGCGCTGAGAACCCCTGCCGCGGCAGGCAAACGAATCTCTCCCACTCCACAACTGCGAGCCAGCGCCACTGCATGGAGTCCACCCGCACCTCCAAAACACACCATCGACATCCCGCGCGGATCGACTCCTCGCTCCTGACTCACCCTTCGCAACGCTCGTTCCATCTCCG
>JAAZXB010000088.1 GCA_014240375.1 Planctomycetota bacterium | reverse complement strand
CGGAGATGGAACGAGCGTTGCGAAGGGTGAGTCAGGAGCGAGGAGTCGATCCGCGAGGGATGTCGATGGTTTGTTTTGGAGGAGCGGGTGGGCTTCATGCGGTGGCGTTGGCTCGCAGTTGTGGAGTGGGAGAGATCCGTATTCCTGCCGCTGCGGGGGTGCTGAGCGCCATCGGGATGCTCGAGGCGCCATGGAGTGAGGAACTGGAGCAGGTGATCTTGCGCCCCGTCAAAGGCACTTTTGCCAGGGATTTTCCGCGGATCGAACAGCAACTGGCCGAGCAAGCACGACAGCTGATAACCAGTGGCGGAGGAGATGGTGAGGCCGCGACCATCGAGACCACTTTACGGGGTCGCCATCAGGGCCAATCTCACGATCTGGAGTTTCATCCCGGAGAAGATCCGGAGCGAGAGTTTAGAGAGATCTATCAGCAACGATTTGGCTACCAGATGCTGGACCGCCAGGTCGAGGTGGTCGCGGTCCGGGTGGCAGCGACACTCCCCTCCTCGGGAATCTCGACGGTTCCAGGAGAACTCAAGGGCCCCTCATCTTCTCGTCAGGTGGTCCTCGATGCTTCGGGGCGTCAGCAACAGGTTCAACAGATCTATCATGGATCGATCGTCGATGGCTCATCGGTACCCGGTCCCGCGTTGGTGATTTCTAGCACCACAACGGTGTGGTTGCCGGAAGGTGCTTCCCTCCATCGAGACACGGCGGGGACCTTGATCATCGATCCGGGCCGGGAGTGAGTCGCTTTCCTGTCGCCATCTCGTTCTGGCTGATCACCATCTTGTTTCT
>JAAZXB010000087.1:436-823 GCA_014240375.1 Planctomycetota bacterium | reverse complement strand
AGCATTGTTTCCAGTGCCGTCACCGTCTGTGTCGAGTGTCTCAGTCGAATCTAGTGGGAACGCGTCACTTACGTCGTCCACACCATCTCCGTCATCATCGGTATCAGCGTTGTCACCGGTTCCATCGGAGTCAGTGTCATCCCACTCACTCGGGTTGTTAGGGAACTGATCGGTAGCATCTGGATCGCCATCGCCGTCATCATCTGTGTCGACTGTGTCTTCGATTCCGTCGCCGTCATCGTCGGAGTCAGCATTGTGTCCCCATCCGTCGCCATCAGCATCCCACTGCTCTGTCGAGTCGAGTGAGACTACTGACTACGACGGCGACGGAACTGGCGACAACGCTGATACTGACGACGATAACGACGGTGTGGATGATTCAACAGC
>JAAZXB010000087.1:0-426 GCA_014240375.1 Planctomycetota bacterium | reverse complement strand
CGACGCCATCTGCGTCGTCATCAGTATCTTCGTTGTTACCGATACCATCAGAGTCAGTGTCAACCCACTCATCAGAGTCAGCTGGGAAGGCATCTGCTGTGTCAATCCAGCCGTCGCCGTCATCGTCGGTGTCGGCGCTGTTGATTATGCCGTCTCCGTCTAGATCGCCGTCTGGGTTCAGCGTGACTGCGGAAGTTGCAGCGCTCGCTGGGATAACCGTCGAAGAATCGCCAGTCGCATCCGTGTGGACGACCGTTACAGTGTAGACCTTACCAAGCACAGTGCAAACCGCCGCACTCTCGCACGATGGAATCGTGTAGGTGCTCGAAGTTGCTCCGGTGACGTCTCCGTCAGCGTCTGCCCACTGGTAAGCGAACGTACCCATGCCGTCGTCGTCAGACAACAGACTGGTGTCTGCGGTCAGAA
>JAAZXB010000086.1 GCA_014240375.1 Planctomycetota bacterium | reverse complement strand
ATCCTTCCCCCCGGAAGCGAGAGGTTTACCCACGAAGGTCGAACCTATGCCGGATACAACGACTCGATCCCGTCATGGACCGAGGACGAGCCTGGTAAAGAAGTTGACTGGTACGCCGGCAAGCAATACGACGATTTCGTCAGAGAAACTCATGCAGTACTCGATAATTTTTCGACTCACTTTCCCCAGTACAAGGATCAGGGATTCGAGATTGCCGGGTTTGTCTGGTGGCAGGGACACAAGGATGGAAATGCGGCTCATGCCAGCCGCTACGAGGTCAATCTGGTCCACTACATCCGCAGCATCCGGGCCGAGTTCAAGGCACCAGAAGCTCCCCTTGTGATCGCCACCATCGGATTCAGCGGCTGGGAAATGGCAGGTCCTCATGTGACCGTAGCCAGCGCCCAACTTGCCGTCAGTGGCGAGACGGGGAAGTATCCCGAGTTCTCCGGCAATGTACTCACCGTCGAAACACGTGATTTCTGGAAAGACGCGGCAATTTCCCCCCGAAATCAAGGGTTCCACTACAACCAGAATGCCGAGACCTACATGTTGGTCTGCGATGCTCTAGGCAACGGTATGGTCCAGTTGCTGAAAGGCCGAATTAATAGAAACTGATTCACACCCCGATTCCTCCGATTGAGTTATCCTTGGATGTCGCCTACGGTTTCCAGCCTTGATCAGGAGGATCGATGAGCCTGTCTCTTTTGTTATCCTTAGCCTTGCTCACAACACCGAGTTCAACGGTCGATGTCAGCGAAGTCATCCGAAGCGCCTATCGAGAACTGGTCACTGCCGAGGCCAGTGGCAACTTGCCTGCCACTCGTCGCCACACACTCG
>JAAZXB010000085.1 GCA_014240375.1 Planctomycetota bacterium | reverse complement strand
ATCGACATCACCGCGGACTGGACTGAAGCCGTTGAAAGGGACATCTCTTGCGTGGGTTGGTCGTTGTTCTGACACTGCTGGTGATGATTCTGGGATTCTGGGATTCTTGGTTTCCCGTTTTCCCTACGACCCACATCGGGGAAAGAGACGGGCCGCCGGCGATGGCGGCCCGCCCCGTTGCCGCATCAGTTGGCGTTGCCTCGCGCTCTCACCTCGGCATAGATCTGCTTCGGTGGCTCGTTGAAGTACTTGAGCAATGCCGGGCACAACCAACCGACCATGTCGAGTTCGTTGCACCGGTAGACATTGCCTCCGCACTCCTCGTGCAGCCACTCCAGCGACACCTGGTGTCCCGGGAAGGGAAGTTCGGAGAAGATCAGGGTGAAACCGTTGCGAGCATCGGGAACCTGCTCTGCGAGACGATCGATGATCAGATCCGCACCGGCCACGAACGGCTCCTGGACCAGACCGACTGCGGCGTCGTCGAAGACCCACAGGCCATTGTCGAGGTAAGGGTGTATCGCATGGATACTGTTATTGCTGGGCATGATCTGCCCCTTTCACGAAAGCCCCTCCCCGACAGCAAGGGGCTGCCAGGTGGAGGCGGTAAAAAAACTGGAGACGTTCGGACGATCTGTCCGATTGGTGTCCCCCGGGGCCAGTTACGTATGCCCCTTCACTACGTTCAGGGGCATACTCACTGGTCCCAGGGACACTAGATTTCACTCACTTCGGAACAACGTAGATCGATATTGCGTTAATCTTGAGCAGTAGACTGGTAGAGCCGTCGAGCCAGACAGATACGAGGACTGAAGATGAGTAACAAACTCGCTGGCGATAAACTCGTGAAGTTCTCAG
>JAAZXB010000084.1 GCA_014240375.1 Planctomycetota bacterium | reverse complement strand
CGATGATCGAGGTTCGTAGCCGGTTGCGTACGGATGATGAGGCGCACAGTGGGTACCAGTGGTCTTCGGGAAAGGGTCCGGACATCGCAATCACCTCGGGCATGACGGTGACAGTAGATGCGACCATCGAGAACCGGCAACCGATCACCTTCTTGTTGCCATTTCTCAGGGGAATGGGCGGTAACTAGAAATCATGGCGATCGGTCCAGGAAAAAGGGTGAAGACGCCGACCGTCCTCCAACTGGAGGCCGTGGAATGTGGTGCTGCATCTCTTGCGATGATCCTCGGATATCACGGCAGGATCGAACCGCTCGCCAAGTTGCGTCAGAATTGCGGAGTCTCTCGTGATGGCAGCAAGGCTGCCAATATCCTGCGTGCCGCACGACGATATGGACTCGAAGCCAACGGGATCAAGGCCAGCGTCGATGCCCTGCGAAATCTGCAGATGCCCTGCATTCTCTTCTGGGAGTTCAACCATTTTGTCGTGCTGGAAGGTTTCAAGAAGGACAGGGTGTACATCAACGACCCTGCGATGGGACACAGGATCATCTCGATCAGCGACTTCGAACGTAGTTTCACCGGAGTCGCGCTGGCGATGCAGCCAGGGGAGCAGTTCGAGAAGGGCGGCAAGAGGCCGAGTTTGATCGGGGCTGTGGCGGAACGGCTCGCCGGGTCCGCCCTTCCCGTTGTGTTCTGCATCTTCGTGGGATTCTTGATGGTGATTCCGGGAATCCTGTTCCCGGTACTGCTGCAGGTATTCCTCGATGAGATCATCCTGCAGGGGAGAGTGGACTGGGCTCGCCCCGTCATGCTGGGGATGTTCTCCGCCATCCTTCTGGGACTGGCACTCAGGTACTTGCAGATGAACTCACTTCGCCGACTTCGATTGAACCTGACGATCAAGTTGTCGAGTCAGTTCCTCTGGCATCTTT
>JAAZXB010000083.1 GCA_014240375.1 Planctomycetota bacterium | reverse complement strand
GACATCTGTTCTCAGTGCGATTCTGCTCGGCGCACTGCTGCTGCTGCCTCCCCAGCTCCAGGCTCAGGGGTGGGTCATCAGCGGGACCGTGGCCGATGCTCTGGGGAGCCCGATTCCCCAGGCGGACCTCGATCTGTTCAGCGATCTGGCCCCTTCGGTAGAGATTGCCGTCAGTGGAGACACCACCGGTCCCGACGGAACCTTTTCGATGACCATCCTCGATGCGGTTCCAGCCGGAGCCTTCTCGATGCAGGTCGAACCCCCACCTGGATTCTTATCGACCACCCTCTCGCTCTCCCTCTCCGGAAGTATTGATGTGGGAGTCATCAACCTCGGAAGTGGCTGGATCATCAGCGGAATCGTCCAGGACACCAATGGCAATCCCTTGGCTCCCATCGACATCGACATGAGAGGAACCAATACCGGGTGGATCAACTTGACCGGGGATTTCACCAATGCCGCTGGAATTTTCACAATCACCTTGTCAGCACTGGTCGATGAATATCGAATTGTCTTTTCGATGGCGACTCCCACACCGACAGTATTTCCCCTTCAACTGGACGATGTCTTTCTGTTTGGTGACACCGACCTGGGCACAATCGTGATGGACCCAGGCTTCACCGTGATCGGTTCTATCATCGACGATACCGGAGCTCCGCTATCCGGCATCGACATGAACGCCATCGATGCGCAGGGCATTCCTGCGGAGCTGTTCAATGACGATTCTGATCTCAATGGCAACTTCTCCGTGTTGTTTCCGGCAGGGACCTGGGAGGCTAGCCTGCGCTCAGTCGATCCCACCGCCACCCAGGAATGGGTCCCACACACCTTCCCACTGATGGTCGTGGATGGACCGCTCGATCTTGGAACGACCCAGATGCTTCCCGGCTATCACTTCATTGGTGAGGTGCACGACTCGATTGGAAATTGGGTTGAAGGGGCCGAC
>JAAZXB010000082.1 GCA_014240375.1 Planctomycetota bacterium | reverse complement strand
CATATCGATGGTGTCGTCATCGTTGGCATCACAGGCAAGTGCACAATCGATCGGCCCGGCACCGCCAAAGAGGTAGTCGATCACCTGCACCACATCTGCAAGATCGACGTGACCATCGACATGGCAATCGCCACGGCGAAAATCACCGTTGGTCTGCTGAGCAGACATCACAGTGGCTTGCAGGATGAGTACCAGCATCAGCAGAAATCTGGCACAGGATCGGATTCGTAGTATCCACATGTTTCCTTCACTCTCCGGCGAGTTGATGCTCGATGATACCGCATACCGGGGCACCTGCGAACTCCCTCATGGTTCGCCAGAGGTGAACAGATACAATATATGGGCTGTAGGCTCTGGATTTTGATCTCCAATTGGGATCTTCATGGTGATCCAGCGGCGAAGGATTCCGTCATGGTTTCAACGAAACAGACCACCTCGATGGCAGATCGCCCTGGCCAGATCTGGTGCCGCAGAGCGTCGCTCGCTGCGCTGATCCTGCTGTGGCTCGGCTCCGGATTGCCGCTTCAGGCTCAGGAAGATCCGGCGATTCCCGACAGCTGTTCCAACGGGGTCGATGACGATGGCGATGGGGCCATCGATTGCTGCGACAGCGATTGCATCGGCGATCCCGACTGCAACGAGATCTGCGACAACGGAATCGACGACGACTGCGATGGGCTGATCGATCTGCAGGATTCAGACTGCTTCGGAGTGCCCACACCTGGCTACTTCTCCCGCGGCGATGCCAACGGCGATGGCCAGCACGACATCGGCGATCCGGTCCTGGTGCTCGGTTACCTGTTCCTCGACATGACGATTGACTGTCCAGACAGTGCCGATGTCAACGACGATGGCACCATCAACATCGCCGACCCCATCTCCTTGTTACAGTGTCTCTTCATCTCCTGCGGCGGCCCCGTGATCGCCCCCCCCTACCCCGACTGCGGCTTCGACCCCACCG
>JAAZXB010000081.1 GCA_014240375.1 Planctomycetota bacterium | reverse complement strand
CATATCGATGGTGTCGTCATCGTTGGCATCACAGGCAAGTGCACAATCGATCGGCGCCGCACCGCCAAACAGGTAGTCGATCACCTGCACCACATCCGCAAGATCCACGTGACCATCAACATGGCAGTCGCCACGGCGAAAATCACCGTTGGTCTGCTGGGCAGACAATCCAGTGGATTGCAGGATGACTACCAGCATCAGCAGTAACCAGCCGCATGAACCGATTCGCAACATCGAGATGCTCCCATCACTCTTCGACGAGTCGAACCTCGATGATACCGCACACCGATCGCACCTGCGAACTCCTGCATGGTTCGCCAGAACTGAGCAGATACAATATATGGGCTGTAGACTCTGGATTTTGATCTCCAATTGGATCCCCATCGTGATCCATCAGCGAAGGATGCCGCCATCGCCTCAACGCAACAGACCACCTCGATGGCAGATCGCCCTGGGCAGATCTGGTGCCGCAGGGCGTCGCTCGCTGCGCTGTTACTGCTGTGGCTGAGCTCAGGTTTGCCGCTTCAGGCTCAGGAAGATCCGGCGATCCCCGACAGTTGTTCCAACGGAGTTGATGACGATGGCGATGGCAACACAGATTGCTGCGACAGCGACTGCGTCGGCGATCCCGACTGCATCGAGA
Source organism: Planctomycetota bacterium (assembly GCA_014240375.1). Taxonomy (GTDB): domain Bacteria; phylum Planctomycetota; class UBA8108; order UBA1146; family UBA1146; genus QNYK01. The sequence goes on along the minus strand of JAAZXB010000081.1, from coordinate 340 downwards.
TCTGCGACAACGGACTCGACGACGACTGCGATGGCCTGATCGATCTGCAGGATTCGAACTGCTACGGAATGCCCACACCCGGCTACTTCTCCCGCGGCGATGCCAACGGTGACGGTCAGCACGACATCGCGGATCCGATCCTGATGCTCGGGCACCTGTTCCTCGACATGACGGTTCCGTGTCTCGACAGTGTCGACGTCAACGACGATGGCGCCGCCAACATCGCCGACCCCATCTCCTTGTTGCAGTGTCTCTTCATCTTCTGCGACGTCACCGTGATCGCTCCCCCCTACCCCGACTGCGGCTTCGACCCCACCGACGATGACTTCCACTGCTGGGA
>JAAZXB010000080.1 GCA_014240375.1 Planctomycetota bacterium | reverse complement strand
ACACCGCTGGTGAACTGCCAACGATCCCACCTGAACAGCCAACGATCCCGCCTGAACAGTCAACGAACCCTCCTGAACTGGCGACGATCCCACCCGGCAGCGTACCGGATTCCGATAACCTACCGAATTCAGATGACTTCCCAACGGTTCCTGTGGATGCCCAAGAGCAAACAGAGGTGGTCCTGAAAAAAGACTTTGTCCCGGGCTACGATTTACTGGGGGAACTCGGCCGTGGTGGGATGGGGGTGGTCTACCAGGCGCGGGATCAAAAACTCAAACGACTGGTCGCTGTAAAAATGATCTTGGGTGGTGTCCATGCCTCCCAGGAGGACATGCAGCGATTCCAGACCGAGGCCGAGGCGGTTGCCAAATTGCAGCACCCCAACATCGTGCAGATCTTTGAAGTCGGGGAATATCAAGGGAACCCCTACATCTCTCTGGAATACCAGCAAGGGGGTGGGCTGGATCAGAAAATCGCCGGCAAACCACAAAACATCGAAGAATCGGCCAAGCTGATCGAGACGCTTTCCCGGGCGATGGAGGTCGCTCACCAGCAAGAGATTATTCACCGCGATTTAAAACCGGCCAATATTCTGCTTTCCAGTGAAGGTGAGCCCAAGATCACCGACTTTGGTCTGGCCAAGCGGATGGACGATGACAGCAACCAGACCAAAACCGGGGCGGTGATGGGGACGCCGAGTTATATGCCTCCCGAGCAGGCTTCTAGCAGCATCGAGACCTTGGGTCCGGCGGCGGATACGTATGCCTTGGGAGCGATCCTTTATCACCTGCTGACCGGCCGGCCCCCGTTTCAGTCGGAGACGCAACTGGACACCCTGATGCAGGTCATCAGTGACGACCCGGTCCCCCCGAGTCGCCTCAACAGCAATGTCCCGGCCGACCTGGAGACGATTTGTCTGAAGTGTTTACAAAAGGATATCAAACGTCGTTATACGACCGCGGCGGCCTTGGCCGAAGACCTGCGGCGTTTTCAGGTCGGGGAAC
>JAAZXB010000007.1:166079-172138 GCA_014240375.1 Planctomycetota bacterium | reverse complement strand
CACGTATTCCTACAAGGTGCCCCGCCCCTACCTCCGGCAGTCGAATGCGGTCACGATCCGACTGACGACGGGCTGCTGTGCGAGGACTCGATGCTCTGCCCCTAGCTCTCCAAGATTGTTGCCACATAGTTTTTGGCGGGCGGCGCAGGTCTATGGTGGGCGGCACAGGGTGCAGCGGCTTACAAGGGGCGGGAGTGCAAGCGGCGAATCTCTGCTTCAATTACTTCCTAAATTACTACCCGACTGTAATCTCGATTCTCAATTCATATCGCCATTCGCTTTTCCTCTCGACTGAAATCTGGAGCAAAAAAACGGTACAAGGGTGGTACCGTTTTTTCGGGAAGGCTCACCAACGCCGTGCCCTGATCGGCAGCAAGAGCCATGTCGATGTCGAAGGACAGGTGGTTTGATTGCAGAATGGTGCCACTGCGACTGTTCAGTGTCGCCCGTTCAGTGGTAGCGAGTAAAGGATGCCGATCCCATCCTCGAAGGTGCATCCGGGAACCGAGATGTTGCGTTCGATCTCGGTGAAGCCGAAGTGGCTGTGGAGGTCCCTGCTGGCATCGTTTCGGCTACTGGCGAAGTAGTAGAGCTGGTCGATCTTGCCGAAGACGCTTCTCGACCGGAGCCAGTGGATGCGATGCTCCGTGACGGCCCGACCGATGCCACGGCGCTGCTGATCGGGTGCGATCACCAACCCGGTGAGATACCAACCTACCGGGAGATCGGGGTACTGGTGCCTGCTGATTCGAGCATAGGCGACCAGTTCCTGCTCGAGTCGAGCGATGAAGATCTGGCAGGAGTCTGCCCCCTCGGCAATTTGCACCGTCAGGTGCTGCAGGTGAGATTCGCGATCATTTCGTTCTCGCTGAGCGATGAGGTCTGCCACTGCAGCAAGATCGTCGCAGGTCGCCTCTTCGATCTTCAACCCGACCACCGGCACGGCATCGACAGGACGATCCGGGATGTATCGGACAAACTTCTTGGTCATGCATCCTCCCGCAGATCAACCTTGTCGAGCCGATGATGTTTCGTCGGATCCGCGATCCACAGCCAGGATCTTACATCGCCGTCAGGAGGTGATCACAACCACCTTGCGGCGGCTGCCGAAGTGGGCCAGGGATAGCGGTAGCAGGCCGATGATGGTGCCGCCGATGCCGGTGATGGCGAGAGCGAGATCTCGCAGGAAGGTCTGATCCTGGATCGATGGCACCGCCATCGACAGCGATCGTACCAGGTCCGATGGAAGGTGCTTGCTGTTGCCGTCGTGGTAGCGACCCTTGAGGCGTACCGCCAGTCGTTCCAGCGCCTGCTTGTTCTGTCGTGAGGTGCGGCCCGCCACCGGAGAGCCCTTGTGCGGATCACCGACCCCGACCACCAGCACATCGGCGATGGAGATGGGGATCTGCCGCGGCAGGGCACCGTCGACGGTATCTCCGTCGGACACCACGACCAGCGTCGCTGAACTCTTGGGCCACGGTTTGGCGTACTTCAGCGCCTCCTCGACTCCCTTCTGCAGCTGCGTCTGGCCCGGTTCGAAGGCGTGTTCCATCGGCAGCGCATTGAGCACGTTTCGCACCACGTTGATGTCGAACGATTCCAGTACCACCGGCATCGCCTCGGTGTAGAAGGCGATCACCGAAACTCGCGTGCGGGTCATGTCGAGTCGTTCAAAGAGCGCCTCCAGCACATCCGATGCGCGTTCACCTCGGCGCTGGTTGCGTTTTTCACTGGCATCCTCGAGGTACATGCTGGGCGAGACATCGAGCGCCACCAGCAGGTGTTGTGATGGTTCCTTGTCGGGATCGATCTCGGGTGGCTTGCTCTCCAGATGAGCGAGCACCCACAACCCGCTCGCCAGCATCGTCACCGCCAGACAGCGAAGAAGCGGTGCCAACCTTGTCCACGGCTGCGGGCCCGCTTCGCCGAAGGCGAGTTTTTCGATGCGGCGAATCCTGCCCACATGCAACCACTCGCCGATGGCGACCAGGATCAGTGCCAGCAGTGCGATGACCGCTGCGGAATAGAACAGCTGTTGAGGATTTACCATGGAGTCACCCGCCAGCCGAGCGATGTGAACAGGTGCACTCCCAGCAGCGACAGACCGATCCACGCCAGTAGCGAGAAGTCCTCGATGGGGCGAGCGCCGGCGGGTTTCAACTTGGCCGGTTCCATCGAATCGATGTGATCGAAGACCCGCTGCAGTGCTGCGGAGTCGTGGGCCGCAAACACCTCACCTTGAGTCTGGCCGACCACTTCGTACAACTGTCCCGGTGCCGATCCGCTGCCGATGAAGATGGCGTAGAGGGCGATGTTGAGGCTGGCGAGTTCCTGACCGATCTGGCGTGCAGCACCGCCGCCGAGATCGGAGGAGAAGCCATCGGAGACGAGCACGATGAGGCGGTCTCCCTCTTCCTGTTCGGAGAGGCTGCCCATGCAGGCTCGAAGCGCCCTGCCGATGGCAGTCGAGTTCATGTGAGGCGGCATCTTTCTTGCATCGATGAAGGGAGTGGCGAGGGAGATGGCATCGAGATCGAGGGTCAGTGGCGTCCAGCGGATCGTTTCGCCGCCGAAGATGGTCAGGCCGCAGGCGTCACCCTTGCGCATCTTGCAGAAGTGCTGGATCGATGCTACGGCGGTCTCACTTCGCAGGGTGCCATCGCTCATGGCGACTCCCATCGAGCCGGAAACATCCAAAGCAATCTCGATGTTGGTGATCTCGCGGCGTATCTGCGGCTCTCCCATCACCTGGGGTCCTGCCAGCACCGCGATGGTGACCGCCAGGATCACCGGGGGAAAGGCAGCGGCCAGCCACAGTGACCTGCGCAGCCACGGTCTCTTGCCGTGCGATCGATGATCGAAGGGCATGGCGACCCTCGGGCCGCTGCGAAACGCTTCCCACAGCAGCAGAAACAGCGGCACCAGCCACAGCGCCACGACCCAGGGGTGAGCAAAACTCAAGAGCCCTCCTCGACGGGCTCGCTGATCGGCGTGGCATACGGTGCGAGCAGATCTTCCAGTTGTTTATCACTGACCGCCTCGTCTCGACCCGAATGCAGCCATTGCTCGACCGTCACCAGCAAGATGCCTGCCTCGGGGTGGGACCTCAGTTTCTGGATCCCCTCGCCGTGGCGGTAACTTCCCAGATCCAGCTCGACACGCCAGTGCGCCAGCAGGATCCGTTCCATCGTCGCCTTTTTCGCATCGTCGAGCTCTCCGGCGAGTGCCGCGATCACCAGCGGTCGCAGCAACTCTGCGAGGGTCGGCGGGGGAGCCGGTTCAGGCTCCGGTGCAGGCGCTTTCCGCAGCCAGCGAATCAGCGTCAGGATCGTCAGCGGCAGGATCAGCCAGAAGACCGCCACTGCCCACGGCACCCATGCGGGGAAGCCAAGGATCGGCGAGATCGGTCCAGGGATCTGGTTCAATCCACCTTCATGATCTTTCTTCAGCAGCGAACTGACCGAGATGCCCATCGAGGGCAACTGGGTCGCGGCAGCGCCTTCACCATGACGAAGAAGCCGGGACAGGTCGTGATCACCGGGCAACATGGCGATCCAGCGCAGGTCATAGACCATCTCATCCCCTTCTCCAGGGGTGATCGATGCGATGCGAACCAGTACCGGGGAATTGTCAGGGATCGGCGCCACTTCGAGCGGCTTGCCACTCCAGCGGAGCAGTACTTGCCCCTCGATTCCGACGGTTCCAGTGGCTGGCTGCGCCGATTCGGTCTGCAGAGGGGCTGCGGAAAGAGGACTGGCGGGAACAGGAGTGATCCGCAGGATCAGCATCAGAATCAAAAACCATCTCATGATCGGCCTCCCTGGCCACGCTCCGAGATGAAGCGACGCACTTCTGGAATGAAGTTCTGATCGGTGTGAAGCAGCAGGTGGTCGATACCGCCACGAGAGAGATCTGCTCTTCTTCCTTCTTCTCGATCGATGCCCCAGCGAGTCTTGCCTCCGGCCAGGAACTGAGCACCGGTTTCCGCCTCGCTTCCGCGCAAGAAACCGGCAGCGAGGGCACCCGATTCGGCGGGATCCTGCAATTCGATGACGGCGGTGTCGTGAGCTTGGGAGGTGCGAAGAATGGCATCGATGGCATCCGGGTCGTGGAGATCGCTGAGGACGATGACGACACTGCGCTGCTTGCTGGTGGCTCGCATCATGTCGAGGGCTTCTGCGAGGTGAGTCTGTTCATCGGGATCGAGGTGGCGCAGCGCATCCATCGATTGGCGCAGGATGCTTCGCGAAAGACTCGCGGTGGATCGTATCGATCTCGACCCGCCACTGAGAAGCCGGACCGGGCTCATCCTTCGCTGGGCAACGGTTCCGAGAGCGGCTGCCAACCACACCGCCAGATGGTATTTCGATAACCGGGTAGAGGTGGCGACCATCGAACCGGAAGTATCGAGAATGATTTGCACCGGCACACGCTTGAGTGTGTCGTACTCCTTGATGTACGGCTCGCCTGTCCGGGCAGAGACCTTCCAGTCCATCTGCTGGATCGGATCACCGGGGCTATAGGGTCTCGATTGCGCATATTCCAGACCGCTGCCGACAAATACGCTGGCATCGGAACCGTGAGCGAGATCATCGGCGAGCTTGCGCACGACCATCTCGAACTCGTGGTGTGCGAGTGCTCCCGGCGGCGGAAGAGATGGGTGAGTCACATCCACGGCGGCCCCCATCAGGACAGTTGATCGAGTATTTCTGCCAGCACCTGTTCACCGGTGCGTCCTCGTGCGACCGCCTCGTAGGAGAGGCGAATCCGGTGCAGCACGATGTCTTCTGCGAGGGCAAAGATGTCTTCTGGCACGACGTAGTCACGGCCATGCAAGTAGGCGCGCGCACGAGAAGCGGTAACCAGAGCAATTCCAGCCCGTGGAGATCCGCCCAGTTCGATATCGGCGTGATCGCGGGTCCGGTTGACCAGATCGACGCAGTGGCGGACGAACACCTCACTGACATGGACTTCCAGGACCTGCTCCATCGCGGTGGTGAGATCGGCGACCGATTGGGGGGCTGTCTTTTCGATGGCATCGAAGGCGGTCATCGGCATGGCACCGCCGTCTATTCCTCGCTTCAGCTTCAACTTGAGCGCTCTGCGCAGCACTTCTGTTTCATCCTCGGGGTCGAGGTAGGTCAGTCGATGTCGCATCAGAAAGCGATCGAGCTGTGCTTCCGGGAGTTCAAAGGTTCCTGCCTGTTCGACAGGATTTTGAGTTGCGATGACAAGAAAGGGTGACGGCAGAGAAAAGGTGTTGTCACCGATGGTGACTCTTCGTTCCTGCATCGCTTCCAGTAGAGCGGACTGGACCTTGGGAGATGCGCGATTGATCTCGTCGGCGAGCAGCAGATTGGCGAAGATGGGACCCTTGTGAATGCGGAACTCGCCGCTGTCCTTGTCGAGGATCTCCGATCCGACGATATCGGAAGGCAGCAGGTCGATGGTGAACTGGACGCGGCCAAAGTCGAGTTCGATGGCGTGTGCTACCGATTGCACCATCAGCGTCTTGGCGGTTCCCGGTACCCCTTCCAGCAGCAGGTGGCCACCGGTCAGCAGCGAGATGAGAGTGCGCTCCACCACCAGATCGAGTCCGACCACGGTCTTCTCGACATGGCTTCGAACGGAATCTGCGAAAGCGGATGTTCGGGTGCTGGGGCTCCCCTGGGTGGAAGATCCCTTATTCATGTGGCCTCCTCGAGTTGCAATTTGGGTAATGCTGAGGGCACTGCTCTTGCAGCGGATCGATTTCAGGAATGTGAGTGGCTCGTTTCATGTTGCGGGTCAACATGGACCTGCATGATGCCGTACCTCGACAACAGGGCAAGTAGGTATATTCCGAAGAATTGGAATGGTTCGAAGCGAATCAGGGTCGGTTTCGGTGGGCTCGGATCGAATCGAAACTGTAGAGAAGTACCGCAAGCCCGATCAGGGTCAATGCAGGCCAGCGATCTCCGATCACTTCTCCGACCAGCCAGACTGCCACGCACAACTGTGCCGATGGAGCGATGTATTGCAGCAAGCCGACGGTGGCGAGACGTAACTTTCTGGCGGAT
>JAAZXB010000007.1:72505-165981 GCA_014240375.1 Planctomycetota bacterium | reverse complement strand
GATGGAGCGATGTATTGCAGCAAGCCGACGGTGGCGAGACGTAACTTTCTGGCGGATCGGGAGAAGAGAACCAGCGGAACTACCGTTACCACCCCGCCGATCAGTAACCCCCATGTCAGGGGAGCATCGGTGAGGAAGATGGTTCGACCCGATTCAGTGAGCCACACCTGAAGAGCGAGCATCGGAACCAGTAGCAGAAGCATCTCGATGCAGAGTCCTACCTCTGATTCAGCCTTGACCTGTTTGCGTACCAGCCCGTAGCCGCCGAAGGAGAAGGCCAGAACCAGGCTGATCCACGGTAATGATCCGGTGGTGAGGGCCAGCAGCATGACCGCTACTCCAGCGAGGCCGACGGCAAGCCACTGCAATGGTCGTAGTCTTTCACCGAGAAAGATGGCGCCGAGAGCCACCGAGACGAGGGGATTGATGTAATAACCCAGACTGGCTTCGGTGATGCGTTCATTCAAGACAGAGAAGATGAAGGTGAGCCAGTTCAACAGGATGAGGAGTCCCGAGATGAGCAGGGCGATGACGGAACGACGATCGCGCAGAATTTTGAGAAGGATCGGGAACTCACCGCGGATCTGAACGATCACCAGCATCACCGGCAAGCCTCCGAGAACTCGCCAGGCGACCAGTTCGAGAGGGTCTGTGCGTTTCATCCAGTGGAAGTAAAGGGTGGTCAGCATCCCCCACCAGAGATAGGCACCGATCCCTTCGACGACACCGAGTGTCGCCCGAGAGGGATCTTGTTGGTTTTCATCGGCTTTCATGTTGCGTACCATCCATCCTTGTGGCACGAAATTCCACCGAAAGGGCTTCCAAGCGGTGAGCAACGAGTGCTCGTGGTCATTTCATTACAAGGATGGGTGGATCAGCATGGATCTCATCAGTTTCAGCTTGTTGGTCGGAACCGTACAGCTACTGCTGGGGCTCCCGCTGCTCTTCCAGCCGGATCGAGTCGCTCGTTGGTACATCTCGATCTCCGATGATGAGCTCTGGTTGCGCTCCCTCGGTTACTTGTGGCTGGTCGCAGCGCTGCTGGTGCTGTTCGAGGATGCAACAGTCGGAGCAGATGTGGCTGGATTGATCCGGCTGATGGCATGGGCCACGGCGATCAAGAGTCTGTTCCTTTGCTGGTGGCCGAGGCAACTGGTGCGGTTACGAGTGAAGATCTACGGAGAGAGAGGTCACCGATGGATGGGACTGGCTGCGACAGTCATGGGATCTCTTTTTATTGCGGCAGCCATCCAGCTGAAGGAGTTGGGTTGATGGATGGGAAGACATGGAGCGAAATCGCGAAATCGAATGGAGCGGGAAATCGCAGCTCATCACGATGGATTGGGTGGGTGCTGGAACCTCTCACTGCTCACTGCTCGCTGCATTGCGATCCTCCACTTGTTGCCGACGTTCCGTGGGCCGCGCATCACCGTTGGTTCATGAAATGAAGCGGGCCAGTGGAGGTGGGTAGCGTCGATGAATGTGCCAATTGGGGTCACATGTTGTTGACACCATGATCTGGACCGGGCAATTTGTATTCTGGTCATGTTGTCAGGTATGGGTACTCCCGCACTAACCTGGCCCGGATGGATGGATACTCATTTCTTTGAAGAACTGCAGCGATTCCCACCCCTTCTCCTACGCTCTCAAGATCACCCTTCTATTCGTCTGGTTGTCAGGATGTTCCGGCAATTTTGAAATGGGTGGTGCTGCGTCGAATAAGAAAAGTGCCGAGCGCATTGCCCCGGTAGAGACGGCGACCTGCTGGCTTGATTCGGTGCAACAAACCCTCTCCATCAGCACCGACCTGGAAGCTCTCGATCGGGTCGACCTCACCACGCGCGTTTCCGGGGTCGTCACGGAGGTTCCCTTCGATGAAGGAGCCTCGGTCAGTGAAGGTACGCTGATTCTTCGCCTCGATCCGACCGATCTGGATCTTGCGATTCGAGAAAAGGAGATCCTTCTTGCAGAAGCGACCCATCGGCTCGGCAGTGCCAGACTGACACTCAAGGAAGTGGCCAGCGGAGCGGAGTTGGCACAGGTGTCCCTCGATCGGGCCAAGGCAGAGCGCCAGCGGCTAGAGAATCTATTCGATGGGGATGCGGGGAGACTGGCATCGGAAGAAACCCTCGAAGCGAGTCGCTATGCCGAGCAAGAAGCTCGAATCAACCATGAGAAGTCGAAACACACTCTCGAGAAGATGGATTTGACCCTCGCCATCGAGAAGCAGGGAGTGGAGAAAGCGGAGCTCGCCCTGGAAATGGCTCGTCTCGATCGATCGAGATCGGCAATCGTCAGCCCCTTTGATGGTCGGATTCAGATGATCGACCTGCGGCCGGGGGAGCATGTTGCTACGGGAGCCAAGGTGGCGACCGTGATGAGAAGCCAACCGCTTCTGGCATGGCTCCGTGTCCCACAGAGCCGTCTCAGTGAACTGCGTCTGGGCCTGGAGGCGATCGTGACATCTGAAACGGCTCGTGGTCGCACCTTCCAGGGCACGGTCACCGCCATCAGTCCTGCGGTCAATTCCACCGAGGGCACCATCCGGGTCCGGGTCGAGGTCGATGACCCTGATCAGCTCCTGCTGCCGGGAGCATTTGCGACCTGTACCTTGATACTGGGGATCCACGAAAATGCACTTCTTGTTCCCAAGAACTCGAGGTTGTTCGAGGGTAACCGTTCGATCGTATTCATCGTTCGTGAGAACAAGGCGGTGCGAGTGGAGATCGATCCGGGCCTTCAATCGGAGGATCAGCTCGAAGTGCTCTCTTCAGTTCCACAGATCAGCATCCACGACAGAATCGTGGTCCGGGGCCAGGCGAGATTGAGAGATGGTGATTCCGTGGAAGACGTCAGTCTCGAAGATGAGACGATTGTCGAGGAGAAGAAAACGACCTTCGAAGAGGAGGACAGGGGCTAGGTCCCTGTGTCCCGCCGATGAATTCGGAATCGAATCCCCCTTCGTCCCTTTCAAGCCAGGTCATCGGACGCGCCGTGAGCCGGCCGATCGCACTCTGCATGATCACCTCGGCAATCGTCGTCTTTGGAATCGTCTCCTTGATGCGGCTGCCCATCGAACTGCTACCCGAGGTGGACCGACCCACAATTACTGTCCGGACTGAACTTCAAGGAGCCGCTCCTGAGGAAGTCGAGGAACGGGTCGCTCGAAGATTAGAAAAATCGCTCTCGGTGGTGAGCGGTCTCCGTCGGATCTCATCTCTGTCGAGGATCGGCACCTGTGATGTCATCCTGGAGTTTTCCTGGGGACAGGATCTCTCCGAGGCGATCCAGGACATCCGAGAGAAACTCGATCAGGCCAACCTACCGGAACGAGCGGAGAGTCCCAGCATCCTTCGCTACGACCCTCGTCTCGATCCGGTGCTGCTCTTTGGGTTGAGCGGTTCCGCGGATATGGGGAGATTGCGAGTTCTCGCCGAGGAAGAGGTGGAGCGGCGGCTGGAAACAGTTCCAGGAGTGGCCGCAGTTCGAGTTCGGGGAGGACTGGAAGAGGAGATCCTGGTCGAGGTCTCGGAGGAGCGGGTCAGAAACCGTGGGCTTTCCATCGAGTTGATCTCGAAGCGACTTGCAGAGGAAAACTTCGACCAGGCCAGCGGATTGCTGGAAGATGGGGATGTCGACTACATCCTTCGAGTACGAAATGAAGTGGTCGATTCGGATGACATTCTCAGCATTCCGCTACTACGCGAGGGACTCTCGGTGGTCAGGCTTGGAGATGTTGCAGATGTTCGTCGATCTTTTCAAGAAGACCGAGTCATCACTCGAATCGATGGTCAGCCGGCAGTGTTTGTCGAGGTGTTGAAGGAGGGGGATGCCAACATCATCTCCGTTTCGAAACGCGTTCGAGAACGAGTGTTCGGGACCGCCGAGGAAAAACGGCAACTCCAGCTCTGGCAGGAAAAACGTGCCGGAGAAACTGTCGCCGAGGAGAGTCGAGGCGGATTCAGTTTCGGACAACCAGGTGGTGGAGCCATTCGCCGGCCTGATCACGTGGCTTCATGGCTGCCGCCAGGAACAAGTATCGATTTGCTCTCCGATCAGGCCGATTTCATCGAGGGGTCCATCGATGATCTACGGCAGACGGCGCTGGTAGGTGGGCTGCTGGCGATGCTGGTCCTCTACCTGTTCCTTGGCAAACTTTCTACCACGCTGGTGGTGGCGATTGCGATCCCCTGCTCGATCGTGGTGACCTTTGTACCGCTCTACATCTCCGATACATCCCTCAACATCATGTCGTTGGGTGGATTGGCCCTGGGAATCGGCCTGTTGGTGGATTCCAGCATCGTGGTACTCGAATCGATCTTCCGCAAACAGAAGGAGACAGGAGACCCGATTCGAGGAGCGGTAGAAGGGGCAGCCGAAGTGGCGGGTGCGGTGACGGCATCGACCCTGACCACGGTTGCGGTTTTCTTTCCCATCGTCTTCGTCGAAGGCCTCGCAGGTCAAGTCTTCGGCGACATGGCAGTCGCCGTGGTCGGTTCATTGCTGGCGGCACTGGTGGTCTCACTGACCCTGGTCCCGATGCTCGCAGCACGGGCTCCAGCGATCAGGGAAGAGCTGCTGATCGAGAGTGTCGAGCAACTTCCGCAGGTGGGAGAGAACCAGAAGAAAAAGAAGAAGATCAACTTCTTCTCCCTGATGGGACCTGTTCTATGGCTTCATAATCGAGTTGAACTGCTGCTACTCGGGGTGGGGTCCATCATGATCTCGGTGGCTCAGTTGATCCTGCTGGTGTCGTTACGGATCTTCTTTTCGATTGCGAAACGATCCCGACATCTGGCGGGTGGCCCCTTGCGGGTTGCGAGTCGGATCATCCAGCACACCGAGACGATTTACCTCAGGTGGATTCGATCGGCACTCGATCACAGGGTGTCGATCCTGATCATGGCGTTAGTTGCAGTGGTGGTGGCGGGGCTGTTGATTCCCCAACTCGGATCGGAACTGATCCCCAGAGTGGCCCGGGGCGAGATCGAGGTGCAGATTTCTTTGCCGGTGGGGACTCCTCTCGATGTGACAGATGAGCGGGTCATGCAACTCGAACGCAGCATCGCCACCTTGCCAGGAGTGGACCGGGTGGTCGCAAGAATCGGGCGAGACAGTGATGATGTGGAAGCGTCTGCCGAAGGAGAACACACCGCACGGATCGAACTGGTGCTCGCCGTCGATGGAACCGATGTCGCGACTGCAGAAAAGTTACTGATCGACAGCATCGCGCCACTGGCTGACGATCTTCCCGGTGCCCTCATCCACGTGAAGAGGCCTCATCTCTTCTCGATGAGTGCTCCTCTGGAAGTTGAGATACGGGGTCCAGATAGTGCTGAGCTGGAGCAGATTGAACGAGAAATCACCGAGCGGCTCGTCGCCAGCCGATTGGTCTCCGAGGTTCAGCCGTCGACTGCTCCGGGGAGCCCGGAATACCATCTGCGACCAGACCGAGAGCGACTGGCTCGACTCGGCATCAGCACTCGCGAGATCGCGGATGCTTTGCAAAACAAGAATGTTGGAACGGTAGCGACGCGGTTGCGAAGGCAAGAGCGTCAAGTCGATGTCCGGGTTCGGTTACGGAAAGAAGATCGATCGAGTATCGGAGAAATCCTCGCGACCGGAGTAGCGGTGGGCCAGAGCGGCCGCAGTATTCCGCTGGAGGAGTTACTGGATAGCTGGACCATCGAAGAGGGGCCATCGGAGATCCTTCGAATCGGTCGACAGCGAGCGAAGGTGGTGTCGGCTCAGATGGCAGGATTTGACCTGGGTAGGGTCGCCGAGATGATCGAAGCGGATCTCAATTCTGAACTGGATCTTCCCGAAGATGTAGTGGTCGAGGTGGTGGGACAGAAGAAGGAGATGGAGAGGTCACTGGAGTCTCTCATCGCAGCATTGGCACTGGCGGTGTTTCTCGTGTACGTCGTCATGGCCTCACAATTCGAATCGCTGCTACAACCACTGGTGATCCTGTTGTCGATCCCTCTCTCGGTGGTCGGTGTGGTGCCCATCCTGTGGCTCACCGGCACTCCCATCTCAGTCATGACATCGATCGGAATGATCGTTCTCGCAGGTATTGTCGTGAACAACGCCATCGTCCTGCTCGATCAGGTCAATCGACTTCGGGCCGATGGAATGACGATGAATGATGCTCTCATCGAAGGGGGGCGCAAGCGACTGAGGCCGATCCTGATGACGACCCTGACCACCGTGCTGGCATTGATACCGGTCACCGGAGTGCTCTCTCGCTTGCCTGGCACCGAACATCTCACGATGATTCTAGGTAGCGGAGAAGGTTCCGAGATTCGTGCTCCCCTGGCATTGACGGTGATCGGCGGCCTGATGGCGAGCACCCTTCTGACCTTGCTGGTGGTGCCGGTATTTGCATCACTGGTGGACATCGGTTCACGCTCTTCGGAGACGCAACAATGACAGCACCGATTCGGCGATCTCTACTCGATCGTCCGGTGATGGTGATGATGTTGTTATTGACCGTCATCGTGATCGGTGTGATTTCCCTTCTTTCCACACCGCTTCAATTGTTTCCACCTGGATTCGTCGATCGGACCATCACCGTTCAAATTGGTGTCAGGGAATCGACTCCTCTGGAGGTGGCCGAGACGATCGCCGAACCTGCGGAGGAACTGATACGTACGATTCCTGGTCTTTCGAAGATCCGTAGCTATTCCACCAGTGAAGGTTGCAGCATCACCGTCACCATCTCGGGAAATGCGCCTGCCAATGAAGTCTATGCAGATATCGTTGATCGTATGGAGAGGCTGAAACCAAGTCTTCCAGAAGGAAGTGAAAAGTACCGGATCTTCAGATTCGATCTCGAGACCGATGTTCCCATCGTGTCGCTTGGAGTGATCAGCACCTATGACGATGACATCGAACCACTACTGGAGAACATCGTACGGCCACGACTCGAATCGGTAGATGGTGTCGCCAAGGTGGAAGTCCGTGGTCTGGTCGGCAAGGCGGTCAGTATCGAACTGGATCCAGATGAAGTCTGGGCCCACAGCATCGATCTGCAAAAACTCATCTCCAGGCTCAGCGGAGAGAGCGTTGAGGGGTCAGCAGGAACCGTCGAGGAGTCGGGGCGCAGGTTCGTGATTCGGCTCGGATCTCGTTTCAATGATCTCGAATCCATCCGCCAATTCCCGGTCACCGACTCCTTGAGGCTGGGCGATATTGCAGAGGTGAGCATCAAGTACGGGATGAAGGACTTCGTGGTCCGATTGAATGGACGTCTTTGTAACATCATCGACATCTCCAAGGAGTCCGATGCCAACACCGTCGAGATGTGCAGTGCCATCAGCGCGATTCTGGATGGCCAGATCAGCGAGGATCCCCGACTGAGGGGGGTCGAGTTCTCGGAGTTCTTTAACCAGGGAAAGGTGATTTCCAGCTCCCTGACCAGCCTGCGAGACGCCTGTGCATGGGGAGGCTTGCTCGCGGTGTTGATCTTGTGGCTCTTCATGCGTGACATCGCCAGCACCTTGATCGTTGCCGGTGCCATTCCACTGTCGTTATTGATCGCGGTCGTGGTGATCTGGGCACAGGGCGGCACCTTCAATCTGCTCTCCCTGACGGGACTCACCATCGGCATCGGAATGCTGATCGATAATGCCATCGTGGTTTCTGAGAGCATTTCCAGGTGCTCCTCACAGACCAGCGATCCCGGCGAGGTGGTGGGCAAGGGAGTGGGAGAGGTGGCGTTGGCTGTGACGCTGGCAACGCTGACCACGGTTGCCGTGTTCATCCCGCTGGTGTTTCTCTCAGGAGACTCCAATACCCGTTTGATGCTGGGTGAGTTTGGTCTTCCCGTTTGCTATTCGATCATCGCCAGCCTGCTGGTGGCCTTGCTCTTCATCCCGGTGGGGCTGAGATTCACTTCTGCGGCGAAGCCTTCGACTCCGCGCCCGGAGTGGGCCATCACTGAATGGTATTCTCGACTCCTGTCGCGGATTCTCGACCAGCGCCTGGCTTGCTTCTGGTTTCTTCTGCTGGTTCTCGCGACCTCATCGTTGCCGTTGAGGTGGTTGGCGGTGAGGTCTGCAGCTTCCGGACCGAGTCACCGTGTGGCGCTGACTGTCGATTTTCCTGACTCTCGCTCGCTGTACGATTCCGACCAGACGATGGAAAAAGTGAGGCAGTCCTACCACGAGATCGCCCAGCAGTGGCAAGTTGAAGACGTAGCGGCATGGTTTCGTCGCAGCGGTGGAACCCTGGCTTTCTTCTTTCCTCCGGGGGCTCAGGTAGACACGGTTGGATTCACCGCCGAACTACGCCGTAACAATCCTGGATTCCCGGGTGTCGACATCGAGTTCTCCGGTGGCCAGCAGATGAATCAAGATTCCGATCGCCTGAGAGTGGTGGTCAAGGGAGCGGAAGCCAGGCGAGTGACCGAGATTACCGATCAGCTGGAAGTTCTCCTTTCGGATGCGCCGGGGATCGCAGAGATCTCACGAGGAGGAGAGGACTCCCGGACTTCCGATCAGATCTCGGTCGAGGTGGATCGTGAACAGGCACAGAGATTTGGCATCTCTGGGACCAGACTCTCCAGCATCGTCGGCTGGATGCTCCGCGGTGCTCCACTACCCGAGGCACAGATCGATGGCGAAGACTTGCCAGTCTGGATCTCTTACAGCGAAGACGAAACACCAACCCTCGGTGAACTTCCGGGGATACCCATCTCCAATGGCAGTGGGGGTTCGATTCCGCTGGGATCGGTGGCTTCACTCAAGATGTCGAGAACTCCACCGATGATTCGCAGGGAGGATCGTGAAGTCAGCCTGTCGTTGGCACTGGAGCTGGAGGAGGGTTCAGATCTGAGGAAGATCGAGGGTCGAATCGCACCCATCCTCGAAGGGGTGCAATTACCGGAAGGATATTCAGTCGCCATCGAGGGCGGACTCAACCAGTTCGAGGCTGACCTCTCCGACATGGCTCAGGCGGGAGCGCTGGCGATCGTGTTGATCTTTGCGTTGATGGGAGTGCTGTTCGAGTCACTGCTGCTCCCTCTTTCGATCCTCTGTAGCATTCCATTCCTGTTCAGCGGAGCTTACTGGACCCTGTGGTTCTCTGGAGAGTCGTTGTCGACCACCGCCATCGCCGGTTTCGTGATCTTGCTGGGAATCGTCGTCAACAATGCCATCGTTCTGGTCGACGCGATCAATCGACATCGGGATCAGGGTGCCACCAGAAAGGAGGCGCTGCTGCAGGCGGGGAGAATTCGACTTCGGCCGATCCTGATGACTGCCAGCACTACGATTTGCGGCTTACTTCCACTGGTGTTGCTGTCGGCAGAGGGAATGGGCCCCAGTTATCGACCACTGGGAATCGTCATGCTCGGCGGATTGACTTCTTCGACCCTGTTCACCCTGATCGCCGTGCCACTCTTCTACACCCTCTTCGATGATCTTGGCGTGCAGATGAAGAAGATGGTGGCCAGCGCCAGGAGCCGCGCAGCCTCAAACTAGCGCAAGAGCCAGGGGAGATGATCGATGCGAAGGAACTGAACTGGCGGACCGATCCGGAATCATCATCGGGTAAAGAGGGGTGATGGATCCGCCAGGTCATCGGTAGGCGGTGGTGGTTTGAGGATCGAACGGGATTGCCGAGTCAGAACTTCTGCATCGGCGCCGATATGTAACACATCGATGGAATTGCGCAGCAATGCTCGTCCGATCAATCGGCTGCGATGGCAGGTATCTGCGTCCAGTTCACCACACATCAGAGCCATCCGATGGCCGTCGAAGTAGCCTTTCTTGAGCCGCTCCAGGCCCTGTTGAAACGGTCCTGTCAGTTCGATCAGGTCATAATCAGGATTCCCCTCGCCATCGAGGAGCCTTTCGACGCTGGTCCTTCCGCCCAGTTGATGACCCAGAAACAGATAGCTGATCTCTGCTTCCCTGAGGTGAGATTCGATGGCATTCCGACAAAATTCGATTCGTCTCGATCTGGGTTGGCTGCGGACATCGATGATCCAGCAGATCTGATAGCGATGTAGGATCTCGACCAGTCCTTCGATCGATCGATGGCCATATCCGAGACTGAAGATCTGTCCCGATGAAGGATCGGTAGCGGATGGCAACGAGTGCTGTGGTTCCGGTGTGTCATCCATCATGGCCAGGTCTCCGGCATCTTGAAGTGTGAAAAATTCCGGGCGAGAAGTGCGAACCACAATACGGTACAATCCGACCAGCAGGAGGATCAAGTGCGCCCGATAGAGAGAATTAGAGACGAAGATGGCATTCCGGTCAGTCCGGCGCGGGTACTTCGTGCCTACATGGAACGCTGTTTTCCGATGGCGGACCACCGCGATGGAAAGATCTTCTGGGTTCGGCCCTCCGAGCGGGCACTGATCACCTGGGATACCTACCGGATTCCGCGCTCCTTGCAGCGCGCTATCCGGAAGTCGAAGTTGCGATTTTCCACGGATGTGGCCTTCGGCGCGGTGATCGAAGGATGTGCTGCGCGACACGAGACCTGGATCTCCCACGACATCGAGCTGTTATTTCGCCAGTTGCACTCTCTGGGTTTTGCTCATTCCGTTGAAGCATGGGATGAGAGTGGTCGTCTGGTCGGCGGTATGTACGGACTGGCGGTCGGGGGGATTTTCGCAGGGGAAAGCATGTTTCACCTCGAAACCGGAGCGGGAAAGATGTGTATCGTGGCTCTCATCGAGCACCTTCACGCTCTCGGATTCAGCGCACTCGATTGTCAGCAACAAACTCCCCACATGGAGATGTTTGGGGCTCACCTGATCCGAGATGATGTCTATTCGATGATGGTCGCCAGCAGTACTCCTCCCGGAGACTGGGACGAGAGTTCATTTCCAGCACAGCTCTGAAGTTGAATCAGAGTGCTGATGCGGGCTTCTAGAAGGGAAGCCCGTAAGAGATGGACAGATTGGTGTCGCCCTCATCGGACCAGCCGATATCCGCGCGAAAGAGCGCCTGTCTTTCGAAGGTCGCTCGTAATCCCACTCCCACTGAAGAATGAATTTCAGAATCGAATAGCGCCCCCATCTCCGGGGCCACCGCCCCCGCATCGACAAAGAGAGCGAGGCCGGCTCTCTCGACTCGCAGATCCCATACGAGTGGGAAGCCATCCTCCAGTATCCAGGGTCGCCATTCGGCACCGGACGCCCAGGCGCAACGATCACGCCAGCGGCCGCGAATCGTTCCACGGATGAAGTGATCGCCCCCGAGAGTCGGAAGGGCCCAGAAGGGGACATCGCCGATGGTGCCGGAAAGAGAGCAATATGCGGCACAGGAATCGATCGGAGGATGATTGAGGGTCGTATCACCGCCATCGTGGAAGAGCGGTGTGACTGGACGGATCCAGCTGGCCAGCAATGAAGCGATCGCACCACCATTTCGATCTTGAACCAGAGGAACGGCCGTGATCGAAACGCCGATCGAATGACCCTGGTAGGGGAGGTGTTGTGCATCGCGCGTATCGTGGCGAAGTCCTGCATGGACCCACAAGGCATCGAAAGAATCTCCTTTTACAAACAGCTGTGGATGCTCGGCCAGGACATCGAGCGCTCCGGTCACCTTGCCGCTGTCCAGGTCGTCTGCCTGAAGAGTACCGGTGAGATTCCAGACCCAGTCACCCCCTTCCAGGGGGAATGATTTCTGGACATCGAACTGAACTGAGCTGGTTTCCCGTGAATAGGACGCCTCATCGAGCAGCGTGGTCTCGGGGCCCAGGCCAAAGAACCGAGAGGTCAAGGTATTCGAGTGCTGGACCGAAAAGCCCATGTAATCGCGATCTCCCTGGAGGGCGCCTCTACCGGGTACATCGAGATGAGAGAGCCACTTTCCCCAGGAGAGGGAGAAGCGTCGCTGGCCTTCAGAAGTGTAGGTGGCCCAGATGCTGGCGAACTGCCTGCGCCGCTTGTTGAGGAAGTCGAGGTCGGTGATTCCGGCGCCACCGCCGGCCCCGACATCACCCTGGAAGAAGACCACCGGAGTGATGAAGGAGGTGATCAGTACCCTTTCGAAGAGGTTGCCCGGAGGCATTCGCTCTTCAGGAATCCAGCGCCAGCGATCGGGGTGGTCAATTTCTGCGAGCAGGTCAGCGGGCCGAACCGAGTGAGACAAATCGTCCTGATCCACCTGTGGAAGCACGGAGAGTACCGCAACAAGCAACCAGGCTGTCGACATCTAACCTCGATTCCTAGTCGATCGTCGCAGTGGGGCCATCCTGGGGCAATCGCTGCTCCGTGACCCCCCTTGAGAGTTCGCCTTGAAACGAATCCGAGGAGTCTGTTTCCGGTGACGCTCTCTGCAATCGAATGAATTCACTGACGGTGGCGAAGTACAGCTTCACATCCTGGATTTCATGCTCGGAAAGTGATGCGCGTCTTCCCATCTTGTCGAGGATTCCCGACCACTCCTGCGGAGGGTATTCCGCCGGCCAGTAGGTGCGATGGCAATCGGTGCAATCGATCATCGCGATCTCGCGACCGGATTCGAGAGCCCTCAGGTCGGCCGAGTATGGCATGTGAATCGCCAGCTCCTCGGCGGTAGGCATCGTCATCTGAGATAGACTGACGCAACCGGTGACCGAGAGTAATACCCAGAACAGCAAGATTCGCATCGCTAAAACTCCCATCCGATGCCGAAGTTGTAGAGGGTCGGAAGGTCCCCAGGATTGGCATCGTTTCGCAATTGAATGTCTCCCTTGATCACGATTTGCTGGGTAAGGGACCAGGTCAATCCCAGCGTCACTTCGTCACGGGTGCCGGCGTCGTTTTTGGCGACTCCTGCGGGAACCTCGAACTGGGTGTCGACATCATCATAACGGGCGAACAGCACCAGGTCGGATTCGCTGAAGCGCCCGATTTTCATCTTGCTTGGAAGGATATGCAAGGCAACTTCGAGGTAGAAGCCGAAGATGTCCGTTGCGACACCGTTGGCAAGTTCGAGGGCGCCAGAGATCTGTTCATGGGCGACTGCGCCTCTCAGGTCGACGTTGTGAACACTGTATTCAAAATCAGCCGACGCCAGCCAGATGCTGCTCTCCACGCCCGGGTTGGTTCCGTGGTTCCCGTTGTCGAGACCGCCGCCGTAACCGGACAGGCCCAGGCGCAATGTTTGAGCCGCTGGGTTGCCGAGTCGGACAAATGGGTAGAAATCAACTCTTCCGGTGATCGCCGGTTCATTCAGACTGGGACGCTCCTTGATACGGCCGCCACGAATTCCGCTCTCCGCGGAGAACCCCGTGCCGTCGAGCCCGCCGACGAGATAGAGCTGATACTTCAGGTCACTCATCAACTTTCCGAAGAAGCCAATGCCATCGGAACTCCAGGTGGTCGGCAGTATGTACTTGTCAAAACTCGGACGCTCGACCCCGTTGAAACTCGGTGGCTCGTGCTTGAGGTTCGTGATACCGACCGGCGTCAGCATTCGACCGGCACGAATGTTGAGAGTGTTGCCCGTCAGGAAGTCAAAGTGGAGTTGTTCTATCGACAACTCGCCGTCACCCTCGGAAACGAACGCGTGCTCGATCTCCGTCTCGCTGTGGAGCTGGATCCAGTCCTCGAACTGGTAACCCATGTAGACGACGAAGCGATGGATATCGATCTCATCGTTGCCGGAGCCTTCGGTTAAGTTCCAGTGGACTTCGCCGTAGCCACCGAAGGTGAAGGGGCTGGGCAGATCAGCAGATGGTTCTGTCCATGAGAGCAGCGGGAGTTGCGATGCGCGGCTGAGGTCCAGGAATCGTTCGAACTGCCCCGGCCTCTTCACGATCTCATCCTGCGCCAGCATCGGTGTGGTGGCGGCGACCATCAGCACGAGGCAACAGGCCCAACGGAACAGATAGGAGATGGGCATACTGCAATCCTTCAGTTCTGGCTGGGAAAGAAGTCTCTCCCGATGATGCCATTTACGGTGTTGATCCAGTTCAACTCGTGGCAACCAGTCGATCGACATCGGATCAATCTCCGTGAGCGAGAGATTTGATGCCATCGAGTCGTGGATGAGCGCTGCAAAGATCCTCGGCAGAGGTTCCCTCCGTGTCCATCTTGCGAAGTGTTGCTACAAGTGCATGAACGGCAGCGATCACGTCGCCGGTGTGTGCGCTTTCCGAGATGGTGTGCATGTTGCGGATTGGAAATCCGATACTGGTTGCTGCAGCGTCGACGCTAGCGAGTACACCTGCCATCGCATCGGTGCCAGTGTCACGGCCACAGACATCCACCTGGAAGGGGATGTTACTCGCCTTGCAGGCATCCTGGATGATGGCGTTGAGTCCAGCGGTGACGATGGCGCCCACCGCAAGGGTCATCCCGTTGCCCATCTTGAGGGGAGCGTAGCGGCGATCCCCGATCCCCGGAGCGGCTTCATAATCGTGATTCACATCGACCCCGATGATGACATCGGGTTTCATTACACCGGCCATGACGCGGCTGCCGAAGCGTCCAATCTCCTCGTAGGCGGCAAAGGCACCGAGGTAGCGAACATTCTTCAGCGAATCTCCTGCTGCGAGAATTCGAGCGGCTTCCTCCACGACGAAGCAGCCAAGACCGTTGTCGAGGTATGCGCCGACGAAAGTGTCGGGGCCGAATCCTGGTCGAATCGGTCGATCGAGGAGCAATGGATCGCCGGCTCGAATCCCGAGCGCTTCAACCTGCTTCTTTCTTTCTTCACCACTGAGTTGCAGTTCGAGGTAGATCTGAGTCGGCTTGATTCCCTTGGAGCCATCACGCATTGCAGGTTCAGCGAAGTGGATGGCACCGAGTGCTTCCACGGTGCCGCCGGAAATACTCCGGAACTCCCCCGGTTTTTCCGGGTTCTCCGAGAACAAGGTGACCTCGTGCCCGATCAAGGTGGTGGGAAGGAATGAATCGCTGTTGATCCAGATTTTACCGTCATCGCCGATGCTTCTGACTTGCATCCGGATCTTGTCTGCGTGGCCAATCGCCATCACGGTCAGGGTTCCCTCGGGAGCATCGGGCATCGTGTCGAGGACGATGCCTGCATTGCCGCGGAAGCGGTGGATCTTCCAGCCTTCAGGGATGAACTGTTCGAGCATCGGAACCAGCACTCCCTCGGTCATCGCCGCTTCGAGGCCAATGGGGCTGGGTGCCGAGAGGATATCTTTCATCCTGCCGAATTGATCAGCGGGCATCGATTGATCCCAGGGGTGATTACTGTCTGCCATTTGGTCCTCCAACAAGGTGGTCTCGGGTGGGGAGTTTCAGCAAGACCAGAGGGTAACGCTTCCGGACTGTGGTGAAAAGGAAACCAGAATCGAGAGGCCCGTTCATACCGTTGGAAATTGACGGTATGATGAATGGGTCCCTGAAGCGATCTCGAGGCACAGATTCCATGCAGTTATGGAATCCACGAGGTTTCTCTGGGCCGGAGGAGTGTTGTCATGAAAAGCCTGATACTAGCCTTACAGGTGGCGCTCCTGTCCACAGTTGCCGGGGGGGCGCTGGTCGATGCCCAGCAGTTTCTGGAATCGAGCACTGGACGACTTCCGATATTCAACGAGTACTCGAGCCAGGTGGCCATCGCTGATGTGGATGGCGACGGAGATCTCGACCTCAGCTTTGCCAATGGATCGGGTTTTTCCTCCCCCGGTCAGGCACAGCAAGTCCGTCTCTACATCAACGATGGGAATGCCAACTTTTCCGATGAATCCGTCAACAGACTCGGAATCCTGACCGGGTATGGCCGCGATGTGGAATTCGGGGATGTCGATGGGGATGGGGACCTGGACATGGCGGTGGCTAACGATTTCCTGACGCCCCAGAAACTACTGATCAATAACGGCACAGGTTTCTTCACCGATGAGTCCGCTGCCCGGATTCCCCAGTTCAACATGTCCAGTTCTCACTGTTCCTTCGGAGACATCGACGACGATGGAGACCTGGACCTGTGGTTCACCCGCGGCGGATCCACTCGATTTGGATCGGGTCAGGCCCAGCTGTGGATCAACGATGGCAATGGATTTTTCTCCAATGAAACCACACAGAGACTTCCTCAGCAGAATGTGTCGGCACCGATGGACTCGATCTTTGGTGACCTGGATGGAGATCTCGACCTCGACATGATCGAGGGCCATCGAGACAATAACTCCAAGCTGTACATCAATCAGGGAGGTGTCTTCATCGATTCCACATCTGGAAACTTGCCCGCGGATTCGAACACCTATTCCTATGACCTGGGAGATCTCGATGGAGATGGAGATCTCGATGTGATCGGGGCGAACTCGGGGATCGGATCGCGTGAGGCAGTATTCCAGAACGATGGCAGTGGTTCCTTCACCAATGTCACCAGCACGGTGCTGCCCAACTCCTCGAACCCCAATATCGACGATAACGATAGCAAGTTTCTCGACTACGACGACGATGGAGACCTGGACGTGGTGATCTGTGCCATCGGGGGGCCAGAAAGAATGCTCCGAAACAACGGTAACGGCTTCCTGACCCTGGTGGGCGGAGTCATCTCTTCGGTGGGCGATAGCTCTCTCGATGTGGAGGTGGGAGATCTGGATGGCGATGGGGACCTCGACATGGTCACCGCCCAGGGGGAGAGCGGTTCCTTCAGAAATCGACTATATCTCAATCAAGGCCCAGCAACCGACACCCAACCTCCGACCATTCCGACCTGGGAAGAGGTGGGAGATGTCCTGGTGGGAGC
Organism: Planctomycetota bacterium; assembly: GCA_014240375.1. Lineage (GTDB taxonomy): Bacteria > Planctomycetota > UBA8108 > UBA1146 > UBA1146 > QNYK01. The sequence continues at coordinate 149,311 of JAAZXB010000007.1, read as the reverse complement.
GGGCCCGATCCGGGTTCGGGCGATGGTGCGAGATGACATGACATCGGACCGTGGTTCCTTTTTCCAGTCGGTCATCATCGAGTGGTCCACGGGAGCGCAATTTGCTCCGGTTCAGATGTCGTGGATGGGACACGATTTATATCGAGGAATCATTCCCGATCCGGGGTTTTCCACAACCGTGACCTACCGAATTCGTGCGACTGATTTCACCGGGAACTCAATGACCACCTTCGAGCGTTCTTATATTGTCGGTACACCGCAAGCGAACTTTAGACGCGGTGATGTCAATGACGATGGAGACAGGAACGTTGCAGATGCGGTGAGGGCCCTCTCCTATTTGTTTGGGGGAGGCATCGCACCTGATTGTCTCGATTCAGTTGATTGTAACGACGACGGCGCGAACGATATTTCGGATGTGGTCACACTGCTCGACTATCTTTTTCAGTCGGGAAGTACACCACCGGAACCGTTCGATTGTGGCTCAGATCCGACCGATGACCCTCTCTCCTGTGATACGACCCAGGAGAATTGCGTATAGGAGAAACCAATGACCCATCATCTCGGTGCCAGAGAAATACGAGCGGTCCGGGAAACATGGAGTCGAACCTGGTTGAGAATCGTCACCGATCGTCATCAGTCCTGTGCAGTGATGCCCATCAGCGAGGGCATCGTTCAGGGTGAGTTCCCCGTGACGGATCCGATCCACATCATCACGGCATGGAATCCGCGCTGCGAACCGCATTCGGAGCAGGAGAACCTGCGTTTCAGTGAAGACCTGGCAGACTGGGTCGATGCGAGAAACCTTCCCCTGTGGGAGGGCACTGGATTTGCCAGTGATGGTGGCTGGCGCGAAGAGGGATTTGCGCTGGTCGGCTTGTCGCGCAAGGAAGCGCTCGAAGTGGGTGATCGCTGGGGGCAGACCGCCATCTGGGAATGGAATCCAGAGGCGTTGATGACCCTGGATTGCCAAGGAGGTGGTGAGACTCGTTACGGCTGGGTCCGCGCACCGCTCCCCTGTCGCCCTCCCTTCTTGCCCGGTGGCCTGGTCCCCCCCTGCTAGCGGATCGCTGACCAGCGACCATCCTTTCCAGTGAATCAAACCGACATTTCATCTCCACTACTGACGAGCTCGAGCCATCGGTACGGATCTCCAAGCCGGCATCATCGGCGCGGCAAATCGTGGTTTGTCACGACACCAAACTCCCAGTCACGACGGCCAGATCACGTTCACGATCTGTAGCAGAAGTGTCGGGGTGTTTGAAGTGGCCGTTGAAGCAGGAGGATCGAGTGGATCGTCCGGATTCGTGGCCCGTTTTGCTGGTTCTCCAGTGATCCGCAGGCTCCACCCTTGATGACGACCGGGGGGTCGGATATCCACGAGGCTCTAGATCTCGTCGGGAGACCCGAGGAAGAGGAGCAATATTGTCGACTAGTGGGGGAAATCAAGTTCAATCCAGTGCCTTGAAGGTGCTTCAAGATGTCTTCGGATTCGAACAATTCCGGGTCGATCAAGAGCTGATCATCGAGCGGATCCTGGCGGGAAGAGATGCCCTGGTGCTGATGCCGACCGGCGGCGGAAAGTCTCTCTGCTATCAGATCCCGGCGCTGCTGGGCCAAGGGATCACGGTGGTGATTTCCCCGTTGATCGCGCTGATGGAGGATCAGGTCGAGGCTTTGAAGCAAGCGGGCGTCGCGGCCGCCGCCTTGAACTCCTCGATGGCGACGCAGCAGCGAAGAGAGGTCTGGGATCGTCTCCGTAGTGGAGAGCTCAAACTACTCTACGTCGCACCTGAACGACTGCTGCTCGATGGATTTCTCGACGAGCTCTACAATTTCAACCCCTGTTTGTTTGCCATCGATGAGGCGCATTGCATCAGCCAGTGGGGGCATGATTTCAGACCGGAGTACCAGCGTCTTGGAATCGTTCGCAAGCGATTTCCCGATGTCCCGATCATCGCACTCACCGCCACCGCCGATTCGCCGACCAGGAAAGACATCATCAAAGGACTCGGGTTTACCGATGACGACCTTTTCATCTCCTCCTTTGACCGCCCCAATATCCGTTACAGAGTGGTGGCGAAGGACCAACCTCGCCGCCAGTTGTTGGCGATGATTCGAGAACGTCATGGGGGAGAGGCGGGGATCGTCTACTGCTCGAGCCGCAAGAAGGTCGATGATACGGCAGAGTGGCTCCGAGGGGAGGGTGTTCGGGCGGTTCCCTATCACGCCGGCATGGCTGCTCAACAACGGTCTCTCAATCAGCAACTGTTCCTGCGAGAGGAAGGGATCGTGGTGGTGGCGACGGTCGCCTTTGGCATGGGGATCGACAAGCCCAATGTTCGTTTCGTGGCGCACCTCGACATGCCGGCGAGCCCCCAGCACTACAGCCAGGAATCGGGTCGAGCCGGCAGGGATGGATTGCCTGCCGAGGCGTGGCTCTGTTATGGCTGGAGTGATGTGGTGCTGGCTCAGCGAAGGCTGGCGGAATCGGATCTCGATCCGACCCAGCGTCGCATCAGTCATCATCAGATCGATGCGATGCTCGCCTACTGTGAGTCGTCGGGCTGTCGTCGGGGGATTCTGCTACGTTTCTTCGGCGAGAGCGAAATCGACTGCACCGCCGATGGAAACCAGTGCGATAACTGCGAGAAATCACCAGAGGTGATGGACGGAACGGTGCTGGCTCAGAAGGCGCTCTCTGCGGTGGTCAAGACGGGGCAGCGCTTTGGTAAGGGGCATGTCATCGACGTGCTTCGTGGGGTGGCGAACCAGAAGGTGACCCGATTTGGTCACGATCGCCTCAGCGTTTATGGCATTGGTGAGGAACTGGAAGGTCCTGGCTGGCATTCCATCTTCCGCCAACTGGCTTCGAGGGGGATGATCCAGATCGACCTGGAGGGGCATGGCGGCATCGCTGCGACGGAAGCCAGTCGAGAGCTTTTGCGCGGGGAGCAGCAATTCGAGTTTCGAAAAGACGCCATCACTCGCAAGGCGAGTAAGTCGCGAAAGAGGAAGAAGAAGCTGGAGGGTCTCGATGCGGTCCAGTCGAGCCTGTTCGAGCAACTTCGACAGCATCGGCTCGAAATCTCCCGCCAGCTGGAGGTTCCCCCCTACACCATCTTTCATGATTCAACGCTGGTCGAGATGTCCCAACTGAGACCGCAAACGAACGGGCAGATGTCATCGATATCAGGCGTAGGTCAAAAGAAGCTGGAGAAGTGGGGGGCCGGATTTCTGGAAGTGATCCGCTCTCACGGCAGTCCATCCGATCGATAGCACAAACATTGATCGCAGTGCATTCGCGAATGGCCAGCGAGAAATCGAGATATCGGTCAAGGATGGCCTGAAGGAGTGACCTCGGGTCGAGACCGATGTGCAGGATGCAACAACAGCGGCGATCGACTACATCCAGATCCGCTGATCGATCACCAGGGGCGAGCGGATTCTGCGGATGAGGATCAGACCGCCGAGGAGGAGGAGACTTGATGAAGTGGGTGTTTCTTTTCTCACTGGCCCTTCCGGGGTGTCAGCATCTCACCGCGACGGATCCGGTTTCCGCGGTGGTCGGCCCTGTTACAGAAGAGTTGCGATCGGAACTGGCACTGGACCCCTTCTACCAGCAGCACACCGATGCGCAGGGATTCCCGGTGCTGGCCAGTGCCCGGGTACAACCGGCCTCGCTGGCGGAAGCGCGCTACTTGATCTTGAAGATGGTCGGGCACAGGCCTGAAGTTCTCTCGGCGATGGCCGCCAACAAGACCCGGTTCACAGTGATGGCTCATGACGAGTGGACCACCGATGTTCCCGAGCACTCGGATCTTCGTCCGCCCGAGTACTGGGACCGCAGGGCACGGGGGCTTGGAGCTACCCGATCTCGCCCATCGGTGTCGTGTGGCGAGGAGAACCTGCTGGCGATGAAGGGCGACCCCTACTCGACCGAGAACATCCTGATTCATGAGTTTGCCCATGCCATCCACGAGATGGGACTATCTACCGTGGACCCGACATTTGATCCCCGGCTCAAGGAGGCCTATCAGCAGGCGATGGAGCAGGGGTTATGGAAGGGTGCCTACGCTTCGACCAACAGGATGGAGTACTGGGCAGAAGCGGTGCAGAGCTGGTTCGATACCAACAGGGAGAACGACAACCAGCACAATCACATCGACACACGCCAGGAACTCGAGGAGTATGACCAGCCGGTTGCTGCACTATGTAGAGAAGTGTTCGGGGTTGGCGATTGGAAATATGTCCATCCGACATTGCGCCAGCACGAAGCGCATCTTCGCGCCGTCGATCGAGATCACTTGCCGGTTTTTCGCTGGGCCGATGGGATGGAAGAAGCCTACAAGGCCCACCCTAGATCCGAGTGAATCACCTCAGCAAGATCAAGGACACGGGCCAGGCACCAGACAGCCAAGATTGTCATCGGTCGGATCGACTCCACAGAAGTCCGCTCCTGGCGCTGCCGGCGGGGATCCCCCATTGAACAGAAAACTGAGAAAGTGGATCGCGTCAGCGATATTCATGGAGTCGTCGTCATTGCTATCGCAACCATCGATACAGCCGCTATCGGGCCCTCCGGAAAATAGACTCGCCAGCAAGAAGATAGCATCGGCGACGTTGGCGTTGCCATCGGTATTGCAATCTCCACGCAGGAATTCGGGGATGGCCATGCCGCTGGAACAAGGACCCACATCGGAAGGGATGGCATTGGCTGCAATGTCTGCGAAGACCGGGTTTTCGATACAGATCTGTGGAACACCTGAAGGGCAGGCATCGCACTGAAAGCCGACGATAATCAGCACTTCCGGAAGAATGGCCGGTGGGATCTCCACCAGCGTCAAACTGTAGCCCAGAACAGTACCGCTGGTGGGTCCCACTCCGACGGTATAGCCGAAGGTATAGGCCAGGCCATCGTAGGCCGAGGTGAGTAGAACGGCTGGCGAATCAAAGGTCAGATCGAACTGGAAGCCGGCGATGGGTACGGTACTGGTCATCATCATCTGTACCGATCCGTTTCCGGTGGCAGCGTCATACTGGATGGTACCGAGTTCGAGCAAGATATCCGATCCAGGAGGTATCGGAGGAAGTGGACCCTGAGCAAAGACTGCTGGAGTGAGCAAGAGGTAGATGCTGACAAGAAAGAAGAATCTCATCGGGAAACCTCCAGAGGGAATGACCGTGGGAATCGTCGACCCGGTTGGCGAAGACTCCAGGCCTGAACCAGTTCAGGCCCCTTCCATCGATCGATTATAGAGGACCGTGGCCCTGCTCCCCATGAGTAAGTGAGTGACGCATCTGGCTCATCGATCGCCTACGGCCTTCAATTTGGACTTTTGCTTCCTTTCATCGGAATGAAGTCCGAGCTTTTGCGCCGGAGGTGTGAGGATCAAGACGGCGATGATGCAGCCGATCCGATGCTTACCGAGGTAGCCATCGCCGCCGTTGTTTCCCTTGCCACCGATGTAATGCACCGATCGATCGGGGCGATGCATCAGCGAAAGATACCAGCGCCACTCATCGAGAAACTTCGAGTATCCAGTTCGGTTCAGCCTCCACAGCGCAGAGGGTGCGAGCATCATTCCGAGTGAACCGACCGCATGAGCTTCTCTCATCCTGCTGGGATGAGCGGCGAGATATTCGCCCAGCTGCTGCGCCATCTGCGGTTCTCTGCCACTGATGGAGAGTGCCAGTGCCATCGAAGATGTGCGCAGAGACGCATCGCCGGTTCCTGTCCCCTTCATCGTCCAGTAGCGAATGCCACCGTTGGGATCGATCGATCGACGGATCTGCTCCAGGCTTTTCGACCACGAGTCTTCATCGAGGGTGACCCCGGCCTCAGCTCCGATCGCCCATGCCAGATGGGAGAGGGTGTTGATGACATTGAATCCCTTGTTGTTGTAGCCCGGCACCACATCGTGACCAAAAAGACCTTGGTCGCTCATCCTGGCGGTAAGAGCCTTGCAGCACCGCTCGATGACGGGAGGATCGAGCGGGTCCTCGGTGGCGAGCCAGTGTTCGGTGAGTGCCACCACTGTAGAAGTGACGGCCCAGTTTCCGAGGTTGTCGGGTCCCTTCTGCAGCGGATCATCATCGATCCAGCAGTGGTTGTCGGGGCCGCGTAGCCACACCACCCCACGCTCGATCGAGTCGCGGTACTTCTGCGGGTCGGCGGAGAGGAGAGCCACTACCGCCCATGCGCTGAGCACTCGGTCGCCGGTCAGCCCCACCGGAGAGTCCCACTGGCCGCCTGGACGCTGGGTCTTCACCAGCTGCTGACAGCAACTTTCGACCAGTAGTGTCCGGCCGGCGGCATCTTCGAGACCGGGGCGAAGAGGGAGCGTCAACTGCAGCGTCAGTTCAGTGCCATCCCGCAGCAGATCGAGGGAGATCTTGCGCTCCTGCTCCGACTCTCGAGCAGCGCACTCATCGAGTGCCTCGCCGAGCGACTTCTGTGGTCCCAGGCCTCCGACATCGATGCTGCCAGAGTGGTCGGTGAAAGGGATACCACCGATCCCCCGCAACTGATCACCACTCTTCAGTCCCGCCAGGGACGCCGCAGAGCCCGGATCGATCGACAGTATCGAGATCAGGGGGCTGCCAGGATCCACCTGACCTCTCCCACCGAGAATTCCCAGCGGAAAGGGTTCCGAAGCCCCGGTCTCAGCGGGCACTATCAGGAACCAGAGAAACAGGATCAGTGCGATCAAAGTCATTGCTCGGGGTCTCATTTTCCTCCTTCGGGAGGTATTCTGCCTCGAACGAGTGATGAAATCACGGACCACGTAATTTAGATTGTTGCCCATGAAATACTTCAGCGATCCCATCTCGAGGAGTGTCTCACTCCTTCTCCTGCTGCTGGTCTCCAGCGCCATTGCGTTCACCGGCCATGAGAATCAGGTCAGAGCATCGGCACCACAGGTACCCCTCACCTCTGGAACACCCAAAATTGTGCTCGGCGAGAATGTGACCGATTACGGAGAAATGTTGCAGGGGGAAGTGATCGAGCGAGACATCTTCATCCGAAATGATGGGGATGAGGTGCTCAATATGTGGCGGGTGAATGCATCTTGCGGCTGCACCAAGATCCTCAATAAACCGAGTCAGGTCGCACCGGGAGAAACGGTGGCGATCCGCATCGAGGTCGATTCGAAGAAGATCAAACCGGGTGACACTCGCAAGGGAGTGACCTTCGAGACGGACGACCCAGCGAATCCGAGGCTACAGTTCATCTTCACGGTAAATGTGATCGGTCTGTTTCGGACCGTTCCAGAGCCGATTTTATTGCCGGGACTGATGGGGAAATCGAAATCGATGAAGATCCAGTTGTTCGCCCTGACCGACCTCGGGTTCGAGGTGAAGGGAGCGAGGTCTCGAAACGGCGAGTTCGAGATCACCGATTTCAACGAGATTGAAAAGGATCGACACTACGAGATCGAAGTCACCGTGGGAACTTCACCCGCTCCGAGGAACATCAAGGATCCCCTCGATCTACTGATTGCGGTCAAGGATGGTCGTGAGGTGGTGGTCGGGAGATACATCGAGATCCAGCACCTCGATCCGATCCAGGTCACCCCCGCCCGGGTGTTCCAGTTTGGAAACAAGGACACCGATCGCTTGCTCGGAGATGGTGATCCAGTGGTGACCAAGTACATCCAGATCCAGAATCTCGATGAGACTCGACCTCTCGAGGTGAAAGGGGTCGAACTGGAGGGCTTTCCCGATGGCATGTTCGAGGTAGAGATCCAGGAACTGGTTCCCGGTCGGACATTTCGGATCGGTGTGACCCTTGGGGACTACCGCAAGGAGGCGCTGCTGCGAGGGTCGTTGCACATCATCACGAACGATTCCCGGTTACCGAAACGCTCGCTCCAGATGGCTGCGAAATTCGGACGAATCTAACCGCTGGACGAGTTTCCCGGTGGCGCGCCTGAGCCTGATCCAGAGGAGTCGGCTCCACCGGGCTTGCGCCGACGTCTACGCCTCCGTCGCTTCTTCTGGGTTCCGTCTCCTGCCGCTCCTGCTGCTCCTGCTGCTCTTGGAGCTCCTGCCGCTCCTGCTGGGGAAGTGCCAGAATTCGCCGCTGGCCGGGAACCACCTCCGCGACTCGGTTCCCGCTGGCCACTGGCTGGCTTTCTTCTGCGCCTCCTGCGGCGTTTCTTCGGACCGGCCGGGTCACCGGTGGTTGCTGCGGTGGTTTCAGCGACTTCTCCACCTGGTTTTTTCCCGCGACGAGATCTTTTTCTGGTGCTGGTTCCGCCCTCTGCACTCGATCTGGAAGAAGTACCTGCACGGGTCCTACCGCCTGGCACCTTTTTCCTGGTAGGGCGTTTTTGTCCGTCCGTTCTGCGAGTGGATGACCTCTTGGGTTTGTCCTGTTTCGCTTCCTCGGCGAAGGGGTCGGGACGATCGGTTCGCTCGATGGTGCGGGTGCGATACTGGGTCGGAAGCGATTCAGGAGCGGCACCCATTTCATCGTCAGCAAATTCTCGACCGCCCAGCAGGGTACGAAGCGCGTTGAGGAATCGATCGAAGGTATCGATCGGAATCCCCGAGTTGTTGTCGACTCGTTGGATTTCTTCGCTCGGATCGGAAGGGGCAGCGGAGTCCTCTCCCGCGGATTCGACAGCAGAGCTGGCAGAGGATTTTTGTGGAGCGGATTTTTGTGGAGCGGATTTTTGTGGAGCGGATTTTTGTGACGGGGCACTCTCACGCCGACTGCGCCCCCGTCCGCGCCCTCGTCGAGCGAGGCGAGTTTCTCCAGGAACAGCATTGGAGCCGCTCGAATCGACCAGTCGACCATCTTTGAGCAAGATCTCGACCGACCACGAGACGACATCATCGGTCTCTACAGGTTCTTCATCCTTGGGATCTCTGGCACGATCGGCGGAACGGTAATAGACCTCGTTCCAGTCCCAGATTCGGCTTTCGTCGAGCGCTTGCCAGAAGTCGATCCACTGCTGAGGTTCGGGCTGGACCTGCTCCGAGGAGACCTCTGTCCATTCCGGAGCAAAGCGGCGCCACACCACCTGGCCCCCCTCCCAGCGTACTTGCCAGGAGATGCGTCCATAGCCGCCGTATTTCACTAAGAAGTTGTCGGGTTCGACCTTTTCCAAGGTGATTCACTTTCCCTTTCTTCGGAAGGAGAGAGATTACCACGGAGAGGGGGGGGAGGTCATCCCTACTCCCGCCCCAACTCGATGGCCAGCTGGCGAATTTGCTGGGGGTCTGTCACCATGCGTGGGGCAACCGGCCCCGGGTCCAGCGCTCCGAGAGGAGCCGGATTCGACCCCCTTTGCCGGCCCACACCAGCGGGGCTGGCCGGGCCACGAGCGCTCAGATGGAGCCATTGAACCCCACTCCTTCGGACCAGTTCTGAACCACAGCCGGGTCGGACTCCGCCGCCAGCCATCACCTCGATCCGTCCATCCGCAGCCTCGACGATCCGTGCCACTTCCTCGACCCCTTCCAGAGCCGAAGGGGCACCACCGGAAGTGAGCAGCCTTTGACAGCCTGCGTCGATGATCTGTTCCAGCCCGAGAAATCGATCACAACAGTGATCGAAGGCGCGGTGAAAAGTCACGGGAGTGCCATTGCATGCATCCAGCAGCCAGCTCAGCGCCTCGGTATCGATCTCTCCACTGTTCTTGAGGGCGCCGAGAACGATTCCCTCGGCCCCTGCAGCGATGTGGCTGGCGATTTCATCGCGCATCCGGGAGATATCTTCATCGTCGAGGATGAAATCTCCGGGGCGCAGACGGGTCATCGCGGTGACCGGGATTCCCGGCTGGATCGATCGGCCGAGGGCGCTGGGGGTGGGAGTGAGCCCACCAAGATCGAGAGCACTACACATCTCGATTCGATCGGCCCCGGCAGCAGCGCTGGCGGATGCAAAGGAAGGGTCATCGATACATACTTCGATCCGTACAATATTCGCCATGATCAGGCGCATCCTTCCGCTGGAATTCCCCTGCACTCGACACCCTTTTGTGAGAAGATGCCACGGGATGATGTCGGTAATTCGGTTCCGTTGCAATCCTTATGGATCGACAGCAGGGCCAGTATCAAGGCCTTGCAAGGGGCAGTGATTCTCGACCGCAGTCCCGCGACCGCAGTCCCGCGACCGCAGTCCCGCGACCGCAGTCCCGCGACCGCAGTCCCGCGACCGCAGTCCCGCGACCGCAGTCCCGCGACCGCAGTCCCGCGACCGCAGTCCCTCGACCGCAGTCCCTCGAGTACAGTTTCGATCATTGAAGGTCCGCCTCCTTTGTCAGGAAGAAAGAGAAGTCAGTGAAACCATCATCGTTGTTAATTTCAGTGTTGTTGGCGCTGGTCGCGCTGAGTGGTTCAGGATGCCTCGGTCTTCCTGGCAAAGCCCAGCCGATGAGCAGTGATCAGAAGGACCTTTATCGGGAGTCCTTTCAGTTGGTCTGTGATCGAATCGACACGACTTTCTGGGATCCTGATGCACTCGGAGAGAAGTGGACGCAGTCGAAGGAGATCCAACGAGCACAGTTGGAAGCCGCGAGCACTGCAGGTGAAGCACGCAAAGCGATGAATGGGTTATTGAGTGGCCTGAACCTGTCCCACTTCGGGATCATCCCCGGAAGCGCCTCCGAGGGACTGGGAGAGGGTGGTAGCGCCGAGACCGGAGTGGTGCTGCGAGTGGCCGATGGCCGTGCGGTTGTCGTCAGGATCGAGGGTGATAGTCCGGCTGAGCACGGCGGGATCCTTGCAGGAGAGATCGTGGTGGCGGTTGGCGAGAGGCAGTTGGAGCCTCTCATCGAGCAATGGACCGCCGATGGCAATAAATATCTTCCCGTTCAAGGCATGGCATCGGCGATGCAGGGATCCGCGGGGGATGCTCGCACGTACACGATTGAAGATGCCGATGGAAATCTGCGAGAGGTCGAGATTACGCTGGAAACTCCTCACGGAACCGGTAAGCCGGTAAAGTTTGGTCACATCGGTCCGATCCCGCTACGGCTCGAAAAAAATCTGGTTGAGGGTGGATATCTGTATCTACGTTTCAACATGTTTCTCGGGCCGATGCAGGTGATGCCCTGGTTCCAGAGGGCGCTGGAAGAGCACGTCGATGCTCCCGGACTCATCCTCGATTTGCGGGGAAACCCTGGCGGGTTGGGTCTGATGGCTTGCGGTATCGCAGGCTGGCTGATCGAGGGGGAGGGGCTCGAACTGGGCGTGATGCAGTTTCGAGATTCGAAGATGAAATTCGTGGTCAATCCGAGACTCGATCCTTGGAAGAAACCTGTGGCCATCCTGGTGGATGAGGGCAGTGCCTCGACCTCTGAGATTCTTGCCCAGGGACTGCAAGATCTGGGAGTGGCGAGGATTTTCGGTCGTACCACCGCGGGAGCCGCCTTGCCGTCGATGATCGTGAGGCTACCCTGTGGGGATCTGATGCAATATGCCATCGCCGGTTATCGATCCCACTCGGGACGAGTGCTGGAAGGCGATGGTGTGATTCCAGATGAAGTGATCGAGGTCGACGCAGAGAGAATTCGCGAGCAAGGAGATCCGGAGCTAGCCGCTGCACTGCGCTGGATGGAATCGTTATCCAGTCCAGAAGATGGAGCCGCTGTTCAACCGTCGGATCAACAGTAAGTTCAACAGACCCGGAATAGAGATCCGGTGAAGAGGAGAGATGAAATGATACGAACGATTCCACTGATTCTTGGTCGGCTCATGGCCTTCCTGTTGATTGCGGCGATGAGCCTTCCAGCGCTCTCCGTGCGTGGATCCTCGGACACACCAGCACCGACAGATGGTGAAATCCAGGAGAATGTACTGGAGGCACTGCAACAGAAGATGATCGGTGCCATTGGTGAGAAGTCCGCTCTGGAAAAGGTCAAGAATCGCCGCATGATTTCATCGGTTTCAATTGTTGACGCCGGCATCGAGGCGAAGAACTTGGGTTTTGTATCTGCGGATGGAGTGATGTCAGAATCCCTCTCGATCGAGGGTTATGGAGATTTTCGCCAGGGAGTTCACGGCGGCGTGGTCTGGACCTCTGACCCCATCAATGGACCGGCGATACTCTCAGGGCCGATGAAAGATCAAATCCTTCGTAGTGCTCACGTCTTTCCTGCGCTGCACTTACAGGAGGACTACGTCTCGGCGGTCCTGAGTGGTGAGGAGTCGATCAACGATGTGGAATGTGACATCTATCTTCTCAAGTCAAAAAGCGACACCGAGGAAAAATACTGGGTTTCAAAAGCGGACCATCGGACGATCCAGGTCACCCTCATCGCGGATTCCCCGATGGGTAAGATACCGATGAAGGTCCAGCTCGGTGACTTCAAGAAGGTGGATGAAATCTGGTACCCACACACGATGCTCATCGAGCAAGGGATTCAAACGATGGCTCTGGAAGTGAGCCAGATCCAGCATGACGTGGAGCCCGAGGAGACCGAGTTGGCCGCACCCAAGTCGGTCCAGGCGCTCATCGAGCGCAAGAAGGGCTCGAAGAAGGAATCCGGTGCAGAGAAGGAAGAGACCAAGGAAGAGACCAAGGATCCCGTTACCGAGCCCTAGAAGCAGCAGGAAACCGATCGCACGGACAGCGTCGATCGCCGTTGGAGCCGGTAGTGAACCCGATCGAGGATCAGAGAAGGGGCAATTCGATCCCTGGAATGAAAACCTCGATGACGGCATCTTTCCAGAGGCTCTGCTCGAATTCCTTTCTCTTCTTCTCCTCCAGTTCGCGAGTGAGAATCGAACGGATCTGATCCTGCGCCCGTGAAAAATCGAGCAGTGTTCCGGGAGAGATCTCGATCAGCTTGATGTTGTGCGCGTAGCCCCTGCACATGAACCACCCCGAGTACTCACCGGGCTTCAATTTCTTGACCATTTCAGGAACCGGGGGAAACCTCGAATCGAGGTCCTTTTCTGTCAACGAGTAGAGACCACCGATATCTTTACGGGGGCCCATCGACCACTTCTTGACCAGGCTCTCGAAGTCATCTTCAGCTTCCAGTGCACGGTCGATCTCGAGTCGCATCCTGTTCGAGTCGGGATCATCGTCAGCTACCAGTAGCTGACGAAATGAGATAGTACTTTCGCTCCTGAATTCATCTGCGTGTTCTTTGTAGTACGCACGTAATTTTCGAGGAGAAATATTCCGGGTGCTCCTGAGTGTTCGACGGCGTAACTCGTCGATTCGAAGTTCCTCGCTCAGGCGCTTTCTCAACTGAACTTCACTCTCTCCGAATTGTTTTTCCCATAGTGCAAGATAGTCATCCACGGAGTAGCGAGTCCCCTCTGCTTTACTGAGCACTTCTACTCGATCCTGCAAGAAGTTGTCGATCGCTTTGGGGGGAAGATGGATTTCCTCATGGATCGCCTTCTGGATCAGCAATTGTCTTTCGACCAGGATTCGCAGTATCAATGGGCGGAGGCGCGTTTTTTCGTATTCGATCTGACTCTCGGTGATCTGTCCTCGTGCTGAGGAGATCTGCCTTTGAATTTCCAGATTCAATTCCGCCAGGGTGATGACCTTTCCATCGACACGAGCGGCAAATCCATTTTCGTTGACGATCTCTTGCGCATAGATGAATGAGGTGGGTAAGCAGCAGCAGAGGTTCAGCACCAAGCACAAGAATCCGACCCGTACTGAACTCAGGGCCGGGGGTATGGCTCTGGCCCCTCGATCACATTGAAGGTTGAATTTGTTCTTCATCGTGGCTTTCTTCTCTAAGATTCCTGGCCGGGGTCAATTGCTCCAGAGCGCTTCTGGATTCCCTTAAGAGAGGATATCCGGCCCGGATCCGTCGTCCAAACGGTTGCCGGTGTTGGCGATTTCTTACTTCAGGTCTATCATCCGCTGGTTGGAGGACTGGGGCCAGTTTGGACCCGTAACCGACCGTTGCAACTGCTGGGAGAAATAATGCTACGTATCGTCATCGTGGGTGCCGGAGTGGTCGGACACCATCTGGCAGAGCGACTCTCCGCGGAGGGGCATCGGATCACCATCATCGATGCCGACATTGATCTGATACACAGGATCGATGATCGCCTCAACGTACGGGCGATTCATGGAAATGCAGCGAGCCCCAGAATACTGCGAAAGGCGATCTCTGATCGTACGAATCTGGTCATTGCTGTGACCGATCGAGATGAGATCAACATCGTTGTCTGCTTGCTTGCGAAAAAACTGGGAGCAAAGAAAGTAGTGGTCCGCCTGCGCAATGCGGAACTCTCTTCCCCGGGATCTCCACTGTTACCGGAGGCATACGGAGCAGATCTGATCGTCAATCCGGTAGACGCCACTGCTGATAAGTTGCACAGATTGGTTCAAAACCCGGGTGCTTTCGATGTTTTCGATTTCGCAAATGGAGAGTTGGTGCTGTGGGGGTTTCAGATCTCGGAAGGATCTCCTCTCGATGGAGTAATTCTGAAAGACCTGCGTCAAAGATACGATCGGATTCCCGGCTTGATTGTTGCTATCGTCAGGGAAGATGGCCTGGTGATCCCCAGTGGAGAAGATGAACTCAGGGATGGAGATCAGATCTATGTCCTGCTGAAGCGCACCAAGACCGCTGATTTCATGGCCATTGCCCATCCCGAATCGGAAGTGGTCCAGCAGGTGTTTATCGCCGGTGCCACACAACTGGGCATCGAAGTGGCCAGGAGACTGGAGGGTACGGTAAAGTCCATCGTACTGGTGGAGAAAGATCGGGCCCAGGCAGAGAGGGCCTCGGAGATTCTAGAGAAGAGTCTCGTACTGCACGGCAACATCACGGATGCAGACTTTGCCGAGGAAAACAGGATCGGAGATGCAGACTTTTTTCTATCGCTAGAAAACGGAGATGCAGAGAACCTGACCAACGCCTTGCTCGTCAACAAACTGGGAGTTCGGCGAATCCTCATCCGGACCGAGCAGAATCAGTTCTTGCCGATTCTCAAGCAGGCAGCAGTCGGAGAAGCCGTCAATCCACGTAGAATCACCGTGAGTGCCATCCTGAGGGAATTGCGAAGTGGCCGCGTGGTCGCCGTGTCGCAGGTGGGGGACTCCGGTGCTGAAGCGAGAGAGTATGAGATCAGCGAGCAGGAAACGGTATGCGGAAAGAAAATTGCAAATCTGAATCTTCCCAACGGTTCCATCATCGGTGCGGTTCAGCGAGGGGATGAGGTATTCACCGGAACAGGAGACACGGTCATCGAAGGTGGAGATCATGTCATCGTGTTTGCCCTTCCCGAGGCGGTGAAGGACATTGAAAAGATGTTCACTCGCAGAAAAGGTATGCTGAAGTGAGATTTCGTCCCCTTCTGGCGGTCCTGGGTCTGTTGATCTTGACCATGGCTGGAATCCTGGTGATTCCACTGCTGGTAGCGGCGGCGTTGGACTCTGCCCTGGAACTTCCAGCTTTCTATACCACCATTGGAATCTGTCTCGTTACTGGAATGATCCTCTGGGGCGCCAACCGCGATTACCAGAAGAAGCTTCGATCCCGCGAGGCATTCGCCGTGGTGGGGTTGGGGTGGGCGGTCTTGAGCTTCTTCGGTGCCCTACCATTCTGGCTAGCCCCCGGTGGAATCCCTTCACTGCTCGATGCTTACTTCGAGACGATGAGTGGATTCACTACTACCGGAGCCACCATCCTCATCGACATCGAGGCCTTGCCCCCCGGACTTCTGTTCTGGAGGAGCCTCACCCAGTGGTTGGGGGGGATGGGAATCGTGGTGCTGACCGTTGCTGTTCTGCCATTACTGGGCTCCGGTGGGATTCAAATGATGCGAGCGGAGGTGCCCGGACCGACCACAGAGAAATTAGCACCGCGAGTGGCTCAGACCGCAATGATGCTGTGGGGACTATATCTTCTTCTCACTGTTATTGTTGCAGGACTGTTGCTACCAGTGATGGATTGGTTTGATGCGGTAACACTGGCTTTTTCTACACTGGCTACCGGAGGATTCTCGACCAAGAGTATGAGCGTTGCTCACTTTGATAGCGCATATGTAGATGCAGTGATCACGGTTTTCGTTTTGATCGCAGGAATGAATTTCGTTCTTCATTATCGAGCGATCTTTCGAGGGAATCCGGTGTATTTCCGCAATAGCGAGCTCCGTTTCTTTGTCGGCCTCATCGTCGTATCGATCATTTTTGTGACCTTGATGTTGCATCTGGGTACTTATCCTGACCGTATCGAAAATGCTGAAAAGTACGGGACATTGGGTCAGTGTTTTCGCTACGCCAGTTTCCAGGTGGCATCCATCGGCACGGGTGCCGGTTTCGTTACCGCCGATTACGATCATTGGCCCAACGCATGCAGAGTCGTTTTGATTGTATTGATGGTCGTTGGAGGTTGCGCAGGGAGCACCGCAGGTGGAATCAAGATCTTCCGGGTCCTGACCCTGGTGAAATATGGTTTACGTGAAATTGCATTATTGATACGACCCCACGCGGTACTTCCGATCAAGATCGGAGGAGAAGCCGTCGAGCGAGAAGTGATCGCCAGGGTGATTGGATTTCTTGCCTTGTGGACGCTGTTATTCCTCGTTTCGGTACTGGTACTCTCTTTCGTACTGGATCCCGCCTGGTCCGAAGATGCCGGTAGCCTCTCGGTAAGTGATGCGAAGACGGTCAGCGGTGCCCTGGAAGACGATCATCTGCTGACTGCGTTAGGGGCGACCCTCGCGACGATAGGGAATGTTGGACCTGGTATTGCCGGTGTCGGTCCGCTCGAGAATTTCTCTGCCATCCCTGCAATCGGAAAGGTCTTGCTGATCTTCCTGATGCTGCTGGGACGTCTCGAGATCTATGCGGTTCTGGTGATCTTCTTGCCGATGACCTGGCGTCGGTGACCAGTTTCAGGGCAGATCAAAGAGTAGAAGATCGCTTTCCTCGACCACATCCATCCGGTAACTGTCCACCTCATCGATGGCGGCTCCGTCACCCGATACCAGTGTGACTCCATCGAGTTGAATAGCTCCGGAGATCACCTGAATCCACTGCCCCCTCCCCTGAGAGATGCTGTTCTCCAGCGTCGAGGGGGTCTGTAAGCGACGATAGATGCGAGCATCCTGGGTGATGGTCAGTGACCCGCTCTCTCCATCTTCGGAGACGAGCAATTGCCAGCGTCCGGTGCGATCGAGCGGATCGAAGGACTTCTGGTCATATCGAGGAGTGACTCCCTGC
The DNA here is from genome assembly GCA_014240375.1 of Planctomycetota bacterium. GTDB lineage: Bacteria > Planctomycetota > UBA8108 > UBA1146 > UBA1146 > QNYK01. The sequence goes on along the minus strand of JAAZXB010000007.1, from coordinate 132,153 downwards.
TTTGCTGGCTCGATCCAGATCTGATAGAGATGCAATTCCTCAGGATACGGATTTGATTCACTGTGAATGATGCCGCGCCCTGCACTCATCGTCTGAACATCTTTGGAGGTCAGGATTCCAGAGTTTCCCATCGAATCTTCATGAGCGATGGCTCCTGACAGCACCACGGTGATGATTTCCATCTCGCGGTGCGGATGCGATGGGAACCCACTCGAAGCTGCGATCCGGTCCTCATTCATGACTCGAAGTCCGCGCCACCCCATCCAGTCAGGATCGTGGTATTGGGCGAAACTGAAAGCATGCCTCGCTCGAAGCCAACCATGATCTGCCTGCCCTCGCTCTGAAGCAGGTCTGAAGCGAATCATGAAGAGATTTCATCAAGGAACCAGGCCGCTGTTTCGATCCCCCGTTGATAGTCGGGGAGGTGAAATTTCTCATTGGGGGAATGAGCATTGTCGTCCGGCAGTCCGAGTCCGAGCAGGATGGTATCGATCCCGAGGATTCTCTTCAGATCACTGACCACGGGGATCGAGCCGCCCTCGCGGATATACACCGGTGCCTTTCCGAAGCCCTTCTCCACCGCTCGAGCAGCCGCATCGAGCCAGTGACTGTCCCGTTCGACCAGTACCGGTTGGGCTCCGTGGTGACTGCGCACCTCGATGGTGCAACTGGGTGGGCACAGTGAGCGGAGATGGTCAGAGACCAGAGTGTCGATGACATCGGGATCCTGGTCCGGCACCAGCCGCATCGATAGTTTTGCGCTGGCATGGGCCGGAAGCACGGTTTTTGCGCCTTCACCGGTCCAACCGCTGAGCAGGCCATTGATATCGAGAGTGGGCCGCGCTCCTTTTCGTTCCAGCGTCGTCCAACCGGCCTCACCATGTACTTGAGGAACTTCGAGGTCATCTCTGAAGCCATCTTCATCGAAGGGCAGTGAGGCGAAGTCCGCTCTCTCCTCGGGAGTCAAGTCTCGGACATTCTCGTAAAAACCAGGAATGGTGATTCTTCCAGCTTCATCCCGAAGAGAGCCGAGAATGCGTGTCAGCACATTCGCTGGATTTTCCACCGCACCACCGAAGGAGCCGGAGTGCAGATCACGATTGGGACCCTGGACAAAGATCTCCAGATAGACGAGGCCCTTCAGCGCCACGGTGATGGCGGGGATTCCTGGAGCGAACTGGGAACAATCTGAAATCACCGCAACATCGGCGGTCAGTTCTTCCTTGTGGGCTTCGATGTAAGGGGCCAGATTTGGCGATCCGATCTCCTCTTCGCCCTCGATCAAGAACTTGATGTTGACCGGTAGTGATCCACGTTGCTGAAGAACGCCGCAAATTCCTCTCACGAGAGCGAGCACCTGGCCCTTGTCATCGGTGGCGCCACGGGCGATCAGATTTCCATCTTCGATGGTCGGCTCGAAGGCTCCATGGCGCCATAACTCGAGCGGTTCTGGAGGCTGGACATCGTAATGGCCATAGATGAGTACGGTGGGAGCTCCCTCGGCACCGGTCCAGGAAGCAAAGCAGACCGGGTGGCCATCGGTCTCATCGAGCCTGGCTGCGAAACCAGAACGGGACAATTCCTGCTGAATCCACTCTCCAGCGTCTCGTACATCCCCATTCCTCTGGGGATCGGTGGAGATGCTGGGAATCCGTAACCACTCCACCAGCCTGTCGATATGTAACTGTCGTCCGCTGGCGAGCTGTTCGATGACATCTTTCATCTGGCCTCCTGACCTTGATGGGTCTGCTGGTAGAGATGCGATTGAGTCCTTACCATAAACGACCCAGCACCCTGGGTGGAGTCAACTCGTTGGAACTCAGAAGGAATGGAGCGAGAGATCATGGAGATCAGCATCGAATACTGCGTGCAGTGAAACTACACGCCTCAGGCCACCAGTTTGGCGGCTGAAATTGACCAAAAATACGGAGTAGCCACTCGCCTGATCGAGAGTGGTGGCGGAGTCTTCGAGGTTTGTGTCGACGGAGACCTGATTTTTAGCAAGAAAGAGCTGAGCAGGTTTCCAGAGCATTCAGAGATCTTTACCTCGCTGGATGCGAAACAGGCCTAGTTCAACAATCATTCATGAGAGAGTAGTCAGAGATGAGTAAGGATCGACAGGAAGTCATCTTCCAGGTGCAAGACGTGTATCGCTCCTTTGGTCCCAAGGATGTTCTCAAGGGAGTGACCCTTGGGTTTTTCAGGGGAGCGAAGATTGGCCTGATAGGAGTCAACGGAAGTGGTAAGTCGACTCTATTGAAGATCATCGCAGGAGTCGATGACGGATATGATGGCACGGTCACGATCGCCAAGGGAGCGACCATCGGATATGTCCCACAGGAACCTGTGTTGGATGAAACGAAGACGGTACGTGAAAATGTTGAAATCGGTGCCGCTTCAGTTCGAAAACTACTCGACGACTACAATGAAGTGACGGAGTCGCTGGCAACCGAGCTCTCCGAAGGTGAAACGCAAAAAGCCTACGACAAGATGGCGACTCTGCAGGAGAAGATCGACGACTCCGATGCATGGGAGATCGATCGACAGATCGATCAAGCGATGCATGCATTGAGCTGCCCGCCGGGAGACTCTGAAGTCGCTCATCTGTCCGGAGGTGAAAAACGTAGGATTGCTCTGTGCAGGACCCTGCTTTCTCATCCGGATATCTTGTTACTCGACGAACCGACCAACCACCTCGATGCAGACACCGTCGCATGGCTCGAACGACACCTGGCCAACTTCAATGGCACCGTATTGCTGATCACTCACGATCGCTACTTCCTCGACAATGTGGTCGGCTGGATGCTCGAGATGGACCGAGGCCGCGGCACTCCATTCGAGGGCAATTACAGCCAGTATCTCGAGCAGAAGACGAAGGAACTCGATGTCGAGAAGCGACACGAAGATGATCGTCAAAAATTACTCACCAAGGAATTGGACTGGATTCGCCAGACCCCGAAGGCCCGTGCGACCAAGAGCAAGGCGAGGGTCGAGGCATTTCATCGACTTCAAGAGCAGGTGTACGAGTCACGTAAGGAACTCCCGGCACTGGTCATTCCATGTGAGACCCGTTTGGGCGACAAGGTTCTGGATGTCAATAAGATGTCGAAAGGCTTCGACGGAAGAGTCCTGTTCGAGGATCTCAGTTTTTCCTTGAGACCGGGATCCATCGTCGGCGTCATCGGACCCAATGGAGCGGGTAAGACCACCTTGATGCGCCTGGTGGCAGGACTCGATGAGCCCGACTCTGGCAGTGTCGAACTGGGATCCACGGTCGAGATCTGCTTTGCCGATCAGAGCCGGCAGGACCTGAATGACAAAAAAACCATCTACCAGAATATCTCCGAGGGATATGACGTCTTCAATGTCGGCAAACTAGAAGTGCAGAGTCGAGCGTATGTCGCTCGGTTTGGATTCACCGGAGATGACCAGGAGAAGTTGGTCGGCCACTGCTCTGGAGGAATGAGAAACAGGGTCCAGATGGCCAAGATGCTACGGCGTGGTGGAAACCTGGTGATTCTCGACGAACCGACCAACGACCTCGACATCCCGACTCTTCGATTGCTCGAGGAGGCACTCGAGGCTCTTCCGGGTTGTGGGGTGGTGGTCAGTCACGACCGTTACTTCCTCGACCGTGTGGCCACGCACATCCTGGCACTCGATGGCGAGGGTAGCGGACGATTCTTCGAGGGATCGTATCAGGCCTATGCCGAGAAGATGCGGCAGGAGAGGACCGATCGAGGAGAGGATCCGGACCTGCCTCGGGGAGTGCATCGACGATTTGCCTGAGGATCAGTCGCGCCGGGTATTCCAGATGGACTGGTAGATCGAGCGATCAGGTTTGGGCTCATCATCCGGAGGCGGGTACTGGCTCATGCCACGATAGGGTAACGGGCCCACGTCCCGGCATGCTCCGGTAAGAGGATCCAGATCCTTGCACCAGCCAAAGGTGTCGAGCAACCAGGTTCGTTCCCAGCCAGGTAGCAACTCCGGAAGCGATGAAGCGTCGAACTCCAGGATCAATTCGTCTCCACCCCCGATGACGACCAGTTGATCATCCACATCGGCCAACAAGGAGTCCACGCGCCCGTATCGAGTGATATGTCCTTTTTTCATCGGACGGTAATCGAGCGATGGATCTCGTTGATCGTAATGGTATGTCGCAGGCAAGTTTCCATCGTCAGAGAATTCTCGAGGGTAGCCACCATCACGGAGGATTGCTGAATGTAACGGAATCGAGTGGATTTGTTGTGGTGCAGGGGGCTGGATCGAGGCGAGGAATACTCTGTCCCAGTAGAGTTCTAGATTTGATTCGATACGGAACTGGCGAGCTCCATGTGCGATGATCTCGGAAACATCGAGCACCATCGTCTTGGGCATTCCCGCCGGATAACCGAGTTCTTCCGCCAGTAGTTGCCACGGTTGATCGCTCGCCGCTCGCCAGCGAAAGGTCGGAGCAGCCAATCGCTGTCCACCTTGCCATGCAGCAAAGTTGATTCGCGAATATGGATACTCGATCCAACCATCGAGTAGCAGGGCAATGCTGGACCCCTCGGGAACGGTTTCGAAGTCGAATTCCCACACCTGGTTCTCACAGTAGCCGACCATATCTGGAATCAAACCACGGGGACCGGCGTAGAGTCGATCCACTTCAGCGACCAGAGATGCATCGATGGTGCCACTGGCATCGCGAACTACCGAGGGGAATACCCGGGTCCTTTTTTCGATCATCAACGGTTTCCCAGAAGGGGGGGGAGCCTGAATCGGAAAGAATTCCTCGGGGAAGCAGGAGTGTGTCTCAGGATGATCCACCGCGATCAGCGACAATCGATCGGTGTAACAGATCTCTTGCATCGGCTCCATGATGCTCAGCCGAAGTCGATCGTTGATCGGTTGTAGCGCACCGGGAGCGATTCGTACCACTTCTGTCGGTTCCGGAGGGGAAAATTCGTCGGGGCCGATCCAGAATCCAAGTCCGCCACCACCCATGAAGTCGGTGATGAAGTTCCACTTCTGACCATCGAAGGAGAACAGGATCGGGCATGATGATGACTTGCGTTGGATCTCTTCGATCTCCTGGCAGCGGTCCACTTTGACATCCATCTCTGCCTGGAGAACTCCATCGGGCCACTCGATGATGAGGCTGTCGAGGTGATCGGAACCATCGAGCCCCACCACCACCGGGAGTAATCCTCGGGCGTGGTGACCCCCCTTGCCCTCCTGGAATGCGAGTACCACCTGCTCTGAATTACGAAGTTCCAGCCGGGCGCCGAAGCCGAGCAAGTTGGTACGACGATCGTCCCCGTCGCGTCGCCCTCCCAGATGAGCGCGAAAGGTGTGGAGCCGCTGTGATTCTTGTGCCAGGGGGTTTCTCATCAACCAAAGTGAGCCGTCAGTTTTCTCCACAACCAGATCCAGGTCACCATCGCCGTCGACATCCGCGCTGATCATCGACCTCGCGGGTGAAAAGGTATGGGCCGAGAGAGTCGGCTTTCCAGCGATGAACTGGAGGATGGAGGTTTTTTCAGCAGAGGAGAGTAGTAGTTCTTCGGTTCCATCGAGATCCAGATCTTGAGCCGTAATCGCCACGTAAGTGGCGGATTTGACCTCAGCCGGCAAGGCGACTTCACCATCGAACAGTGCCATCTGCTCGGCATCCTTGTGGTGATTCGAGGGCCGGAGGATCTTCAGTTTCCCTCGTTGCAGGAGTACCAGTTCTTGCTCGTGATCTCCGACCAGGTCGACCAGCAGTGCGGTATCGACTTCCAGCATCTCGACCGAGACCAGCGGCTGCCTGGCGGGATCTTCCTCGAATTTCCACTGTGGAGCTCCGGAGATCCAGGAGAGTCGGTCCCCGACCAGTAGTAGATCGTGATCGAGATCTCGATCCAGATCTCGAACCGCAATAATCCGCTTCACCGGAATGGTTCCAGCCAGGTCGGGTGAATCGGAAATCTCCCGAAACTTGTGCCCCTCATTGAGGGACAGTTGAATCGGGCCGGTACCGGTGGCCAGCAGCAGGTCCAGATCTCCTTCCATGTCGATGTCTGCCAGCAGCAAGTCGCTGGCATTTGCTTTGACGGTGGAGATCAACGATTCAAACCTTGGAGTCCTACCTCCTTCGCCCTGGAGGACTCGAACTTGTGCGCCAGTGGAGATGGCGAGATCAGGGAGGCCGTCTTCATCTACATCCGCAACAGCGAAGCAGATGGCACCCTTCAAAGAGGGAAGGGGTGCGATTTTCTCGGGTGATTCTGACAAGCTCCACGCAGAGGGTTCATCTCCTGCGATCCACAGATCAGGAATGCAATCGAGATCTGCATCGACCAGTGCATGGGGTGGAGCCCCACCAGGGCTTGGGGAGGTGATCTGGACCCAGGTAAAATCACCTTTGGGAAGCCAGGGCTGCGCGGAAGAAGCGGCAGGAAGCCAGTCGCGGATCGCTTCCGCCAATTTTCCCTGCTCGGTGTATTTGGTGCTGTGGGCTCGCCCTCTTCCGGATGCTTCCAGTTCCCGGAAGGTGGCGAGAGCTCGATTGGCATCCTCGAGCTGACCACTTCTTCGCCACGACAACTGCAGATTGTTCCAGGCTCCGCGAATGGTCGGATCGAGTTGAACCGCCATTTCGAAGTGTGGGAGAGCTTGATCTTCGTTGCTGCTTCGAACCAGGCCGATGGCGACCTGGTAGTGGCAGTCTGAATCTCGCGGGGCCAACTTGAGGGCCTTGTGGAATTCATCCAGAGCGCTGGTTTCGTCGCCGAGGAAGCGTTGAATGACCCCGACAAGATAGTGGACTCGTGGATCATCCGGTTTCAGGTCAGCAGCCACCTGGAGGGTCTCCAGCGCTCGATCGGTACCCCCCTCCGCCTGATTCAACTGACTGACTGCAAGATTGAAGCGAGGAACAAACGCTGAGGGCGCGAAGTCCACCAGTTTCAGGAGGGTCGCCTCTGCCTCGACGAACTTGTGCTGGGAAATCTGATTGAGCGCGTCGAGATGAAGTTTCAGCAACGATGAAGTGGGAGGGGGAGGAGCTGTGCAGCCACCGTGAAGTGCCAGGCATCCCAGTAGCAGAAGTAGCGAGAACAGAGATGGTTTCATCGGACCCTCCTGGCCTTCACGTCCGACATTCGGGGCGAAGGCGGGATCATGGTAGATGGCACGGGGGATCATCACAATTCGGTTCTGAGTCGGAGCCCTCGGTGCGTATTCACCGCAGTTGATTCCTCAATGCCGCTGGAAGATCCGGGCTCAAAAATCGAAATCCGCGAGAATTCAATCTGGCAGGAGTGACTCGCTGGCCTTCCAGGAGTAGCGATTGCCCCATCTGGCCAAAGAGCATCCGGATGATGAACGCTGGAATCGGTGGGGCCACCGGACGCTTCAACGCTGCCGCCAGGGTGCTGGTAAAGTCGATGTTTCGCACCGCTCCCGGGGCAACGCAATTCAGCGCGCCGTCGATCGAGGAGTCCTCGATCGCCAGGGAGAAGATGCGGATCAGGTCATCCAGATCGATCCAGCTCATCCACTGGCGACCGGAGCCGAGCCGGCTTCCAAGGCCCCAACGAAAGATGGGAAGTAATTTTTCAAGGACTCCGCCAGCAGGAGTCAGCACCAGCCCGGTCCGAAGGTGTACCACCCGTGTTCCGACCGTACCCAGCGGCACACTGGATTTTTCCCAATCGCGGCAAAGATGACCGAGGAATGAATCAGCCAGAGGAGACGCTTCCGTCATCTCATCCGCTCCATCTGCTGGATACCCTCCGATGGCGCTGGAACTGATGAAGGAACCTGGAGGTGAAGAGGTTCTGCTCAACAGAGAAACGAGATTTCGAGTGGTTTCGACCCGACTCGATCGAATTCTAGATTTCTTCTTCTCACTCCAGCGACCGGTGGCGATGTTCTCACCCGCCAGGTGAACCACCACATCGAGATCTTCAAATGCCTCCAGTTCTTCGGTGGGTAGCTCCTTTGCATCGGTCAACGGACGCCAGCACACTTCATCCGGGGTCAGAGGCGGTCTACGGACCGCTCGAAGGACCTGATGCCCCTGCTTCTCAAGCTGTGGAATCAAAGAAGAACCAATCAGGCCAGAAGCGCCTGTGATCAGGATACGAAGTGCAGTGCCACCAGCATTTGGATCGAGCGGTGAGGTCATCGAGGTGAACTTCTATCGGAGCAGCAAGGGATTACATTCATCTGATCGATCCTGTTCAGGAACCCGGACCCTGGATCAGGGTCACCGCCTTGATGTAGCCTGGCGAACCATAGGCCTGATCAAAACTACTGGGAACCGATTCGAGACCTGATTCAAGGTGTGTGACCAGATCGGCGACCTCGATCGATCCGTCTTCGATCAACTGCAAGGACCTGCGGTAAATCGACGGACGTCCATCTTCATCGAACCCACCGGATGCTCCACAGGGGCAAAGCAAGGTGGGTACACGGAACTGGACTGCATTCATCGCCTCGAGGCTGGCCCCACCATGGCCGTGGGCATACATCAGCACCGTCGCCTGGGTGCGGATCAGTGCCGGGATTTGTTCAAAGATCAGGCCGACACCGGCGGCATCGATGAAGAACTCGCAGCGTCGCCCTCCGGTACGGGTGAGCATCTCATCGACCAGGTCGATGGATCCTGGATCGATGGTCTCTGCACCGTATTCGGCAGCCAGCTTGCGCTTGACGGGATCGGGCTCACTGACCACCAGGGATCCCTGGTAGTTGTAGATTTTTCGTAACGCCTGGATGAAGAGGAGTCCTGCGGGTCCGGCTCCACAGATCAGCGCACAACGAACACGCTGATCTGGATCGACAGCATTGAATTGATATCGAGCGGGTGCCGTCATCACCGTTTCCAGCGAATGGAGAACGCAGGCCAGAGGCTCTGTCATCACCGTTTCCACTGCAGGTCGATCCGAGTGAACCTGAATCAGGTTCACTGCAGGAATTGCGATGAACTCGGCGAGGCCGCCAGGAAGTCCCGTGATACCAAACTCGCGGTACCATTCGCACTGATGCGAGAAGCCAGTGGAGCAGTACTCGCAGAGGTGCTCTTTGCCTTCACTGACACAACTGAGGCCCTGATCGATGACGACTCGATCCCCGGCTGCCAGGTCTTTCACACCATCTCCGACATCGACGATGGTGCCGGTGACTTCATGACCCAGAATTTGTGGGTGAACTTCGAGGGGCACCGGCAGACCTCGCTCGTCGACATGGTAATTCGCCTCGCCGGTGTAGATGTGGTAATCGGAGCCACACAGCCCGACGGCGTCGACACGTATCATGGCATCCCGCCGACCCATGACCGGGATCGGAACATCTTGAATCTTCATCGTGCGTGTGGCCTCGAGGACACTCGCTTTCATCATCTTGGAATCGGCCATCGAAGACTCTTCCTCTACTGGGGGATCAAAGAGATACGGATTGTTCCGCCCAGATCTGGAATTCTCGGTGTTTGTGGACCTCCGCATGTGCGAGAGCAGCCCCTCCAGCAACTTCGATGACACGTTCGAAGATTCTCTGTCCTACTTCGGGGATCGTCTCGGTTCCATCGATGATGGAGCCGGCATTGAGATCGATGTCGTCGGGCATTCGATCGAATACCGGAGTGTTGGAAGCCAACTTCAGTACCGGACAGATGGCGTTGCCGATGGTGGTTCCTCGACCGGTGGTGAAAACGACCATGTTTGCTCCGGCGGCCACCATGCCGGGAACCGATTCCTGATCGTAACCAGGACCCTGCATCAGTTGCAGGCCGCGACCGCTGGGTGGCTCGGAGTATCCGGTAGTACCCTCGACCCGGGTGGTTCCCCCCTTGGCGATGGCTCCCAGCGATTTGATGGTGATGTTGAGCAAGCCGCCCTCGATGTTTCCAGGGCTAGGGTTGTCTCCGAGGACGGTTCCAACGGTTGCTGCGTACTTCTTGTACCAGTCGACCAGATCGTATACCTCCGAGGCGACCTGCGGATCGCGCGATCTCAGCGCCAGCACATGTTCGGCCCCACAGAACTCAGGCACTTCGCTGAGAATCACGGTGCCACCGCAACGGACGACCATGTCCGCTGCATGTCCCAGCGCTGGATTCGCAGAGAGTCCAGAGAAGCCATCGGATCCACCACACTCGAGTGCCAGTACGACCTCACTGGCAGGCACCGCTTCGCGCTGGAACTGATTGACCTGGGGAAGCAGTTCCTTGACCGCTGCAAGCCCCTTGCTGACCACTTGAGCAGTGCCTCCGGCGGACTGTACTCCAAGCCAATGGACCGGCTTTCCGAATCCATCCATTCCGCGCCGACTGAGGTAATCTTCCATCTTGGTCAGGTTGGTCTTTTCACAACCGAGTTCGATCATCACCACAGCCCCCACGTTGGGGTGGGCAGCATAGTTGGCGAGCGTCCTCAGAGTGACATCGAGATTGCTGCCATCGGAACAGCCGCAGCCCTTGTTATGTGGAATGCCCACGACTCCGTCAACATTGGGGTACAGCTGCGGATCAAACAGTGTGTGCTCTGCGATGATGGAGATTTGTTGCGCCTCATGACTGGCACACATGCTGGTGGGGATGATCAAGATATGATTGCGAGTCCCCACTCTGCCATCTTTGCGTCTGAATCCCTGAAAGGTGGGAATTTCTGAATCTTCATAGTACTGGGGTTCGGCTGTCGAGAGTTGGTCTGGAATCACTCGAACTACCGGAACATCGTTGCTCATGTTGGTGGGTGTCACCACCTCCCCGGCGGCGATTCCCCGCGATTTCCCGATCGGCTGGCCGTACTGGATCAACGAATCTCCTGCGGCGACCTTCACCAGTGCAAAGCGGTGACCAGCAGTGGGTTTTCCACGGATGACCAGCGGGTCACCTTTGGGCATGGAGAGTTGGGTACCTTCGTCGATACCAAATTTGATCACGGCCACATTGTCATCTGGATGAACCTGGATGGCGTGGTCGGAAAAGGACAGAGGATTCACGAGGTCGGCCATGGGGGTATCTACCCTTTCATCGTTGAATTCTGGAGTCGGCTCGGAGCATCCAGGTGATGGAAGCAGTATATCGACCGAATCGGCTACGGGGAATTGGCACTGTCGAGGATCGTTATTGCCGTGGCTGCGGCTGATCTCTATCGTGAAGGGCATCACGGCGACCAGAAGTGGCTTCAGGACCGTGTTCCGAGAAGGAGGAATGGATGGATCAGCCAGAGATAATCGCCAGTTCAAGGAATTTGGACGGTGTCGAGATGAACCGTCGGCAACTGCTCCAGGGAGCCGCAGCGGCCACGGTGCTCTCGACGGTGGCACTTCCCGGGGGAATGGCTGATGGAAGTACCCATGAGGTCGATGGGAGCAAGATCCGTCAATCGGTTGCGCACTGGTGCTTCTCTGAACACTGGTCTGTCGAGCAAACCATCGATCACGCTATTGAACTGGGCTGCCAGAGTGTCGAACTGATCGAGCCAAAATATTTCCCCCTGCTTCAGAAGAAGGGGTTGGTCTGTGCCATCGGCCAGATCGACATGGCCCCTGATCCGCCTTTCGTCAAAGGATGGAATAATCCGCGTCACCACGAACAGCTGTTGAAGGCGACAAGAGATAGTATCGATGCCTGCTCTGAGTTTGGTTTTCCCAATGTCATTGCCTTCACAGGCATGAATGATGGATTTTCAAAAGATGAGGGAGCCATCCACTGCGTCGAGGGCTTCAAGAAGATCATCGATCATGCCGAGAAGAAGAAGGTCACACTCTGTCTTGAAGTGCTGAACACCCGCGATGATACCCATCCGATGAAAGGCCACCCAGGCTACATGGGAGACGACACGGAGTATGTGGTCGACATCATTCGCAAGGTGGATTCTCCAAACTTGAAACTACTGTTCGACGTTTATCACATCCAGATCATGAATGGCGATGTCATCCGGAGGTTGAGACAGTACAAGGATCTCCTCGGCCATGTTCATGTTGCCGGAAATCCAGGACGCAACGAAATCGGTGCGGGTCAGGAGATCTACTACAGGGCGGTGATGGAAGCACTGGTCGATATCGGCTACGAGGGGTACGTCGGGCAAGAGTTCCTGCCCACAGGAGATCCTCTCGCGAGCCTCACCGAGGCAGTCAAGACCTGTAACGTCTGATCGCTGAATCAGTGCTGGATCTCAGACCATTGACCACTTTTCGCTGATTCCAGCACAGCATCGCAGACCCTCTGGGTTTGCAGTGCACAGCGGAAATCAGGCTGGGCGGCCTGGTCCTTCTCGACGCCAACCAGGAAGTCCGCCAGTGCGTTGATGAAGGTGTGCTCGTATCCGATGGTGCAACCCGGTACCCACCAACGATCCATGTAGGGGTGCTCGAAGTTGGTGGTGTGAATCCTGCGCCACCCGGTCAGGTGGTCTTCGACCTTCTGTCCGTCTGATTTTCTGGTGTGTTCGAAGAAGTCCAGATATTGAGGATCTTCCAGGTCGAAGTGGCACGATCCGTCATGACCATTCAATTCGAAGGTGTTGAAGTTCTTTCGGCCCCGGGCATAGCGAGTCGATTCAAAGGTCCCCATCGATCCGTTCTGGAAACGCGCCAGGAACATGCAGGCGTCATCGATTTCTACAGGCTGAACTTGACCTGTATCCTGGTGCATCCGCTCTCGCACAAAAGTTTCGGTGTCTGCAACCACCCGGGTAATGGGGCCATTGAGCCACATCGCAGTATCGATCGAATGAGCCAGCAAATCGCCAGTGACTCCGGATCCTGCTGCAGCCGCATCGAGTCGCCACAGAGTTGCTCCTCCTTGAGGAACATCTTCGGCAATCGTCCAGTCTTGCAAGTAGGTTCCGCGGTAGTGGAACGGCTTTCCTATGCGACCTTCATCGACCAGCTGTTTTGCGAGTGCGATGGCTGGAACCCGACGGTAATTGAACCAGACCATGTTGGGGACACCCGCTTTTTCCACCGCTTCCGTCATCTCGACCGCCTCGGCGACATTCATCGAGAGCGGTTTTTCACACAGTACCCACTTGCCCGCTTCTGCCGCCGCCACGGCGATCTCTCGATGGAGATGGTTGGGCACGCAGATGTCCACGGCATCGATGTCATCTCGTTCGATGAGAGCTCGCCAGTCCGACTCCACAGAGGCGTAGCCCCAGTTGTTGGCAAATTGCTGTGCGACCTCCTGATCCCTTGCACACAGTGCCTGGAGAACCGGCCTGGTCTGCAGGTCAAAGAACCGATTGACCTTCTGGTAGGCGTTGGAATGCGCCTTCCCCATGAATCCGTATCCGATCATTCCGATTCTGAGATCCTTCATCGAATCTCCTCTTTCACTCCGTAACGGGAGTTCAGTTGATCGATCGACTTCTTGCAACTGGCAGTGGCCTGCCACGCATCGGGCCAGAAGCACAGATCGATGGTCCACCAGTCATGCGGAAGCGTTTCCTTGGCGAGAGCCGGGACGATGGAATCGAAGTCGAGAACTCCGAGGCCGAAGGGAGGATGGCTCGAGGTCTCATCGGTTCCATCCTCGGCCTTGTGACAGCTGTTGTCAGAATCGATGAGATGGATGTGATTGATTCGTCCGCTGAGCATCTGGATCAGTTCCAGTTGCCCACCAGGGAGCAGCTCTTTCTCACCAGGATGTCGCGCACCGACAACCGCGACCATCTGGCCGTGGCAGGTGTCGTACATCACACCGAAGTTGTCGTTGGGGATCGCTTCGAGGATCTGGACCACATCGGAGGGTTTGTTGAAGGCGAACCCCGGTTCAAACTCCCAGGTCATTTGCAATCCATGGTCGGCAGCGATGGCACAGCATCTCTTCCATGTGTCGACGACTCTGGCCAGTGCAGTTTCACGATCGACCGTCTCGAAGATGGTCGGTGGCTGGACCGTGTCGACACGGATCGTCTCGATCCCCATGTCGGTGCAGAAATCGCAGTTCTTGGTGAACTCGGAGATGTATCCAGCAGGATCATCCGTATCGATGAGATGTTCTCCCCACAGATTTGCGGCGAGGCCACTGAACTCCAGTCCCATCTGTCGAACCCGTGCTGCGACCTCCTGGCGTGCGGAGGTATCCACGATGTCATCGGGATTGGGGTGCGGTGGAAAGCCACCCAGCTCGACGCCGTCGAAACCGAGTTCCTTGAGTTTCTCGCAAACCGTGAAGAAATCGACAGGCTCCTTCTCGTAGGGTCCGATGGTGTAGGCCCAGGAACCGATGGAAATCCGCTTCATCTCGCACCTCCTGATAGATTGCTTTCGCTGATTCTCGTTGTCAGCAGTCCTTGGTAAACCGCAGGGCAAGGGGGGTCAATTGCAATCTTCGCGGTGGCGATTTGGATGCGCCCGATTGCAGTGTGTGTTCTTGCCGATATCTTCAACGAGGTCACCATTAAATGCACTGGAGGAGACGATGAAGGCACTTCGGAGACAGGCCCGGGAAGCGAGAGCTGTTGCGCTGGAGGAGATCGATGAGCCGACCCCTGGTCCAGGTCAGGTACTGCTCGAGGTGCGTCATTGCGGAGTCTGCGGCAGCGATCTCCACGTCTATCTCAACCACAAGGGATACGAGTCGGTGCTCCCTCAGGTGACGTTGGGGCACGAGTGGGCGGGAGTGGTCGTCGGCTGGGGAGATGGTGTTCAGCGCTGGGAGAAGGGGCAGACCGCCACGATGATCGCACTTCAGGGCTGCCTGGAGGAGGGTTGCCGTTATTGTTCGACCGGACTGACCCAGCTATGTCCCGCCAGGAGAGTGCAAGGCTTGCACCTCGATGGAGGCATGGCGGAGAAGGTGGTGGTCGATGATCACTACCTGATGCCGTTACCCGAAGGACTGACAACTACCGCAGCCTCGCTGACAGAGCCACTCTCGGTGGCAGATCATTGCATCCATGATTGCTCGGAGATCGAAGCGGGGGATCGAGTGGTGGTCTGTGGGCCGGGGGTCATCGGAATCCTCTGTGCGCTGATGGCGAGAAAACGAGGAGCCGATGTGGTGATCTCTGGACTGGATGCGGATGAGCCGGTGAGACTTGCCATCGCCCGCAAGATTGGTTTCGAGACGATGACTGTGGGGGGGCAACATCCTTCCCTGACCGATCAACTGCGACAACAACAGGTCGATGTGATCGTCGATGCTTCAGGAGCTTCTCGGGTGCTGGAAGAGGCGACGAGAATCGTTCGACCAGATGGAACCATCTGTGTCGTTGCCCTGTATCCGCAGGAGGTGACGATCGATTTCAACGTGCTGGTTCGCAACCAGATCGATATCCGCACCAGTTATGCCTCTGCCAGGCCAAATTACCAGCGCGCCATCGATGCCCTGCATGCCGGTGAGATCCCGGTCGATGAACTGGTCCGTTCGTATCCTCTGGCCGCCGGGGTCTCTGCGTTCGAGGAAGCGGAGCGTCAGGAAGTGCTCAAGCCGATCCTCGACTGCTCGAAGCACGGTTGAAGGCGGAGATGATCCTTCGAGTCGAACGGCTGCTTCGAGTGGATGGTTTGTTTTCTTGTGTTCTTATTCGCTGGAACTGAGAGATTTTGGGTCAACTTTTCACCGCTGAAGTTGGTAGAATCAGATGATTCACCTCAGCACCATCATGTGCCGTTGGAATAGTGCCAGGAAGGAGTGGGCTCCATGCTGCGTCAGAGTTTTTGTATCCTGCTGGGACTTCTACTGTTGAGTGGATGCGGCGGCGGCGGTGGATCCTCCAGCCCGCAAGCTCCCTGTGATCTGATCTACTCGATCGTGTTTCTCTCTCTCGAGGAGGGAGAACTTCTGACTCCTCTCACTCCCACGGTCGGTTGCGGTACTGTCGACGACTGGAGCGTGACGCCGATTCTCCCGGGTGGTCTGACCATCTCGCAGGTCGATGGCACCATCTCTGGAACTCCGACGACAGCGGGTACCGATGATGATCATGTGATCACGGCATCCAATAGCACTGGATCGACAGAATTTACCCTGAGAATCTTGATCAATCCCAATGCTCCTTGTGCGCTGACCTACCCGCTTGATTTCGTCATCGCGGAGCAGGGAACCGCCATCAATCCTCAGACCCCGATGGTCAGCTGTGGAGATGTTGCGCAGTGGAGTGTCCTTCCAGCCTTGCCAGGTGGTCTGATCATCTCGCAGGTCGATGGCACCATCTCCGGGACTCCGACGACCGCGGATACCGACGATGATTACATCGTCACCGCTTCCAATGTTACGGGAATGACTTCCTTCAGCATCCGGATCCAGGTCAATCCGCCGCCACCTTGCAACCTGGCCTATCCTCTTGATTTCGTGATGGTACCTGCCGATGTTGCTCTCACACCACAGGTACCGACAGTGGGTTGTGGACCAGTGGCGAACTGGCAGGTGGCACCACTGTTGCCGGATGGCCTGCAGATCGACCCCATCGACGGCACTATTTCAGGAACCGCCACCAGCGATGGGCACGATGAAGTCCATCTCATCACGGCATCCAACGGAGGGGGATCGACCAGTTTCAACTTGCGGATTCGCATCGATCCCATCTTCACCTACCAGACCTCTCCCACCACGGGCACCTATTCGACAAGCACCGGTGTGGGTAGCGTCAACCTGGCGTTGACGCTGGTCGAGGACAGCGGTAATCCGACCTATCCGACCGACATCTCCGGGTTCAATCTGGTCCTTTCGCACGATGCGTTAGCGCTCACGACCACGGTGGCCTCGATCGGTCCTTCGGCGGTGTTGCAGGCGCTCAATGCGGGGGCTGGACCCACCTTCTGGTTCCAGGATACTCAGGGAGATGAAGTGGTGATCGGTTCCATTTTCTCCTTCACCACCTTGGCAGTGATGCAATTCGATACGGAGAAGGAAGTGGTGCTGATCGATTACGAGACGATTCCGGCGGTATTCATCGGTCAAACAGGCCCAGTCTCGGTCGATTTTATCTGGGTGGAGGATTCTCCGCTGACAGCGACCACCAACGACTTATTGGTGGTGACCGATGGTGCCCAGGGGATCACTCCCCTGACAGTCGACGCAGAGGTATTGATCACTGCGTCCCCTTGAACCATCACTGGATGGTGCGATTGCGCGGGCCGTGCTCATCTAGATACTGTTCCATCCGGGTTCGAATCTCATCGTCGATGACGACGCGGCCGTCAATTTCTCGTCGATGCAGGTACTCGATCACATCATGGACCGTGACCACCGCCATGCACGGCATCCCGAGATCTTCGGAGAGTTGATCGAGAGCTGCGCGATCATCGGTTCCTCGCTCTCTTCGATCGACCGAGATCATCAGCCCTGCCAGTTTCACCTCCGCCGCAGCAAGCAACTTTGGTACCGTCTCTCGAATACTGGTTCCGGCAGTGGTGACATCCTCGACGATGAGCACGCGATCTCCATCTACTGGGATGGCGCCGACCAGCGAGCCTCCCTCGCCATGATCCTTGGCTTCCTTGCGGTCGAAACAAAAGCCCCGATCGATGCCGTGATCTCTGGCGAGGCAGGTGGAAATGGCAGTGGCCAGAGGAATCCCCTTGTAGGCGGGACCAAAGAGCACCTCGAACTGGTCGCCGATCTTCTCGACGATGGTGCGGGCATAGAAAGATGCAAATTGATCGATCTGAGAGCCGGTGCGAACCCTACCGGTATTGACGAAGTAAGGAGTTTTCCGACCACTCTTGGTCGTGAAATCGCCAAAGGTCAGCACCTCGCAACGGACCAGGAACTCGATGAACTGTTGCTGGAATCGGTTCAGAGAACTCATCTCGACTCACTCCCTGCTGAAACAAGGCCTACACGATAGAAGTGATGGTACGGGGTATCGTGCATGAGTGAACCAATTCTCAGACGATCTGCGCCAGAAGCGAAAGAGTGTCGATCGATTCCCGGTTGAGATCGGGCCCAGCCCGTCAAAGGTGATAATCGTTGCGTTGAGAAGGCTCTGTGGACAGGTACTCGATAAACTCGTACTCATTTCCGTCGTCGTCGAAGAAGTAAATCCGCCGTCGATGAGGATGGTCCATCGCACTCATCCCCTCCTTGTAACCGGAAGAGCGCAGCCTTTGGGCCACTGCGTCGAGGTCATCGACGACAAATCCGATGTGGTTCATTCCCGGATGGATGTAGGGCTGATGCGGTCCTGGACCCTGCGCGTCACGATCTTCGATGGCCAGGTAACTGTGTTCGGTGCCGATATGGACCCAGCGTCGGCACTTTTCGCCGGTTCCGCCGCCTCTCACCTCGAGTTGTGGCATCGCCGTCTGCAGAAAACAGACCGCTTTGTCGACATCGAGGACCGTGAGATTGAGATGCTCGAGGTAGGGAGTGCCCATCTGTCTTCCTTTACTCGGAGTCTTTCTTCTGTGGGATTTCCACGCTCACCTCGGCGCTGAACATCCCGATCGGATCTCCTCGTTCACCCATCGTCCGGGCGATGGTTGAGATGTTTCGCTCCAGGATACATTCATGAATTGGCTTCCCGTCTTTCTCGATCCACACCGATTCATCGAGGTCTAGCATCGAGTCATCGAAGCGCATCGTGAGTTGGGTGACATCTTCTGCTTCCAGGATCTTGATCTTCTGCCCATCCATCTCCACCACGACCCGGCTTCTGGGTTTCGCCTGCGGCACCTTGAGCCAGTAGAACCGATCGTGGGTGACATCGTCTTGCTGCCAGACGATTTTCTTGGGGCGCAGATTGCGGGTGTGCCCGGCCATCCAGGGGATCGCTGCGGCATCCTCACGGTCCATCCAGTGACCCTTGTCGTCGTATATCTCGACCCAGTGCGGGTATCCTCCGGGGTCAGCGCTGGCCAGGTCTGCCAGTTTTTTCTGCCAGATCACCGCCTGCCCGTTGCGGTTGTACGGCTCATCCTGGCCACCCATGTGCAAGGTGAAGGGAGTGTTTCTGAGGCTCTCCGGACGCGCGTCATTGGGATGTCCAGCCATCATGGCCACTGCAGCCCATCGGTCCGCCATTCTCGGGCCAATCTGGTAGACCCCGTCGCCTCCGGCGGAGTACCCGAGGATGTAGACACGATTGGGGTCGACCTGCTCGAAGACGATCAGGTTCTCGATCAATCGATCGAAGAACTGATCGATATGAGGTTGGTGCCACAGATTCCAGCTGTTGGTGGGGGCTCGAGGAGCGAGGTAGATCCCCTCTTCAGGCCTGTACAATTTCTTCTGGTTCTCCCACTGGCCATCATTGACCTCTGCCGGCGCGCCGCCACCTCCGTGCAACGAGATCCACAGGCTACGACCGGTCGCAGGAGGTGTGCCCAGACTCTGATACCAGAACGGCATCTTCAGCTCTCCGATGGTCAGTTCCCGCTTCTCCATCTCGCTGGCTCTCTGTGAGGCGATGAGAGTGGCATGGGCCTGCCAGATGAGACTGGCTGCTGCATCGGAATCGTCACGGGTGAGAGGGACGGAGGCGATGGGGAGTGAATCGAGATCTGTTTTTGCACCGCAGATGGCGAGTACAGCCGCCAGCGATTCGATGGCTTCCGCCGATGCAGCGGCAGCGCTTCTCGGTTTCAACTCGATGGAGACCAGCTGCTCCGTTTCCTCGATCCGGATCGAGACCACTCGACTGTGCGAACCTTCACCGGCGACGACGATCACCTTTTCGCCGGCAACCAGTTGCGTGGAAACATGATCGTTGGCGTCGAAACGCTCGTCTCGGCTCTCGCCCTCGAACAGTACCTCTGCGTCCGGTCCCAGCACCTGGATCGGGGCCTGGCATCGGTCCCCCGAAGTGCCATCGATGATCCGAAAGCGAACCAGACTCTTGCCATCGGAGGTAGACTCGGCGGTGCGCGTGTATCGGTCGGTGACATCGCTGGCACGGACGGAGCTGTTTTCGGGAGCCCAGACCATCGGGAAGGAGAGGGGAGAAGAGCGCCAGGTCACGGCGTAGATGCCATTTCGAGGATTATCGCGCGATGCCTTGGAAGTTCTGCCGGTGAACCAGGCGCGATCGAGGTCGTCTCCTGTCGGTTCTGCCGCACCGGTGAAGTGCCAGCCGTCATCCCAGATCTCTACCCAGGAGTGATTGCCCGATCCATCGGACCAGAGTGGCGTGCCGACGAAGCGAGCCGGAACACCGACCGAGCGACAGGCATCGATCAGTAACACCGAAAGTCCGGTGCAAGAAGCGAGTCCCGATTCCATCGATTCGTAGGGACTCTGATCGGCCTTGGGCCGCTTCGTCGAGTACTTCACGCCCACCATCTCGAAGATCTTCTGATTCAACGTGGCGGCCGCCTCGGAAGGGGACGTCGATTCCGCCACCAGCGGCAGGAATCGTTCGCGGAAGTCCGCTCGCCAGCGATCTCGGCGCTCGTTGATGGTGGCATATGGCAGCACTGCGTCGAGGAAGATCTCATCCGGGATGGTTTGCTTCCAGCGGGTGTATCGCCGCGCCTCCACTGCCAATCGGGCATTTTCCAGCAGGTACTCGCTATCGAGAGATGTGAGGTCTGTCCGCGGCATCTGTTGAACCAGCCAGTGCATCGCCTGCCTCTGGTCGGCGCAGCCGCTGGCGAGTGCGCGTTCAATCTGAGGGCGATTCTCGCCCGCCTGCGATAACCGCTCTTCTGAAATCTGCGGATCTGCACTGGCTCCCCGTCGCTGTGCGAGCAACCAGTTCCACAGTTGATCGCCGGAATAGGCCTGTTTCCACGAGTCATGGCCGACTCCGGTATAGGAGGTGTGTTTGACCCGTTCGCCGCCGGCGGCAACGATCGCAGCCACCATCTCGAGAGATCTCTGTTCCGGAACCACATTGTCGGCGGAGCCGTGAAAGTTCCAGACGGGAATTTCGACGAGGCTGTCAGCGGTTTCCGGATCACCGCCACCGCACACCGGGGCAATCGCGGCGAAGCGTTCAGGAGTGGCGGCTGCCAGTCTCCAGGATCCATATCCGCCCATGCTGAGACCGGTCACCACGATGCGATCGGCATCGATCGGATAGGTTTGCTCGATCTGATCGATCAGTGCAGTGAGCAAAACGATGTCCCACCACTGTCCCTTCGGGCACTGCGGAGAAACAACGATGAAGGGGAAGTCGGGACGATCGGGCACGAAGCGAGGTGGACCCCACTGCTTGACCTTGTCGAGATCTTCGCCGCGTTCGCCGGCACCGTGGAGAAACAGCATCAACGGCAGCGGCTCGCCCTTCTCGAAAAAGGAAGGGAGGAACAACTGATAACGCACCGTCTCCTGTTGCTTCTCGCCATCTCTCTCGAAGTGGAGGACTTCCCACTGCGGGACCTGTTGGCCAGCCTCGGGATCGGGTGAGTCGACGGGAACAAACCAGGAAAGGGTCAGCATCGAGAGTAGCATCGGGAGTAGCAGTGCCGCCAGCATGGCATCACCTCCGGTAGGAGAACAGGATTCTGGATCGGTATCGACGCAGCCCGATCATACGGAAGATTTCCCCCGAGAGGACCCCACAACATGATCGAAGCACGAAGTTGGGCGGCAGATCGGATCAGTCGATGTAGCCGCTTTGATTGCGCAGAACCACGATCTCGAACTCTCCATCGAAGTGGCGCAAGAAGCCGGTGACCGCCAGCGGCTGCGGCTGGCCGATAGCGACCGCGATGGGCCAGGTCACCAGATCGGTCAAGAAATCGGCTCCTGAATTGAGCGGGTCGATCACATTGACCGGCAAGAAGACATTGATCGAACCGGTGCCGTCATTGATTCGGCAGCGGTATCCACCGCTCACCGATGTCCAGCCGTTGGAGCCGACATTTCCACCCACCGGGGGAACCTGCAAGCACCCCGCTGTGCTGACGATTCGACCCAGATCGGCGGCAGCGATGCTACCGGTCAGATAAGAAACTGAGGGAGGAAAATTCAGGGGTGCAGAGACCAGCCTGACGCCCCCCGGATCGGGAACGATCACTCGATCTCCACCAGTGGTATCGACCAGGTCTCCCTCTACATGAACAATAACGGGAGGGTAGAGACCAATCGAATTGAGGAAGCCGATGTAGCCCAGATCTGCAGTGGTCATCGGATTGCCTTCGTAATCTTTCACCTCGAAGGTGGGTGATGTGATGCTGACGAAGATGCCCTGACCATTTTCCTCGTGGAGAGAGAAACCGTACTGGCCGCTGGGAGCCAGAGCAGACCCTGGCAGCGCGGTGACTCCACGAATCAGTGAATGGGATCCTGCGGCCAGATTACGAGTGTCGGGAATCGACAGAGAGATGTCGAAATTGCCGCGCGGGAACACCTCGTAGCTGGTGTCATCTCGGTTGAGGAATCCAACCACCTCCAGTTCGGTTCCGGCACTGAGGAATCCAAGAGGTGCTGGATCCAGGTTGGCAGTGGTATGCCAGAAGGTCTGAGCCAGACCGCTTCCATCATCGAGCCACAGGTTCCAGCCGATGGGGCCGACCATATCGCTGATCTCGACCACCGGAGAACCGCTGCCGAGCGGATCGAGTTGCAACTGTCCATTCAACCGGACAATTTTTGCCTGCTGCTCCGGAGCCGAGGCGGTGGCGTCGATTTCGCTGGTTTGCATCTGCTGCGGGAAGTAGATGAAGCCCCCGCCCCCATTGAGAGTGACATCGGCGGCCTCGTCGACGGTCAAGGTGATCATCAAGTTGAAGTCGGAGACGACCCCTCGAACCCGGACCGAATTGCCGATCTTCAAGGAACTGAAATCGAGACCCAGGAGCGGATCTACCTGGACATAGATCGTCCCTGCCACTCCCGCGGTGGCGCTGTCCTGGATTGCAAACCCGACCTCTGCAGTGCTGCTCTCGAAGGTGCCGGGAAGCACCGTCACGAATCCATCGACGGTGATCTCCTCCCCTGGAAGCAGATTGAAAATATCGCTGATGGGAGGAAGGGGATCTTCAGCGCTTCCTCCGCAGCCGGTCAGGGAGAAGGCCAAGGAGCAGACCAGGATCCACATCTTCGAGGGCACCAGAGCAGGGAATAATCTCAAGGTTGGGTCCTTACCGGTATTACTTCAAGGAACTCGAGGGCAAAGTTGAAAGGCAACTCTCACCTGCACTCTCAGCGGAGGCTATCGGTTCGTCAAGGGCTGGCGATTGCTGAACCTGACTTGCCTGACATTACTGACAATAGTAAATCTACTATCTAAGGTTAGTCAATGGGTGCACCTAGCATTCATTCAGGTATGCTTTTGGTGAGGAGGGGAGAATTCCTCCCGAACGGGACTTTAGTTCTCAACATATAAGTGACATTCGGTACTTATTATATTAAGTGGAGCGGCGTTGTAATGAATATTGAACTGACCAGAAATGGAAACACTATGAGCCTTGCGACTTCATTACGCAGGCGAGTTCACATCTATTCGATCTCTCTTCTGGGAATCCTGGCGATTCTATTCTGTGGTATCCCGTCCAACCTGAGGGCCCAGTCACCTCAAGACTACGAGTACTTCGCCTATGAATATTCGATTCCAGTGGTCGGGATTCCCTCAGACATGGAGCTGGGCGACTTCAACCTGGATGGACTGCTGGACATGGTCGTCACGAGCTCGGTTTCTGGAGAACTAGAGCTATTTCTCGGTAATTTGGGAGGGGGTTTCCAGCTGGATGACACCGAGATCTTTGATTGCCCCCTGGGTGCTTCCGAAGCCTCAAGTCTCGACTTCGATGGCGATGGCAACCTGGATCTGATCATCCTGACCAGCGCTGGAATACTCCATGTGATGCTGGGGGATGGCGAAGGTAACTTACAGAACAACTTCAGTTTGCCACTGGGTATCGGATTCGTCACCTCTATCGAATTCGGGGACCTCAATGGTGACGATCAACTGGATATAGCCATTTCAACTCTATCCGGGATTTCGGGGGGGGGAGATACGAGACTTCTACTTTCCGTTGGAAATGGCGATTATTCGCTGTCCGCACAGTTGTTCCCGAGTGCATCGGCACTGGCCGTGGAGGATGTCAATGGTGACGGAGATCTGGATCTGATCACGGCTGGCGCTCAGTTAGCGGTGCATCTGAATGATGGAAGCGCCTCCTTCGTGGTCAGTCATGCAAGCGATCTGTCCTACGATGTGGATGGACTGATGGTCGGCGACGTATTCCTCGATGGCAACACTGGAAATGCGGTCCAGGACATTCTCTGCCTCACAGGTGGCGGAGAGGGTCTGGCATTCTTGCAAGGGGTTGGTGGAGGTTCCTTTTCGGAGCCGGTGGAGGGCTACGAAGATCAGCTCTCCAATGCGGTTGACTTGACCCTCGTGGAACTCGATGGCCAAGATGGGCCGGAACTGGTCTACATCTCTCAGGATTCCGCTTCCCACATCGGAGTGCTGACGGGTCATGGAAGCGATGGGATCCCTTTCGAGGGATTTCAAGAGATTCCGATCTCTCAAGATCCTCAGTGCCTGAAGGTGCTGGACATCAATCAGGATGGGATTCTCGATGCGATAGTTGCTAGCAGTGCTGCGAATGTGATCGAGGTTTACCTGGGGCAACCAGCTCCACCCGACTTTGCCCGGGGGGATGCCAATTGGGATAGCCAGCTCAACATCGCGGATGCGATTGAACTTCTTGGAATCCTGTTCCAGCAGAGCTCTCCGGGGATTTCCTGCATGGATGTACTTGATTGTAATGACGACGGATCTATTGATCTCTCCGATCCCATCTCCTTGTTGACCTACCTGTTTGGTCAGAGCTCTTTGCTTCCGGAGCCGTTTCTGGGATGTGGTTCGGATCCAACCTCCGATACGTTGGAATGCCAGCCTTCCCTGAACAGTCCTTGCCCCTAGTCGGGAGACGGTGGGGTCTGCTGGCAGTGCAATTTGCTGGTAGAGAATTGCTGGCAGATCTCGTCAGGCACATACCTGTCCGCCGGATCCGAGGCGGGAACGACTCTCCCCACGACTCTCCCCACGACGAGGACTGGCGAGCCGTGTGACCATCGGAGACACTGAACCCTGCTCGATCATGGGGGTCGGGTCAGTCGCGGGGGCTTCTTGCAATCCTATCTTGAATTACTCAGCGATGTACTCGAGAACGGGGTGCAGAAATCGGACCGAACCGGTACCGGTACCCGGGCTCTGTTTGGCCGTCAGATCCGCTTCGATCTTTCCGAGGGGTTCCCACTGCTGACCACCAAGAAGGTGCACTTGAAGTCGGTGATCCACGAGGTGCTCTGGTTCATCTCTGGGGTGACCAACGTCAAGCCTCTGCAACAGGTGGGAGTGTCGATCTGGGATGAGTGGGCGGATCCGGAAACTGGCGAGTTGGGCCCGGTGTACGGTGCCCAGTGGAGACGCTGGCAAGGCCCTGCCGGAACGGTGGTGGATCAACTGCAAGGCGTGATCGAGCAGATCCGGGAGAATCCGGACTCCCGGCGCTTGATCGTCAGCGCCTGGAACCCGGCACAGATCGATGAGATGGCGCTACCCCCGTGTCATTGTTTGTTCCAGTTTCAGGTGATGGGGGATCATCTTCACTGTCAGTTGTATCAGCGCAGTGCTGACATCTTTCTTGGAGTGCCCTTCAACATCGCCAGCTATGCGCTCTTGACTCACATGGTTGCTCAAGTCACCGGATTGAAGCCGGGCGAGTTCATTCACACCTTTGGAGATCTCCACCTTTACGATAACCACCTTCAGCAAGCGAAGAAGCAACTGGCGAGGGAGCCAAGGCAGCTTCCAACTCTTCAGCTGCGTGATGGAGTGACCGAGATCGACCAGTTCTGCTATGAAGATTTCCAGGTCGATGGCTATCACCCGCATCCTGGGATCTCCGCTCCAGTGGCGGTGTGATATGCAACTTTCTCTGATCGTGGCCACCGGTAGCGCGGGAGTGATCGGCCACCAGGGAGCCATCCCGTGGCACCTTCCTGCAGACCTGGATTACTTCAAGAAGACCACCATGGGAGCTCCGATCATCATGGGGCGGCGCACCTTTGCATCGATCGGACGACCCTTGCCGGGGCGAAGAAACCTGGTCCTCTCCAGAACTCCAGAGAATCTTCCGGATGGGGTCGAGGCCTTCAATTCACCGCAAGCCGTGCTGGAATCCTGTGCCGATGCCGAGCAAGCCTTCGTCATCGGTGGGAGCGAGATCTATACACTTTTCCTGCCCCTGGCGACGCGAATCTATCGAACCGAGGTGGAAGGAGATTTCGAAGGGGACACCTTCTTTCCTCCCCTCGATCCCGCTCACTGGATCGAGATATCGAGAAGGCCACGACCATCCGATGAGCAGAATCGATACTCCTGCTCCTTTGTGGTTCTGCAGAAAAAGTTGGATTCTCGGTGACGATCGCTGCGCCGATCTTGTGGATTTGAGCCA
Organism: Planctomycetota bacterium; assembly: GCA_014240375.1. Taxonomy (GTDB): domain Bacteria; phylum Planctomycetota; class UBA8108; order UBA1146; family UBA1146; genus QNYK01. The sequence continues at coordinate 105,870 of JAAZXB010000007.1, read as the reverse complement.
TTATTGCCCGGTTCCGGTCGTTTGGCCGATCTCCATGCGACTCATCTGTAGATCCGGGGTTGATCCTGAGAGGCCCTTCTGGGACGGTACTGGACCGGGCCTATCTGTTCATCCCTCGATCAATGTCGGGGGATCCGCTGAGGCCAGTACCTTTGATTTCTCTTGAGGAGGCATTCATGCGTCTTTTCTGCAAATTCGCGGCACTGTTGCTGGTCCTGATGGTGCCAGTCCTGGTCGGGGCTCAAGATCCCCAGCCCAACCCGACACCTTCCCCGCGCCCTGCGCCGGGTGAGGATCATCCCGCTCCACCGGCTCCACCGGTGGTGAATCCTGGAGATGATCCGGCTCCTGCCCCGCCAGCTGAGGGCGAACGTCGTCGCAGAGGTCGTGGTGGCGCAGGTCTGATCGGTCGGTTCGATCGCAACGGCGATGGAGTTCTCGACAAGGAAGAGCTGGAAGGTATTCCCGAGGGTATGCGCCGCAGACTCGGTGGTGCCGACACCAACGGGGATGGCACGATCACCGGTGAAGAACTCGACCGAATCCTCGGAGGGGGCGCTGGCCGTCCGGCTCCGGATGGTGGCGGTGACAATCCTCGTCCTGAAAGGCGTCGTGGAGGAGGCCTGATCGAGCGTCTCGATCGCAACGGCGATGGAGTGATCGACAAGGAAGAACTGGAAGGAATGCCGGAAGGGATGCGCCGTAGGCTCGGCCCTGCCGACACCAATGGAGATGGCGTGATCACTCCTGAAGAACTGGAAGGTTTTGGTCGAGGTCGTCGTCCATCTCCCGAAGGAGGCCCCCCTCCCGGTGAGGGCCCTCCCGGCGATGGCAATGGCCCACCGCAGCGTCGTGGTGGCGGACTCGATCGTCTCGATCGCAACGGCGATGGAGTGATCGACAAGGAAGAGCTGGAAGGGATGCCGGAGGCGATTCGTCGCCGACTCGGGGGTCTCGACCGCAACGGAGACGGCATCATCGATCGTGAAGAACTGGGCGCTGGCCGTAGAGGTCGCGGTGGCCAGGATGGCGATCAGCCACGTCGTCGTCGCGGCGAGGGCCGCGGAGGCCGTGGTGGTGGTGGCGAAGAGATCGGACCGCAGCCCGGTGGTGGTCAAGGTGGCGATCAGCAGCGTCGCCGCAGAGGTCGTGGAGGTCGCGGAGAAACACCGCAGCCGCCCGCTCCTCCTGCTCCACCGAAGCCAGCGCCGAAGCCAGATCCGGCCCCGAAGCCGCAACCGCTGTAACGTTCCACGGACTTGTGAAATCAAGACGCCGCGTCCGGAGACTCCGGACGCGGCGTTTTCTTGTTCATGAGTGGATCGAATCGATCGAATCCATCGATCATGGCTGCTTGGCGACCGCCAACCCGGCCAGTCTCAACCGAGGTGCCAGCGCTCGTGCCCATGCCTCGTAGCCGGCCGGAGACAGGTGCAGTGCATCGGGACGATAGAGGTGCGTGTGCAGCTGCTGGTCGGCGGCCAGGAACACATCGGTCAGATCGAGGATCTCGACCGCTTGCAGCTGGTCGAGATGGCCGATGGCAGCGTTGACCTCGGCGCACTCTTGCCGCCCTTGATCGGCAGCGGTCTTGCCACGGGGAAGGATCGGATGCAGCAGGATCAGCGCATCGGGAGCCTTGTTTCTCGCTGCCTTCACCACTGCCTCGATGCCGATGGCGATCTCTGCCGGCGCATCATGCGTGATGTTGTTGGTGCCGATCAGGATGACGATGACAGCAGGATCGGCACCATCGAGGGTGCCATTCTGGATGCGCCACAACAGATGCTGCGTTCGGTCGCCAGAGATGCCCAGGTTGCCCACCCGCAACTGGCCAAAGAAGCTCTCGAAGACACCAGCGGCCGTCACTCCCACGCGCCGCCCTTCGCCCCCCCAGGATTGCGTGATGGAGTCGCCGACCAGCAGTAGATCCAGATTCCCCTGTGCTGCGATCTTCACTCCGTCGAGGTGCTGGTCCATCCACGGGCGACCGCCGTGCCAGCCCGCGGAAGCAGCGCGATCTTCCAGGCTGGGTTCGGCAACGATCGTGCGAGGGGGTGGGCCCTGGCAGGAGAACAGTGTCAGCAATATAGACATCAGTGAGATGCTCTGTCGATGGCTCATCTCGATCCTCCCACAAGGTTGTTGATCTAGACGATCCACTGCTGACACGGTGCGGTCAACAGGAGAGACTGACAGCGAGGAGGCCCGGATGATCTCGACAACCCTGACCCTGTGGATGGTGCTGCTGGCGGCACCGGAACTCGACCGCCTCGACCCCCCTGCGCCCTCGAAGGCGGGGGCTTTGATCGTGGCGGGAGGTGGATCTCTTCCTTTGGATCTTCGCCCCCGAGCTCTCGAACTGGCGGGTGGCAAGGATGCCAACATTCTCATCATCGGGTGGGCTTCCAGCAGGGAGAACGCCGGCGCACGCACTGCCGAGGCGTGGAAGCAATCGGGAGCGACACGGGTCACGGTGATTCCCGAAGAAGCGGCCGCAGCGCGCAGCGCCATCGAGAGTGCGGATCTGATCTGGCTCGGCGGTGGATCGCAGTCGCGCCTGATGGATGCACTGCGCCAACGAAACCTCATCGATGTGGTGAGAAAGTGCCACGCTCAGGGCACCATCCTATCCGGCACCAGCGCCGGTGCTGCGGTGATGTCTCGCCACATGATCACCGGCGAGGCAGAACTGGAGGCGTTGCTCAAATCAACCACGGAACTTATCGAGGGTCTGGGGCTGTGGCCCGGCGTCATCGTCGATCAGCATTTCCTCGCCAGACGTCGCTGGGCGCGCCTCTTCACCGCCGTCGCCGATCATCCAGATCAGATCGGAGTCGGCATCGATGAACAGACTGCAGTCATCGTCGATCCCGATGGTTCCTGGCAAGTGATCGGTCGGGGGCCGGTAGTGGTGATCGATGGTCGCAAGCCAAAGACGGAATCATCCGCCAAGGAGACGACAGCCGATTTTAGAGTTCACCTGATCGGTAGCGGAGAACGCTGGAAAACGACTCCGCTTACGTCCTCTGTTCGAGACCACTAATGACGGGATCAAGCTCCAACAAGCCTCGCATGTGAACTCTGAGGCAACCTCCGACTCCGCTCCGAGCCTTACTTCAGGTCAGGTCTCCCGTCCGTGAAGAAACCAAAGCGCTCGAGCTCCTCCTCCGTCATCCAGTGGATGCCCTCAGCTGGGGCGGCCGAGAGGGTTCGCCAGTAGAACTCCGCAGGGATGCCCATCTCCTCGTAGTAGTCCAGGTAGAGGAGGTGATCTTCATGATCTCTTGGCAGGTCCGTGGCTACCACAGGACCTCCACCCCAAGAGTGGATGCCGAAGCGTGCGCCCGGCTCACAGGAGCGATGCCTGCCGGCTAGAAACAGGTCGGTTGCGCCAGAGGCCACTTCGCTATCCGCCGGTACGTGCGTGTTCAGGCCAAACTGACGGATGTATCGTCCGGCCCGCATGTTGGCCACGTCGTCCATCGAACCTGGCATATTGGTGAGGACAATGGTCCGAACCTCAGGGTTCATGAAAGCGAGCTCAAGCACACTCGAAGGAGTAGTTGCACCGATCACTCCTTGCATGATCGCGAGCTCGCCTGTGACCTCGAAGGTCGTCCCAGCGAGCTCCTTACGGATCACCTGCTCGATCTCTTCTTGAGTGATGGTCCTGTCTCCGTCGACATCGAACTCCCGAAGTTCCTCGACAAGGTCAACGGGAGCTCCTTCCAGGTGCACCGGCTCCCCGATCTCCTCGACGAGCTCGGCATAGAGTTCCGCTCCTTCCTCCTTCGCCATCATCACGGAGGACTCGATATTGACCAGCCTGAACTCGCTCCAGGTGATGGCGCCATCACCGTCGGTATCCAGACTCGACATCATGGAGGCAAATCCACTGGGGAGCTCGTTCAGCACCAGTTTCCCGTCGCGGTCCGAGTCCCCCATCTCGAAGAACTCTCTGCGGTCAGCAAACTCCTCTTCTGCATACTCGCTCAAAAAAGCCCCGAGGGCCTCACGGGTCAAGGCACCCTCCTTCGAGATCACAAGCAGGGCGTCGAGCGCTTCGAAGGGGGAAAGCGAGCCATCGTGACTGGTGTCCAGCAAGTCGAAGAGTTGGCTGGACTCAGGGTGTGAGAGCTCTGCGACGGGCGGGCCGGCGCAGGAGGTCGCGAAGAGAAGTATCAAGAAGCCCAAGCTGGGATGCTTCATAGGATGTATCCCTACGTGAAGGCGTCGCATGCTGCGGCCTCCATATCTGACGGAGTCGACGTTTCGAGTCCGTGCGATTCTTGGTCGGGCGGTGGCAGCGAATCGGCCCCGCGACTCCGACGGCAACACCCTACTATAGAAGCATGCGCAGGGACTCCAAGCCGTCAATGGTCCAAGCACCTGCATCAATAATAATCCCTCATATGAGGGCACCAGCTCTCAACCAAGGAGACGACAGCCGATTTTAGAGTTCACTTCATCGCAAGAGGAGATCGATGGAATCCTGACGACCAATCCAGAACCGCTGCGGAAAACTAGGAGCCAGGCACCGTGATCATCTCGTCATGGATGCCGATCTCGAAGCGGCCGCTTGAATCGGCGGCGGCGCGGTACATCCCTCCTGTGCTGTAGGAAAACGCGATATTGCCGGCGGCATCGACGGCGATGAGGCCGCCATCGTCGGGTTGAAGCACCTGGTGGATCATCGCATCGCAGGCGGTTTGAAGATCCTGACCCGCTAGCATCATGCGCGCCGCGACGGAATGAGCGACCGCGTGACGGATGTACTCCTCACCGGTTCCGGTGCAGGAAACGGCGCAGGCGCGATCATCGGCGTAGGTGCCGGCTCCGACGATGGGGGAATCGCCGACTCGACCCCAGCGCTTGTCGGTCATGCCACCAGTCGACGTGCCCGCCGCCAGGTGTCCGTGCTGATCGAGCACCGCCACCCCGACGGTGCCCTTCTTCTGCTGGGTCTTCTGGATCCACTGCTCTCGCCGTCGATCGGTTGAGAAGAAGGAGTTCTTGACCAGTTCGACTCCGCACTCGCTGGCAAAGGTCTCGGCACCTTCCCCGGCAAACAGTACATGGCGAGTTTCTGTCATCACTTTTCTGGCCAGCGTGATGGGGTGGCGTACGGTTCGCACCCCAGCGACGGCACCACAGGAGAGATCGGAACCATCCATGATGGATGCATCCAGTTCATGTTTTCCCTCCGAGTTAAAGACGGCTCCGAGGCCAGAATTGAACAGGGGATCATCTTCGAGGAAGCGAATCACCTGTTCGACAGCGTCGAGTCCGGTCCCGCCACCCTGAAGGATTCCGGCGCCGATGGTCAGTGCCGATTGCAACGACTCACGATAGGCACGTTGCGCTTCTTCAGGTGCGTCTCTGGAAAGGGCGCCCGCTCCACCGTGGATGGCGATCGCCCAGCGGTCTCGATGATTTTCGCTCCTGTGATCAGGGCCAAGACAACCGCAAAGGAGCAGGATCATCGTGCATAAGATGGACCAAGATCGACTCATCGATGACCTCATTTCTTGCCTTCTGGCGGAGGAATTCTTCCAGTGCAGGTGGTTGCAACAAGACCTGCTGCGTAGAATCCACCCGGGTGATAGATCAGCGTGCAGCATGGGCCAAATTCGCCAGAGTCGCAACATGGATGGAACTGATGGGATACAGACCTCAAGAAATCGAACCGCGTTGGCAGGCGCACTGGAATCAACACCAGCTGTTCCGTGCCGGAATACGTTCCGATCTTCCCAAATACTACGTTCTCGACATGTTTCCCTATCCTTCGGGGAGCGGGCTCCACGTCGGGCATACCGAGGGTTACACAGCCAGTGACATCATCGCTCGCCATCGCCGGATGAAGGGATTCGATGTGCTTCATCCGATGGGCTTCGATGCCTTCGGTCTGCCGGCGGAACAGTATGCCATCGAGAAAGGGGTTCACCCCGAGGTCTCGACCCGGGAGAACATCGAGACCTTTAGCAAACAACTGCGAGCAATGGGCTACTCCTACGACTGGGATCGGGAGTTCTCCACCAGCGATCCTACCTATTACCACTGGACCCAATGGATCTTTCTCAAGCTGCTCGAGCATGACCTCGCCTTCCAGGAGGAGGCGATGGTCAACTGGTGCCCGGAGCTGGGTACGGTGCTCGCAAATGACGAGGTGATCGACGGCAAGAGTGAACGCGGCGGATATGACGTGGTACGTCAGCCGATGAAGCAGTGGATGCTTCGAATCACCGCCTTCGCCGATCGGTTGCTCGAAGGTCTCGATGAGGTCGACTTTCCGGAGTCGATCAAATCGATGCAACGCGATCGCATCGGACGATCGGAGGGAGCGGATGCGACCTTTGACATCGTGGATTCAGATCTGAAGATGGAGATCTTCACCACTCGTCCAGACACACTGTTCGGATCGACCTTCTGCGTACTTTCTCCAGAGCATCCATTCGTCAGCAAACTCACCGATACTCCGCATCAGGAAGCGGTCGAGGCGTACTGCCAGGAGGCCGCCAGAAAGAGCGACATCGAGCGATCGGGAACGGAAGCGGGTAAGACCGGAGTCTTCACCGGTGCCCACGCCATCAATCCGTGCACCGGAGATACGATGCCGATCTGGGTCGCCGATTATGTTCTGATGGGGTACGGCACTGGAGCCATCATGTGCGTTCCGGGGCATGACCAGCGCGACTGGGACTTTGCCACGACCTTCAAACTGCCGATCGTCGAGGTGGTGGCCGGCGGAGATGTGGCTGTCGAGGCTTATGTCGGGGAGGGGACTCATGTCAACAGTGGCTTCCTCGATGGGATGGGCAAGGAACAGGCGATTTCAGCCAGCATCGAGTGGCTCGAGGAGAAGAAGATCGGAAAGCGGATCGTCCGGTATCGCCTGCGCGATTGGATCTTCGCCCGTCAGAGATACTGGGGAGAACCGGTGCCGGTGGTCATCGATGATGAGGGGAAGGCACATCCCCTCCCCGAATCGGCCTTACCGCTGGAACTACCCCATCTCGATGACTTCGCTCCGACCGGTACCGGAAAGTCACCGCTCGAAAGAGCTCAACAGTGGAGCCAGGCAGAGGTTCCAGGATCGAGTATTCCAGCTCGCAGAGAACTCGATACGATGCCTGGTAGTGCCGGATCGAGTGCATATTTTCTGCGATTCATCGATCCAAAGAATGATCAGGCTCTGGTCGATCCGCAACTGGCAAAGCGCTGGATGCCGGTCGATCTGTACCTCGGTGGAGCGGAGCACGCGGTCGGGCATCTGCTCTACTCCAGATTCTGGACCAAGTTCCTCCATGACATCGGGGTCTGTCCCGTCGATGAGCCGTACGCAAAACTGGTCAATCAGGGGATGATCCTCGGCGAGGACCACCGCAAGATGTCGAAGCGATTCGGCAACGTTGTTGACCCTCTCGATGTGATTGCAGAGCAAGGTGCCGACTCACTGCGGGTCTACGAGATGTTCATGGGCCCCATCGAAGCGGACAAACCGTGGTCCACCGGTGGTTTGATGGGGGCGCGCAGATTCCTCGATCGTGTCTGGCGGCTCTTTTTTGACCAGGATGATCAGTTGCACGGCACCCTGTCAGCACCGGCCACAGATGACCAGATGAGAATATTGCATCGCACCATCGACAAGGTCGATCACGATACCGAGGGATTGCGTTTCAATACGGCCATCGCGCAGATGATGACTTTTGTCAACGAACTCAATCCGCTGGAGACGCGGCCAAGGGCGATCCTGGAACCTTTCTGTCTGGTGCTCGCCCCGTATGCCCCGCATCTGGCCGAGGAGTTGTGGAGTGCACTGGGACATGAAGAGTCGCTGATGTGGGAGGAGTTTCCACAGGCGGATCCACGTTGGCTTCAGCAGGAGTTGGTCGAAGTTCCGGTGCAGGTCAACGGCAAGGTTCGTAGCAAGATCGAAGTGGCCGTCGATATCGGTCAGGAACAGATCCAGCAACAAGTCCTTGCTGACTCCCGCGTGCAGGAGTACACCGAAGGCAAGGAAATCGTCAAGTTCGTGTGGGTCCCCGGTCGAATGGTGAACCTGGTGGTTCGCTGAGTTTGAACTGCAGCGTTCCGGCGATTGAATTCAAGGCGCGTCACTGAAACCGATGGAAATCGATCTTCGGATCGGGTCTTCAGGAACGACCGGAGCGCATCCAAGGCGCTCCGGTTGATTTTTTATCGAACAACGGAGATCAGTCACTGATCCCACATCGATGAGGGGAACTAGATGAACAAGGAATTGATAGCAGAGTTGACCCGCGCGTACTGGATGGAACTGGAAGCGGTGATCAACTTCATCTGCGCCTCGACCAATCTTGTCGGCGCCCGTGCGGAGCCGATCAAGCAATCGCTCGCTGCGGATGTGGTCGAAGAGACACAACATGCTCAGGCTTTGGCTCGACGTATTCATATCATCGGCGGCACCATTCCTGGCAGCATGCAATTCAGGCCGGGACAGAAATCACTTCAACCCACTGATGATCCGACCGATGTGCTCAGTGTGATCCGGGGAGTCATCGAAACCGAAGAGACCGCAGTGGCGCAATACAAGAAGATCATTCAGATGTGCGATGATGATCCGGTCACCGAGGATATTTGCGTGACCTTGCTGGCAGATGAAGAGGAGCACTTGCGACTCTTCCAGGGTTACCTACTGGAGTATGAACGGTCCTAGACTGGCCCCGGAGATGGTTTCAGTTGGCTGGGAAAGTCATCTCGGATGGGATGACCCAGCCATCGAACTCTTCAGCACTGCAATACCCTTTTTCCACCGCCACTTCGCGCAAGGTCTTGCCCTCAGCATGGGCAGTCTTTGCCACGTCGGCAGCCTTGTCGTAACCGATGTGAGGGTTGAGAGCGGTGACCAGCATCAACGAGCGGTGCAGGAGCTCATCGATGTGCTGCTGGACCGGTTCGATACCCGAGGCGCAGTTCTCTCGAAATGAATTGATGGAAGAGGCCAGTAGGTCGATCGATTGCAAGATGCAATCGCCGATCACCGGCATGTAGACATTCAGTTCGAAATTGCCAAGCGCTCCGCTGAAGCCGATGGATGCGTCGTTGCCGATCACTCGTGCACACGCCATCGTCATCGCCTCGGACTGGGTCGGATTGACCTTTCCAGGCATGATCGAGGACCCCGGCTCATTGGCGGGAATGGTAATCTCTCCGATGCCACAGCGGGGACCACTGGCGAGCCAGCGGACATCGTTAGCGATCTTGTGCAGTGCGGTGGCCAGACTTTTGAGGCTGCCGGAGAGACCGACGATCGCTTCCTTGCCACCGAGCTGAGCAAACTTGTTGGGTGCCGGGATGAACGGGATGCCGGTCTTACTCGCCAGTGCCGCAGGAACCTTCTCGGCATATCCAGGGCGAGTGTTGAGGCCGGTACCGACTGCTGTGCCCCCGATCGGTAACTCGAGAACCAGTGTCAGGGAGTCCTGGATCTGCCGTTGAGTGATGCGCAGTTGATCGGACCAACCGGAGATTTCCTGCCCGAGGGTCAGTGGAGTGGCATCCTGCAGGTGAGTTCGGCCGATCTTGACCACGGTTGAAAACTCCCCAGCTTTCTCATCCAAACATTTCCTCAAGGCATCGATGGCGGGGAGTAGTCGATCGTGGCACTCACTGGCGCAGGCGACATGGATGGCGGTAGGAAAGGAATCGTTGGTGCTCTGGGCGTGATTGACATGATCGTTGGGATGCACTGGATTCTGACTGCCGAGTGGTTGCCCGAGTGCCTGGTTGGCCCGGTTGGCGATCACCTCGTTACAGTTCATGTTGGACTGGGTGCCGGATCCAGTCTGATAGACCACCAGCGGGAAGTGATCATCGAGATCACCATGGATCACTTCTTCGGCTGCGGAATTGATGGCACTGGCAATCTCGGAGGTGATACCGCCCAGTTCTGCATTGACTGCAGCTGCTGCCTGCTTGACCAGCCCCATCGCGCGGATCAGCGGACGCCGCATCCGCTCATGCCCGATGCAGAAGTTCTCGAGGGAGCGCTGGGTCTGCGCTCCCCACAATCGATCTACCGGAACCTTGACCTCACCCATCGTGTCTTTCTCGATGCGGTGCTCCATCGGCATTCTCCCTGCCAGGCCATCGCCCGGCTCTGCTCGACCTGCAGACAGGGTACCCCAAGAGCCATTCCCAGGGCCAGCGATGCGGGGAACTCTTCTTCATCTACGTGGTCTTTTCGTGGTCGGATTCCTCGGAGAGTGCGGCTAGCATATGCAATTCGAGCCGACAACTTGCTTCATGATCGATCAGTGCAATGAAATATCGACTTCGAAAGGAACTTCACAATTGGACCTGTCAGATCAAAAGGAAGACCTCGATCCTCCGAATTTGTTACCCGTTCAATTTCGAGACCACTGGATCGCCAATCCGAAGGACTTTCGAAACCAGGAACTCAAGGATTATTTCTCCTTCAGCGGAGAAGGGAGGCAATCTCGTGAAGATAGTTGAACTGAGTTTCATCTCCTTTCTGGGAGTAACATTCATCCTGACAGGAATCTGTAACGGACAGGATGAACCGTGGCAGGCGATGGACTATGGCCCCTTCTTGTCTGCTGCCATCGAGGTCACCCCCGACAATATCGCCTGCAAGGGGATCGCCATCCCGCTCGATGATGATGGAGAGCACGCGATGCTCTTTGACACGGCAGAGTTGCGCTGGGCAGCCGCATGGTCGGGAGAGTTTGTCGAGTTGCGCGGAATCGTCTACGACGGGCCCCACGGAATTTGGCCACGCATCGCAGGAGAGACTGATTGGATCAATCCTCCAGGTCCCGGGTTTGCTGTCGGTAAGGCGGGCACCTTTGACGAGACACGCCCGGTACCCTATGGGCCGCTCGAAGGTGGGCGCTGGCAAGGGCTCCAGCGCGATCGAGATGGAGTGCTACTTCACTACAACATCGGAAAGACACGGGTGTTCGAGCGAGCAGCCTTCACCCGCGGAGAAGATCTGTACGCCTGGAAGAGATCGATTCAGCTGATCGGAATCGATGACATGTTGAGGATCTCGTTGTTGAGCCTCGAAGCTGGGATGGTTCTCTCACCATCTATCGGGGGGGCGAAGGGCGAGTTTATAATACTGCAGCGTGGGAAACCTGTGATGGTCATCGGCATCCGTGGTGGTGGAGATTCCGTCCGAGTTTCCTCGCACAAGGGCCGCGTCGTGTTGATGGCCAGCTCAGAGGTGGCAGATCCGGCTCCGGTTCACATCTACATCGCCCCCATCACCGGCCAGCAGCAGTTGGCGAAATTCCGCGTCATCACCGAACGGGTCTATTTCCGCGACCCGTCACCGCTAGCCAGTGTATGGAACCAGGGAAGTGATCCACTGTGGCCCGAAACGATCACTCTCGCCGGAGAACGCAACGCCATCTTCGGGGATGAGAATGAAGCAGATCTGATCGCCAGAAGTGCTGGAGATGAAATGGATCGCTTCGAACTTCCTCACCAGGTCCGGGATCTCCCTCAACTGTTCAAGATGGATGGGACGAAGTCGGGAGTGTCGGTCGGTTCCACTGACGATTCGATTGTGGTGGTCAGTAGAGTCAGCGCACCTCCTCCCCGGCCACTGGCGGGCTGGGATTGCGACGAGAGTTCTGGCGATACGATGGCGAGCGTCGTCGATGGTGAGAAAGATCTGAAACTGGAAGGTGTGACCTGGAGAAGAGGGGTCAAGGGGCGAGCGCTCGATTTCGATGGTACTGCCCGTGCCTTGTGGACTCGTCATGACAATTTTGAGTTCACGAGCGATGCGATGACTTTTGCGGCATGGGTTCATACGACAAAGGACGGCAGTCTCTTTTCCCAGACATCTGAGGAAGGTCGGTGGATCCACGATGGAAAGGCCTTCTTCATCCGCGATGGACATCTGTGCTTCGACATCGGCTGGGTCGGCGCGGTGGCAGGTGAGCAGCAGGTCACCGACGGGCGCTGGCACCATGTCGCCTTCAGCTGGAATCCAAGGGAAGGCAGGATCAAACTCTATGTCGATGGGAAACAGGATGGAGAAGGATTGCTCAGTCCTGGTGGACCGGTCGAGAATACCGTCATCCAGATCGGCTTCACTTCGGAGAACTTTCCCGAAGACCCCTGGTTCAGCGGCTATATCGATGGAATCCGCATCCATAGAGAGGTGATTCACTCCGAGGGAATCCTGGCTCTGGCAGAGGAGTCGGGAGAGCCGATCGTGACCGCCTACGGGCTGCGCGGCGATCTGGACGCTCAGTTTCTGATCGTCGAAAGTGCCGATATGTCGGGGGAGTTTCCGGTGTGGCAGCGCAAGGCCTCGGTTCTGCTTCCTTCCACCGATTCAGATGTCGAGGGAGAACTGCTTCAGTGGTATGGCCCGCAATCGAGACTCGGTGAGTTCATCGCCGATCTGCAATCGGCAAGCGCCATCACTCAAAAACACCCCTTCGAGATCGACAGGATCTCCTGGCCCGACGAGAATCCCTGGAACTCCTGGATGCGATTTGGTGATTTTGACTTCCTCGATGGAGGGAATTCGGCGGCGATCTCGACCTGGAACGGTGACGTCTGGCGAGTCGATGGCCTCGACGCCGGGCTCAAAAACCTCCGCTGGCAGCGCATCGCCAGTGGCCTCAGTCAGCCGCTCGGGTTGTTGACCCGCGGCGAGTCGGGACAGGAAGAGATCCTGGTGCTGGGAAGAGATCAGATCACACGGCTGGTCGACCTCGACGACGACGGCGAAACCGATCACTACGAGGGCTTCAATGTCGATGCGATGAACTCTCCTCATTTTCATGAACCGGCAGGTGGTTTACAGGAGGGCCCCGACGGTAGCATCTATTACCTGAAAGCTGCTCGTCATGCCAAGTTGCCGGCACATCCTCAGCATGGCACGCTGATCCAGGTGGTAGCGGATGGATCCAGTTCAAAGATGGTGGCCTCTGGCTTCCGTGCACCGAATGGTCTGGCAGTCGATGCCGATGGTATCGCCTGGGGTTCCGATCAGGAGGGCCACTGGATGCCCGCCAATCGCATCAATCGCATCGCAGCGGGTTCCTTTCATGGCAATAATTGGAGTGGAGTCATGCTGGGTGTCGATGAGATGCGAACCGAGTACGAACCTCCGTTGTGCTGGATTCATCCGACGGTGGATCGGTCACCGGCGGCACAAGTGCGGGTGCCCGAAGGTGTTTGGGGGGATCTGTCGGGGAAATTACTGGGACTCTCCTATGGCACCGGCGAGGTGTATCTGTTGCTAGAAGATGAGGTCGATGGCGTCCATCAGGGAGGCTTCGTGCCGCTGCCGATCGAGACTCCCACCGGCACCATGCGCGGTAGATTCCATCCAGACGGCAGTCTCTATCTCTCCGGTTTGTTTGGCTGGTCCTCCGACAAGACCGAGCCGGGCGGCTTCTACCGGGTCAGGAAAACAGATTCTCCATTGCCCTATCCCTTGCAGGTCAGAGCACTCACCGATGGTTTGTTGATCACCTTCAATCAACAAGTCACCACGCCTCTAGAGTCTCTTGCCGCCTCCTTCCAGCTGGAGGGCTGGAACTACCGCTGGAGCAGCAACTACGGCTCACCAAAACTGGATCTGGATCAAGGGGATGAAGGAACCACCGATTTGGCCATCGACTCGGCAACCCTGTCGGCAGATGGCCATCAAGTGCGACTGATGATCCCGACGATGAAACCGGCCATGCAGATGCACCTGAACTGGGGCCTGCAGTTCGAGGAGAGCGGTCCTGCGGAGTCGTTTGTCCATTTCACGGTGCACAAGCTGGCGACAGTTTCTGGCAAGGAGCAGTGAGACAAACTGCGATTTCTGCGAGAAGGAAACCCTTACATCTCGGTCGCTCGCCAGCAGTACCAGCTGCCGATGCTGCGGTAGGGTTGCCACTTCTTGGCGGCGCGGGTCAGTTGTTTGGGGGTTGGAAGTACCTTCTTGCCACGCATCCGTGCGAATCCCTTCCGGACACCGAGGTCGGCGACAGGGAGCACATCGGGTCTTCCCAGTTGAAAAATCAGTAACATCTCGACGGTCCAGCGACCGATGCCGTGGACCGGGGTGATCGTGTCGATGATCTGTTCATCGTCCATCTGTTCGAGCGCTGCGAATCCTGGAATCAGCCCTGCGCGAGCATGGCGAGCCAGGTCGAGGATGGCGCGCTCCTTGCCGCCGGAGACTCCAACCTTGCGAAAACTAGCGGGCTTCAATTTCGAGACTCGCACGGGAGTCGGTCGTTTCATCGGGAAGAGATCGAGGAACCGGCGATGGATCGTGCCGGCGGCCTGACCCGAGAGTTGCTGGAAGATGATGGAGCGTAGCAGGAACTCGAAGGGGGAACGGCGTCGCTCGATGATCAGAGGCTGTCCGCTGTAGGCCGTGATCACCCGAGCCAGATGGGGATCGACCCGGCACAGATGGCTGATTCCGGCCTTCCAGATCTTCGAAATGGTCTTCGGTTTTCTCGCAGTCAAGATGATGGCCCTTCACCGTGATAGCCTCATGTCTCCCGCATGCAGAACGGAGAATACTCAATCGAGATCAGCGCCATCAATAGGAGCACATCGACTTGGAAAACCAACAAGAATCCGCGCAGCCCTGACCGTCCGATCCACGAGAAGCGATGACTCGTCTGGTCGAAGAGCAGGGAGGATGGCTCTTTGCCCTGGTTTCGACGCTCAACACATCGTCGGAGGGATTGAAGCCGGGACCAGTATCGACGTGATGCGCCAGACTCAGATGGCAGCAGGCCTGTTCCTGCTAGGATTCTCTTCCAGCGAGAAGATGCCGCCATTTCTGAAGGCTCCTGGAAGTCATGCAAAGTCCGCTGCTGAAGCTTCTTTAGCTTGTTATCCATGAAATGGAAGAATTTGGATGGTGATCTGACTGAGGTATAATGAATGGTTGGAGGAGCCGATGTATAGGACTCCACCGGCTCTTACCACTTCAGGATTGAGATTCACCATGGTTCGTTTGCTATCCGTGATTTTGGGTCTGTCGGTGTCTGTTTCGTTGGGTCAGGTTCCTCCTTCCGCACCGCCAGCCCCGGGACCATTATCGCTCGTACAGTCCTCGGTTATTCAAGCGCCCCGGGGGCATCTGGAGTCGGAGACGGCGTTTCTCGATGCCCGATGCAGTGGTGGCCATGCCGCGAATCCAGCCGAGGCGTTGACAACGAGGCCGCGGGGAAGTGGTCGCGACCTGCAAACTGCAATCAGAATGGGATCCTCTTCTTCAACTGGCGGTCCCGCGCCAGCACCCACCAGCTGGCCGACGGGCCCTTGCACTTCTGCTGAATTTGCCGCGGCCACAGGTGCAGCGTTCGTCGAGATGGTGGCCACCAGTACCGATCCTTGCATCGATCAGTTGTGGACTTTTGATGGTGATGTGGAAACAGCGATTTCCGCGGAAAATGTCCTGTTGATCGCAGCCGCCATCGAGGTGGAGGCTCTGGATCTGCTGGTCAATGCCGAGCGGCTGCGCCGGATGTGCTACTTTTACCAGATCGCTTTTTATCACCAGTTCTATCAGGCGAGCGTGTCGTACGACGATCCGACGTTTGCAGCGGCGGTGCAGGCGATGGTGACCGTTGGACAGCAGCCTGAGTTGATCACGGTGGATCCACCGCTGTCTCTTCTGTCGCAATGGCTGGTGAGCATCGACAGTACCAATGCCAGCGTATCGTTGATCCCTCAGATCGAGGCGGTGCTCGATCGATACTCATCCGATCCGGCCCATGAAGACGAATACCAGGAACGTCTGATGGCGTATCGCTGTCTCTTCACACTGGCCCGGCAGATCGGCAATGAAAATAACTCTGGTGGAGTCAACAGTCCGTGGTATTCCGCGGTGTCACCTGCTCTGGTAGCCGCGGTTGCGGTGATCGCCCTCGACACTACTTACACCGATGATAATGAGTATGTCGTGCTCAATGCCCTGTGGGTGATGAACCGGATGGCATTTCTCGAACAGACGACGCGGGATGCGGCTCACGACATCCTCACGCAGGCCTACAATCTCCACATTCCGTACTCCGGACCGTGGCTGAGGGCGGTGATCGACCTGGATATGCAGTTTGCCGGTCAGTTGTATGGCGGTGGCTTGCTCGATCTTGTCCAGATTCGTAGCGAAGTGATGGCGATCGCACTACCCAATGAGTATCTGTTCGACCAGGGACGGCTGAAATTCCTGACGGCGATCGACCTCGATGTGGCGAACCAACTCTATGACGCCATCCAGGAGGTCGAGAGTCAGTTCTACCGGAAGAGTGGTGCCCTCGAGGCCGTTCCCGGCGACACCAATGAAGTTCTGACGCTGGTGATCTATGGCAGTCCACAGGATTACTCGAACTATCAGCCGTTCTTGTACGGTCTCTCGACCAATAACGGCGGCATCTTCATCGAGGGGTGGGGGACTCTCTTCACCTACGACAGAACTCCAGCACAGAGCATCTACACGCTGGAAGAACTGCTCCGTCATGAGTACACGCACTTCCTCGACAGTCGCTACCTGATCACCGGGAGTTTCGGCGAGTCCGGCTCCTTGTACGAAGGAAACCGCATGGTCTGGTACAATGAGGGGTTGGCGGAATACCTGGTCGGCGCGACTCGAATCAACGGGGTATTGCCGCGGGGAATTCTGCTCGATCGGATTTCAACCGACAGCACCCGACTGACGGTGGCCGACATCACCAGTGCGACCTATGGATCGTTTACCTTCTACAGGTACGCCGGCGTGTACTTCGAGTTTCTCGAAGAACTGCGCCCCGATCTACTGGCGGCCCTTTTCGAGGCGGTGCTCGGAAATGACATCGTGGTCCTCGATGCATTGTATGCTTCGATGGCGAATGATCCGCAACTGCAAGTGGACTACGACGGTTTCATCGACGCTCAGATTGCTCTGCTCCAACAGGGCACCGGGCTTTTTGCCGAAGATGTACCGACCGTTGCGACACCGACCACGCTGGCAAATGACAACGCCGGCCAGGTGTTGGGGCAGCTTCAGTCGGTCCTGCCTGGCGGCGGGGCATTCCATGTCTGGGAAAATCGTTTTCAGTACCAGTACAGCGAGACGACCCCGCTCGGCGGTCAACCGATCGAGGATTACCGGGAATCGACGGACCTGGTGCTCGATGGTCAACTGGGGCAACTCACCGGGCTCTCCGACAACATGACCTCAGCAGTGGCGTGGTTCGGCGAGACCACCGTCTCGGCAGATCTGGCGACATCGACCATCGTATTCGAGGGACCCTACTCTGCAACGGCAGCAGACGTGGTCGCGCCCTCGCCTCCGACCGGAGTCGTTGCAGTCTCGGCCAATGGAAGCGTGACCCTCTCCTGGAATGCAAACCCGGAGCCCGACTTGAGTGGCTATTTCGTCCATCGATCTGTGGTTGCTGGCGGGCCTTACTCTCTGGTGAATCCGCTTCCACTGCAGGAAAATGTCTTTGTCGACAGTGAAGCGGGAGCGGGCCAACTCCACTACGTGATCACTGCGATCGATGCTTCCGACAATGAATCGTTGCAATCGCTGGAAGTGACGGTCGAGTCCACCATCGACATCCTGGTGATCAATGGCTACTTCGATGCTGGAAATACCGGGTATCAAGTCACTTACCTGGATGTTCTCGATGGTCTCGGTATCGGCTACCAGGCATGGGACCCGTTTGTCGATGGTCCATTGACCACCGCGTTGCTCGCTGAATATACCGATGGCGTCGTGATATGGCCGGTCGGTTACTTCCACAGCGGCTACCCCGACCAGCTGGGTCCGGCGCGCCAGGCACTGTTGATGGAATATCTCCAGGGCGGCGGAAACCTGGTGCTCTCGGGAGCGTATGCCACCGCATATCTCGACACCACTGCACTGTTCAGCAACTACCTGTTCCTCCAGCACGAACAGTGGGATATGGGTCTGCCAGGACTACTGGGAGAGGCGGGAAACCCGCTCGGGGATGGCCTCGACCTGCAGCTGTCGAGCGGTGCCTACCAATCGGAAATGACTCCGCTACCACCGGCACAGAGGGCGTTCTCCTACGACCCGGCATCGGGTACCGGGACACTTCAAGGCGGCGGGGCCGCAGTGGTGACAGTCGATCAGGGGCACAAGGCGGCGGTGCTGGCATTCCCCTTCTCGTCTGTCGTGGCTGCAGATCGTACTCCGCTGCTGGCACGGATCCTCGAGTGGATGCTGCCTCCGAGTCCATGCACCGATCCATTCATCCGAGGAGACACCAACGGTTCCGGCACCCTCGACATCTCGGATACGATCTTCCTTCTCGATTACCTGTTCGCCACGGGAGCCCAACCGAACCCGGAAGAGGCAGGGGATACCAACGCTGACGGATCGATCGACATCTCGGATGCGATCTACCTGCTGCTCTATCTGTTCAATGCAGGAGAACCACCTGCGGCACCCTTCCCCGATGCAGGTTGCCCCTGAGTTCGAAGAGATGAGTTCGAAGAGATGAGTTCGAAGAGAGAGTCGCGAGGATTCGGTTGAAGGCCAGCGAGTCATTGCTGGTCGTGAAGTGAATCGAGAGCCTTGTTGGGGAAGATCGGTGATGGGAATCGGCTGGAGACTGCCCGTTTCATCATCATCTGAAGGATCTCAGGTCTTTCTTCCGAGAGATCCTTCTTTTCTCCGGCATCGGTGGCGAGGTTGAAGAGCCGCGTCTCTTGATTCTTCTTTCCCAGTCTTCTTCGAACCAGTTTCCAGTCGCCGTGGCGAAGTGCCTGCTGATCGCCGTGTTCCCAGTACAGATCATGAGTTCGCTGCGGATTGGACCCTGTGGTCATCATCGGGATCAGGCTTTCACCATCGATGGGGAGATCGAAGGGGATTCCGGCCAGTTCTGCGGCCGTCGGCATCATGTCAGGAAAGGATGACGGGAAATCACTGCTGCTTCCCTTGGCGATCTTGCCGGGCCAGCGGGCGATGAGGGGAACGCGGATTCCCCCTTCGAGGACACTGCCCTTGAGACCGCTCAAGCCCTCGGTACTGGCGAAGAACTGGTGATCGACTCCGCCGGCATAGGTCGTGCCATTATCGCTGGTGAACATCACGAGGGTGTTGTCTGACAGTCCATGCTGCTCAAGACGATCGAGAATGGCACCCACTTCCTTATCGAGGTGGGTGATCATCGCCGCGTAAGCCGCTCTTGGACGAGGGTGCGGAAGATAACCGCCTCCGACCCCGAGGTAGGGCTTGTCATCCCACTCCTCTGGATACTGGTTCAGATCCTCGACGGGTACTTGAAGCGCGACATGGGGGATGGGGCTGGGGTAGTAGAGGAAAAATGGCTTTTTGGAATTCTCATCGATGAAGTCCAGCGCTTCATCGAGGAAGACATCCGGCGAATAGGTCTGGCCCAGGTAGCGATCGTAGTAATCCTCATCCTCGGGCAGCGGTTTATCGATCTTCTGGTGCGCCTTGAACCACTGATTTCCGGCGAGAAGCATCTTCTCACCATTCTTCCACAGGTGAGTCGGGTAGAAGTTGTGAGCCTTTCGTTGGCACAAAACCGTCACCGATGTGTTGAAGCCCTGATGCTCCGGTGCCCCCGAGGTTCCTGGTCCGCCCAGTCCCCACTTGCCGAAAACTCCGGTGGCGTAGCCGGTATCCTGGAGCATTCTCGCCATGGTGATCGTGCCACCCGGTAGTGGGTACTGCCCTTCCGGTTCATCTTCTCCCCAGCCGCCATTCTCCCAGTTATTCCGGACCAGAGAATGACCACAGTGGAGCCCCGTCATCAATACACACCGTGAAGATGCACAGACCGGAGCACCTGAATAGTGCTGGGTAAATTTCATCCCGTCGGCGGCGAGTTGATCGAGGTTCGGAGTCTTGATCTTCTCCTGGCCGTAGCACCCCAGTTCTCGATAGCCGAGATCGTCGGCGAGGATGAGAATGATGTTGGGGGGACGTGATTCAACTTCTTCCTGAACCGTAGATTCCGGAATCGTTGCGTCGAGGCTCGAAGCGCAGAATAGCAGCATCAGATAAGCGCAGTACAAGATGGACTCCCGTCAGTTATTTCAGGCCCAGAACCAGGCAAAGGTCGCCCCGGTGACGAGGCTGTAGACCGCTCCATCGAAGAAGAAGCGAAGGGTCACAGGCCAGGGCACCGCTTTCCAGATCGAATCGCACAGGACCGGTACGGCAAAGCCGAGAGTGGCGGCAGTTCCGGCGAATCTGAACACCTCCCTGGAAGTGGCATCAGCGGCCAGTGCCATCGATGAGAGATAGCCGACAAATAGCGTGATCAGCAAGGAGAAGACAAACCACAGGAACAGGTATTTCCCCAGCGCCATCGGTTCGTCGGGAGTGATCGTCAACATCCCGTTGGGGCCACGATTCACTTTTTCCATGTGGTCTGGGTTTCCCATCTCCTTCATCGATGCACAGAAGGGAAACCGGTACAGCCCCGGGGTGATTTCATGTTTTCCCATCGTTTCCAGGATTTCATCCTCCCCTGGCAGAGCAGCATAGTCCTTGCAGTGAATCGGGATCATCATGTGAAGGATTGAGCTGGCAATGAAAACGAATACCGCGGAGAGAAGAATCGGCAACCAGATGCTAGAAAGTTCCACCATGATCTCCTCCTTTCAATGATCAGGGTACACTCCACACGTCTCGCTGCTATCCTGCACTTCTCAGCTGCCTAGGAGGAATCGATGCCATCGGTCGTCATTTTATGTACGGGCAACTCTTGCCGCTCGATCCTCGCAGAGGCGATCTGGAGAGACGAGACCGGGGGGCGATGGCGCTGTGCATCTGCTGGAACCGATCCAACGGGCTCTCCGCATCCGGCAGCATTGGCGGTTCTCGAGGAAGACGGGATCTCCATCGATTCTCTCAGGAGTCAGTCGATCGAAGAGATGTCCGGCGAGAAGTTTGACCTGGCAGTGACGGTCTGTGACGCTGCCAGGCAGCAATGCCCGCTGTTTTCGGCTGCAACCCGTACACTCCACTGGCCCTTTCCCGATCCCGCACAGCACCTTGATGGATCCGCTGTGGATCAGCATCAGCTCGCGGTGTTTCGGGTGGCGCGAGACTCGATACGGGTGCGAATCCAGCATCACCTGCGAGTGCTCGATCTACTCGAGCGCATCGAACTGATCATCGAGCAGCTACCTGGAGATCTTCAGCAGCAGCGACGGCAGGCCTATCACGATCTGGCCCGTCGCTCGGTGTCGGCTCTCGATGAAGGTACTCACTGGGAATCGCTGCCGAAGATCATCGCAGAGGAGATGAAGCCGTTTGGTTGGGACTGGAACGGAATTTACCTGCTGCGGGGGCAGATCCCCAGGAGGCGATTGGAACTGGGACCGGCTGACGGCCCACCGGTCTGTTCTCCCATCCAAGAGCAGGAAGAGGGGAGGAGCGGGTTATGTTTCGATGCAGTTCAACAGGGAAGCATCCTGGTTGCCGCAGATGTGACAAGGTGGCCCGGCTACATCTCGTGTGATGGGGAGAGCGGATTGAGTACTGTGGCGGGAATGGCGCGCCCGATCCTCGATGCATCCGGGGAAGTGGTTGCGGTCTGGGATCTCGACAGCAATCAACCCATCCATGCAACGGATGCGCTGGTGATGGACGCTTTGATTGAAGGATTGAGTTTGGCTGGCCCCCCGGAAAGGCGCAGATGAAGGACGAATCAGCGGCGACGATTCGCCTGTCACAATTTCTCAAGTGGAAGGGGCTCTGCGGTACCGGCGGTGAGGCGAAGATCGTCATCACCGGGGGTGAAGTCGAGGTCAATGGAGAGCTGGAGACTCGCAGGGGAAGGGTCTTGAGGGAGGGTGATCGAATCACCTTTGAGGGGGAAGAACACGTTGTTTCCTTCGATGCTCCGCTGTGATCAGCTGGCGGTACTTCCCGCCAGGTTCCTGGCCAGAGTCCAGCCGCCACCGGCCAGCAGCACACAACCGACACACTGAAGGAACACCAGGAGGAGCGTCTTGAGGGTGTGTCCCTCCCGGAGCAACTGCCACCCCTCCAGGCCCAGTGCGCTCATCGTCGTGAATCCTCCCAGTACCCCCACCACCAGAAAGATCCGCAGCCGTTCATCATCGATCGACTTCGCCTCGAGGAATCCGACGATCAGGCCGATCAGCAACGATCCGATCCAGTTGACCAGCAGGGTTCCCGTTGCTGTTGGCGAGATGCTAGCAGGGGCGACGGTTTCGACAGGAGAGATTCCGGTGCGCTGGACCCACTGGTAAACACCCCAGCGCAGGGATGCTCCCACCGCTCCACCGAATGCAGCCCACAGCCATCCCATCAACATCACTCTCCTCGCTGAATGATGTCACCGATTCCATCGTCTTCGGTGAGCAACTTTGTTGGCAATCCTAGAATCGTGATGTCTCCGAT
Organism: Planctomycetota bacterium; assembly: GCA_014240375.1. Classification (GTDB taxonomy): domain Bacteria; phylum Planctomycetota; class UBA8108; order UBA1146; family UBA1146; genus QNYK01. Next base: position 83,468 of record JAAZXB010000007.1, on the reverse strand, counting down.
ACCATCGAGCTTGGCGTCGACCAGTTCATAAGCGTGAACAGTGACGTCACCGATTCCATTATTTTCGATGATCGCTTCTCGTGCGGTCAATCGGGAGAGGATCACATCTCCGATTCCATCGGAGATGACATTCACTCGACCAACCGTCCCCTGGACCTCGACGTCGCCAATCCCCTCGTGGATGAGCTTGAGCCGCTCTCCCTGGAAATCAACGATCTGCAGGGTTCCAACTCCGTCGTGATCTATCGTGATCAGCTCTGGCACGACGATCTCGATCTGGATCCCCAGGGTGGTACCGATGGAACCGATCGTGTCGATCTCCAGGAAATCTCCCACCTTGTGAGTTCGGACGTGGTTGATCAGATTGTCATCGGTAGTCACGGTCACCGATCTCGGAGAACCGATGGTGATGGAAACATCGACGATGCCATCGATATTGATCTGATTGAACTCCTCGACCTTCCGTGACTGGGTCAGCGAGACGTTGGATCCGGTGATAGCCGGAGTAGGTGTCCAGTTCGCCACGCAGCCTGTCAGCATGAACGTGACAAGGACTATTCCAATACCATGAAGATTCATCTCGCTCCTGACTCCCGTTGGGGCATGAGTTTACTGGACGGGGAGTGGATCGTGGGGGATGGGAGTCGAGAAATCCACGGGGTAGTTGGACGGAGACCGAGTCCCTTCAGTGGACTGCTTTGAAAAGAGACAGTTCTCGTCGATTGGATGGTCCCACTCTGCGCATTGTTGCAAGATGCGACGAGTTCAAGTTTCCTTCCGAGGTTCTCACCGGGTGGCAGCTGCTGTCATGGACGCCGTGGAAAACCCCCCGTTGCTGAAGGATTCTATTGCCAGAAATCGAGCGCCAGACCTACAACTTTCACGTCAAGGCGATCCTCTTCGAGGGCGTGTTTGGTGGATTGATGTGGTCGACCGGAGAGATTGCTCGTAAGGCGCTCGGAGTTGACACACTGATGTTGACCTTGATCGTGATGGCCCCCGCAGTGGCTCAGGGAGCGGTACTCTTCTTCGGCGGTTGGATCTCCAGAACGGGGCCACGAAGATTGCTCCGGCGTGCAGCAACTCTCGGTCGGCTGCCGATGGCACTGGTGGGTCTGTTGCTGGTTCCATCCATCGCTCAGTGGTCGAAAACTGAGGAAGGTCTGAAACTGGTACCCTGGTTCTTCCTGGTGCTGGTCACGATTCAAGCTCTTGCGATGGTGCCGATCACTTCCGCGTGGAACGGAGTGCTGAGAGGCAACTATACCGATAAACGACGGGGCAGCCTCTTCGGCAATGCGCAGAGGTGGGGGTCTCTGCTCTCAGGAATCACCACCCTCGGAGCGGGAGTCTGGCTTCACTACAGTAGTGATGCATTTCCCTGGATTTACATCATCGCAGCGGTGGCCGGCTGGTTCGCCTGCCTCATCTTCGCCAGGGTTCCGCTGAGGAGCCGAGAAAAATCAGCGGTCGATGCTCCGCGCATCGACAGCGCCTCGGCTCTGTGGAAAATCCTCAAGCAGGATCGACGCTTCTTCATCTATGAACTGGGGTTCGTGCTGTACGGCACGGGCTTCATGGCATTGATCACTGCCAAACCGATCTGGACCGTCGATGCCGAGTTCCTGGCACTCTCCTGGCCGGTACTCCTCGGGACCAAGGGGATCGTGAGTCTCGCCGCAGTGCTCCTGACTCCATATTTTGGTCGGACCATCGATAGGATCGGGCCCGGCTGGCTTTCGGGGGGGGCCTTTTGTGGACTGATGGTCTATTCCGTCTTACTGGCGGTCGCGGATTCCGCCACCAGTTATATCGTGGCTGAAATCGTCTTCGGGATTTCGATGTCGGCAGTGATCCTGGCGTGGAATGTCGGGCCCATCTCCTTTGCCACGGTAGAGCAGGGAAGAGCCTATATGGCAGTTCACGTGGCCCTGGTGTGCGTGCGAGGGTTGATAGGCCACCCGATTGGCGGATTTCTGGCAGAATCGACTGGAGATCCACGCTACGTGTTTGGATTTTCCATGCTGATGTGGATGATTGCAGCGGGCGTGATGTTCTCCCTGGGGAAGGGACCCGCTCGAAGAACCGAGGAGTTGGACAGCGATCGATGATCTCTGTGGCCATGAATTAATATCAGGAGGATGAGATGGCGAGGAAGAGAGGTGGCCGCGGATCGAGTTCGCGCACCAATTCTCTGGATGAATCACTGGTGTCTCTGGATCGATCCAGAGGGCCTTTATTTCTCGAGAAGCAAGAGCAGTCCGCGAGTTCTCCTGGAAGGCCGGATGGGCATCGTGATCCGATGTGTTGTCGACGGCCACAGAACCGGATGCGCATCACCGACCTGGAAGCGATCGACATCAGTCGAGCATTTTCAGAAAAGCCCCACCTGAAGGGGAAACTCAAGGATGTGCTGGGACGGATGGGTGTATCCCTCACATTCATCGGAGACACCAACAAGGCGCAGCCCTACACCTGTCCTCTCCTCGATAACGATACTTGTCTGGTTCATCGAAGTGCAAAGCCTATCGAGTGCCTTGCCATCCGCGACGATGAAACCTTCAGTCAGGAAGGCAGGCGGTCCATCGAGCGTCGCGACCAACTCAACCAGGACCTCTTTGCCAACAACTGGGACTACAAATCGATCCCATTGATGCTGGCTAACTACTTGATGGATGCAGAGGGTCCAGCGGTGGGGAAGTCGGGGTCGACTCTCCGAAAGGAGCTTCAGAAGAAGAAGAGACGTGATGATTCAGACCGTCGAAATGCGGGGGACCAATCCCGATGAAACTGCTCATCCACGATGTGGTATTGCCGCTGGGCAGGACCGAGCAGGACCTTCCGCGTTTTGCAGGACGCCGTCTGAAGATTGCGCCATCACAGATCTTCACTCTCGAAGTGCAGCGCCGTTCGCTCGATTGTCGGCGGGGTAGACCCCCTCGCTGGGTACATGCCATCATCATCGAGGTTCCCTCACACCTGTCCGATCAACTGTTGAAACAGGGGCGAGCAAAAAAATGGGATCCACAGAAGATAGAGATCTCCAGTTCGCATTCGGATCAGAGTCCGGTGGTGGTCGGCACCGGCCCTGCGGGTCTCTTCTGTGCCTGGCGATTGGTCCAGGGAGGGGCGAAGCCTCGCATCCTCGAACGAGGGCCAGAAGTGGTTACGCGTTCGAAGCGATGGCACCAGTTCATCGAGGGGGGTGAGTTCGACCCGGAATGCAACTTGCTCTTTGGTGAGGGCGGAGCGGGAACCTATTCCGATGGAAAGTTGTATACCCGTGTCCAGGATCCTCGTGTGCCAGAGGTGTTGCAAGCACTGGTCGATCATGGCGCCCCCGAGGAGATCCTGACCGACGGTCGACCTCATGTCGGGTCAAACTTGCTACCCAGCATCGTCAAGCGGATGAGAAATTTCCTGGAACAACAAGGTGCGCAGTTCTTTTTCGATCATCGGTTGGTGGATCTGAAAGTCTCTGGAGACGAAGACAGTAAAAAAATCTCGAAAATCATCGTCGAGAATGATGGTGAGAAGGTGGAGTGGGAGACGGACTCGTTGTTTCTGGCCACTGGCCACAGTGCTCGTGATGTCTACCGGATGCTGGCGAAACACCAGGTACCGATGAGTCAGAAGTCGTTCCAGATCGGTGTTCGTGTCGAGCATCCGCAGGGTGCCATCGATCAGATGCAATACGGTGAATCGGCCGGGCACCCTCAGTTACCGCCGGCAGATTACAGCCTGGTCTCGCGCCGCTCGGAGAAAGACGTGTTCAGCTTCTGCATGTGTCCTGGCGGAGAGATCCTGCCATCGACGGAGCAGAAAGGGTTCATGTGCGTCAATGGAGCATCCAGGTATCAGCGAAAGAGCCCGTGGGCCAACAGTGGCTTCGTCGTCACGGTCGATCCGGATTCGTTCGGAGATCCCGGTGATCCGCTGGCCGGAATTGCACTTCAGGAAAAGATCGAGAAGGCTGCTTTCGATGCCGCCGGCGGCGATTTCTCTGCACCGGCTCTGCGCTTGATGGACTTTCTTCATCGGCGACTCTCGACCGATCTTCCCGAGAGCAGTTACCCGAGAAAATTGACGCCAACTCCGTTCGAGGAGATCTTTCCAGCGACGATCCTCGATCCGATCCGAATCGGATTGGCAGATCTGGCCGGACGCTTTCGCGATTTTGGCCATCCAGATGCCATCATCACTGCTCCCGAGTCTCGATCCTCGAGTCCTGTGCGAATCGACCGTCATCCAGATTCGTTTCAGAGTGAGGGGCTGGCGGGTCTCTATCCTCTCGGAGAAGGCGCTGGATTTGCCGGAGGAATCTTGTCCGCAGCTCTCGATGGGATGAGGGCGGCAGAGGTCTGGATGTCGAAGGAGGAACGGATTTCTCAGTCCTGACCTGTTCAGGGGATCCGTTGTTTCGACTCGACCGACTTCGATGGAACTGATACTGATACAGTTTTGCAGCACCAGAGTTCAGGGAGAATACACGTGCGCATCTGCCTGCTGACCAGCCAGGATCTCGACGCGGATCCGTTTCCTTCCGATGACTGGCCGTGCGATCCCCGCCCCTTCCTTCCAGAAGCGCAGTGGCATGTGGCAGTGCTGAAAGGAAAGTACCAGTCGATTGCTCAGGTGGAGCAACTGATCGAGCAGGACTTCGATCTGTACTTCAACCTCTGTGATGGAGCCGCGGATCAGAATACCCCGGGTATCGAGGTGATCGAGACGCTTGAGAAGCACCGGGTTCCCTATGCGGGTGCTTCCTCCGAATGCTACGAACCGACGAGAGAGCAGATGAAACAGGTCTGTCACGATCTGGGTATCGCCACTCCGGCACACGTGCTCGCCAGAACCGAGGAAGACGTGGAAAGAGCCGCGCAAACGCTGCGCTTCCCGCTCTTCGTCAAGCACCATAGCAGTTACGCATCGGTCGACCTGAGTCGCCGATCGAGGGTCCAGAGTCCTGCAGGATTGAGGGTTCAGGCGCGCAAGATCATGTCACGACATGGAGCAGCGCTGATCGAGGAGTACATCGACGGCATCGAGTGTACGGTGCTGGTGGCGGAGAATCCGCAAGACGCGAACCACCCCATCACATACACACCGGCACAGTATCGCTTCCCGGAAGGGGAGAGTTTCAAGCATTCCGATCTGAAGTGGGTCGACTACCAGGGACTGACCTTTTTTCCAGTACCAGATCCGTTGCTGGCAGCGCGGCTGAGGGATGAATCTGCACGGTTCTTCGTCGGATTGAAGGGCGCCAGCTTCGGTCGTTGCGATATCCGGGTCGATCGCGATGGCACCCCGTACATGCTGGAACTCAATGCAAACTGTGGTATCTACTATCCGGAGGCGGACTGGGGGAGTGCTGACATCTGTCTGTCTCTCGATCCAGCCGGTCACGAAGGGTTCACCAGGCAACTGGTGGCGGCAGCCCTCGCGAGGCATGAACGGCTATCACCTGAATCCACCGAGCCGATGGAAAAAGGGCCCCCGACCGACTGATCGGAGGCCCCATCATTTTTTCGCTTCGAATCCGACCGATTTCCATCGAATCGCAACAGCCAGGTCGGCGAATAAACGCCGATCATTCGGAGAGTCCTCGACGGAGCGAGGCGGATTACTTCTTGTCGAACTCATCCTGGTACTGCTGGAGTACCTGGCGGATCGAATCTCCCTGGCCACCAGCAGCTGCGTGCTTGCTGGCTCGCTTTTGCCACTTGAGGGCACCTTTCAGGTCTCCTGTTTCGTAAAAAACCCGTGCCAAGGTGTCGAGTACCGCGGCATCTTCCGATCCGGTCAATTGATTGGCCTGAACGGCGGCCTTCATCGCAAGTTCAAGATCCCGAACCTCGAGGCCTTCAGTATCGGCGATGGTCCATGCGATGGAGTTGAGCACTCGCGAGTCCTCGAAATTGATGTCGACCAGTTGGTTGCCGAGAATGTAGGCGGCTTTGTACTGGTGGAAGCGAGTCAACAGCAGGTTGAACTTTTGCATCTTCAGTGAGCTGTTCTCGGGAAAGCGAAGGATTGCATCGTCGAGGATCTCCATCGCGGCGGTCTGGTCATTGGCTTGAATCGCTGCGGAGAGAGCACTACGAATCCTGTTCATCTCCTTCTGCATGAGCTGGTCCGCATCATGCTTTTTACGAGCGGCGGCCCGATCCCAGCTGCCATCGATCACCGCAGCAAGAGGTTGATCCATCCTCATCGGATGGCCGATCCATTCGATCTTTCCATCTTTTCCGATGATGAAACTGCTGGGGATTCCCCGTCCTCCGGCCGCCTTGAAAACTTCAGTCTTGACCGATTCGTCCGGATCGGTGGCGACGATGTAGGACATCGCCTCGGCCCATGACTTTCCTGGAATGATGCTGTCCTTGGCCATGAATGCGGTGACCGTGTCCAGATCTTCATCGCTGAGGGCGAGCACCGTGACCTGGTCCTTGTACTTCTTCTGGATCGCTGCAAGGTGCGGCACGGCACCTTTGCAGGGACCTCACCAGGTGGCCCAGAACTCCAGCACATAGATGCGATTCTTATCGAGGGAGTTCACTTCTCCTCCCTGGATGAAGTGCTCGATCATCAGCGTCGGGAGGGGGTCCCCGATGGAGAGCGCCGGCTCATCGGCAGGGTACAACGGTCCACTGAGAGAGACTCCCAGGAGTATCGTCAGTAATATTTTCATCCGGTCACCACCTTTCCTGGCAGGATTAGTTCTGTATCGACCTGCATGATCACACCGTGGAGGCCGACGGGCAAGGTTGTGCTGGAGGCCAGGAGCGACCGTTGTCGAGATCGGGTGGGGCCAATAGGATCAACCTTACGGGGGGTCCTCGTTGTACAGGAGTGTTTCAGATGTCCAGATACAAGCCAATACGGCTCGACCACCAGCGGCTCGATCCCGCTCAGATGGAACAGATATCGATTCAGCTACTGGAGCAGTTGGGGAGCCGGAGGTCGGTACGTTCTTTTTCTGACGATCCAGTACCGCTGGTGTTGATCGATCGAGCGATCGAGATCGCATCGACGGCCCCGAGCGGTGCCCATCGGCAACCGTGGAAGTTCGTCGTCGTTGACGATCCGCAGTTGAAGCTGAAGATTCGTCAGGCCGCCGAGAAGGAGGAGCAGCGATCGTACTCCTCACGGATGCCTCAGGAATGGCTCGACGCACTGGAGCCGCTGGGAACCGATGCGGTAAAGCCTTATCTGGTGGAAGCCCCATACCTGGTGGTGCTCTTTGCGGAGACTCATCAAATCGATGAGTCCGGGAGCAAATCTCGCAACTATTACGTCTCGGAATCGGTCGGGATCGCCGCCGGAATGTTTGTGGCGGCACTCCATCTGATGGGGCTTGCAACGTTGACACACACACCCTCTCCGATGGGATTCCTGAGAGAGATCCTCCAGCGTCCCGCCAATGAACGACCGTATCTGCTCTTTCCTGTCGGCTATCCAGCGGAGCGGTGCGAGGTCCCGGACATCGCGAGAAAGCCTCTCGATCAGGTTCGAATCCGAAATCTTGACTCTCGAGAGGCAGATTCCTGATCGCCGACCGTCTGGATCTCCCCATCCGGAGGGCTTCACACCGTATACTCTCGGGATCATGAGAAATGACCCGACCCGATACCAGCTGATCGATTTCGGAGACCAGCAGAAACTGGAGATGATCGGTGGGATGAAGTTCATCCGCCCCGATACCTCTGCCACCGGTAGCCGTACCCGGCCAAAGGCCTGGGACGATGTCGACGGTCGATATGTACGGGATCGCAAGGGGAAGGGGAGCTGGAACTGGAATTCAGTTCCACCGGAACCGTGGACCGGCCAGCACGCTGGGCTCCACTGGGCTCTTCGTCCCAATGTCCATGGACACATCGGCATCTTTCCCGAGCAGCAAGAGAACTGGAACTGGATTTCGGATCAGATTTCCGGTGATCCCATCGAAGTTCTGAACCTGTTTGGCTACACCGGTGGAAGTACACTGGCTGCGGCTGCAGCAGGAGCCAAGGTCTGTCACCTCGACGCTTCACGTTCGAGCGTCAAGTGCGCCAGAGAGAATGCCAATTCATCCGATCTTGGGGATGCTCCGATCCGCTGGATCATCGACGATGCGATGGAATTCCTGCAGCGCGAACTACGCCGAGAAAAACGCTACCAGGGAATTATCATCGATCCACCCTCCTATGGCAGGGGACCCGGTCGGCAGGTGTGGGACATCGATCGAGACATGATCAAGATGCTCGATCTGTGTCGTGATCTGTTCACTGCAGACGGACGATTCTTGCTTCTCACTTCCCACTCTCCGGGATACACGCCGGATGTCCTGGCCCGACTGGTCGAGGATCGGTGTGGATTCCGCTGCCAGCGAGGAGAGATGCAACTGGAGGCAGAGGATGGTCGCCGTCTCTCATCGGGTAGCTGGGCTCGGTGGAGTCGGAGGTGATGGAGATGGACGACCTGGAACCGATCACCAGCCTGCAAAATCCACGAGTGAAACAGGTGGTTCGCCTGCGCGATCGGCGAGACCGTGATCGTGAAGGGCTGTTCCTGATCGAGGGATATCGTGAACTGAGCCGTGCTCTGGCAGGATTACAGCCCCTCACCGAGGTCTACACCTGTCCTGAGTTCTACCTGGGCAGCAATGAACCGCGATTGCTGGAACAACTGGCCGAGCGGTGCGGAGCTGCGATTCAACCGGTGTCGAGTCAGGTCTTTCGTAAGATTTCATACCGGGACCGCCCCGATGGCTTGTTGGCACTGGCCCCGCGACCGCAGTGGGGGCTCGATCAACTGGGCTCGATCGATGGAAGTGTCGCACCGCTGTTTCTGATCGCTCAAGCGATCGAGAAACCGGGCAATCTGGGAACTCTGTTAAGAACCGCAGACGCCGCTGGAGTTGCCGGAGTGGTGGTGGTAGATCGGTGTACCGATCTATTCAATCCCAACGTGGTCCGAGCCAGCGTCGGCGCCCTCTTCACGGTGCCGGTTGCAGAAGCGACCAGCGCCGAGGCGATCGAATGGTTCCAGCAGCGTGCAATCCAGCTGATCGCGACGACTCCCGATTCTTCTGTCGACTACACCGCGACCGATCTCTCCGGACCGCTGGCGCTGGTGATGGGGAGTGAGCAGTATGGACTCGACGACCGCTGGCTGGAGCAGACCGATGCCCAGGTGCGGATTCCGATGGCAGGACACGCCGATTCACTCAATGTAGCGACCGCTACGGCCATCGTCTTGTTCGAGGCTCTTCGTCAGAGAACTTGCGGCTGATCCTGCTGCACTAGTCGAGCGTAACGGTTGTAGCGCTGGGCAACTTCGCATCGCGAAGGGCGTTCTCGATTCGATCCCAGTCAAAGGCTGGCCCTGGATCGACCTTGTGGCTGCCGACATGCCAGTGCCCGACAATTCCCGCCACCGGTTGCCCCGAGATTTCTTGCCGGAGCCCGTCTTTCACCTGACCGCTGGTCTGGCGCGGGACACGGGCTTCGATTTGCGGGAGACTGCGGCAGAGGGACACCAGGAGAGCCTCCAATGACTGATATTGCGCCTCGGTGAAGTCTCTCTGATAGAGATGCTGGCCGTGGATTTCTCCTTCGAACAGTGGCTGGCGGGAAGGGAAGCCGGGCGAGAACTCCGCCGAGGTTCCGACCACAGAGGCTGGATTCAGTCGTATCTGTTCCCCCTCGACCAGGTAATGACGATCGGCTTCCTCGGCCGTGGGAAATGCTCCGAAATGGGCGATCTCGATTCCGATCGATCGATCGTTGGCGATTCCTGCATGCCAGGCTCGTTCCTTGACATCGAGGGTCTGGTAAATGGTGCCGTTTACATCGAGTAGGAAATGACAGGATAGTCCGCGAATATCGTGAAGAATGTGGAAGCATCGACTTGATGATCCGCATGCATCGTAATGAATGACGATGGTGTCGATCACCTCGGCGAGATCGGCCCGGGTCCAGCCTTGGTGTCGCACCCGTGCCTTCAAATCAGCATCGGTCAGTCCCCTTCGCATCGAGCCGAAGCGGAGGATCTGATCGGGCTCGTCGCGCGCAGAAGAGATCTCCGGGAAGTCGCGTCGATGTGCTCTATAGGCGTCATATCCGCCAGAATCGAGCCAAAGACGTACCGGTCTTCCGGTGTGGACCAGGTCCCCGGCAATGACGATTTCATCGCCGATTCTGGGGGCCAGATTTCCGGCAATCTGGGCACATCCGCTGGTCAACAGCAGGATTCCCAGCACAAGGTACAGCGGTAAAGTTTGCAAGTTTAACAATATGACTAATGTGAAACTATTACCGGGGGGGCTTGTTTTGAGAGTTGACATGTGACAGTATTGGACATTCATGACTCTCACTCTCCGAGAAGTTCTCGGGCTAGTCAAGTGACCAGGGTCAGGAATAGTTCGTTATTGTGTCTTCGAGCGTATATAGCGGTGAATGCTGGTAGTTTCCAGCGGTGTAACGAGGTTGTGAGGACCTCTCTTCAGTGTGTTGTGGCGGGAGCAGGTGCCCAAGGGTGCTGTCACACACTCGGTTCCAATGGAATCGGTACTACCGGAAAGGACTATATAGATGGGTATGGAGCAAGAGATGGATAATCTCGGTCGGCTAGATGTTGAGGCACTTCGGCAACTCGTTTCTCTCAAGGAGAATAGCGGCAAGCTGAATCGTCTCGAGAGCAAACGTCAGCGCCTCAAGGATGAACTCGATCGCGTCGAGGATCAGATTCGAGAATTCCTCGGACAGTTCCCGGAGGTTCGTGGGTATCTGACGACGGCGAGTGGATCCCTACGTCGTCTGACCCCCTCAGGAAGGCGTCCACGAGGATGGATTCGATCTCAGGTTGAAGAAGTTCTCAGCGTAGCGTCTGAGCCGATGACTCCCGCAGAAGTGCGCGATGAAATCGCTCGAAAGCACCCCGAAGAAGCGACCAAGAATCTGTACCTGGCCATCTTCCAGCA
>JAAZXB010000007.1:27608-72495 GCA_014240375.1 Planctomycetota bacterium | reverse complement strand
CTCGAAAGCACCCCGAAGAAGCGACCAAGAATCTGTACCTGGCCATCTTCCAGCACCTTCGTCGGCACGATGAGTTCACACAGGATGACTCGGGACACTGGCGGATGACGGTCATGGAATCTGCTTGATCCGAGTGGTCTCGCTTCAATAATTTCCGAATTCTCACTCCGTAGTGATACACTCTCTCGTCGGCACCTGCCTGGGAGCGGGTGACCTGGGAGCGGGTGATCTGTGGCATCCTGTATGCTGCGAGTACATCCGGCTGCAAATACATCCGGCTGCAAATGCATTCGGGTCGCGAATGCGCCGTGCTGCAGTTCCCCCAGCAGCGATCACTTTCGGAGGAAACTAATGTCCAGTGCAGATTCACCCGATTCAGATTCACCTTCAGCATCATCCGCTGCGGATTCTCCGTCCGGCCCCTTCCGCGCGGGCTCCCGCTCTCCGAATGCTGCTCTCCTCTCAGGAGCAGTGACGATCCTGTTGGTCGCCGTGCTGGTCGCTCTTGCCTCCAACTCTGTACGCTCCTCCCATGCCATCGATCTGGGGCGAGATTATTTTCCCAAACGACCAGAAGTCTCGACGTCAAATGGAAGCGGAGATTCGGATCCAACGCCTGTAGTGACCGCCACCGACACGGGAGATCAGATTCCGCCGCACCCCGATGATGGAATTCAACGGCTCTCTTTCGACGATGCGCGCGACAATTTTAACAGTGCCGAGGAAGAGTTCGAGGCGACCGGCGAATCGATCTACGTCTTCGTCGATGCTCGTTCGAGGGAACTGTACGAGGAGAGCCACATCCCTGGAGCGGCCTGGCTATACCACTATGAATCAGAGGAGTTGATCGAGGATCTTCGCCCTGAACTGGAGATGGCGTTCTTTGTCATCGTCTACTGCAATGGTGGAGATTGCGATGACAGCATCCATCTGGCGACTGACCTCTCTTCGCTGTACGGCATCCCGACTGAAAACATCTATGTCTATGAAGGTGGGCTCAATCAATGGGTCGAAAACCAGATGCCGGTGACCTCTGGAACGGAGCGTCGCTGATGGATATCGAGCCACTTCGTCGGCTGGACGCAACCGGTTTGCCGTTACTTCTGGCCAGGATCATCGTCGGATTCACTTTCCTCTACTACGGTGCCGAGAAAATCGGTGATCCGGTCCCCTTCTTGAAGAGCCTCAAAGGATACGAAGTGTTGCCGTTGCATCCTTCCTGGATCATCAACAGCCTTGCGGTGATCTTGCCATGGATCGAGGTGCTTTGCGCTGCAGCATTATTGAGTGGCATCCAGCTGCGCAGTGCTGCTCTGCTGACCACTGCGATGCTGGCACTCTTCACGCCGATGGTCTTGAAGTTGGGACTGTCTCTGGTCGGAACGGAAGTCGGCTTCGATGGCCTGTGTGATGTGGTGGCCGATTGCGGTTGCGGTAGTGGCAAGATTCCGATCTGTCCCAAGCTCGCAACCAATTGTGGATTGCTGCTGCTCTCGCTGTGGATCTTGTTGAGCCGCTCAACTAGATTCCGTGGCGGCCTCGGAGGCTGAGGTTCGACCCGCTCCTGATCGGTCGATCAGCCAGCTGAGATCATCATCGAAGATTACTTCTTCTCGAGTAATCGATCGATGGTTGCTTCGAGCATCCCTTCTCCACCCGCCCCGACCCTGACCGAAGCGATGACTCCGTTGCGATCGATCAGCACCACCATCGGAATTCCACCGACACCGTAACTATCGAACTGACTCTTCCCCGTGATGACGAACGGGTAGGAAATGCCGAATCGTCGCCGGAAATCGAGCAGATGCTGGGGGAAACTGCTTCCGTTGAGTCCTGTGACTCCTTGACCACGGGAGCGATCATCCTTGGAGGGCATCCAGCCCCGGGCGTATGGTTTGGTCACTCCCAGGACCATCAATCCTTGCTCCTTGCGGCTCTCGTAGATGTGATCGAGGCCCGGCATCAGCAGCCGACAGGGGCCGCACCATGTGGCCCAGAAATCGAGCAGCACGACCTTTCCTTTGCACTTCGATAAAGGCTGTTCCTCGCCACCAAACCAGGTCGCGCCGGCGATCTCTGGAGCGGACTTTCCCAGCAATTTCAAACGGACGGTCATGTTGCGCCGGGCTCGTGCATCCTCACCGTTGCGATTGAGATCATCGGCGAGTCGACTCCAGGCGCGCCGCGCATCGAGTTGTTCGCCGCAGGCGGCATGAAGATCACCTCGAAGTAACCACGCTTCACGAATCTCAGGACTGCCCTCTTCGAGCAGTTCGGTCGCCTTTCGGATGGTAGCGAGAGCTGCGTCGAGATTTCCCAGTTCCGAATGAGCCCGTGCCAGTGGCACCACGGCCCTCTTCGTCTCGGCGCTGGTAGGGAACCTGTCCACCACGGCACTCAGCATGCGAGCCGCTTCCGCTTGCCTACCCTTGAGACCATGGTCGGTGCCGATGGTCAGGAGACAGCCTCTCAGCACCGCAAGATCTTCATCGGTTTTCAACAACTCTTCGAGGTCTTGATCCTGGCAAGCGTGGATGAGTGCGAGTGTGTGGCGACGAGTGGCAGGCAAGTTGCCACTGGCCTCGGCAGTGACCAGGTCTCGATAGGCGCTTCGGATGGATTCGCTGACATCGACCGTTGAACTCGGTGCTGAGAGCAAGGCTACAGACAACAAAAAAGACAGGCTCATCGATCCTCCTGATCATGGCTGGAAATCACCGGCGACATCCAAGGATAACTCAATCGGAAGAAACGGGGTGTGAATCAGTTTCTATTAATTTTCCCATTCAGCAACTGGACCATACCGTTGCCGAGTGAATCGCCGACCAGCATGTAGGTCTCGGCATTCTGGTTGTAATGGAACCCCTGATTTCGGGGGGAGATTGCCGCGTCTTTCCAGAAATCACGAGTTTCCACGGTGAGGACATTGCCGGAGAACTCGGGATACTTGCCCGTTTCGCCACTGACCGCAAGTTGGGCGCTGGCAACGGTCAGATGAGGACCTGCCATTTCCCAGCCGTTGAATCCGATGGTGGCAATCACAAAGGGAGCCTCGGGTGCCTTGAACTCGGCCCGGATGCTGCGGATGTAGTGAACCAGATTCAACTCGTAGCGGCTGGCGTGCGCCGGATTTCCATCCTTGTGTCCCTGCCACCAGACAAATCCAGCGATTTCATAACCCTGATCCTTGTACTGTGGGAAGTGAGTCGAGAAGTGATCCAGTATCGCATGAGTTTCTCTGACGAAATCGTCGTACTGCTTGCCGGCGTACCAGTTCACTTCCTTACCGGGATCATCCTCGGTCCATGACGGAATCGAGTCGTTGTATCCGGCATAGGTTCTACCTTCGTGGGTAAACCTCTCGCTTCCGGGGGGAAGGATATCCCAGCCAAGGCTTCTATTGCCCTGGGACGCCTTGAGGATGATGACCGGTTCGTCGTGGTAGTCACCCATGATGTGTCCGAACTGAAGTTCCGGTCCGATCGTGTTACTGCCGGAGCCGCAACCCACAGATAACCACTTGTTCGCCGTGGCCGTGACCACGCCCTTGTACCAGACATCGTTTCGAACCGTCCAGTTTCCCGCATCATCCACCAGGTGAGGGAACTTCCCATCGGTGTGAACGACCGTATGCAGGGTTCCTGGAACATCGATCCTTCCGAACCAGCCGAGACCATCGGCTGCCGCGGTCAAGAAGGTCAGCTTGAAGGAGTACTTCTTGCCAGCGGTGGTCTGGAAATCGTTGTAAAAGGGTTCTTTCCCCACTTCTCTTCGATAAACCTCGACGCCATCCAGTTCCATGATGCAGAAAGTACTGGCTTGATAGCCCGGTTTGAAACGGAAGAGACCGGCGTCTTTTATATTCATCCATCCCCGGACAACTTGCACTCCGCCACCTGGAAAGGGAGTGGGATTCACGCCGCCGTACTCGGGCAGATCTTTGATCTGGATCGGTGTCGATTGGTCGTAATCCGTGGTTGCGGAGTAGGTCCCTTGATAGACGGAAACGGTGAGATCGGAGAAGTCAGACCAGCGTGAGAATCCGCCATTGACCTGGCCGATCCCCACCATGTTCGATTGGCCCGAAAGGATGTACACCTTGACCGGTTTGCTGGTCACCGGTGGCTTACCGTCCGGATCTGGCAGCAAGGCAGGGGTCTCCTGGGCAACAGAGGGGACGATGATCACCATCGTCATGGCAAGGGTGAGCAACAGGGTACTGGTACTGCCGGTCATGTTTACTCCTGCTAATCTGCTTCGAGTGGGTCCACATTCCTTCGGGAATAGCCTCTCAAGATTCTCGCCGTCATGATAGAGACTCGCTCGGTCCGACCTTTTACCCGACAAGGCACAGGCCGTAGACTGTGTGCGGGCAATCGAGTTTTATATTGCTGTGGCGAATGCTCTGGAGGATAGATGGCGAGAAAGGGCAAGATCTTCAATCGATTGGGGCGTCCAAAGCTCCTTCGAAAGGTGATCTCTCGAACCGAAACGGTGGTGGGGATGGTTCTCCTGCTCTCCATCATCGCAATGGCAGTCTGGCTGATCGAACAGCGAGACCACTACGATCCGGGCGAGCGAGATATCGAGACCTCCCTGCTGATTGCGCAATCGGTCGAGGACAATCTCTACAAGACCCCTCTCAAGAGATGGCGAGATCCGACACTGGCCGAGAACGATACCGTTGTCGTTCGCCTGGGGCCCTTCGATCAGTCTCTTCTCTCTGGTGGTTGGCGAGCCCATGGAGATCCACAAATTTTCGATCGGGATAACCTGTTCGAGAAGATCAATGGTCAGGCGGAGCAGTATCTGAAGTTTGGCTTCGAGGAGCTGCAAGTACTACAACTCGAACATCCGGCATCGGGTCGCTACGTGGATGTTTACCTCTATGACCAGGGCACCTTTGAGGGAGGGCTGGGAGTTTACCAGGAATTACGAGGCAACAAGCCGGTCAGGCAAGAGGGAAGTGTTCAGCACACCACCAGTTCGATGGGAGCGATTGGAATCTGTGGTTCCCTCTTTTTCCAGATCACCGCCGATGAACCGGGTGCCATGGTGGAAGAGATGACTGCACGAGTGGTGGCTTCACTTTCAGAGCGGAACATCGATGATTCTCTTCCCGATGGTTACGCAACTCTTCATCAAGAGATGCAGATCGAATTCGATCGAATCGCCTACCAGCCGACCAATGTCTTCCAGTATCGATTTGCCAGTAACTTCTGGTTTGCCAGCATCGAGGGCGATGAAGTTGCACGAATCTTCATTCACTCGGCTGTTTCTGACGCTGCTGCACAGCAGTTGTTTGAGCAGTTGCACCGTGAACTTCTGGAGGATTACGATGTCATCGATTCATCGCCGGGGCAGATATTGCTGAAACACCAGTTCCTGGAGACCTATTTCGGGTTGGCGCAGGAAGGCATACATCTCTTTGGCATCGAACGGCATTCGGACCGATTGGCCGCTGAGGCGCAACTGGCTTCGCTACGCCTGCAACTCACGGGCCCCGTACCGACACAGGAATTGGAGGCAGACGGTGGAGATGAGCCGGGCTACGATACCGAGCAGGAGGGGGAGAACTGATGAATGATGCTGAAACTCCGAACCAGCCCTCGAACTCCGATGCCAGCCGTACACCCAGGAAGAAGCCGATCCAGCATCCCGAATACCAGAAGGCGCCGATGGAGCGACGCGTTTTCCTTGGCCGCCTCGGAGCGGCTGCCGGATTGCTCGGTACAGCAGGTTACCTGAGTCTGGCTCCAGAAAAGTGGCCACTTTCGCTCAGGGACAGCACCGGGCTTCTCAGCAAACCGGTCCTGAAGCCAGTTCGGCTCGATGATTTCCGAGTGGCCAAGCCGATCGGCCAGACTGCTGACGTTGGTATCGGTCGAGGAGGGACTCCAGACCAGATGCTTCGAAAGGCTCTCGATGCCGTGGGAGGGGTGAAGCATTACATCCAGCCCGGCGACATCGTGCTGGTGAAACCTAATGTGGCGTTTGATCGGGCCCCGGCGCTAGGTGCCACCAGCCAGCCGGCTCTCATCGAGGCGTTGATCCAGATGTTGCTGGTCGATTGTCGAGCTCAAGAAGTGAGAGTTTGCGACAACCCCATCGAGTCACCGTCTGATTGCTTCATGAAGACGGGGATTCGCAAGGCCACCGAGAAAGCGGGTGGTCGCGTCTACCTACCCGACCCCAATGCGTTCAAGCAGCTCAACACACCGGGCGCCACCTTGATCGAGGAATGGGCCTTCTTCCACCGCCCCTTCACCAATGTGGATAAGGTGATCGGAGTCGCGCCGGTCAAGGATCACAACCTCTGCTTCGCATCGATGGGAATCAAGAACTGGTACGGATTGCTCGGAGGACGTAGAAATCAGTTTCACCAGGACATTCATGAGATCGTTTCCGATCTGTCCATCATGATTCGACCGACCTTGACGGTTCTCGATGGAACAAAGGTGCTGATGGAGAACGGACCGACCGGCGGGGATCCTTCAAATGTCGTGACCCGCGATGTGGTGATGGCATCCCTCGATCCTGTGGCCCAGGACGCCTGGGCTTTTCAGCATCTCTTGGAGAGAGATCCACATCAGTTACCAGAGTATCTTCACAAGGCCGAACTGAAGGGTGCAGGCAGGGTAGATTATGAGGGTCGCCTCCGGGAGATCACTTGAACACTGCTTCTGAGATTCCGGAACCAGAAAAGACTCTACCTACATCTACGGTGAAGATGTTTCCGCCTCCTGTACGAAAGAAGTTGCGGCTGACCAATGTGAGAATCGTCTCGCAGGTCTTTTTCTTCACCGCCTTTTTGGTTTTGTGCTGGCTGACCTGGACATCGAGACTGGAGGGTTATCCGGTCTCTCGAATTCTGGAGATGGATCCGTTGGTGATGATCTCCACCATGCTCTCTACCGGATATGTGTACCGGTATCTGGGCTGGGGATTGCTGGTGCTGGGATTGACGCTGCTGGCGGGGAGAGTGTTCTGCAACTGGATCTGCCCTTACGGCACGCTGCACCAATTTGTCGGTTGGCTCTTCAACGTACACAAGGCCAAGGATAATTTCGACCGCAATCGATACCGGGATATGTACTTCTTCAAGTACGCAGTCCTGACGGTCTTGCTGATCATGGCGGCGATGGGCGCTCTTCAGATCGGATTACTCGATCCCATCTGCCTGATGTATCGCACCGTGGCCACAGTGGTCGCTCCGATGGTGGACATGTCCATCGATGCGATTCCTGGAATCGACCCGCTATGGATCGACCAGATCAAGTTTGCCCCAGGGGTGCCGAGCCGTATTTTTGTCGGGTCCTTCTGGATCGGCCTTTTCATGCTGGTTCTGGTGGGGGCCAATCTCTACGTGCCGAGATTCTTCTGCCGGGTGTTGTGTCCGCTGGGAGCTCTTCTGGGAGCGGTCTCGCGATTTTCGCTGGTTCGAATCAATCGTGACGTTCACAAGTGCACCGATTGCAACATGTGTATGAATCGTTGCGAGGGGGCGGCGGATCCGCAGGCTGCCATCCGGGTCAGCGAGTGCTTCTCATGCTTGAATTGCATCGATGATTGCCCGGAAGACGCACTTTCTTTCACCATGGTTGGACTCGATACAAAGCAGGTAAAATTGCTTCCCGATGTGTCCAAGCGAAGGATGTTCTTCACAGGAGTCGTCGGCGCACTCGGCTATCCGTTTCTCAAGATCCACGGTACCAATACAGATGCGAACTTCTCACCGGACTTGATTCGGCCACCGGGCTCGGTCGAAGAGTCGGAGTTTCTCGAGAAGTGCATCAAGTGTGATCAGTGCATCAACTCCTGCCCAACCAATGTCCTGCAGCCTGCAACCTGGGCGGAGGGAGGTCTTGAGGGACTGTGGACCCCGGTCATGAACTTCAACATCGCGCATTGTCAGTTGAAGTGCACCCTTTGCTCCGAGGTGTGTCCTACCGGTGCGATCCGTAAGATCACCGTCGATGAGAAACTGGGAAAGGGAGAGTTCGTTGAACAGGGTCCCATCGTCCTGGGCACTGCCTTCTTCGACAAGGGGCGCTGCTTACCTCACGCGATGGATATTCCCTGCGTCGTTTGCGAAGAGGTGTGTCCTGTCTCACCGAAAGCGATCCAGACGCATGACGAAGAGGTGAAGACGGTGTTCAATGAGATGGTCGTACTGAACAAGCCGTTCATCGTTCCGGATCTGTGCATCGGCTGCGGAATTTGCCAGGCAGAGTGCCCGGTGCGGGATGATCGCGCGGTTTATGTCACTGCTGTTGGAGAAAGTCGCTCGTCGGAGCGCAGTTTGCTGCTGAAAAATCGCTCAGGTTCAGGGTAGGATCATCTGCCTACCAGAGCAGTGGAGGAATCATGGAGCAAAACGAAGTAGGCCGTCGCGACTTTCTCAAGAAGAGCCTGGTCGCAGGGGCGAGTTTGTCTGCGATGGGTGGCCTAGCGGGCGCCCAGGATCCTCCCAAGGAGACCGACAAGAAGACCGATCAGGATCCCGAAGGACAGAAGCTGCTGCCCAAGGTTCCGCGTCGTGAACTGGGCGCCACCGGCAAGAAGATTCCGATCCTGCTCTTCGGTTGCTCGCAGGTGTTCGATCCCAAGTACGACAAGATGCTCCATCGTGGTTTCAAAGAGGGTGTCGATTATCTCGACACCGCGCTGGTTTACGCGGGCGGAGAGAGTCACAAGACGCTGGCTCCCTTCGTCAAGCAGGTCGGGCGCGAGAACATCTGGATCACTTCCAAGGCTCCCCCCCGAAACAATCGTGCGACCGTGGAAACCTACACCAGGGATCTGGATACCTGTCTCGAGCAACTCGAGGTGGACCATCTCGATCTCTTCTTCATGCACTACGTCTCCGATGAGAAGTACCTCGAGAAGGAGTACATCGAGATGGGGGATCGCTTGAAGAAGCAGGGCAAGACCAACTTCTTCGGATTCTCCTGCCACGATGGAAATGTCGTGGAATTGATGAACAAGGCGGCCCGGGTCGGCGGAATCGATGCCATCATGTTTCGCTACAGTTTTGGACAATACGGCGACAAGGAACTCAACAAGGCCATCGACGCGTGCAAGAAGGCAAAGATCGGGTTGATCGCCATGAAGACGCAGAAGTCGGTGCCTGCCGCTCAGGAAGAGGTGATCAAGTTCAAGTCGAAGGACTTCACCCTCGGTCAGGCAAAACTGAAGGCGGTGTGGGCTGACGAGCGCATCGATTCGGCAGTTTCCCACATGGATAGCCTCGAGCTACTCAAGGAGAACGTTGCGGCAGCCAAGTCTCCCATCAAACTCGGTATGAGTGACTTCCATCAGCTCAACCGCCTGGCAGCCTGTACCAGCGGCTTCTCCTGCATGGGCTGTAATCATCACTGCCAGCCGAAGATCGCTGCAAATACGCGAGTCTCCGATGCCTTGCGTTACCTGATGTACTACGAGTGCTACGACGAACCGGAGCGGGCGAAGGAACTCTACCGGAGGATGTCGCCGGCAGAGCGTCAGATCGACGGGATCGATTTTGCAGATGCGATTCGTGCCTGCCCCGAGGGAGTCGACATCGAGGGACGACTCAAACTCGCCCAGGATCTTCTCGCCTAGGGAGTGCTTACATCCGGGCGGATGATCCATCGTCGGATGGTCCGCCGCAAAACCATCGGTACAGCACCGGTAGCACTAGCAACGTCAACACCGTCGATGTGGCGAGTCCGCCGACCACCACCGTCGCCAGCGGCCTTTGCACTTCACTTCCGCTTCCGGTAGCAAACAGCAATGGAATCAATCCAAGAGCGGTAGTCAGTGCTGTCATGAGCACGGGGCGTAGCCGCATCGATGCACCCTTTACTGAAGCTTCATCGATATCGATTCCTTCGCGAACG
This sequence comes from Planctomycetota bacterium, assembly GCA_014240375.1. Classification (GTDB taxonomy): domain Bacteria; phylum Planctomycetota; class UBA8108; order UBA1146; family UBA1146; genus QNYK01. The sequence goes on along the minus strand of JAAZXB010000007.1, from coordinate 62,614 downwards.
AGTTGATCGAGACAGGTGATCAGCACCATGCCGTTTTTCAGTGCGATTCCGAAAAGTGCGATGAATCCGACGGACGCAGGAACCGAGAGATTTTGCCCTGAGAGCCAGAGGGCCACCACTCCTCCAACGAGAGCGAGCGGAATGTTGAGCAGGATCAGCAACGTGTTGCCCATCCTGTTGAAACTTCCGAAGAGGAGCAGGAAGACACCGAATAGTGTCATCGGGATGACGAGCAGTAGACGCTTGTTCGCTTCCTGTTGCAGACGGAACTGACCTCCCCAGGTGACGAGATAGCCTGGAGGAAGATCGATGCGCTCATCGATCTGGGCCTGCGCTTCCTCGACAAAGGAACCGATGTCCCTGCCTTGAACATTGCACTGGATCGAGATGAAGCGCTGATTCTGCTCCCTGGTGATCTGACGAGGTCCGACAATCTCTTTGAGTTCCACCAGGTCAGAGAGAGGAACATTCACACCGTCGGGAGTCTTGACGAGGATTGCCGAGATGGATTCCCTGGTATCGCGATACTGGTGTTGATAGCGCACGAGGATGTCGTAGCGGCGAATCCCTTCGAAAATCTGCCCTGCCACATGGCCTCCGACTGCGGCACGTATCACTTCCTGAACCTGGGAGACATTGATGCCGTAACGAGCGATCGCTTCGCGGTTGACACGGATGAGCAATTGTGGCGTGCCGCTGACCTGATCGACCTGGATGTCGACGGCACCCTCGACGGTACTCACCACGGAAGCGATCCGATCCGCTTCCCGTTTCAGCACATCGAGGTTCTCACCGAAGAGTTTGATGGCCAGTTCAGCACGAACCCCCTCGAGCAATTCATCGACATTCATTTGAATTGGCTGAGTGAAGTTCACACCTACCCCTGGAACGCCCTCAAGGGCTTTCCTCAGGGAGCGTTCCAGCTCTTCGGGGGCTTTGCCTGTCTCCGGTTCCAGTAGTACGAACATCTCGGCACTGTTGATCGGATCGGCATGAGCTCCCACCTCACCTCGTCCGATTCGACTCACAACCTCTCTGACATCTGCCAGTGCGACCAATCGTTTCTCTGCAAGCAAGGTGACTCGCTTACTCTCTTTGAGAGAGATCGAGGGGGCCATCGTCAGCCTCACGACGATGGTTCCCTCGTTCAGTTTGGGTGTGAACTCGGATCCCAGTTGCGGAAAAGTGATGGCTCCGATGGCCAGCAGAGATACGGCAAGGAGGGCGGCCAGAGATCTCTTTCTCACGAGAAATCGCAACAACGGAAGATACAAGCCGAGAAAAAAGCGATTGACGGGATTCTCCCGCGTTGTTGTGCCTGGATCAGACTTCTTCATCACGAAGGAGCATAGTACAGGAGCCAGAGTCAGTGCATAAAGCAGAGAGCCAGCCATCGCCAATGCGACGGTATAGGCCAGTGGCCTGAACATCTTTCCCTCGACGCCTTGCAGTGTAAATAGTGGTAGGAACACGAGAATGATGATGGCAATCGCAAAGGAGATGGGCCGACCAACCTCGCAACAGGCCGAGAGCACCGCCGAGGATTTCGATTGCTCAGAGTTTCTGAAGCGTCGATCAACATTTTCGACCATGACTATGGCGCCATCGACCAGCATGCCGATGGAGATGGCGAGCCCACCCAGAGACATCAAGTTGGCAGTGATGCCGAAGTAGTTCATCAGCACGAAAGAAAACAGCACCGAGAAGGGGATCGAGAGGGCCACGACGATACTGGGCCTCAATCCGCCCATGAAGACGAGGAGTACCAGAATGACGAGGCCGATTTCCTGGAAGAGGGCAGTTTGAACCGTGGATACACACGCCTCGACCAGGCTCTTCTGTTCGTAGTAGGGAACGATGCGAATTCCATCAGGAAGGATGTCCTCGATTTCTGCCAGCTTTTCCTCTACTCGATGGATCACCGTAGACGAGTTTGTCCCGTATAACTTGACGACCATGCCGGAGACAACTTCTCCAGTGCCGTTGTGTGTCTGGAGACCGCGCCGGGCCGTGGATCCGATCTCGACATCAGCTAGAGCTGAGAGGTATATGGGACGGCCATCGATGGACTTCACGACGATGCGCTGCAGATCTTCTATCGATGCGGCGAGGCCTACTGAACGGACGACGAATTCTTCATCGTTCTTCTCGATGAACTGAGCCCCGACATTGAGGTTGTTGGACTCGACATGCTCGATGAGTTCCTGAAGAGTAATCTCATACCGAAGTAGAGCATCGGGATGCACTCGAACCTGAAACTGTTTTTCATCACCACCGATTCCGAGAACCTCGGTCACCCCTGGAACCGTCTGAAGATGTCGTTTGACGATCCAGTCCTGGATCGATCGAAGTTTCTCAAGGGAGTGGCTGCCGCTGGTGTCTTCCAGGTAGTAGAAGAGAATCAACCCCATACCGGTCGAGATCGGACCCATCTGAGGAACTCCGAAGCCAGCGGGGATTTCCTCGCGAGCTTCCTGCAGTCTCTCTCCGACCAGTCTCCTGGCGAAGTATGTGTCCATCCCGTCCTCGAAGTAGACATTGACGACGGAGAGTCCAAAGTTCGAGACGGAACGGATCTTTTCGGTTCCAGGGAGGCCACTGAGCGAGGCTTCGATGGGGTATGTGACATACTTTTCGATCTCTTCGGGAGCTAGACCCTCGGTGACGGTGAATACCTGGACCAGATTCGGCGAAACATCCGGGAAGGCGTCAACGGGCATTCTCTGGTAACTGAAGATTCCGGCTCCCATGACGATGCTTCCGATCACCACCACCATTAGCGGCGAACGAAGACAGGCGCGGATTAGTGGTTCCAACATCTTTTTTCTCCTCTAATGCGCATGGCCGTGACCACTGCCGAAGTCTTCTTTTTGTAGTTCTGATTTGAGTGAAAATACGCCGTCCGAGGCGTACCCCTCATCTGCAGATAGTCCCTCTGTGATTTCAACGAGCACCCCGTCAGAGCGCCCCGTCCTTACTTCCCTGGGTGCGAAGCCGTGGCCCGTCTTGATGAAGATGTGCTGTTTACCTGAGATTTCAGTGATGGCGGTCTTCGGAATGGCGATCGAAACATCGAGTTCCCCCGTGAGGATCACTGCGGTGACGAATGACCCCGGGCGAAGTTGTCCGTCATCGTTATCGAGCACAACTCGAGCCGTAGCGGTACGAGTTTGCTTCTCGATGATCGGACTGAGGTAGGAGATGGTCCCCGTCTGCTCCTTCACACCATTACCGGGGATTACTCGAACCGTCTGCCCGATCCGGACCGACGGCAGGTATTTCTGATAGACCGCGAGGTTGACCCAGACGGTGTCCAGATTTGCGACCACGATTGCATGAGAGTCCTCCTTGAGCCTCTCACCTCGAACAAGGTGGCGCTCGATGACTTCTCCTGCCAGTGGCGCTCGCAGTTCGAAACGGGTCAACTCGGTGTCCGGTTCATCCGGAAGATTCTTGACCTCTGTTTCCGACAATCCGAGTGCATGAAGCGCCTGCTTTGAATCTCGAAGCGCAATAATCGACTCCTCGAAGGCAGTTTTTGCCTCCAGGTATTCTTGTTCGGACCCGATCTTTTTGTCCCAGAGGATCTGTTCCCGCTTCAGTGTTGCTTCAGCGAGTCCCACTCGGGCAGTTGAGGCGAGAAACTTCGATTTGGCTAAGGCAAGTTCTCGGCTGTCGAGGGTCGCCAGTACTTCTCCAACTGTTACCTGATCACCGATGCTTTTCTTGACATCACTGACGATTCCGGGAACGCTCGGTACGATGTGCACCAGCTGGTTTGCATTGATCACCACTTCACCTGGGAGTTGAATCTCGAGAGAGAGCGTTGCCGCAGCGGCTACCGTTACCACTATGCCAAATTCTTTCATCTGAGCTTCGGTGATGTGCACATCGACGGGATGAGCCTCATCCACTGGATCAGTCGGCGGAGCCGACAGTGCATCCATGAAAGAAATAGACTGTTGCTGCGCTGCTTCCTTGGGCTGTTCCTTCTTGGGCTGTTCCTTTGCGAAGCAACCGGGAACTCCCATGATCAGGAACAACAGGCCTGTCAGTGCCAGAATGATTTTCATCGGAGGCCTCCATTCTTCAGTTCGGAAATGGGTGTTCCCACCAGGCTTTCGACCAGAGCGCGGGCACGGTGATAGTCAGTCAGTGCTCGTGTGTATTGATCCCTGACCTCGAAGAGGGTCTTCTGGGAGTCGAGAACGTCGAGTTGGGCCAGTTTTCCCTGGCGGTAAGACTCTTGAATTCCATCGTAGGCCAAATTCGCGGCGGGAATCACCTCGTCACGAAGGGCAGTCACTTCTCTGTATGCCGATAGCAACTGCTGGTAGGAATCGTGTAGGTTTGCGAATAGTTGAACTCGCACTGCCCTTTGTTTCTCGGTGGCGATGGACAGGTTGTACTCTGCTTCTCTGCGCAACCCCTGATTGCGATGGAAGACAGGGATCGGCAGCGAGACACCGACGACCAGGGCGGTCTCGTCGGTTCCCTGGAAAAGCCGGGCTCCGCCACTGACTGTGACATCCGGAACCGCCTCGGCCTCCGCCAACTCCATGCGAGCCCGCCGCTCGGAGATCTCCAGATTCCATCGAGACACGGTTGGATTTTTGTCGAGGGATGAGGTCAGCAGGTCAAATTCCGGGATCTCGTCGATTTGCTCCAGCGATCCTCGCACCGCCGGGAACTGGGCGACTTCTTTTCCCCAGCAGGATGCCAGCAACACACGAGACGATTCGAGCGATCGTATTGCCTGCTCGAGAGAGATTCTGCCCTGCGCGACCACCACCTGAGCTCTGGTCCTTTCGAGGGGAGAACTTCTGCCCGCTTCGATTCGTGCCGAGACCCCATTCATCACGTCGAGGGCCAGATCGAGGCTGGCGCTCTTCAGTTCCACCTGACGTTGACCCGCAAGGACATCGATGAAGTGCATGGAGGTCCGGGTGAGGACCTCGAGTCGCTGCCTCTGGTATTCCCATTCGGCGAGTCCAGTGCCCAATTGGGCCACTCGAACTCGTAACGCTTTCTTGCCGCCGAGTTCAATCAACTGGCGGATGGAGATGGTCGATTCCGCCGCATCAAATCCACCCAGGGTGTCGCTACCGGCGAAGTTCTCGATTTCTGCTTCGAACTCCGGGTTGGGCGATAGACCTTCTTGCAAGGTGACCGCTTCACGGGCACGGATTTGCCAGGAGAAGGAAGCGAGTTCGGGGTTATGCAGCAGGGTCAGTGACAGGACATCCCTCAGAGAGAGGACTCCAGCAGGATCGACCGCCGATTCAGAACCGTTGCGATCGATGGAAGCCATCGGGATGGCCATTGGCGGTGGATCGTACAGATTGTGAGCCGCAGGGGGGGTACTGCAGCTGGGCAGAAGCCACAGCATCAGCGCGGTGGCAGTCATCTTTACAAGAGAGCGAGGGATTCGCTCGGCTGGTGGATTCGTTTTCATTCGGTCCTCTGATCTCTGACTCGGTTCGTGAACATCGTCGAGCATCACGGCACCCGTCGGGTCACCGGATTCACACGACATGAAATGTCTAGGGAACGGAGCGAGAGATCAGGAGCGAAGAGGTCGGTCCGAGGAGAAATAGGGCAACTTCTGCCCGACGAGGGGCCTTACGAATCGCTGCCAGGTCAAGGAATGAAGTGCGGAATCAGCAGTGGAGACGTGGAGCGGAACCTTCGCCAGCGAATCTCCATCGTAGGAGATCTTCGCGTGGCGATGTTGCTGGACCAGCACCGCAAGGACGCAGGGATCACTTCCACAAGAGTCGTGAGAACACGCATCATGAGAGCACGCATCATGAGAGCAAGCATCGTGCGAACAAGCATCGTGCGAACAAGCATCGTGCGAACAGTGATCGTCCGGGTGGAGATCGGTGAGACAGGATCGGTGCGAGTGATCTACATCTTCGCCGCTGCAACCATCTTCATGATGGTCAGGCCCGTGCTCATCATCGCAGCTGTCATCACAGCTTGCAAAGACGAATACTTCGCAAGCATGTGCCAGTAATCCGGCGGTGCATAGTGATGGCGCCATCGACAACCAGAAGAACGCAGTGATGGCCAGGGCAGTTCTGAGCATGAAGTAGATCTTATCAGATGGGGCTGGAGAATTCAAAATGGCCGCAGATGTCTCGGCCACGGCTCTTTCGTCGCAGGGGATCGACACCAGTCAATTCGGGAGCAACCCGACCTCTAAATTCTACCGCAAAATCCTGCCGGGTCTCTCGACAATTGTGTCCGAGCTCAGGACACGCTCCTGTTGGACATACTGGCGCTTCTAGCCGGGAATATTGGGATACCACGCCTCCGCAGCCGGCGGATAGGCGGCCCTTCACAGCAGAGTTCTGGATCGAGAATGAGAAAGCGTCCCCGGCAGGATTCGAACCTGCGACCTCCGGATTAGGAATCCGATGCTCTATCCAGCTGAGCTACGGGGACAGTGGCCTGATGGTGGATGTCTCGATCGGCTTTTCATCGTGTACGTCATCGATGGAAGCGGCGCAGCCTAGCGTGTTGAGCGGCTCTGGTCGAGAGCAGCCATCGATGGCGCAGTAGTATTCGGGACTATCGGGACAAATCGGACTTCAACTGGACTTCCGTTGGCTTAGTGACAAACAGGACATGAATATTGTGGGAAACTAACAAAGCAATACAGTTATTAGTACTAGTGTTTCTATTTCGAGTAGCAGGTGGAGTACATGGGGAGGGTTTTCATGTCTCGTGATTCAATAACTCTGATGAACGATCCGCAAAGGATCTCCGTCATTTCGGCGATCCGATGGTGGAGTTTGATGGTGGTGATGACGGTGGGAATCGTCGACATCACGCCGGCACAATGTGTCATCGATGCCGAGCCGATGGGTCTCTCCTTGACCGACACTCATGTGGTCATGGATGGAAACTGGGCTGCGATCAGCGATGGAATTACCATCGAGGTGCTCAATCGAGACACCGGAGTCTGGCTCAGTCACCAGTCCATCGATTTGCTAGGCGCAACCCTAGGATCGATCTCTCTCGATGGAAATGACCTGGTGGTCGGCCTCGCGGGGGAGATTCGGTTCTTCTCCTTCGATGGTCTCAGCTGGAACCAGAGCAGTATCATCTCGGGTGTAGGTGCGGGGCTTATCGATCCGAGTTGGGGATCAGTGCTCGATCACTCGGGAGATCTTCTCGCCGTGGGGGCCTCTGCGACCGACGAGATTTACTTCTATACCAGAGTCTTTGACGGCGCCGGAGCCTCCAGCTGGATTTCTGCGGGGACAGTCGCGGGTACCCTCGGTTCAGGCCTCGGAACCACCGTCTCGATGAGCGGTAATTTTGTCAGCGTCACGGCTCCGGCCGTGTCCGAAGTGCTGACCTACGAGTATCAGGGTATTGCCACCAATCAGTGGCTCCTGGATGTGACTCACCCGCTGGCGGGTGGCGTCGGAACCTCGATCAGTCTCGGTCAGAGTGCCGGGGAATTGCGGTTGCTCTTACCATCAGGTCTGGGCGCCAACATCTTTCTTCGAGGAGCCACAGGATGGGCTCCTGAATCTGCATTTATTTTCACCGCTCTGGTGGATCGAAGGTTGGAACTGTCCGGTGATCATGCCCTGGTCACGACCGACTGCGGGCTGCGTCTCTTCAGCAGAAGCGCTACAGGATGGAACTCCGGATTTCGCATAGAAACGGTCAACGCCGTCGATCCATGCCTGTTGGTACCGGGAGGTAGCAACGCCAAACCTCTCGCTCTCTCCGGTTCTTCAGCGATGTTTGTCTCGCAAGTGGGGACTCAATTTCTTGCCAGCCTGGTCTTCACTGATTGCAACGGTAATGGTGTTCTTGACAGCTGTGATCTTGCTGTGGGAATTCCAGACTGTGATGGAAATGGTGTCCCTGACAGCTGTGATTTCGCTACCGGCCTGGTGGACTGCAACAACAACAATATCCTGGATCCATGTGAAATCGTTCAAGGGTTCTCGGCCGATTGCAATGGTAATGGTGTGCCGGATAGTTGCGATCTCGCCGCTGGAATGGACTGTAATGGAAACAGCCTGGTGGATAGTTGCGAGATCGATGCGGGTGATGTTTCGGACTGCAATCTGAACAGTATCCCGGATACTTGTGATGCACTGGCCGGAACTCCCTATGACACCACGCCTCCGGAAATTGCCGGAATGCCAGCAGACATCACCATCACCATCGGTAGTGGCCTGTGTGATTCCGCTGCCACCTGGACTGCTCCCACGGCATCGGACACTTGCTCATTGACCACAATCAGTAGCAGTCACAACTCAGGTGATCTGTTCGCCTCGGGGGTGACCACCGTCATCTACACTGCGACAGATGAAGTGGGTAATGTCACTGAACTGAGCTTCCTGGTCACCGTCCTCGAACCGGATGCACCATTCTTCATCTCGGTTCCGGGTACCATCAATGCGGCGGCCGATCCCTTGAGTTGTTCCACGGCAGTTACCTGGTCTCCTCCCTTCGCTCTGGATACCAATAACTGCTCGTTCCCGACCATCACCTCGGACTTTCTGTCTGGGGACATCTTTCAGATGGGGGCCACCACGGTCACCGTGACTGCCACGGATGCCTCAGGAAATGCTGTCCAGTCCTCCTTTGTCGTCAATGTTGTCGACAGCAGTGCGCCGACCATCGAGCAGTTGCCTGACATGGTGATCAGTACCCAGCCGACCACCTGTCTCGGTGCTGCAATCTGGGCCGAGCCACAGGTCACGGATTGCTCCTCTTTCTTCGTGACTTCGACGAGTTCATCTCCTGCACTGATAACTATTGCAGGCCGGGTAGTGACCTACAGTGCAGTGGATGCTGGGGGTAATTCTTCTCAGATGAGCTTTTCGATCACCCTCATCGATGACACTCCTCCAACCCTCACGGGAGTGCCTGGAAGTGTGACCATGGTTCCTCCCGTGGGAACCTGTGGTGCGACTCTCGACTGGAATCTTCCGGTAGCATTTGACGGTTGCGGTGTGGTGAGTCTGGTCAGTGGATTCGAACCTCCTGCAACTTTTGGAGTTGGATCCACGACCGTTACATACACCGCAAGTGACACCAGTGGAAACGAGACTACACAGAGTTTCACCGTGGAGGTGTTGGACATTGACTTCCCGGTATTCATATCTTCCCCGGGATTCACAGAGGTTGCGGCAGTGGGAACCGAGTGTAGTGCTGTGGTGACCTGGGTAGAGCCTGTGGCAGTGGATTGCACGAGTGTGACGATGACCTCTTCCCACTTGTCGGGATCGGTTTTTCCGATCGGATCTCACCAGGTGACCTATACAGCCACTGACCCACTGGGAAGGGCGTCGACGATCGCCTTCACGGTTTCAGTGGTAGACGTGACCGCGCCAACGCTGGTGGGAGCCCCGGCAGACATGACAGTCACCACCAATCCCACCGAATGCACGGCGGTCGCCAGCTGGCCACAGCCGACCGCTTCGGATAGTTGTAGCACTGCTGTTCTCACGACCAATGTTGAACCAGGCACTGCACTTCCAGTGGGGGTGACCGCAGTGACCTATACGGTCACTGACGACTCGTTGAACACGGTCCTTCACACGTTTTTTGTCACGGTGATGGATGCGGCTGCACCGGTCTTTGACATCACCATGGCCGACGTCCAGTCCGGTACCAACCTCGGGATCTGTGCGGCTCAGGTGTTCTGGACCGAACCTGTGATCAGCGACGACTGCACTGCTCCTACGGTGGTCAAGAGCCATCCTCAGGGAGCCTTTTTCGACCTGGGAACCACGACAGTGACCTACACCGCGACCGATGGGGGTGGCAATAGCACCTCGCAATCATTCAACATCACCGTCGCCGATGTCGAAGCTCCAGGGTTCTTTCAGATGCCAGCAGATCAGATCCAGGCTTGCTTGCCCGGGGAGTGCACCGCTGCAGTGACCTGGACTCATCCACTGGTTCTCGACCATTGTGAAGCGGTGACCTTTCAGGTCAGTAATAATCCGGGAGACATATTCCCGCTCGGCGATACGGTCGTGACATACACCAGTGCCGACTCCCTGCTGAACGAGAGTTCTCAGAGTTTCACAGTGACGGTGGTGGACCAGGAAGTTCCTTTCTTCACCTCGACACTGCCAGACATCAATCTTCCGATAGAAGCAGGATTATGCACGGCACAAGCGACATGGGTGGATCCCACCGCCGAGGATTTGTGTGGAACTGTGACTCTTGGATCCAGTCATCCTTCTGGATTTCTCTTCAACATCGGCACAACTCCGGTGATCTACACCTGTACCGATGAGTCGGGAAATACCTCCACCCTGTCTTTCAATGTGACCGTTGCAGACATCGAGAACCCGCAGATCCTGACGATGCCGCAGAGTTTCTCGATCGGTACACAGGCAGATTCTTGTACGGGAATCCCGACCTGGACCGAACCATCGGTATTAGATTGCGACTCGGTCACCCTGGTCAGTACTCATGACAGCGGAGCCGCACTTCCTCTCGGCGATACCGTGGTGACCTACACCGCTACTGACGTCACTGGTAATCAGACGAACATGTCCTTTACGGTGACGGTGGCAGATGGAGTGTCTCCTCAGTTCACCTCGGTACCGGCAAACCTCATCGCAACGACTCAACCAGGAAGTTGCGGTGCGGGAGTGAGTTGGGCGGAAGCGGTGGCATTGGATCACTGCTCTTCAGTGGCGATCAGTTATGATCCTCCACAGGGGGCGACCTTCCCACGAGGAATCAGCGTGGTGACAGTCACGGCTCTCGATCAGGATCTCAACAGCAGTTCAGCGACCTTCACGGTCGAAATCATCGATAACGAGAATCCCGTTCAGGTGTCGGGTCCACCGGCACAGGTCATTCTTGCAAATCCCGCTGGAACCTGTCAGGTGGCAGGAGCATGGGAGGTCCCTGCATTTTCAGATAATTGCACTACCAATCTGTCAGTGACCTCGACCCATCAACCCGGAGATTTGCTACCCATCGGGGAGACTCTCGTGACCTACACCTGTCAGGATGAAGGTCTCAATCAGGTCGAGACCAGTTTTTCTGTGGTGGTCGTCGATACCACCGCACCGACGATTGATTCGATGCCGCTCGACATTGAAGTGACCACTGCTTTCGATTCATGCCAAGCGGTGGCGACGTGGGGGCTCCCTCAGGCGAGCGATTGCAGTGAGTTCACAATTGCTACAGATGTTGCCAGTGGAACCACCTTCGGGATCGGGATCCACATCGTTAACTTCAGCTTCACCGATGTGCATGGCAACGTGTCTGCCGACAGCATCTTGGTCCGAATACTGGATGGAGAAACTCCTCTCATCCTTGGATCCTTGCCCGATATCACCATTGATACCGGAGCGGGATCATGCCTGGTCACTGCGATCTGGCCGGAACCGACCACCACTGATTGCACGACCAGCGCGTTAGAATCCAATTTTTCCAGCGGCGCGTCGTTTGAGGTAGGAACCACGACCGTGGTGTACACCGCCACCGATAGTGCCGGCAACCAGAGTAGTACCAGTTTCGATGTGACGGTTCTCGATGCGACTCCTCCGGTGATCGTCACGATGCCACCAGACATGACCCTGGATTCACCAGTGGGTGCTTGCGAGGTCGTGGCCACCTGGGCTGAACCAGAAGCGACAGATTGCGTCTCTTCTCTGTTCAGTAGCGATATTGCCAACGGCTCGCTGTTCCCCATCGGGACCACACCCGTCACGTACACCGCGATCGATCCGGTAGGGAATTCGAGTTCTGCGACCTTCACCGTGACAGTGCTCGATGTCGAAGCCCCTCAGATCGTGACGATGCCTGCCAGTATCACCGTCGATTCGACCCCTGGATCGTGTACCGGTCTGGCGAGTTGGGTGCCCGCCACGGCCAGCGATTGCTCGACGATCTCCTCGATCGAGTCGAGTCATGTCAGTGGCTCGGAATTTTCACTCGGAACGACGACCGTCACGTACACCGCAGCCGATATTCACGGTAACTCCTCCAGCGACACCTTCCAGGTCACAGTGTTCGATGCCGAAGCGCCGTCCATCACCGAGGTACCGGCTAACTTGGTGGTCGATAACTCGCCTGGACTGTGCTCCGCTCCAGCGACCTGGTTGAGCCCAAGTTTCAATGATTGCTCCAGCGTATTGATGACCAGCGACTTCTCCAGTGGAGCTTCCTTTCCTGTAGGAACTTCACAGGTGACCTACACTGCAGTCGATGCCAACGGGAACTCGTCACAGGCAAGTTTCGAGGTGTTGGTCCTGGATGTGGAGGAGCCCTTCTTCGTCAATGTCGCCGCTCAGTTGAGCTTTTCCATCACGCCTGGTGAGTGTGTTGGCATCGCGACCTGGGCTCCCGCTCAGGCGGGTGACTTCTGCGGTACCGCGACGGTCACCAGCAGTCATCCTCCGGGGACAGTGTTTCCGCTTGGAGACTCACAGGTCACTCATACGGCAACCGATGAATCGGGCAACTCGATCACCCAGATCACCCAGATCACAATTCTCGATGATGAGGCTCCGGTCTTGAGTGGAATGCCGCTTGACATCATCCTCGATGCGCCTACCGGGAAATGCTCGGTCGTTGCAACCTGGGCCGCTCCCAGCACCACTGACTGTACTGCAGTCACCCTGGTGGGTAGCCAGACTCCAGGTGAGTTGTTTGCCATCGGTGTTCATTCGGTGACCTATACCGCAACTGACCTGCAAGGCAATGTTGCCGAGCAGAGTTTCACCGTCACCGTGCTCGATATCGATGGTCCGGTCATTGCCGACCTGCCACTGGATCAGCTACTCAGTAACGAATCGGGCAGTTGTGGTGTGACCGCCACCTGGATCGAAGCAACTGCCAGTGATTGTAGTGATCTGGAGTCTCTGGTCAGTTCGACTGCCAACGGTTCTTTCCTGGCACCGGGACTGACGGTAGTGACCTACACCGCCACCGATGTGCACGGCAATCAATCTCAGGCGAGTTTCAACATCGAGGTCGTCGATGATGTCGGCCCGACCATCAGCGATTTGCAGGGGATGATCTCCAGTAACTCAAGTCCAGGGCAGTGCGGATCCTCCGTCTTCTGGCCTGAGCCTACCGTCACGGATGATTGCGGAGTGGCGACCATCCAGTCGAGCGCGGCTGTGGGTTCCTTCTTCCCGGTGGGAGAGAGCGTGGTCACTTACACCGCCACCGATGTTCATGGAAACTCCACAACCGCCGAAATGCAGGTGGTCGTTTCGGATGTCGAGGCCCCACAAGCGGTCAATCTTCCGGGACCGATCGTGACCAATCCAGAAGCTGCAACTTGCACTGCAACGGTGATCTGGGCATCCATCGATTACATCGACAACTGCTCCGATGTCACCGTCAATACCTCGCTACCTTCGGGTTCGAACCTGCCGGTGGGTGTCACTGAAGTGCTGGTGACCGCAACAGATGCCTCGGGAAATACAACTACCGACACCTTCACGATCACCGTAGAAGAGTGCACATCTGACTTCGTTCGAGGAGATGCAAATGATGATGGAGTGATCGATATCACCGATGCGGTCGTGATCATCGGTTACATATTCCAGGGACTACAGTTCACCTGCCTCGATGCGTTGGATGACAATGACGATGGTGTGGTCGATATTTCGGACGCCATCTATCACTTCGGTGTTCTGTTCACCGGAGGTCTTCCGCCACCTCCGCCCTTTGATCAGTGTGGTATCGACCCGACAGAAGACTCACTGATCTGTGACCTGTATCAGAGCTGTCCCTGAGCCATCTGGACCACAAATTTGAGATCTGTCAGCCCTGCCGGTGGAAACCGACAGGGCTGACCTTTTGTTGGTGCAGTAACGAAACGGCTGCAGAAGCCAGCCGATCACTCCCCCCCCCTTGACGACACGGTTGGGGAAACCTATGAAGGGATGTCTTCTCTCTGTCTTGATCATGAGGTGTCCATGTTTGTCGACTACCACCGCGTTCTGTTTCTGACGGTGTGCTTCATCTTGCATTCTTACTGCATGATCTCGAACCCGCTGGAGGCACAGGATCCGCAACCTGTCCCGTCCGAATCAGAGCGGATCCAGTGGCCTGATGAAGCTGGAGCGGCGCTCGATCTCATCGAGATCCCGGCTGGATACCAGAAGAGACTGGTCGCGGCAGAGCCGCTGGTGAGAGATCCGGTGGCGTTCGGCATCGATGAGGATGGACGCGCTTACATCTGCGAATCTGCTCGGCAAGAGGATGGGGTGGAGGACAACCGATCGAGTGCGTTCTGGCTGCTCGATGATCTGGGACTCCAGACCGTCGATGACCGGTTGGCGATGTACGAGAAGCACAAGGATCGTCGCCACGGAGGAATGGACTACTACAGCGCACATGATGATCGACTCGCTCGGCTGGTCGACACCGATGGCGACGGAATCCTCGATACAAGGAATCTGTTCACTACAGGATATACTGCGCCCCTCGACGGCACCCTGGCGGGAGTTCTGGTGGAAGAGGGTAAGGCCTGGATCACCAACATCCCGCACCTGTGGTTGGCGACCGACGCCGATGATGACGGTGTGGCGGAGCAGCAGGTCTCGCTGCAGCGTGGATTCGGCATTCGAATCGCGTTGCGGGGTCACGACATGCATGGCCTGGTTCGTGGTCCCGATGGCCGGATCTACTGGTCCATCGGAGATCGAGGTTACCACCTCACCACAGCAGACGGCAGATTACTGGCCGATCCTGGAGCGGGCGCCGTGTTCCGTTGCGAACCCGACGGCAGCGACCTGGAAGTGGTGCATGTCGGTTTGAGGAACCCGCAGGAGCTGGCCTTCAACGATCAGGGCGACCTGTTCACCGGAGATAACAACTCCGATGCAGGAGACAAGGCACGACTGGTACAGATCGTCTGGGGTGGAGAAACCGGCTGGCGGATGGAGTACCAGACGCTGGAAGGTGCCAACCGCAGGGGACCGTGGAATCAGGAAGGGATCTGGCAACTCGATCATCCAGTGCGGCCGGTGTGGGCACTGGCCCCCATCGCTCATCTGACCAGCGGCCCCTCGGGATTTGTCCACTATCCCGGCACCGGGTTGCCGGAACACAACCGCGATTGCTTCTTCCTCTGCGATTTCCGCGGCAGTCCGGGGAGTTCAGCGGTGTGGAGATTCGAACTCGAGCCGGATGGAGCGGGATTTCAGCTTTCTAGCCCGGAAATTTTCGTCAACAAGGTGCTCTGTACCGATGTGGATTTCACTCCCGATGGGAAGATGTGGATCTCTGCCTGGGGGGGCGGCTGGGTATCGACGGACCGTGGCCGCTTGATGGAGGTGTGGCATCCCGAAAGCCAGGCGAAGGCTCAGCAACACCGTGTCGGGCACTGGCTCACCACTGAGCTCCAGAAACTCGAGCCCTCGCAGTTGAGCAGTCTGTTGGGACATCCAGATCGGAGAGTGCGCCAGCGGGTGCAGTTTCATCTCGCCGGGGGCACTGCGGACTCGATCCAGTTGTTGCTCGATGCGGCACTCGACGGCGAAACCCTGAGGGTGCGGCGCCACGGGATCTGGGGAGTGGGGCAGTGGGCCAGGGTCCATCGAGAAGGCTCATCGAGGACGGTACAGACGCTGGCACGCCTCTGCGATGACGAGGAGGCAGAAGTGCGCGAACAACTCGCCAGGGTCCTGGGAGAACTGCGTGGTGGGCCGATCAGTCCGCTGATTCGGCTGCTCGATGACCCCGCTCCTCGGGTCAAGTTTCATGCTGCACTGGCGATTGGACGCATCGGAGTGCCGGAAGCGGTCGAGCGCTTGGTGGAGATGGCGGCCATCGATGGCCCACTGGATCCGCTGTTGCGTCATGCCGCAGTGATGGGGCTCGCCGGATCGGCCAATGGTGCGGATCTCAGCATTCACAGCATCGATGAGGATCGAGAAGTCCGCCTGGCCGTACTGCTGGCACAGCGCAAGCGAGGTCATCCCGGTTTCCACTTTCCCAGAAGATCGGGGGATGCCCCGTCAGTTTCGCCGCAGGTCGATCGATATCTGGAGTCTTTCTTGCTCGATGAAGATCCCGAGATTCGCACCGAGGCGGCGCGAGCGATTCACGATCTGCCCATCCCCGAGTCCCTCGGCATGCTGGCAGATCAAGTCCTGAGGGCGGCGGCCGCTCCAGCGGGGACGCTGGAATCGCTGGGAGAGTACCGGATGCCGCTTCTCCGGCGCGCCATCGATGCGGCTCTGCGCCACGGAGAAGCAGTTCATGCGGCGGGGCTGGTTCGCCTGGCCGGTCGCTCCGACGTGCCCGCGGAAGCGAAACGAGAGGCGCTGAGAGCGCTGGCCCAGTGGTACCAACCAGACCCTCTCGATCGGGTGTCTGGCAAGGTGCGCCCCTATCAGGGAACTCCGAGGGAACCGATCGAGGTGGTTCCATTGCTTCGATCCGGATTACTGGAGTTGATGGAAACAGGAGGAGAGCTGGCGGGAGAAGCGCAGAGGGTCGCTAGCATTCACGGAGTGGTCTTGCCGCTCGAAGTCAACCAGCGGATTCTCGCCGATGGTTCACAGCAGACCCGATTCCGCATCCAGGCGCTGCAACAGATCGTCAGCGGTCATCCGGCTGAGGCGGATGACGGTCGCCAGCTGGCGCGCAAGAGTGGCGATCCCCACCTCCAGGTCGAGGCGGAGAAGCTGGACTCGGACCGCGGTCGGCGAGTGCCGGCGCTGATTCAGCTGGCCACCGAGGGGTCTGCCATGGAACTTCAGCAGCAGGCGATCCGGGCGCTGGGGGACGATCTCGACCAGCCCCAGGCGCGGGACCAGATGCGACTCTGGCTCGATTCCCTGGAAGCAGGAACTCTGGCCCCAGAACTGGCACTGGATGTGTTGGTGGCCGCCTCGATGGCTGGTGAAGCGGCACTGGCGGAGCGGGCGATTCAATTGAAGGAGGGGAAGGGGGAGGACCGCCTGGCAGACCATCAGTGGGCGCTGGTGGGGGGCCATCGGGAACATGGCCGCACCCTCTTCTTCGATCATCCCGCGGCTCAGTGCCAGAGGTGCCACTCGGTGGGAGGACAGGGAGGAGTGGCAGGTCCGGCCCTGGACGGGGTGGGCTCGAGACGTCAGGTGGATCAGATTCTTCGCAGCCTGGTCGATCCGTCGGCAGAATTGGTCGACGGATATGAAACGGGGACTGGAGTCTCGGCGATGCCGGAGTTCCACTGGGCACTCAGTGGGGATGAAATACGCGATTTACAGGCATATGTTAGCGGGCTAACAGATTGACACGGTATTGTTTACACGGTCAGATGGAGGTCATTCAGGAAGTTTGAGGAGCCTGCTGATTCATGCTCTAAATTGTTTCCTGTTCACTGTATGTGAGAACGGCCGTGTATCTTGAGGGTTCAGGGGGCCTGGTTTGCTCCTCACTCCTCACTCCTTTCCGGATAGGTCCTGTGGCTGTCAGTACGCGGTCGTCCTCACCAACAGTCCCCCACCTGACTGAACTTGAATTCACCGCCATGGTCAGTACTTGGCAACGACCGATAATTCGATATACTCGGGGATGCTTGGGCTCTTTTCAGTTCGGAATCATCGTTGGGCAGTGTCGGTCAAGATGGCCGATATTACTTCTGTATGGTCGCTGATATTGCCTGTGAGTTCATGGTGAGCCGGATCGGCTGCGAATGAACTTCGAGGAGGTGGGTCAGGTGTGTGCGACTGAACTCGGATCCGACTGAGTTCCAGTGCGAGTCGTTCCTCTCTCACCACGGCTTTGCCGATGATTCGCAACTCATTGAGCGGCGCATTGAGCGGCGCATTGAGCGGCGCATTGAGCGGCGCATTGAGCAGAGCATTGAACAGAAATTTTAATTCGAGGCGACAGATACGGCCACTCTGGAGAAGTCTGGTTCTTGTCGTCACTCGGAGTGCTTTCAACCAGCACGTGGCTTGGTTGGGCCGATAGCAGTTGAATCAACGGGTGTTGATCCAGCAATACTGAAAATCATCTGTAGGGGTGTGTGAATTTTGGGTGTATTTCACCCAAGGAGTGACAGCGAAAGGAACTTTGCAAATGCTTCGCAAAATCATGACTAGCCTGATGGCACTGACCATCGCTTTTTCTATCCAAGCAACAGCAAACGCTGGTGGATCTGATTATACGTTTACCGTAACTGGTGGATCAGGATCTACCGGAGACAGTTTTACTGCTGCGGCCTTGCTGGACAATGTCGGAGCTGACATCCAGGGGTGGTCTTTAGGGATCTGCGTTGATCCCGCTGCACTGACCGTCGATGGTGCTGCCACGGGTGCAGATACCGCTACTTCGAATGACGGTGATTCACCTGACTTCGACCAGATCGGAGTCTTCACGACCGGTGCCACCCAGGGCGTCGTGCTCTGCTTTGTTGGTTGTTCAGTGGTCGGAATCGTATCTGATTTCGAGATGATGACGATGGATGTGACCATCGCCGGATCCTCCGCCACCACCATCAGCTTCTGCGACACCAATGGAACTCCTCCTGTGAGCACCGTGGTGGTCAGCGGCGGCGCCAGCATTCCTCCGACCCAGAACTCTGGTTCCGTGGATGTGATCAACCCCAACCAGATCACCGCGTCCTCTTCGACCGCCGTCCTCGGTGGGCCCGCTTCGACGACCGTCAGCCTGGTCAATGTCACCATGCCGGCCATCGATGGGGTGCAGGCCAACATGACCTACGATCCTTCGATTGGCATGCTGACCGGTATTGCTCCTGATTTCGCATTCGAGTTCTGGGCCATCCAGGATCCGACCACGACCCCGGGCTTCATCGTCTTCGGTGGAATTGCGGACACCGGAGGAGACGGAACCCTCGACAACCTGATCCCAGCGGCTGCCACCACTGCCCTCTTCACCGTGGGTTGGCAGACGATGGCCGAAGGATCGATGGCCAATGACTTCGTAGACGGCCAGGGAACTCCATCTCAGGACAATGCAGTTTGGGCTGGACAGGCCTTCATCGATCAACCGACCCTGGTTGGTGGAACCTTGACCGTGGTGAACTTCAACCCGTTCACCCGTGGTGACTGCAACTCCGACGGCGTGGTCAACATTGCTGACGGAATTAATCTGATCAACTGGCTGTTCCAGCCGGGTTCTCCTGAGCCCCTCTGTGATGACGCATGTGATTCGAATGACGATGGCGCTCTGGATGCCTCGGATGCGATCTACTGCTTCAACTACAGATTCCTGGACGGACCTGCTCCTCTGGCTCCGTTCCCGGGTGCGGATCTCGATCCGACCCCCGGCGATGGTCTGGGATGCAACGGAGACGCTGACGATCTGTAAAGATCATCTGCTGAGATAGAAGATCATGGGCCTTCCGATCTATTGGATCGGGAGGCCCTTTTTCTTTCGACCAGCTGTCGATCACGCAATCTCTCACAATTGCAGAGAGGAGACCGCTTCAATCGACTGATCGATATCGTCATCGGAATGAGCCATCGAGAGGAACCCTGCCTCGAAGGGTGAGGGGGCAATCGAAATTCCCGCTTCCAGTAGTCCGTGAAAGAAACGCCGGAAGACTTGCGAATCGGCAGCGGATGCTTCGGAGAAGTTGGTGACCGGTCCCGCTGTAAAGAAGAGACCGAACATCGATCCGACTCGATTCCAGCAGTGTTCGATTCCATGCTGATCGAGCGCACTCTTCCAGCCCGCCTGAAGGCGCTCAGCCTTGGCCTCCAGTGCCGGGTAGATCTGCTCCGCACCATCCTTCAACAGGCTCAGAAGGGCGACCCCCGCGGCCACCGAGAGTGGATTGCCGCTGAGGGTCCCGGCCTGATAAATCGGGCCTACCGGGGACAGCTGCTCCATCTTCGAGGTGGGGCCACAGACCACTCCCATCGGCATTCCGCCACCAACAATCTTGCCGAGGGTGGTGAGATCAGGTTCGATCCCGTACAGCCCCTGAGCGCTTCCGGGGCCGACCCGGAATCCAGTCATCACCTCGTCAAAGATCAGCAGGGCGCCATGACGAGTACATTGTTCTCTCAGACCTTCGAGAAATCCCGGGGCAGGGAGTACACAACCCATGTTGCCAGCGACCGGTTCAACGATGATCGCAGCGACTCGCTCTCCCATCTCTTCCATGCAGTTTTGAACCGCTGCGAGATCGTTGTAGGGGACCACGGTGGTGAGGTTGGCAATCGCTTCCGGGACTCCGGGGCTCGACGGATGTCCATGGGTGGCCGCTCCCGATCCGGCGGCGACCAGGAACGAATCTCCATGACCGTGATAACAGCCTTCAAACTTGAGGCACAGGTCTCGACCGGTGATCCCTCGCGCCAGTCTCAAGGCAGACATGGTGGCTTCGGTTCCACTGGAAGTGAGCCGGGCCATCTCTGCACCGGGAACCAGGTCCACGATCAACGAGGCCAGTTCGATCTCCCTGGTGGTCGGTGCTCCGAAAGAAGTGCCATCCTTGAGCGCCTTCTCGATCGCCTCGAGGATCACCGGGTGCGCGTGTCCCAGGATCATCGGTCCCCACGATCCGACGAAATCAATGTACTGCTTTCCTTCGGTATCTCGGATCCGACAACCGCTGGCACTGTCGATGAATCGAGGAGTTCCTCCTACCGATCCATAAGCCCTGACGGGGCTGTTGACCCCACCAGGAATCACCTGGCGCGCTCGATCGAACAAATCTTGCTGGGTTACCTTCATCGCTATCGACTCCTTGAGGGTTTTGAGTGCTGGTGGAGGGTAATCGACTGTGGGGTCATGAACCATTCTCTTCCTTCATTCGTAGTGCGAAGATAGGATGCACAGCCTCTCATCCGGAGGAGAACTTGTATCGATGTTGCTGTTGAGCAAGGGAAGAGGAGAAGCGCGATGAAACTGCTGATCTTTGTACTATTGATGATCTCCATCACGGCACGAATTTCCGGGGGAGATCGAATCACCGGACAGCCATTTGCGACCCGGTCAGAGGTTTTCTCCGTGCACGGAATGGCTGCAACTAGCCATCCGCTGGCGACGGAAGCGGCACTTGAAATACTACGTGCAGGGGGGAGTGCAGTGGATGCTGCAATCGCTGCCAACGCATGCCTGGGTCTGATGGAGCCGACCGGTAATGGAGTCGGTGGAGATCTGTTTGCCATCGTGTGGGATCAGGAGAGCCAGAAGCTGCATGGCTACAATGGTTCAGGACGTTCGCCTCGATCGCTTTCACTGGAGAAGTTACGGTCCGAAGTCGATGCGCTCGGGAGGAAAGACATTCCTCCACACGGGACCCTGCCCATCTCGGTTCCTGGATGTGTGGATGGCTGGACAGCCTTGCATGGACGTTTTGGAAAACTACCTCTCGGTGGAGTTCTGGCTCCTGCAATTCGCCACGCCAAGGATGGCTTTCCTGTGACAGAATTGATCGCTCACTACTGGAAGATCAGTGGCCGGATTCTGGCAGAGCAGCCGGGCTTCACGGCCACCTTCACCCGCGATGGGAGAACTCCAGAGAAGGGTGAGTTGTGGAGCAATCCTGATCTGGCAAAAACCCTCGAGCAGATCGCCAATCAGGGACGAGATGGATTCTACAAGGGACCTGTTGCAGAGCAGATCGCATCCTTCGTCCAGCGTCATGGAGGCTACTTGACGGTCGCTGATCTTGAATCTCACAAGGGCGAGTGGGTCGAGCCTGTGAGCACTCGTTACCGTGATATAGAAGTGTGGCAATTGCCTCCCAATGGTCAGGGCATCGCAGTGCTGGAACTGCTCAACATCATGGAGGGGTTCCCGGTTCAGGAGTGGGGCTTCGGCAGTGCGAAGCTGATTCACCACTTTATCGAAGCCAAGAAACTGGTGTTCGAGGATCGAGCTCGCGAGTACACAGATATGGAGTTTTACGATGTTCCGGTGGCTCACCTCATCTCGAAGAAGTATGCCAACCAGTTACGCGACTTGATCGATCCGGAGAAAGCGATGGTGCGGGTCGACACCGGAAGGAGCCAGACAGACCAGGGGGATACGGTGTATCTCTCGGTGGCGGATTCTGCGGGTAACATGGTGTCGCTGATCCAGAGCAACTACCGAGGAATCGGCAGTGGTGTCTGTCCCCCCGGTCTCGGATTTGGACTGCAAGATCGAGGAGAACTGTTCTGCCTGCAGGACGGCCATGCCAACCTGTATGCTCCGGGGAAGAGACCGTTTCACACCATCATCCCCGGATTCGCAACCCGGGATGGGAAGCCGTGGCTCTCCTTCGGAGTGATGGGAGGGGCCACGCAACCACAGGCGCAGGCATGGGTCCTGATGAATCTCATCGACTTTGGTATGAACCTGCAGGAAGCGGGAGACGCTCCCCGGGTGGTTCATGTCGGTTCTTCTCAGCCCACTGGCTCCATCATGAGTGACGGAGGAGAGGTGGCTCTCGAGACGGGATTCGATGCGAAGGTCGTCGATCAGTTAAGAAAATGGGGACACACCATCGGAACTCGAACCGGGTTGTTCGGTGGATACCAGGCTGTGATGCGGGATTTTCGCAAGGGAGTCTGGGTTGGTGCGAGTGAATCGAGAAAGGACGGCCATGCTGCGGGTTACTAGGCGAATCTCTCTGGTCCTGACCTTCTGTTTCGTATCGATTTTCCTGGGCGCCCAGGTGCCCCCCGAAGGAGCGGCGAAAGAGGGAGTGGGATTAAAAGAAGCATCCCTGCGGATCGAACCGTTGATGCTGAAGACTGCCAAGGGTTCAGCGTTACCGAACCTGACAAACTCTGCTGACGGCTCTGCACTGCTCAGTTGGGTCGAGCCTGCCGCCGATGGCAAGGGAGTTTGCTTGCAACTTTCGACCCTCGGCGAAGACGGGTGGGGAGAGGCGGTGACGGCGGCGCAAGGATCTGGCTGGTTCGTCAACTGGGCGGACTTCCCTTCCGCTGCGGTACTTCTCGATGGAACCATGGCGGTCCACTGGCTCGACCGTATCTCTCAGAAGACCTACGCCTATGGCGTCAAGGTGAGCATCTCCAGCGATCAAGGGAAGACCTGGAGTGATCCCATCATTCCCCATCGCGATGACTCACAGACCGAGCATGGATTCGTGGCACTGAGGTCGATGGGAGATCATTTCTTCCTGGCCTGGCTCGATGGCAGAGCGATGGCGGATGGAGAAGGGAAGCCGATGACGCTTCGCGCGACCACAATATCTGCGAAAGGAACCCGAGGAATCGATCGGTTGCTCGATGATCGTGTTTGCGACTGCTGTCCCCTCGACGCTCTGGTCGATGGGGAAGATGTGACCCTCGTCTATCGAGATCGTGATTTCCTTGGTGTTCGGGATATTTCCTGGCTTCAGGTTGGAGCTCAGAAGATTCATCAGCAGGGCCTGGTGCGTGAAGATGGATGGGTGCAGGAGGGTTGTCCTGTCAATGGACCATCGATGGCCTCATCGGGGAGTACCAGAGCGGTCGCCTGGTATACCGGCGTCGATCGCGTACTCGATCAGCCGGCTCCGGAAGGAGCGGTGCTGGCGACGCTTCTCGATCCAGCCACCGAGGGCGAGAAAAGGAGTGCGGTTCGGATCGATGATGGCCGTCCGGTGGGGAGGGTGGACATCGCAGGTCTCGGCGATGGGTCCTACCTGTTGTGCTGGCTCGAGCGCCAGGGAGACGGTGGAGAAGTTCGGGTTCGCCGCTGGACCCCGGGATCGGCCAGAGGGAGTTCTCATCGGATCGGTTCGACCTCTCCTGGTCGAAGGAGCGGATATCCGAGGATCGTTGCAGTAAAGGATGGATCTGCGGTGGTCGCATGGACCGAAACCGAGGTGGATGGCGGGACTGCAGTTCGCACCGTCAAGATTCCTGGGCTTGCCAGATCTACGACCCCATCATCGCGCTAACTCATCATCTCGCCAACTCCACTTCCCGCTCATCTTCGAGCCAATTCGACTCTGATCTCGTGAACAGCGACTCTCCGATCGGGGACTTGAGTGGGATCGACAGACCTGTAGCCTGGAAGTGACCACAGTAGCCAGGGCCCAGCGGAAGGAATCGCGGATGTCATCCGAACAGTTCTCGATCACCCCTGAGGATCGCTTCATCGATCGTCGCACCATCATCCGCGGAATGGGCCTTGGATTGGCAGGGCTCTCCACCCTTGGAGTCACCCACTTTCTTCATGGGATCTCTGGCAGCTGGATGCTACAGGATGGGAGTCGGTCGGCCATCGAGCCTGCAATTGGCGAACTGTGCAAAGATGTATTTCCAGGCCAGCGATCTACCCGGTTCGACATAGCACCCAGAACTCTCACTCCAGAGAAAATCTCCTCGGTCTACAACAACTTTTACGAGTTCACCACGCAGAAGAATCGGGTCTGGCAGATGGCCCGCAACTTCAAGGTCGATCCGTGGAAGATCGAGGTCGCAGGTGCTGTGGAAAAACCATTCACTCTCGATATCGAAGATCTGATCAAACTGGCTCCGCTAGAGGAGAGACTTTACAGGTTTCGTTGTGTCGAGACCTGGGCGATGCAGGTTCCCTGGGTCGGTTATCCCCTCAGCAAGTTGATCGATCGGTGCAAGCCACTCGGTAAGGCCAAGTACATCCGATTTGTTTCCATTCTCGATGAGGACCGGCTCCCGGGGCAGAAGGACAAGCAGTGGCCCTGGCCATACTTCGAAGCACTACGACTCGATGAAGCCCGACATGATCTCGCAATGGTGGGAGTGGGTATCTATGGCCACGGACTTCCGATGCAGCATGGAGCACCGTGGCGGGTGGTCGTGCCGTGGAAGTATGGCTACAAGTCGCCCAAGTCGATCGTGAAGATTGAATTTACCGAGGAGAAGCCCCCGACCTTCTGGAATCAGGCGCTGCCTGATGAATACGGGTTCTTTTCAAACGTCGATCCATCCAAGCCTCATCCTCGGTGGAGCCAATCGATGGAAAGAGATATCGGCACCGGAGTGAGGCGACCCACTTTGCTGTACAACGGGTATGCAGAGCAGGTGGCGAAACTCTATACCGGCAAGGAACACTGACCTCGAGGATCAGAGATTCGTCAGGAAATCACAACCACTCCTGACTTCCTGACTTCCTGACTTCCTGACCTATTGATCTCTATTGAATCCACAGTTCATCGATGAGGTCTGCGATCGCATCGGTGTCATTGGCCCCGATGACACGGTCGGCGACCTCCTTCAATTCGTCCATGGCATTTCCCATCGCGATTCCGAGTCCAGCCAGTTCTACCATCGGGCTATCGTTGGTCGCATCTCCGACTGCGACGCATCGCTCGGGTGAAAATCCATGATGTTGTTGAAGGAACCGAAGTGCTTCGCTCTTTCCTTCGCATGGTGGTTGGACATCCACGACCAGCAGGGAACTGTCCCGATGAGATGGCAGGAGATTGAGGGGAAACCAGGTGAAATAGGCCTCCGAATCGGAGACTGCTCTGATTTCGTCGGCGAATTGCTGAGTGTCTTGATGCTGCTCAGAAAAGAGAGAGAGGCGTATGGGTCGATCGATTCGCATCTGATCGGGGTGTACGATCTCGATTGCTTTCATGTCGTGGAGCGCATAGTTCAGTGCCTCTGACCTGGGGGACAATGCCCGTTTTGAGCCGGCGCACATCACCACCGGTAGCAGGTCATGAGTTTCTGCGTAATCGAGTAACTGATCGAGATGTTTCAAGTCGAGGTTTCTCTCCTCGATCAAGGAGCGACTGCTAGGGCAGTAGACGGCGGCTCCGTTGTAGATGACCATCGGGTTGAGGATCTGCAGAACTTCGATGGCTGGAGCCGCGGATTGTTCTGATCTTCCGGTTGCGATCATCACGTGTATCCCGGCATCGGCGATCCTGTGCAGGGCAGTTCGAACTCTGGGGCGAATCCCTCCTCCGTCCTCGATCAGGGTGCCGTCGAGATCCAGGATGATGGCTTCAAACTCGTACAAGAAAGCACTCCTTGTTCATCGTCTCTGGTAGTGACTCAGCGCTGATGGAATGGTGGGGGTCACCACACAGGGTAGCAAGGCCTCGAAGGAAATGGTTCCGCACCAGCGAGCCATTGATTACCATGGAGTGCGAGCAAGTCAGCGGACGAACTCACCCCGTCGGAAAAAGATATCGTGAATCGGATCCAGTAGGAGGAATAGAGCAGATGACGAGTCATGCAGAGCAAGGCATCAAGGTGACTTTAGTTTCCCTGGGAAAGGGAGAGGTGGCCTGGAAGGTCGATTTCCCCCCGGTCGGACCCAGGGATCCGCAACTCAAAGGGCAGTGGAAATCTCTCGATCAGGCGCTGGAGATGATCAAGAAGGTCAGCAGCAGGGAACTGGTCGATGATGCCACTGCACAACTGGCCGATGAGAGGTGCCCCGATTCGCCCTGGGGTGGCGAGAACTAGCGTATCCGGGTCGAATAGCGGACTCGGATCCTTCGAATTTTGCAGGAGAATTGCAAGTTGGACTTTTCCAACCACTTTGGGGTGCACCTGAAAGCCTCGATGGTAGCCTGATGCTTGAATTGGACCTTTTGATCCGTCAAAACCAGCCCTTGAGAGTACCTTCCAGTGGTATCAGTAAGGAGAGGCATGGCAACCTTGAATCGCTTCAAGATCGAGCCAGAAAACACCATCTTCCGTCCCACCGCAGAGAAATTGAGGGAACTCAGTTTCGAGATGTCCAATGCTCAAGTGACATGCTTCGGTAATCTCAATGTGCAGACCGAGGTGGATGCCCGTTCCAAGAAATCCACATACATCATCGATGACGATCCAAGCAAGCACAGCGATCAGTGTATGGCCCGTAGTGAAGCGGATCGCCTCGCTGGGGTTCAGGACGAGTTCATTCGATCTGCTGAGATGATCTGCGTCGATGGCTACATCGGAAATGATCCTGCATACAGGACTTCTGCAAGACTCTGGATGGAACGAGCGTATGCCAACATCGCAGCAATGCAAAATCTGCTTTACTACCCACTCGAGGGTAATGAAGGAGATGACTGGGAGCCGGAGCTCACGGTTGTATACACCCCGAGTGTGATCGCCGAAGGCTACCCGAATGGTCGCTGCATCACCGTCGATCTGGAAGCCGGAATCACTCGAGTGATGAACTCCGACTACTTCGGAGAATCGAAAAAGGGTGGACTGAGAATGTGGAACTCTCTTGTATTCAACAAGGGGGGGCTGGCGCTCCATGCTGGTTGCAAGCAGATTCCAGTCGGCGACATGAAAAAGACCGCGTTGATCGTGGGGTTGAGTGGCACCGGTAAGACGACCACCACCTTCACCCGCCAGAATGATTCGGGGCCTGTTCAGGATGACTTTGTCGCCATGATGGCGGATGGTTCGATTCAGGCGACCGAGAATGGCTGCTTTGCCAAGACTTTTGGGCTATCCATCAAGGATGAGCCGACCATTCATGCTGCCGTCTGTCGAAACGTCTCTTACCTCGAAAATGTCGCACAGAACGAGGACAGTTCTCTCGACTTTTTCGATGAGGCTTACACCCAGAATGGCCGCGCGGTGATTCGGATGGAGGACATCGATGGAGCCATCGATGCCAGAGAGGTTCCGAAGGCAGATTTCCTGCTGATCTTGAACCGCAACGAGAACATCATTCCAGGAGTTTGCAAACTCGATGCGAGCCAGGCTGCGGCATATTTCATGCTCGGTGAAACCCAAGGTACCAGTGCTGGTGGCAAGGAAGAGGCGGGCAAGTTTCTGCGTGTTCCGGGGACGAATCCATTCTTCCCATTACTTCACTCGCAGCAGGGCAACCGCTTCCTGGAACTGTTGAAGTCACATCCGATGGAGGTTTACCTTCTCAACACAGGAAGAGTTGGCGGCCCGGATGCCGATGACCGATCAAAGAAGGTCAAGATCCAGCACTCGAGTGCCATCGTAAAAGGGATCGCCGAGGACACCATCCAGTGGGAACTAGACCCGGACTTCGGTTACGAAGTGGCTTCAGAGATTCCAGGAATAAGTTCCGGAGATCTCATCATTCTTCAACCGAGAATGCTCTATCAGGCTCAGGGAAGAGCTGAAGAGTATCGGGGTCATGTCGAACGAATTCGTCAGGAGCGCATAGAGTTTCTCAACTCCTTCCCCGGCTTGGATGAGGAAATAACTCAAGCGCTTGGCGTGTAGTCGTCAGGAGAGCACTTGCTGGAAATCATCACTAACGGTGTTGGGATTACCCTGACGGTGCTGTACGGGGTTCTCTTTTCTGGTGAGTTTCGGTCGAGAGGGCTGACAAGGGATTCATCCATTTCCCCGTGGGCCTGGCTGGTCGTCGTGGTTCATCTGGTGGCGCTGATTTTTCGTGGAATACAAATTGGAGCATGCCCGGTCGGTAGCCACTGGGAAACACTGTCACTACTGGCTCTTTTCATCGTCACAATGCACCTGTTGCTGGCCAGTGTTTCTGGCGATCGCTGTACCCTCATCTTTGGGCTGGGATTGACCTTTGTACTGCAACTGGCAGGCGCAAGCTTCTCGCTCGGGGATCAGATCCAGGGGCAATCTCCGAACGGATCGATCAGTTCTCTTCACGCATTTACCGCCTGGATCGGTGTTGCAGGAGTCACCACCGCAGGAGTCCACGGGGTACTGTGGCTACTTCTCAAGCGATCCATCAAGACGGGCCAGTTTGGACTCCTATTCACTCGGTTATCTTCGTTGGAATCACTCTCTCGGTTGATCCGGTTGGCTACTGGCATCGCAGCAGGATCTCTTGCGATCACAGTCGGTACTTCAATATTTCTTGGAAGTGGGGTCGAGGCATCCACCGGTCCAGTCACTCCCATCTCGTTGGCACTGATGGGACTTTTTGTCATCCTGGCGCTGGTTCCGCGTTCCACAGGCACCGTCACTGAGTGGCGGGCATGGTGCTCCGTGGTGGGCCTGGCTTCGGTGATCTTCATCAGCGCCTGGGTGATCCAGTTTGGACCTCATAGCCGATGAGGATCAGCAGCCTCACACTGAGTCATGCCGTTTTTCCCATCGAAACCAGGGAGAAGATTGCCATTTCTCGAGAGCAAGCAGTGAGCTTTCTGTCCAACCTGCGCTTCAAGATGGAAATTGAGAATGCACTGCTGGTGTCCACCTGCAACAGGACTGAACTGTTCCTGGCGACAGAAAAGCAGGAGCGAGGACGAGAGATCCTCGAACAGACCTTGAGGCAGTGGATGCGAGAACGACAGTTCGTGATTCCCGGTGAAGTTGAAGAACTGATCCTGGAGCATCAGGACTCGGTTACACGACTGCTCAGGGTATCTTCTGGCCTCGAGAGTCAGTTGCTTGGAGAGAGTGAGATCCTCGGTCAGGTCCGATCCGCCATCGAACTGTCGGAAGAGGCTCAGGTGGCGGGGACTGTGATCCGAAAACTCTGGGAGAAGGCGTTGAGATGTGGAAAGCGAGTCCGCTCCGAGACGTCGATCGGAGACGGCGCCCTGTCGTTGGCTTACGGTGCGCTCAAGGTGGCAAAAAAAATCCATGGCAAGGTGTCGGGTTTACACTATTGCATCATCGGTGCCGGCGATGTGGCAGAACTGGTCCTCACTCACCTGCAAGGGATCGAAGACGCCAGGATCACGGTCCTGAACCGGAGCCAAGAACACGCAGAGAAAATCGCCAGTGTCTATGGTGCTGCACAAGGATCCCTCGATGACCTCGCCGATGTGATCGTGAATACAGATGTGTTGATCAGTTCGACCGCTTCCCCTCATCCCATCATCGATGCTGACCTGATTCGAAAGGCGTTGGTGGGGCGTCCAAAGGGATTGTTGCTGGTAGACCTGGGTGTCCCCAGAGACATCGATTCCCGAGTGAAGGATCTTCCACAGGTCTTCCTTTACAACCTCGACGATCTGGCACGCCTGATCGAGGAGAATCTGGACTCCAGGCAGGAAGCAATTCCAGGTGCTGAAGAGATCGTGGAACACGAGAGACAGCAGTTCCAGATCTGGACAGTGAACCAGCAACTGGACCCGATCATCCGGGCGTTGAGAAAATCGATCGAAGTTGCCAGTGAGCAGGAACTGGAACTGTTGCGAGATGATGTCGATGGCGAGTTGCACACTAAACTCACCGATCTGGTCAGAGGTTTGCTGAAACGTGCCCTTCATCGACCGCTCAAGGAGTTCCGGGCAGCAGGTTCGCAGTTGAATCTATCATTCTTGAATCGATTGGAGTCTCTCTCTCAACAGGAGAGTGTGGATGAAGAGGACCAGAGATGAAAATCCGATTGGGAACACGGGCCAGTACCCTTGCACGGACACAATCAGGCTGGGTCGCTGACCAGATTCAACAGATGCATCCGGAAGTCAGCGTCGAGGAAGTGTTGATCGAGACCGTTGGCGATCAGGATCAGGAAACGCCGCTGCACGAGGTCGGGGCTCCAGGAGTCTTCACCGTCGAGGTGGAACGTGCGCTCGCTGAGGGGAAAGTCGATCTCGCAGTCCATTCACTCAAGGATCTTCCCATCGTGCAGCCGCCAGAACTGGTGATTGCTGCCATTCCTCCACGAGAAGACCCGAGAGATGCGTGGGTTTCAGTTCGGTACCCTGGCCTCGTCGATGTGCCTCCTGGCGCTACAGTGGCCACCGGTTCGTTGAGGAGGAGTTGTCAGATCCTTCATCGATATCCTCACCTGGTGGTGGAGGGGATCCGAGGGAATGTGGAAACTCGGCTGAGAGTTTACCAGGAGCGTGGAGATGCGGGAGTGGTACTCGCCTGTGCGGGCCTTCATCGATTATCGTTGAAGGACTCGATTCGCTGCGCCATCTCGACCACGGAGGTGACTCCTGCCCCAGCGCAAGGAGCTCTCGCCGTCGAGATTCGAAGCGATGACACTGCTCTCGCACAGGTAGTTGAATTCCTCGACGATCCGATCACCCGGATCTGCGTCGAAGCGGAGCGGGAATTGCTGGGGGCTCTCGGTGGTGGTTGCCATCTACCGGTGGGAGCCTTGGGAGTGGTCTCCGGCGAACACCTGAGTCTTTGCGGTGTTCTCGGTCTCCCCGATGGCTCCCGCTTGGTTCGGTTGGGGCTCGAGGGATCCGCCACTTCCTCTCGAGAAATAGGACAGCAATTGGCGAAGATGATTCGTAAAGCTGGCGGAGATGAAATCCTTCAAATTCTCGATGAGTCACTGGGCCTCGGATGATCGGTTCTGAATTGAAGGGTTCTCGCTGGATTTTGACCCGGCCCCGAGATCGAGTCGGCTCCTGGAGAGATGCTCTCACGGAACTCGGAGCAGAAGTGATGGTGAAACCGGCGATCCTATTGAGTGCTATCGAGCCTGCAGGTGTGATTTCCTCGCTAGCCTCTCTACCTCCCGAGAGTTTGTTGATCTTCACCAGTGCTACCACGGTGCGACATCTGATCGAGGTGCTGGCAGCCGAGGATCGAACCCGCCTGCAACGGATGTACTGGATTGCCGTGGGACCTCAAACAGCAGCAGCAATTCGTGACGCTGGGTTCGAGGTCCGGATCGAGGGAGATGGGCGCGGAGCAGAGGCGCTGACAGCGCAAGTGATCGACTCCTTGCCGTGTCGAAGGGCGATCCATTTCACCAGCGACATCGGGCTTCCCATCGTCAAGGATCGGCTGGGTGCTGCTGGATTCGAGGTGATTCGAGTCGAGGTTTCCAGGACCGAGGAGGAGAAGAGTCTTGACCCAGACCGCTGGTCTTCAGAATTTCCAGAGGCTACCGGAATCATCTTCTCGAGCCCGTCTGCGGTGCGAGCGGTCTGTCGTCGATCAGGGGACAGTTTCAAGGGCTTGCAGGGAATACCGGCAATCGCTGCAGGAGAGGCCACCGCTCAAGAACTACGCCAGTGGGGCTGGAAACGGATCGAAATGGCGGTACGGTCAACAATGGAAGAGATGATTCAAGCATGCATCCGGGTGGCAGGCGATTCGACTCCCCAGAATTGAGACCATCGACTGGACCGGCAGCTTCATCGAGGAAAAGAGGAACCCATGGCCAGTTTTCCAATCCGCAGGATGCGGCGCCGGCGACGGAATCCCGCAATTCGCGAGTTCCTGGCTGAATCGCACCTGACCAGGCACGATCTGGTGCAACCGCTATTTGTCTGCGACGGGGTTGGGATCGATCGCCCCATCGATTCCCTGGCCGGACAGCATCATCACTCGACCGATCGAATCGGAGATCGGGCTCTCGAGGTCGAGGAAGCAGGAGTTTCTGCTGTGCTCCTGTTCGGAGTTCCAGATCAGAAGGACTCCAGGGGCTCCAGTTCGGTCGATCCCGCCGGAGTGATTCCACGGGCAATTCGGGAGATCCGCCAGAGAGCACCAAATCTTCTCATCATCGCAGATGTTTGCCTCTGCGAATTCACCGACCATGGCCACTGTGGGATCATCACCGATACTCGCGAAGAGGGTTTTCAGGTCGACAATGACGCCACTCTCGAAGTGCTGGCCGAGCAGGCGACCGTTTTTGCGGAAGCAGGCTGTGATATCGTCGCTCCCTCTGCGATGGCAGATGGCCAGGTGGGTGCGATTCGAAGCGCCCTCGATGGGGCAGGACATGAAGAGGTGATGATTCTCTCCTATGCGGCAAAATACGCCTCAGCATTTTATGGCCCCTTCCGGGATGCCGCTGGCAGTACTCCGGCAGGTGGGGATCGACTGGGGTATCAGATGGACCCGAGAAACTCACGGGAAGCACTGCAGGAGGTGGCCCTCGATCTCGAAGAAGGGGCGGACATCGTGATGGTCAAACCAGGGCTGCCCTATCTCGACATCATCTCCAGGGTACATGATACTTTTGACATCCCGATCGCTTCATACCATGTCAGCGGTGAGTGGGCGCAACTCAATGCTGCTGCCGATCGAGGTTGGATCGACCTGGACCGGGCCTACATCGAATCCTTGCAGTCCCTTCGCAGAGCGGGTGCATCCATCATCGTCACTTACGGAGCAGAACGGGCCGCCCGTCTTCTGGGTGTTCATAATTGAGAAAGGCACAAGCATGAATTTTCAGGATTCACGACTCATCCGAACTCTCAGGAGAGAACCTACCGACCGAACCCCTGTTTGGTTCATGAGACAGGCGGGTCGATATCTGCCGGGGTATCAGAGAATTCGTGCGGGCATGGAGTTTCTTGAACTCTGCAAGAATCCAGAGCTGGCATCCGAGGTGACGGTGGAACCTCTCGCGGTCCTCGATGTCGATGCGGTGATCATCTTCAGCGACATCTTGGTGCCGCTGGAGGCGATGGGGCTGCCAGTGGAGTTTGGAGATCGAGGACCCTGCATGTCGCAGCCGTTGACCGATCGGGCTGGAATTGATCGTCTTTCTATCCCCGATCCGGTCGAGGAGACCGGATTCGTGATGGATGTGATCCGGGCGACTCATCAGCGTGTACAGGGGAAGGTTCCGGTGCTGGGCTTTGCCGGTGCACCCTGGACACTCGCCTGCTATGCCCTCGAAGGATCTCCCAGTCGAACCTTTGCTGCGGCTCAGAGGATGGTTTACGAGAGCCCCGCAGACCTCCATCGCCTGATGGAGAAATTGGCGGACACGGTGACCTCCTACCTGCTCGCTCAGGTCGAGGCGGGAGCCAATGCGATCCAGTTGTTCGATTCCTGGGGTGGGATGCTCGGTCATCAGGCCTTCGAGGAGTTTTCCCTGAGATACTGCCGGAGGATCATGGAAGGACTCGACGGTTGTGGGGTTCCGAGGATCCTCTTCATCCGTGGTGCAGCCAGTCACCTGAAGCAGATTTCCAGGATGGTCGACGAAGTCGGAATCGAGGCGGTCAGTCTCGATGAGATGACGAGGCCGCAGCAGGCCCTGGATATCTTTGGAGATCGCTGTGCTCTGCAGGGCAACATGCCACCGCAGGCACTCTTCGCTCCAGAAGAGTCGATTCGACAGCGGGTCAGGGACCTGCTCGATGTCTTTGGAGATCATCCAGGACACGTCTTTAACCTGGGGCATGGTATTTTGCCCCCGACACCGGTGGATAGTCTGCGAGCCGTGGTGGATGAGATCCGTGCCCCCCGTTGATGAGGGACCTGCCAAGATCGCGGTGATCGGAGCTGGGATCAGTGGCCTATCGGCTGCGATTCATGCTCGTGAACTGGGAGCAGATGTTCATCTGTTCGAGGCGAGCCCTCGCGTGGGTGGCTGGATTCGCACCTCCAGGAGCGACTCCTGGACCCTGGAGTGGGGGCCCAATTCGATCCTTCCTTCGAGCAGCTGCCTGATCGATCTGGCCAAGCGGGTCGGATTGGCGTCGCAGTGGCAAATCGCCGAGCGATGCGCACGGAAGAGATTCATCTGGAAGGATGGATCGCTTCGTGCACTACCCACCTCTCCTCTGACGATCCCATTTTCCCGGGCGCTGTCTCCGGCGGGATGGTGCCGCTTTCTGATGGAGCCGTGGGTCGGGCGAGGGGGTTGTGAAGAGGAGTCGGTCAGCACTTTTTTCCGGCGTAGATTTGGCAGCGAGGCCGCACGGGTGCTGGCGGATGTGATGGTATCGGGAGTTTCCGGAGGACGAGCAGAGTGGCTCGAGATCGATTCGTTTCAGCCGAAACTGCCGCAATGGGAAAAACAGTACGGTAGTGTCATCTCGGGCCTGTTGAGGAACCGCTCTGCTCCGTCGTCACCGCTGCGTCGCACCGCGACACTTGTCGAGGGATTGGAACAATTGCCGCGTGCGCTGGCGGCAGAACTGGCCGATCGATGCCATCTTGAATCACCGGTAGTCGCCCTGGAGCCACACAACGGTCGCTGGAGACTCCAACAGGGGGGGGCGTATTCCTCTGATACGGTCGATGTGGATGGCGTCATCTTGGCGATTCCAGCGACTCCGGCGGCGACCTTGCTGCAACCTCTCTCGAGCCGTGCAGGGGAGATCCTGCAATCGATACCGTACGCATCACTGACGGTCGTACAGATCGGTTACGATGCGAGTAAATGCCGGATACGCCCCGAAGGGTTCGGTTTCCTGGTTCCTTCGAGCGAACCCCTGGGGATCCTCGGGACCATCTGGAGTTCCTCGCTCTTTCCCTCCCGTTGCCCGGCAGGAG
>JAAZXB010000007.1:1229-27016 GCA_014240375.1 Planctomycetota bacterium | reverse complement strand
GGGCGAGGTCAGTTCCTGCTCGAGAAGGACCAGTTCTCGATGGGGCCAGGGGAGATGCTCGTTGCGCCTGCAGGGGTGCCTCACGGGGTCAAGAATGACGGTGAAGAACGGCTGATGGTTCTCACCTTTCTGGCACCGGGTCCTCAATTGAAGTGACTCGTCGGCAAGCATTGCCGAAGTTTTGACGGTGCTCAAAGCCCGATGAAATTTTCTTCATCACTATTAAATTGAGCATGGTGAGGAATCCCGGGTAGTCAGGAATGCCAGGAACGCTAAATTAGGTGTCCTGACTCTTCCATCCACAGCAAAGGATTCAGAACTGACGCGCCTTACGGCAGGTCATTCATTTCCTGATCAAGATACATGTTGAAACCCTGTTCCCGGGAAGAGGTGTGCCCTCTCCCCGATCGATCAATTCCCCACCCGTGAGATTCACGGGAGTACTGGAGGTCCAGATCATGAAGACGCTACCCCTCGCCTTCCTGGTTGTTCTGTTGAGTGTAATTTTAAGTTCCGGTTCCCAGGTCATCGCCCAGTGCGAGCCTGGATTGGACTGTAACGCAAATGGAACCGCTGATAGTTGTGATATAGCCGACAACACCAGCAGCGATTGTGATGGAAATGGTGTGCCTGACGAATGTCAGATCGCTCTCCTTCCATCGCTGGATTGCAACCAGGACCAGATCCTGGATGCATGTGAAGGAATCCTTGAGGATCTTCTCACCGCTGCCGAACAAGGTGTGAACTTTGGCTCGTCATCCGATATCTCGGGTGATCGTATGGCCATCGGTGCACCGGATGGGACCTCAGCAGGTGTGATCACCGGAGCCGTTTACATGTACCGCAACAGCGGATCGCGGTGGGTGCAGGAAACGACGATTGTGCCACCCGATTCGACAGCAAGTGCCCTGTTCGGCTGGAGCGTGGACATCGATGGAGACCTTCTCATCGTTGGATCGCCTGGAGCTACAGGAGGATCACTCGGTCAGAATGGCGGAGCGGCGTACATCTACAGGCACGATGGCACCAACTGGATCTTTGAGGTCAAACTCGAAGCATCGAATGGAGTGTCCAATGACGAGTTCGGGATCTCGGTCGGGGTATCGGGTGAAAGAGCCGTGGTGGGTGCATGGAGAGCGTTGGCTGGGGTCGCGCCAGGGTCTGCATACATTTTCAGTAACAATGGATTATCCTGGAACCAGGATCAGATCATCGAGTCGAACGATCCTACCCCGGCAAAACGATTTGGTGGGGCAGTTGCGATCGATGGAAATACCATCGCAGTCAGTGACCAGAGATCGGATCTCGGTTTCCTTCAGCAAGTCGGTGGCGTGTTCCTCTACACGAGCATATCTCAGACCAGCTGGCTTTTTACCCAGAAGGTCACTGCCCAGGATCCACAAGAAGGAGCCCAGTTTGGTAGATCCCTCGATCTGTCAGGGGATCAACTACTGATCGGAGCCCCGATCACGGATGGTCAAGATGGTGCGACCTACCTGTTCGATCGTGCCGGGTTCGTGTTCAGCCAGAGCCAGAAGTTCTCGATGCCTGCGATCTCCAATGGGCAGTTGGGCAATGATGTCGCCATCAGTGGTGAGGTCTTGATATCCGGTTCTTGGCGGGCAAACGGCAGTACCGGCATCCTGTACTTGCATCAGCCGGATGGAGTGGGTGGTTACACCACGAGCGCCTTCACCCCGATCAATGCCCTTGAGGGAGACCGCTTCGGTTGGAGCGTGGCGGCAGACGGCCGCTGGGTCGTCGGGACCTCCTCTTCCACCGAGTTCGCGGTGATCGATCGCATGATCGACGCGCCGGATTGCAACTCGAATGGAATTGATGACCCCTGTGATATCTTCCAGGCGACCAGCCAGGACTGTGATCTCGATGGAATTCCAGATGCTTGTCAGATCGCCAGCGGGGTCTCTTCTGACTGTGATCTGGACGGGATTCCAGATCATTGTGAGATTGCAGACGGCACCGAGCTCGACTGTAACCTCAACGATGTCATCGATACCTGTGATATTGCTGCAGGCACCATCCAGGACTGCAACACCAATGGCATTCCTGATGACTGTGAATCAGACTGTAACTTGAACAACATCGCAGATGAGTGCGAGTTGAGTTCTGGAACCGCCACCGACTGTAATGCCAATGGAATCCTTGATTCTTGTGATTTGCAGTTCGGTTTCGCCATCGATTGCAACGCGAATCAGATTCCTGACAGTTGCGACATCGTGAATGGCACGGCGGATGATTGCAACAATAACAATGCACTCGATATCTGTGAAATCACCATCGGGATTGCTGATGACTGCAACTTGAATCTGCTGATTGACCAGTGCGAACTCGATGCAGGATTGACTGAAGATTGCAATTTCAACTCAGTTCCTGACATCTGCGACATCGCATATGGCCTTTCGATGGACTGTAACGGCAACATGAATCCAGATGAGTGCGAACTGATGACTGGTGAGCAGCAAGACTGCAACCAGAACGGCACCATCGATGCTTGTGAGTTGTTGGCCGGATCGTCCTTTGACTGTGATTCGAATGGTACTCCTGACGAGTGTGATCTCTCAGGTGGCGCCCTGGACTGCAATGGAAATGCAATCCCAGACAGCTGCGAAGTGAATGCTGACCCCAATCCTCCGGTGATCTCTGGACTTCCGGTCGAGGTCTTGGTCACCGCTGATCTGCAAGGGTGTAGCGCAGTGGCGACATGGGATCCGGCGGTAATCACCGATGACTGTGGCATTTCCTCCTCATTCTCAACTCACACCTCTGGCAGCGTCTTCGCTGTGGGTTCGACAGCAGTTCTGGTTTCCGCAACAGACGTCAGCGGAAACACCACTGATCACTTGTTCAACGTCATCGTTCTCGATGATCAGTTGCCAATCCTTTCCAATGTTCCGAACAATATCAGTGTGGAAAATGATCCAGGACTGTGCACAGCACAGGTGATATGGGCGGAGCCGC
The DNA here is from genome assembly GCA_014240375.1 of Planctomycetota bacterium. Classification (GTDB taxonomy): domain Bacteria; phylum Planctomycetota; class UBA8108; order UBA1146; family UBA1146; genus QNYK01. The sequence continues at coordinate 24,037 of JAAZXB010000007.1, read as the reverse complement.
TGACAGCGGACAACTGTCTCAGTGTCACTCTCGTTTCTGATCATAACCCCGGAGATTCTTTCCCAGTCGGCACGACCCTCGTGACCTACACTGCGACTGACGGTAATGGAAACATCAGACAAGACTTTTTCGAAGTGACTGTCCAGGATGTGGACCTGCCTTCAATCGTTGGATTGCCCGGCAGCGTGATCGTGAACTCGAACCCAGGACTGTGTACTGCACTGGTTTCCTGGGCTTCACCGAGTATCGAGGACAACTGCCCAGGATCGACCTTCAGTTCCGATCACCAGCCTGGTGATCAGTTCCCGGTCGGAACGACGCAGGTCAACTACCTGGCTACTGATGCGAATGGAAACACCTCGGCTGCGACTTTCGACCTGACAGTGGTCGATAACGAGATGCCCGTAGTGTCCGGTCTTCCGAGTACGGTCACACTTCCCAATGATTCAGGTAGTTGCGGCGCAATGCATTCATGGGCGACTCCAACAGTAACGGACAACTGTGGTAACCCGGTGATGACTTCTTCGCACAACTCGGGTGATCAGTTCCCGATCGGTTCCACGACCGTCTCCATCCACATCGACGATGGACATGGAAATACCCTCGACTTCACCTTCGATGTCATTATCTTTGACACGGAGCTTCCAGTGATCTCAGGAATGCCCGTCAGCATGACACTGTCGAACTCTCCAGGTCTGTGCAGTCAGAGCATCGATTGGGCACTGCCGACAGTTTCCGACAACTGCTCCGGCTCTGAACTGGTGGGAAGCGCACTCTCTGGAAGTTCCTTCCCGGTGGGCGACACCGAAGTGATTTACACCGCCAATGACATCCATGGAAACATCATCCAGGAGTCGTTCATCATCTCGGTGATCGACGAGGAACTGCCGGTTCTGATCGGCATTCCGTCCAACATGACCGTGGATAGCACTCCGGATGTATGTGGTTCAGTCGTGGCCTGGTCAGATCCACAGGCCAGTGATAACTGTGGTACTTCTCAGTTCACCACCTCCCATGCTCCAGGTTCTACCTTTGATGTCGGAACCACAACGGTCACTTACGAAGTGACTGATGTGAACGGGAACCTGGCCAGCCAGTCCTTCGATGTGACGGTGTTGGATGTCCAACAGCCAGCCATCGCAGACATGCCGCAGGATATCCTGCTGACCAATGAACTCGGTTCCTGCACCGCAGCGGCTTCCTGGAATCTGCCGACCGCTTCCGATAACTGTAGTGTCAGCACATTGCTGTCAGATCGCCAGTCGGGCGAGCAGTTCGATGTTGGAACTACTACTGTGACCTACACTGCTACCGATGCCTCTGGACTTCAGTCCGTGGCTTCTTTCCAGGTGATCGTCGAGGATACGGAACTCCCGACCATCGATGGCCTGGTTCCGGCAGTTTCTGTCACCAACCTTGCAGGAAGTTGCGAGGCTCTCGCAACCTGGTCTGCTCCTACCAGCACCGATAACTGTGGATCGCCGACTCTGGTCTCCACTCATGAGCCCGGTTGGCTCTTCACGGTGGGTGATACGGTTGTGACCTACACCGCGACCGATCTTCACGGAAATCAGACTTCGGCTCAGATCATGGTTTCAGTGCTCGATGAGGAACTGCCGATCATCTCCGCCGCGCCGGTAGAGATCGCGCTCTCCTCCGAGCCGGGACAGTGTTCTGCTGCTGCAACCTGGACAGAACCGACAGTGACCGACAACTGCGAAGTGCAGCTGGTCGAGACCTCTCACGTATCCGGTACGATTTTCCCGGTGGGAACCACCTTGGTGACCTACACTGCAACGGATATTCATTCCAACAGTTCGCAGCACTCCTTCTCTGTCATCGTTTCTGACATGGAGTTGCCGCAAATCCTCGATCTTCCGGCCACCGTCGAGATCCCCGCTGAGCTGGACATGTGTTCAGCCATGGCGACCTGGGTTGCACCGACCGCTTCCGATAACTGTGAAGTGCTGGATCTTCTGAGCAGCCATGCCCCAGGAGATATCTTCCCCGTGGGAACGACTACCGTGACCTTGACCGCGACCGATGTGCATGCCAACAGCGCCACCGCTGCCTTTGACGTGGTGGTCACGGATACTCAAGCGCCATTGCTGGTCCAGGTGCCTGCAGACATCCAGCTGAACTCCGAAGCGGGACTCTGTTCCGCCTTGGCGAGCTGGATTGATCCTACAGGCGAAGACAACTGTGGTATCGAGGGACTGGCTACCAGTCATCTCTCTGGAACTGCATTCGACGTTGGAACGACCGACGTCATCTTCACCCTGACCGATATCAACGGTAACGAGACGCAAGCGACGATGCTGGTCACCGTGTCCGATGTCGAAGCTCCTCAGATCACCAATCTCCCCGAGCGAACCACGGTTGAGACGGTTGCAGGAACCTGTGAAGGTACAACCTCCTGGATCGATCCCGATACTTCGGACAACTGTGGAGTCGCCAGCCTCGAGACGGACATTGCCAGCGGAGCGATCTTGCCGGTCGGTGAGACGGTCGTGACCTACACCGTTACTGACCTCAGTGGTAACACCAGTAGCCAGAGCTTCATCGTCACCGTGGCGGATCAAGAACTGCCCGTGTTGAGCGGTGTTCCGACCGATATGGTGATCCCGACTGACCTCGGACTTTGCTCCGCAACCGCACCTTGGACTGCGCCGACCGCTCAGGACAACTGCGGAATTGATACTCTTGTAGCCAGCCACCAGCCGGGTGAAGCGCTTCCCAAGGGAATCACAACGGTATCGATCACTGCTACGGATATTCACGGTAATGTTCAGACCGAATCTTTCCTCGTCACCGTACATGATGATGAGAATCCGGAGATCGAGAACATGCCTCTCGATATCACCATCACCGCCGAAAATGGACTTTGCGGTGCGACCGTTACCTGGACTGCTCCGACTGCCGATGATAACTGCGATAGCGTGATCCTGACCTCCACGCATCAGCCCGGTGAGTTCTTCGCCGTGGGAACAACAGAGGTTACCTACACCGCCTCGGATGACGACGACAACACCTCGTCGGCTTCCTTCCTCATCACGATTACCGATGATGAGGCTCCAGCGTTGTTGGGTCTTTCCTCTGATCTCAGTCTGCCGGCAGAAGCTGGACTTTGCTCCGCGGCCGCCACATGGGCTGCTCCGACTACCAGTGATAACTGCCAGGTCAGTACGCTCACCTCGTCACACACCCCAGGTGATGTCTTCGTCGTGGGTAGTACAGAGGTGTCCTACACCGTCAGTGATATCCATGGCAACGAGACCACTGCCAGCTTCCTGGTCACCGTCAGTGATCAGCAGGCACCACAGTTCATCGGTCTTCCGGAGCGGGTCACCGTTCCCAGTGAGGCCGGACTGTGCACTGCTATGGTTTCCTGGAGTGCTCCGACTGCCACCGATAACTGTGAAGTTGCGGGAATCACCCTGACTCATGCTTCCGGGGATCAGTTCCCGGTGGGTGATACACAGGTGGATCTGACCGCTACTGACATCCACGGAAATGAGACTCTGACCAGTTTCATCGTCACGGTGGAAGATCTGGAAAGCCCGCTGATCCTCGATACTCCCGCCGATATCGCTCTCGCAAACGATGCGGGATCTTGTGGAGCCGTCGCCAGCTGGATCGACGCCACTGCCTCTGATAACTGTGGTATCGATACGCTGACCTCGAGTCACACCAGCGGCGATTTCTTCGACGTGGGAACCACCGAGGTGACCATCACCGCACTCGATATCCATGGCAACTCGTCCACCTCCTCCTACTCGGTGACCATCACCGACAACGAGGATCCGACGATCGCCTCGATGCCTGCTGACATGACCCTCAGTGCCGAAGCGGGTCTGTGCTCCTCGGTCGCCAGCTGGGTCGCTCCGACCAGCAGTGATAACTGTGAAGTCGCAGGAATGACCTCGACCCACCTGCCGGGCGATAGTTTCGCAGTGGGAACCACCGAGGTGACCTACACCTCCACGGATATTCACGGCAATGAGCTCTCCGCGAGTTTCCTCGTCACCGTTACCGACGATCAGCCCCCGACCATCATCGGAATGCCTGCCAGCATGACCCTCGGTACCGAAGCGGGACTCTGTTCCAGCAGTGCCAGCTGGGTTGCGCCGGAATCTGGTGATAACTGTGGCGTAGCCACCCTCACCTCGACGCACCAGCCAGGCGAAGTCTTCCTCGAAGGCCTCACCGAGGTGACATACACCCTGACCGACATTCATGGAAACTCGACCAGTGAGTCCTTCACCATCACGGTGGAAGATCTGGAGAGTCCGCTGATCCTCGATACTCCCGCCGATATCGCTCTCGCGAACGATGCGGGATCGTGTGGAGCCGTTGCCAGCTGGATCGACGCCACCGCCTCTGATAACTGTGGAATCGATACGCTGACCTCGAGTCACACCAGCGGCGACTTCTTCGACGTGGGAACCACCGAGGTGACCATCACCGCACTCGATATCCATGGCAACTCGTCCACCTCCTCCTACTCGGTGACCATCACCGACAACGAGGATCCGACGATCGCCTCGATGCCCGCCGACATGACCCTCAATGCTGAGGGTGATCTTTGCAGTGCCGTCGTCAGTTGGGTCGCTCCGACCAGCAGTGATAACTGTGAAGTCGCAGAAATGACCTCGACCCACCTGCCAGGCGATAGTTTCGCAGTGGGAACCACCGAGGTGACCTACACCTCCACGGATATTCACGGCAATGAGCTCTCCGCGAGTTTCCTCGTCACCGTTACCGACGATCAAGATCCGACCATCGATGGATTGCCTTCCAGCATGACCGTCGCCTCTGAAGCGGGGCTCTGCTCCAGCACGGTCGACTGGATTGCCCCGGGTAGTGACGATAACTGTGGGGTCGATGCCCTGACCTCTACGCACCAACCAGGAGGTTCGTTCCCGGTGGGCGTCACGGAAGTCACCTACATAGCAACTGACATCCATGGAAACTCGGCCAGTGAATCCTTCACCATCACGGTGGAAGACCTGGAGAGTCCGCTGATCCTCGATACTCCCGCCGATCTCGCTCTCGCAAACGATGCGGGATCGTGTGGAGCTGTCGCCAGCTGGATCGACGCCACGGCTTCTGATAACTGTGGAATCGATACGCTGACCTCGAGTCATACCAGTGGCGACTTCTTCGACGTGGGAACCACCGAGGTGACCATCACCGCACTCGATATCCATGGCAACTCGTCCACCTCCTCCTACTCGGTGACCATCACCGATAACGAGGATCCGACGATCGCCTCGATGCCTGCTGACATGACCCTCAGTGCCGAAGCGGGTCTGTGCTCCTCGGTCGCCAGTTGGGTCGCTCCGACCAGCAGTGATAACTGTGAAGTCGCAGGAATGACCTCGACCCATCTGCCGGGTGATAGCTTCGCGGTGGGAACCACCGAGGTGACCTACACTTCCACGGATATCCACGGAAATGCAACTTCTGCCAGCGTCTTTATCACCGTGACGGATGACGAGGCGCCGATGATCTCAGGATTGCCGGCAGACTTCAGCGTCAGTACGGAAGCAGGACTTTGCTCTGCTGCAGCCAGCTGGAGCGAGCCCACCTTGTCTGATAACTGTGAAGTCGAGGGCTCTTCCTCGACCAGCACCTCCGGAGATATCTTCTCTCTGGGGACTACCGAGGTGATCTACATCGTCACCGATATCCACGGTAACAAGAGCACGGATAGCTTCTTGGTCACCGTGACCGATGACGAGTACCCGGTGATTCACGACATACCTGCCGATATCTCGGTTTCTTCTGATTTAGGACTGTGCGGTGCTTCCGTCAGCTGGGTATCGGCCACAACGACAGATAACTGCTCGGTTCAGAATCTGGAAGAGACCCACTCACCTGGAGATTTCTTCCCGGTGGGGATCACTCCAGTGACCTATGCGTCCACCGATGCTGCGGGTAACCGCACACTGGGGTCCTTCAATGTGACCGTGATGGATACCGAGGATCCGCAGATAACCGGACTGCCAGCGGGGATCTCGGTCTCCAACGACACCGGTAACTGTGGTGCTGCAGTGACCTGGGCTGCCCCGTCTGCCAGTGACAACTGTGAAATCGTTCAGTTCGACCTGGACCATGCAAGCGGTGATGTGTTCCCAGTGGGAATCACGACTGTCACAGCCACAGCAACTGATCTGTACGGTAACTCGACGCTGAGCGACTTCGATGTCGTGGTCAACGACAACGAGTCGCCACAGATCTTCGAAACTCCGGCGAACATCTCCCTGACCAATGACAGTGGCCAGTGTGGCGCGATCGCCAGTTGGGCCGCTCCCAGTGCTGCGGATAACTGTGGATCGGTGAGCATTCAGGTTTCTCATGACTCCGGGGATCAGTTCCCGGTGGGACAGACCACGGTGCTCATCCTTGCCACAGACCTGTACGGGAATACCACTACCAGCGTATTCAATGTGCTGGTCGAGGATTCCGAGAACCCACAGGTGATCGGAACTCCGTCCAGCATGACGCTCAGCAATGATCCTGGACAGTGTGGCGCAGTGGCGACCTGGGCGGCTCCAAGTTCCACGGACAACTGCTCGGGCCATTCGGTCAGTCTCAGTCACCAGTCCGGCGATTCGTTCCCGGTTGGAACCACTCAGGTTCAGCTGACTGCGACCGATGCGGCAGGCAATACCAGCAGCACCACCTTTGACGTGACGGTTCTCGATGAAGAAAACCCGACTCTGGAGCCTTCCGCGGATATCACAGAGGGTGCCGCGGCTGCGACCTGCAACAGTGTGATCACCGTGCCTGCGCCCGCAACAGCGGATAACTGCCAGGTGGCCAGCGTGATCAATGATCAGAATGGAACCAGTGATGCGAGTGGTGAATACGAACTCGGAACCACGATCATCACCTGGACAGTCACCGATATTCACGGCAATGAAGCCAGTGCAATCCAGTCGATCACTGTCACTGTGGATGAGACCGACTGTAACGCCAACGGACTTCCTGACGTTTGTGAAATCGGCAGCGGTACCGCATTGGATTGCAACATTAACGGCATTCCTGACGAGTGCGAAGTGGATTGTAATGGCAACGGGACTCCCGACGATTGCGATATCGCCTCCGGCGGAAGTCTGGATACCAACAACAATGGAACCCCTGATGAGTGCGAACAGCAGTTCAGCCGGGGAGATGCCAATGCCACCGGAACGGTAGACGTCACGGATCCGATTTACATTCTCCAGTACGTCATCGGCACGGGACCTGCTCCCAGTTGCATGGACGCTGGAGATTGCAACGACGACGAATCACTCGACCTGAGTGACGCGATCTACCTGCTTCAGCACTTGTTCATGGCCTCCGCACCTCCAGCTGCCCCTTACGGCAACTGTGGCATTGACCCGGACGGCCAGAGCATCGGCTGCGACTCCTTCTCGATTTGCCCCTGATAACTGAAAGATACTCACCGGACTCATGCTGGGTCCGGTGAGTCAACGATTCCCCCTGGCTAGATGAAAATCTGGCCGCTGACAAATTCAATGCGAGAGCAGTATCTGCAAGTTGCAGTGCCGTTTTCCATCTTGGAGGTTCGATGTCCCCCCGGATCACCTATCTGCTAGCTCTAATTGTGCTTGGAATACTCCATTCGCCGGTCGACCTGCTCGCTCAGTGTCAGCCCACCGTTGATTGCAATCAAAACGGTGTTGCTGACCAGTGTGATATCGACCTCGGTACCAGTGATGACTGCAACGGCAATCTGGTTCCCGATGAGTGCGACATCTCCTTTCTGGTCAGTGAGGATTGCAACCTCGACGGGATTCCCGACGAGTGTAATCCGGGAATGACCGAACTGATTGGGCTTGGGCTCGCATTCGGAGAGGGATTTGGTGAATCCATCTCCTCTAGCTCCGAGTACGCCATCATCGGAGCACCCCAAGATGATCTTCTGGGCACCGATACAGGTTCAGCCAACATCTTCCGAAGAACCGGAACTCTCTGGATCGAGGAGATGAAACTGTTCGGAGTGGCTTCCACACTGAACGACCGTTTTGGTACGGCAGTCGCTGTCGAAGGCGATCTGGTTGCTGTGGGGGCACCAGGAAAATTACAAGAGCGTGGAGCAGTATTCCTGTTCCGCAGGATCGGTAATGGCTGGTGGAACTACGAGTCCACCATCACTGCGTTTGACTCGCAGCCGGGCTGGTTGTTCGGAAATTCCCTGGATATCGAGGGCGGTTCTGTGCTGGTCGGTGCACCGATGAACGGGTTCACCGGTGGTGCGGGAGCGGTGTACAGCTACTCGCTCAATGCGGGACAATGGCTGCTGGATGAGAAGATCGAACACTCCAATGGACTCCCTGGCGACCGCTTTGGTAGCTCGGTGGTACAAGTCGGTGGACGGATGGCCATCGGTGCTCCTGGTAGAGATTCTGGTCTGATTGCGAATTCCGGGGCAGCACTGGTATTCGAAGAAAGTGCCGGGATCTGGCTCGAGTCCGCCTTCAAGGAGCCTTCGGCGCCACAGCCACTGGGACTGTACGGACATTCGGTCGATCTGAATCGTGACCATCTGCTCGTGGGAGCCCCAGGAGAAGATTCTGGAGCGGGATCCGCGTACATCTACGACCGTCTATCCAGCATGTGGATCAATCCGGAGCGGCTCGTGCCCGATGCTACTTCTGCGGGTTCCTTCGGTCTGGATGTGGGACTCAGCATCCGTACCGCAGTGGTCGGTGCTCCGATGGCGGGGAACTCCCAGGGAACGGTCTGTGTTTACAGGTATGCGAATGGATCCTGGAATGTCCAGGACGGATTCCTTCCTCCTGAATTACAGATGCCCGGTACAGAGTTTGGAAAATCGATCAGTTGTGAAGTTCCGTTTCTTCTCGTGGGGTGTCCCGGAGAACTCTATGGAGAAGCAGTTTGGATCTCCGCGTTCACCGACTGCAATCTCAACCTGGAAGACGATGTCTGCGATGTGACACAAGGCCTTGAATTGGACTGCAACCTCAACCAGATTCCTGACTCCTGTGAGATCTCCGATGGATCGAAGCAGGACTGTGATGGGAACGGCACTCCAGACGAATGCCAGATTGTCGCCGGGGAACTGATCGACTGTAATCTCAACGGTGTTCCAGACGATTGCGATATTGTTCAGGGATTCTCATTAGACTGTAACCTGGACTCGATTCCAGACGATTGCCAGACCGGTGCTGATCCCTTCAATCCAGTCATCAGCAACTTGCCTGATCCGATCTCAGTGGTCACGGAGCCTGGCCAGTGCGGAGCAGTCGTCACATGGAATCCACCGGTCGCCACTGACGATTGTGGAATTTCCTCGATCACCTCGAGCCGTCAATCGGGCGAGTTCTTCACTCCTGGCCTGACCATTGTTACCTACACCGCAACCGATGTTTCCGGTAACCAGAGTAATGCAATGTTCACGATCCTCGTCCACGATGAAGAGTTGCCAGGAATCAGCGGACTTCAGCCACTGTTCACAGTTCAGGCTCCGATCGGAACCTGCGAGGCTCCCGTGAGTTGGCCAGCACCCACTCCAACTGACAACTGTGGGGTCTTCTCGATCCTGGTCGATCACCTACCAGGTACCGTCTTTCCGGTTGGACTCACTTCGGTGATTTACACGGTGATGGATGTTCATGGAAATGTTTCTGAGTTCCCATTCCAGGTCGAGGTTCTCGACAATCATCTTCCAGAGATTCTAGGAATCTCCGGGGATCTATCGGTGGTGTCCGATCCTGAAAGTTGCACCGCTGTAGTCAACTGGGCCGAGCCCACGCCTCAGGATGATTGCGTCATCTCATCGTTTGAATCGACTCATGCCAGTGGAGAAGCATTCCCCATCGGAGTGACCGAAGTGGTATACACCGTCACCGATTCGAGCGGGTTGACTGCAACGGCTGCCTTCAGCATCTCCGTCATGGATGATCAGGCGCCCGCATTCCTCACTGCGCCCGCAGATATCACGATGGGCAATGACCCGGATGACTGCGGAGCTGTCGTCGGTTGGATCGCTGCCACTACTTCTGATAACTGTGCTATCGCTTCAGTCACCAGTAGTCATCAACCGGGAGATCACTTTCCACTTGGAACGACTCAGGTCGATGTGACCGCGCTCGATATCAACGGCAACAGCACCAGCCATTCCTTCGCAGTGGTGGTCAACGATACCCAGATGCCGGTTCTCACCGGAGTTCCTGCGGACATCAACCTGAACAATGACGCCGGTCAGTGCTCAGCCACGTACAACTGGCTGCTACCCGAGTTCACTGATAACTGTGGAGTCGCAAGCTTCAATGGAACCCATGATTCTGGAGCTACTTTCTCCATCGGCCAGACCATCGTCTCCTACGTCCTGACAGATCTTTCGGGAAACATCCTGGAGAGTTCTTTCGTGGTCACGGTTGAAGATGTTGAGTTGCCAGAGATCAGCGGATTGCCCACCTCATTCTCGGTCGCCAATGATCCGGGGCAGTGTGGTGCAAATGTGAACTGGGTGCCTCCTGTCGCTTCAGATAACTGCAGCGTGGCAGATTTCGATGCTTCCCATCTTCCGGGAATATTCCTTCCCATTGGAATCACCACCATCCACTACTCGGTGATGGATGGTACCGGGCTGACCACCCTTGCTAGCTTTGAAATCCTCGTCGATGACGAAGAAGCGCCGATGATCAATGGCATGCCCGCAGATCGTACGATCGAGGCTGCTCAAGGTCTTTGCTCGGTCGTACACGATTGGGTGGCACCACTGGCCTCCGATAACTGTACGGTGGTCACCTTCGATGCAACGCATCAACCTGGTGACGCCTTCAGTGTTGGAACCACAGAGGTGGTTTACACTGCGACCGATTCGACGGGAATGGTCACTACTGATCAATTCCTGATCACTGTGATCGATACCGAAGCGCCGACCATCATCCGGATTCCAGCGGATATTTCGATTCCGGCAGAGGCTGGAATTTGTTCCGCCGTGGCAGATTGGATCGCTCCCGATTCCCAGGACAATTGCGGAATCGTCAGTTTCTCGATCAGTCATCCATCGGGTACCACATTCCCAACAGGAGACACCCTGGTCTCGATCCTGACCGAGGATTTGCACGGAAATACTGCTCAGGCCTCCTTCACAGTTTCGGTACTCGATCAGCAGGAACCGATCCTCAGCCAGATTCCCGCCGACATCACTATCGCTGCGGAACCCGGAATCTGTGCTGCAACGGTCACCTGGACCGAGCCTCTCGCTTCTGATAACTGTGCGGTGGCGACCTTTGGCTCCGATCTTTCCAGTGGCCATCAGTTCCCCATCGGAACGCACCCGGTGACCTACTCTGCGATCGATCTCAATGGCAACATCAGTGAGGCTTCGTTCCTCGTGACGATCACCGACGACGAGGCCCCTTCGATCGATGGCGCCCTCACAGACGTGGTCATCTCGAACGATCCCGCCATCTGTGGCGCAATTCATGAATGGATCGTTCCCGTCATCGCAGATAATTGTGGCCTTTCCTCGAGCACAGCATCTCACCTGCCCGGGGATCTTTTCCCTCATGGTCTCAGCACGGTGGTTTACTCGGTGACGGATGACTCTGGAAATACCACCAGTGCCAGCTTCGATGTGACAGTGGTGGACCTGGAACTGCCGGTCATCAGTGGCATGCCGCTGGACGTGACCCTCGACTCCGATACCGGAGCCTGTGGAGCGCTGCACAGCTGGATCTTGCCCGAGGCGACCGACAACTGTGAAATCAGTTCACTGGTTTCGTCCCATCAGCCTGGAGATATGTTTCCCATCGGAAGCAGCACCGTGACGATCACGACTCAAGATGCGAGTAGCAACACCGTTACAAGCGCCTTCACCGTGACAGTGATGGACATCGAAAGTCCAGTCCTTAGCGGGTTCCCACCGAGCATCGAGGTCAATACTGATCCGGGTAACTGCACGGCAGTGGTGGATTGGATTCGAGAGATCCCGACCGACAATTGTGGAATTAGTGAACACACATCCAGTCGACTGCCGGGAGATTTCTTTGAAATTGGCCTCAACACTGTCGAGGTCTCTGCAACAGATATTCATGGAAATCAGACCGCTCAGCAGTTCACGATCACGGTGATCGATCAAGAGTCACCGGTGATTTTGGGTACTCCTCAGGATGTCTCCATCACCAGTGATGCGGGGCTATGCGGAGCTACGGTGACATGGGTTGAACCGACAGCGTTTGATAACTGCCAGACGATTGGTTTGGCTTCTGACGTCGCCAACGGCAGTTTCCTTCCGGTGGGATCCCACACCATCAGTTACTCGGTGAGTGATTCTAGCGGTAACGAAGTCATCAGTTCATTCGTGATCACCATCAGCGACACTGAAGCACCACAGATCATCAGTTTTCCAACTGACATGAGTATTGAAACCGATCCGGGTCAGTGTGGCGCAGTGGTGACATGGGCTGAGCCACTGGTCAGCGATAACTGTGGAATCGCCTCGAGTTCTCTCGACCGCATCAACGGTTCATACTTGGCCAAAGGAGACCATCTGGTCACGGGTCTCTTCGAGGACATTCATGGAAACACGACTACCCAGGCCTTCACGGTCACGGTTGTGGATCTGGAACTCCCCACCATCGTTGGGCTTCCTCTCGATATTTCACTCACCACGCTTCCTGATAACTGTGGAGCCAGTGCGGATTGGACATCTCCGATCGCACTGGATAACTGCCCAGGACAGAACCTGGCCGTGAACTTCCCACCTGGATCCTTCTTTGCCGTGGGAACCACGGAGATTCGCTACGTGGCTACCGATTCTTCAGGAAACGTCACCGAACAGAACTTCAATGTCCTGGTCGTCGATGATCAGGTACCTGTGTTCGAGGGAGTGCCTGCAGACATCACTGCCACCACGGACCTCGGAGATTGCTTCGGGCAGGTCAGTTGGATTCCAGAAACAGTGAGCGACAACTGCGGAATTCTGGAGCACATTTCGTCTCACACGCCCGGCGACTCCTTCGCAATAGGATCGACTACGGTCGAGATCGCAGTTACCGATCTGCACGGAAATCAGCAGCTAACCAGTTTCATGGTTACCGTGACTGATCAAGAACTGCCCCAGATCTCCCAGATGCCAGCGGACATCACTGTGACCACCCAGACAGGTGTCTGTGGTTCAGTGGTCACATGGCTGGAACCCATTGCGACGGACAACTGTGGAGCGATCAACCTCCAGTCCGATGTGGCCAATGGAAACCTGTTCCCGGTTGGCTCCACTCTTGTCACCTATTCAGTGGAGGATCTCAGTGGTAACACCTCATCGGAGTCGTTCCTGGTAATCGTGACCGAAGATGAACCTCCGGTCATTGTCGGAATGCCTCAGAACATATCGGTCTCAACGGACCTGGGACTCTGCGGTGCCTCGGTCGACTGGATTGCTCCGACGACCACGGATAACTGTCAGGTTGCCAGCCAGACCAGCACTCATCAGCAGGGAGACTTCTTCCCTGTTGGAATGACTACCGTGCTTTACACCTCGACAGATACTGCTGGTAATCAGCACTCTGAAGCATTCACCATCGAGGTTCAAGATCAGGAGAATCCTGAGTTCACGAACACTCCTGTTGATGCGATCATCTCTGTTGATCCCGGCATGTGTTCAGCAGTCCACCAGTGGACCTCCCCGATTCCTGTCGATAACTGCGAAATCGCCAGTCTCTCCTCGGACATCCAGTCGGGACATACCTTCTCCCTTGGACTAACACCTGTCAGTTACTCGACAACAGATTTGAGCGGTAACATCAGTAACTTCAGTTTCACCGTCGAAGTGATCGATGATGAAGAGCCAATCATCAGTGGAGTTCCTTCGCAGGTCCTCGTGAATAATACTCAAGACCAGTGCGGTGCGATTGCTGAATGGGTATCTCCGACTGCCGCTGATAACTGCGAGATGAGTACACTGACCAGCAGTCATGTCAGCGGAAGTGATTTCCCTGTGGGAGAAACTACCGTGACGCTGACTGCCACAGATGCTGCTGGAAATTCCAGTATCTCGACATTCCCGGTCTACGTGGTAGATATGCAGATCCCAGTCATACTTGGTTTCCCCGGTCAGATTGATGTCAACACGGACATCGGAGTTTGCGGTGCGGTCGTCAATTGGGATGAACCCACTGCAGTGGATAACTGTGCTGTGGATACCCTGGTCACGACCATCGCTTCGGGCAACCTGTTCAACGTTGGGTCAACAACGGTGACCTACACTGCCACTGATGTTAATGGCAACACCATGATCAGTAATTGCATCGTCACCGTTGAAGACCATGAACTTCCAGAGTTCGTCAATCCGACTGGTGACATCCTGCTCACCAGTGAGCCCGGTGTTTGTGACGCTCAGGCTTTCTGGCCAGAAATCGTCGTCACCGATGCCTGTGGAGTGGATAACTTGCTGGGAACACACGCCAGTGGCGATCGTTTCAACGTTGGAACCAGCACGGTCGACTACACCGCAACGGATGCGAATGGAAACATCTCCATCCATTCGTTCCAGGTCATAGTCACCGATGAAGAGTTACCAGTCATCACTGGCACTCCACTCGAGATCTCGGTTGAAACCGATCCCGGTGTCTGTGGTGCAGTGGTGACATGGACCGCACCGTTGGTCTCCGACAACTGTGGCGTGAATAGCTACGAGAATACGCATAACCCGGGAGATCTGTTTCCAGTCGGTGAGACCCTCGTCAGTTACACAGTACAAGATGTAAATGCGAATCAGGTCACGGAGAGTTTCACGCTGACGGTACTCGACACCGAGTCGCCTCAGATCTCTGGCCTCCCCGAATCGATTCAGGTTTCAACGGACACTGGAAACTGCACCGCAATGGTGAACTGGACCGAGCCCACCGTGACCGATAACTGCACGGTGATCAGCGTATTGTCCTCGCACTCATCCGGTGATGTGTTCCCGATCGGCGACACATTGGTAACCTACGGCGTGATGGACTCTGCTGGTATCGTGATCAATCAGCCATTCCTCATCACGGTCACGGATGACGAACTTCCACTGATCAGCAACCTTCCCGCTGATATGGTGGTCTCGGTAGACCCCGGTGTTTGCAGTGCATACGTTTCATGGGCCTCGCCGATTGCCACTGACAATTGTGGTGTTGCTGGCCTGTCTTCTGATCAAGAAAACGGATCTCTGTACTCTGTTGGAACCACTCTGGTCACATACACCTCGACTGATGTCCACGGTAATATAGGTACTAACTCGTTCAGTATCACCGTTGAAGACCTCGAACTTCCCATGCTGGCAGGACTCCCGCAACTCATCGAACTCGATGCAGAACTGGATCTCTGTGGAGCTGTTGGGTTGTGGGCGGCACCGGTGATCAACGATAACTGCGAGGTCGCAGAAATCACACAGACGCATATGAGCGGAGACTTTTTCCCGGTCGGAAGCACCATAGTGTTGTACACGGTGACAGATTCTGCCGGAAATGTGATCACACATACCATGTCGATCGTCGTGACTGACGTTCAGGCACCCACCATCACTCAGGTCCCATCGGACTTGGTGCTGGATACCACACCTGGAGATTGCGGTAGAGTTGCCGCGTGGGCACAGCCGCTGATTTCAGATGCATGTGGAGCCTTCACCACGACCTCGACGCACGCCACTGGAGATTTCTTCAATCCGGGTACTACCCAGGTGGTGTACACGGCGATTGACCAGGCAGGCAATGTTGCCACAGCAACCTTCAGTGTGCTGGTCACCGATAACGAACTGCCGGTTATCGTTCTGATCCCAGAAGACCAGGTAGTGAGCGCACCCGTTGGAAGTTGTAGTGCTACTGCGAACTGGATTGCACCAACAGCGAGTGACAACTGCGGAGTGGCTCAGATCGAGCTCAGCATTTCTTCTGGAACCGAGTTTGCCGTAGGTACCACATCTGTGCTCATCACCGCAACTGACACCGCTGGTAATCAGGCTACCGCAGCGTTCCAGATCACGGTGCTCGACCAGGTCGATCCTCAGATCGTTGGAATGCCTGCTGATATGATCCTGTCCTCTGACCTGGATCAATGCGGTGCGACGGTTGATTGGATAGAGCCGGTCGGAGTCGATGGATGCAACCTGTTGACCTTTGAATCGAACATGCAACCTGCCTCATTCTTCCCGGTGGGACTCACGATTGTGACCTATGTTGCTACTGACGAGAGCGGAAATTCTGTTTCTGCCAGTTTCAGCGTCACCATCTTGGATGAAGAGTCTCCAATCGTTAGCGCTCCGGTGCCCGTCACCGTCACTGCCCCTGAGGGTAGCTGCTCGGCATATGTGGATGTCCCGGAACTGATCGTCAGCGATCGATGCGGGGCAGTCTCTGTGACCAATGATTTCAATGGAACTGCCAACGCTTCGGGTGTCTTCCCGCGTGGGAACACCATGATCAACTGGATTACAACCGACGATAGCGGAAATCAGTCCACAGCTGTTGGGGTGGTCACGGTCATCGTGGATTCTCCAGATTGCAATTTGAATGGACTTCCAGATTCTTGCGACATTATCGATGGAATCAGCATCGACTGCAA
Organism: Planctomycetota bacterium; assembly: GCA_014240375.1. GTDB lineage: Bacteria > Planctomycetota > UBA8108 > UBA1146 > UBA1146 > QNYK01. The sequence goes on along the minus strand of JAAZXB010000007.1, from coordinate 7,459 downwards.
TCAAGACGGTATCCCTGACGAATGCCAGGCGGACTGTGACGGAGACGGAATTCCAAACGACTGTGAAATCGAACTAGGAACTGCATTTGATTGCGATGCAGATGGATACCCCGACGACTGCGCAATCGCCAACGGAGTCGTTGCTGATTGTGATCAAGATGGAGTGATCGACTCTTGCGAGATCCTCGCAGGTATTGAGAGTGATTGTGATCAGAGCGGTATTCTGGACTCTTGCGAACTCAGCACAGGCTCTGCGATGGACTGTAATGGCAACGGACAGATCGATTCCTGCGATATCGCTTCCACCATCGAACTCGATTGTGACCTGAACGGAATCGTCGATAGCTGCCAGATTGCTACAGGCGCATCCAGCGATTGCGACCTGGATGGTGTGATCGATTCCTGTGAGGTCGCGAATGGAGCGGAAGCCGATTGCGATGGCAATGGTTCTCTGGACTCCTGCGATCTGGCTACGGGTGCCGTCGATGACTGTAATCAGAACATGGTTCCGGACTCCTGTGATCTCTCCAGTGGAGTCGCTGTCGACTGTAATGCAAATGGCAGTCTTGACATCTGTGATATCGCTTCCGGTATCGCGAACGATTGCGACGGGAACTCGGTTGTCGACAGTTGTGAGATCGCCAGTGGTGCGGCTCCCGATTGTGATTCGAATGGAGCTATCGATTCATGTGATGTTCTCGCCGGTGTTGTTACGGACTGTAATGGTTCCGGTGTACCGGATAGCTGTGAAGTCGGCACTGGTGCTGTCCCGGATTGCAACAACAACGGTATTCCCGATTCCTGTGACATCGCCTCTGGAGGTGTGGACTGTAACCAGAGCGGAGTGCTCGACAGTTGCGAAATCGCCTCGGGCGAGCTCCCGGATTGCAATCAGAATGGCGTACTGGATACCTGTGATATCGCTTCAGGAGTCGCTGAAGATTGTGATCAGAGCGGAATACCCGACAACTGTGAGATTTCTACCAATCAAGTGGCCGACTGTAACAGCAATGGTATTCCAGATAGTTGCGACCTCTCCAGTGGTGTTGAACAAGATTGCAATGGTTCTGGGGTTCCAGACAGCTGCGAGGTGCAATCTGGCACCACGTCCGATTGCAACCTGAACGGTGTTCCAGACTCCTGCGATATCGCAAGTGGTGTCTGGTCTGATTGTGACCTGGATGGAATCATCGACACTTGCGAGATTGAACAGGGTACCGAGCAGGACTGCAACGCGACGGGTATCCCCGATAGTTGTGAGATCTTCTCCGGCGATGCGAATGATTGCGATGGGAATCTGATTCCAGATTCATGCGATCTGGTTGAAGGTACCCTGCAAGACTGCAACGGTAATGCACAGCCCGATGAATGCGAGGTTGCTGCAGGAACCGTTGAGGATTGCAATGGAAATGGGATCCCGGATAACTGCGATCTCTCTAACGGAACTGAACTCGATGAGGACCTGAACGGCATTCCTGATTCTTGCCAGCTGAACTTCCGCAGGGGAGACGGTAACAATGATGGCATCGTCAATATTGCTGACGGTGTGTTCCTGCTGACGAATCTCTTCGCAGGAGGTAGTAATCCGACCTGTGACGATGCTGCTGACGCAAATGATGACGGAAACATCGATGTTTCGGACATCATCTCGATACTTGGTTTCCAGTTCAATGGAAGCAGTCCTCCGCCACCGCCATTCGCAAACTGTGGGGTGGATCCAACCGTCAACGATGGGCTGGGCTGTATCCTCTACAGCGCATGCCCCTGATAGAAGAGCAGGGGGCTCAGAGGCGTCGGGAGGTCGGTTCTAGCAGGGCCACTTCCGGCGCCTCGCCTTTGATGGGTCTCGCTGGGGAGTGAGAAGCAGGAGGCTGTTGCCGCCGCTGGCTTCCCTCAGTGAGCGGTAGTTTTATCCCTCGGTTGTACTCGACATCTCCGCTTATGTTACTAATGGGATTATATTTACAAATACATGCTCCTTGGTACCTGACTATCCATAACCCCATTAATAACAGGATGATATGGTTCGTAGAGATTTGTTCTGTATTGACGAGAATGCTCTGTTGTTAATCCACTGGGGTCGGTATAAATACGGGGAGATAGAAAATATGACGGATCAGAGTTGAGGTGTTCTCGAGATCGTCGGAAGGTCGATTATGATCTTTCGCATCTCCAAATCGCACCGATCTCTCGTCTTAACTTTATGGGTTTGGGGTCTGTGGATTCGCACATTGCGAATCGCTCACCGAATTTTCGGTAGACCCCGCAGATCGGTATTCCGATCTTGAAGGGAGTGGGAGAATTCCCATGCGCACTATACTTCTGGCCTGGATGGCCGCAACAGTACTGCTCTGTACACCTGTTATGCAGGCTCAATGTGAACCAGGGCTCGATTGCAATGGCAACGGACAACTGGATGAATGCGATCTGATTCAAGGGCTCAGCGCGGATTGTAATGGCAATAGCATTCCTGATGAATGTGACATCACAGCCAACCCTCTTTCCGACTGCAATCAGAACGGACTGCTCGATGCTTGTGAGCCGGTCGGTTCAACTCTTCTTTCTGGAGTTCTGAACGGAGAAGTGGCGATGTCGGGCAACACCCTGCTCGTCAGCGAAGCCGCTCCGCTTCTGGAGCCCGGTGAAGTCCCGGATGGTGAGCCTGCTCCTCCCAGGAGCGTGGATGTATACGAGCGAGTGGGCTCCACATGGCTCCAGCAGGGGAGTTTGATTCCCTCGAACAGCCTCACGGAAGATAACTTCGGCATGTCGGTCGCCATCGATGGCGACCTGGCAGCAGTCGGAGCCCCTGGCAGCAACGGCCTCGAAGGTGCCGTTTACCTGTTCGCCAGGACTGGTACTACCTGGTCGCAGGTAGATATCTTGACTTCAGAAAATCCTGCAGTTGAGGATTACTACGGCATGTCGGTCGCTGTGCAAGGCACCGATGTCATCGTTGGTGCTCCGCAATTGCGTGACATCGAGCCCGTCACTGCGCCTGGCGGATTTGCCGAGATGTGGTCGCAGGTCGGTACCAGTTGGACCCGTACCGGTCATGTCGGCATCACCCAACCTTTCGCAGGAGGAGGAGAAGAGAATGGCGCATCCGTGGCCCTGGGAGCCGGAGGATGGGCATTTGTAGGTGCTCCCAGTGCCAATGCGGGAGCCGGTAGAGTGCACATGTATCTTCAAGTAGGAGGTAGTTGGTTGCTGGCCGGTAGTTTGCTCGCCAGCGATGCGGGTCAGAACACCCTGTTCGGAACGCAGATCGATACAGACGGTACCACTCTGGTGGTCGTTGCGGAGAAATCTCCCAATGTGAATGGTCCGATCGGTGCGATCTATACCTTTGAAAGAACTGCAGTCACATGGACGCAGGTCGACAAGACTGTCAGTCCGTTGAATGCAAACAATACCAATAGATACGGAACTTCTCTCGCACTGAGCGGAGAGCTCCTGGCAGTGGGGGAACCTGGAATTGATAACCAGCAGGGCTCCACTCACCTGTACCGGAGAGACGGCAATGGCTGGCTCTTGAGAGAATCCATTCGTCCTGCCTCGATTCTGGATGGCGATAATTTTGGTAGTTCAGTGGCCAGCAATGGCGACTGGACCGCTAGCATAGCAGGCGGAATCCCAAGCTCGTTCATCACGCACACGGAACTCTCCGAAGATTGTGATGGAAACGGAACCGATGACCGATGTGATATCGTTTCTGGAACCCATGAGGATTGCAATGGTAACGGGGTTCCCGACAGCTGCGATCTCAGTTCAGGAACCTCTCAAGATTGTGATGGGGATCTGATTCCCGATTCCTGCAATCTGCTCACAGGAACTCCAGACTGTAACCAGAACAATGTTCCAGATAGTTGTGACATCAGTTCCGGAACCAGTACCGATTGCAACGGAGACACGATCGCTGACGATTGTCAGACTGATTGTGATGGCAACGGAGTTCCAGATGACTGCGACTTGCTTGCAGGCACTCCAGACTGCAACAGCAACAGTATTCCAGACGACTGCGACATTACCTTCGGATTCAGTCTGGACTGCGATGGGAACCAGGTTCCCGACAGTTGTGATCTTGCTGGTGGCGCCCCGGATTGTGATGGGGACTTGATTCAAGACAGTTGTGAGATCGCCCAGGGAGCGATCGATTGCGATGGAAATGGCATTCCAGATGCCTGTGAAATTGCCAGCGCGCCTTCGCTGGACTGCAATGGCAACAATGAACTGGACTCTTGTGATGTCACTGCAGGATTGTCTCCTGACTGTGATGGAAACCAGATCCCTGACGAGTGTCAACTTGCTGCAGGAACCTCGGAAGACTGCAACACCAACGGAGTTCCAGATTCATGTGAGCAACCCAACCTGGTGGACAGCACCCCCCCACAAATCGTGGGCACGCCTGGGGATATGAGCGGACCTGCAGATCTGGGTACTTGCAGTACTGCCATGCTGTGGATTTCCCCGGCAGCAACGGACAACTGCGGGCCTCCGCCGCTGGTGATTTCGTCGCATGCTTCGGGTTCACAATTTGATGTGGGAGTCACCACTGTGACCTTCACTGCAGATGATCAATACGGAAATAGTACATCGACCTCGTTCACCATCACCGTCACGGATGATCAGAATCCGCAGTTGAATGGTACTCCGCCAAGTATGACGCAAACTGCAGAAGCAGGTGCTTGCAGCGCAAGCGTGATCTGGCTGTCCCCTTCTTCGAGCGATAACTGTCCAGGACAGTTAGTGACTTCGAGCCACGCTTCTGGCGACATATTCGACGTCGGCACCACGACCGTCACCTACACGGCTACCGATGCCAGTGCTAACACAGTCACCACCAGTTTTGATGTGACAGTGACCGACGATGAAGCTCCGATTCATATCGGTGCTCCGATTTCGCAGGATCTCTCGAGTGATCCCGGTTCCTGTGGAGCGGTGGCCACCTGGGCTGCCCACAGCACTTCGGATAACTGTGGAATCGCTTCTGACCAGTCGACGGCTGCCTCCGGAGATTTCTTCGGCCTGGGCCCCTCGACCGTGACGATGACATTGATCGATATCCACGGAAACGTTACGACTCATGAATTCACCATCACCGTGACCGATACCGAGGCTCCGCAACTGATCGGCATGCCCAGTAGCATGACGCAGACCGCGGATGCCGGTAGCTGTGGTGCGGTGACGATGTGGACTGCTCCGACCACCACCGATAACTGTCCGGATCCGCTGCTCACCAGCAGCCACCAGCCCGGCGACAACTTCCCGGTCGGAACAACGACGGTGACCTATACCTCAGATGATGCCAACGGTCTCTCGACCAGTGCTTCCTTCGATATCACGATTACAGACGACGAACTGCCGGTGTTCGATTCTGCTCCTGGCGACATGTCACTGGATACAGATCCTGGCAGTTGCGAGACGATCGTTACCTGGGCAGAGCCTCTGACCAGTGACAACTGCGGACCAAATCCACTACTCAGCGGCACGCATATTTCGGGCTCGTCATTCCCAATCGGGCCTACCACGGTGACCTACACCGTTGAGGATCAGCACGGAAACAGTGCACAGAGTTCATTCGTCATCACCATCAGTGATAATGAAGTCCCGACGCTATCGGGCGTTCCGGCTTCCTTCACCGTGACCAACGATCCGGATCTCTGTGGAGCCACGGTCTCCTGGACGGAGCCCACTGCTGCGGATAACTGTGGAATCGCTGGTACCAACAGTGATGTCCTGAGCGGGTCGTTCCTCGATGTTGGTGATACCACCGTCACCTATGCGACGACTGATCTGAATGGAAATCTGACCACCCAGGCCTTCACCGTCACGGTGCTCGATGACGAGGCACCGGCTTACTCCGGAGCACCGGCGTCGCAGGATCTTTCCAGTGACACGGGTTCCTGTGGAGCGGTGGCCACCTGGGCTGCCCACAGCACTTCGGATAACTGTGGAATCGCTTCTGACCAGTCGACTGCTGCCTCCGGAGACTTCTTCGGCCTGGGCACCTCGACCGTGACGATGACTCTGACAGATATCCACGGCAACGCGGTGACTCACGAGTTCACCATCACCGTGACCGATACCGAGGCTCCGCAACTGCTCGGCATGCCCCGTAGTATGACGCAAACCGCGGATGCTGGTTCTTGTGGGGCTGGCGTCAGCTGGGCTGCTCCGACCACCACCGATAACTGCCCGGATCCGCTGCTTTCCAGCAGCCACCAGCC
>JAAZXB010000007.1:0-1219 GCA_014240375.1 Planctomycetota bacterium | reverse complement strand
ACTGTGGAATCGCTGGTACCAACAGTGATGTCCTGAGCGGGTCGTTCCTCGATGTCGGTGATACTACCGTCACCTACGCGACGACTGATCTGAATGGAAATCTGACCACTCAGGCCTTCACCGTCACGGTGCTCGATGACCAGGACCCACAGTTCACCAGCGCGCCTGCTAGCGTTACCCAGGGTACGGACCGGGGTGCTTGCGGAGCCATCATCATGTGGGCTGCACCGTCGATATTCGAGAACTGCGGTACGCAAACTCTCGCCTCCAGTCATGATTCAGGAGCCTTCTTCGAAAAAGGCACCACGACCGTGACGATGACCTCGACCGATGGCAGTAATAATTCGACCACACATACCTTCTCGGTGACCATCGAGGATACCGAGGACCCGACCCTGACAGGCACGCCGCTGGATATGACGATGACGGCGGATCCAGGTTCTTGTGGGGCTCTCGTCAGTTGGACTGCTCCGACCGCAGCCGATAACTGCCCGGGTGAGCAACTCGCTGAAAGCCATCTGCCGGGTGACACCTTCGATGTCGGTACCACGACCGTCTCCTTCACGGCAACGGACGCGAGCGGGCTTTCCGTTGCGACCAGTTTCACCGTGACCGTCACCGACGACGAGGCTCCGACTTACACCGGAGCACCGGCTTCGCAGGATCTTTCCAGCGACCCCGGTTCCTGTGGGGCAGTGGCCACCTGGGCTGCACACAGTAACTCTGACAACTGTGGTGTCGATTCGGATACGTCGACCTCTGCCTCGGGTGATTTCTTCGAGCTCGGCACGACGACCGTGACGATGACTCTCGCCGATATTCACGGAAACTCCACGACTCACGAGTATTCGATTACGGTGACCGATACCGAAGCGCCGATGATTCATGATCTGCCCGCCAGCATGTCGCAAACCGCCGAGGCGAGTACATGTGGTGCGACCATCATGTGGCCTGCTCCGACCACCACCGATAACTGCCCGGGAGCTACGCTCTCGAGCAGCCACCAGCCCGGGGACAACTTCCCGGTCGGTACGACAACGGTGACCTACACCTCAGATGATGCCAACGGTCTCTCGACCAGTGCTTCCTTCGATATCAGCATCAGCGACGATGAAGCACCGGCTTACACCGGAGCACCGGCCTCGCAGGATCTCTCCAATGATGCTGGTTCCTGTGGAGCGGTGGCCACCTGGGCTGCCCACAGCACTTCTGATAACTG
>JAAZXB010000079.1 GCA_014240375.1 Planctomycetota bacterium | reverse complement strand
CGCCTTCGCTGGACTGCAATGGCAACAATGAACTGGACTCTTGTGATGTCACTGCGGGATTGTCTCCTGACTGTGATGGAAATCAGATCCCTGACGAGTGCCAACTTGCTGCAGGGACCTCGGAAGACTGCAACACCAACGGAGTTCCAGACTCATGTGAGCAACCCAATCTGGTCGATACCACCCCGCCGCAAATCTTGGGCACCCCAGGGAACATGAGCGGGTCGGCAGATCTTGGTACTTGCAGTACTGCCATGCTGTGGATTTCCCCGGCAGCAACGGACAACTGTGGGCCTCTGACACCCCAGGTGATCTCGTCGCATGCTTCTGGAACGCAATTTGATGTGGGAGTCACCACTGTGACCTTCACTGCAGAGGATCAATACACAAATATTACATCGACTTCATTCACCATCACCATCACGGATGATCAGAATCCGCAGTTGAATGGTACGCCGCCAAGTATGACGCAAACTGCAGATGCAGGTGCTTGCAGCGCAAGCGTGATCTGGCTGCCACCTTCTTCGAGTGATAACTGTCCTGGACAGTTGGTGACTTCGAGCCACGCTCCTGGAGATACATTCCAGGTCGGCACGACTACCGTCACCTACACGGCTACCGATGCCAGTAGCAACGCAGTCACGACCAGTTTTGATGTGACTGTGACCGACGATGAAGCACCGGCTTACACCGGAGCACCAGCTTCGCAGGATCTCTCGAGCGATGCTGGTTCTTGTGGAGCGGTGGCCACCTGGGCTACCCACAGCACTTCTGATAACTGTGGAATCGATTCGGATACGTCGACGGCTGCCTCCGGAGACTTCTTCGGCCTCGGCGCAACGACCGTGACGATGACGTTGACCGATACCCACGGCAACTCGACGACTCACGAATACACCATCACCGTGACCGATACCGAAGATCCGCAACTGATTGGCATGCCCACCAGCATGACGCAGACTGCGGATGCCGGTACTTGTGGTGCGGCGACCAGCTGGACTGCACCGACCACCACCGATAACTGTCCGGATCCGCTGCTCACCAGCAGCCACCAGCCGG
>JAAZXB010000078.1 GCA_014240375.1 Planctomycetota bacterium | reverse complement strand
CGATACTCATCAAAACCATCAGCACCAGGGTGCTGGCCCATGGAAGAGCCGAAGTTGCGGAAGTGCTGAAGCCTGCGGTCCGCGCCGTGACACTCCAGAACCACGAATCGCTCCCGGCTCCGCTCCAATAGAGTAGCCATCCCCCCGAAATCAGTAATACGAGACTGACCACCAGGGTCAGTCGGGTCTGGAGTGGGAATCGCTGACGGCCATTCGAACGAAACTTCCGCCACAGATCGAGAAGAACAGGGAAACCCAGTCCGCCGACGATGATCAGCATCGTCATCACCAACCGAGCAGCAGTGGAGTACCCTTCCAGCGATGATGCGTGGAGGGAGAATCCGGCGTTACAGAAGGCACTGACGGCGTGGAATAGCGCATCGAAAAATCCACCCTCGCTGTCGGCCACCCAGATCAGAAACAAGGTTCCGATCGACTCCACCAGCAAGGTGGAGATGACGATCACACCGAGCAAGTTTCTCAGTTCAGAGATGCCCACTCCAGCGAGGGCCTCTCGCAGCGCCTTGCCCTGACGGATGCCAAGACCCTCCCCCAGCACCAGGGCAAAGAAGGCGAAGAGACTGATCACTCCCAGGCCACCGAGTTGGATCAGACCCAGCAAAACCCACTGTCCTTCGATCGACAGCCGAGAGCCGACATCGATAACGGTCAGTCCGGTGACGGTCACCGCACTGATGGCGGTAAAAAGAGCATCTGAAAAGGTCAAAGGATCGATCGAACTCTCGATCGATTGACAACGTGGCATCGTCATGAGGGCGGTTCCTACCACCACTGGTGCCAGGAAGAAGAGGATCATTACCAGCGCTCCACCTCGCCGAATTTGCTCCAGTAAGGTCGAAAACAAATCCATCAAGGTAAAGCCGAGGGCCAGCAGAGCACTGAAGATCACCAGGAACTGCTGATTCCAGCCGCACCCGGTCAGGCAGAGCAGCAGCACTGTCAATCCAGGGAGAGCACTGCGTTCCCGCTGAGAACGCAGTTGCAGGACCAGATCGCTGAAGGCAAGCAGAGCCAGCAGGAGGGGTACGGTGGTCCACCCCTCGACCGGCA
>JAAZXB010000077.1 GCA_014240375.1 Planctomycetota bacterium | reverse complement strand
TCGACACCTTCATCTTCAATGGGTTCGTCGACCCTGGCTTGATCTACAGGATTCCACGATCGGTTGGCAGCTACGACATCGATACCGGCATCGGATCGGTGATCGTAGAACCCATCATCTATCCCGCTCTCCTCTCCCTGACTTCGGTCACCGGACTGTCGATGGGGGTCGCCCATGATGCTTCGCTGTTGCAGATCGACAGCATCATCGCTACAGGAGATCTTGCAGCGATCAATGGCGGAAACGGACCGGACCTGATGCTGGTTGAACTGCTCTCCAATGGCTGGACCGTTGACATCACCTTCGGGCCGACCGGCACGGAGGTTGTCGATTTCCCTTTCGCGATGGATGGCCTGCAGGCCGAGTACTCGACGATTCCCGGTGGAGTACCGCTGGGTAGTTGTGTCGGCAGCTGGTTGAATTTTGTCGAGACGCTGGGAGTCTCCAACGAAGTGGATTTCTCCAACTTCTGCTGTGCCGGTGCCATGCCGGAAGACGATCTGGTCGTCTTGCTTCCGATCACGTCCACTTTCCAGCGCGGCGATTGCAATTCGGATAGCACCAGAAACCTGGCCGATGCCATCTTCAACCTGGCAGTACTCTTCTCTGGCGGTGGGCCGATCACCTGCTCGGACGCATGCGATCACAACGATGACGGATCCATCGATATCTCCGACCCGGTCTACATGCTGACCTTCCTGTTCAGCGGTGGACCCGATTGCCCGGCCCCGAACCTGGTGTGCGGATCGGACCCCACCAGCGACGGCCTCGACTGCGCCGACAACACCTGCCCCTGAAGGCGATTCGGCCCGGCGAGAGCTCTGCGGGTGAACGCGAACAGCCCTGGATATTTCTGGCACGAGGGCGGGAATCTGCTCTACATCGGTCCAACAGCCCAATTTCAGCCATCTGGAGCCGAAAACCTTTGCAAATTCTCGGTCCGGGCCGCCCGAGAAGTCGGATAGACCTCCATCGGAGGTCACCATCACAAACTCAGCCAACCACCCACCCAAGCATATTCTCAGCGGGCATTCAGCCCTCAAAAGCCTCTTCTTCCTCAGGGCAGACACCGACATCGAAAAAATCCGTCGGTTGCCTCGGAGCGCCACCCTGCTGCTCGATCTGGAAGACAGCA
>JAAZXB010000076.1 GCA_014240375.1 Planctomycetota bacterium | reverse complement strand
GTCCTGCAACTCCCGCTCCCACCACCAGCACCTTGGCGGGAGGAACTTTTCCTGCCGCGGTCATCTGTCCGGTGAAAAAGCTACCGAAGTGATGTGCGGCTTCGAGTACCGCACGATAGCCAGCGATGTTGGCCATCGATGAAAGCGCATCCAGTTTCTGTGCCCGACTGATTCTAGGAACGCAATCCATAGCCAGCACGGTGGCCTTGCGAGCTGCTAGTTTTTTGACCAGTTCTTCTTCTTGCCCGGGCCAGATGAAACTGATGAGGGTTCCGCCTTCACGCAGAAGGTCGGCCTCGTCGATTCCAGTTTCTGGGTTTTTCATCGGGGCGCGCACCTTGATGACGATGTCAGACTGCTCCCACAGAGCGGCAGCCCCATCGATCACCTCGGCTCCCGCCTGGCGATACGTTTCATCGTCGAAACTGGCAGCGGCTCCCGCTCCACTCTCGACCAGCACCGAGAAGCCCATCTTTCCGAGCCTCTTGACGTTTGCAGGGGAGGCGGCCACACGGCATTCGCCGGGCCAGACTTCCCGTGGAACTCCGATCTTCATCGACCATCTTTCCTTGGTAGCAACTTCATGTACCCAGAGCCACTGCGGCTGTAGTGTCGCAGGCCATGATGCGAGTTCACGGCCACCGATTGAAGCGAATCTGACGATTTCGAGGCCTTCAGGACTCGATATCTCATGGCGCTGATCGAGTGTATAATGGAGACCCTTGCCAATTTGTATCGTCCTTGAAGAGTTCCTCGGTTGAAGGGAAGGCTGGCCATGAACCATCTCGGTCACAAATCAACGATTCTGTATTCCGTCGAGTTCTTCTTGCTGGCCGTGGCATTGCTATTGGTCTCTTCCCCTGCAGTAGCTCAACCGCAGCCGCCTCTCTTCGAGGAGTGCGGGGTCTTCGAAGACGATCCCTTTGGAACCGGCTGCATCATCTTTTCTGCCTATGCATTCCCTGGAGAGACTTTCACTGTTGACCTGGGTTCCACGCCGGCTCCTCCGGATGGAACGGAAGCGTTCTTGACCGGATTTCAGGTCTCATGCGTCGGGATCTGCTTCCCGACCAGTTGCATCATGAATGCCACCTTTGAGCTCTCCTGCAATGTAAGTCCCCCTCCCCCGGAGTTCATTCGCGGCGACTGTAACAATGATGCTACTTTTAACATCGCAGATGTGATCTTCCATCTCTTCTGGCTCTTCGCAT
>JAAZXB010000075.1 GCA_014240375.1 Planctomycetota bacterium | reverse complement strand
GGCAGCGATGCACGCATCGTCGGATCCAAGGGGCATGTTGACATCCCATGCTTTTGGCGTGCTGAGCAGATGACGCTTACATCCTTGGAAGGCGAAAAGGTCGACGAGGTGCACGAGCCTCACCGGGTCAACGGTTTCGAACACCAGATCACCGAAGTGGCCCGGTGTCTGAAGGCTGGGATGATGGAGAGTCCAGTGGTCCCCGGGTCGTGGTCATTGGCTATGGCGGTCCTGATGGACGAGATCCGGTCCCGGGTCGGGGTCGTCTACCCATGCGACGGAGAGGCTCTCTCGTGAGCGGTCCATTTAAATGCTGCCGACTGTGATCCAGGGGGCAACGCCCCTATTCGGAGCAACCTTGGTTCCAGACCCAGACCGACTTCTGGATGAGGTCCACGCCTCTGGGGTCGGTGCCTTCGATTCGGGTCTCGTCTACGCCGACGAAGACGGTACGTGTGATGGACGCCTCGGCGCTTGGGCAGCCAGCCGAGGTGTCCGCGAATCGATCACGCTTATCGGGAAGGGATGTCATCCCGGGCCGCCCAACTGGGCGGCCTCCAGAGTTTCGCCTGAGACAGTGGCTGCTGATATCGCAGCGACCCTCGACCGGATGGGTACCGACAGGCTCGACCTCTGGTTATTCCACAGGGACGATGACACCGTGCCAGTCGATGAGTTGGTGGATGCTGCCCAGCGCGAGGTGGCCATGGGCACTATTGGAGCCTGGGGAGTGTCCAACTGGTCAGCCGAACGGTTCTGGGAGGCTCGAAGTAGGGCAGACGTCGCTCTGCCGGTAGCCACCAGCCCGCAGTTCTCGCTGGTTGACCAACTCGCAGAGCCTTGGCCAGGGGTCACCACTATCACGGGGCCAGCCCATGCTGAAGAACGGGTTCGCCTTGCCGACTCCGAGATCTCGGTCATCACCTGGTCGCCCTTGGCTGGAGGATTCCTTACCGCAGCACGGCGACCGGAGTCGGCCACTGATGCAGAAACGACCCGCTGTTATGACTCGGTGCAGAACCGGAACCGACGGGAACGGTCGCTGCAATTAGCGATCTCGCGGGGATGCAGCCCAGAGCAGATCGCCATTGCTTACGTTGCGACTTCACCTTTCCGCGCCCATGTCGTCTGCGCTGCACGCAATGGTATGGAGGCCGCCGCGAATCTCCAGGCAGCGGAGATGGAACTCACCAGCGAAGAGCGTCAGTGGCTCGAAGATGGGGACCGGTAGCCAGGAAATCGTCCATCACAACTACGGTCCAGCGATGCCTA
>JAAZXB010000074.1 GCA_014240375.1 Planctomycetota bacterium | reverse complement strand
ACAGCCGCACCCCAACAGCTGCTCAATCACCGATACCGCCTCGATGTCCGGATTGGACGTGGTGGCATGGGAGATGTATGGCGTGCCCACGATGAGGCGCGAGACGGCGCCCTGGTGGCGATCAAGCTGATGCCTGAGGGCCTCGATGAAGTCGATCGGCGCCGCTTCGAACGAGAAGTTCGGGTGCTGCAGGGAATCTCTCATCCCTCGGTAGTGCCGCTGCTCGACATCGGTTGGGAAGGGGGCAGCCTCTTCTACGTGATGGAATATGTCGGGCCCATCTCGCTCGAGGATGTCTTTCTCGCCCATCCAGAAGGCCTACCCAGAACACGATGGCACTGGCTGATCGACCGAGCGGCAGAGGTCCTCGATGCGTTGTCGCACCTCCACCAGCAACGCCTGGTGCATCGCGATGTCAAGCCGAGCAACATCTTGTTGCGACCAGGAAGCGCTGGAATTACCACGGGCAGTGACTGGGATCCACTCGACGCTTCCCGGGCGCTGCTGGCGGACCTGGGTCTGGTCGCCCGCACCGATGCCGATTCTGCCCTGACCCAGAGTGCGCTGGGAACCCCGCAATACATGGCGCCGGAACAGATCGAGAGTCCATCCGCCGTCGACGAACGAAGCGATTTGTGGTCGGTGGGCATCCTCCTCTATCGAGGAATCGCCGGCCGTCTCCCCTACCATCGCCTCAGCGATGCCCTCTCTCGTAGAACTGCAGAGCCGCTGCAACAGATACCCGCAGCCATCGGGATGGCGATCGCTTCCCTGATGGAATTCGAACCGCATCAACGCCCACCCGATGCCTCTCACGCCGCAGCGATGCTGCGAAATTGCGTCGCCGATACTCCCGGGGAAACACCAATAATCGAGATCTCCCGCCGCTCCATCCCTTCCTTTACTGGTCGTCTGGAAGCACGCCAACAGATGATGGAGGCGGCTGACAAGGTCGGACGAGGTCAAGGTCGGTGGATTCACATCGAGGGAGAACGTGGACATGGCAAGACCTGGCTCGTCAGTCGTAGCGATTTCCGATCTCGTGCACTGGTCGAGCACCAGTTGCAGCACTACAGCGGAACCTTCGACGGTCGCGAACCCCATGGAGGATTTCGCTGGCTACTCGAGCAGGTGCTCGGGCACATCGAGCGAAAGGGCGGGACAGAACGGGCGGTCGATGCACTGGGGCGCTGGGGAAGGCACCTCGCTGGTGCCTTCCCGAGACTTTCAGGGCATGGCTGGATCAAGGGATGTCCACCGGTGGAGGAATCACCTCCTC
>JAAZXB010000073.1 GCA_014240375.1 Planctomycetota bacterium | reverse complement strand
CTACAACGACACAAACCTCGTATTGCTCGGGCTTATCGCAGAATTCCAAGGAGGTCAGAGCCTCGGCGAGCTCTATAGGCAGACCTTCTTCGATCCGCTCGGGATTTGGGCCGTATTGCCGCCACACGATGGGGTGCCCTCAGACACGGCACACCCCTACGGAGACCTTGCACCCTTCGCCGAGGGCTTTGGCAACATTGTCGAGGCAGCCCCATATGACCTTGACCACTATTGGCTTGGCCAAAGCAGGATCCGTTGGCCCTGCTGCGGCCTTATCTCCACACCTGAGGACCTCGCACGTTGGGGGTACAACCTCTACAGCACAAATGGCTCGGCGCTCACGGAGCCTGCCCGAGCAATGCTGCTGGAGTCGCTCCTCTCAGACCCAGTCATGTACCAGGGAGTCATGCAGAACTACGGGTACATGACGACACAGAGGACATATGAGTGGTCGGGAACTGGAACCATTGCCACGGTCGGCCATCCAGGAGGGGGTGGTGGGTATTCGACCTTGATGCGTTACGCGCCCGAACTTGACCTAACAGTCGTGGTTCTGGCCAACTCGTTGCTCCAAGAATCAGGGACCTGCTCCGCTCATCCAACTCATCGAGACGTACGTCATTGCCTCGCTGCAAGGATCTTCGCCGCCTACGCACAGCATTCGACTACGACGTCTACAACCGTTTCACCGACAACCGCAGTAGCGGCCTCCTCGGTGGATGACGATCTTTACGAATATTGCCTCCTGTGGAAGGGCATCCGTAACGAGATCGACGAGTCAGGCGGTTCTCTCCAATCGGCAGAGGAGTGGACCCGCCGAATTGCCTGGACAGAACAGATTCTTGATCTTGCACCAGTTGAATACCGAGAAGCGGCAGAAACCTATCTTGGCCTGGTCAAGGCTCGGGCCGAATTGCTCGCTCAGTACGACTACGTAGGGGTTCGTGACCTGCCCTCAGACATACGAACTGATTTCATTGAAGAACACTTCCAGGAGCAGCAGATCTCCAACGTCCTCATCGACTTCTCGACCACTACGTGCCTTGACGGCAACTGAAGCAACCCCGAGACGTGCTCCGAAAGCGACCGTGTCACTTGGCTGCGTTTATCTATACGTGGGGGTTGATGGCCACCCCCCCACCCCCCCAGGGGTTACCCGATGACAGGGACGAGGCGCTGACATAGGGTCGAGGCTGTGAGACGAGTCGGAGCGCTTCTTGTAGCTCTGTCGGTGGTTGCGGCTTGCGCGGGTGGCTCGGACACGGCACCGCCAACGACGACACCAATAGCGAAGTCGGCGGTTCCTGCGACTTCCGCTGCACCGACCACGACTGCTGCACCGACCACGACTGCTGCACCGACCACGACTG
>JAAZXB010000072.1 GCA_014240375.1 Planctomycetota bacterium | reverse complement strand
AACTGAATGTCTACATGCCGGTGATCGGCGATTGCATCTTGCAATCGATCGACCTGCTCTCATCTGCCATCGATTCATTTCGAGAGAATTGCGCTTCAGGGATCGAGCCGATCCAGCAGCACATCGATGAACTTCTTCACCGATCACTGATGCTGGTCACCGCTCTCAATCCGCACATCGGCTACGACAAGGCTGCTGATGTTGCAAAGACTGCACACGCCGAGGGTAAGACCCTGCGAGAGGTGGCAGTGGAGAAGGGCTACTGTAGCGCTGAAGAGTTTGATGGCTGGGTCATCCCATCGGAGATGACTGGCCCAACCAGCTGAAACAGTTTCCGGTGCCGGCCTAGGACAGTTCGTATTCCAGAAGATAGCCCTGGAAGAGTCTCAGGTGTTCCTCTTCATCCGCCAACAAGGTCACACAAATATCCTCGGTCACCGGATCATCATCACACATCTTGATGATCTTCTTGTACTGCGCCACGGCAGTCTCCTCGGTTTCGATCACTCCCCGAATCACGCTGAGCACATCGGTCGGATCATCGCTGGGCTGAAGTGATTGCTGCCCAGGTTTGAATTGCATACTGCCAGGAATGGTGCCGCCGATGATATGAATGCGACGAGCCAGCGCCTGTGCGTGCTGTGTTTCTTCCACTACATCTGCGGCGAGGGACTGCTTGATCGGCTCCGCCCTGGCACCGACCAGATTGGTGGATGCACTGATGAAGTTGATCACTGCTTCCAGTTCCATCCAGTAAGCGCGGGTCAACTCGGCGATCAGTTCCTTGTTCATTGGATTCTCCTCAGCGGTTTGGCGATCAGTACCTGATCTCCGTTTCTCGATAGAAAATCAACCGGAGCGCAATCATCGCGCTCCGGTCGTTCCTGAAGACCCGATCCGAAGATCGATTTCCATCGTTATTAGTAACGCGTATTGAAACCATCGTCAGAACTCAAAATTGTTCGCCCGAATTGACCGAATCCGACTCACCGAATCCGACTCACCGCACCACGAAATTCACCATTCGCCCGGGCACCCACACGAACTTGACGATTTCCTTGCCATCGGTGTACTCCTGCACACGGGAGTCGGCAAGGACTTGTTCCTTGATCTGTTCCTCGCTGATATCGACCGCCACCTCGATCTTGCTACGAACCTTGCCGTTGACCTGCACCGGAACTTCGATCATTTCCTGTTGAAGCCACCGTGGATCCGCCTGTGGGAATTCCTGCCACATCAATGACTCTTCATGTCCCAGTGCACTCCACAACTCCTCCGCCAGATGCGGAGCATAGGGGGCGAGCACCAGGCAGAACGGTTCCAGAATAGCCCTCGGCCTCGTCTCCAGCGGATTGAGCTCGTTGACAAAGGTCATCATCTGGG
>JAAZXB010000071.1 GCA_014240375.1 Planctomycetota bacterium | reverse complement strand
GCCCATCGATGCAGACGGTCATGTCAGCGATGAGTTCGATGGGGTCGCCATTGCGACCAAGAAGAGAGTACCGCTGGGAAAACGAGTCGATTTCTCGCGCCCGATCGCCAGTGGTCCCACCTCTCGCGGTTTCAATTACTACTTCGGTGATGATGTCCCCAATTTCCCGCCGCGCTGCTTCATCCAGAATGATCGCACCGTCGGAATTCCAGCGGTCGATAAGCCCAAGGGAATGTTCGGCCACGCCGGTCCAACACTGGCTGGCTGGGATCTGTCAGTGGTGCTGCCAACTCTGGCCCAGCAAGCGGCCGCCTTCATCGAGGAACGCGCAAAGCACCCCGAGCAACCGTTCCTTCTCTACGTTCCACTGACTGCTCCGCATACCCCCATCGCCCCTTCGCCACACTTTGCCGGCAAGAGCGAGGCGGGGATCTACGGAGATTTCGTACATGAGGTCGACTGGGTGCTGGGTCAGGTTCTTTCTGCACTCGATCGAACCGGTACCACTGAGCGCACCCTTGTCATCTTTACCAGTGACAACGGATCGCCGCAGCGAAACGGCATCGACATGAGTGGACCCATCGGTTCGGTGAAAGAGTTCGGACACGATCCATCGCGACCCTGGCGCGGCATGAAATCGGATGCCTGGGAGGCGGGTCACCGGGTGCCTTTCATCGTGCGCTGGCCCGGCAGAACTCCCTCTGGAGAAATCTCCAATGAGCCAATCATCCTGACCGATCTGATGCGTACCTTTGCCACCTTGGTGGGTCATTCTCTCCCCGAAGAAAGCGCCGAGGATAGTTTCGACATCCTGGCTGCGCTCGAGGGCAAGAAAACGCATCGGCCAATTCACGACCATCTGATTCATCATTCCGGCAATGGTCTCTTTGCCATCCGACAGGGAGACTGGAAGTTGATCCTCGGCAAAGGCTCGGGCGGCTTTAGCCGTTACAATGCGCCAGCAGACGCTCCCGCTGGACAGCTCTACCATCTGGGCGACGATCCAGCAGAGCAGATCAATCGCTACTCCGAGAAACCAGAGATCGTCGGAAAACTGACCCGATTGCTCGAGCTCACGCGCAGTAGTCACCGCTCGTTCCGACTCCCCTCTGCAGTGCGACAGGGATCACCAGGGTCATCTGACGAGCAGTAGAATTCCCTCCGCTCTCGCAGCGATCCGTCTCCTTTACCGCATCACCTGACAGTCGGGAACACTTACCAATTATCGCTCACTCTGCGGCTTTTCTTGTGGCAAAATACCCATCATCTAAATCGTAATCTTGTTCTTGGATGACAGTTATTTGCACTCCGAATGGAGTAGCAGCAGCGAGGTGTCCGGTGACCGATTCCACGAAAGCCGTTCCCGAAACTCTACGTGAGGATTCGGCCATCGGTAGCGGTCCTACCTTCCTCAAGCCGACCGCG
>JAAZXB010000070.1 GCA_014240375.1 Planctomycetota bacterium | reverse complement strand
TCAGTGCCGAAGCGATGGTCGAGGGTAACATCAGAGTCCATCGGGAACTGCTCGAGGAATTGCACTCCGGAGAATCGGTCGATGAGGATGTCACCCGATGATTCCAATTCGTGACAGCGAACCCAGTGGAATCACCCCCTATGTGACGATCGGGCTGATGGTGCTGAATATCCTCGGATTCCTGCTTCAACTGGGCAGTGGTGATGATCTCATCGACAGGTACGGCCTTCGTCCCGCCATCCTCACCGGATGGATCGAAGGGAAGGAAACGATGACCGCGCCTGCGGATGTCTCCCATCAATTCAGATTCGAGGCACGCTCCTCCCACAAGCACGAGATCTCCTTTTCCACTGCAGTGCTTCCCTTGTTCTTGTCGATGTTTCTCCATGGCGGGTTTCTTCACCTCATCGGTAACATGTTGTTCTTGTGGATCTTCGGCGACAATGTCGAGGGGCGTCTGGGACACCTGCGTTTCCTGCTCTTCTACCTCATCTGTGGAGTCGCGGCCTCAGCGATTCACACCCAGATGAACCTCGACTCGCTGATCCCGACCATCGGTGCCAGTGGAGCGATTTTCGGAGTTCTGGGTGCCTACTGGTTCTGTTTTCCCCATTCGTTGGTCACGGTCTTCTACTGGATCTTCCTTTTCTTCGGCACCTTTCAGATCCGAGCCAGCTGGCTTCTGGGCCTCTATGTCGGGCTCGATATCCTCAAGGGTCTCAACGATACCGGTGGCAACGTGGCGGTATGGGCTCATATTGGCGGCTTCTTCGCTGGCCTCGGCCTGGTGATCCTGATGACCCCCAAATCTGCCCGAGGAAAACGCCCGACACGCTGGTCGGTCATTCGATAGGAGATCTCTGTTGCAACCGTGGCTCCCCTGGATCGTATTCCCGCTGGTCGGTGCTCTGATCGGATGGGCGACCAACTGGCTGGCAGTCAAAATGCTGTTTCGCCCCCATCGTCCGATCGGATTCGGCCCCTTGAAATTCCAGGGGGTGGTGCCCCGTCGCCATGAGGCACTCGCAGAGAGCATCGCCGAAACAGTGCAAGAAGAACTGATCTCCGCCGATGACATCGCCCAGTTGGTCCAGAAACTCGCCACCAGTGATCAGATAAGAGATCGACTCAAGGGACGCATCGATCTGCTGATCGAGGAACAACTTCTAAGTTTCGGACCGATGGTTTCAGCCTTCTTACCCGCCGACCTGGTCGATAAGATCCGTCTTCGCATCGAGAAAGAGGTGTTCTCCTTTGTCGAGGAACTGGGAACCGATCTGCAGGGGACCCTTGGTCAGCAACTCGATCTGAAGAAAAAGGTACGCGATCGCATCCTCGCCTTCGAACTGGATCAGATGGAAAGACTGGTACTCCGCGTGGCGAAAAAGGAATTACGTCACATCGAATTCCTCGGCGGAGTCCTTGGTTTCATCGTCGGTCTGGTCGAGGCGGGATTGCTTTCACTGTGGAGTTGATCTTCAGAAACTCTTGAACACCTTGGCGATGCCGGGGCCCTCGACGTGCATCTTGAAC
>JAAZXB010000006.1 GCA_014240375.1 Planctomycetota bacterium | reverse complement strand
TGGCCGTCTTCTTCTTGGCCGTCTTCTTCTTGGCCGTCTTCTTCTTGGCCGTCTTTTTCTTGGCCGGTTTCCGTTTAGCGGTCTTTTTCTTCGCCGCCTTCTTCTTAGCCATGTCGAACTCCTATCGGGGTCGTCGCCCCAAAACCCTGATGCTCACGCCCCCCTCCGAGGGGGCGACCGCTGAAGAAGGAAGGAACAACCGTTGCACCTTTTCTCCATCGGTATGAACTCGTGGAAAGTATGTGAGGGAACTCTCTGCCAACGCAAGCACCATCTTGGGTGCTGCCATCGTCAGAGATGCACATCGATGAAGTGGAGAGGTGAAATCCTTCATCCAAATTCATCCGCGGGACGCTGGGCATGGGAAGCGCACTCGAAACGAGCTCACCCTTGCTGGACCCGGTAGTGATGTAGAGAGTGGGTTGGATCAACCCTTCCCCCAGTGTCGTCTTGCCTGCAGGAGAGAACACGTCGAGACGACGCAAGCGTATTCCCCTTGATCCGCGGCGAAGATGATCGAGATCATTGTTGGGAGATTCAAACTTTCCCCGACACTGACTCGAACACGATTCCGCGCGGTGGAAAGCACCTCCCGTTTCCCCTCAGGAGTCACCGTGCTCTCCGTCAACGGCGTTATCGTACAGAATTCAGAACTGTCTTCCATCTACTTTTTTATTTGGCACACCCCGGTAGACCCGCTCCCATTGAATTGGAATGGGGGCACTCACCGCTTCACGGTGAATGCCCCCACAACTACTCAAGAACCGTATTCAGAGCGTTTTACCGCGAAGCGACCGAACTTCCGAGTGACGCAACTATGGTCGAAATCACTTCGTCAGTTTCCGGGTCTGTCAAAATCGGAGAGTAAATCGAGATCAGCAAGGTCCCCTCCTGCGAAGGAATCAATGCGTGGATGCAACTCTGCTGACCATCCGGTGATGTACTTTCCTGGGAGAAAGAAGGGCGTAAGGGAGTCAACATTGCGGCGCGCTCGAACGGCATCCGATCAAACCCTGCGGTTTCCAGTCGATCTCCCAGGGTGTTCGCGGCGACTTCTGGGATCAGTGGTTCATCGGGGTATCCGATGTATCGATCCAGTGCGATCAATACTGCGCCATCTTCCCACGAGATCCGTGCGGCGCCCTGGGCGCTGATCGAAGTCCACGTCTCGGGAATATCTACTGTGAGGTTCAGCCCGACCAGTGGTTCACTGTGGAAGACGGGAAGAGGCGACTCGACCGGCACCAGTTCGACGGCCACTGACTGAGCCAGTTCCGTTGGGGAATCGACCTGCTCCACCACGATCTCGATCGGATCCAGCGCCTCCGAAGAATCCTCGACGGAATCAAGGTCTCCAGAATCTGCATCCGCTGTGGGCATCAGATCTGCAAGTTCCGGAAGCTGGATATGTGTGTTCGCCACTTCCACCTGAGGATTACGAGCCGCCCCTCTCCTGGCCAGGTACTCCTTCTCGGAGGATTCCAGTACGACCTCGGAGATGAAACGACGATAGATGGTCGCCCGGCCATTGGACCAGGTCAAAACCACCTTCTCCTCGTCGCTGGCAATCACCTTGCCATTGACCACGTGACCATTTTTCAGGAACACCGTTCCGCCTTCGGCAACACCCGTGGGGATCATCGAAAGGACCAGGGACAAGATCAGTGAGAGTTGAATCTTATTTTTCATTTTTTCGCTCCAAATCCGACCTGGTGTTGATCGATCACATCGTCAACCCAGTTCTCAAAGGAAACCACCGCCGGTGTGATCGACGTCGATTCGTTGTTCGAGGCGGAACTGCCTGACCAAGGTACATTGATCAGGACCACCAGTGCGATCAGGACCGAAGCCGCGACGGCCCCCGGTTTCCAGTACTCGATGAAGAGGCTTTTCACCTGTTCGATCAACGGGGCCGAATCCCCGTTCAAATCATCCTCGTAGAGCCCTTCGGACCCTTCGATGAGACTGGTGATATCCTCGACATCGACGATTTCGGGGAGATCGTCCTCCAGTTCGGCGGAGACTTCCGGCAGGTCCTCCAGGGCATCCAGATCTTCTCCGGGCCTGTGAGAGAGAAGTGCTGGAGCGTCGACATTTCCATCGAGCAGGTCGTCATCCTCGAGGAAGACGATGACTTCGTCATCCGCCAATCCCGTCAGATCGACCAGATCGGTATCCGGAACCCTCGACTCCGATTCCGAATTCAACTTCGGACCCGCTTCGAAGGATGCGTTCGCTGGAGTCTCCTCGAGAAAGGAGCCCTCAGGTGTTGGTTTCAACTGGTCTTCATTCATCAATGATATCCCTACTTGGTTCCTGGGTGGGCCCCCCCCGGGCGAGGAACGGCCTACATTGAAGAGTAAGATGGGATCGCAAATGGTGCCATACCAGCCATGAGACGCTTCAGGTGGCGGTTAATAGGTCATCGGAGAGTTCGCCGTCGGCGATCACTGGGCCCAGAGCAGGAGCCGGTCGGAGAGGTTCACCACAGTTCTGGCAAGATCCAGGCTCCAGATCAACGCTTCCACACTGGCGACAGAAACGAGTCAATTGGCCCTGTAAATCGAGCAACCAGCGAACCTGTGGACTGGTCAGGGCTCCTTGCCTGACCAGAACTTCTCCGATACGGAAGCGCAGTCCGACCCTGCGTAACTTCGCTTGCTCCCGCACCGCGATTTCCAGTTGATCGACGGAGATCCAGCCACGATCGATGGCCAAGCGACCCAAGGATCCATCTTCAGAACGGCGACGACGACCATCTCCCAGTCGTGTTCTGAGGTGATCTCGAGTCATCTTGAGTACGTGATTGGCCAGCCTGACCGACAGCACACCACTGCGAATCAGCACCTGCAAGAACTCTGATGCCGTGGGATTCCCCGGGCAACAAAGTAAACTCTCTGCGATGTGATCATCCTCGATCCAGCCCCGCTGGCGAAGGATTCGAACTGCGATCATCAGATCTGCAACTCGGCTGGTATCCGGTGACATCGGAAGCCTCCTCCAGGTCTTCGATCAAGGTGACGAGTATCGAATCCAGGAGGTCGAACCCAGAATCAGAGATCCTGAGCCTGTCCCCCTCATGGATGAGCAAACCCTGTTGCGCGAATTGACGCAAACTGCCCTGACAGATCTGCTCCAGTGAATATCCTTCATCCCGGCGCCAGCGGGCCAGATCGAGCCCCTCCGCCAGCCTCAATCTCAGCATGATCGACTCCACCGCAGCGGTGAATCGGTCGGGAGTCTCCTCAGCGACCCGCTCAGGTCGCCCGAAGGAACGGATATAGGACGAGACATCGGGGCGATTCTTCCAGCGGTCCCCATCGAGGAAGGAAGCAGCCCCGCTTCCGACTCCAAGATAGGTTCCACGCTGCCAGTAATTGAGATTGTGCAGCGATGCGCCACCACGCTTGAACAGATTGGAGACCTCGTATCGCTGATACCCCTGGCTCGCCAATCCATCGAGGAAGAAGCGTGAAGCTTCGATGCACTGCTCCTCATGGAGCGGATCGATGGCCCCTCTGGATCTCATCGTGTGTAGCCAGGTCCCCTGCTCGTAGCTGAGGTGATAGAGGCTGACATGATCGGGATCGATCTCTTGCACTGCTGCCAGATCGCTCCGTACCGAATCCAGTTGCTGGCCAGGCCAGCCGACGATCAGATCGAGACTGGTTCTGGGAACCCCGACGCTGGCCATCATCCGATGCACCTCTAGCACCCTCGATGCGTCGTGCCGCCTACCCAGTAGCGATAGCCCCTTTTCATCGAAGGTCTGTGCTCCAGTGCTGATTCGATCGACTCCGTGAGAGAGAGCCACCTCCATCTTCCATTCATCGATCGACTCCGGGTTGGCCTCGACGGTCCACTCCTGAAGCCCACTGCCGAAATTCCTGGCCAGTGCGGCCAGCAAGTCATCCCAGCACTGCTCTTCGAGAGCGCTCGGGGTTCCTCCTCCGACGAAGATTGTGCTTGGAGTGAAGCCGCTCTCCCCTGCCAGTTCAATCTCCCGAATTAAAGCTCGGGAATACTCCCGGACGATCGGTAATCGCAATGATTCGACATGGAAATCGCAATAGGTACAGCGGCTGCGACAGAAGGGAACATGAACATATAGCCCCGGAGAGAGGCTCTCAGGCAGATCCAGCGGTGGTTCTGCATGGCCATCCGGGCGTCGGCGATTGGTGGATCTGGGTTCCATTCTGTATCCTTAGTTGAGGTCTTCCCTGAGATCCTACCCCCGACTGCCAGCGCGGGTATCGGTCTCGAAGAAACCTCCGGCGTTCGTCGGCCGTTCACGACGAATGAGCGGGAGCCAACGAATGAGCAGTCTTCGCGGACATCTCGAGCACTTCGGTCTTCAGGAACTCCTGCAGACCCTTTCACATGGTGCACGTACCGGAACACTTCAGATCGAACGCGACAAGGAAAAAGTATCGATCGTATTCGAAACAGGACACATCACCCTGGTCCGCTCCGGCTCCGCGAGCCGCATCCGGCTGCGCAGCATTCTCCTTCGTGGAGGCGTAGTTTCCGAAGAACAACTGCTCAATGCTCGTCAAGATCAGCAGCGAACAGGAATGCTCCTGGGTCGGGCCCTGATCGAACGAGGAATCATCGATGACTTCCAACTCTCGCAAGCCCTGAGGCTCAAACTTGAGGAAGAACTGTTCGACCTGTTCCTCTGGGAATCGGGAACCTTCGAATTCTTTCCGGAGTTTATTCAATCCACTGCAGAAGATGAAATCCAGCAAGTCACGCGTATCCAGGTCGATCCGATGACCATCATCATCGAAGGACTACGCCAGGCGGATGAATGGAAATTGATCCGCGATCGAATCAAGGATCTTCGCTGGATCTTGAATCCTGTGGAAGGAACTCCCCCACCGGCAGAGTCTCATTCGGTGTTCATGATGATAGATGGTCACCGAAGCATCGATGAACTTCTCTCACAAGCGACCAGCACTCGATTTGATACCTGCTCCATCCTCTATCGGTTCATCGAAGAGGGAAAGGTACGGGAAGCCAGCGCTGGCGAGATGATGGAAGAAGCGAGATTAAGAAAGAAAGATCGCCCTGCATCCTCGCTGAGTCTCTACGAGGCACTCATCGATCGTGCAGGATCCTCGATGGGACACACCCTTCTCGAGGAAGCCGCTGAGTGTGCTGCTCTTCACGATCACGAAGCGGAGGCACGATTCCTCCGCAGAGCGGTAGAGATCCTCAAGATGAATGGTGACGGTCCGGGCGCCTGGATCCGTCTCCAGAGATTGCTGGTCCTCGCCCCGGGAACCACTGAAGACCTTCATAATGCCTGGACCCTTCGTCAGTACATTCCCACCCGCAGGGTTCACACGATCCTCGATGACCTGGTCAGAGCGCTGCGTAGAAGCGGAGATTTTCGCCAGGTGGTCCTATCGTTGAAAGAAGCGGAAACGCTGCGTGGCACGGACGCCAGTTACTGGCTCCAGCTGGGAGAGGCGCAACAGCGGATAAAGGACCCTTCTGCAGAGAAGTCCCTGGCAAAAGCGATTGAGATTGCCGACAAGAACTCCCCAGAGATCGCACTTCGTGCCGAGCGTATCCTTCGGGAGTTGAATTCTGACCTTGCTCTGAACGAAGATGATCTTGCACTGTTGCGTCAACGTAGAGGTACCATCGACACGAACAGAAAAATTCGCCACTGGTCAATGATCGGCAGTGCCGCTCTGTTCTTCATCATTTGCTTGATCCAGGTCTCTTCCGAGTGGCGGGCACGAGGCCTGCTCTCTGCGGCTCGATCGATCGAGGCCAGCAACAGTGACACATCAGGAATGATGAGTGCCGCCCTCGCTTTCGATAGGGTAGCCAAGGAGCACCCCTGGACTTTTGCCGGCTCCACCGGATCCAAAGCGAGTGCTCGACTCCATGGCACCATCAGAAATCTCCTGGCGACCGAAAAAACTACCCGTAGTCACGATCTTCAGATGCAAAGAGAAGAACGCCAGAAGAACCGAAACCTCATTCGAGAATCGATCCAAAAATCGATTGAACTGAGGAATCAAGGCGATGTCATCGCAGCGAGACAGTTGCTAGATCAACTGGACTCATCGACAACTCAGGTTCTCAGCGAGATCGAGATCAAGAGCATCCGGTTTCCGGTTCAGATCGAAAGCCGTCCCAGTGGAGCACGAGTCCTGGATTCACATCAGAAGGTCATCGGAAACACGCCGATGATCGTCGACCTCACCGATGAATCTGATTCGGTTTTCTTCGTCGAGCGCTCCGGTTGCAAGACCAAGACGATCCGCCTCTCCGGGAGTTCCCCTCCAGTGGTGCTGGTTTCACTGGTGCGTGGCCCTTTGCGCACCTACACCCTGCCTTCACCGGTCCAGAATGCGGCTCTCGCCGGTGATTCCCTGGTTCTGGCAGGTCGCGATGGGCTGGTCAGGGTGGTGGATGTGAATCAACTTCATATTACCGGTGAGCACCTGGTCGGTATCGAGGGGCATCCTGCTGCACAACTGGTGGAACAAAAGGGAAAGGTGCTTGCGGTCCCCTACTCGGGGAGAGCAATCATCGTGGAACAAAACGGTGAAATCCGTGCCCTCGGCCCCACCGCAGTCGCACCCTGGACTGCAGCATGCGGCTTCAATGACGGCTGGGTTCTCGCCGATGCAAACGGACTGGTGATTCATCTCGATGCACGTGGAAAGACAGTCTGGAAATATCACTGTGATGCGCCGATCTCCCTGGTGAGTCCATCGATCAATGGTGGATTGTTCGTGATCGATCGAACACGATTGCAACATCACATCGATGGGAGGGGAAAACCGATCGGATCTACGGCTCGACTGCCGGGTGAAGTGAATCAGGTATTGCCCGATGGGCGAGCCTTACTACAAGACGGAACCCTCTGGATCGACCACACGATGACGACCGGCCCCGCGCCCTCGACGGACTCACGTTATCAGGGATTGAAGAACTTCTATGGCACTGAAGAGGGTTGGGCGATCGTCACCGGATCGATCACCGAGGAACACATGAGTCCCTTCGGTGCATCGTGTGCCCCTCTCGCAGCAGCGGTCAATCCAGAATCTACCTGGGTGGCGGGCGTGGATGGGATCCTCCGCTTGCACGACCCCAGTGGCGAAATCACCAGCGAAGTTGAACTGGGATCCACTGCGGTGGATCTGCAGCGAAGTCGTCAGGGTCGAATCCTGGTGACGCTTGCCGATGGTCGATTGTGCGATGTGGAGGAACTCGAGAGATGATATCCACCGCACTCCTCACCATCGCCATCCTATCCACCACCTGTGGAAGTGATCTCATCACCGCAGACGAATTGCGTCTCACCGATTCATCTCTCGCTCATCTTCAAGGGAGAGTAGGAGACCGCATCGGAAATGCCATCCAGATCGATGGAATAGCGGAGCCGGTGCGGGTGGATTCGCTGGTCAAGATTCCTCGACGCGGACGAAGAGAGAGACCGTTGCTACTCGATCTGTGGCTGGTGAGAAATGACCAGGGCTGGTCGATCATCCAGGCACTTCCGGTCGGATCCTGGGAACAGAGTCTTGCCCATCATCGGGCACGGCTTTCAGATGGCACTTCCGATCGACACGCTTCAATCCTCCGCTTCCTGCTGAGAGAGGCTCCCCTACCCTCTCGACAGGAATTGTGGTTGGCGTTGTACTCGCCGCACGGCGATGTCTCCAGTTGGCTCCTACTCGGCGGCCAATTCCTGTCTGGTGAAGCGATTCTCGGTGAAACCATCGAGCGGCTTGGATTGCATCCTCTGGCTCTCGAACAGCAGTTGTTTCTCCTCGAAGGTCGCTGGCTCTCGAAAACAGATTACTACCGGATCCAGGGCCTGGTCGTGGCCGATGGCAAGGTCACCGATTCTCGCCGTCAGTCGCTGATGAAATCCACGTCGAAGAACCTGGACAAGATCCTCGCGGTCTCCAGAAAGAACACCGTCGCCAAGATCATTCGCTCTGGATCGACCAGGAAATCTGTCGTGGCGCTGCACGGCAGCCCCGGAGATGTGACCTGGGTTCGGATTCAGGATCATCTGATCGAGGAGTGGACTTACCATGATCAGGTGGTCCGATTGATCGATGGGCGAGTCTTCGAGATCGATTCGATCCAGTAGTTCACGACTCGACCGCACCTCGTTTTCACAGATCCGTTTTCACAGATCCGTTTTCACAGATCCGTTTTCACAGATCCGTTTCCACCGATCCGTTGTCAGCGATCCGTTGTCAGCGATCCGTTGTCAGCGATCCCAACTCAGCGACCGTCTCGGTCCGCTTCGTCTCCACTGTTCACGGGTAGGTCGAGCGGAGATTGACGGCTCCGAACTCCTTCTCCGTCTTGAGGTTCTTCCTCCTCGAAGAGCGGTTCTGGTGTGTTCTGTGGAACCGCTCTGCTGGGTCCCAGACGAGCGCGAGGTCGTGCTTCTCCGAGATCGCCCTGGCGAGCGGAGTGAAACATCAGACCACCCTCACCGGAAACCTCGACCCTCTCGCCCTGGTGAAGAGGAAGAGGCAACGTCTCCCCTCGGACGACCTCTACACTTCCCTCGATCACCAGCACCTCGGTGTGGATTGGATTCGACAAGCGACGCATCTCGAATACGGTACCGGTGACACGGATCGTCACCTCTTCGGTAATGACCGAGTATCCCTTCCCCTTGGGCTCCACCTCGAAGCGAGCAGTACCAGACTGCAGGGCGATGGAGTCATTGGTCAAAGGTTGAAGGCGAGCACCGGAACCAAATTTGACCCGCCGGCCTGCGGGATCGATCAACACCACTTCACCAGCGATACAGGTGACCTGCTGGCGCAACCGGACCCACTGATCTGCGACTCCAGGACGAAGATCGATCACCTCGCCAGCCAGTTCGACGCGGCTCTCCCCCTCCACCGAACGAAGGGTCAGCAGCGAATCCAGTTCGTCGATCTCGGCGGATGAAATCCACCACCATGCCACCAGGCTGATGACCAGTAGCATCAGGGCCGTCATCGCCGCCATCCGGGGGGCAGCATTCTCTGCGGCCATCGCCACTTCGGCGGGTTCACTCTCCGACAACAACTGGTCTGGATCGAGGTGCCCGGTCAACAGGTGATCGATCTCTTCGACCACTTCGTCACAGCCGATGCCAAACGCATCCAATCCAGTCTGGAATTCTGCATGCCATTTCTGACAGGCACTACACCGATCGAGGTGGGCCTCTAGCATCTCAGAGCGGTCAGTGGTCAGCTCTTGATCTTCTGAGAGGGAAATCCAGCGGCGAACCAGGTCGCAATCGGGTTGCGGATTCATCTGTTCTCCTGTCCATCTCCATCGAGGCGTTTCAATTTGCTCGCCAAGGTTTGCCGCGCTCTGAACAAGCGAGACTCCACACCTTTGGCGGTCATTCCCAACAACCTGGCGATATCTCTGTATGACCTTCCCTGGTCATGCTTGAGAAGTAACACCTCTCGATACTCGGGCGGCAACTCGTCGATCAACTCTCGGATCTGAATCGACCGTTCGCGCCGTTCCAGCGATTCGACCGGGCCCGGTGCACGATGTGCATCACGATCCTCATCCAGCGGTGCGCTCTCTGGAGCCTTGCGTTTCCTGTGCCGTAACAAGTCGAGCGAACTGGTGCGTACGATCTGCATGAACCATGCAGAAAAGCGTTCGTCCTCTCTCAACTTGGCAAGCCCCTGCCACGATTTCAGGTACGCATCCTGAACGGCATCCGCAGCCAGGTGAGTCTCTCCCAGAATACCGTAGGAAATACTCGCCGCAGCATTTTGATGCAGTGAAACCAACTTCGAAAATGACTCTCGATCGCCTTTTCTGGCAGCCGAAACCAGCTGGGCGATTACAGGATTCATCCGCAATTCTCCGGAGTTCTGGTGTCATCCAGGATGACGCCAGAAGCGTGCAGATCCCGCGCAGTCATCGGTCTCTCTCCTGCCGCTCCAGCACTGAATCGAGGATTCCGATGTAAGAGCGATAGCGCAGCGGGTCGATTCGTTGCTCCGAGAGTGCCGCCAGAACCCCACAACCGGGTTCCTGGCGGTGGAGACAGTCGCGAAAGCGACACAGATCCACTTCGCCGGCCAGATCGGGCATCCAGCGGGCCAACTCACGCGGATCGAGTCCCCACAGCGCCCAGTCTCGAAATCCGGGGGTGTCGATGATGGCTGTCCCCGCCTCAGCCGGATGCCAGGTCACCGCGGTGGTGGTGTGCTTGCCCTTCTCGTTGTGCTCACTGACGGGAGACGTCCTGATCTGGATACCCAGCACCTTGGAGATCAGCGAGGACTTCCCGACCCCACTGGGCCCGGTGAGGACGGTCGCCTTGCCCTCGAGTTTGTTCTTCAACTGGTCGAGACCTTCATCGGCGGTGGCAGAGCAGTGCAACACCTCGATCCCGATCCGCGGATAGATCGCCAGACGCTCTTCCATTTCTTCCGGGATCCCGAGATCGATCTTGTTGAGCACCAGGAAGGCCGGCAGTTGACTGGCAGCAGCAGCCATCAGAAGTCTATCGAGAGCTCCGAACTTGATTCTCGGCTTGGCGATGGAAAATACGCAGGCGACTTGATCCAGGTTTGCAGCGAGGATCAGTTCGCGTGCTCGCCCCACATCTCTTCTACGAGAGATCCAAACCTTGCGCTCCTCGATCGAAACAATGCGGCCATCCGCTCCATCGTCGACCCCTTCGGTCAGTTCGACCTCGACCCAATCCCCGACCACTACAGGATTCTTTCCCTTCTTGCGAAGTCGTCCCGCCAGTTCACATCGGAATTCTCGTCCTTCGGACAGGACCATCGCATCTTTGCTGGATCGAAATACAACCTGACCCCGCATCGCCGACTAAACCTTCAACTCAGTGAGGTGGTCCTCTTCAGGTGTTGGGAGGCGATCGGCCACTTCGTCGAGATATCGTAGAGTTTGTTCGGCAGCTCTCCCGGTGAATCGGCCAGCATCCCAGGGAGGCAAGCTGGCTGCCACTTCACCGAGAATATCGTCCGCTTCGATCAGTGACCGGAGAGGGTTTTCCTTCCCCTCGAGGATCTCTTCTCGAGCCTTCCATGCATGCTCCCGGATGCGTTCGTGAAGTTGCTGACGATGACCTCCCTGGGAAACCCCCTCCATCAGCAATTCTTCTGCTGCCATGAAGGGCAGATACTCTTGAATCCGCCGCTCTCGAACCCGATCGTGAACGACCAGCCCAGAGAAAACATTTCGAGCGGTCACCAGCATCGCATCGAGGGCTAGAAAGGCACCGGGAAGTGCCACCCGGCGTTGCGCACTATCGTCAAGAGTTCGTTCCATCCACTGATTTGCAGCGAGATGAGCGAGGCCGGGTGCAATCGTCATCAGGTGGCGTGCGAGCCCACACAATCGTTCGCAGCGCATCGGATTGCGCTTGTAGGGCATCGCAGATGAACCGACCTGAGTCTTCTCGTAGGGTTCTTCCACCTCACCCCACGACTGGAGCAGCCGGATATCCGTGGCAGCCTTATGGATCGCAACCGCGACATCGGTCAAGCGAGAGACGATGCGATGATCCCACGCTCTGGGATAGGTCTGGCCGCACAGTGCAAACACCTTCTGAAATCCCAGTTCCTCTGCCAACTCCTGTTCGAGTTGGTCTACTCGATCCCCATCTCCTCCACAGAGTTGCAGGAATGTCGCCTGGGTTCCTGTCGTTCCCTTCAGTCCTCGAAGAGGGAGCGACTCTATCAATCCATCGATTTCCTGATGACAATCGACCAGATCCTGCAACCACAGTGATGCTCGCTTGCCGATGGTCGTCAACTGCGCCGGTTGCAGGTGCGTGAGGCCGAGTGTCGGAACCGCAGCATATTTCCTGCAGAATGCAGATAGGGAGTGAATGGTTCTGAGCAGTCGATCTCGAATGATGACCAGGGCCTCCTTGAGGATGACCAGGTCTGCATTGTCGGTCACGAAACAGGAGGTCGCCCCCAGGTGGATTACCCCCGCAGCCTCGGGAGCCACCTCTCCATAGTGGTGAATGTGTGCCATCACATCGTGGCGTGTTTCACTCTCGATCTCTGCGACTCGATCGAGATCGATCTGGTCTCTACCCTGCTCCAGCGCCTTCACCTGCTCTTCGGTCACAGGTAGCCCGGCACGGCACTCGACACGGGCCAGGGCAATCCACACATCTCGCCAGGTCTGGGCTCTCCTCATCGGTGAGAAGAGGCGCTGCATCACGGTAGAAGCGTAGCGATGCGCCACCGGGTCTATGTACTGGTCATGATCCAAGTTTTCCTGGCCTCTCGTACCATCTTGGAGATCCCTCAGATCGGGTATTCAGAAATTGCTGCTCGATGCCGATCCTCTGAATGTACCCAATTTCAGGGCAATCCCGGGGGCATGGCCCCCCCGGAGAAAGGATCATCGCCCTTGCGACATGCCCTCGTCAACTGCTCCCACAAGATGGGATCGACTCTTCTACACCTCTTCATCGCCACTCTGGTGGCGATGATGGCGTTTCCTGCCAGCGGCTACCTGCTCGCAGATGAGGTCCAGTTGAAGAATGGCCATGTGATGCGTGGCAAGATTCTCTCTGACGATGGTCAGCAGATCGTCCTGCAAGTGCCCGAGGGAAAGATCTGGATCCGGCGATCCAGGATCTCCAGCGTGCTCCGTCTCGATCCACGCAAAACGCTGATCGAAGAGTGTGTACGACGCCTCGAACGAGGGACTCCAGGCTCCGCCATAGGGTTCCTTCGCCGGGAATACCAGCACTCCCCCCACCAGCAAGAAATACTGCCCCTGTACCGCAAGAGCCTGCTGGGTGAAGTCGAGTCCCTGCTCGATCGAGGCCTGCTGGAACGAGCCATCGTGCTCTGGAATGAGTACTGCTCTCTCCCGGGAAGTCATCCTCATGAGATTCCCCTTCGAAGCCGAGTTCTCGCGGGAGAATCCCTGCTCTGTCAGTTTGAATCCACAATTCACAACTCTCTCGAATCGGACCAGCCCGCCGAGGCGATCGGTCACATCGCTACCTTGCTCGACCGATTTCCTTCCGAGGGTTGGAAGTGGAAAGAGACGCTGATCGAGAGCAAACTGGAACTGGGCAGACGATTGTACCTGGCCGGCGACCTGGCTGGTGCGGCACCCCTGCTGATCGAAGTGGTGGTCGAGCAGCCGCCCCTGTTGAATCGAACCCGCAGTGCCATCGTCCACTGCGCGGCCCAACACCACGGTCTCTCCTTCGATGCTGCATTCGAACTGCTTCCCGATGATCCCACCCTCCATCTGGCAGCGGCCGAGGCCGCTGCCCTGTACGGGTCAGGATTCGACCAATCTCGTCATCTCCATCGGGTCCAGGAGCTGGTCGGTGAACAGATCCATCCGCGGCTGCTCGAACAGCAACTGATCCAGGCAGCCAGTGACGAACTGGCGGGAGGGCTTCCGCTGGTGGTCCCCCTCGAACGGAGGCTGGCGGCGGTGAGCGAGCGGCTCTGGCGCGATTGGGGTCTCCCTGCCAGTCCGCCGGCAGCGCTGGAACTCCATCCGCATGTCGATCTCGAGACGATGCGAGACTCCCTGGGACTGCCCTGTGGCCCCGCCATCCTGATCAGCGAGAAGCACTACGGGCGGGTGATCTCGGAATCGCTTCACCTGGTCCCCGACTACCCCTTCATCGACCAGGATCAACTGCCGCGTGAAATGTTTCGCCAGTGGCTGCCACGAATCCTCGGTCAGCCTCGAGATCTCCCACCTTGGCTGGAGGAGGGACTCTGTGTCCGATCCCGCGGAACCCTGGCTCTCCAGCGTGATCAGTTTTTGCTGGCCAGAGCCCGTTCGTTGGGAAGATTGCCGGAGATCTCTCATCTGATCAAGATGAAGGTCAGCATCGAGGATGAACTGTTCCGCGCGGCCTGTGGATCACTGGTCGACATGATCATCGAGGATGTTCCCCGCATCCTGCTACCCGAGATCCTCGACCAACTGGCCACCGATGGCCTGGAGCAATCCTTGAGCATCGTCACCGGGACCGATACCTTGCACGAGTTGCAACAGCGATGGATCCGGAGGATCGACTCCGGAGATTGATCGGTAACCGTGTGAAGGGGAACGAGATGCTGGGTCGGTGGCTAGAGATTCTGGATGACCTTCGCCTGCGAATCTCGAGTCGCATCCCGCGCCGACCACTCACTCCTGCTTCCTCGAAACGAAGCGTCCCCTCTCCCCGGCGAGATGTACTGTTCCAGAATGCTGCGTTGCTGTCGGTAGCGATCCACCTGACTGCACTGCTAGTTCTCCCTCCACCAGGTGCATCCGGAGAAAGTACCATCCACGAGCGAGTCTCCTTGAGTACGAAATTGGTCCCCCCTCCGGCAACGGCTCCCCCATCGTCGCAACCCGAACTGCAACCCGCGGAAGTAGAGCCACCGGAACCGAGTGCACCGGAAACGAAGCCAGCAGAAGAGGCACCGATCGAGCCGTCGCCGACACTGCAAGAAGATGACCTGCGCACCGGTCGCCCTGAACTCTCGACCGACCCCCCTGCTGCAGCGACAGGACCACTAGATGCTCCTCCTCAGACCAAGGGTCCCGAGCGAGAGAGGGTCGATTCTCTCCTGCAAGAGACACTGCATCAGGCTTCATCCCACCATGACCGAGATCGATGGTTGATGCTCGAAGTGCGCGAGAAGGTGCGCGAGAATCTCTCCCGACTGCAACAGCGAAATCTGCTGATCTCGGATGGACCCGGTGAAGCCAGTTGCCTGCTCGGATTCCTGATCGATGCCGAGGGCTGGATTTTCGACATCTCCTTGCGACCGGCTCCGGGACTGGAGATCGATGCCTTCGCCATTCGCGATGCCATCGCTGTGCTCAATCCGCTCAAGGCTCCACCTGCAGGAGTCGCGACCCCGATCCACCTCCAACTCCGTATAGATTTCCTGGAGTAATCGTGACCACTTCACTGTCGACCACGGTCCACTCCTTCCTCTCACGCCATCTGCCGATCGACGTGCCACGCTACATCGTGGCACTCTCTGGCGGGCCAGACTCGGTAGCGCTACTGCACTCCTGCTCTCAGTGGTCCAGTGGCTCCAGTGACCGGCCCAAACCGGAGGCTCTTCATGTCCATCATGGACTCCGTGGAGATGAAGCAGACCGAGATGCTCGTCACTGTGCAAGGATCTGTGCTCACCTGGGAGTGCCTCTTCATCTGGTGTCGGAGTCGATCGAATCCTCCGCCCAAAACGAGGGTACCTCGATCGAAACTGCAGGGAGGGACACCCGCAGACGACGATTCGCTGAGTTGTGTCGCAGCCGATCCACTTCGATAGTACTCACCGGGCACCATGGAGATGATCAGGCGGAGACGGTCATCGGAAACTTGCTCCGAGGCTGTGGTCTCCGGGGCCTACGAGGAATGGAACCGCTGTCCATCATCGAATCGAGTCAGATCACCATCGCTCGTCCGCTACTGTCCATCCGTCGAAACCAAATCGAGGAGTACCTGAAGCCGCTGGAGATGGATGGCAACGAGGATCTGAGTAACCGATCGAGGGCCTTCAGGCGAAACCGAATTCGCCTCGATCTGATTCCAGCACTACAGCTCGAAAATCCCGATCTGGTCTCACACCTGCTAGGACTGTCAGAAGAGGCGAGGGCTCGCTGGACGGTCGAGAGTAAGCGGATCGATCAGGCACTGCAGCAGGTCCACCTCTCCCCCCCTCGCATCTCGCTTCCTCGACAGTGCTGGCAACAGTTCGAAGGACCAGAGCTGGCC
This sequence comes from Planctomycetota bacterium, assembly GCA_014240375.1. GTDB lineage: Bacteria > Planctomycetota > UBA8108 > UBA1146 > UBA1146 > QNYK01. The sequence goes on along the minus strand of JAAZXB010000006.1, from coordinate 157,087 downwards.
GATCTATTGCGCCAGGCCGTGATCCTCGGCTGTGGTGAAGAGGGAGGGCTGCGCAGGGAACACCTCCAGTCGCTGGTGCGACTCGCCAACGGCGAGTCGAGATCGGCAATGGTGGCCTTGCCAGGAGCACGTGTCGCGATCCGTTGCGGTGGTTGGCTCCATATCGGACCCGATCCGACCGCGAACCACGACTCTCCACCCTGTGCCGAAGAAGTGGACCCTGTCCCGGCCCTACCTTGTCAGATCGAACCGGGATCGAGCCAGGTTCACGGCGGTATCCGCTGGCAATCGCTGGTCGAAACTTCACTGACATTACGGACCCCACAAGCGGGGGAAAAAGTGCCTGGGCGTCAGACCACCGTCGAGGAGACACTGCGATGCCAGGGGGTTCCACCACGACTTCGGCGACACTGGCCACTGGTGTTCGACGCTTCGAAAAATCGCCTGTGGTTTGCCGGTCAAGACCTCGACCCACTTCGATCGATGGCACCGGTGGCTCTCACCGCAGCAGAGTCAGCAACGGAGTTGGAACTGTCCTACCACCTGTTGCGAGTCCTGACTCCTCGAACAGAGTCGCCCCTACAACCTCCCTCGGCTAGCGAAGTAGATCTGCGACCCACTCACACCGGATGAAAAAGATCCACAAGACCAAAGCGGCCGTGTGGATCTCTAATTCTGTGGCGAGGGCGTCAGTACTCCGATCAATTCGAAGGCACTGAACTTGATCAGCGATGGTTCGAGATGCTCTGCACCAGTCCGTCCTCGTTAACGATGGCTGCTGAATCTTCGTCGTACCCCAGAACCGCAATCGAAGCGGGGCAATCGAAGGCCCAGCGAATCGACCCATCGGAAATGTTGAGAGCGGTCAACTTATGATTCTCGTCGGTCACCCAGACCTGAGTACGATTGCTGCTCAGGATCTCCGAGTATCCTTCTTGGCGCCATTTCTCTGCACCATCTGCGGTGTCGAGGCAGGCCAGTGCCATGACCGGAGCATCGCTGTTGCGGTTGTCATTGAGCGTGACAAACAGTGAGTTCCCGCTCACTACGGGGCTGCTAAACACCGGAAGTGCGAGATTGCTCTGCCAATTGAGATAGGCTTCATCGCCACCATCGGTCAGGCAGTACATCTTGGTGTCTCGAGAACCGAAGTAGATCCGATCGTCGTCCACGGTGGCCGCCGCCTCGATCGCCTGCTGAGTCTCAAAATTCCAACTGCCCCCCTTGGAGAATCCATTGCCCTGCTTGAGGGCATAGAGATTACCATCTTCACTGCCGACATAACTTCGGCCCGCGAAATTGATGGGGGCTGCACTGATCGCTCCATTGGTGAGATAGGTCCATGCAACGAACTTTTCCTTCTTGGAAAGTCCGTAGATACGGAAATCGTAGCCACCCACGATCAGGTTATCGATTCCGGGCACCACCGAGGTAGAGATGGGAAAGTTGCACGGAATCCGGTAATTGCGGGCACCGTACTGGTCGTCGACGCAATGAACCATCCCTCGCTCAACGATGAAGAGTTCATCCGGGTTCTCTGCCCGAAGCTCCTTGGGGTAAACAAATACCGAAGGAGCAAATTCTAGTGGCACCTGGAGCGGATAGGTCCAGGTGGGAAGTCCTGAGGTGCCATCGATCTTGATCAGGTGATAACTCCGCTTGCCCGCAGCGGAAACGATGTAGAGGTTACCGTTGGCACTGAAGGCCTGATCGATCTTCTGTGGATGATGGTAACTCCAGTCCAGTTGCACTCCCAATGGCCTGAGGTCCGCGGTGCTCAAGCCATCGGCATCGGCGGCACCACGAGAAACCGCTGTCGAAGTGTTGGCCTCGCCACCAGAAGTGGTTTGACGAATCGTCGGAGAGCCACAACCTTGGATCAGTAATGTCAGTGTCAGCATGAAGATGCAGGCCAATGTGGCCAGGTTAGATCGCGAGTTCATTCGCTCGGTACTCCCGTTCCGGTTCCTCGACTGTTGCACAAACGACTTGCTGCATCGATTGTGCTGGCCGGGACCCTGCTACTGGTGATCCTCAAGGTATTCCCCGAGGTCGATATCATGTTGTAATTCGTACTCGATCAACTTGTGGATTCGAGCGATGTCCGCTTCTATCGTTTCTGAAAGATTAAACACATGAGGTCCCTTGCCAAGGCGCGCCTCAAGGTCTGACGTCATCTCTGTCCAGGACCCCTCGTAGAGTTGCTCACGTATGATCAGGAGGGTTCGCTCCTCCTTCGAGAGCCCCTGCAGGAAATCGCGATGATCCGCGGTCACTGCGGCTCTCCCCCTATCGGAGTCCATCGATGCCAGACCCCTAGGATCCTGGAAACTCATGAGTCACATTCACCCAGGATTTCTTTGTGAACTGAAAAGAGTCCATGGCGGTGTAGAACTCGTCGCCTGGGCGATGGAATTCCAATCTCAAGACTCTCTCTGTCAGTCTCAAGCCATTATCAGGCAACTCCTCGACCTCGATATCGTCGACCAATCCATGGACATCGATGACGATATGGTCCGCTTCCGGATCGATGGCATTGAACAAGGCGACACACTCGCGCTTTTCACCGGCGGGAAAGTCGATTCCCAGTTCACCGGCTCCACTCTTCTTGAGCATGTCCACCCGGGAAAAGAGCGGCTTCCGCTCCCTGCGCTCGACCGCTTTTTCGACCCACGGCAAGGCGATGTCGCAGTAGCGACGATTCTTGTCGGAGCTCGCCGTCAGCGAGAGATGGAAGGACGCGTCGAGTCCGCTCTTGTTCTCGATGGTGTAGGGTAAGTACCAGTAGGTTCGTCCCGATCCAGGAACTCCATCGGCGCGCAGGTCATGCCCCTTACCACCGAATACGGTGATCTGGCGCGGGCGCTCGAACTTCATCTCGAGGCGGGCGATTCCTGGATCGTCCTGAGCCTCAGCAGCGTTGAATCCTCCGTTGAATCCTCCGTTGAATCCTCCGTTGAATCCTCCGAGGCTTCCAACCAGAAGCAGGAGCAGCAACGCTCCACCAAAGCGGCAGGGATTCATCAAATCACGCCGACATTCCACATTGATCATGCTTTCGCCTCCCCGAGTGAATCCGTGAGTCTTGTGAGTCCGTGAGTTTCTCGCAAGTTCCTGCCGCTCCCCCGCCATGGGGGATGAGATGAAACGCAATCCACTCCAGATGTTCTATTCCATGCTCGACCGAGATCGAGATCTTTCCGAGGTTGCACCTCCTGGATCCCGACCCCAGTCGCCAGGATCAGACCCTCAAGGAGCAAGGAGAGATCATAGCAACCCACCATCCAGGGTGTCAACGGACCCGAGCACTGGCAAATCCACTTCTTGCACCTTATGATGTCACCAGGGGCGTCCCAGAGCCCTGGAGGATCTCGACGGACCCGCAGGCAATCCTTGCCAGGGAGTCTTCCGCCGGGTACCTCCAGATTCCCAACAGGATCCCACGCCCCATGCCGGAAGGAGATGCGAGATATGAGATACAAGGCTTCTCACGAGAAGACCTCGCGAGATCGAGCCAGATCTGAGGGTTTTACCCTGGTCGAACTCCTCGTAGTGATTGCGATCATTGGAACCCTGGCTGCACTATTTTCGGGGAACATTTTGACCGCCCTGAAAAAAGGGGACGAGGTCAGTTGCACTAACAACCTGAAGAACATCGGGCAAGCGGCCATCGCCTATTCCCTCGACAAGCGATTCTTCCCGGTCGCCAAGGGAAAGACGCCGCCCGCATATGAGTCCCTGAACGTGTTGGTCAATTCCAATGCGGGTTCGGGGTTGAGTCCAGAAGTTTTCATCTGTCCCTCATCGACGGACGAGCGAGCCGAGAAGGACAGCGATGGCGATTTCGTCCTCGATGAATACTCGAACTCCTACGCCTGGTTGGGAAAGAAGACCAAGGCGGCCACCGATTCTGGAACCATCCTCGGCTGTGACGACTCCATCGTCGACAAGGAAAATGACATCGATGAAAACCATGACGGTTTCATCATCGTCGTCTACGCCGACAGTTCGGTGAAGAAACTTGAAGAATCGGAGTTGGCTGAGGGCGAAGCATTACCAAAGAATTTGGTCGGGCAGGAAGGTGGCAGTTAGCCACTGATTCTGGTTGCTTCGCAGATGCAAAAGAGGTGCGTGGGAAAGACTCCCACGCACCTCTTTTTTTGCTGCTGTCATGCTCGTGAACTGTTCACCTGTGCAGAGGTGGCTCCAGCAATTGAGCCCCGCCAGCGGGTGGAATCTCCGATCCGAACTCTACGGTTCGATCTCTGGCTCGGAACCGAGCCCATCGGCAAAATCGTCCGATTCCACCGGCCTAGAACCGATCTTGTACTGATTCCGAAGCCAGCCGCCAAGATCTCGGTCGCGACAGCGGTCACTACAGAAGGGGAAAGAATCTGAAACTGTGGTCACCGGAGAGGCCGGATCCTTGCAGACGGGGCACAAGGTGGATGGGGTCAAGACGTCGATCCGTCCTTGCTCTTGGCCGGCTTCGTGGTGTCACTCTTTTTCTCGGTATCCTTCGGTGAAGGGGCTGAATCTTCCTTCTGGCGCTTCTTGTAATCGGAACTGCGATAATCGGTCTCGTAAAAACCGCTGCCCTTGAAGATGATCCCACCTCCGGCACCGATCAACCGACGAAGTTGCTTCTTCCCACATTCGGGGCAGGTCTTTTTCAACTTCTCATCGACCTTTTGAAACAACTCGAAACCATGTCCACACCCGTCGCAGAGATAATCATAGGTAGGCATCTCAAGCTCCTTCAGGTGCTTGGGCAGTACGACTCACGATCACCCTGGCAGCACGAATCAGATGATCGCCAAATCGATAGCCTCGTTCGACTTCTTCGACCACCTCACCATTTCGAGCATCCGGATGATCGACCTGGAGCATCGCTTCGTGAACTTCAGGGTCAAAATCAGCACCCACGGAGGTCACCGCTTCGATACCGAGTTGATCGAGAATGCCATCGAGGTTTCCATGGATCAATCTCAGGCCATCACGGATCCCGTCCGTTCCATCGGCGTCATCCGATTCCACCTTCAGTGCCGCCGACAATCCATCGAGCAGAGGCAAGAAGGTACGGAATACCTCGGCAATGGTCCTCTTGCGAACCAACGCACGCTCTTCCAGCGTGCGTCGCCGGAAGTTTTCGAGTTCAGCTCGAGCACGTTGCACCTGCTCGACGAGAAATTCCTGGTTCTCCTCAGGGACACGGTCCAGTTCGGATGCGTCTTGTTGTGTCGCATCCAGATCCGTTCCTGTTGGGTCCTCCGATGGAGTGGACTGATGATTCATCTGGGTTTCATCCTCGTTTGTTTCTTCACTGGGGTTCCCACTAGAATCCTGATCGGGGGCCAGATCTGTCTGTTCATTCACCATGCGACCTCTTCCTACCCGAAGTATTCCTTGAAGCGCTCAAGGAAGCCTCTTCTTCTGATGCCCACTTCCTTCTTTTCGATCTCAGCGAGACGCTCCAGCAATTGTTTCTCCTCCGGCCCTAGATCAAGAGGAACCTCGATGGTCGCTTCGACCAGTTGGTCTCCTTTTCGGCTGGAATGAACCGAACAAAAGCCCATCTTTCTCATTCGAAGCACATCTCCACTCTGGGTTCCCGGAGAAATCGTCAGGACCGCTTTTCCATCAAGGGTCGGAACCTCGATCTCTGCGCCCAGTGCTGCCTGGGAATATGAGATGGGTAACTCGAAACAGACGTGATCCTTGACCCTCCTGAAGAAGGCGTGTGGGCGGTAGCCCAGCACCACCTGAAGATCTCCGGCAGGGATGCCATGCGGGCCTTCGTTGCCCCGGCCGGTCAATCGAAGGATCATTCCGTCTTCCACTCCTGCCGGAACATCGACTTCGATCTCTTCCGATTTCTGTACCAATCCGGAAGAACTGCAGGTGGGACAGGGATCGTTGATGATCTCTCCTCTGCCAGAACAGGCTGGACAAGTCGTCCTGACGCTGAAGAAACCCTGAGAGCGGAGGACCTGGCCCGCCCCGGAACAGGTCCCGCAGCGAACCGGTTTGGAGCCGGCCCTGGCACCTGTTCCTGAACAGGAACCACATCCCACCATTCTTCTCAGTTGGATGGTGCGCTGGACACCGTTGGCCGCCTCTTCAAGGGACAGCTGGAGATGGGCTCGTAGACTGTCTCCCCTGCGAGTGCGACCGCCGCCTCCGAACAGATCTCCGAAGACTCCTCCGCCGCCGCCGCCGCCAAAGATATCGCCGAACATGCTGAAGACATCCTCGACATTGGAGAATCCACTGCCCTGCCCCATACCGGAGAGGCCGTCATGTCCATGAGCATCGTAGATTCGCCGCTTCTCATCATCTCGGAGCACATCGTAGGCCTCAGCAGCCTCCTTGAACTTGCTCTCCGCCCTGGTATCGCCCGGATTCTTGTCCGGGTGATGCTTGAGGGCCAACTTGCGATAGGCCTTCTTGATCTCGTCTTCCGATGCTTCCCGGGAAACCCCCAGGACATCGTAGTAATCCCTGGCTGACATCTGACCTCCCCTAGACGAGCGCGCCATCCACGGCGGTCTCGTCCTTCTCCAGATCAGCGATGGCGGTATCCGAAGTGAGGTAAAGGCCAGCGACACTGGCTGCGTTCTGCAACGCGACCCTCAACACCTTGGTGGGATCCACGACGCCGGCACGAATCAGATCGACGACCTTGCCCTTGACTCCATCGAAACCCATCTCGATATCTTCGTACTCCATCACCTCTGCGACGACGGCCGGCCCGTCAAATCCACAGTTACGAGCCAGCTGAGCGGTCGGCTGGAGCAAGGCATCGGCGACCACCTGCACGCCGAAACGTGCGTCCCCAGAAGATCGTGTGGCAGCCACTTTCTCGGAGATATGAAGGAAGGCTGTACCGGCTCCGGGAACGATTCCCTCGGACATCGCCGCGCGAGTGGCACTGAGTGCGTCTTCTGCGCGAGACTTTCTTTCCTTGATCTCAAGTTCAGTGGCGCCGCCCACACGGATCACCGCGATCTTGCCCATGATCCGGGCGAGACGCTCCTCCAACTTCTCTCTATCGTAGTTCGACTGGGTCTGCTCGATCTGCGCTTCGATCTGAGCACATCGTTGATCGATCGCTTCCTGGTTACCGGTCCCTCTGTAGAAGAGAGCTCGATCCTTGGAGACCTCGAGTTTACGAACGGTACCCAGTTGCTCCTTACCCACTTGCTCCCACTGGACTCCGGTGTCCTTGGCGATCATCTGACCACCCGTCACGATGGCCATGTCCTCCAGCAATGCCTTGCGGCGATCGCCAAAGCCTGGGGCCTTGATCGCCACCACATCCATCACTCCACGGAGTTTGTTGAGTAGCAGCCCGGCGAGCGCTTCTCCCTCGACATCTTCTGCGATGATGGCCAGCGGACGACGAGTAGCGACCACCTGCTCCAGAACCGGTAAGAGATCCTGGATCGACGAGATCTTGTGATCGGTGAAGAGGATCCATGGCTTCTCCAGCACACAGACACCTGCCACGCGATCGGTGATGAAGTACTGAGAGATCCAACCTTTGTCGATCTCCAGGCCTTCCACCAGCTCGAGAGAGGTCTCGACACCGTCATTCTCTTCGACGGTGACCACACCCTTTTCTCCCACCCGATGGATGGCATCGCCAAACATCTTGCCCAGTTCCGCTTCATTCGCGGCGATGGTTCCGACCTGCACCACTTCCTGGCGCTTCTTGACCGGGCTGGAGATCGCCTCCAGTTCGCGGACGGCAGTGGCCACGGCCTTATCGATGCCGATTCGCAGTTCGACAGGACTGACTCCATTCATCGCGAAACGACCACCACCCTCGACCATCGCCTCGGCGAGGATAATCGAAGAAGTGGTTCCATCGCCCACTTCCTTGTTGGTCTTGTTTGCCACTTCATTGATCAGACGTGCTCCCATGTTCTCGAATGGTTTTTCCACTTCGATCTCACGCGAGACAGCCTGCCCATCCTTTGTCAGCTGGGATTTCCCCATGCTCTTTTCGAGCAGAACATTTCTTCCACCCGGACCGTAAGTCACTTTTACGGCCTTGGCGAGAGTTCTGATCCCCTCCCGGAGGTGGCGTCGGGCATCATCTTCGAAGAGAATTTGCTTGGACATCTTCGTGCTCCTTGGTCTTTCTCGATCGGGGCTCTAGAGAGCGCCGACGCCTTCATGGTCATGGTGGTGGTCTTCTTCTGCGGACTCCGAGGGAATCTCGGTGATCACCGCATCCGAGGTGAGAATCATCGTTGCGATACTGGCTGCATTCTGAAGTGCTTTCAGAATGACATCGCAGGAATCGATGATTCCTTCTTCGAGCAGGTCGCACATCTCCAGGCGAGCAAAGTCGAATCCCCTGGTGAGGCTCTCTCCCGCACGAATCTCTCTGAGGAGTAGCGAAGGCTCGACCCCCGCATTATTGGCCAGTTGCCTGAAGGGCTCCTCCAACGCATCGGCGAGGATTTGCGCCGCAAGTCGTTCGAGCGGATCCTTGAATCTCATCTCTGCGACCTCATCGGCACAGTGAATCAGAGCCAGTCCTCCACCCGGTAGGATTCCCGCCTCGAGCGCCGAACGGGTTGCCGCCAGTGAGTTTTCGAAACGCTTCTTGCGCTCCTTTACCTCTCCCTCGGTCGATCCTCCGACGCGAATCACTGCGATCCCACCGATCAAGCGAGCGAGACGCTCTTGCAACTTCTCGCGATCATAATCACTGGAGGCGCCTTCGATCTCGAAGCGGATCTCACGGCAGCGCTCTTCCACATCCTTCTTCTTCCCGCCACCGTTGATGATGGTGGTGGACTGCGAATTGATCTCGATCTTCTTCGCCTTGCCAAGATCTGTCAGTTTGATCGATCCTGGATCGATACCGAGGTCTGTGAAGATCGCCCGGCCTCCGGTGGAAATGGCAATATCCTGCAGCATCGCCTTGCGACGGTCGCCGTAGCCGGGAGCCTTCACCGCAGCCACATCGAGTACGCCTCGCTGGCTATTGACCACCAAAGTGGTGAGGGCTTCCCCATCGATATCTTCTGCGATGATCAGTAGCGGCTTACGCTTCTCCACCACCTTCTCAAGGATCGGAACGATCTGAGCGATGTTCGAGATCTTCTCTTCCAAAATCAAGATATAGGGATCTTCCAACGAGATCTCTGCCGATTCTGGATCCGAGATGAACTGCTGGGAAATGTAACCTCGGTCAAAGAAGAGGCCTTCTTCGATATCGAGACGAGTCTCGATCCCCTTGCCCTCCTCGATGGTACAGACTCCATCGTTGCCCACTGTTTCGAGAGCTTCGGCGATCACCTTACCGATCCGCTCATCGTTGTTGGCCGCAATCGAAGCGACACTTACGATCGACTCCTGGTATTCGATCGGCTCGGCGAACTCTACCAGTTTCTTGCAAACCTTTTCGGTGCATGCGAGGAGAGCACGTTGAAGCAGAACAGGATTCTCACCGCTCATCACCAATCGCATTCCACGACGGTAGATCGCCTCGGCGAGGACCGTGGAAGTGGTACTGCCATCCCCGGCGTCCTTCGAGGTGATGACTCCCGCTTCACGCAACATCCGTGCACCCTGGTTCTCGACGCGATCTTCGAGGTCCACCTCTTCAGCGACGGTAGCCCCATCCTTGGAGATCTTTGGGCCCCCCCACGATCGATCGATGATGGCGGTACGACCGCGAGGACCCAGAGTGGTCCGCACTGCTCGGGCCAATTTGTGAGTTCCAAGCAGCAGTTTCTTGCGTGCTTCGTCTTCAAAAGTCAGTTCTTTCACCATGCTGGCTCCTCTTCGCAGTACTGCAGACGGTTGCGGGGGTGTTCGTGACCAGAGCAATCCTGGCTCACCCCGATAGCGGTAGATCGATAGTCTCCGACCCTGATTCTTTCACTACCGCAAATGGTGGGCCATCCTGCCCCTCAGGACGCCTTCATAAGCCTTTAATTGATAAAGACTTGCAGAAAGACCGTCGGATTTGACGGGAAGCACACCTGCCAGATCGACAGGCCGCCCGATGATCCCCCCACAGACACTGCCAGGTTGGCAGGCGCACCCTGCCGCTCTCAACGAGCCCAGATGCCTCCGTCGCGGGTATCACTGATCACCTTGACCCTGACATCACGTATCTCGAGACGGGTGCCATCCTCGATGGAGAAGACGAAGCCTCCGGCGCTGGGCAATCGAGTGGTCTCGGGATCGAGAACAATCTCGGTTTCGTCATCGCCATACTTCAGAGAAGCCTGGTCGCCATGGACCTCCATGGTGCACTTCACCCAGCGACTCTTGGGAAATTCATCGGCGAGTTCGATCTGCGGCGAGGTTTGATCGCCGATCGCTCCCCCCCGAGAATTGGTTCTGGGAGAGATTTTCAGCTCCCCATCACGAATATTGACCTCGAATTGACAGACATAATCTTCCCAGTGGTTGGTGAACAGACCGATGTGCATCTCGCCGCCGGTCTGATTGCTGCCGACCAGAACCGCCGAGCCGTCTCGCTCGAGAACCCGCCAGTTTCCAGCCTTCCCGCTTCCCACCAGTTGTCGATCACTGGTGACCACCCAGTTGTAGAGGTTGGTCGAAGCCAATTGATTCGACCATGCCACAGATTCTCGCAGGTCGAGCCAACGTTGCTCACGCTCCGCCTTCTTCTGCTCCTCCTCGAGGCGTCTCGCTTCTGCGAGTTCCGCTTCGACCATTCCCTCTTGCTCGATCAACATCGCTAGACCTTCACGCTGAATTCGTTTGACCAGGTCTTGTTTCAACTTCCAGACATCGGGGGCTTCCTCTTCAACCCTCTCATCGAGAGCTTCAATGGTCGCGATGGCGATATCGTCGTAACCCTTGCGTGCATACTTACCCGCCTTGGCAGACAGTTCATCGAGGCGCCTCTTGTAGCGAAATTGCTCCTGAGCATCGTTGCGAAGATTGTCGAGTTCCGTCTCGAAACTCGATTCCAGCACCACTTCTGCACCTTCAAAGATGGGCGGTAAGTTCTCCAGCATCTGGACCGCAGTCTGGAACTCTCCACTCTGGAATGCGCCCCGGATATCCCCCTTGAGGGTCAACCACTGCTGGTCGACTGCACTTCTCCAGTTCACAAGGAGCTCGGCCCGCAGATTCGAGGCTTCCTGGCCCACGGTGGTGTTGGCGTACTCGGAGGCGAACCACTGGTAGCGGTGCGCAGCGCCGTAACGATCCCCGGGCTCCTTGCGATTCTCCTCCTCGATCCGGGCGAAGGCCTTGCGAGCCTTCTCCTCTCTCTGTTCCTTGGGATCGATTTGAGGTTCCTGCACCACCGGTTCCAGTTCGACCGGCGGTTCCGGCTCGGAGAATGGATTGAAGATCACGGCGAGAATCAATACGGCGACCACTGCCACGGCACCGACAATCAGCGGCCATCGACCACGAGAAGGCGGCGACTCATCGCCGACGGACGGATCGACACCCACTTTTGCCCTGGCGGAGACGGGGGATCGGGACGGCGGTTGAGACTTGCGGCGTGGAGCTCGGCCTCTGGCGCCTCGCCCCACCGGTGCCCCGGTCCTGCGCCGCGGAACCGACTCGACCGTTTCTTCCTCTGAGGCGCGCTTCGCTGCGGCTTGCTTTGCTGCGGCTTGCTTTGCTGCAACTTGCTTTGCTGCAACTTGCTGCGCTGCGGCTCGCTTTGCTGCGGCTTGCTGCGCTGCAACTTGCTTTGCTGCGGCTTGCTGCGCTGCAACTTGCTTTGCTGCGGCTTGCTGCGCTGCGGCTTGCTTTGCTGCGGCTTGCTTTGCTGCGGCTTGCTGCGCTGCAACTTGCTTTGCTGCGGCTTGCTGCGCTGCAACTTGCTTTGCTGCGGCTTGCTGCGCTGCGGCTTGCTGCGCTGCTTCAGAATCGACCGGAGAATCGGTCGACTCCGGTGAACTCACCTCGGGTATTCCGGCAGCAGAATCACCGACTTCTGGCGTCGACTGGGGCCGACCCGAGACTCTCTTCCCTGGCACTCGGCGAGGGGGCACACGCCCTTCTGCGCCACCTCCACCGCGTTTTCTCGGTGCTGGAACTCGACGCTTTTTCGGTGCTCCGGAATCCTCAGTCGCATCATCTGCACTCATGAATCCTCACTCCCGGTCACCTTCTGGTCTTCACTCGATCCCGCATCTTTTTCCACGGGATAAAGGATCTCGATCAGCTGCTGAACCTGTTCCGGAGACAAGTGCCCCAATTCCACCAGTACTTGACCGAGTAGAGGGACCTGTTTGCCATCGTTACGAAGTCGCTCCTGAACCGTCAACGCCTCGTAGATCTGGGCTTCGCCCACCCACCCCTTTTCGATGGCGACCTCGCCAAAAAGGCGACGATATCGGTCTGGGGTGGTCACGACGCGTCACTCCTCTCGATCCACAGAGGCACCTTGAAAATGCATCGGTCTCACGAAGCCGTGAGAAACCCATCTCCGGTACAGGTTGCCGAGGATATCAGCCGACTCCGCTGGACGCCACCGCTCCAGTCGGCGGTCCAGTCGGCGGTCGATCGAGGTCTACTGTCCCTGCACAGTGATCGGCTCGGAACCGCTGTAGAGACTGATTCCCTCGATGTCTACCGAGCGGGCCAGGTCGTCACGCAATTCGATCACCTGTCGCAGGCACTCCAGTTTCTGCTGCGAGGTGGCCACTTTGGCCCCCGGATATGCGGGAGAACGACCCCAGTGCAGTCGGATCCCAGCAGTGCTATGCAGGTACCAGAGTCGTTGATCTCCGTCGACCAGGAGGCTCGAAATCTCATGGAGGAATCCGGGAACACGGTCAAACACCTGGTCCTCCCAGAGCACCGAGAGGAGTGCGAGTAACTCTTCGAATTCAGCACCGACGAGAAGCTCTCCTGAACTCGCTTCCGCCAACATCTTCTGCTGCTGGCTTCCACCCTGGGGGAGGTACTCGGGAATCTTCCAGCTGTCGGCCAGATAATCACCGGGTTGTCGATCGATGACCCGACCGGTCCCATCGATCAGTAGCCAGCCTTTTTGGCTGCGGATCCCCACCGAAGGACGGACGAACTGGCCGCTAAATCCGATGCCAGCGGGGGTTCGAATCACCTCCTGAACCGAACTGATCCAGGGATTCCGTTCCAATTCCTCCACCACTTGAGACTTCCAACGGACCGATTGCAGCGAAACACGCGAGGGTATCTGGGCCAACGAACTGATCGAACCCTCGTAGGGTCGGGGAAACCAGCCAGGCAGCGAAGACTCCTCGATGGCCCACACACCACCGGCTCTCTCTAACCCACGATCCACATCATCCTTGGCCAACACCAGAAAGATGCCGAAGATCGTCAGTAGCAACATGGCGAGCAGGAAATTGCGTCCTCCGCGACCTCCCTCGTCACTTCCCGGCTCCATCATCACCGACTTCCTCCCCGCTGACCTGGCATGATCACTTCCCTGACGAGCTCGATTTGAAAGAGATCGCGTACCCTGCGCTGAACCTGTTCGATCAGTTTTTCGATATCCTCCGAACGGGCTCCCCCTTCGTTCACGATGAAGTTGGCATGCTCCCTGGAGATGCGAGCCCCTCCGATGGAGGTCCCCTTGAGGCCGCTCTTCTCGATCAACTCGCCTGCACTGATTTCCCCCGGATTGCGGAAGATGCAACCACAGGAAGGATCATTGTACGGTTGGGTCGAGGTCTTCCGATCTTTCAACTCCTGCGATCGATTCTTCAGTTGCTGCGGGTCACTGCCGGGGGACAGTTGTAGCCGAACTGCTGCCACCACCCTGTCCTCGATCCCGGAACACCGATAACTCCAGCAAAGGCTCGCAGCATCGATCCACTCACCGGGACCGCCAGCCTCCATCAATTGAACCTGGTGAACTCGATCGCCGATCTCCTCGCCACAAGCGCCCGCATTTCCCCACACTGCGCCACCGATGGTTCCAGGGATCCCTGGAAACGATTCGAGTCCTTGCCAACCACGATCGTTGGCATCATCCACCAGGCTCTGGAGGGGCACGCCCGCCTCGGCTTCCAGCAAACCCTCTTCGGTCTCTCGGACCGCCTTCAGTTTCTTGGTGTGGATCACCAGTCCATCAAATCCATCATCGGCGAACAGAACATTGGAGCCGTGTCCCAGCAAGAAACGAGGGAGCCCCTCAGCCTTTCCCCAGGAGATGAGTTCTTTCAGTTCATCGAGAGTTTTCGGTACGGCGAAATATTTCGCATCGCCGCCGATCCGATACCAGCAGCGGCCGCTCAACTGGATCGATTCCTGCAGGTTCATCTTGATGTCTCCAGATTCCGCCCACCCTGAGAAATTCGAGCTCCGATCTTGTCGATATTTCCGGCGCCGAGTGCGACCACCACATCTCCAGGAGCAACGATTTCGGGCAGTTCGTGAATCGATTGTTCGAAGCCAATTATTCGAGCGGAGACCTGACGTTCTCTCAACTGCCTGGCGAGCCCCTGCAGCATGTCGGTTGGAAACTGGAGTGGATCTTCACGGGCATGAAAAATCGGCAGCAGCAGTACTTCATCGGCATCATCAAAAGACTCGGCAAACTCCTGGAAGAAATACTCCAGCCGAATCGCCTGGTGCGGCTGAAACAGTGCCCAGATCTTTCGACCTGGATAGATCTCTCGAGCCGTCTCCAGTGTCATCTTCACTTCAGTCGGATGATGCGCATAGTCATCGAACCATTCGGCGTCATCGATGACTTCCCGTTTCTCGAAACGCCGCTTCACTCCACGATAATTTTCGATCCCTTGCCGGATCGATTCCAGATCGACTCCAAGGGCACTGGCCAGCGCTGCGGCTGCCGTTGCATTGAGCATCGTATGGCGACCAGGAAGGTTGAGTGTCGCCTCGAAGAGTGGGCGACCATCTGCGCTCATCTCTATCAGGCTGCTCAGCCCCTTCTCGAGCACCTTTGATCTCCATCCTTTTCCTTGATCGAGACCGAAGATGATGAGACGAACATCCGCCCCGACCTTGAGCAACTGATCTGCATGAAGTTCGGGCACGACCACCGGAGCTCCGGGACGGAATCCTCGCAAAAAGTCGCCAAAGGAATCCTGGACAGCAGCGAGGTCGCAATACACTTCAGGATGATCGACCTCGATGTTTGTGATGATTCCAGCGCTTGGACGAAGATTGAGGAAACTCTTCTGGTACTCACACGCCTCGACGATGAAATCCTCGCCACTTCCATTTCTCCAGTTTCGGCCTCCCAGTGATTCCAGTTCTCCACCAAACAACACGGAAGGGTCTCGCCCCGCCGCCATCATGATGCTGGTCAGAATCCCTGTCGTGGAAGTTTTTCCATGAGTCCCTGAAACGGCGATCGCGTGCCCCTCGGATGACAGGCGCCCGAGAACTTCGCTGTACAACAGTACCTCGATCTCGAGGCGTTTGGCCTCCACTACCTCTTCGTTATCATCCGGGATCGCTAGCGATCGGATCACCAAGCCGCTGTCTTGCGGGAGATTCCGGGGATTATGACCGGTAAAGAACTGAATCCCTGCATGGAGCAAGCGGTCCTTCAGACGATCGGTCTGATCGCTCCCTGAAACCTGGTGACCACGAGCTTTCAAGAGCATCGCTAGACCACTGGTGGCCGCTCCGCCGATCCCGATGATATGAATCTTGTCAGGGATTGAAGCCACTTCGGTCAACGATCACTCCTCTCCCCGGCAGGTCGTTGCTGCGGGATCCGGATCCAGCTTCCAATCTTGAGACGATCAGGATTTGAGATTCGATCCCGATTGGCCTCGAACAGACGATTCCAGTCCGCTACACCGTAGTAGTCACGAGCAATGGTGGCCAGAGTCTCGCCGCTACCCACCTGGTGCTGCAGGGGAGCAGACGATTCCACCTCAACGGCGGAGCCGATCTTTACAGCCACACCAATCGCCGGCAATGAGATCACCTGCCCGACCTGCAAACGATCGGGATCGATCGAGCGATTGGCATCGATGAGAGCCTGGTAGTGATCGATGCTGCCCAGGACATCACGGGCAATCTTCCAGAAACTATCTCCTGGGCGAATCGTCCAGGAACTCTGGGTGCCCTCCTGCTGAAGTTGCGGCGAATCGAGGCTTCTATCGCGAGCAGCGGTGGTGTGGTCGGAGCCTGGCTCCACCTGTGGATCTTCCGCAGAAGGTACGGCCCCGTTGTTGGAGGATTCTACAGGCACTTCACCGAGCCACTGGCGTGCACGCTCGTCGACCGAATACCAGGAGAGCGTGACGGGAGAAGTCATCACCTTGTTGGCTAATACAGAATCCGATTCGATGCTGGGTCCGAGCCCCTTGCCGATCCCTATCACTCCGACGATGAGAACCGAGATACAGAGAATCCACCGGACCGTGTTCATCTTCATCGCACCCCCTCCATCACTTCTTCAAGACGATGAGGAATCCCACTCTGATCGGCTCCGAGGTGAGCCGCCAACACATCGGAGATTCTCTGTGCGGCGTCAGGGCAACCGAGGCTACGAGCGGACTCTGCCATCTTCTCGAGTCGCGACCTGTTCTCTACCAGATCGTCGATCCATTGCGCAACCTGCCCCGGCGATGAGTCCTCCACCACCAAAGCACCACCACGCTGCGAAACATGCCGGGCGTTCAGTCGTTGGTGTTGATCTCGATGATGGGGATATGGCCAGTAGATGGCGGGACGACCTACACAACATATTTCTGCAACGGTCGAACCGCCGGCGCGCCCCAGCACCAGACTGGCATCGATGAGAGCAGATGCCGGGTCCTCGAGAAATGGAGAGACTTTTGCTTCGACACCGAGTTGATCCCAGCGCTGCTGGATTCCGGCCCCTTTCTCATCTCCACAGATGTGATGAATCCGAATGGCCTGACGATTCCTCAGTAGTGCGATCGCTTGCAAGATCATCTGGTTGACCGGTTCCGCCCCCTGGCTACCACCCATGACCAGCAGTTGTAGTTTCTGATCGGTAGTCAGCGCGCTGGGAATGAACTGCTCTCTTACCGGGCAGCCGAGAATGGCACTGCGCGAGCGTAAACTGCGAGACATTCCATCGATGGGCCAGGTAAAAAATATCTTGCGTGCGAACCTGGACAGTAGTCGATTGGCTCGCCCCATCACCTTGTTCTGCTCGAGCAGAAAAAGCGGCAATCCTCTGGTCCATGCACCGATTCCCATCGCTACCGCCGGCCTTGCTCCAAGCCCGACCACGGCATCGATACGCTGCTCGACAAGCCATTGACGAGCGGCTGGGATCCTCAACATCGAATCGCCGATGGTGCCGATCCCGCTCCAGGGAGGTGAAATGGTCTCGATCCCGCAGTCCGGAAAGATCTTATTCTCCATCGTTGTCTGATGATCGAGGAAGAGCGGCTCGGCGACTTCTTGTCGAGAGAGAGCCCGCGCCAGCGCAATCCCAGGGAAGATGTGACCACCAGAGTTTCCACCGGCGAGTAGAATTCGTTTCATGTCAGGCTCACCGCCTGTCGCCCACGAGTTCTCGAGATTCCGATCACGACTCCCGTCATCCCCATGAACACGGCGAGTCCTGTCGACCCGTGGGAGAAGAAGGGTAGCGGGATCCCTTTGGTCGGAAACAACGCAACATTGACCAGCAAGTTGATGGCCGCTTGACCGGTGATGGCGATGGTCACGACCCTTACCAGGCAGGCGAGATCAGCATCCTCGACCGCCCTTGAAAGACGCCAACCAAACAACAGCACCAGCGAGTAGAGGGTGATCAATACCGTCACACCAAGGAAGCCCGTTTCTTCGGCGAAGACTGCGAAGATGAAGTCACTGTATTCTGAAGGCATGTAGAGGGTCTTGCTGGTCCCCATCCCGATCCCCTTACCGGTCCAGCCACCACTGCCAATCGCCTGTAGACCTGCCCACACCTGAGGAACTCCTTGAGGATTGAAGAGAGCCTCGAACCGTTGCTCCATCTCGCTCATCCTTGAAATCACCTTCGGCAGCAGCAAGAGAAGCAGTGGCCCCGATATCACTCCACAAAAGAGACAGACCTGCGGCCAGCGAAGCAGCGGGATCAGGCCCAGAATCAGCAGAAAGAGAGCCGTTCCGAAATCGGGTTGTTTCCAGATGATGAAGAAGGGTATCCCGACCAGTGCGGCAGCGATCAGTGTCGCAGACCTCACACCGATCTGTCTCCCCATCACTCCTCGATAACGCAGAACTCCGGTCAATGCGATGGTCGCTGCTGGAACTGTGAACTTGGCCAGTTCAGATGGTTGGAATCGAATCCCCAGATCGAGCCAGCGGTAGGCATCATTGAGTTCGCGACCCAGTGGACTGACGATGGTTGCCAACAGCAGAAGCACCACTCCAACCCACAATGGGATCCAGTACATCTCGATCCAGCGGCGCGGCTGGATCAGATATCCCACGGCGAAGAGCAAGCAGCCGAGGCCATAGCCCTTCAACTGCTTGACCCACATCGCAGTGGGATCTGCTTCCGCCACGAAGGATCTGTAGGAGGATGCACTGTAGTGAAAAAACATCCCGATCACCAAGATCATGAACACCGCAGAAAGAAATCGAAACCCTTCCCGGGCAGGATCCAACTGAGCTCTCGCTTCTACTTCGAGAATCGAGGAGGAGCCACTACTGGTCTGCATCCACTCTCCTCACCTTGTTGGCTGATCTGTTGCCGGGTCACCAGTCTCTCCTCGACTTCGGTGGCGAGTTGGTCCAACTGCTCCTTGCGCGATGCCTTGAACAGCACCGAATCTCCTGGCTCGAGACGCTGACAGATCTGAGTCGCTGCTCGATCATCATCCTCGATGTGAACCACATCACATTCACCGGAGCCTTCATCCAATCCCTCTGCATACCACTTTGCAGCCCTGCCAAGGAGGAAGATGAGGTCGAGTTTCGACCTCGCACATGTGCGACCCGCCTCGATATGAAGGCGTTTTTCCTCGGCACCCAGTTCCTCCATCGTTCCGATCACCGCCACTTTTCGACGAGCAGACGACTGGCTCAGATCATCGATGGCACAACTCAATGCGTGAGGACTGGAGTTATAGCAATCAAGGATCAGTTCCACTTCACCTGCACTGCGGAGTTCGTGACGTAATCGCGGAAGCGAAAGTTTGACCACTGCCGCAGCCAGCAGTTTAGGATCAGAAATAAAATCAAGAACCACCGCCAGCGCCGATTCGAAACACCTCAGCGCCCATCTAGTCGGCAATGCCCAGGGCAAGTCGAACTTGCGCCCCCGTAAGCGATCGATCACGGTCACCGCATCCGCATGCTGCCATTGCACCTCGAGGTCACCAGACGGTCCAGTCCAGTGAAAGAGCGAACCCTGCTCCCCCATCCGAGAGCGCCACTCGACCGGCGCCCACCGTTGATCGCCTTCGAGTCGATCGAGCAGCGAAAACTTCTCCCTACAAATCGCCTCCAGAGTACCGAGACCTTCCAGATGCGCCTCTGAAATCGCCGTGATGACACCGTGAGACGGCTGAGCCACCTCGGTGCGGGCAGCGATCTCTCCGACAGAACTGGTCCCCACTTCCAGCACCAGCACCTCTGTTTCCGGAGGTGCCTCGAGGATCGTGATCGGGACTCCGATCTCGTTATTGAAGGAATCGCGCGGTGCATGAACGCGGTGAGTGGCCGCCAGCAGATCGTGGATCATGCCACAGGTGGTGGTTTTCCCGACACTGCCGGTGACCGCCAGAGCTGGCGTCAGGTGGCGATCCTGTTGGCGATATCCGCGCGCCAGTGCAGAGAGTGCTTCGAGTGCCGACGGAGCCTCCAACGATGGGCCAGCATGATGGCGAGAGAATCCTGGGTCGCAGAGCACTGCTGCTGCTCCCCGCTTCAGCGCATCCACTGCGAAGTGGATCCCATGGTGCTGCGCTCCTTCGAGCGCCACGAATAGCGTTCCTGCGGTCGCTTCCCGACTATCGAAAACGACCTTTTGGATCGGAATCGAATGGCTCCCTCGAACCAGCATCGCCCCCGCCCATCTCGCGACAGTCGCCAGTGAAGTGCTCTTCATCCGAGCACCTCCCTGGAGGAGGGAAATTGCTGCTCCAGCAGTTCACATGTCACCCGACGGTCATCGAACGAATCGAAGCGATCTCCGATCTGCTGGGTATCTTCATGTCCCTTCCCGGCGATGACCAGGACGTCATCGGGGGTGAGCATCTTCAGCGCAGCATCGATGGCCAGGCGTCGATCCACCTCGGCGATGCAGTCGACTCCCCTCGACACGCCGGTCAAGACCTGATCGATGATCTGCTGAGGATCCTCACCTCTGGGATTGTCGCTGGTCACGATCAGCTGATCGGCCCTGGAGGCGCACCAACCCATCTGCTGACGCTTGCCCTGATCTCGCTCCCCTCCGCAACCGAACAGCAGGATCAATCGACCGCTGACCAGCGGGCGCAGGGTCGAGATCACCGCGTCGATGGCATCTGGAGTATGGGCAAAATCGATGTAGATCCGCCCCACCGGGGACTCGATCCTCTGGAGTCGGCCTTTAACAGCCGTCGCCCTGTCAATTCCTGCCACGATGTGAGTGGCCGGGATTTGATTTGCTGCGGCGATGGCACTGGCGACCAGCGCATTGGACACGTTGTGCCATCCCAACTGTCTCAACTTCACCTCTCCAGTGAAACCATCGGTTTGGAAGCGAGCGCTGCTCCCCTCGAAACCACCGACGATTCGATCCGCCACCGCATCCGCGAAGCCATCGACCTGGAAACGAATCTCTCCCGCCGGATCGGAAGCATCTTGCTGCGGATGCGGTCTGACAAACGCCGCACCAGCCGGACACCAGTCACCAAGGCGCTGCTTGGTCTGATGGTACTGCTCGATTGTCTCGTGGTAATCGAGGTGATCGCGGCCGAGGGAGGTGATCGCAGCGGCGGTCAGGGAAAGCCCACCGATCCGTTGCTGATCGATGCCATGGGATGAAACCTCAAGCACCATGTCGGTGCCACCCGCCGCGAGATGCTGGGCCAGTGAGTCGGCGATCACCAGTGGATCTTCGGTGGTCATGCTGCTGCGGGTGGTGCTATCCCCGAGGCGATGCTCGAGGGTGGTCATCCAACCGACCTTGCGACCAGCCTCTTGCAAGATGCTCGACAGGTATCCCACCGTGGTGCTCTTACCATTGGTTCCGGTGATGCCAAAGACTCGCATCTTGCGGCCTGGCCAACCGGCTCCGGCGTGGGCTAACTGACCCAGTGCCCGACGCGCATCATCCACCTGCCACCAGCAGACGGACCCATCGACATCGGAAAAGGGTGGAGACTGACAAACGATGCTGCGAGCACCGTCGTGGATCGCCTGACGAATGTAGTCGGTGGCATCGTGACGTTGGCCCTGCACTGCGACGAACAGGTCTGCGGGCATCTTGCGATGATCATTGCAGATGGATGAGATGGGTCGGTCGGGCCAGCGATTCAGATGTGGAACTCCAAGGATCTCCCCCAGGATGTCTCGGCCAAGAGGCACCCGTAGCGACATCAATCGTCGTGATCCCATGCTGGCGCTTCCCCTTCCCCGGTCCTCTCCCGTCTGCCCAGACTATCGGCCCTGACGAGGGGATCAATCCGCCTCGGATCATCTTCCCCCTGCCGGCGCAGAGAATCGGTGGAGTCGAATCGGTGGCGGGAGTGACGCTGGGGAACCAGGAGGGAGGCGGGATCGGTGGCGGCCAGCGCCTGTTGCACCCGATTTCCGTCGAGTCGAAGGACCCCTTCGAGCAGATCTCGGACCGCCGGGGCAGCCGTCTTCGAGGCGTAATAGCCCTTCATCTGGGGATCGGGTTGCTCCACCACCACCATCGCGATCCGCTCGGGAGCCTGCCATGGGGCGAATCCGATAAAGCTGGAGGTGTAGAGTCCATCGACGTACTCCCCCTCCACCGACATCTTGGCGGTGCCGGTTTTTCCGGCCATCTCGACCATCCCTCCGACCGTCTTTCCGGTACCCACTCGCATCACTTCACGCATCGCAAATCGTGCCTGAGAAGCGATCTGAGTCGAGATGATCCGGGTCCGGGGGGAACCCAGTGGATCGACAAAGCTTTTCTTGAGGTGCGGGGTGACCAGTTCTCCTCCGTTGGCGATGACACTGTAGGCGCGGATCAACTGGAGCGGAGTGACCTGGATCTCGTAACCGAAGGAAGCCGAAGTCAGCGTGTACCAGCTCCATTTCGAAAGGGGTTTGATGGAGCCCCGCTCTTCCCCGGGGAGGTCGATTCCGGTCCGACTCCCCAGTCCGAAGGAGGTCAGGCACTGATGGACACGCTTCTTGCCGAGCCGCATGCCGATGTCGACGATTCCGATGTTACTCGATTCGACCACCGTACCGAGGAGCGTGCGATCGCGTAGCAGGTGACTGTCGGTAAATACGCGCCTGCGGCCAGCGAAGGACTGGCTCATGGCATGGACATCGACGCGATCCTCGAATCGTAACCCTGCCTGCAGGGCAGCGGTGAGGATCAACGGTTTGACCACCGATCCCGGCTCCATCGAAAGATGCAGCGCCTGCAGCATCATCGGCAAGGCATCGCCGGGTCGGCTCTGGTTCCACAATTTTTGCATATCCCCGCGCTGGAGGCCCGGGTAGGTGCTGAGTGCGATGATCTCGCCATTTCGAGGATCCATCACGATGCCGGTGACACTTTCAGCCCCGGTACTGAAATAGGTCTCCTCCAGCACCGATTCGAGCAGCGCTTGTTCGTGAATTCCGATGGTCAGTTGTACATCTTCGCGCTCCATCGATGGCACCTGCTCGGTCGCCTCGGCGAGTCGTCTGCCCCCGGCATCGGTACGTTGGCTCAGCAGGCCACTGCGTGCTTTCAGCCGATCGTTGCAGGAAAGTTCGATTCCGTGCAGACCGATCTGTCGATCCTTACGAAGTTCTCCAACGACCAGAGTCGCGCAATCTCCGAAGGGATAGTACCGCTCGAGAAGGGTCTCCAGAGCCGGCACTACCGGCCGTTCCAGATCCTTGTGTAAGCGCAACCGGGCGCGAAGAAGTTCTATTTCTGCGAGGCCCGCCTCGACGATCCCGACCGGGTAGTACTGGATCAATGGCGCACCTGGTGGATGCGGTCCCGGTGCGGAAATCTGCTGATTTCGAAGAGCGATCTCGACGATCCTCGCTTCGATCTTCGACCTCGGCTGATCGAGGATCAGCCCGGGTAGATCGAGCACTCCCTGGATGGCGCGCTGCAATCCTTCGACACCGGTCTCGTTCGAGGCCACCTTGGCTGCGGAAAAGGGATCGATGGCGACACGATAATGGATCCGGTCGAGCGCCAGCACCTGCCCATTCTTGTCGAGGATCTGTCCCCGAGTGATCGTCGAGTGGCGCGTTTGGCTCTGGGTTTGCTGCTGAGTGAAGGTCCACTGCTCACCCTCGACCAGTTGCATCCAGCCGCACTTTCCCAGCACCGCCAGGAAACTCGCTGCTACCCCGAGGAACACCAGAGCGGAGAGGAACTCTCCCGATCGAGAGGTGAGGGGATGCTCCCCTTCGGCGGCAGAGGAGTTCGGGGCCAGCCCCAGAAATGACTTCCAGTTCATTTGCCCAGCCGCTCTTCTTCGACGAGGAGGTGATCGAGTACCGAGATCGGTACCACTGACCCGGAGAACTGACCGACCTGAGTCCCATCGAAGAGAGCCATCTCTTCCAGAGGCTCCAGCGAAATTTCGTCGAGTTTCTCCGGGGCAGCTCCCCAGACCATCTCGAAGACCTGCACCTGAAGCATCGAACGGGAGGTGGAGAGGTCGAGACGCAAGCGGCCGAGGGTTTCCTTTTGCACCTCGACGCTTCTCTTCAAGCGGATCTTCTCGGCTCCGTCACGCGCCAGATCAAATCCCAGCACCAGCACACAGGCCGCCACCAGCGCTACCTTCATCGCTGTCATGCTGAACCTCCCAGCCTCTGGATGATTCGCATCCTGGCGGATCGGCTTCGGGGATTGCGCCGGATCTCCTGATCCGAGGGCCGAACTGGACGAGTGGTCAGCAACTGATGGTCCCCTTCCCGGGCCAGGGTGCGAAATCGCTCCTTCACCTTTCGATCCTCGAGCGAGTGGTAAGAGATGATCGCCAGCCGACCTGCTGGAGAGAGCAAGTTGCCGATGCGATCGAGCAGGTGCTGCAATGCCTCCAGCTCTCCATTGACGGAGATCCGCAACGCCTGAAAGGTCCGGGTGGCCGCATCGAGGTGGTTTCCTCTGGAGACGGGAACGGCATCGCGAATCACCGAAGCCAACCTTGCGGTGGTGGTGATCGGTTCGACGGCTCGAGCCCTGACGATCGCCGCAGCGATCTTCCTCGCGTGTCGATCTTCTCCCAGTTGCCCGATCAGATTCAGCAGTTGTTCCTCCGTGCTCGTTGCCACCAGTTGTGCGGCGGTTTCTCCGCGGGTCGGATCCATTCTCATGTCGAGCGGGCCGTCAAATCGGAAGGAGAAGCCGCGGTCTCCCTCGTCGATCTGTGGCGAGGAGACTCCCAGGTCTGCCAGCACCAGATCCCAGGTTCCGCTACCGATCCTCTGACGGAGATCGGGAAGATCTCCGAAGTTGCCGTGAATCAGTTCGATGCGATCTCCCGGCAGTTCATCTGCAGACCAAGCGTGGGCCTGGGGATCTCGATCGACACCGGTCAGTCGTCCATCCGGTGCGGTCTCCTCGAGAATCCTCCGTGCATGCCCTCCGCGGCCCAGGGTCAGGTCCAGCAGGTGTTCACCAGTCGCTGGAGCCAGGCCCTCAAGGACCTCATCGAGGAGTACCGGGTCGTGCCCGTTCATCCGTCGACCTCCGCTACTTCAAACGCCCTCGGTAAGAGGGGCGATCGCCTTGCCAAAGGCACGAGCTCGCGCCACCGACTGGAGTTCCTTGGAAAGACTGATCCCGGTAACTCCGAGACTCCTGGCTCGCTCCAACATCTCGTACAGACGATCGACGTCTGCCAGGATCGACTTTGGCGCATGGTCCAGTGGCTTACCGGTCGCCAAGTAGTCGACGACTCTCTGACGAACCGTCTGTTGCTTCTGGACCGGTTCGACCTGTTGTTCGATCAATGAGATCATTGCTTCCCCCTGTTTCTTCCGCACAGATCCGCACCTATCCCCAAGCGAAGATCTGCTTTCCCACATTCGCTACTTCTCTCCGGTGATTTCCCCACCGAAGTATTTTTTCATTCGATTGGCGTAACTTCCGTGCTCCTCGAGGAACGCATCGAGACGACGACGGTAGGCGTCTCGGTCCTCGTTGCGTTCTTTCCACACCTCTGCTCCCCAGATCTCGATGCGGTCGAAGCACCCGACAAAGACCAGCTCCTTGTCGAGCTGTCCCCAGCTGCGCAGACGCTCTGGCAACAGCACCCGACCCTGGCGGTCGGGTGCGAGATCCTCGGCCTGTCCGAAAAAGTCCCGTTGCAGTTCGTGAAGTTCTGGAGAGCCTCGCTCGAAGCGGCGCATCTCCTTGTAGATGCGCTCCCACTCGGCGGTGGTGAAGATCCACAGGCATGGCGCAGTGCCGGCGGTGGCGACGAAGCCCTCGCCATCCTCGCGCGGATCGATCTTCGAACGCAGCCGCGAGGGGATGATCACTCTCCCCTTGTCGTCGAGGGTCAGTTCGAACTGTCCCTTGAAGTGCACGGCCATCTGGACTCCCTGGTGCGCCGACGGTCGACGCGTTCGGTTCGGGCTTCGCGGTCGAGGGGCTCGCCAGGGCTTGCACCCCACTCAGCCTCCCTTGACCTCCACTTCGCCCCACCTTATGGGGCTAACGCCCCAAAGCAACCAGGTGATCCTCGCAGATCCATATGATATATAGAGTTGTGACAACTCAGCCACACTCCATGCCCCCTCCGATCGGAGTGCCCCCCCACATCTGGTGCTTTCCCCGGGCCACTTTTTTTTCTCAACTGGGGAATCGGCACGACCAAGAATCGAGGCTAGTTTTGCCGATATAGGCCTCTAGATGGCCAATACTACCGATATAGGGGACCAGACCGAATCCAATGTTCTTTCGATCAAGGTTGATTGGTGGAGCAAAGTGGGGAATTTATTTCACGAGCGACCGCAGGTCGAACCGAGGAAGCGGTGAAGGCGCCGGAAAGTGACCGATTCGGTGAAGATCCCCACCGCAACTGGTGCTGCCGCAACTGGAACTGCCGCAACTATCCGAGCAGTTGCTCCATCTCTGCCACGGCCTCTTCCAGCGCCACAGCGTCGATAGCGGGGACCTGTACCCGGTGAATCACTCCTGAGCGTTCCTTCACCGTCAGCGATTGCGGATCATGGCTGATCCACCGCAAGGCACGCTTGCGCACCAGAAACAGCGCCAGCAGGTAGGCGAGCCGGATCCTGTCTGCCACCGCAGAGACCTCGAGAGCGGTCGGCCTGTTTCGAGCCTCGAACTGCTCTTCTTGCTCCTCCGGTGCCGAAGTCATCCCCGCGGAAGCCTCATCCGTCGGCGCCGGAGCGGGACTCTCCGACGACCCTGGATCTGCCGTCTCCACTCCCCCGGCGGGAGTACCCACATCCTCGTCCCCATCGAGAGAATCGATCAGGGAAAGGAAGGTG
The DNA here is from genome assembly GCA_014240375.1 of Planctomycetota bacterium. GTDB lineage: Bacteria > Planctomycetota > UBA8108 > UBA1146 > UBA1146 > QNYK01. The sequence continues at coordinate 130,519 of JAAZXB010000006.1, read as the reverse complement.
GCATGAAGAGAAGCGATGTTGACGATCCGCCGTGGCGGCCCCTCCGGGGCGGGCACCGTGGTCTTCCAGCGGGCGAAGAAGGGATCTTCATCCAACGACTCAATACACCCCTCACAGTGGTCCTGGCGGCAAAAAAACGCCGCTACGGCCTCTCCCGCCTGGGCTGGATCCGCCTCGGCCAGGACGGTCCAGAAGGGGGTTCCGCGAACAATCTCCTCGGAACAATGATGGCAGTGACGGCGGCTCGCATCGACGCTCCAGCGCCCCCCTCCTGCCACTCTCTGCTCCTCGTCGCGCAGACGGGCGAAGGCGCGGCGAGGAGGGGTAGAGGTGCCCGTATCCCCCGTCTCGGGAGACTCCTGATCCTCGGCATGAGGTGCGGCATGAGGTGCGTTATGAGGACTGGACGGAACCGCCTCCCCCACCGCAGAATCCACTTCCTGGCCCGGTTCGGGCTGGTCCTCTTCTGTCGAATTCTTCGGCGAGTCTTGCTCTGATGGAATCAACGGTTCCCCCTCTCCTGCGAGGATCACACCCCACGGCGCTGGCATCAAGTCTCCGTGGCACTTGCCCGTCCCCTGTCTGGCCCCTACAACCGGGACTGGGGAATCATCCCCTCGAACAATCATCTCAGCAGCCGGAGGAGTCTTGGCACAAGTTTCCGATCAATATTGCCATCTTCATGTGCACAGCCATTACAGCCTGCTCGATGGGGTCAGCACCATTCCGGCACTGGTATCGATGGCGAAAGACCAGGGGATGCAAGCGCTCGCATTGACCGACCACGGCAACATGTACGGTGCGGTCGAGTTTCATAACGCCTGTCACGCCCAAGGCATCAAGCCGATCATCGGAATCGAAGCCTACATCACCGATGGAAGCCGTCACGACCGCAAGCGAGAAAAGGGCAAGCAGCACGCATTCCATCTGGTATTGCTGGTCGAGAATGAGATCGGATACCGAAACCTACTGAAACTCACCAGTGCTGCCTATACCGAGGGGTTCTATTACAAACCCCGGATCGATCACGAACTGCTGCGCCAACACTCCGAGGGTCTCATCGCGACATCGGCATGCCTCTCCGGGGAAATCAATCGAGCGCTACTCCATGGAGACTCAGCAAAGGCGGAGGAGTGTGCACGAAGATACATCGACACCTTTGCACCGGGACGCTTCTTCATGGAAGTACAAGACCATGGCCTGGTGGAGCAAAAACGCATCCTGGAGCGTGCCCCGGAACTGGCCAGAAAACTGGGTGTTCCGGTGATCGCAACCAACGATGTGCACTACCTTCGCAAGGAAGATTCACACGCACAGGAAGTGCACCTCTGCATCAACACCGGCAAGCAAATGGAGGACGAAGATCGGATGGCATTCGACTCCGATTCCTTCTACTTCCGCAGTGGCAAGGAGATGGCACAACTCTTCGGTGACTACCCCGAGTACATCACCAACACGATGGATGTCGCCTCGATGATCGATTTCGAACTCGAGACGGGAAAGACATTCCTGCCCGTCTTCATCGAGGAAAAAGAGACACCAAAGAAAGCTGACGAGGCATCCTCCACGGCCGAAGCGTTACAGGGGCAGAACGAGGAACGCTTCCTCGAACTTGTCGAGGTCGGTTTTTCGAGACTCTACCCCGAACCGACGGAGGAAGCGCGCCAGCGCCTCGCCTACGAGATCTCGGTGATCATCGAGATGGGATTTGTTTCCTATTTCCTCATCACCTGGGATTTTTGCAGGTTCGCCAGAGCGGAGGGGATTCCGGTCGGCCCCGGTCGAGGATCTGCGGTCGGCTCGATCGTTTCCTACTGCCTCTCGATCACCAATCTCTGCCCGCTCAAGTACGACCTCATCTTTGAACGATTCCTCAACTCGGACCGGGTCTCGATGCCTGACATCGACATCGACTTCTGCATGGATGGCCGTGAAAAGGTGATCCAGTACGTGCAACAGAAGTACGGCAAAGATCGAGTGTGTCAGATCATTACCTTCGGGACGATGGCGGCCAAGGCGGTGATTCGCGATGTCGGGAGAGCCCTGGGTATCCCGCTCAGCGATGTCGATCAACTGGCCAAGAAAGTTCCTGACACTCTTGGCATCAAACTGGAAGAAGCTCTGGAACAGGAACCAAAGCTCGCTGCCGCGGCAAAGGATCCGCGCTTTCAGGAGTTGTTCGATGTCGGGATGCGACTGGAGGGGCTCAATCGTCACTGCTCTACCCATGCCGCCGGGGTGGTCATCGCCGACCGCCCCTTGACCGACTTGATCCCGCTCTCGAAAAACGGCGATGACATCGTGACCCAGTATCCGATGGAGACGCTAGAGCAACTGGGCCTGCTCAAGATGGACTTCCTTGGACTGCGCTATCTCACCATCATCGATCGAGCTTGCCGCCTGATCGCCCAACAGGGTGAATCCATCGATATCGAGACGATTCCGCTCGATGACGAAGCCACCTTCCAGTTGCTCTGCAAGGGCGAGACCCACGGCATATTCCAGCTCGAGAGCGACGGCATGAGAAAGTTGCTTCGAAACCTGATCCCCGACTGCTTCGAGGATCTGATCGCAGTTCTGGCACTGTATCGACCCGGCCCACTCGGGTCGGGTATGCATACTCTCTACTGCGACCGCAAGCATGGCCGAGAAAAGGTCGAGTACCTCGACCCTTCCCTGAAGCCGATCCTCCACATGACCAACGGGGTGATCCTCTATCAGGAACAGGTGATGAAGATCGCCCACGACCTTGCGGGCTTCTCGATGAACGACGCAGACAGTCTCCGAAAGGCGATGGGCAAGAAGAAGATCGAGTTGATGGAGAAGTACCGGGATCAGTTCGTCGAGGGAGCGAAGGCACAAAGCGACATCGAGCCGAAGATCTCGAAGGCCATCTTCGAACAGATCGAGCAATTTGCCAAGTACGGCTTCAACAAGTCGCACTCGACCGCCTACGCGCTGATCTCCTACAGAACCGCATATCTCAAGGCGAATCATCGCGAAGCATTCCTCGCCGGAGTGATGTCTTGCTACATCTCATCCGTCGATCAACTGGTCACCTATCTCGACGAGTGCAAGAGGTTGGGCATCGAAGTGCTGCCACCCCATGTCAATCAATCGAGCAAGACCTTCTCGCTGCAGGATGGCAAGATCGTCTACGGACTGGTCGCCCTCAAGGGAGTCGGAGAGAAGGCCATCGAGGCGATCGTCCAGCAACGTGAGAAGAAGGGTCCGTTCAAGAGCCTGTTTGATCTGACCTCTCGAGTGGAACCGGAACTGGTCAACAAGATGGTTCTGGAACAGTTGATCAATGCCGGGGCCTTCGAGGGTCTGGGCCCGAGTCGCTCTGCTCTCCATGCGGCAGTCAAGGATGCCATCGAAGAAGGAAAACGAGTTCACGCTGAACGACGTGCCGGTCAGTTGAGCCTGTTTGCAGCGGACTCGGCCCCCACCGTTCAGGAGTCTTGGCCCGACGTCCCGCCGTGGAGTGACGCTGAGACGTTGTCGAGAGAGAAGGGGTCGCTGGGCTTCTACCTGAGCGGCCATCCACTCGAGCGGATCGAGGCGGAGATTGAGCCACTTCGCACCCATCTGATCTCCCAACTGACCACCAAGCAGGACCAGAAGCTGGTTACACTTGCGACGATGATCTCGAAGATTCGAAAGGTGAAGACCAAGCGCGGTGAAGCGATGGCAGTCTTGACCGTGGAGGACCGTTCAGGTTCGATCGATGCGGTGGTCTTTCCCAAGACCTTCAAGACCTCAAGCGAGTTCCTCGAGGCGGATCAGGTTCTCATCATCCAGGGGACCGCAGAGATCCAGGGAACCTCAGAGAGTACGGACGACCAGGACAGAGGTCTCAGCACCAGTCAGATCAGGGTCAACCGGATCTTGCCCCTCGAACTGGCTTCCGAACAGGTCGCACGACAGATCGGTATCCAGTTCCCTGCCGACATCGATGAATCGGTGCTTTTCCAGACCAAGGAGATCCTTCACCGTCATCCAGGCAAGTTGCCAGTGACCCTGATCTTCGATCAGCATGGACCAGATTCGTGGAGAATTCCCTGCGGGAATCGGCTCCTCACCAGTGCGACCCAGGAGTTGATCGAAGAACTTCGTGAGTTGCTGGGCCCCAAGGCGATTCGCATCGATATCGCCCAGCCGGAGAAAACCACATGAAGAGAAGCCTGCTGGCTCTCGACATGCCCCTCTTCGAGAAGAACTGGAATCGCCTCAACGAACAGGTCAGGGACCTGACTCCGCCGGGTACCGAGCCCGCTCGAATTCTTCCCGTGACCAAGTACCTCATTCGCGATGATGCTCGAAAGCTGCTCGATGGCGAATACGGTCCCCTCGGCGAGAACCGAGCGGACCAGTTGGTCGAGAAGACCAACCCTGGCCAGGATCCGGACGGTTGGCACTTCATCGGAAGACTGCAACGCAACAAGATCCGTGACGTGGCCCCACGGATCAGTTTGTTTCACTCCCTCGATTCGGAACGGCTCGCCGCTTCTCTCGACACATGGGTGGAGGACCATCTCGTGGCCCAGTTACCGGTGCTGGTACAGGTCAACATCGCTGGAGAATCTCGCAAGGCGGGCATCGACCCGGTGCAGGCTTCCGATCTGATCCTCCGCTGGATCGATCAATTCCCTGCCCTTCGATTCTGCGGTTTGATGACGATGGCTCCCAACTGGTCTCCCGAACAGAGCCGACCGGTCTTCCGTGCCCTGCATCAGCTGAGGACCACGATTCAGCAACAACTTCCCGCCACCACTATCCCCCAATTCGAGCACCTCTCGATGGGGATGTCGGGAGACTGGAAGGTTGCCGTCGAAGAGGGCGCCACCTGGATTCGCCTCGGCCGCGCACTCTACCAGTCGCAGGAAGAGGTGAACTGATGCCTCGGATCGTCGCAGAAAAGGGACCTGACCGGGGAAGTACCTGGTCGATTCAAAAACAAGCGGTGCTGCTCATCGGTCGCGACAACACTGCCCAGATCTCATTGCGAGACGAGGAGATCAGCCGGCGACACTGCCAGATCGAGTGCAGGGAAGACGGCTGTATCATCCGTGATCTGGAGAGTACCAACGGTGTGCTGGTCAATGGCGAGGAGATCTCCGGGCCCACTACTCTGCGTCACAATGACAACATCGAAGTGGGCATCACACGGCTCACATTCCTCACCGATGACGATCCACTGCTGGGTTCTGAAATCGGCGGCTGCCAGGTCGAACAGAGAATCGGGCGAGGTGGGATGGGGACCGTATATCGTGCCCGCCAGAAATCTCTCGATCGCCCGATCGCCCTCAAGATCCTGTCCGAAAAGTACACCAGAAATCCCCAGTTCATCTCCTTGTTCATCCGTGAAGCCCGATCCGCAGGTCGCCTCAGTCACCCCCATATCGTCCAGGTCTACGATGTCGGGAAAGAAGGTTCCCAGCACTACTTCACCATGGAACTGGTCGCAGGAGGATCGGTAGAGAAGATGATCGATGAGGGTGGAGCCCTCCCTCTGGATCAGGCGCTGCGATGTGCAAGGGACGCGGCCACCGGTCTGGAATATGCAGAGAAAATGGGAATGGTTCATCGCGACATCAAACCGGGCAATCTGATGATCTCCAGCAATGGTGCAGTCAAGATCGGAGACCTTGGAATCGCACGAACCACTGACGAATCGGGTGTCGCTTCCCAGAAGGACGGCGTCAGCGGCTCTCCGCACTACATCGCACCGGAACAGGCGCGTGGAGATTCCATCGATCAGCGTGCCGATATCTACTCTCTCGGCGCAACCCTCTTTCATTGCCTCGCAGGTCGTACCCCGTACCGCGGAGCTGGAGCGCGGGAGGTGATCCTCAAACACATCCAGGCAACGTCTCCCCCCGATCTCGCAGAAGTAGCCCCACAGGTCCCCGCCGAGGTGGTTCAACTGGTGGCTCGAATGATGGATCCCGATCGGGATCAGCGCCCCGCCAACGCCAGGGTCCTCGGAGAGGAACTGGATCAACTGTTGCAAGATCACGGCTCGAGAGGGATCGAAGGCTCCGCCGGAAAGAGCGGTCCATCGCGGCTGAAACTGCTGACCTTCCTCGTCATCTTGATCGGATCGATCGCCGGTTGGATGCAGTGGCAGAAGAACCAGGACGAGAAAACTCGTGCCGCTCAACAGACTGCCCAGAACTTCGACGCAGTCTCCAAGAGTCTCGACCTCGCCGAATCCGCCGTGAGTCGAGGGGACCCTGTGGGTGCCGAGGAACTACTGGAGTCGATCGAGAAGATTCCGTTGGATCTTCAGCCTCGAGTGACCGACCTGGAGCTGGCCATCGAAGCAGAGCATCAGCGGGTAGATGCACTCTCTCGCGAAGAAGCTGCTCGTAGCCATCTCGCCGACATTCTCTCCGCCACCCAGCAGGAGGTGAAGCCACAACAGAAGCTCCAGAAACTACTGGAACTGGTCGAAGCACATCCGGGGACCCGAGCGGGAGAACGTGCCAAGGTGCTGGCCCAGCAACTGAAGCTGGAGTTGAAGCAGGCCTCGGAACTGGAAGACCTTGCGCTCTTCACCTGGCAGGAGGCGCTGGCTCGAGCCGAGGGTTGGAGATCGTCAAGGAACCCTGCTCGTGCACGTGAAGAGGCTCTCACCCTCTCCGAAGACTTTGCCAGCACCGAGGCGTGGCAGCAGCGCAATCTATTCCTCGAACGACTCGCCAGCGAGGCGATCATCTTGTGGACCGAGGCCAACACCGAGGTGAAAACGTTGCTCGAGGAGGGCAGGTTTGCCCAGGCGGAAGACATCATCGACGGGGTCGTTTCCAGGGCACTACTTCCCGAGACTCGTGATCTGGAATCGCAGTTACGAGGCCTGGTGAGTCAAGCCCGCGAAGCGGCAGCTGCGGTACTGACGCCAGAGGTGGGCCCTGTGTTGAGAGAGGGCTGGAGTGCCTTCAATCGGTCCTTTTCGGGACGAGAGTCTTCCAGCGTCCTGCGCGATGCCGCGCTGCGCGACGGCTTACCAGAATCGGCGATGCTGGTGATCGACCAACATCATGAATTACTGGAGCGATTCGACCTGGCCCTCGCCAATTTGCCACCCACCGACCTCCCACTGCGCTCCGGCCGCCTCATCGAGGGAAGTGCTTCCGGTGATTTCGCTGCCAGTATCGTGAGGATCGAGAAAGATCGGGTGATCTTCCGGGATACCGAAGAGCAAGTCTGGCGTTACCTCCTGTGGAAGGAAATCGCTCCAGGATCGAGACTCGACCTGTGGATCGAAGCCGGTCCGCCGGTGGAAATGTTGATCTATGTCACCTTGCTGCTCGAATGGGCAGAGAGAAAAGGGGAGGCGACCCCTCTCTGGCAAAAGATCGCTCCCGAGACGGTGCCACGCCTGCGTCAGATGCTGCGTGAGACCCGGGATTAGGATGGAAGGATTTCCATGTCATCCTATACTCCTGTCTCACTGATCCAGACTGACGAGGGAGTCGAGATGTCGATCAGGGCGATCGCCGGAGCTTCTCGAAACGAGATCACTGGCATCCGCGACGGATCACTGGTGGTGAGAATCACCACGGCTCCCGAAAAAGGCAAGGCCAACCAGGCCATCGTGGATCTGCTGGCCCGGAGCCTCGCGATGCGAAAGAAAGACCTGAGATGGATCCGCGGGGAACGCCATCGGAACAAGTGCATCCTGTTGTGTGAGGCTGATCTGGATCATGTACAGAAACTACTGAGTCGATGGACCGGTCCTCAGAAGGATCAGTAGTGCGAAGTCAGTAGGGCGAAGAAGGAGTTCGAATGAATCGCATCCTGGAGGCAGGTCATCAGTTCCTGCAACGAGTCGAAAAGGCTGCCGAGGCGATCGCATCGTTCAACACCGGAGCCCCCCCTGACACGGTCCTGATCCTCGGTACCGGACTCGGAGCCCTGGTGCACGAGATCTCGCAACCGTTGACTATGCCCTATGAAGAGATCCCAGGATTCCCCGTATCCACCGCACCGGGTCATTCCGGCAGACTCCACATCGGTCAGATCGGGTCGGCCCGAGTGCTCGCTTTCGAGGGGCGATTTCACACCTACGAGGGCTGGTCGATGGCCGACATCTCGATGCCGATGCGAGTCGCCGGACGACTGGGAGTGACCTCTGCCATCATCACAAATGCCTGCGGCGGAATCGATCCCGATCTCCAGAAGGGAGACCTGCTGCTGCTCGATGATCACATCAACTTGCTCGGGCAGAACCCCCTGACGGGTGCCAATGTCGACCAGTGGGGACCTCGATTCCCCGACATGTCGGAACCGTACTGCCTCGAATCGGTGGTCAGGATGGAGAAAATTGCCTCCTCTCTGGAAATTCGAGCGACTCGAGGGGTATACGTCGCAGTTCCCGGGCCCAACCTTGAAACCAGGGCCGAATACCGGATGCTTCGCACTCTGGGGGCGGATGTGGTGGGAATGTCGACCATCCCGGAAGCCATCATCTGTGCCCATGAGGGGATTCGAGCCACAGCAATCTCTGTGGTCACCGATCTTTGCGACCCGGAAGACTTGAAGAAAGTGTCGGTCGAGGAGATCCTTGCGGTGGCAGCTGAAGCAGAACCGAGACTGACACGCCTGATTGTGAACTTTTTGAACTCATGAAACCTGGCCGCTGAGGCCCAGGAAGGAAAGAAAGCGGATGACAGAATTTGATTACTCGTACGATGCGTTCGAGAACAGCGACAAGGAATCCGACGACGACAAGAAGAAAAAAGCCAAGGTTCCGTTCATGCGTGATCTGATGGAAAAGCAGCGGACCCTCTTCATCTCCGAAGAGGTCTCGCCGAAGTTGACCAGCAAGATCGTGCCGGCACTGATGTGGCTCGACTCTCAGTCTGATGATCCGATTCGACTGTTCATCAATACTCCAGGAGGTTCGGCCGATGATGGTTTTGCCATTCATGATGCCATCCAGTTCATCCGGAGTCCTGTGCTGTGCATCACCAATGGACTGAATGCCTCTGCCGGGACCGTGATCTTGCTGGCAACTCCCAAGGAGCGTCGTTTCTCCCTTCCCAATAGCCGGATCATGATTCACCAGCCATCGAGTGGTGTGCGTGGCAAGGCGTCGGAGATCGAAGTCACCGCCGGAGAGATCATGAAATTACGAAAGCGCTGCAATCAGTTGATCGCAGATGGAACCGGGAAGACTTTGGAAGAAGTCGAGAATGACACCAACGGAGACTGCTGGATGTCACCTAAAGAAGCGCTCGAATACGGGCTGATCGGCCAGATACTCACCAGTCTGAACGACCTGTAGGTCCTGTGCCAGCGACCAAAGTACCGGATCAAACCCGATGAGCGCCAACCCGGCGAGCATCGGGTTTCTTCTTTCCGGCGGAGGGCGGAGCCTGGAGAACATGCACCAGGTCATCGAGCAGCGGTCGATCGCTGCCTCCATCGATCTGGTGATTGCCAGCCGACCGGGTGCCGGCGGCCTGGAACGTGCTTCACGCCTGGGTATCCCCCACCAGGTCCACCGCTGCAAGGAGCCGGCGGCTTCCCACCAGATCTTTCAAGCTCTCGATGATGCGGGGTGTCAGTTCGCACTACTGGGCGGCTGGCTACGCAAACTGGAGATACCGCAGAACTGGCTCGGTAGGGTGCTCAACATTCACCCCTCATTACTTCCGTTGCACGGCGGCGAGGGGTGCTATGGAGATCGAGTTCACCAGAGAGTGCTCGAAGCGGGTGAATCGTTCAGTGGTTGCAGCGTCCACTTCGTCGATGACGACTACGATCATGGCCCGGTGATCCTTCAGCAACGAGTCGCCGTCGAGGCAAAGGATTCGGTCGAGGATCTGGCCCAAAGGGTCTTCGAGGCGGAAAAGATCGCTTACCCACGTGCACTGGAACTGGTGCTCAGTGGTGAGGTGAAATTCGAACGGCGCTAGCCGACTCGGATCCGACGAAACTTGCGCTTGCCGACCTGGATCACCATTCCATCACGAACCTCGATCTGGCTGCCATGATCTTCGAGGCGCTGTTCGTCGATTCGCACACCACCGCCTTCGATATTGCGACGAGCCTCGTTATTCTTGAGCGCCAATCCGGAGTCGACGATTAACTTCACAACCCAGATCTTGCCGTCTTCCAGGTCTGCTGGTGAAACCGTGTACTCCTCGATCACCTCCGGCATCGCCTTCTGGCTGAAGACTCGCAAGAAGTGCGCCTCCGCCGCCAACGATTGTTCCTCATCGTGGTAGAGGCGAACCAGGGTACGAGCAAGGATCCCCTTCGCTTCGCGGGGAGATGCAGCAAGAACCTGGTCAATTTCCGAGAGGGACAGATCCGATGCAAGAGTGAAGTATTCTCTCATCTGCTCATCGGGGACCGACATCGTCTTGCCGTAGATCTCCTCGGGGGGGTCACTGATTCCGATCGAGTTCCCATAGCTCTTCGACATCTTCATCGATCCATCGGTCCCGACCAGCAGTGGTGTGGTCATGCAAACCTGTGGCTCGAGGCCCTCCTGCCTCATCAGATCGCGCCCCAGCAGTAAATTGAAGGTCTGGTCCGTCCCCCCCACCTCGATATCGGCCTCGACCTGAACCGAATCCCAGGCTTGCATCAGGGGGTAGATGAACTCGTGAACGCTGATGGGATGGCCTCCGGAGTATCGCTTGCTGAAGTCATCTCTTTCCAGTTGCCGCGCGACCGTGGTCCTGCCACAGAGCGCGATCACATCGAGAAATGACATCTCACGAAACCAATCGCCATTCCAACGCAGTTCTGTGCGCTCCTGATCGAGGATCTTCCAGGCCTGCTTCAGATAATCCTGAGCATTCTCACGACACGCATCATGAGTCAGTGTTGGGCGCGTCTTGTCCTTCCCAGATGGGTCTCCGACACACGCCGTGTAATCGCCGATGATCAGTACTGCGACATGACCTGCGTCCTGGAACTGACGCAGTTTTCTGAGGGGAACCGCATGACCGATGTGAAGTTGAGGGTTGGTCGGATCCACTCCCAGTTTGACCCGCAGAGGACGATCTTCTTCACGGGACCGGATCCACTTCTTCTTCAACTCTTCTCTGGTGTCGATGGTGACTACCCCACGTGTCACCTCATCAAAGGCAGGATCGGCAAGGTTGAGTTTTTCTTCTGACATCAGTTCCCCCGCAATCAGTCCTTGGCCTTGTCGAATCCACGGCGAACCTGACGAGTCACTCCCCATATCTTCCATGCTCTCGCAGATCGCTCCCGGATCAACCCCGTCACCTCTTCCAGGGACATCACGATCAATTCGTCGAGCACTCCTTGATGAGCCCCCAGGGAGGCGAGCAGGTCGTCGACGATCGGGTCGAGAGGATTGGGTGATCGCTTCGAATCACGCCGCTGCGCCAGCCACAGGTACTGAGAAATGGCCATCCGGATCGGATCCCCATCGAGCAGCGATTTTCGCAACTCGCCCTTCGGATCGTTCTCAATCGACTGGTATCCCTCGGGAACCACCACTCCAGTTTCTTCCAGCCACGGGATTCCTCGGCTGACCTCTCCCTCGGCGGTGACCAGCCGGACCGGCATCGTCACGCCGGTCACGGCCCATTGCTGGAGCACCGGCATCGCGCCCGGCACCGGTAACGGCAAGGTAACCGGGATGGCACGGCTGGCACCGGCTCCGACTTGAAATCCACTCTCGATACGCAAGACACGGACGTCCGAGAGGGATCGAACCGTGCCATTCTGGTAGACCTCATGGACGCTCCACGCCACCTGGCCAAGCACCGGATTCTGCTCCTGATCTCCAAACAGAATCTTCTCCTGCGATAGATTTTCCAGTACCACAGAACCTTCGAGCAATGACAGCGGGAAAGGAGACTCCCCCTCTACCTCGTCACGTTCGAAACGGACCACGAATACACTATGACTGAGGTGTCTCCCGTGCGCCCTTCGACGCAGTTTCCTGACATCGAGTCTCAATGGAAAACTGTCAGGGGCCAGCACCATGAGTGCTTCGCAGATACGCCACGCTTTTTCGAAGTTGCCGTTCTCATAGGAGCGAACGGCATCCTGATAGCGAGAGGTGAGAAACTCAGTCACCGCAGCGCCAGAGGCTTCCCTCGGAGTGGGCCCTGCAGGAGACTGCAGTTCCACTCTTGCAGTGGCATTGGACACGGCTCGATTGGACACCGCTCGATTGGACATGGCTCGATTGGACATGGCTGGATTCACCGATAGAGGGCTCTGGTCCTCGTCACCGCCAGTGGCAAGAGCCACTGCGGTGACGAGGACACAGAACAGCAGCACACCAGCGCTGCGCTTGGTTGTAGTCATCCACTCGAACATGAGAACTCCCGGGAATCTAGGATTCCTGCGACTCCCCATCTTTCTCAGGGGTCGTCTCGTCTTGTGTCACTTCCTCCGCAGCAGGTTGCTCCGCAACAGCTTCTTCCGCAGCAGTTTCTTCCGCAACAGGTTCGACCGCAGCAGCTTCTTCCGCAGCAGGTTTTTCCGCAGCAGGTTCGACCGCAGCAGCTTCGACCGTTTCGGCAACTTCAGCAGAGGCTTCCGTCGCAGCCGGTTCGTCAGCCGTAGCTTTGCCTTCCGCTGCAGCATCTTCTTCCGCATCGGGTGCATCGATCTGGTCTACCACCTCGCCAATATCGGCGATCTCATCGGGCAAGTGCTCCGGCACCGACCCCACAGCAGTGGGCGACTCCCCCTCACCGGCTTCGGCGTAGAGTGCAGACAGCTGGCCACTCTCTTCCTCGGTGACCTCCTTGAGACTGAGACCGATCTTTCGGTTCTCCTCGTCCACCTTGATCACCTTCACATCGACCTGCTGACCGATCTTCACCACCTCTTCAGGAGCTTCGACCTTGTCCTCGGAGAGCTCGGAGATGTGTAGCAGACCCTCGAGGTCCTCATCCATCTGGACAAAGGCGCCGAAGTTGGTGGTCTTGGTGACGGTTCCCCGGATCACCGTACCCACCACATAGGTCTCAGGAATGAAACGGATCCAGGGATCCTCTTCCATCTGCTTGAGGCCCAGTGCAATGCGCTTGCGCTCCTGGTCGACTTCAAGGACCACCGCATGAATCTCTTCACCCTTCTCGATCTTCTCCGAGGGGTGAATGATCTTGCGAGTCCATGACATATCACTGACATGCAAGAGTCCGTCGATCCCATCCTCGAGTTCGATGAAGGCACCATAGTTGGTGAGGTTACGAACCTTACCGCTGATGTAGTGTCCGACAGGGTACTTCTGGGCCACGACTTCCCAAGGATTCACCTCGATCTGTTTCATTCCGAGGCTGATCTCTTGCTTCTCCTTCTTGATCTCGAGTACCACCACGTCGACTTCTTGGCCCGCATCGACCACCTCCTTGGGGTTCGAAATTCGACGGGTCCAGGACATCTCGGAAACGTGTACCAGTCCCTCGATGCCTTCTTCCAGTTCGATGAACGCACCGTAGGAGAGAACGTTGACCACCTTGCCACTGATCTTTGAACCGATCGGGAAGCGTTCCTCGATGTCGTCCCAGGGGCTGGGTTGGGTCTGCTTCAGACCGAGAGAGATGCGTTCCCGCTCCTTGTCGATCTTGAGCACCTTCACATCGATCTCTTGCTCGACGGCGAGGATCTCGTTGGGGTGATTGATCCTGCCCCATGACATATCCGTGATGTGAAGTAGTCCGTCGATTCCACCAAGGTCGACGAATGCGCCGAAGTCCGTGATGTTCTTGACGGTCCCTTTACGGACCTGATCCAGTTCGATTTCAGACATCAGGTTCGACTTCATCTCGTCACGACGTTCTTCCAGCAGCTTGCGACGGCTGACGACGATATTCATGCGAGGTTCATCGATCTTGATTATCTTGCATTCCAGATCACGCCCGACGAATTCGGAGACGTCTCCGACCCTGCGGATGGCAATCTGAGAAGCGGGCAAGAACACCGGAACGCCGATGTCGATCAACAATCCGCCCTTGATTTTCCTCATCACGCGGCCGCTGACCACGTCACCCTCGTTGTGGGTGTCGACCACCTGTTCCCAGCCCTTGATGCGATCCGCTTTGCGCTTGGAAAGCATGATTCGGCCGTCAGTTTCATCGACTTCCTCGATGAGGACATCGACTTTGTCTCCAACATTGATCTCGGCACCCTCGAAGTGGTTCTTTGGAACTTCACCCTCGGCCTTGTAGCCCACATCCACGATCACCCAGTCGGCGCTGACGCTGACCACTGTGCCGACGATGATCTTGTCTTCTTCGAAATCACCTATCGAGTCGAGGAGGATTTCTTCGACATTATCGAGAGAGTCTCCCTCGAGATATTCTTCTACTTTTTTCTCCAGGGAGTCTCCCCGAAGATCAAACTGCTTGAGCAGTTCTGGTCTGACCGTTCTGGCCATGAAAAGGCCTCTTTTTTCTGGTTACGGACTGTGAGAAGCCCGGGCTCGACATTCGCGCCCGTCCACGGCTTCGTTTCACTCGTCCTTGTTTGCCCGACCTCTGCTGGTGACCATCACCAACTCGAGATCGATACTGTTCATTTTCTTATCGCACTGTTCATTTTCTTATCGGCATGTCACTGTTCTACATCATCGACGACCTGCTCTTCATCGACACACTCTGGAGCGAGCCGAATCATCGCCGCCCGCAGACGAGCCAAGGCTTCACCTGCGTCTTCCTCTGGATCGAGCAAGTCGATCGGATCGCCGAAGCGGATCTCCAACGGTACCGTCCGAGGCAACCACTGGCCCCGTCCAAGCGCTCGATCACTTCCCACGATCATCGCCGGGACCACCGGGACCCCTGACATTCTCGCCAGTTTCACCACCCCGCCCTTGAAGCGACCGAGCCGACCGCTTCGGCTACGGGTTCCCTCGGGAAAGACCAGTACTCCTCCCCCGCGAGAGAGGTGATCGATCACCGAACGGAATGCAGAGATTCCGACCCCTTCTCTTTCGAGCGGAAGGGCATTCATCCCCCTCAATGCCATCCCGATCGGAGCGGGCCTGAAGAGAGTACTTCTCGCCATGTACGCCAGTGGGCGCTTCAGGTTGGTCCCGGCCATCACCGGATCCAGTAAACTCGAGTGGTTCACCGCCAGCAAGAAGCCGCCACTTTCAGGCACCTTCTCAACACCTTGACGGGTCGGCCGGAACAAACACCAGCAGAAAAATCCCGCCACGGCGCGACTCAGGAAGTAGAACCAGTTGGCCCCCGGTTCCACGAACGCGGGATCCTCTTCAAGATCGCCGATAGCACCTCCTCCAGGTCGAGCAAGGTCGTATCAACTGTCACTGCATCTGGAGCCGCCATCAGTGGCGACACATCTCTTTCTTCATCCAGGGCATCCCTGCGTGCCACCTGCTCCTGGACCACCTCGAGCGGCAATTCCTCCGAGAGGCGATCATTCAGTTCCACCTGTCTTCTCCTGGCTCGCTCCTCGACGGAGGCGGTCAGGAAGATCTTCACCGGGGCATCCGGGAACACCACGGTTCCCATGTCTCGACCCTCTGCAAGCACCGGAAGATCTGTCGGCAAGTTGCGCTGCAACGGCAACACTGCACTTCTCACGGCAGGATCATTGGAAATGTGATGGATCTCTCCGGTCACCCGGGTCGAATCCAGTACATCTCCCGGATCGAATCCATCCACCTCGACCCGGAACGAATCGGAAGATGCGACGATTTCCAGTCGATGGTTCTCGATCAATTCGCCAACTCGTTGCCGATCGGGAAGAGCCACTCGCTGTTCGAGAGCCAACCAAGTGATCCCCCGGTAGAGGCGTCCGCTGGAGAACATCCGTCCTCCGATGCGAGCCGCCAGTAGTCGAGCAACACTACTCTTTCCACAGCCAGCAGGCCCATCGATGGTCGCAATCTGCAGAACCAAGCGATCCTCCCGACAAACCACGTCGGACTTCGAGATCCACGATACTTGAAATGACCTCGCAGAGTCCCGGCCCGAGTCCAATAACCTACGGATCCAGAGGGAGTTGTGCAAGTTCATCGAGGGGTCGAAACAGCCAAGAATCGACCTTTTCTGCGCGGATCGAGTGGAAGGGCTCGAGTGGAAGGGCTCGATCTAGCCGATCAGCGGTTCCAGCCGAGCCGGTCCCGGACCCCCGTATCCTCGTGCATCGAGCCAGCACTCGGTAATTCCGAGGGATCGGGCCAGTGCCTCGAAGCGCTGACGCCAACGATCATCGGCGCACTGATCCAGTTGCTCGAGGTCGATCTCGACCACCACTCGATCTCCCCCGCATCGGGCTCGATAGATGGAAAATCCTTCACCGGAGAGCAGAGCCTCGAGCGCCTCGATCTGTTGCAACAGCCGTCGGTCTACCTCGGTTCCCACCGGGACGCGGCTCGCAAGACACGGTCGTGCCGGTCGATCCCAGCTGGGCAATCCTCGGCGTAGGGCCATCTCACGTACCTGTGGCTTGTCGATGCCAAACTGGCGCAGAGGGCTCTTCACCCCTCGCTCACCGGAAGCCTTCATTCCCGGTCGATCCCCTGAATCATCGGAAGCCTGGGCTCCATCGATGATGGTGTGCTGGGCCAGTTCTTCGACGGAGAGGATCACATCATAGAGTTCAGATTTGCAGTGATAGCACCGGTCACCAGCGTTGGCGCGATAGCCCGGTCGTGACAGTTCAGAAGTAGCGACTTCGAGATGGCGAATTCCTGCGATTCGAGCGGAGAGACGAGCCGCTTGCTGTTCCTCGTGAGAAAGACTGGGAGAAATTCCGGTGACGGCAACCGCATCGGAACCGAGGACCTCGACGGAAATCGCTGCCATCAAGGCCGAATCGACTCCCCCGCTGAGGGCGACCACGACCGGGCGATGTTCTCGCAGCCAGGACGAAAGCTGCGCAATCGTCTGCCGATCTGGAAGGGAGTCGGAGCCATCCGTCGTGCCGGAGGAAGTTCTCTCAGGAACTTCCTCCGGCCGACCGTCGCGACTAGATGTCGTAGTAGAGTGCGAACTCATAGGGGTGTGGACGGAGCCGTAACTCGTTCACTTCCTTTTCTCTCTTGTAGTCAATCCATGCGCGGATCGCATCCGGGGTGAAGACATCACCAGCGAGCAGGAATTCGTGATCCTTTTCCAGCTCATTGAGAGCATCCTCGAGAGACGCAGGGGTGCTCGGCACATCGGCGAGTTGATCCGCAGGCATGTCGTAGAGATCCTTGTCGAAGGGAAGACCCGGGTCGATCTTGTTCTTGATCCCGTCCAGAGCCGCCATCGTCAGGGCCGAGAAGGCCAGATACGGATTACAGGAGGGATCCGGACAGCGGAACTCGAAGCGTTTGGCACTGGCACTGGTGGCCCCGACCGGGATCCGGATCGCTGCCGAGCGGTTGCGCGAGGAGTAGGCCAATCGTGTCGGGGCCTCGAATCCAGGCACCAACCTCTTGTAGGAATTGGTGGTTGGATTGGTCAATGCGACCAGAGCTGGAGCGTGCTGCAGAATTCCACCGATCGCATGCAGGCCGATTTCACTCATGCCGCCATATCCTTCACCGGCGAACTGGTTGACCCCGTTCTTCCAGATGGAGAGGTGCATGTGCATGCCACTACCATTGTCATTCCACACCGGCTTTGGCATGAAGGTAACCGTCTTGCCATTTTGATGGGCGGTATTCTTGACGATGTACTTGTAGCACATCAACTGGTCAGCGGCTTTGAGCAGTGCACTGTACTTGATGTCGATCTCGGCCTGCCCTGCAGTAGCGACCTCGTGATGTTGGCATTCGATTTCGATGCCACAATCGATGAGGTTCTTCATCATCTCATTGCGCAGGTCATTGAACTTGTCGGTCGGAGGAACAGGGAAGTAGCCCTCCTTGTATCGCGGCTTGTAGCCGAGATTTGGCCCTTCATCTGTTCCGGTGTTCCATCGTCCCTCGACACTGTCGAGGAAGTAGAAACCAGAATGCTCGTTCTGATCGAAACGGATATCATCAAAGATGAAGAACTCAGCCTCGGGGCCAATATATGCGTCATCTCCGATTCCTGTGGTGCGCAGATAAGCTTCCGCTCGCTTGGCAATGTTTCGAGGATCCCTCGAGTAACTCTCATGAGTGACGGGATCCTTGATGTCACAGATCAGCACCAGCGTCTTCATCTTGGGGAAAGGATCGATCCATGCGGTGTCGGGGTCTGGGACCACCAACATGTCGCTCTCCTGGATCCCTTTCCAGCCACGCATGCTGGAACCATCAAATCCGAGGCCGTCGGAAAAACTGCTCTCGTCGAGACCCGTGGCAGGAATCGTAAAATGTTGCCAGAGCCCGGGAAAATCCATGAAGCGAAAATCTACCGCTTCAACACCCTTGTTCCTGACCAGTTCTAGGACCTCATTGACGGTCACTGTCTCTCCCTCCATCGGCTCATCCCAGAACCGATATTAACTGTTATTCACGCCCCTTGAATATCCGCCATGTACTTCTCAAGTCACTCCTGCTCGCTCATCGAGACCAAGAGTTTCGCTTCCATCCACTTTTTCAAATCGCTTCAGGCCCCAGTTCACCCGTGCGAGTTCTCATCGCGTCCGAGAGTTGTCCCACGTGTGTGGAGACATCGAATCCAGCCTTCTGTATCTGTTCCAGAACCTTCAATGCAGGCTGAAGAAACTCCTCGTTCAATGCGACCTCTACCCTCAAAGCCTGATCCCCCGCCGAGACTGCCGATTGAGGATTCACTACTTCCACTTCGGCCACCGTGAATCGGACCACTCCGACCTTCGAAAACTTCTCAGTCAGCAGATCGAGGGCTTCGGATGGGATGATCGAAACAACCCAGTACACGTAGCTCTCCTCACTCTACTTCTGGTTGGCGCATCAGCAATTGTTCGACGCCTTCTGCCACCGGTAAATCTTCATGCAAAATGCGAAACACGGTATCTGCGATGGGCATCTCCACTTGTCCCGTGGAACAGAGTTGTTTCACAGCCTTGGAGGTCATCACTCCCTCGGCCACCTGCTCCATCGAATCGAGTACTGCTGCGGCTGTTTCGCCAGCACCTACTCTGCACCCGACCGTTCGATTGCGTGAATGCCCACTACAACATGTAACCACCAGATCACCGATTCCCGAGAGTCCGGCGAAGGTTTCACGACGTCCCCCCAGGGACGTCCCCAGCCTCGAGATCTCGACGGTTCCGCGGGTCACCAGTGCTGCTACGGTGTTGTCACCGAAACCTTGACCGATTGCAATACCACACCCCAAAGCCACCACATTCTTCAGTGCCCCGGCCCATTCCACTCCGGTCCGATCCTCACTCCTGTAGATCCTGAATCGAGGGGTCCGGAGAATCTGCTGGATCAACTTCCCACGCTCCAGATCAACATCCGCTACCACCACAGCGGTCGGCAAATCCGCCACCACTTCCTCCGCGTGGGAAGGCCCCGAAAGTACGGCTGGATCGATTGTTACGCCACAATCTTGGAGCACCTGCGATGGCAGGAGATTGGTCTCCAGTTCGAGCCCCTTCGATGCGGAGACCCAGATGGCATCCCGAGGTAGTTCTGCTCCCGGTCCCTCCATGTACTGGCGAATCTGCTGGGTCGGAACCGCACTGATCACCAGATCCGCTGTGGGAGTCGGTCCATCGCCGGCGACCGAGACCCGAAAGCCTTCCCCGAGAGCACCTTGCGGCAACATATCGTGGAATCCCCGAGCGAGTTGGTGCGCTCTTTCCGCTCTGCGGCAGTGGATCGTCACCTCGGCTCCAGCCTGACGAGCCACGTGCGCCAGCGCCGTTCCCCAACTTCCTGACCCTGCTACTACCACCTTCATCGCTTCTCCTCTTTTGAACCTGGCAGATAATATTGCTGGATATTCGATCGATGGCGAATCAACACCAGAGCCGAGACGATCAGCAGAACCCAGCCGAGAACGGTCTGAGAGTCACTCGAAATTGCCGTCACCAGCCAGCCCAGTAGCGGTGGCCAACCTGCCAGGATCACCGCTGCAGAGCAGATTCCGATCACCGAAGCGGTCACCGAAGCCATCCCGACACTGCGCAGCGATTTTAGCCCGATGAACCAGCCGCTCAGCAGCAGCAGTGCCATCGCCGGCTCGATCGCCAGTAGCACTCCTCCGGTAGTCGCGACACCCTTGCCCCCACGAAACTTCAAGAAGGGTGAGTAACAGTGTCCAAACACTGCCGACGCTCCCACCAGAAACAGCGGGGCGGGCTCCTCCCAGCGACCGGATGTGAGTAACACCGGGATCGCCCCCTTGAGAAGGTCGAGGATCAGCCCCAGAGCTCCGTAGAACTTTCCCAGTTCCCGGCTCAGGTTGGTCGCTCCTGGATTGCCACTTCCGACCGACAGCAGGTCGATACCGCGTGCTTTTCCGATCAGCCAGGTGAAGGGGATCGAGCCGCTCAGGAATGCCAGCAGCAGCGGTAGTGCAATGGTGTCGAGTTCGAGTCCACCCGGTCCAGTCATGTTGGTTCCCTCAGCTGTGCCGATCTGGTCGTAGACAAGTGGTCTCGGAGCATACGGCAGTACACCGCCGGATCTGCCAGGAAGCAACCCCACCGCCAAAGGCGATGGTTCTTGCGCTCTTCTCTGGAGCCCGGGGGGACCGGCCCTTAGTCTGGGGAATCAGCATCGCAGCGCTCGAGGGAGGCCACTTGGACCGTTACGACCGACAGTTAAAAATCGCCGGGGGGACCGATCTCGACCGAGATTGGCAGCGTTTACGGGTGTTGCTGGTGGGCTGTGGCGGCGTCGGCACGATCCTCGCACAGACGCTGGTGCGCAGCGGCATCGGCTTCCTCACGCTCCTCGATGGGGATCGAGTTCGGCTCACCGATCTCCACCGCCAGGTACTCTATCACCAAGAAGATGCCGATGTGGGCCGGGCCAAGGTGACCGTGGCAGGTCGAGAATTGGACAAGATTGGCGGTCGAACTCAACTCAAAATGATTCCCGAGATGCTCACCCCGACCAATGCAGAGGCTCACTTTCTCGCACACGACGTGGTGATGGATGCGACCGATCATATCGCAGCCAGAACTCTCATCGATCAGACCGCCATGCAAACGGGGGTTGGGTGGATTCATAGCGGCGCCATCTCAGATCGCTGGGTCGCAGCGTCGTTCTTGCCCCCCGGAACTCCTTGTTACCACTGCTGGGTTGCTGAATCTCCCGCGCCGGGCGCCATCGGAACCTGTGAATCGGACGGGGTGCTGCCGGTCGCCTGCCTCGCCGCAGCCGCAGCTGCGATCCGGTTACTGGTGAAGGAACTCCGACGCCCCCACCTGGACAACCTCATTCAAGAATCTCCAGCTTCAACCCGCCGGACCATCCTTCGAGGCAACATTGCAGATGGAGAAAAGACTGTCGAGCTGGAAAGCGATCCCGACTGTCCCCGCTGTGGGCTGCGATCGCAGAGCACCGTTTCTGACCGACAAGAAAGATCGGGAGTGCACTTGAGGAAATTGTGCGGCAGTGGGTCGGTGGAGACCTGGTTGCAACTCGATCTGGATGAGATTGAATCACGCCTGCGACAACTGGATTGTGAAATCCGCTGGCATCGGAGTGCCGCCGCGATCCGCAGCGACGGCCCCTCCGGTTCGCTGATCTGCTACCGCGACGGCCGTGCGCTGCTCACCGGAAATCACTCGGAGACGGTAGAGCAAGCGCAACAGCAACTCGAAAGTTGGCTGGGAAAGGACGCACTGTGGACTCGATGAGGCGTTGGACTCGATGAGGCGATGGACTCGATGAGGCGATGGACTCGATGAGGCGATTCCTCCTCCGGAATCGCCGACACGAGGCAAGGCCCAGGCAAGGCCCAGGCAAGGCCCAGGCAAGACTCAGGGTCAGACTCAGGGTCAAACTCAGATAGTGGTCAGGCGCAGTTTCCTGCGCTCATCGCCGATCCGGTGGAACAGGCTTTCGCGCGCCTTTTCCTTCAGGACTTGAGTCTGATACACCTTCTCCCGCGACTTCTCCAGCTGATCGTGAAGTCGCGTCGAGCGGTCGAGTCTCTCCTCGATCAGTTGCAGTACATCCTGAAACTTCGTCTGGTGAAAGACATCATCAAAGAGCAACCGGTAGAAGGGGCGAAGGATCGGTTTGAAATCGTCTGCGACAAGCGGATAGTTATCGAGGCAAATCAGTTCACTCAAAGCGGTCTTCAAGTTGCGCTCTCCGCCCTCCAGCATCTCTCGGATCCGTCCGATGGTCGAGTGCTTCAGCAGGTCGACGAGGTAACCTTTTTCGATCCAATCCGGAACCGAATAATGGCTACGAGCATGCAGCACAAAGTTTCGTGCCGAAGTGAGATAATCCTTGGTACGACTGACATTGAAAAGTGCGTCATCCAGATTGGTAAGATCTTCGGTCAGCACATTCCAGTCGTTCTCGGTCACTTCGAATTCATCGGAGATCGCCAGGACGGGTTCGTCGCCGGAGAGATCGAAACTACTGAGTGCATGTCTTCGCTCCGACTGAAGCCCAGCAACCTTGTCGTGGAAAACACGGAAAGTCGAAAGGCGTTCTGAAACGTCTTTGATCTCGACTTCCAGTTCCTCCAGTTCGGTGGTGACTTCAGGACGCATACCGATGGCCAGAAAGGAGTTCCTTAGCGGCTCGAGATCGAGATGCTTGTCTTCATCCATGATGCGAGAGGAGATCTCGCTGAACGACAATCCGCAGAGACGGTCTCCGGAACCAGAATCCTGCTCTGGAAAAAGATCCAGAACCTCCAGCAATCGGTCGCGGTGAGCTCTCAGAAAATGTACTCGTGTCGCGAGGCGCTGCTCCTTCTCGAGTTTAATCTGGCAGTATCCCAGTTCCTTCTCGATTTTTTCCAGGCGGCGAATGAGGGACAGATCCTTGCGCATCAACATTCCTTCCCGCGTCTCTCCCCCGCAGAAGCGGAGAGAAACTAGATCACTTCGGTCACTTCGGTCACTTCGGTCACTCCTGTGGCATTGCGAATTCCGACCATTGGATCGGGCAATACACCGAATCAGACGCGGGGGGCCCCCCCTCACCACGTCAAGTGGGTTCACTTCAAGTCCCGAGGATAGACAGGTTTGGGACTTGCCTTGAGAACTCCATCCGAGCAAGATTGGATCGTACCACAAACCCCATCAAAATTGCACGGCTCCAGTTTTCCGAGCGCCTAATCAGACAAGAAAGGTCCTCCCCTTTGCTCATTGCACTCCTCATCTGTATGGCCGTTTACCAATCGCCTCTCGATCCGAACCCGGGGAACCCTGGGGTCATCGATGCACCACCTGTCACTTTCCCCTACCCAGTGGAAGAGCCTCTCCAATGGCAATGGACCCAGAAAGGGGTGCCCACCGGAAAAACCAGTGTCCACTGGCGGATGCCGACAGCCCCCGCTGAAGAATGGACCCTCGAGGCCCGATTGCAGTGGCGCCAACCGGGCAGGACGATGCAGATCCGCCATCGTACCCGATTTCTCCAGTCGAACCTTCGCAGCAAGGGTACCCACCGTGAGAGTTGGATCAGGGCGGCGGGTGCGGGAGAAAAACAGATCGTGGTGGCCAGCGAAGTCGATCCCGAAACCTCTCGAATCCGGATCGTCGTACAAGATCCGGCCCGTGCCACCCGCATCGATCGATTCCTGCCTTTCCACGACAAGATGGTGCTGCTCGAAAATCAGGCCTTCGAGCACTGGTTGCTGATCGGCCTACAACTCGATCGAACCGATCAACGCCAGTTCACGGCACTGATCCCCAGCGAATACCGATCGATCGAACTGGAACTGAAAAAGGACAGGGCCGAAAAAATCGGTTCCGTCGAGACCACCCGATGGAGCGTGCTGTCTCATGAGTTCGAAGCCAAGATCTGGATCGGCCCTGGGGGCACCATCGAACAGTACCGCCAGGGAGAGCTGGAGATCCGGCGGGTTCAGCGAGATCCACCGGATTCGACAACACCAGACGCGACCGATCGATCGACTCCAGCCAACGGTGTCGAGAAGGGGTCAGAGAAAAAAACCGGCCAGAAGCCTGACCAGGCTCGATTCTGACCATCCGCGACCCAGGAGGCGGGGTTCACTTCCAGATCGATTGGCGGATCGCCTCGATGAAATTCCTCAATCTCGACAACGTCTGTTTCCGCTCGGTCGACGGCTCCCAGTCGAAATTCGCCACGAAATCGTGGATGTGTCGCGGCTTTCCGAGGGCCTCATAAAGCACCGTGCTCTCGAGGCGGCTGTATTTCACCAAAACATTGAAGAGCAGCGCCACATTCTTGGCCGCGGCAGGCTGTCGATGGGGATACGGAACCCTTCCGGCGCCGCTCCACTGGCTCCACCGCTGCGGAAGGACCTCGTCGATGAGACGACGCCAGCGCTTGTAATCAAAATTCTTGCCGCGACCGAGGAGGTCGAAGGTGGCTGCCAGGGGATGCTCGAAGACCCGATCGGCACGTTCGGGATCGCGCAACAGCGTCGATTTCTTGCCACGTGCCTTGGCACTGGCCACCAGTAACAGATCACGGCAAGCCTGCACCTCTTCGAGCACCTCGGCATACCAGCGGGAGATTTCCAGTTGCTGTCGCCGCGCCTCCTCCGGGTCATCGATGCAAAGAAATCCTTGCCAGGACCAGATCTCTCCTCGAGCGATTCCTCGCCACAGCGGTTCCAGAACAGAGCGCTGAGATTCTCGTAACAAATTTGGATCCCACTCGATATTCATCGCCAGACAGCCGGCAAACCACGAGTCAGAGACCAGGGCCCGGTTCCACCAGACCGATTCGCCCTCGGTGATCTCGTATCCACCATCGAGGGTCCGGTCCTGATGAGACAACTTGACCAGCAGGCGCATTCCGACCGGCAGTGGAGTGGTTCCCGAGAGCACCAATCGGGCCGGGAATTGCCCCTGCGCCTCTCGCGCCAGGATCACCCAATCGAGTTGAATCGGGGCATCGGCGAGCGGTAGTTGAGCGGTACAGTCGAGAATCCACTGACCCGGGGGCAGATCGACCGGGATCCGGCTGCCATTCGACGAGATCCACCGCAACCCCTCTCCAGCCACCTCGAGCCCGTCGTCAGCCCCGGTAACCACTGTCCCTGCGTCGGTTTCCAGCGGCAACTCGGTGCCCTCTGGCAACAGTTCTCCGGCGGCAGACAGTCCACGGACCCGGCACTGAATAGGAAGCACTCTCGGCTCAGGGTCGCTCGGTGGGTCGCTCGGTGGGTCACTCGGTGGGTCACTCGGTGGGTCGATGAGAACCGGTGGTGGAAGGATGGGATGTGAATCCACTTCCGCCCCGGTGACCGGTGGTGGGTCGACTCGATCCGGGGGTGGGATCACAGTCGGCGCAGGTCGGGGATCGATGAGCAGCCAGGCGACAAAGGGAAGCGCCAGTACCAGTAGCCACAACTTACGATCGCTGGAATCCAACAACGGTGGCCACCTTCCCTACTGCTGCTGCAGCTGCTGGAGGAACTGATCGCAAAAATTCACCAGATCGGGGCCCTCGGAAGAGGCCAGCGAGAAAACCCAGTCATCGATCCGTGCTCGCCGATCCCCGTCCACTTCCTTCTGGCCGAGGTAGATGGTGACCTGTGGCTCAGCCCCGGTCAATCCGAACAACTCCGCCTTCAACAGATACTGCTGTGGGCCCGGCGCGGTCGGATCCTCTGGAGCCCAGCTTCTTGCGACCAGCTGGGAGAGAGTTCGGGCGATCCAGCGGACATCCGGCTGCGGCAGATCGATCTGTTCCTTTCCCTGACAGCGCCACGTCTGATGAGGCTGTGCCAGCAAAGCTTCCCCGGTAGCGGTGGTGATGCGAAAGCGCAGTAACTCTCCAGATGGCATCGAGGTGACCCGAGGGTCCCTCAACGAGAAGGGAGCGTTGACCAGTTGATCGATGTCATCGACTCTCACCTGTGCCACCGTTTCCTGGCGTAGATTCCAGGCATAGAGAATTCCCGATCCCTCGGCAACCTCGGCACCAAACATCATCTCTTCAGGATCCCCATCTTCAGTCACCAGCACCACTCGCAACAGTGGACGATCGAATCCCCACAGCTGCAGCGAGGAGCGATCGAGCGGCTGGCGGTCGGTGACCCTCAATTGACGCAGCCGCTCGCTCCATCGTTCCACAAGTACCGCATCTGCGGGCACTGCAGTGCGATCCCCGCCCCAGCGCATTTTCCACCCACCAGCAGAATCGACCTCGAGATCGACCTTGCCATGAGCACCGTCCGTCAGCGACAGGGCGCGAATCCTTGGTTGATCGATGCGAACCAGGTAGGGACTGACCAGCAGCGACGCGTCGAACTCGATCAGTTCCCGTGCCATCACTCCCGCAGCGACCAGCGGAGAGTCACGGCCGGAGCAGCGCACCGCAACGGTCTGCGAGATCTTCGAGGTATACCGTGCCCCGACCTCGACCGTCTTGACCGAGCCATCTTTCAGTTGCACCGTCAGTTTCGCTCTCGGTGCCTCGAGCCCGAGCGGTTTCTCAAAAGGGGGATCGATGTAATCCACGGCTGCCCACTGAGCGATACGGGTGAGCCACTGCTCCACCCCATCCGGATTCGCATCGGCGGTGAAGGGAGCCACCAGTTGCCAGTGCACCCCTCTTCGTACCAGTTCGAGCGAAGGCTGACCGGGACGTTCCAGCAAGACTCGCTCGACCCTGCCGGGCGAAGCCCCGCAGACCGCATCGTCTCTCAGTTCATCGAGCTCAAAATCTCGCAGAGCATCGCGAATCTCTGCTGCAATCAGCACCGGGCGGTCGCCGACTCGAGCATGGACTCGCGGTAACGAGGGATGGTCCGACCCCAGTTCGAGGCGATACTCACGAGAAGGACTCTCCACCGTGACGACGATGTGGGGAGTTTCGAGCCCCGACTTTTTCAGATCGTCAGGTCCTTCTCCGCGTATTTCCAGATCGCGAAGAAGATGCAGCAAGTCCTCGATGGATGCGTAGCGTCCTCGATCCCTCACCGGTGCCGTGATGTCCCATCCCACGGCAGACTTCTCGATGCGGATCGTCTGCTCTCCTCGAGCGATCTCGAGTGAGACCACCGCAGGAATGGCAAAGGAGAAGGGGCGAGCATCCCCGACCACGTAACTGGGGCGAGCATCGCGCACCGCTCGATACGACAGCGGAGTGATCACCACGGCGATCAGTGCCAGTAACAGCGTGGTCCGCCAGTTCATCGGTCCCTCCTTCGGGCCCAGGCCACCAACAAACCGCCGATCAAGGCGCAGCCGGGCAACACAGCAAAGGAGGTCCAGAAGAAGGACCGGCGCAGTCTCTCATCGAGTTCGATGCGAAAGGAGAGTGGTTCCCTCCCCGCTCCCGCCGGCAACAGATCGCGTCCGGCAGCCCAGTCGCAGCAGGCCAGCAGAAACCTTCTCGCGTCTCCGGTCCACAGGTTGGACAGCGTCGTGTTCCAGTTCCCCACCACCACCAGTCGGCCCTCGCCCACCGGTGCCGCCGCTGCCAGAATCTGCGGTCCGGGAAGTTCCTCCACATCTCTGCGAGCGGAGATCCGGTCGCGCTCCAACCAGGCGGAAGGACCGGTCGAGAGCAAGGCGGTGGCAGGCTGGGTCACCTCGAGTACACGACTCGGAGTCCAGCGGGCGGCAAACCTCTCACCGATCATCGGTGCCGTGATCGGATGGAACCGATCGAGTCGTTCTCCGACCACCGAAAATGACGATTGGACCGCTCGATTGGGCACCGCCGTGACCTGCGCAGCGAGGCCAGGGAGCACCGAGATTCCAACGTCAGCCATCAATTCTTCGAGACCGGTTTCTCCGCTGGCCGGAAGCAGTAGTAGCACCCCGCCTCCTTCAGCCAGGAATCTCTCGACCTCTCTGCGGACCGAAGACGACAACGCATCGAAGCGCTGGACTCCACCACCCAGGACCACCAGCAGATCGGCTTCCTCATCGATGGTCTCGATGCTGGCCAAGGAGTGACCCGCCACTCGAGCGCCCCTCTGTTGCAGATCCCTCACCATCGCGACCAGACTCGGCCCCCTCGATGAGTTCAGTGGCGGTTCACCACTGCCCTGGCTGATGCGTATCTCGGTAGCCTGATCGGTGGCGACCTGTCGCAAGGCCGCCTCGACCGCTTCTCGAACACGATCGACGACGATACGAGCCACCGCCTCCGGTTCCATCAGCGTCGGCTCCCGGATGATGGCGAGTTCCTCCACATCGAGCGCCAGTCGCCGCTCCCCGCAGAAGAAGTGGATCTTGTTGATGGCATCCGCCTCGAGGCCACGGGCATTGCGCAGCAACTCCCAGCGATCCGCCTGGCGATTCACATCGACCTGAATCGGTGGCGACAAGGCATCGGGAGCGGTTCGGCTCAGTTCACCGATCCAGCGCAGCGCCTGGAGCAGAACCCGAGCTCTCACCCGACCCGCTGCGGTGGGCGGTAGATCGACCGGAATCACCACATCGACCGATCGAGGCAGAGCGTCCAGCAGAGCCCGATCGGACGGTGTCACCGCCATCTGAGCTTGCTGGCTCCAGTCGCTACGGATGGAGTCGTGAAAAGACCAGAGGTTGATGGCCCAGACGATCCACATCAGCAGAAAGATCTGCAGCGGGACCTGGATCCTGGTGCGGAGACGACGTGTTCGGATGAAGTCGATCACCAGCGCCTCCTCTCCAGCACCTTGGTGGAGAGGAAGAGCATCAAGATGGTGAAGGAAACCCACCAGATCGGCACCCTCAGATCGACGATTCCGCGGGTCATCTCTGCACCGATGTGATGCACGGCACTGAAGTGCTCGATCCAACGAAGTTGCAAGTCTCCCGGCTCGTAGAGAAATCGAAGCCACTCGACCAGAAACAGCACCAGGTTGATCGCCAGGGCCAATCCGGCAGAGGCGAGCGGGTGAGAGGTCAAGGAGGAGGCGAGAATCCCCGCGGCACAGAATCCGGCTCCGACCAGGGCGATGCCAAGATGCGCGGACAGCAAGACGCCGAAGTCGACCTGGCCAACACCATCGAGCAGAAGCCACAGCGGCAGCATGCAAAGCCACAAGAACAGGAAGAAGATCCAGGTCGAGATCCACTTGGCGGTGATCACCGTGGTATCGGCGATCCCGGTAGTGACCAGCATCTCGAGTGAACCCGTGCGGCGCTCTTCCGCCAGGGTTCTCATCGTGATGAGTGGTGGAAAGATCAGCATCATGAACCAGAAAAGATAGCCACTGTAGATCGCCGGGACCAGTTGCTGAAGATCTCCCCCGACCGACAACAAGGACAGATGAAAAGTCATCCCCATCACCAGCAGGAAGACGAAGGTGATGGTCCACGCCACCGGCGAGACGAAGAGGGTCAGTAGTTCCCTCTTGGCGAGGGATGCCACCCGCATCATGATTCCTCTCCCGGATCGGTCAGTTGCAGAAATAGTGATTCCAGAGTGGCTGGATCGGTACTCAGTTCGGAGAGGACCCATTCTTTCTGGCGGGCCAGTTCTCCAATCGACCGGCGCAGATCACGATCCCCCTGAAGGATCCACCCCGACCCGTCGGTCAGGACCTCGCTCACACCATCGAGAGTTGCCAGTCCCACAGCGACATCGTCGGACCCATCGACCACTTCGACCCGGGTGGTACCGGATATTTCCAGACGCCGGGTCCACGCTTCTCGATCTTCATCGAGACAGATCTTGCCCGCGGAAATCATGCACACTCGATCACAAATCTGTTCCACCTCCCCCAGCACATGACTGGAGAGGATGATGGTGTGCTGATGACGAAGGCGATCGATCAGGTCTCGAAACAGCGCTACTTGCCTCGGATCGAGGCCACGAGTCGGCTCGTCGAGCAGCAACACCGGTGGATCTCCCAGCAGTGCATCGGCCAGGCCGATCCGTTGACGATAGCCCTGCGACAGGGTTCCGATGCCGCGGCGACTCGCATCCAGAGCATCGACGTCTTCCAGAACTCGCTGGATCTCGGCTGAAATCTGCGACCCGGAGATTCCCTTGAGGCGCGCTCTCGAGTGGAGGAACTCGCAAACTCGCAACTCACCGGGCAAGGGTAATTGCTCGAGTAATGCCCCGACCTTGCGGCAAGCGAGTCGTGGTTCTCGCAGTAGATCGACCCCGCAAACCATCACCTTCTCGGTTCCCGGGTCGGGCAAGAGCCAGCTGGTCAGTACCCGCAGGGTGGTGGTTTTTCCCGCACCATTGGGTCCCAGGAAACCGGTCACCGAGCCGAACGGGACCTGGAAACTGATGGAATCCAGCGCCTTGCGGCTACCGTAACTTCTAGAGAGATTTTCAACCTCGATCATCGGTGCTGATCAACTCCTGCGGGGGCCACAAGTGACATTGTCGGAAGTGGGCAGGATAACAGGAAATTGTCCGGAGCCATCGATTGCCTGGAGCAGAACCGGGGGATTTTTGGGTGGGATACGCGAGAGAACTAGTACTGCCGACGCTCCCGTGACGAGGGGATCCCCTCCGCCTCACGGTACTTGGTAACGGTTCGTCGAGAGATCCGTACCCCCTTCTCGGCGAGTTCTTTGACGATCTGGGCATCGCTGAGTGGTTTGCGAGAATCCTCACCCTTGACCAGGTCCTGGATGCGGGCGATCACCCCACCGCGAGACTCCTGAGAACCATCGTCTCGTACCGTGCCGCTGGTGAAGAGGCTTCTCAGTTCTCGAATCATCCCGGGAGCCTGGAACCATTTGCCCGAGATCGCCCGGCTCACCGTCGAAACATTGACCCCTACGGTGTCTGCAACATCCTGCATCCGAAGCGGTTGCAGGTGCCGATCTCCTTCACGGAAGTAACGTACTTGCCGCTGGACCACCTCTTCCGCAACTCGCTGAAGAGTCGAGCTACGCTGCTGCACCGCTCCCATCAACCACTCGGCATTCTCGATCCGCTTCTTCAGGTACTTGCGTAGTTCCGGATCCTTGCGAGCGGACTTCAACAGTTGATGATAATGAGGAGAAATCTTCAGGCGCGGAACCGAAGAGGAATTGATCTCAACTTTGAACTGGCCATTTTCATCCTCGTGGATGATCACATCCGGGACCACTCGTGCATTGGGCTCCTGGCGAAAGTGCCTGCCCGGGATCGGTTCCAGCGATCGAATCACATCCACCGCCACCTTGACCTCTTCGAGGGAATGCCCGGTGGCCCGTACAATGTGGGGTAATCGATTGTGCGCCAGATCATCGAGGTGATGGCGGACCATCTGCTCTTCCAGCTGGTTTTCACCGGGGTCGCGATGTAACTGAATGCAGAGGCAATCGATCAGATCACGGGCTCCAACGCCGACCGGATCGAGTTGCTGCACCTGTTCCAGTGCAGCGAGAACCTCCTCGAGGAGTGGAGATTTGCCTGCCAGGCGCGGATCGCTTCCCGGCAGCTCGATTCCAGAAACCAATGCGTTGTGAATCTCTTCGATCGAATGGATCAACCAACCCCGATCATCGAGGTTGTAGATGATCTCCTCACAGAGCCCCCTCTGTCGCAGATCGATACGACTTTTCAGACTCAGCTGATCGACCAGAAACTGTGGAAGCGACTGTGGTCGGCCCTCGGTATTCTCGATCAGTTCAAAGGAGTCCTCGTCATCGATTCCTGACGATTTCTGCATCGGAGAAGATTCAGACCAGAAGTCTGCTTGCTGGAGCTCTCGCAACTGCTCATAGCGCTCGGTCAGATCGGTCAACTCCTGCTGGCCTGCGAGATCTTCGGCGGATGTTTCGGTGAAATCACTCTCCCGGTCGAGGCCGATCGCCTCACTGGCTGAACCTTCGGCACCCGACTCCTCCCGCTCGAGGGTGACATTCTCCTCCAGTTCATCCGAGATGCGCTCTTCCAACTGTTGCTGGTTGAGCACCAGGATCTCCATCGACTGGATCATCTGGGGAGAGAGGATCTGTTTCTGGGTCTGCTGCTGGAAAAGGCCGGTGTTGAGTCTCATCCGCTGCTTTCCCTTCACGCTGGTCTTCGGTCCCCGCCCAGATCGAGTGCTGGAGAAGACCCTCTTCCCCGTTACAGACCGTTACAGACCCTTTTTCGGCCACCATTTTGCTGGAACGGGAGTAGCGCTCAGTACGAGCACAATGGCACTTCACAAGTCCATGCGAACAAGTGACCTAGAGCAATTTCGCTAATATTCGATGTTACGGCATTGTTTCTGCTAGTCAAGCCGAGATCGGGTCCTCAGACGGACACTATCCCTTTTTTTTCCGGAACCACAGGAGAGTCAGCCACAGCAGAGCACCGGGGAGAGATCCCCAGCGCAGCACTCTCCTCCAACCAGGGTTGGACGGAACAGGCCAGTGTTCGATGCGCGCCTGCAAGATGGAGGGCTGTCCCATCGCCAGTTCGAGCGGCTCTCCAACATCGGTCGGTCGCCATCGCGACCAGCGTCCATCGGACCAGCGGCGAATCGCCGTGACACCGCGCAGTCCCGCCGGGGTGGGATCGATGATGGCACTGATCCCCGCATTGGCGCTTCGCAGCCACAGCAGTTGGCTCTCGATCGCTCGCGATCGCTGCAACTGCAGATGTTGCGCCGGTTCGATCCAGTCGCCGTACCACAGATCCTCGGTCAGATTGACGTGCCAACGTGCCCCCCCCTCGATGGTCTCGAAGATCGGCTCGGCGAGGATCCCTTCGTAGCAGATGGAGACTCCCAGCGGTGCTGCAAGAACCGCATCGCGGAAGACGGTTTGCTGGCTCGCGGGAATCAGGTCGACCAGTGGAAGATCGATGCCCAGCGCTGAGATCAGTCCGCCCAGTGGAATCCTCTCTCCGAACGGTACCAGCACCTTCTTGTCTGCCAGTTGCGCCAGCCCCGCCCCTCGAGTCCTCGCTTCACCCGCGGGCGATTCCCCCGTTCCAGCGGCGGGATAGAAGCCGACAGAGTTGGCATAGCCCTCTGGATGAGCCCGGGTAAAACCGACCACCAGCGGTGCTGTGAGCCACGGATCGAGCCACGCGGTCAACCAAGCTTCTCGCCACACTCCAGGCAAGATCGCTTCCGGCAAGATGACCAGATCGGCCGTTCGACCATCGCCATCCGATGCCCGCTCGATCCACTGCCGAATCGTCGCCAACTGCTGAGCCTGAGCCGCTTCGTCTCCTCGATGGCGGGTTTCCAGGGAAATCGCCGGCTGCACGATGGAGACCAGCTGTGGCGCTCCTGCGGGCACTTCCTGCGGTGAAATCTCAGCGGCTGTGGACCCCGAGAGGAGCGGGACCGCGATCCACAGCAATGCCGCCAACCAGCGCCAACTGTGCCGCCAGTGGCGGGGAAAGGAGGGGCTGGCGGATGCTGCGATGAAACCGGACAGAACCAGCAGCAGCGAGACCCCCTCGACTCCGAAGGTGCTCAGGCACCACCAACCCAGTGTTCGGTCTGGAGTCGCCAGCGCACTGCCCAGCGACCAGGGGAAGACCCGTGGCCACCACGATTCCAGCACCACGATGGCGAGACCAGCCAGCAGCCAGCGACCGGCACCTCGGGCCGGTCCCGCTGCGATACTGGCGCCCACAAGACCCCAACCGAGTGCTGCCAGGGGCCACCACAACAGAAAGGCGCCGATCCCTGCCAGCAGCGCCAGCAGCGAATCGGGATCCCCGATGACGAAGATGCCCAGATATTTTTGCACCGCATTGCCGAGCCATGGCGTGGAAAGCCCCTCCACCGCCAGCCCGAAGATCCAGCCGATCCGCAGGCCTGTGCGCCAGTCACGCTGCTCGAGAGACCTCGCCAGCAGCCAGATGGAGATCGGCAAGAGGCTCGCCAGCCCCCACGGCTCGAAGGAGAGAGGCACCAAGAGGCCCCCCAGCAACGCCATCCCATAACTCCGGGAAAGGCGGTCGGCCCGCGCCAACGGTTGGTTTGGTCCCTGATGCACCAGTTGGGCTCCTCTCCCCCTGCCATGGCGATCCTGCACGGCCAGGATGGCTGAGTCCAGCCTCCAGTCGAATCCGATCGGTCCATTCCGCTTCCCTTGTCAGATCTCCACCGATCCCCTACACTCCACGGTTCCTGAAGGAAAGACCCGGGGCGATTCCCGCAGGGTGGTCCGGTCAGGAACTTCCAGAACCGAAATCGAATCGGTCTGGCGAAGATGAATGGCAGTGGCCTATTGGCCCTAGAGAAAGTGAGCCGGTTTGATTCGCGTCACTCTGCGAAGCGGGGAAACCCCAGAAAAACTGCTGCAACGATTCAAGCGTACCGTCGCCAAGGAAGGTCTCCTCAAGGAGATCAAGAAGCGCAGCTTCTACGAGAAACCATCCGAGGCGAAACGTCGCAAACAGCGTGAATTCGAGAAGCTGATGCGCAAGAAGGACCGCAAACAGGACGTGAAGGATTCGCGTAGAAAATTGCGTCGTCACTAATCTCTGAGCCAGGTCGGGAGATCGGGCCGTTCGCCTTCCGGGCGACCGGCCCGTTTTCTTGGGAAGGATCACCAGTTGTCCCGCACCGGACTATGGCTCGTTGGAGCACGAGGTGGTGTCTCGACCACCGTCATCGCAGGACTCGCAGCCATCCAATACGGCTTCGAAGATCGTGTCGGACTTCTCACCGAAACTCCCATGTTCGAGCAGTGCCCACTTCCCTCGCTCGACGACCTGATCATCGGAGGACACGAGGTACGCCACGGATCACTGCTCGAATCTGCGCGGTCAATCTGCGCAGATAGCGGCAGTCTTCGCCAAGAATTGATCGCTAAGATTGCGCCAACACTGGAACAGGTCGACGATCGAATTCGACCGGGAATCCTCTTCAATGCAGGAGAAGCGATCCTGTCTCTCAAAGGAATCCAGCCCGATTGCATCGTGGAGGATCCGGCACAGGCGGTGGTGAGAATCGAACAGGACCTCAGAGAATTCCGCGAAGAAAATGATCTCTCGGGAGTGGTTGTGGTCAACCTTTCATCCACGGAAGCGGCGCTCCCCCCCCATCCGTCACACGGTTCCGCAGCGGAGCTGCTGCAGCAACTGGCACAGGGGACCACCGAAGCGTTTCGATCGAGCACCCTGTATGCCATCGCTGCGGCGCAGGTCGGAGCTTCCTTCGTCAACTTCACTCCCTCTCCCGCAGCACTGCTGCCGGCCACCTGTGAGTTGCTCGAAGAGAAGGGCTGTCCCTTCGCGGGCAGCGATGGGAAGACGGGTGAGACGCTGGTCAAGTCTGCT
Source organism: Planctomycetota bacterium (assembly GCA_014240375.1). Lineage (GTDB taxonomy): Bacteria > Planctomycetota > UBA8108 > UBA1146 > UBA1146 > QNYK01. The sequence continues at coordinate 95,367 of JAAZXB010000006.1, read as the reverse complement.
CTGGCGCCAATGTTTTCCCAGCGCGCCCTGAAGGTTCTCTCGTGGCAGGGATACAACATGCTGGGAGATCGAGATGGGGAAGTCCTCTCCTGCAGCGAAAATCGTCAGACCAAAATCGAATCCAAAGGGGAGTTGATCGAGAAGATCCTCGGTAAAGATGTTCACAGTCAGGTCACCATCGATTACGTCCCGAGTCTGGGAGACAACAAGACCGCCTGGGATCTGATTCACTTCGAGGGATTTCTCGGTCACCGGATGACGATGCAGTTCACCTGGCAAGGATGCGATGCGGTACTGGCGGCTCCGCTGGTTCTCGATCTATGCCGCCTACTGGAATGGGCTCGCCAACGAGGGGATCGTGGCCTCCAGCAGCACTGTGGACTCTTCTTCAAGAGTCCTCATCTCTCGGAGATTCATGATCTTTCCTCGCAGTTTGGCGCCCTCGACGACCATCTGAAGCGCTGCCTCGCGGAAACGAATCGCCGCTAACCGAGTTCGACATCCCGATCGAGCGGCTGCCAATTCGGTCGATCGGAGTCGTTCCCGATCTGGCTTTACAAAGATATACAGGTGAACTCCGATCAATTCCTATCGGTCGATGCCGAGGACTCTGGTCGGGAAATCGTCACCACAATAAAAAAATTTAAAAAAAAAGAGGCGCTGCTGGTAGAGGATACCAGCCGCGCCTCATGGGCTCTGAAAGGTGGGACTCAAGTTGTCAGTGTACCTCTATACAAGCTCAACATCAAGGCAGGCGACTTCGAGGCCCTGCCTCCGATCTGTGAGTTCACAGATGTGCGAGCCGCTGTCGACGTACCAGCGTGCCTGGAATCGTCGCAGCGAACTCGGAGCCAGCAGATCGATTCGCACTAGCGACCGACTCACTGCACATCCGTATCAACGCCACCGATTCGCCAGCGGTTCCGATATTCTTCAAATTGCCCGAAAAACCGTCTCAGGCGGAGTGGATGAAGTGGGCCCCTTGGTCGAAAGGAAAGGCAGCCAGAGGTGCGTCGGTGGACGCATCTCACGCTGTAGACCTCATTCTCGACCTCATTCTCGACCTCATTCTCGACCTCATTATTGAGGACACGAAGAAAAAAGAGCGGGGTCAGGTTGTCAGACATGACGCTGAGGGGCATGACGCTGAGGAATATGAGGTTCTGGGCGCTCGAAGATCGGCGGCGGACTCAGGAAGAGAGGCCCGGATCTTCATTTCGCGGAGCCGGTTGAGGAACTCCGTAATACCCCACGACATCGCGGAGGAAGAGCCTCAGTTCCGCCGGAAGCAAGATCCGGTCGAGGCGCTCCACTTCTCGGGCGCAGTCGAAGAGCACCAGGGTGGGAACGACTCGGATCGAATACTGGCGAAGATTCTGAACCTCCTGCAAGGGTACATCGATGGTGCAGAACTGCATCTGGCCCGAGAACTCCGGTGCGATCAGTGCCAGACTTCTCTGGGTGAATCCACAGGAAGAGACGAGCGGTGAGCCGAAATGGACCAGCATCAGACCACCATCATGGTGCAGTCGACTCTCGAGTTGCCCGATATCGAGGAACAGGAACTGACTCATGGCTGACCTTCCCAGACGGGAGCCGAATCCACCTGAATTCGGTCAAATCCCCCTCTAAAACACATCATAGCACGGGCAGAACTGTGGATCCTTGAGCACTCTCATCCGGCGACCACTGTGGCACGAAAAGAGGGTTGCGACAGGAATGGGACACGGTGTTGATTGCCGAACAACGACTCACTGGATACGATTTACCGGAATAGAGTTCCATGTCAGTTGAGGAACCCAATCATTTCTAGTCCTTCTTCACTTGAGAGAGATTCCAGATGCCATCTGACAAGAGCGTGATAGTAGCAGCCGTCAATCAGGTCCTCTCTGAGATTCCCCTGCCAGGAACTCCGAGCAGCATCGTCAAGTCCGGCGTGATCCAGCGAGTCATCGTTCACGAGGGAGAAGTCACGGTCGTGGTGCAATTTCCCGCCGGTCTTACGACCCAGCAGGGATCGATCTCGGAACAGATCGAGGACCGCGTACGCTCCATCGATGGAGTAGAAAAGGTGACGCTGCTCCACCGATCCGAGACTCCCGCCCCGACTGTGGATCCCGCAGCGGGAGCTCCAGGAGTGGGAGGCTCCGCTGTCGGTGCCCAGGACATCCCAGGAGTGAAAAATGTGATCGCCGTGGCCAGCGGCAAGGGCGGGGTCGGCAAGTCGACGGTAGCGGTCAATCTGGCGCTCGCCCTGGCGGCACGCGGACTGAAAACCGGCTTGCTCGACGCCGATGTCTACGGTCCCTCGACCCCCAAGATGCTCGGCACCGAAGATCTGAAACCCAGAGCGACCGAAAAAGACACCATCCTTCCCATCGAGGTACATGGTCTGAAGACGATGTCGATCGGGTACCTGCTCGAAGATGACTCTCCAGTGATCTGGCGTGGCCCGATGGTCACTGGACTGCTGCGTCAGTTCCTGTTCCAGGTCGAATGGGGTCAACTCGATTATCTGGTGCTGGACTTGCCTCCCGGAACCGGGGATGCGCAGTTGACCCTGGTGCAGTCGATCGCCCTGACCGGCGGAGTGATCGTCACCACTCCCCAGGATGTCGCACTCCTCGATGTTCAGCGCGGCATCCAGATGTTCCAGAGGACCAGCGTTCCAATCCTCGGTGTGATCGAAAACATGAGTGGCTTCGAGTGCTCCTCCTGCGGCCAGATCACCGAGATCTTTCGTGGCGGCGGCGGTCGAGATGCCGCACGGCGCTACCAGGTCCCGTTCCTCGGCAAGATCCCCCTCGAACCGAGCATCGCTCTCAGCGGAGACGGCGGCACTCCGATGATGAAAACTCATCCAGATGGATCGCTGGGAAAAGTGATGATCTCAGCCTGCGATCAGATCGTGGAACTGGTCTCGGCTCAATAAGCGAGCAGTCCGAGCCTCTCACCACTGCGATTCGCAAGACTGCGATTCGCGAGCGTGGTCGATCACGCTTGCTCCGCTCCCTCTGCAGAATCGGAGGATCGTGCCAGCCAGCGACGCGCCTCTTCGATCACCGTCTCCGGTTCGATAAAGGTCATGCACTGGTGATGTCCCAGTGGGCAGACCTTTTGTTGACAGGGGCTGCATTCGACATCTTCGCGCCGGATCACGCGGGTCGTTTCGAGGTAAGCGTCGGTGTAATCGGGACTGGTGGGACCCATCAGGACCACTTGAGGGGTACCCATCCCCGCAGCGATGTGCCGAGGACCGGTATCGCCAGTCACCAGCAGTGCCAATCTCCCCATCAAAACCTTGAGCTGGTCGAGGGGCCACAGATCTTCGGAAAGATCGACCACCTCCCCCCCCACCAAGTCTCTCAATTGCCGGGCCAAGGGTTCCTCTCCCGGACCACAGGTGATGACGATTCCACAGCCGTCGTCATCCCTCAAGGTGCGAGCCACCCGCGCCATTCGATCGATGGGCCAGATCTTGGCGGGACCAAAGGCCGCTCCCGGGTGGAACCCGATCCAATCCCGATCGGAACCGATGGAGAGGGCCTCGAGGCGTCGGGTCGCAGAAACAACCACTTCCTCGCCAACCCCGAGTCTGGAACCGATTCCGTCGCCAGAAGCTCCCAGCGAAGCCACCACCTCCAGATACTCGTGATGCATGGGGATGGCGCGCCGCCCCGGCGGGAGGCGCGTTGGACCAAGCGGATCCGTCAGCAAGCAGCCCCGGAATTGCCCCCTCAGGCCAATGCGCCGTGGAACCGATGCACGCCAGATTTCCCAGGCAGTTCGAAAGGAATGTGGAAGAAGCAGTGCCACATCGGCAGCAAAGTTGTGGATCGCAGCGATGTTGGCAGCGACCTTGCCCGAACCAGAAGCGGTCGCGATCCAGTCATCGAACAGGTCTGCATCCGCGAGCAAGGGTTCGAGATGCGCCCCTCCCATCAGCGCGATGCGGGTGTGGGGAAGGTCTCTTCTCACCGCCCGAAGGGCAGGGGTAGCCATCACCGCATCTCCGACCCAGGTCGGCAACCGGATCAGCAGCCGTTCGGGGTCAGACAACCGATCAACCCTTCAGGAAGTGCTGAAATTTCTTCTTCTCGCTGGCCCACCGGTGCGCATGTTCAGCACTGATATCACCCTTCTTCAATGCGACCATGATGGAATCATCCATCAATTGCATCCCCTTACCTCGTCCACCCTCGATGAGCGAGACGATCTTGTGCACCGCACCCTCACGGATGATGTTGGGCAAGGATCCATCATGGAAGAGCAACTCATTGACCGCCACACGACCCTTGCCATCCTGCCTCGGGATCAGTAGCTGGGCGATGATTCCCTTGAGCGATGAAGAGAGCATCGTGCGCACCTGGTTTTGCTGATCTTCAGGAAACACATCGATGATCCGGTCGACAGTCTTGGCCGCACTATTGGTATGGAGGGTAGCAAATACCAGGTACCCCATCTCTGCGGCGGTGATGGCAAGACTGATCGTCTCCAGATCTCGAAGTTCACCCACCAGTATCACGTCCGGATCCTGGCGGCTGACCGACCGCAACGCCCGGGCGAAGGAATCCGTATCGATTCCCACCTCGCGCTGGGTGATCTGACTGTTCTTGTTCTGATGCACGAACTCGATCGGTTCCTCGATGGTCACGATGTGCCTCGACTGATTCCTGTTGATGAAGTCGATCAACGCCGCAAGGGTCGTCGATTTTCCACTTCCTGTCGGACCCGTGCAGAGGATCAAACCATTACGAAGTTTACAGAAATCTTCGATGTGAGAGGGCACTCCCAGTTCCTGCACCGTCTTGATCTCCTCGGGAATGATCCGGAATACCCCGGACATCCCGTGTTGCTGCCTGAAGAAGCTACAACGGAAGCGTGCCACTCCAGGAATGGCGTAGGCCCAATCGAGATCATTCTTCTCGGCGAAGATCGCGCTGCGCTTCTCATCGAGGGAGGGGAGCAGCAGCTCCTCGACCTGTTGATTGGTGAGAGGTTCCTTGTTGATGGGCCTCAGGTGTCCGTGAATGCGGATCTTGGGAGGCATTCCTGCACTGATATGAAGGTCAGACCCCTCGACTTCACGAATCTTGCAGAGTAGTTTTTCGAGTGCTTTAACGGACATCGATATTTTCCTAACCCTGCATGGCGGAGGGGTCCTCCGCGTGGAATCGAGCAGTCTCCGGGGTCACTATTCCCTTACGGAGCAAGATTCGAATCGAGTCATCCATGGTGATCATTCCCTGCTTACGACCGGTCTGGAGCACCGACGCCAGCTGGTATGTCTTGCCCTCCCGAATCAGATTTCCTACCGCCGGAGTGGTGAACATGATCTCGAGTGCCGGCTCAACGCCGGTACCATCCTTTCGCGGCAACAACTGCTGTGAGATGACCCCTCGCATCGACTCGGAAACCATCGCTCGGACCTGCTCCTGCTCTCGAGGAGGAAACACATCGATCAGGCGATCGATCGAGCGGATGGCATTGGTCGTATGAAGCGTCGCCAGAACCAGGTGCCCCGTTTCTGCGGCGGTGATGGCCATCGAGATCGTCTCCACGTCACGCATCTCGCCCACCATGATGACATCCGGATCGGCCCTCATCGCCGATCGCAAGGCGCTGTAGTTGGTCTCCGTGTGATGGTGCACATGACGCTGATTGATGTTGCATCCTGCGGGGGTGAAGATGTATTCGATGGGATCCTCAACCGTCACGATGTGGTCATGGCGCTGCTGGTTGATTCGCTCGACGATCGCCGCCAGTGTTGCAGACTTCCCGCAACCGGCTGGCCCCGTGACCAGAACGATGCCCTGGTTGTACTGGGTGAACTGGGAAAGCACCTCCGGCAGGTGTAGATCCTCAAAAGAGGGCACCTTGGTCGGGATGATCCGAAACACCGCCTCGAAACCCTTGCGCTGCTTGAAGCAGTTGGTGCGGTAGCGACCCCTGTCCCCATCGTCGAGGCAGTAGTCCAGATCCTGTTCTTGTTGCAGATCTTTCCACTGCTTCTCATCGAGCAATTCCTCGATGGTCCTGGCAGTGTCCTTGACGGTCAGTACTGGATGCTTCCAGCGGATGAGATGTCCGTGGAGACGAACCAGAGGTGCCGAATCGACCTGGAAGTGAAAGTCGGAACAACCCAACTCTCGCGCCTTGCGCAGATATTCAATCAACGGCTTGCCGACCATCGAGGTGAAGTCCATCCGCTTCACATCGTCGATCGAGACCACTCCGCCTCGAGCAGTGGCCTGCGCCGGACTCCCGGCGTCACCCGCGCTAGCCGCTGTCGACTGGCCCTCGAGTCGCTGAGAAACTTTTTGTGAGATCGCCTCGGCATGCTTGGCAGAGATCAAACCCTCTGCCACCAGTGCCTTTCCCAGATCCGATCCCCCGGTGAGGCTCGACATCACCCGTCGCAGATCGGCTTCCCCCACCAGTTGATTCTTGAGAGCGATGCGGCCAAACATGGCTGCTTCGCTGGAGGGCCTGTCGGCGGTGCCCTCCTTCGTATCATCGGTCATGCATTGCTCCAGGCCTGATCGTGTGAGCCCGCGGAACCGGACTCCGGATATTGAAATCGTCCGATGGATTCACCTCACGATGTGAGGTCCGGAATGGGCTCTCCGGCTCAGACGGGCCCATGCCCACGGCATGGAAGGTGCATCCTAGCCTTCCGGCGTCGGGGGGCAAGTTCGAGTACCACTTCGAATTCGTTCGATGAGCCCGGTGGTCGAAGCCCCCTGGACCAAGGTGATTCGCTCGACCCGGCCTCCCGCCGCCTCCACCTCGTCCTTACCGACCACCTCCTCGACGCTGTAATCGGCACCCTTGACCAGCACATCGGGGATCAGAGCACCGATCAGTGCTTTCGGGGTGTCCTCATCAAACACCACCACATGATCGACACAGGAGAGTGCCCCGAGCAATCGAGCGCGCTCGGTGGCGGGCAGAATCGGTCGATCGGGGCCCTTGAGGCGAGCCACCGACGCATCTGAATTGATTCCAACCACCAGCAGATCGCCAAAGGCCCGGGCCGCTTCGAGCAGCTGGAGATGACCGGCATGGAGTAGATCGAAGCAGCCATTGGTGAAGACCACCGTCTGGCCGGTGGCCTTCGCCTGCTGGACCAGTTCCTGCATCTGTTTCGACGAGCGCAGTGCGATGGGGACGATCCCCATCCAGGCACTCCTGGCTGCCTCCAGTTCCCACCGTTCAACCGGCTGCACCCCGACCTTCTGGACCTCGATCCCGGCCCCGAGATTGGCCAGTTGACAGGCATCATCGATGTTCCAGCCGGAGCCCAGTGCCGCTCCCAGCAGACTCAGGACCATGTCTCCGGCACCCGCCACATCGGTGACCGCCTGAACCCGGGTCGGATGGCGCCGAGAGTCTCCACTGGCGGAGACTCGGGTGATTCCGTCTCGATCGAGGGTCAGGATGCAGTGCTCCAGTTCGAGATCCTCGACCAGCGCCTGTCCCGCCTTCAATTGCTCCTTTACTTCAGCGTCGAGATCGATTCCGGTCGCGCTACTGGCCTCGTATCGATTGGGACAGATCAGCGTCGCCCCACGATAACCACTCCAGCGTCCCGATCGGCCGGGGTCGACCAGCACCGGAATTGATCGTCGCTGAGCCCCTGCGACCAGCGACTCGAGGAGTGATTTCTCGAGCAGTCCCTTCTCGTAATCAGAGATCAGCACCGCTGCAGGATCTTGCTCAAGAGCGTTATTGACGGCCTCGATCAAGAGCGTCTGCTCGCCAATGTCGATCGGACTCTTCTCCTCCTGGTCGAGGCGCAGTACCTGCTGCTGGGCTCTGCCAGCGTGCTGGACTCCGGCCAGGATCCGAGTCTTGCGAATCGTCGGTCGGCTCTTGCAGACGACCACTCCCTCGGTGCGGGCTCCGGTCTCCTCGAGTGCCTCGCGGATGAACCGCCCGCCATCGTCATCTCCGACCAGCCCCACGACGATCGGCTCGAATCCGAGGGCGGCCAGATTGGTCACCACGCTCCCAGCCCCTCCGACTCGCATCTCATGGTGACGGCCTCGTACCACCGGAACCGGAGCCTCCGGCGAGATGCGCTCGATATCACCGTAGAAGTACTCGTCGAGCATCAGGTCACCCACCACCAGGATGCGCGCCTCCTCCAGGGTATTCAGTTCAGGAATCATCACTGGCTCCTCGATCTTCCGCTGACATCCGTTGCAGCACAGCAACTCGGAATAACGGCAAGTTGATCTCGTGATGGCCGGTCAATGAGATCCCTCTCTCCACCGGACGCTGCAAAACATTTCGACTGGTGCGATAGTGCGGGATCATGTCAAAGTTGATGGCGGTCACTCCATTCAGCGGTTTCCCGAGGTTACGAGCGATGTTGACCACCTTGAGAAAGACCTCAGGCATCACCACCGCAGAGCCGATGTTGAGCCAGCAACCATTCTCGAGGTCACTGACCACCGCTGCGAGCAACCGAAAATCGATAGCGGTCGCCGCTCCCATATCTGCTCCCGCAACACCCGGATGCATGTGCACGATGTCGGTTCCGATGGCGACATGAACCGTTGCCGGGATCCGCAATTGCCGAGCTCTGAGCAACATCGAGAGTTCGGCATGGGGAGCGCTCTGCGATTCGATCCAATCTCCCAGAGCCGCTCCCAGCCCCACTTCATCGGAGCCAGCCAAGCTCGCCTGTCGAAATGCTTCGGCAGTTTCACTCGCCATGCCGAATGTACCATCGGCAACATTGGACTCGACATCTTCAGATGTCTGGCCGATCAGAGCCAGTTCCAGATCGTGAATCGCGGTCGCCCCGTTCATCGCGATCGCCGAGATCACACCCTTCTCCATCAGATCGATGATCAGTGGACCCATTCCCACCTTGACCACATGGCCACCGAGGGCGGCGATCACCGGAGCTCCTTCAGCAACAGATCGGGCCACCGCGGCCGCTGCAGCACGCAGTTCACCACCCGCCAGGATGTCCGGCAAGGAATCGATCAACTGTTCGATGGTTCCCTGCGGGTCGCACAGTTCGCGAAACTGATCTCTGTGGACAATATTCCTGCGCTGACCGATGGGGATCGGTTTCACATCTCCAAGATCGAGCGGTTGCCAACGAGAGTCCGGTACCAAGAGATCTCCTGTTCAACGGGGTCTTTTTCAGATGCTAGCAGGAAGGGGCCGCAGTTTCACGCCTCCCGACACCCTGTCACCCACCAATTTGGGCGAGGATCGGCTCCAGATCGACTGCGGTGGTCACTTCCTGGACCAGGATCGGCAATGGGGAACTCATTCCAGCAGCGAGCAGGAGCTCGATCTTGACTGCATCCTTGGCGGTGCAGACCAGGGCCGCGGCCCCCCGTTCCCCGGCTTGCCGATAGATGCGTCGAAAGTCAGACATCTGGTAGCGGTGGTGATCTCGAAATGGCTCCAGCCCGACCAGGTTCCAGCCGTGAGCGGTGAGTGTCTGTCGAAAGGAATCGGGGTCTCCGATGCCACAAAATCCAAACACCCTGGATCCGGCAGCGGGGATCTCCGCAGAGCCGAGTGATCTCACCTCTCCCACCTCGGTGGTCGCCAACGATCGAGGTATCGATGGGAACCACTGGCGTAAAAACCCGATGGTATTCGCCAGTTCCCCATCACGACAACGCTCGACACGAGTCAGGATCAGGTGATCGGCGCGTGCCAACTGACTCCAGGGCTCTCGCAAGCGCCCCCGCGGCAAGCAGTAGCCTCCCGCCAGCGGACTGCGTCCATCGAGCAGTACCAGGTCGAGATCTCGATGAAGGCGTCGATGTTGAAATCCATCATCGATCAGCAGTAGATCCACCTCGGGATGGGCTGCCAGCAACTGGAGCCCTGCCGTGTGACGACAACGATGTTGTTGATGGGGAACCCCGGGCAAACTTCGTAGCAGCATCCGGTGTTCATCATTGCCATCGGCATCGCCACGATAACCACGACTGACGATGCCCGGATGGCCACCTCGATCCAACCAGGTTCGAGCCAACGCTTCTGTGAGAGGAGTCTTGCCGGTGCCTCCGACGGTGATGTTGCCGATGCTGATGACAGGAACCGGAAGTCGAAGGGGCCACTCACCTGCAGTTTCACGACGGCGATGGCGCCAGTGATCGAGAGTCACCCCGGCTCGCCAGCATCGTTCCAGCAAGCTCAGCAGGGGGCGGGGCCAGGGCAGGAGCGGTTCAGTGGTCAGGATCAGGTCTCCCGCTGGCCATGGCGGGGGCGATCGTGAAGGACCGTGAGGACCTCGAGCACCTGCTGGTCTGTCATATATCCCAGATCGATGAGAATCTGCCCGAGAAATCGATGCTTTTCGCCGCGCGCCTCATCCCGAGCCTGGAGCGCCAGTGCTTCGTATAGATGGGCTGTGGAGATCCATCTCATCTCGAAGGCGATCTCGCCGAACATCCTCACCTCACCAGACATTTCATCTCCTGTCGATCGCTTGGAAATCATCGCATATGCAAAACGATCAGAGGATTGAAGATACCAAGGACACGGCGGTGACGCCACTGCACTAGAGTTTCCTGCGTCTGCGTTCCTGGACCTGGCTCTGGTAGAGAAGGTCGGCTGCAGCAGAGATCTCTTTCCCCTCCAGCAGTCCCTCCTTCAGCACTGCAGGAAAGCGATGCTCGCCGATACAGGAGCCTGCCAGCGCCCCACCCACCGCTGCGGTCATCTCCACCGCTCCACCTGACGAGAGACAGGAACCGATCACCAGCATCGGTTCCGCTGGGTTTCTCAACCAGCTGTGAAGAGCGACGAGGAAGATCGGTAGAGCTCGGTTTTCGATTCCGGAGTGATCGGCATTTGAAATCTCGTCGGGAGAACTGGCCAGTTGATCAAAGGCCACCAGTTCGGAGGAGGCGAGCAGCATCGGGATCTCCTGGATTCGTTCCGCCACTGCCATGTCGATACGAGCCGCAGCGGCAGTGGCTCCATCGATCACGTCTCCCAGCACTACATCCTTGTGGGTGAGATTATGACTGATGACACTGGCCAGCGCCGAGCTGACTGCTCGAACCTCCGGGTCCTCATGAGTCACACCGATCAAGCGTTCGCAGTCATCGACCAGCGAAGTGGGATCATCGTGATCCCACAGCCCGATCAGTACGCTAGACACCAGGGATCCACTGCCCACCTCGCCCGGTCCGCAGGCACAGCCCCGGGCATCCGGGCCGCGACGCAGCCAGCGAGACATCGCCACATCGACATCGGGGAGACGCTCGATGATGCGATTTTCGCGCCACAACGGAATCCAGTGATCGACGATCGACTGCGGTTGCACCGAACCGACAGTGGCGATCGCTTCCGCAGCGAGTGTCATCAACTGGACGCCGGCACCATGCTGCCCCACCGGGAAGTAGCCGTTACGATGTCGGACATAGCCCTCGATCACTTCGGATCCCAGAGCCCTCATGAAGGTTCGGGATGATCCAGAATGGGGAAAGCCAAGGGCGCTGCCGATGGCGGCACCGAGCATGGTTCCGCGAAAGCGAGCTGGAAGCTGGTCCTTGAGGGTCGTGCTGCTCTTCACGTCTGCTCTCTCGTCTCCACATCCGGGGATCCCTCATCATGAATCGATTGATCGATCCACTCCTGAAGAGATCCGCATCGACAACGCTTGCGCCATAGCGGCCTCAGGTCGCGATACCAGCCGAGTCCGACTCCTGCCAGCAGTGCCGGGGCTCTCGACGGGGCACCAAAATCGGCGGAGACCATCATCGATTGCCGATCCACACTCCACGACTGCTCGGAATCGATATCAGTAGCGTCATGCACCACATCGGCGATCGGGGTGTCCCCACGACGGGGATCCGCAACCTCCACCGCTTCTCGATGATACCAGTGATCACCGTAGGGAGACGGAATCACATCTTCGATCGAGTCCGCTGACTTCGGTTCTCCCCCGACTCTCCACAAGGTCGCCCCATCGGGCTCGAGCAGAACGATTCGCTGGCCCGGGCGAGGTTCTGCAGCGAGCCAAAGCCGTGCGGCTTGCGGTGTGGAACCCCCACAAAACCAGGTGCCTCTCGGCAATCCCGTCTCTCGCACCAACTCCTCGGCAAGGGTTCCGATTTTATGGGGTCCCGGCATCAGCGGAGGGACCTGTCCCGACTCGAGTCCCAGTTGCTGGAGTTCTTGTGCATCCCAGCGCTGACCTGGACTACGCGAACTGGACAGTCCGATATTCCAGGCGAAGGTGGTGGTGGTGGCCACTGCTCCGGTCCAGCGGTAGCGCAGCCAGTCCTGCAGATCGAAGACGCAATGGAGGCCGCGTAAGATGCTCGGATAACTGGCCAGGGTCGAGCGGAGGACCTGCCGAGGAAGCGTTGCGACCGGATCCAGTTCTTGCCAGTTGAGAGCGCGCGGCGGGATCGGCTCCATCTCTGCATCGACCAGCACCAGCGAAGACTCACAGGAGATGCCGATGGCCGCCACCGCCGCAGGGCGGATCAGCCCCTCCTGCAAAGCGTGTTGCAGCAGCGCCCGGACCGATCTCACCCGCTCATCGGGATGAATTCCCCACCACTGCTGAAAAGGAACACTGACCGGCTCTTGTACCTGTGCCAGGACAGTGCCTTTGCGATCCACCGCCAGCAAGGAGACGGTCGATCCCTGTAACTCAATTCCGAGAAGAACGCTCATCGGGCTCACTTCCAGGGGAATCCCCCCTCGAGCTGCGAACAGGGCTTCCCTCGAAGCCCCGGGGGGATCATTCTACCCCACGTGAGACCACTGCCCAGCGAACCCCTGTTCCCGCGCTCGATCCTCATCGTGCGGCTGTCCGCCGTCGGTGATCTGATTCAGGTTCTGCCCGCTCTGGAGGCACTCTCTGAGCAATTTCCTGAAGCCCGGATCGACGCCGTGACCGAGTCCCTGTCGAGCGGCCTGTTACTGGGCCATCCGTCACTGAACAGGGTCTTGAGCCTGCCCAGGAGCGAATTGAAAAGGAGCTGGAAGCAGCCCGATCAGCGTGTCCATGCCTGGCCGATGATCGCCCGATTCACCCGGGAATTGCGTGAGCAACACTACGACCTGCTGATCGACTGGCAGTCCAATTTTCGATCGGCGCTGATTCGTTTGCTGGCTCGAGCCGATCGCATCATCGGAATTCATCCGCAGGACGGTGGTGAATTGCCACGCTGGTGGCGAGGGTTTCACCCGCCCGAAGTTGCCGGGCGAGTCCATCGAACCGACCGGGCCCTCTCGGTGGTGAGGGCTCTCGGCTGGGATGGAGCGCCGCCGCCGGGTCAGATCGGTGAGGTCGACGATGCTCTCGACGAGACTCTCGACGAGACTCTCATCGAGACACTCAAAGATGGCGAGGCTCCGATCCTGCTGCATCCCTTCGTCAGCGCCTTCGGCCGTTTCAAGGAGTGGCCAGCACTGCGATGGATGGAACTGGCGCGATCGCTGGCTCACCGCGGTCACCGCATCTGGATCTCCGGTGGCGAAGCAGATCGGACAGCAAGAGACGCCATCGTCTCGGGAGCGGGAGCCCGCGTGCACGCCGCTCCCGAGACCAGAGATCTGACTGCGATGGCGGCATTGATCGGACGCTGCCAAGCTGTGGTCGCAGCAGACACCGGAATCCTCCACCTCGGGGCGATTCGCCGCATCCCTTCCATCGGTCTGTACGGTCCCAAGGACCCCAGCATCTACGCCCCACGACAGCCGTGGACTCGCGTCCTGCGCAGTGCCATCCCCTGCTCTCCTTGCAACCTGCGCGATTGCGATCACTCCTTCTGCATGTCAGCGATCCCGGTGGCCGCGGTCGAACAGGCGTTACTGGAGCTGCTAAATCGCAGCGATGAGGAGGTAGCGTCTCATTGACCAGCCCCCCCCTGCTCCCTCATCCTGAAGCCATGAAGGACACCTCCGCCGAGCCACCCTATCCCCTCGCAGGCCGGGCACTTTCGGTGCTCCTACCGGCGCTGTATGACTCCCTCGATCTACGCTGGTCGGGAGGTCACCACGCCATCGACGCCCTGCGAAATCATGGCAACCTGGTGGTCGGTTTCTGGCACGAGTGGGTTCTACCCCTCAGTTACACCCTGCGCTCCAATGGATTTGCCGCCATCACCAGCCAGCACCACGATGGTGCCCGACTCGGCTCGGCTCTGTACTATCTCGATGTGGCTCTGGCCCTCGGGTCCAGTTCTCGTGGAGGACTGCGTGGCTTTCAAGATCTGCAAAAGCTGGTACACGAGGGGAACTCCCCGGTGTTCGCTGTCGACGGTCCGAAGGGCCCTCCAAAAGAGGCTAAAGAAGGTGCCGCAGCACTGGCGAGAAGAACCGGGATCCCGATGATCCCGCTGGGATTCGCCGTCGATCGATCGATGCGTTTATCCACCTGGGATCGGATGATCCTACCAGCACCTTGGGGCAAAGCGGTGATCGTTGTGGGAGCACCGGTCTATCCCGCTACCGAGCGAAGTGGAGACCGCGATGCGGCTTTGCGTTTTCAGAGTGCACTCGACGAGGCGACCGATCAGGCCACCGATGACCTCGATCGTTGCTGGCGCGAGGGCTCGGGAACCTCACCCCTGGGAACTTCAGGGCTCACTTTAGCAGCGCAATGAAGTCGATATAGGCAGTGAACTTTTTTGCACCGAGAAACTGAATCCTGAAATCCTTGACCCGATCCCACGACACATCTCCCTGGCCCTTGAAATTCCGCAGCGGAACTTCGATCCGTTTGAGGCCCTTGTGCGATTTCATCTGGGCGATGTAGGCGTTGCTGACCACCTTCACCTGGCTCACCCCCGCCTCCGATTTCCCAGGGACGACGAACACCAGCTGGTAGGGTGACCCTCCCCTGGGCATGTCTAGATAGAATGCGATCGACTTGTAGGCGGACAGACCACCAGGGACTCCCTTGATCTTCAACTCGGTCTTTCCCGATGCGACATCCCACTTCAAGGCTCGCTTGCCCTCCTGCACCCACTGGGCTTCGTCGATAAATTTCTTGCCGTACTTTTCCGAGTATCGACGAGAGACGCGCTCGAAATCTTCCAGTACGTGAAACAATTTTCTCTGCAGTTCGGTGAGGAAATTCTTGTATTCCTCTCCAACCAGCGTCTTGGAAAACTTTGAATAGTTTTTCACTGCCAAGCGATAGGCAGCGTTCTCTTTTCCATCGGCGGCCTGTTTCTTGAGAGCCGTCAGTTCGTTGGCACCTTCGGTCGAGGCGAGCCACAGTTCGACATGAGCGCGGGTATCTCGATTCTTGGCCTGCTTGCGTGCGTCCTTGAAGAAACCATACGCCTCCTTGAACTGTTGCGCGGCGTAGGCGGTCTTTCCTTGCTGAAAAACCTCTGCCCCATCGCCCTTCTTCCACGAAAGTTCGGGAGCATCTTGCCCCGACAGAAACGAAGTGGTGATCAGCATCGCCCCCAGCAACAATGACAAGGTCAGAGTCGAGAAGATCGAGAGAATTTTCATCCGCAGTTTCCTTCCGTACTGGTGGCGCACGATGGGTCAAGATCACTCCGGTGGTGAGCCCTCTCCGAGAGCCGGATTTTCGATCGAGTCAGCACGCATCTTATGCCTCAACGGCCTCTCCCTCAAGCGAGGGGCGAGCACGCGCTCTTTTTCGTCGTTCAACGATCTCCGGGGTCGAGTGCCAGCGGGAGTGCATCCAGGGCCATTGCGATGGATGACGGCGGATCGCTCGCTCGATGGCCCCATTCATCTCGATGGTGACCTCTCGAATCTGCTGCTCCTCCGATCCTGTCAGGAGAGAGGGATCGATCTGCCGATCCACCTCGATGTGATATCCGTGGCGATCCCGGATGATGAAGAAGGGCAGCAACCTCGCCGCTGATTTGAGAGCCAGTCGTGCGGGAGCTGTGGTGGTATGGGCTTCCTTGCCAAGAAAGGGGATGTGTATCCCCTCCATCCTCTTGATATCGAGGTCGGTCAGCATCGCGAGGATTCCACCTCCGTGGAGCAATCGAAGCGATCGTAACAATGACTCATCCTGGAAGACCAGACGATCGCCAAGTCGACAGCGGAGACCATTGACCCAGTTCTGTTCGACCGCATCCAGATAGCGTCGTGCCAGGAACAAACTGTCTTTGGGGAACTCCCTGCCGACGATCGAACCGGCGAGTTCCCAGCTCCCGATGTGTCCTGAGATGAGAATCACTCCCCTACCATCGGACCTCAGTTCAGCAATCTTACTGCGAAATTCTTCGAGCCCCTCGATGGCGACCCCCCCGCGCCGAGGAGGACTGCCGAGCTGATCCAGCTCCTTTCCGGCGAGCGAGACCAGTTCGAGGATCGTCTCTCCCATCTGCTCGAAGCAACGTTTCCCGATGCGCTGACGTGTTTTCTGACCGAGCCCCGGATCCAGTTGTCGCAACTGTTCACAGGTGCGCCTACGCTCCGCTCTCCGCCATCTCCAACCGCAGCGCCCGAGGAATCGCCCCAGGCTCCTGGCACGGGAAATCGGAAGCCAACCGATGAAGATGGTGACCACCTGCAAGGTGAGCCAGGTAGGTACCGCAGCCAGTGATTTCAAGGTGACGGACAACCGAACTCCTTCTGTCAAAAGGTATCACCGATAGCCTCCTGCGGAAACGCCACCCGATCGCTGGAGTTTCCGAGTAATTGCTGTTAAATTGGAGTTATTGAAGCGATTCCATCGGCAAAGCGCTGACCAAATTCGCTCGTACAGTCGCCCCACACGATCGACCCACACGATCGACCCACACGGTCGACCCACACGGTCGACCCACACGGTCGCCCGCTAGGAGGATTCGAGAAATGATTCACGTCACGGAAGCCGCAGGACAAGAGATTGCACGATTGACCCTGGAGAAATCCGCCGGGGCAGAGGGTGGATTGCGTCTCTATGTCCAGGGGGGTGGCTGTGCCGGCATGTCCTACGGCATGGATATCGTCGAGGCTCCGACCGAGAAGGATCGAGTCATCGATGTGGAGGGCGTGAGGGTGATCGTCGATCCCAAGTCATGGATGTTCCTCAACGGCACCACCGTCGATTTCAAGGAGTCTCTGATGGGGCGCGGTTTTGTCTTCGAAAATCCCAATGCCAGTGGAGCCTGTGGCTGTGGGACTTCCTTCAGCATCGAGGATCCGGCTGAACAGGCCGCCTCGAGCGACTAGTCACCGCTCAACCTGCGAACACATCCCCCAGCATCGCATCGGCATCGGGTAACGAATTTTTCTGACTCTCCAGTGATGTCTCCGCAGCCTTCTCCACCTCGTCGATGACCTGTTGCTCGCATTCCTGTAGCGCAGGTCCAGGATCCATTCCGAGCCGCTCCCGTTGACCCAGCAACCACTCCTCGAAGCAGCCGATGGGATCTCGAAGGGCCCACTCCTTGAACTCCTGTGGCTCGAACAGATCACGAGCCTCGGCCTCGTCGTGAGTAGCATGGCCGCCAAATCGAAATGTACGGGCCAGGATGATCACCGGTCCCTTACCGTCGATACAGATCTCTCGTGCCTCGGAAACCGCAGCATGTACATCCAGCACATGGTTGCCATCACACTCGAGCCCGACAGCATCGTAACTCGCAGCCATACTGGCGAGAGAATTCGCCAACCGATCATCTCGCCGGGTACCCAGCGCCACTGCGTTGTCCTCGATGATCACGATCAAGGGGAGTGAACGACTCGATGCCATCGAGAGTCCCTCGTGAACCGCACCGGTTCGAGTCGATCCGTCGCCGACCCAGGTCAGGGCCACCCGTGGCTCCTTCTTGAACTGAAATGCGAGGGCGAACCCAGCACAAACAGGGACCAGATCCCCGACATGGCTGATCGGGGCGACCACCCCATGGTCCAGATCCCCGAAGTGAAGATCTCGTCCTTGGGTGATTCCATCCCCGGTCGCCAGATAGGAGCGGAAAGACTCCTCGATGGGGATGCCTCGCTCAAATGTGGCAGCGGCATTGCGGATCATGGGACCGACCACATCATCCGGGCCGAGAGCATGACATGCGCCGATGGTCACTGCTTCCTCACCGCAGCCGAGCCAGGCCTTGGTGATGACTCCAGTGCGAACCCATCGCTTCAATGCGATGTCGTGAAGGCGTGCTCTCAACAGTCCCTTGTACAGATCGATCAGACCCGAGGCGCCAAGGCTCGCCACAGAAGCCTCTACTCGGGGCTCCTCGCTCTTGCTCTGGTACTGTTTCATCACCGCAGGATCGGCTTGCCACTGCTGGTACTCGATCGGGTCGTATGCCGGATACCTTTTCATCGAGGCCACTTTTCCTGCAGCCAATCGGTGATCACCTCGAGCATCTGCTCAGCATGAGGACTGGGATCGCTGAAGGGGTGAACCATCCCAAATGTATGGCCCGCTCCTGCAATGAGGACCTTGCGAGCGAGATCAGAATCGACATCCTCGAGCAATCGGGTCGCGCAGGAACTCTCGACCGATGGGTCTGCTTCACCATGGATCGCTAGCACCGGCACCGCTGCTTTGGCCAGTGCTTGCGGGGCGTTGTAGAACTCTTCCTGATCCAGGTAGTCTTCCAGTACCGCCAGATGCTGGTACAGGACCTCTCCAGTTCGAGCATTGACAACTTCTCGTTTCCCTCGAGATTGCCACTCTTCAATCTCCTCATCACTGAGGCGAAGCAGTGCATCCGGAGTTCCCATGGTGATCACGCCTGCGACCTGAGAAGAGGCCGCTGCAGTGAGAGCCGCAACGATGCCCCCTCGAGAGTGCCCGAGCAAGATCACCTCGTCCGAGCCCACCTCGGGACGCAGCAGAAACGTTTCCAGATCCTCGACATCGTGCCCCAGAGTCTGCTGGGCAAATCGTTCCGGTTCATCGAAAGAGTCGAGGCTTGGGCCGACCCCACACATCGATGGGTTGAGCCGATGGACTCGATGGCCGGCTTTCGCCAACTCGCCACAAAACCACGGCCAGCCACCCCAGTCCTTGAACCCCTTGAATCCAGGAATGAACACTATGACCTTCGATCGAGATGTCGGACTCATCGGTTCATCGACCGATGCCCGGACCACTCGTTGCTCATCGATGGGGACTTCAAAATGCTTGGTATTATTACTCATTGATCGGTTTCCTCAGAAACTTCAGCGCCGATGATTCGGATCGCCTCTTCGATGGTGATCTCCTGTTGAGAACCCTTTTCCATATCGCGTAATTGAAGGGTGCCCCGGCTCTTCTCATCCTCGCCGATCACCACGACAAACGGGATCCCTGCCTTCTGGGCGAACTGGAGCTGTTTCTTCATCTTTGCTTCCCTCGGGTAGACCACGGTGGCGATCCCAGCCCCACGAAGCCGTGCCGCTGCCTCGAAGGTGGCAGGTGCCAGATCCTCCGAGAACTGCACCGCCAGCACTTCCGCAGGCTGGCTGCGATCTTCCAGCAGACCCATCTCCTGGATGGCAGAGAAGAGACGATCGATTCCGAGGCTGATACCGATCGCTGGAAGATCCTTGCCGGAGAACATTCCCACCAGTCCGTCGTATCGCCCGCCGCTCATCACCGAACCGAAGCCTGGTAATTCATCGAGATAGGTCTCGTATACCAGGCCGGTGTAGTAACTGAGTCCACGGGCGATGGACGGATCGATGTGGCACTGCTCCGCCACTCCCGAAGCTTCCACCAGATTCATAACTTTCCTCATTCGCTCGATAGAACTGGCCGCTTCTGCATCGGAACCAAGTGCGTCTTCGAGTCGCTGAAGGACTTGCCACGAATCACCGGTGCTGGCCAACACAATCTCCAGAACGCTTTCCACTCCAGCCTGGTCGATACCCGAAATTTTTCCGGTCTGATCGCGGAAGGCATCGGCTCCGATCTTGTCCAACTTGTCCAACAATCGCAGGAACTCGACCTCCCCCGCGGCAGAGAGCCCCGCCAGACGGCAAAGAGCACCGAGGATGCCTCGGTGATTGATCCGGATGCGGTAGCCAGAAATCCCCAGTTCCTTCATCACTGCGGTTCCGATCACCAGCATCTCGGCATCGGCGGCCGCAGTATCGGCTCCCACCAGGTCCACATCGCATTGCATGAACTCACGGAAGCGACCTCGGGCGGGCTTCTCTGCTCTCCAGACCGGAGCGATCTGGTACCTGCGAAATGGCATGGTGATCTCACCGTGCTCGGCGAGAACGCGAGCCAGCGGCACGGTCAGATCGTAGCGCAGCGCCACATCTCGATCGCCGTTGTCGCGAAAGCGATAGAGGAGCATCTCTCCTTCTTCGCCATATTTCCCGAGCAATATTTCTGAATACTCCAGAGCGGGAGTCATCAGTGGAGGATATCCATGACACTCGAAGACCTGCTGAACCGCCCTCAGCATCCGATCCTTTTGTAGCATTTCCTCTGGAAGGTAGTCGCGGAAACCCTTCAGGCACTGCACCTTCATCGCTCCTCCGTCCTTCATTCGCCCTACTATCAGGAGTAGGCACCAAACTCGCAAGGGGAAGCGATCAGTTGAGCAGTCCCAGATCCTTCCCGACCTCGGTGAAGACCGTGATGGCATGGTCGATCTGGTCGATTTCGTGGCCCGCAGAGATCTGGACCCTGATCCGTGCCTGCCCCCTGGGAACCACCGGATAGGAGAATCCGACCACGAAGATCCCTCGTTGGTTCATCGCTTCGGCCATCTCCATCGTCTTGCGTTCGTCTCCCAGCATTATGGGGACAATCGGGTGGATACCTGGAGTGATGTCAAATCCTGCAGCGGTCATTCCCTGGCGGAATCTCAAGGTATTCGACTGGCTCCTCTGCACCCGTTCCGGCTCGTCATCGATCAGATCCAGTACTCGGATCCCGGCCGCAGTGATCGCTGGAGCCAGCGTATTGGAGAATAGATATGGACGAGATCGTTGTCGCAATAGCTCGATCAACTCCTTGCGTCCAGTGGTGAACCCTCCACTGGCACCTCCCAGGGCTTTTCCGAGAGTGCTGGTGATGAGATCGACCCGATCCTGAACACCGAAGTGTTCGGCAGTTCCCCGCCCCGTCTTACCGATGAATCCTGTCGAGTGGCTGTCATCGACGACCAAGAGGGCATGGTGCTCATCACAAAGCGCTGCAATCTCATCGAGAGGAGTTAGATCACCGTGCATGCTGAAGACGCCATCGGTCACGACCATCCGGGTGCGGGCATCGCCGGACTCGGTGAGACACCTCTGAAGATCCGACATGTCTGCATGGGAGTAGCGAAATCTCTTGGCCTTGCAAAGCCGCACCCCATCGATGATGGAGGCATGATTCAACTCGTCGGAAATCACCGCATCTTCGGGACCCAGCAGTGTCTCGAACAACCCACCATTGGCATCGAAGCAGGAGGTATAGAGGATGGAATCTTCGGTCGAAAGAAAGGTCGAAATCCGTTGTTCCAGTTGTTTGTGTATATCCTGCGTGCCGCAGATGAATCGCACCGACGAGAGACCAAATCCGTGGCTATCCAGTGCCGAATGGGCGGTCTCGAGGATGGCGGGATGACTCGACAAACCGAGATAGTTATTGGCGCAGAAGTTGAGAGCCTCGCCTTCCGAGGTGGAAATCTTGGCTCCCTGGGGACCGGTGATCAACCGCTCCTGTTTCCAGAGGCCGGAGTCTTCGATCTCCTGCAACTGTTCGACAAATCGTTCACGATCTAAAAACATCACTCTCTCCTCATGACTCCAGTGTTACTCAGGCACTCCACCTGGATACAGGATGATCTTGCCGCATTCGCCTCGTTGAATCAGGTCGAATGCAGTCTCGTACTCCTCGATGGGTAGTTTGTGGGTGATGATCGGGGAGAGATCGAGGCCCGCTTCCAGCAGACGAGCGGTATCATGCCAGGTATCCCACACTTTTCGTCCGAGAATCCCCTGTACTCGTGCCCCCTTGAAGATGATGTCACGAGCGACATCGATCGAGATCCGGTCGGAAGGAACTCCAAAGAAGCGATAGTCTCCGCCTCGACTGAGGCAACGCAGTCCGTCTTCGATCGCCTTGTCGTTTCCAGACATTTCAAGGACCACATCTGCACCGCGGCCATCGGTCAACTCTTGCACCTTCGTGACCAGATCGCATTTCATCGGATCCAGCGTATGATCGGCGCCCAGGCGTTTCGCCAGGGACAACCTGTAATCCTGGACATCGACAGCAGTGACCGAAGCGGCACCGCAGGTCTTGGCGATGGCCACTGCGAACAAGCCGGTAGGTCCGCAGCCAGTGATCAGCACATGGCGCCTCGACACTTCGCCTGCCAGCGCGACATGAACCGAGTTGCCCAGTGGCTCCTGTAATGTTGCGATTTCCGGTGGAAGGGTGCTCGGAGTTCTCCAGACGCATCGTTCTGGCATCACGATCTGCTCGGCAAAAGCCCCATCCCGTTGCACCCCGATGATCTTCTCGTTCTCACAGATGTGGCGCTGACCTGTCCTGCACGGACGACACCTGTCACAGAACACATGCGACTCGGCAGCGACGAAATCACCGGGCTGGAATCGAGTGACCTTCGGCCCCACTTCCAGCACCTCTCCACAGAACTCGTGCCCCACGGTCAACGGAGTGGTGACCTTGGAGGCCGCCCATGCATCCCAGTTGTAGATGTGAAGATCAGTACCGCAGATCGAGGTGGCCATCACCCGGACCCGGACTCCATCGGCGGTCAATTCAGGGATCGGTTTCTCCACCAGGCTTAACCCTGGCCTGGGACCTGATTTGATCAGAGCCTTCATCGTCGCACTCAATATGCACCTCTATCTTCGTTCAGAATCGAGTTAGGTCGATCCGGACTGACACGACACACTTACCACCCGTGATCTTATCTGCTGGCACTCCCTGCAGGAAGTGGTGCACAGAGAGCGATCCACAGATAGTAGTAGGCGGACCTTGCCGAACCTCATGATGGTTGTTCCAATAGTAGTATGCCTGTCGAACTACAATTCTGTACCCGATACCGATCTGTATTGGTCGGGATCACGGTACTTCTGGAAAGTAACCCATGAAGTTGATTATACGCTCAACCACCCTGCTCACCTTGTTGGTCCTGCCAGTGCTGGCCACAGCTCAAAATGTCCTCTCGATCGTCGGCGGCTCAGCATTACCGGGTGATAATATCAGCGTCAGTGTTGAGATCGCACATGACGCTCCTGTGCTGGGCTTCTCCTACGGAGCCACGCACGATGGCTCGGTCTTGACCCCGATCGAAATTGTCCAGGGCTCTGCGTTGATTCCACTCAATGGTGGTAATGGGGCGGACTACTTCTTCGGAGATCTGAACCCGGCCAATGGTCCGGGAATGGCACTGGCGTGTATCTTCACTTTTGGTGGAGCGCTCGAATCACTCCCTCCCGGTTCCGGCCAGCAGGTGGCCACGATGAACTATGCGGTGGCTCCCACTGCCACTCCGGGGAGCAGTTCTGCGGTATCCCCCTCATCTTCCCTCGGCAGTCCGCCGATCAATATCGTGTTCACTGTCGGAGGATCGAGCGTCTTTCCATCCAGTACCGGGGGAAACGTGCTGATCGAGGTGCCCGCCCCTTCCGCTCTCACCAGCACCCTCACCGACATCTGCAGTTGCAACTACGATCTCAACTGGACCAATAATGCCAGTTACACGGGGATCCAGGTGCGTCTCGATGGAGCGCTGGTGGCGACCCTTCCTGGCGGTGCCACTTCCACTTCCGTGACGCTTCCTACCGCCAGTACCAACATCTGCATCACTGGCGTAGTGGCTTCCTCTTCCTCGACCCAGACTTGCATCACCGATTCATGCCCTGGATACACACCTCCAGCTCTTCCGAGCGGGTTCAGTTGTAACATCATCGCAACCGATCCTCTCACTGGCTGCACTGCAGACGCCAGCTGGACCAACCCTGGTGGTTATTCGGCACTCCACATTTACATCGATGGAATCCTCGTCGAAACATTGGCATCTGCAGCGGCGACCAGTTGGCAAGGCAGCCTCGGGCTATCCCCCAACGCTCAGACGATTTGCCTCGAATCAGTCGACGCCTGTGGCGGAGTACTTGCTCAAGTTTGTTGCCAACTCACCTGCACCACCGGACCGCTCTTTGTCAGGGGTGATTGCAACGCCGATGGAGGCCCCAACGATATCGCAGATGTGGTGGCCGCTCTCAGTTTCCTCTTCGCTGGTGCCGGCTTTCCTCCCTGTGGTGATTCCTGTGACAACAATGATGACGGCGGCTTTGACATCAGTGACCCCATCTTCCAGCTGTCGAACCTCTTCGGGAACGGTGCGTTCCCACCTGCTCCCTATCCAACTTGCGGAGAAGATCCGACCGACACCGATGGAATCGACTGCAGCAGTTTTCCTCCATGCCCCTAGCCAGAGTGCTCTGCGAGGATGGAAGGCTCGGGACTCCAATCGGCGTTCCGAGCCTTCTTTTTCCTTCAAGGCCGCTTCGATCCGGTGTTCTCTTTACAGCAGAGTCAGATCCGGCCATCATTGAACAATGGAATCAAATCACTCATCTGCGTTCAGACAAACCAAGATCGTGGGCACCCTCGGCCCCGCCTCCAATTCCCCCGAAGTCCTTCGAGGAATGTTCGAGGCGGGTCTCGATGTGGTCAGGATCAATGCTTCCCATGGAGCCCACGACCAGGATCGGACGACCATCGAGATGGTCCGAGAGATCGCAAATCGAGTGGGTCGTCCGATCGGTATCCTGTACGACCTACAGGGACCGAAGATTCGCCTCTCCTATTTTGAAGGAGATCCGATTCCTATCGAACAGGGAGAGGAGATCCGGATCGCGGTCGGACGCACTCCTGGAAACGAAGAAATCGGAAGCGACTATGACCTGCTCGACAAGGATCTCTCTGTCGGTGATCCCATCCTTATCGATGACGGGAACATCGCCTTCGAGACAATTACCGTCGAGAAGGGGCTGGTGATCGCGAGGGCTGCAAATGCCGGGCTGATTCATCCTCGTAAGGGCATCAACTTGCCCGGAAGTCACGTCTCTGCCCCGGCGATCACCGAGAAGGATTGCGAAGACGCCATCTTCGCCACTTCGATGAATGTCGACTTCATCGCTCTCTCCTTCGTCAGGAAACCTGAAGATGTGATTCAGTTGCGCGACTTGCTCGCCAGCAAAGGCTCAGATATCCCCATCATCTCCAAGATCGAAAAGCCGTTGGCGGTCGATAACATCACCCCGATCCTCGAAAATTCCTGGGGGGCGATGGTCGCTCGTG
The DNA here is from genome assembly GCA_014240375.1 of Planctomycetota bacterium. Classification (GTDB taxonomy): domain Bacteria; phylum Planctomycetota; class UBA8108; order UBA1146; family UBA1146; genus QNYK01. The sequence continues at coordinate 70,160 of JAAZXB010000006.1, read as the reverse complement.
GAGACCTGGGAGTGGAGATCCCGCCGGAACGAGTGCCCGTCATCCAGAAGCGCATCATCGCTGAAGGGTTGAAGTTGGGACGCCCGATCATCACCGCAACACAGATGCTCGATAGCATGACGAGAAATCCACGTCCGACACGTGCAGAGGCGAGTGATGTAGCCAATGCAGTACTCGATGGCACCGATGCGGTGATGCTCTCGGGGGAAACTGCGATCGGAGATTATCCGATCGAATCGGTCAGGATGATGTCGAATGTGATCCATTACACCGAGCAAAATGCGGTCCAGCCCTTCATCCGGAAGAGGCGAGAGAGGTCGACCAACTCGCCCGCAGAAGCGGTCACCGACGCGGGTTGCCAGGTGGCCCATGATGTCGACGCCCATGCGCTTTGCGCATTTACCCGGTCAGGATCGACCGCACTGCTGGCTTCCCGACGCCGACCGGAACGCCCGATCCTTGCCTTCACCACCAATCAGACGGTTCGAGATCGCCTGACCCTGGTGTGGGGAGTTCGTCCCTACCAGATCCTCCCCGCCCGAACCACCGATGAGTTGATCCAGGAACTGGACAAGACGATCCAGACCGATGAAGTTGCTGCCCAAGGTGATCTGCTTGTGTTGTTGATGGGCGCTCCCACTCATCGAATGGGTCGGACCAACCTGATGCTGGTGTACCGGGTGGGATCGTGGACTGGCCTGGAGGGACCCCATCAATTCGAAGATGAAGACGAGTGATCTGCTCCCGCACCCCATAGCGATCTGAAATCTTCGACTGTTGCCGGTGCATGACCGGCATAGTGATTGTTGAAGAAGCCGAAGACATCCACTCCCGCTTCGCGAAAGGTCCGCATCAGCGGTACCCAGCGTGCCAGTCGATCGCGGCGATCCACCACCTGGCGGTCCCACTTATCAGTGAGTTGATCCATCTGCTTATGATCACCCAGAAACCTGAAATAACCCGGGCCAGCCCCGGGGCCGTCGAGCAATCGAGGCCAGTCTTCCGGCTCCGGCATCCATGCCTGATCTACCCAGGCCAGCGACACCCCATGGCGCCGGAGTAATTGCTCCAATCGTCGACCCACCCAGTGGCGATTCCTGACTTCCACCACGTATCTGGGCCCCACGGGAATCCTCGTCAAAAATTGATCGAGACGATCAAAAAAGGGCTCGGGGCTCGAAAATGCTTTTCGATTGAAGTATGGAAACTGCAGTAACAATGGCCCGAGTCGATCACCGAGCCACTGCATCGTCTCGACGAAGAGTTCCATCTCTTCCTGAGCGTCCACCAGAACCTTGTCATGAGTGATCACTCGTGGAACCTTGGCCGCAAACTGGAATCCAGGCGGAGTTCTCTCTCTCCACCCTTCCACGGTACTGCGGGAGGGAATGGCGTAGAAGGTCGCGTCGATCTCGACGCTGTCGTACATCTTCGAGTAATGGCGGATGAACTCCCGGGGTGCGAGACCCTCGGGATAAAAGACCCCTTGCCAACTTTTCTCGGACCAGGATGATGTGCCGATATAGAGCCCTGAGTCTTGATCAAACAACGGCCACTCCATTCCAGGCCCATTCACCTGGAGAACACGAGATAAACGACAGGTGCTCATGATGAACAGCAATGAAGATGCATGCGAGCGGATTCTGGCGCTCGAACGGATTCGCGTCGTGGAAACGAAGTTGATCCAGTGCTCATTGCCGCTGATTCGCAGGCTGGTCGAAGACCTGACACTTCACCTGGGCAGTGAACTCCCAGCGCGTTGGCACCAGTGGCTACTACGAGGAGAATCGTGGTGGCGAGCCGCTAGCGACTCGTTCGCTGCGGACGATCCCCGGCGATTTCCGGTGGTCCGAGAAGTGATAAGCGCGATCGAGAAGGATTCCGCAGTGCCCTGGCAACCGGACCGCTCCGCACGGGATGGTGTTTGCTACCTCGACCTCATCGAACCGGTCTCCAGGCAACTAGAACTTCGGACCGAACTGGCCAGAGTTGCCGGTCTCCATCGATGACAACGCGGCGGATGATGATACTGCAGCGGTGGAGACTGCGATCGATCTCAAGTCGCTCATTGATCCCTGTTGAACGCCACGATGTGGCCCGCCAGTGCACTGGCGGCAACCGTCAGCGGACTGGCCAGATACACCTGTCCTGGTCCTGACCGTCCCGGAAAGTTGCGGTTGACGGCGCTGACACTGACCTGCTCGGGTGTACGACTGACCCCTGGACCAGCATTGATGCAGGCTCCGCAAGAAGGCTCGATGACCTGAGCTCCGGCCTTTTCGAAGATCTCCAGATAGCCCATCTCGCGACAGTACTCCTTGACCTCCTGGGATCCGAACTGGATCCAGAACTCGACCCCATCCGCCACTCGTCGCCCTTGTTCCAATCCGTGGCGGAGAACCTCGGCGTACATGTTCATGTCCTCTTTTTTGCCCGCAGTGCAGGACCCACCATAGGCGATGTCTATGACGACAGTTTTTTCCAGCTTGGAAATCTCAACCCCGTTTCCGGGATCTCCAGGGAGGGCCACCAACGGTTCGAGATCTTCGACTTCTATGACGATCTCGTGGCAGTAGTTGGCTCCTTCATCGGAGAACAGGCCCTCGCAGTACTGGCGAGCCTGCTGCGGGTCCAATCCTCGCTCTGCAACGAGGAACTCGACCGTTTTCTCGTCAGGAACGATGATTCCACTGAACGCTCCCACCTCTGCAGCCATGTTGGTCATCGTGGCTCTCTCATCGATGGAGAGTTCTTCCACTGCATTTCCGCAGTACTCCACCATCTTGGCGATCGCATGACCCTCTGCGACATATGGCTCCCGGAGGATCGCCAACATCATGTCCTTGGCAGTGATTCCTGCAGGTCTCTTTCCACGCACCTCGATGCGAACCGTTTCGGGAACCGTCGAGTACACATCTTTTGTGATCCATGAGTTGAAGATCGCAGTGGTACCGACACCGAAAGCAACGCATCCGAGGGCACCAGAGTGAGGAGTATGTGAATCACTCCCGATGATCAACTGACCGGGGAGCGCGTAGTCCTGGATGATCTTGGAGTGACAAATCGCCTCCGACCCTCCGAGCCCGGTTTCCCCGTGCAAGGTGATGTCATAGGCGTGAGCAAACTCCTCCTGCTTGATTTTCAATTGCTCAGCAGTTTGAAGCAGTCCCATCTTCCGTCGTTCAGGAGTGATGGCCTGCTCGAGGAAGGTCAAATGATCGCGGAAGAAGATGACGGAATCGGGATCGGTCAGCGGTTCTCCCTTTCCCACCTTCTGCTCAAAGAAGGAGGCTGCCATCGGAGTCACGTATTCATGGCTGAAACGGATGTCGGTCTGGAAGAACCCAGCGTCACCGATTTCGGCACTATCACTTCCGACCTGCCCGGTTGCAGAATCGAGAATTCGGCTGCGGGCAAAAATCTTCTGTGTGATGGTCTGTGGTCCGTTCGCTGCGATGGGACCGGATAGATCTACCTTTCCCTGCAATCGTGCTAGATTGAACTCGAACAGTCCTCCCCAGTCGATGATCTGGCAGGTGACGGGATCCTTCCCCTTCTTGAACTCGTCGAGGGGGACCGATTCTCCGGCGACCAATCGCTCGAGAACCGAGAAATCGGTACAGGTCAGCAATCCCAGATTGTGGCAGTTTTGCTGATAAATCCGTTCGATATTCTCGGCGAAGATCAGATGGATTCCAGCACACAGTTCCGCGTAAGGGGACGCCTCACGACTGGACCCCTTGCCCCTTCGCTTACCACTGACGGCGGCAGCAAATCCGCCGTCCTTGATGGAACTCCTGGTGATCGGGAACTCCCCCCCGGCGGAGTATCCAACATAGGGGAACTCACCGAGGGTTTCGTCGTGATAGTAGCAAACGTAGGCAGGGGTGATCTCGTCGGTGGAGATGTTATCGCGATAGGTCAGTCCGTGATCGAGAGGAAGATCGGTCCCAGACAGTTGCTGGACCATCGCTTCGGCATCATCGACCAGATGGAGAACTCGCCCCTCTAGACGAACCTCCTGAGATCTCCTGGAAACCTCTCGCTGCTGCAACTTCGCTATCAAATCGGACATCTGGTTCTCCAGGAATCTACTGCGGGAAACTGTCGTTTAGACACCGGATTGTATTATTCACCCAACTGGACCGAGGTTCAACTCTTCGCGTCCTGAACCGCACGGAATCGTGGTAGCAACTGCCCCTGGATCACCTTGCGACGGGTCGAGTGCTCGCAGAATGCGCTCTTCATCGAATTGACGGCGATCCGTTCCAGATCGCCGAGTCCGAGTCCGAACAAGTCCACGGCGAGTTGCCATTCCTTCGACAGGGTGGTGGCCGACATCAACGTGTTATCGACATTGAGACCGACACGATACCCTTCCCTCAGATATCTGGGAAACGGGTGATCGACGAGGGATGAAACCGCTCCGGTGTGGAGATTGGAGGAGAGACACATCTCGAGGGGGATCCTGTGATCGAGGATGTACTCCCCTAGAGTGCCGCGATGATCTCCTGGAACAGTATCGTCCTCCACCAGTCGAGTGGCGTGACCGATCCGATGAGCACCGCAGTGCTGGATCGCTTGCCAGATGGAGGAGAGGCCAAACGCCTCTCCCGCATGAATGGTGATGTTGAAATTACTCCGGCGAAGGAAATGAAACGCTTCATTATGATCTGCGGGAGGGTGCCCCGACTCGTCGCCAGCCAGATCAAATCCGACCACTCCACGATCTCTGAACTGAACCGCCACCTCCGCCGAACGCAGCGAAATCTGCGGGTCCATATGCCTCAGGGAGCAGACGATGATCCTGACATCGATGCCGGTGCTTTGACACCCGACAGCGATCCCGTCCAGTACCGCCTCGAGAACCGCTGCAGAATCGAGCCCCTTCTCGACATGAAGAACCGGTGCGAACCGAACCTCTCCGTAGATCACACCATCTGCTGCGAGGCCTTCGACATGCTCTCTGGCGACTCTGTGGAGCGCCTCTTCATCTTGCATCACTGAAGTAGTGACCGAGAATCCTTCCAGATACTTCGGTAAACTTCCCTGATCCGCACCTCTGAAAAACCATGACCCCAGCTGGTCAGGGTCATTCGACGGAAGTTCAATTCCTCTCTCGTCGGCGAGTTCGATGATGGTCGAGGGACGGAGGCCTCCATCGAGATGGTCGTGTAGTTGCACTTTCGGGAGTTCAGAGATCCACTTCTGCGTCATTTCTTTATTCTCCATCAATCCTCATTTTCAGTACGGCTTCCGGCCCGGCCTCGCTGCTTGCCGATCCCGGGGAAAGCCACTTGCGGATTCTGGCCAAAACGATTCGCTTCGATCTTCAACAGACTCCGGGTAGTTTCATCGAGATCGAACTTCTCTTCCGCACCAAGAGTTTCCCAGATTCTGCGCTTGACCGACAGCGGAGCTGAAAATTCAGGAGTCCTGAGTGCTGAAATAATCGAATTGCGACGGACATCGGGTAAACGCCGGCCGTACCATCTCTGTTCCAGACGATCCGCCAGTTGATCTCCCCTGACCGCCTCCTGAGCGGTCCCTCCACCACCACCGGCGACCAGCGATTTACCGCGAATCCCGATCAACAACCCTTTTCGCTCTCGTTCTCCATCCTCTTCGGTCAATGTGCCGAGTACCAGGGTCTCGATCTGCGACTCCAGCGCTGCAGCGGATGGCTGAGTGGTGCCTCCGGCGAGGTCCCGATATCGACCCAGCAATTGAATCGCCATCGGGTCCTCCCCCTGGAGCCATGCTGTCACCACCGAATCGGCGAGGATTTCCAGCATCCGGGGCAGCAATTCATCGGGAATCCCCTGCCCCTGGGTGAGACAGACCAAAGCTCGCTCGTAGGAGGGCAAGATTCCAGGTTGTGGCAAACTGGTGATCAGCGATCCCTGCTCATCGAGTAGAGGACGTCCATAGCGAACCAACTTCTGCAGCCCGATTCGAACATTGGTCGACACCAGGACAGCCTCGATGTTCGAGTCATCGAGTGATTCCGAAAGTCCACCGGGACGGGAACGAAGCACCCCCTGTGCTGCCCAGTAAATGGCATGAGCCCCTGGAGTTCGCCAATCGACCGGGCCCAGATACCAGGAGAGTCTCTCCATCAGTTCTGGTGACATGTTCAACTCGCCTTCCAGCAGGCGTCGCCTCAACATGTCCTCCACTTCTTGCCGATGTTCGGCGGGAAGGAGGGGAATCGCAATCTCGACTCCTTCTCGCAAGACGGGCTCGGGATCGTCGAGAGCCCTCTCGATGGCAACGACCAGGCGAGCATCTTGTAGCCACGGTAGGGTCGAGGAAGAGGCCTCCGTTGCTGCTATAGCGACCCTCTGTAAAACTTCCTGGTATGGCCGGGACTCACTCGCGGAAGGATCGCCGAGGATATCACGCCAACGCTGACACAGTCGCCGCTGGTAATACCCTGCGGATTCATCCTGGAACTCACCGATCTTGAACCAGAACAGGTAAGAGAGTTGGCCGTGAATCTCGTGGCTGAAGGGATTCGCTCTCAATCCCGGTCCCCTGAGCAGGTCGACCGACTCCAGCACCCAGGACCAGCGTTGCTGTGGATCCCTGCTGTCGAGGGCAAGTTCAAAGGCCAGCAACCACGACTGGAAATTCCAGACCCTGGGAAAGTACGGTTGTAGTTTGGTGATCCAGGTCGCCAGTTCCATCGATTCGTGGAGCCGACCCTGTTCTCGGCGTTCCAGTGCTCGAAGCCACAACGCATCGATGGCCCACCCTCGAAAAGCACCCAGAGTTTGCTGCATCAACAAGACATCGGCGGGAACACCAGTGGCACGAGAAATGGGCAACGAGATTCCATCCTCTTCGAGCCCACGATCGAGCGGTATCGTGATCGCTGCTGCAGTAGCGAGCAGCAGTAGAAACAGCAACAGTGGAATCGCCTCGGATCGATGGATCATCGGTCCACTCCCAACCCGTGCTCCTTGCGGGAATTCATCCAGCTTCCCAGTAGCAGAGCAACACCGACCCAGATCAGACCAATCGTGGTGAGCCCGGAGTAGACCTCCGACACCTTGACATTTTCTCCCGCAGCGACGCGCGAGCCAGTCACATGTCGACTCCAATCCCCGAGGAGGCTGACGACCCACTCCCCTCCACTGGCCAGCAGATCGATGAGGATCCGGGAAGGTTCCTGATCCCGAGGATCGTGATGGCCCCCTCCATGACTATCATCAAAGGCACCGGTAAATCCTCCTCCGGCCGCAGCGATGAAGAAGCACAGCATCAGTAGAGTGGCCACCGGCAAACCGAGGAAAGTCGACACCATCAACCCCAGGGCAGCGACGAACCCACAGCGGATCCACAGCAAAAACTGGGAGCGTAACAGCGAGGAGAGCAAGGAACCCTCTCGAACCCTCAGTTGCATAGCGTCCGATCCGCTCCAGTTCAACGAAGAGATGCGTATCCCTTCAGAAACGGCTCCGAGGAACTCCATCGTGATGACGACATCTGTCTCGCCGACCAGTGGATCCGGAAGCTCAATTTGACTCCTGACCGAGTTTCTGAGTACCACTTCTCTGGAATCGCCCGCCAGGTGAAGGCGAATCCGGGCCCTCTCCGATCGATGAAGACGACCCAGCGACGGCCTGATCTCGAGCACTGCACCGGCACTCAATCCAGCGGGATACTGAAAGTGGTATTCCATCGGAACTCCCTGGACCAGCGAACGCGACCAACGATCGAGACGCGATCGAGCAATGCGATACGCCTCGTCTCTTTCGAGCATTCCCCAGCCTGCTGGATCTTCCAGCATCTGGAGTGCCATGTAATTCTCGATCTCCTCAGGGGTAACCTCGATGCTATCGGGGGACACCAGTGCCACCGCGGGTTCACCGAACAGATCGGTAGAACTCTCCACCACCTGTCCACAGAGGATCCAGAGCATCGCTGTGGCGGGTACCAGTAGCGCCAGGATGGCCCACAAACTGCCCAACCATTTCCCCGGCAAGAGTGCGCTCTTGCCGTAACGATGGACCACCAGAACACGCATCCTGCCGGTCACGATCTCGTCGGCCAGACTTCCACTGGTGATCCACATCGAGAGGAGCAGCAGTACAGAGGAGATCCATACCTGTCCGTAGTCGAGGAGGGTGTGCAATTGCGACGTCTCCTCGGATGAGTCCTCGAGAATCAACGGTAATAGTGCCAGACCGAGAAACAGGATGGCTCCGCAAACAGGCAATACGCCTCGGCGCCATACTTCTGCCAGCAAGGTGCGGGAGACCGCGACCACTGCTCCGCCCGGCAGTGGTGCCCGGATCGCCAACTGGACCGCCAGAGCCATCACCGCCCATGCCAGAGTTGCCATCAGAAATGACATCAGCGAAGTTCCTCGGACTGCCCCAGAAATGCCGGTAGTTTTCCACCGATTCCTGCTCCAGTGGTCTTCTCTCCACTTTCACGAGCCTCTTCCACCGTCTCCAGAAACTTGTCCTCGAGACTTCTGGTTCCTGGGCCCATCGACACGACCTCGATCCCAGATTTCTCGATCTGGCGGCGCGCCTCGGCAAGGATTTCATCACCCGGATTGGATGTGACCCACAGGGCTCGATCGTCACGAGCGAGAATCTCCTCGATCGATCCCGACGTCTGGACTTTTCCTCCATAGAGTATCGACACCCGATCGCAGACCTGTTCTACATCTGCCAGTAGATGACTGCTGATGAGAATTGTTTTCCCCCTCTGCCGTAGTTCTCCGATCCAGTCCTTCATCTCCCGGACTCCGAGTGGATCGAGTCCGTTGGTCGGCTCGTCCAGGATCAAGATCTCCGGATCATGGATCAATGCCTGAGCGATTCCAATCCGCCGCTGCATCCCCTTGGAGTAATCCCCGATCTCTCGGTCTCCTGCACCTTGGAGCCCGACCATCTCCAGCAGGTCTCCAATCCGTCCCTTGCGTTGAGAATGGGGAACCTTGGCAAGGCTCGCCGAGAGATCCAGCATCTCCCAGCCCGTGAGAAAGGGATAGAAGACCGAATCCTCGGGTAGGTATCCGATTCGATTCTTGATCTCTGCGGTTCCTGGTGGCTTTCCCAGCACCGAGACCTCTCCTTTACTGGGAAAGAGCAACCCGAGCAAGATCTGGATGGTGGTCGACTTCCCCGATCCGTTGGGGCCCAGCAGTCCAAAGACCTCGCCTGAATAGATGGTCAGGTCCACCTCACGAAGAGCCTCGACCCGCGGTCGCAGCCAAAAATCACGGAAGACCTTGCGCAGTCCTCGTACCCGGATCACTTCCACTTCTTGTCGAATTTTCGACTCCTCGATGGCGGTCATCTTCACTCCTCTTTCCCTGGGCTGCTGGTTTGAGAGTATACTCACAAGCCTGGATGTCCGGGAGAGTGCAATCCAAACATCCAACCGTCAAGATGCACCAGTGAAGAGGAGGCAGCCTGGATACCGTATCCGCCTGGTGGCGAATCTCTCTGGCGGCATTTCGAGAAGGGCTTCGCCCCTCCTTTCACGCAGCGATGCTGCTGGTCGGAATCGGATTGGTCGGAATTTCACCACTGCTGAGTGCTTTTGCCCTCGGCGATGAGGATTTGCTGCTGGTCGACATCTCTCTCAGCACGATGCTTGCCTGCGGCCTGTTCCTGGGTGCCTTCACCGCAGCGTCCAGTCTTGGAGACGAGATTCGTCGCAAAACAGTGATGGTCCTGCTCAGCAAACCGGTCACTCGAACCACGGTGCTACTCGGCAAGTTCACGGGAATCGCGCTGGCACTCTCGATGGCACAACTGTCGTGGATGGCAACCCTCGCACTGGCGATCCGTCATCGATCCATCCATTCCCAACTGGTCGAAGATCAGGCACCGGTTCTATGGGTCAGTATCGCTGCGGTGCTGATCTCGCTACTCCATGCGGCATGGGCACACCGTAGAGGAGCCAGTTTCCCGGCGGTGTTGTCGCGCAATTGCATGGTGACACTGGTGGCCGCTGCCATCGGTATGTGGTGCTGGGGACCAGACGGCTCATTCCGCTGGCCGACCTCCGAGTTCGATTCAGATATCCTCTGGGCGATGGTACTGGTCCACGAGGGAGTGCTGGTCCTGGCTGCGGTGGCTTTGACCGCTTCCACTCGACTACCGACGCCTGCGACCATCGCTCTGTCATTGGCGACCCTGTTCTCGAGTGTGGTGGTCGGTTCTCTCTTGAGGGGCTCTGGCTGGGCCCGCTGGGTTCCTGACCTGCAGCGCTTGTGGGTCTCTGACGGTTTGATTCGCGGGGGACAGTTGTCCACTTCGACGGTGGCCTGGGCGAGCCTGTGGGCGGGAGTGACTCTCTGTTCGGTACTATGCCTCGGGGTCGCCCTTTTCGCCCGCCGTGATGTCAGTTGACGATCAGAAGGGCCGACGTCCCGAAAGTGTCTTGAAACGTGCACTGGTAAATTTCCAGCCCCCCCCCACCTGTCGCGCGGCTTGCCCCCGGATCTCGAGAACCCATACCGGTTTAGCGGCGGGTTTATTGCGACGATCAAACTCCACTGGAGCCAGCACAGTAGCGGAAGTGGCTTGCTCCTCGGGACCATCGAATTGCACCACCACCTGCTCCTCGAGAATCGATGCGTGCCAAAGAAAGGACCGATCCTTCCGATCGCGCTCCTTCAAGAAGATTCTCACCAGTGCTACCCGAAACGAACTCTTATCGAGCGAGTATTCAGATTCTTTAAAATCCTCCGAGCAGTGACGGAGTACATCTCCTGCATATTGGGAATTGAAACCGTCTCTCATCTCCAAAATGGCTTGGACCAGCTGCTCCTGAGGGCTGGAGGAGCCAGCAAAGAAGAGCACCGACACCATCAACAGGACGATTCCCAGCGCTACTCCCAGACGCAAGATGAGGCGAGCTAGCCTATCCACCGATCTCATGCATTCGACGGCTTGCGTGAATTCCTTCATCGAGGGCATGCCCGACCGGCTTGAGCAGGATCGATTGTCGAAGAGCATGGCTTACCGCCTCGACCCCTCCTCCTCCTCGGATTACGGCCCTGAGATCAGCCTCGTCATCTCTCAGCAGGCACAGTAACAATTTGCCCTCAGCAGAGAGCCGAACGCGATTGCATGCGGAGCAAAAGGGATCGCTGACAGGACTGATGAAACCGACGGTCCCGATCCCGCCTGAGAACTGATAGTTGCGACTTTCATCCGACGGGTGGGTCGCGGGCAATGGGATCAAGGGACCGATACTATCGGCGATCCTCTCCATCGTTTCCTCTGAAGAAACCACCTGAGAGAGTGCTAACTTGGATTCATCGCCATCCCCCATTGGCATCAACTCGATAAATCTCACACCCCAGGGTCGAGTGAGCGTCTGTCGTGCAAGTTCCACAACATCGGTATCGTTGTCTCCCCGCACCACTACCGAATTGAGTTTGATGGGAGTCAGGCCTGCATCCTCAGCAGCTTCGATTCCGGTCATGATTTTCTGCACATCGGCAAATCTCATCACCTGGCGAATCCGTACTTCGTCGAGGGTATCGATGTGGATATTGACTCGATCGAGTCCCGCATCCTTCAAGTCTCTCGCCATCCGTGGCAGCAAGATTCCATTGGTCGTCATCCCGATCTCGACATCCGGACCCTCAGCGCGGATTCCAGCCACCACTTCGATCAGATCGCGCCTCAGTGTCGGCTCTCCCCCGGTGATCCTGAACTTGCGGAATCCACAAGAGACTGCGGCTCTGGCCACCAGAGAGATCTCATCGGCAGTCAGCAGGTCCTCATCAGGAACGAACCTGAGGCCTTCCAATGGCATGCAGTAGGAGCAGCGAAGATTGCAACGGTCCATCACCGATATGCGGAGGTAATCGATGATTCTTCCGTGGCCATCACGCGGCATTCTAACTCCCTTGGGTCGATGGGGTAATCAACTTCACGACTCGAATCTACTCTTCTGTCCCTGGATCAGTCGGAATCCTCGATCCGCCACTGGTCCTTCAACTCTGCTGATCCAGCCAACCTTTGACCTGCTCGTGGAGAGTACCCAACTTCTTCTGTAACGCCTCGAGTTCACGTCGGCTTGGTGTTCCCCTGCGCTGGACGCCATTCTTCGAATTCTCCTTGAGCCACTTCTGACGACTTTGGCGAGTGATTCCAAACTCTCTTCGCCAGTTGGTCACACTGGGAGTGCTCACCCCGAACCTGTCTGCAGTCCTCGCGACTCCCTCACTGATCGAGAACTCTGCGACTTCTTTTCTGAAGGTTGGGGAGAACTTTCGTCCCGTAGCAACTCGTTGGCTTTTCGGCAGTGGTTTTTTTGCAATCTTCACCCGTCTCCCCCCGATCGCCGCAACTTTCGTCTCTCGAGAAACTCCATAAAGTTTGCGCCAGTTGGTCACGCTTGGAGTCGAGACTGCAAATTTTTCTGCCGCGGTGACGATCCCGTTTGTTACCGAGAATTGGACCACCTTGCGTCGGAATGCTTCCGAGTAATGGGGTCGACTCGACGAGACTTTTTTCTTGGCGATTTTCTTGGCAGCGGATCGAGATTGTTGTTTCTTCACTCGCCGGGGAGTCGTCGCTTTGGAACTCTTCATGGATGGCCGTCCATTTCTTCAATAAGTGTGGCAGAGACTCCGATCCTGAACCGTTATTCGGACCACGAAGCCTCTTAATCGTCAATATCCGCCATTTCATCGGCAATTTCCACATATTCCATACCGAAGAGATGAGCGAATTACAGTTCATATTGCACTTCTACTCTGGACGAAATGGGTCACTTCTATATCATCTGGCTTCCGGTGGTTCTCCGTGCGCAGAATTGCAAGAAGGGCAGATTTCAGGTGTCGTCAGACCGTTTCTTCTCTGAATCGTCTCCTGTCGGAGATCTGGGAGCTGAAGGTGGAAGCCTGGATCGCCAGTCTCGCCTACGGAATTTGGCCCTCGTGATCGAGGGGAAGAACCCCGACCTCCACTACGATTTGAAGCACCTCGAGTGGATGGTCAGGCAGGGTGTCGGGATCCAAGGAAGTCCGCTTTCCGCTGCTGAAATTTCCTCTCTTTCGCTCGACCTCGATCGAGTTCAGCAGCAACTGATGACCTATCTAGCCGGAGATCTGGATCGGAACAGTTTTCACAACTGGTCCTGCACCCTGATCAAGATCTCTGTCACGCTGGTACTGGCATTGGAACAGCCAGAGGGCCAGAAAATTGATTCAGCCCTCGGTTTACTCGCCTTGCTCCTCGACGACGACTTTGCCTCTCCAGACAGTTCGAAGCGACTCTGTCGGCTACTGCTCGATCGGCTTCAATTCAGACGCACGGTTCCCTGTCGTAGAGCCGTCTCCGAGATGCTGAGGGAACTGGGAGTGGCCCATCTGACCGTGACGGCGAGAGAAGCGGATCCTGTTCTGCCGCGCTGGGTCGATATCGCCCTGCTGCCCCGACGGAAGAACTCCGGCGAAGCCCCTCATCCGGGCAAGTCAGGCTGGTTCCAACCGCTCTCGATCAGTACCGCCAGGCTATGGAGCCAGATCGTGCCTGACGATCGCTGGGCCAGTCCCGAAAATGATCGAATTCCGGCGCTGATTTGCCGCGAACCGTGGCTGGAATCCGAGTTGGAGGGCTTGCAAATTTTCCTCGATCCAGGAGGATTGGCGGAGGCTGTGGTCGAAACTGAAGGTCTCCAGTCACCAGATATGAGAAAAGCAGTGGCTGGATTCAGAGCATTGCATCAATTGAATCGGTGTTACCTCGATGGAATCCCCGTACACTCCCGTAAGGAGGACTTATGAACTCAAAATCTTCAGACGAGCACGCCGGAAACGGCGATGATTTTTCAGAACTTCAGCAACAAATCGAACGCCTCGAATCGCAACTGATCGAAGAGCGTGAAAAGCACAACCGTGAGATGAAAAGAGGGCTGGATGCCTTCCAGAAGTTGCAACAGGGAAGTGCTGGCGAGAAAAAAGATCGACACCTGATCTCGATCGATGGTCATGAGTTATCGCCCCACCAGCGTGTTGCTATCTTTGTCGATGTTCAAAACATGTACTATGCCGCAAGAAATATCTTCCAGTCCAAGCTTGAGTTCTCCAAGTTGCTGCGTCACCTGTTAAGAGGCCGAGTGCTGGCCAGGGCGATGGCATATATTGTTGAGCGCCCGGGAATGAACCAGGATAAGTTCATCGAAGTCCTGCGCCGTAACGGATATGAAGTGAGAAAGAGAATCGTTGGTGAGAGAAATGACTCCACCAATCGAGGCGACTGGAACATCGGAATCACACTCGATGTGCTCTCTCTCTCCTCAAAGATCGACGTCGCAATTCTTGTCACTGGCGACGGGGATTTCGTGCCCCTGGTCGACCGGCTTGCGATGGAGGGTGTGAGAGTCGAAGTTGCATCTTTCCGAGAAACGACATCCTCGGAGTTGTTCCATGCCGCAGATCAGATGCACTTCCTCGATGAACGAGTTCTTCTCCACGGTACTCACTTCCAGCCTTCCGAGGAGGAAGAGGAAGAGGAAGAGGAGCACGAGAAAGAGCTGGTCCCTCCTCGATCAAGAAAGCCTCTACGTCGCGCTCGCGGCCCCGTGGAAGAGGACTTCGATGACGAGGACGACGAGGATTGACGGAGACGGCCTCCCCGATTCTCCCGGGGATGGCTCTCTGATCTCCAGTTACCATTTCGAGTTGCCAACCCGCCTGATCGCTCAAGAACCGGCACCGGAACGATCCGCATCTCGCTGCCTCTTCTGCTCACAAAATTCGGACGATGCAGTCGAAGCCCCATTTCACACCCTCGTCGATCGCATGGTCGGAGATGAGATCCTGGTGGTCAATGACACCCGGGTTCTGCCCGCACGGATTCGTTGCCGCCGTCAAAGTGGTGGAGCGATTGAAGCCTTTCTGTTGAGACCTCTGGGGCACGGCAGATGGCAATCATGGCTCTCTCCATCCCGAAGAATCCAAGCGGGCGAGATTCTCGAGACGAGTGGTCCGCCGCTGAAAGTGATCGAGAGGCGAGGTTCGGGCTGGATCGTGGATCTCGGCTCCGAGCAAGTGCTCGAGCAAATTGGAGAGGTCCCTCTTCCGCCTTACATCGAGAGAGACGAGCAGGATCAACGCCTGCAAAATCTTGATCCCCAACGCTATCAGACCATCTTCGCCCGTCAGCCGGGTGCCGTTGCCGCTCCCACTGCAGGTCTCCATTTCGATGACCTACTCAGATCTAGACTGGAGGAGAAGGGTGTTCAGATCGTTCCGATCACTCTTCATGTTGGGCCCGGTACCTTCAAGCCGATCGAGGTCGATCAGATCCACCAGCACAGGGTCGATCCCGAGTGGTACTTCGTCAGCGAGGAGAGCCGCAGTGCTCTGGCGATGGCAAGGGCCGATGGCCGCAAGATCATCGCAGTCGGTACCACCAGCCTCCGGGTTCTCGAGAGCATCGGTAAAATTGAAAAGGGCCCTGAACTCGAGGCGGAAACAGCTCTGACCATCTTGCCAGGGCATCCGTTCGAACATGTCGACGGATTGATCACTAATTTCCATCTTCCTCGATCTTCCTTGCTGGTACTGGTCTGCTCCTTCCTCGGGCACCGCCGCACACTCTCCCACTACCAGCGAGCAATCGACCTCGGAATGCGTTTCTACTCCTATGGAGATTGCATGGCCATATTGCCCGATGAGCAAACTCGATGATCCAATGCTGGGCATGCAGGGCTCCACTAGCAGCGGATCAAATCACCAGGGACGGAATCATCCGGGGACGAACTCAGGATTCAGGCGGCCCCTATCGAATCTACAACTGTCCATCTTGCCGCAAGCAGAATCGCATCGAGAAGTTGACCAATGGTGCAACATACTGCTCTCCGGCCAAGGAGATCTCTCTGATCGACTGGCTCTTCGGTTGGATAGAACCGCTCGCCCCTGAGGACTTCCTCGAGATCCAGAGATGGCACCACCAGCACGGCGATGAGCGGCGGGCTGTATTCGAAGGTGATGGAGACGATAGATACTCTCATTCTCTGTGGGGTCGCATCGGTCAGTGGATGAAGTGGATCAGGCCTCCCGCCTCCGCTGGTTCGGATTCGCCTGACAAGGAAGTTCCGGTTGGCACCGAGCAAGGCCCTGCCATCGGCGCACGTCTCAAAGACCCATCGGGAGAGGCTTTACCCCATCCTTATCGCGTCCTCGAACTTCCAGTGGACGCTACCGCAGAACAGATCCGTGCCCGATTCCAGCAGTTGATCCGAGCCAACCATCCCGACAAGTTACAGCACGCCGATCCTGCCCAGGTAGAGCAGGCTAGCCGAAAACTCCAGCACTTGATCGAGGCCTTCGATGATCTGAAAAAAAAAGGCGAGGTGTAATTCGATGGAATTGCTCAGGTAGCACCGGGCATCCAGTTCAAGGCCTGGGTGATCAAGGTCACCAGCAGGACCACCAGGGCCCCCACCAGATTCAACACCACACCACAGCGGATCATCGTTCGGATCTGCACCTTGCCGGTCGAAAACACTATCGCATTGGGTGCGGTCGCCACCGGTAGCATGAAGGCACAGGAGACCGAGAGTACCGCTGGCAGCATCATGTGAATCGGTGCGATTCCTCCCTCAAGAGCTGCTTCCTTCAGAATCGGCATCAAAACATGCATCGATGCGGTGTTGGAAGTGACCTCAGTGAGGAATGTCGTCGCCAACGAGATCGTCACCACGATTCCCGCGAAGGGGAGGTCGACCCACTGGGCCATCCACTTGCCGAAGTGACTGGAGAGCTCACTCTGTTGAAAAGCACCTCCGATGGCAAATCCTCCGCCGAACAGTAGCAGCATCCCCCACGGAACCTCTTTTGCCTGATCCCAGTCCAGTAACGGTGCTCCGCCCCTCCTCCCGGGGATCAAGAACAGCGATATGCCAGCCACCAGTGCCACGAAAGAATCGTTGAGATACTCGTGGGCAGATCCCTCAGCCATACCCATCCAACCTCCCACCACGCCGCTCCAACCCGAAAAACCCGCTCCCCCTCGGGTCATCCAGAGCAGTGCAGTGCAGATGAAGACTACCAGCACCCTGACTTCCGCTGATGACATCTTCCCGAGAGATCTTCTCTCTTCTAGAAGTGATTCCCTGCCACTTGTGGAAGTCCCCGGGGCCAGAGGAAGCAAGAATCTCGTCATCAAGAACCCGATGATCGGTATGAAGATGATCACCATCGGCAGTCCGAACTGAAGCCAGTGAAGGAAGTCGATGTTCACTGGCGGAATCAATTCCTCCGCATTCTTGGTGAAAATCAGGTTAGGAGGGGTACCGATGAGCGTACCGATTCCTCCGACATTAGCGCCATATGCCGTGCAAAGGAGCAAGCAGGTCGTGAATGCTGCTCCCCCACTTTTCATTTCTTTTGTTGTTCTCCTGGCCACGGAGATGGCGATCGGCATCAGCATCAGTGTCGTCGAAGTGTTGGAGATCCACATCGAGAGCATCGCCGATGTGATCAAAAACCCGAACGCCAGGCGACGAGGGGATGTGCCGACCGTGGTCAAGGTCGCCAGCGCAATTCGCCGATGGAGGCCGGAACATTCGACCGCTTTCGCCAGAAAGAACCCACCCAGCAACAGCAAGATCAGATGATGCGAGTAATACTTGGCCGCCACCGATGCCTTACATACTCCCATCAACGGCAACAGAACTGCAGGGAGTAACGAGGCCGCAGGGATCGGAATCGCTTCGGTGACCCACCAGGTGACGGTCCAGACCGTCACCAGAAGTGTTCCACGAGCCGCTTCGGAGAACTCTGCCGGAGCCGCGTGGTAGGCCGCTATGGCCAGGATCGGCCCCAGCAGGATGGCCCCGACCCGAACCCTTCGGTTCTTCCCTTCGGTACTGTTCTGGTGGCTCAAGCGTCCCCCTCCTCAGGATGATCCTGTCGAGAACCAGCATGGCTATTCGATTCCAGCCAACTAAAAACCCATCCGTTCCTCGTCATGGTGTCGCCGTGGTAACATCGACGACACGTAAACCCAAGATACTCTTCGAGAACTTTTATGGAGCCTGATCATGAACTGGCCTGTGGTCCCTTCTCAACTCGTGCAGCGCTCGAAGCCCCCGCGAATTCGTGGCCACTCATCCCCTACGCACTCATCCCCTACGCACTCATCCCCTACGCACTCATCCCCTACGCACTCAGGTCTCGTCGGAACTTACAGTTTTCTCTCGCTCCCGTTGATGAGTGTAACCCTGCTGCTTCTCACTGGCTGTTCAGCCACCTTGCTGCGGCCCCATGCGATCTCGGTCTCCGAGTTTTCTCGAGAAAAAGATGTGATCCACTTCACGGTCTCCATCGAAGACTCTTCACGGGAGCAGGACTTTTATCGCTGGTCGCAAGATCACATCCTGGAAAATAACTTTCAGTTCGAGAATCCCGATCATGAAGGGATCCCTCTCTACGAACTTCACTACCACTTCAGAAACAGAGGTGCTCGGTTTCGTGGCCAACGCATCGCCTATCTGATTTGGAGAAGATCAGAGACATCCCCTCACCAGTTCGAACACAAGTTGACCTATCTCGGTTCAGGAATGCCGTTGAGGAACTGGAGATCATGGTGAGTCGAATCGCTGACACTCTTCCTGCTGGGACCGGCGCCAGGACGCTCCTGGCCTTACTGATCGCGGTACTTCTTCTCGGTCAGTGCGGCTGCGGGCTCCTCTACAAGCATCGCGTGGAAACCGCGGTCGGCACCCTCTGGACCAATGGCAATCTTCAACTCGCTCGCCAATATCAAGAGGATCTCCGCTGGATGAAGGAAGGACTACAACAGGTTCTCCCCAACAACTCTGAAGGAATAGGTTCCACATCGATTCTTCTGGTCCAGAACGATGATGATCGGATCATTCACGAGGACCAGACCAGAACCGCAGGCTGGTATAATCACACCTTATCGCTGATTCAATTCACTCCGACTCCTCCGGCAGAAAAATTACTCCTGCCGAACCAACCCGATCCGAAGGAGCACCGCACACTTCTCCACGAACTCGCTCATCACTTCACATCTGACGACCAGCGGATTCGATCGACCTGGTGGTTGGCCGAGGCGATCGCCTGTTCTCTGGAAATTTCATACCTCGATGCACAGGGACAGTTCCAGGTCCCGCCCCTTCACCCGATGCAATATCAGATCGCGAGAAGCGCTCTTTCTAATCTGGGCAGGGCAAACTTTACCCAACTGGCTCGGCGGATCATCTCGGAGAACTGGCACGGCTTCTACCGAGACGACGGCGATCTGGCCAAGAGGTACGCCATCGCCTGGGCCCTCTTCTGGACCCTGCAAGGCCAACAGCAAGGGACACTGGAACAACGCCTGGATGAAGTATTAAAACTGGAAGACGAACAGATCATCGAACAGATTCCGGCGGTCATCCAAGCGATCACTCCATCCCTTCAGACTCAACTGCGGGAACACCTTGAACAGGATCATCACAGTCGCTGGGTCATCGATCAGGCGCTCAGAGGGTACCGGATCGATGGGCAAAGATTGCTCGAAGCGATCGATCTGGAACTGGCGTCCGCCGACCCTGAAGGCCAAGTATGGGCCTGGTCCAGTGCAACACGGCTCATCCTGCGGTCCCGATCCAGACTGAACAGAGTCACTCGCAATGACTGGCTCCAGCGTATCGAGCAGCAACTCATATCCGGCTCACTCGAGGTCAAACTGGCGATCTGTACCAATTTCCCCGAGTATCGCATGGCTCCCAACCTGTACCCTCGACTCATCGATTTGCTGGAGAGTTCCGACGGGAACCTCAGGAGTGCGGCTGCCACAGCGCTCTCCCGTGTCAGTTCGCATCCCACCATCATCAATCCCCACTTCTGGAAATTTGCTCCAGAGTCAAAGCGAGCAGTGGAAGTTTCCGACTGGCGAAGTTGGCAGCAGAATCGGTGACACCTCCCACATCGCCAGACGCCATCCGGTCCGCCATCCGGTCCACCATCCGGTCCAGCATGTGAGTCTCTTGACACCATCCCCACGACCGTCGATGCTGGTCATGATGAACAAAACTGGATGGTCGGAACACTTGTCGGGAGATCCATGATGCAAATCGAAGTCCTGCTCTTTGCCTCACTGAAAGATCTCGCTCGGGCCGATCACATCACTGTCGATTTGCCGGAAGATGCATCGGTCAGTGACCTGGTCGAGGCGATCAGCGAGCAGTTCCCACCCCTTGCCGACCGTCTTCCGAACACCCGGGTAGCGGTCGATGATCGCTTCTGCTCCCCCGACGATCGCATTTTCGCTGGATCAGAGGTGGCGTTGATTCCTCCGGTCAGCGGCGGATAAGGATGCCCGATCCACAGGAATGCCACCTGGCCCAGCTGGTAAATGAGCCGATCCCGGTGGAGAAATACACCCGCTGGCTGGGCGAGCCCGGCTGCGGTGCGGTACTCCTCTTCTGCGGAAATGTCCGTGATACCAACCGAGGGCAATCGGTGATCCGCATCGATTACCATGCCCACGAATCGATGGCACGAAAACAACTCACCCGTATCACCGCATCGTTGGTCGAAGCCGGAGCTCACCGTGCCTTGGCGATCCATCGACTCGGCACCCTGGAAGTTGGCGAGACCAGTATCTTGCTGGGAGTTTCACTGGCCCATCGAAGGGATGGTTTTGGACTCCTCGAACAGGGAATGGAGCGGATCAAAGCAGACGTCCCCATCTGGAAGCATGAACAGTATCAAGATGGAACCGTCGCCTGGATCGAAGGTTCTTGACCTGTACTAGACCGGATAATCTCGTAACCGGGCTCCGGTGTAGATCTGCCTCGGACGGTGAATACGATCATCGGGATCCTGTCGCATCTCGGTCCAGTGAGCGATCCAACCGGGCAACCTCCCCAGGGCAAACATCACGGTGAACATATCGTTCGGGATGCCAATGGCGCGGTACATGATGCCCGAGTAGAAATCGACATTTGGATACAGGTTCCTGTCGATGAAGTACGAATCGTTGAGTGCCACTTCTTCCAGTTTCCTGGCGATCTCAAGCAGCGGATCCTGAACACCGAGATGGTCCAGCAGCCGATCACATGCTTCCTTGATGATCTTGGCCCGGGGGTCGTAGTTCTTGTACACACGATGCCCGAAGCCCATCAGACGTACCGAAGAGTTCTTGTCCTTGGCCAGTTTAACGAAGCGCGACACATCTCCATCATTCTCGTGGATGGTCGCAAGTTGCTCGAGGACAGCCTGGTTTGCGCCGCCATGTCGAGATCCCCAGAGTGCCGTGATCCCCGCAGCAATGCACGCATAGAGGTTTGTCATGGCGCTCCCGGCCATCCGAACCGTGGCCGTGGAACAGTTCTGCTCATGATCTGCATGAAGAATCAGCAACAAGTTGAGAGCACGTTCCACTTCTGGATCCACATGGTAAGGCTCTGCCGGGACCCTGAACATCATGTGAAGAAAGTTACCGCAGTAAGAGAGCGAGTTGTCGGGATAGACAAATGGCTGACCGATCGACTTCTTGAATGAGAAAGCAGCCAGAGTTCTGACCTTGGACAACAGTCTGCAAACGGTCAGATCGATGTTGTCGTCTTGCTCGGGATCTTCGTTTTCGGTGTAGAAGGTCGAAAGTCCCAACACCATCGCAGAAAGGATCGCCATCGGGTGCGCAGAGGATGGGAACCCCTCGTAAAAGTGACGCATATCCTCATGGATCATCGAATGATGACGAAGGCTCTGGCGGAACCGCTCGTACTCCTCTGGATTGGGGAGTTCTCCGTGAATCAGCAGGTATGAAGTCTCGACAAAGTTCGAGTTCGCTGCCAGCTGTTCGATGGGGTATCCACGGTACCTGAGGATCCCCTCTTCTCCATCGATGAAGCAGATAGAACTTCGGGTCATCCCTGTATTCACGTAGCCAGGATCGAGAGTGATGTACCCACTCGTTTTCCGAAGGGTACTGATATCGATCCCTTTTTCTCCCTCGGACCCGGTGATCACCGGAAGTTCAACCTCTTGGCCATCGAGTTTGAGAATCGCTTTTTCGCTCGTCGTCTGCCCATCCATCGGGAGTTACATCCATCCATTCAACTGACCATCCGTGCATCAGCTGAGACTTCATGAGTCTTCTGCCTCCTGGATCGACCCGATCCGGAGTCGCAACAGTCTGTCTATCCGAAGGACCTACGAGGCTTCGCGGTCCACACCTCAGACGAAACCTGGGGAGATCACACCGCGAGGCCCTGTGGGTCCGGAGTGGATCATCGTGGCAAATTCAGTCGGTAGCAAGGGGTTCCACTTCGCTCCTTCAACGACGCTTCAGGCGTTCCCTGGTTCCGATCCTGCTGCAGTACTCCGATCGAGGTCATCCAGTTGCCAACCAGACAACGAACGAGCGATGGGAACTCTTCGGCCCATCCCGAATGCCCGCGGTGAGACCCGCAAGATGGGAGCGGATTGGCGGCGCTTGTGCTCGCTCGATTCGATCAGACCGATCACTCTCCGAACCATCTCGGCATCGTGACCATGCTGCTGAATCTGACCTCCCGACTGGCGTCCCTCGACCCACGCTTCGAGCACATCATCGAGCTGCTGGTAGGGAGGAAGAGTGTCCTCGTCTCGCTGCCGGGGGGCCAGTTCAGCGGATGGAGCCTTGTCGATCGTCTCCTGGGGTACCCTTCCTCGAAAACGCTCCAGCTGGGCTATCGCGTACACCTCGCGCTTTCGAACATCTCCCAGCGGGGCCAGCCCTCCACACATATCTCCATAGAGAGTGCAATAACCCACCGATAGTTCTGACTTGTTACCGGTCGCCAGCACCATCGCTCCCTGGCGGTTGGCCACGGTCATCAGGATCGTGCCGCGGATCCGTGCCTGCAGGTTTTCCTGCGCCACTCCCCACTCCCCCTCGCCGAGCAATGGCTCCATCGCCAAACGCAGCGTCTGATAAGAGGCGTCGATGCCGACCTCTTCCAGCGCGATACCAAGATTCTGCGCCAGAGCCCGCGAGTCCTCGAGGCTTCCCGGCGACGAGTAGGGCCCTGGCATGGTAATCCCCGTCACCTGATCTGCGCCCAGCGCCTCGACCGCCAGCAAGGCGCAAACCGCCGAATCGATGCCACCGGAGAGTCCCAGCACCGCCCGCTCGATGTGACACTTGTGGAAGTAATCGCGGATGCCCAGCACCAGCGCACTGGCGATCTCCTCCACCGGCTCAAGATCGACCTCAACGGAACGCTTCTGCCCGACCACACCGACCTGTTCCTCAAACGAGGAGAACTGCTCAAAGGATCGATCGGGGTGAGCCATCATGCTGGCACCGTCGAAGATCAGTTCTGTATTTCCGCCGACCAGGTTTGCCAGGACGATCGGAACTCCATAGCGAGCCGCCTGGTCTCGAAATAGATCCCGGCGAACGCCGCTCTTTCCTCGACGATAGGGGCTGGCAGAAGGGCACAGGATGATCTCTGCTCCGGCATCGATCAACTCTTGCCCTGGGTCGCGGCGATAACTGATCTGCCCCGGTACATCACCGGTCCAGAGGTCCTCACAGATGGCGATGCCGACCGCATGACCAGCGATCGAATGGACCTGTACCGCCCCCCCCGGCTCGAAGGTACGAGACTCGTCAAAAACATCGTAGGTGGGTAGCAAGACCTTGTCGGAATGTGCCACCACGGCACCATTCTCGATGATGGCTGTACTGTTATGAACCGGTCGGGCAGCACCCTCGTCACTCCGACGCAGCGTCCCCACGACCACCGGAGGTTGCCCCTTCAACCGCTTCGCCACGGTGTCGGTGGCGCGTTCGACCGCAGCCACGAAATCTTCCCTGGTGACCAGATCGAGCGGCGGATAGCCACAGATCGCCAGTTCCGGAAAGAGCACCAGTTGCGCCCCGGCTGCGGAGGCACTCTCCACGGCAGTGACGATCCGGTCGCAGTTGCCGACCAGATCTCCCACGGTAGTGTTGATCTGTCCGATGGCGATGCGCACGACCCGTTTATCCCATCATCCGAAAACCACCGTCGACGTAGATGACTTCCCCGGTGATTCCACTGGCCAGCGGAGAGAGAAGGAAGGTCGCTGCATTTCCCACCTCTTCGGTGGTCACTCCTCGACCGAGTGCGGCTCTCTTCTCGACCTCATCGAAGATCTCGGAAAACCCACTGATTCCCCGGGCTGCAAGAGTCTGAATCGGTCCGGCGCTGATGGCGTTGACCCGGATGTCTCGTTCTCCGAGATCCATCGCCAGATATCTCATGCTCGCCTCGAGACTCGCCTTGGCCACTCCCATGACGTTGTATCCGCGCATCGCCCGCTGCGCCCCGAGATAACTGAGGGTGATCATCGATGATCCCGCTTCCATCCGGCTGGCGGCCTCTCGAGCCAGTCGGGTGAAGGACCATGCACTGATATCATGAGCCTTCAGCCAACCTTCACGGCTGGTGTCGATGTAGGAGCCCTCCAGATCCTCCTTGTCGGCGAATCCAATCGAGTGCACGAGGAAGTCGAGCCCGCCCCACTTCTCATCGACAGCAGCGAAGAGAGATTCGATCTGACAGTCATCGCTGACATCACAGGGCAGTAGCAGTTCCGCATCGACGGTCTCTACCAGGGGCCGCACGCGGCGCTCGAGCCGATCTCCCTGGTAGGTGAAACCGAGCCGAGCCCCACCCTGATGAAGCACCTGGGCGATGCCCCAGGCGATGCTGCGATCGTTTGCGACGCCCAGGATCAATCCCCTACGCCCTGAGACACAATCGGCAAAGGCCATCGGGCCCCCTTTCTGGATCACCCTGATCCTACCCCTTGGAGCCATCTGAGGGGAGCGATCCGCTCCATCTCGGGTCCGATGGAAAACTGCCCCCAGCGACTTCCGAAGAAGTCGCTGGGGGCAGCAAAGAAACCGGATCTAGCCGCAGATCGCACCGTCTCACACCGATCTACAGTTGAGACCCTCTTGCCGCCGGTTCCTTCTTCTCCTGCGAAGAATCCGCAGCTTCGGAAACCTGCTCGGAGAAGGTGTACATGCGCAATCCCCCCTCGACGATGGAAGTGCGCGATGCTTGCCAGCCGAAGTAGTTCCGGAACAGTTCAGATTCAGGAATATTCTCCGGATCAAACAGAAACAGCATATTTTCGTCGGAAGCAAGATCGGGAGCGATCAGTGGAAGAAGTCCCAGCAGCGGACGAAGAAGGTCTGCTGCCTGGCTCAAGTTCTCGCCGATATTGGACATGCTGATACCATTACCCTGGGTCGCCATCACCTTGGCAAAAGCGGCCGCAGTTCTTTTATCGGAACCAAAGGGAGCTCCTCCCTCGCCATCGATGAGGCGCAGCGCCGCCTGGACCTCCTCGGCCGCAGTGGAAAAGATCAACCAGTCTCCTTCGATACACCAGCTGGGCAGAACCGACGGGCCTTCACCGGCAAACTCGGGTGGCACATCTCCAAGAGGATCAAAGCTCCACAGGTCGCGACCCATGAACTCATCCTTCTGCAGAGCGGCTCCCATCATCTCGGGTCGCCCGATCGAGTCCATCAACTGGTCAAAGGCTCCGCGATTCGCAAGTTTCAGCCCGATCACGAAGGGGAAACTGGGAGCTCCCCCCCCCATCATCATCGCCATCGGATCGAAGGCGGGCTCCCCCGTTTTCCGCGGGGGTGTGAAGACACAAAAGGTTCCTTCGATGGAGTCGATCAATTCCATCACATCGACGCCAGTGGTCATCTTGGCCATCTGGAGGCCAGCCTCCAGCTCCGCGGCAATCTCTTCAGGATCGCGACCATCGAGCATGGCAGCGATGGAGATGCCGATGTCAAAGATGTTCGATAAGTCATACTTCATCAGGGAGAGGCCAATTGTGCCTTCCGGGACAAATGCTGGAATGGTGATATCGGAGTTGGCTTGCGGAATCAGACCGATGATTCCCGGCCGCCCTTCCAGTCCCAGGACGATATCGTTCCCGACCCCACCCTCCTCGATGTAACCAGAACTGGCAATGCCGCTGATGGCTTCGAGACCGAGAGCTGCGATGATCTTGGAGGGCTTCATTTCGGAAAAGGTAGGTGAAGGATCCTGCCCCGGTAAAGGATGCAGATCGCCATCCTCCGACGGCTCTCCAAATTCTGATTCCGAACCACCGAGGGCCATGTCCAGCATCGGGATCAGGTTCCACAAAGCATCCATGTTGAAGAATCCGTGAGAGGTTCCTCTCTTCAGATGGGTTTGAGCCAGTTTGTAGATCCGGGTCGAGTTGAACCTCTCCCCGACAGCGGTATCTCCCTCGGCGAGGTATTCTTCGAGCCCATTCTTGCTGGTGCCGATCAGATGATGATCCTCGAATTGGCCGATATAGAGACCGACACCCGGCATCGCCTCGATGCCGGAAAACTCGACATCTCCGATGCTGAACTTTCTCTTCGAAGCAGGCGGCCCCCCCCCCGCTTCGATCATCTTCTGTATCTTTGTCAGCATCTCCTGGTGGACCACGCCGAACTCCGCCGGGCCGTGGAAGTCAACGATCATGTCGGGCATCGGCATTCCCATGTCCATCCGATAGCCGACTCCCAGCACGAACTCACCGGTCATCTGTTCTCCCAAGTTGGAAAGATGTTCCCAGATCATGGTGAGGTCATCCGTCATCTCGGGCTGATCCTCGAGACCACCGCTGACCAGTTCACCGATCCCCGAGATCAATCTCTCGGCGATCGCCTGGACACTCGGCTCATTGAAGAACCTGGCGTAGTCCGTATCTTGCCCCTGCTCTCGCTCCGCTTGCCAGTCATCGACGGTCCAGACCACCACCGAGTACTTTCCCAGTCGATCTCCGCCAGCATCTGCTGGAGAGGATCCTGCGGTCAGCAAGAGGGACGCAAACAACATTCCATAGATGAACTTGGATACCATTTCGGTATCTCCTTCCGCGGAGTTTCCCGCATCGGTTACCGGAGTTTGCGGGTCAAGCTCCAGGTTGGTTTTTTCTTGGTGGCGGCAAGTAACGCACACCCGTATTCGGTTGGCTCTCGTCAAAGAGAAACGCATCCCTACGATCTATGAAAAACTTGACCTGATCGAGAGGAATTGCAAAATTTAATCCCTCAGACTGAAGGATTTTCATATTCGTGACCCCGATCACCTCTCCCGCTTCATTGAAGAGTGCCCCACCGGAATTTCCAGGATTGATCGGTGTGGTGGTTTGAATGTAGACCTGACCCTCGAAGGACCGGTAAGGATCGGAGATGATGCCCTCGCTGACGGTTCTCTCGAATCCCCGAGGTGTGCCGACGGCAAACACCTTCTGGCTCCGTTCGAAGGAGCCGGTCGCGGCGAACTTGACCGGTTTCAACTGCAGATTCTTGGCATCCGGGATGCGTAGTAGAGCCAGATCGAGGAACGGATTGAGAGCGACGATCTCGACATTTTCAATCTGCTCCTTACGAGCACCTCCCTCGGCATCATCGAGATAGAGGGTCAATTGAAGATCTCGTTCGCCTTCGACCACATGAACATTGGTGATCACCAAACCGTCATCATTGATGATGAATCCGCTACCGAGGCCACCTCCGGCCATCACCCGGACCACTGAACCGCGGGCATGATTTTCCGCTTCCTGCAGTGGCAAGGGGATCCCAGGTCCGACCTGATAGACACTCTGGGAATCCAACGATTCGACCACTTCACCCGAATCGGTAAGCGCCCGTCTAGAAATCACCGAATTGAGTGGGATCTGGATGATGGTCGGACCGATATCGACAAACATCTTCTCATCGTCCTGTTTGATGACGGTACCTGAAAGGTGATTTCCTCCGACCAGTTCGATCCGTTCGCGCTGGACCTTGGAGACGGGTCCATCCACAGAAGAAGGCGGAGACTGAACCGCAACGATGGAAGTGAGCAGGGCGAGGATCCAGGAAATCATGTGGTTTCTCCTCTAAATGTAATCCCTCAGGGGTTCTACTCATTACCGATAGTGACTACCATTCCGTGATCTGGCATATTGATCTGTTGCGAGATGTTCTGCAAGGATCTACATGTCAACCCGGGAGTATTTCTGAACGACATTCAGGAGGATTATCATGGCCCAAGTTGAACCGATGACCCGATCGTGGCTTCAGATCTGCCTGGCTCTGGCCACCCTCTGGGCACTTCCCTCCACTACTCTGGCTGCCGATGGGAGTTTTGGATTTTCCGATCTCCAGGTCTTCCGCCTCTCCTCCGCTGGAGGGCCATGGCACTCCGCAGATCTCGACGGCGATGGCGACATCGACCTGGTGGTGTGGGACGGCAACCGGGGAGAGTTGATCCAGTTGCTGCGCGATCCACAGGTGACCGGATTTATCCACCGAGAAGGAGGCAACACCCTCGTCGATCCCGATGGCTGGAGTCGAGCTTCGATTCCCGTTCGCGCCTCGGTCGAGGCGATTGGATCCGGCGATGTCGATGGCGATGGTCAGTTGGATCTGATCCTTTGCTGTCCCGATGCCAACCGAATCGAAATTCGCTGGGGATCTGCAGATCCCGATCGGTTCCGATCCGATTTCCGGATTCGACTTCGCGAGATTGCACGCGGCGACCGAAGTATCGACATCGAGGAGGGAGAGAAGGGACAGACGGTGATCCGCATCCTTTCGAAGGAGGGTGTTCATGAGATTCGAAATCTGACTCGCTCAGGTGTACCCGAGATCGAGACGTTACCAGGAACCGCAATCAATCCGATCTCCTTGCATCGCGCAGACATCGATGGGGATGGAATGGCCGACTTGCTGACGGTCAGCAGTGCTTCCGCAGATCGACTGCACCCACTGAGGGTGCGCCCTGGATCTGCCGACGGTTGGAGTTCCGAGATCCTGCTGGAAGCGGAAGATTCTCGATTACTGGGGCTCGCCACGACCATCGCTGGGAACCTGCTGATGATGTCGGACAAACATCGCCCGGTTCTGCGGGGTCTTCGCATGGAAAGGGGCAGAGGAAGTCAAATTCTTCCCGCTCCCGAAGTCTTCCCTCTCTCCCCCAAAGGGATCGGATCCGGCTCGCTGTCAGTCGGAGACATCGACGGCGATGGTGATCCGGATGTAGTGATCTCCGATGCGCAGTCATCGGTGCTGAGACCCTTCTGGAACCGGAATGGACGACTCACGCCAGGCTCCGCCTCCGCCACTCTCAAGAAACCAAAGTCGCTGCTGATCCATCATCAGGAGGTGATCATCACCAGCCCCGAGGAAGGAGGAGCCGGCAAGTCCATCGTCGACCAGAGCGGTTTTTCCTTCCCGTCACTGCTCGAGGGAGAGCAGATCTCGACACTGATCGCAATCGCCTCTGCCGGGGAACAGTTCCCGCTGGTCAGCCTCCATCGCGGGGATGAAAAGACTCGCACCTATCAGTTGCTCCAGTGGCCACTGGAGAGCGATGTCTCGACCACTTTCGAGTCCGATCGGGAACCAAGTGCCCTGCACCTCTTTCCCGGGCCGAACGGCACTCAGATCACCGTGGTGGAGATTCCATTTGAAACTCCCAGATTTTTTCGCCTGCAATCCGATCGGTTTGATTCGATCCAGATCCCTGCGACCGTCGAATCGGGTGGCAACGTTCAGAGAGGTTCCGCTGACCAGTTGCTGATCGCCCGGGAAGGGCGCTGTCGCATCATCTCGATCGATGGACTGAAAGCACAGGTAGAGCAGCAGATCGATGCTCCCGGCGGCTCCGCCAAGTTGGTAGCTGCAGTACCGATCCGGCTGGCCGATGACCGTGCCCAACTGGCTCTCATCGACGCCGGTCAAGGATTGATTCATCTGGCCGACGAATCAGCGGTGTATGCTTCGATCGAAGGGCCGTTCCAGAAGGTCAAGAAAGCGACTTCCGCAGATCTGGATGGAGATGGATTCGACGAGATCCTGATGCTGACCGATCGAGCGCTGCTAGTGGTTCGACCCTCCGATCAGGACTGGATCCCCAGCGAATTCTTCTCTCGCAGGAGTGAGCATGAAAATAGCCGCTCGACTGAAATGGCCAGCGGAGATCTCAATGGTGACGGGGTCGACGACCTGATCGTGGTGGATGGGGTCCGAGCTGAACTGGAGATTCTCGCAGGGGGAGACGATCTCTTCAGCAGCGTGCTTCGTTTCCCGGTCTTCGAAAAGAAACTGTTTCGAGGTGGAGGACGAGGCATCGAGCCGCGCCGCGTGATGGTCGAAGATTTCGACGGAGATGGGCTGCAAGATGTGGCCATTCTGGTCCACGACCGCCTGATCATCTATCCACAAGACTCGAACGAGGGAGCCGATTGAGGATGGAAGATACCACTGCCTCCCCGACCTGGATGCTCGAGGGAAACCTCGTTGATGTTGGCGGGGTCACCCGGTCACGACTTCGAATTTGTAATCGAACAGGCACCATCCTCGAACGCGGAGATCTGGACGGCCAACCCGATGTGGTTTGGCCTGAAGGAGTCATCGTCTGTCCAGGATTCATCGATATTCATGTCCATTGCCGCGACGATCCCGGTGGATCTCAGAGACACAAGGAGGACTACAGAAGCGCCAGTGAAGCGGCGATTCACGGCGGGGTCGTACTCCTGGGAGATATGCCAAACAACCCCGATCCACCCTCCGATGCTGCATCCTATCAACGGAAGCGACTTCTCGCCGATGAGAAATCGCTGGTCGATGTGGTGCTCTACGGCCTGCTCTCAAGGGGCGGAACGCCGTTCCGCAATGACATCCCCTGGAAGTGTTACTTCGGCCCCAGCGTGGGAGAGATCGACTCGTGGGGAGATTCTTCTGTCGCCGAAGTGCTCGATCCCTTCCGTGGCCAACTGGTGATGTTCCATGCCGAGGATCCTGCCATCCTGCAGCGTCACGCAGATCGCCCGACCCACGAGCAGCGGAGACCACCCGAGGCGGAGGTCGAGGCGATCCGTTCGATCCTGACCATCTGCAAGACGCTGGAAATCCACCCACACATCGCACACCTTTCCACTGCAGACGGCCTCGCACTGATCGAACAGGCTCGAATAGAAGGTCAGAGCGTCAGCACCGAGGTCGCCCCTCACCACCTCTCTTTCGATGAAGAGAATCGTCACCAGTTCGACCGTTCGGACTGGCTTCAGATGAATCCACCCCTGCGCAGCCCACGAGATCGCCATGCACTTCTGGAGGGGCTCATCTGCGGTTCCATCGACTGCATCGCCACCGATCACGCTCCCCACTCCAGAGAAGAAAATGCCCGCGGAGTCTCGGGAGTTCCGCTGCTCGACACCTTCGGTGGATTCCTGTGTCAACTGGCCAAAGAGGGGGTCTCCTGGCCAGTGCTCGTCGAGCGAGCGTCAGTGACGCCAGCTCGAATCTTTTCCAATTTCTTTGCGGGAACGATGGGTGATCTCAAACCGGGATCGGTCGCCTCCTTATCGATCCTCGATGTTCGGCAACCCTGGGAGGTGAAGGGGAGCGAGATCCGTAGCCGCGCCGGCTGGTCTCCCTACGAGGGGCGCCAGTTTCCTGGAAAGGTCATCGAAACCGTTCTGCGAGGAGTTCGCTGGGACGCGACGACGATCGAAATCATCTCTCAGGATCGTGGTTCGTGCGATTGATCGGAGAATTCATCGAGCGGAAGAGCGACCGAAGAGACCACTTGCGTCAGAGCCTGCAACGAGTATGGCTTCTGGATGAAGGCCTGAAATGGCCCCGATTGCTGAATCAGTTCACTCCCATAACCACTGGAGAGAATCAGTGGTAGATGGCTCCACTTCTGGTGGATTTCACGCCCCACCTCAAGTCCATTCCGACCCGGCATCTCCATGTCGATGATCACCACATGATACCTTCCGTTGGCACGTTTCACCGCCTCGACCCCGAGATCGCCATCATCTACAGAGTCGACCAGATAACCGAAACGCTCCAGCATTCGCACCACGATCTTCCTCACCATAGGATCGTCATCGATCACCAGCGCGCTGCGCCCTTCTCCCGCACTGACCTGGAGCTGTTCAGGAGTGGGATTAATCTGCTCCACCCACTCACAAGTGGGGATCATTGCTCTGAAACAAGTGCCCACTCCCTGTTCAGATTCCAGTTCCAACACTCCACCATGGGCACGAACAATACCCAGCACCGCTGCCAGGCCCAGCCCCCGCCCGGTGAACTTGGTCGAATAGAAGGGTTCAAAACAGCGCGATTGAGACTCCTCAGACATCCCCGTTCCACGGTCCTCGACCTCAAAAACGACGTACTCCCCATCCTCCAACTCGGGGCCAACTCCTCTCGGTGGGTCCAGTTCATCTGCCGTGATAGTTTTGAGATAGGTCTTCACTTCCACCGCATGATGGCTCTGAATCGAAGCTTCCGTAGCGTTGATGACCAGATTCATCACCACCTGCTGAATTTGAGTCTCATTACATCGAATGCTGCCTAATCCCGCATTCAGAGAGTAATTCACCACGATGGTTTTCGGTGTCGAGAGTCGAACCAGGGAAGTGATCTCCTCGACCAGTTTGTCGAACTGGATTACCTTCTCGCTCTGCCTTCCCCTCCCGGCATAGGCAAGCATCTGGCTCGTCAAATCAGAGGCCTTCATCGCACCGACCTCGATCTCCTTCACCTGGTCCCGAATCTGTTCCGGCAGTATTTCCTCATGAAGAATGAGGCTTGCATTCCCTGATACTGCCTGCAAAAGATTATTGAAGTCGTGTGCGATTCCTCCCGCCAGCACTCCCAGACTTTCGAGCTTTTGTGCCTCCTGGAATCGAGCCTCCAGAACTTTTTGTTCCAACTCACTCCTGGATTGCCGCTGTTTGAATAGCAGCAACAATACAAAAGTAGCGGCCAGCGTCACCATCCAGACCACCAGGGTCAGGTAATGATTTCGAAGATTCCTTGAAGAGGAGTCTTCCTGTTGAGTGCGAACGGTTCTCTCGATGAGCCTGGTGCTCTCAAGGACTCTCTTGTAGATGGAATCGAATTTGATATCACTATCGCTACCTGCCTCGCTGATCGAACGAGCGCCGAGACGTTCGTTGGCAGCTGTCTCGAGATCGATCAGAGTTTCCTGCAGAAGCGAGGTGCGAGCGAGAATGCTGACACCAGTAACGACCGAGTCCATCACTCCTCCACCCTTCTCGGGAAGTGCAGTTTTAAAATCAAGGGCTGCTTTATGTGCATCTTCAAATCGACTCGTCACTTCTGATAGGTTCTGGGTTTCGTCCCCTGTGATCAGTTCCTCTGTCCACAGGTGGGCTTCCGCTACATTTTCACGGATGCTGGAGAGTTTCGCGGTGATCTCTGCGAAATCGTGGCCCTCGATGAGCCACTGCTGATGGAAATAAAGCAGTGGGCCCAGTGAAGCAATCGCCAGAAGAACAAAGAAGATCGCCAGACCCTGGAACGACTTGATCATCCTTGTGCCCTCCCGCATGCACCCCTTGACAACTCCCTTGAACGGTTCTGGCCAGTGGCAGTCAAGAGTAGGATATCATACTGCAAGAAAAAACAGCAGGCGGTCTTCAAGACCACCTGCTGCAAACTCCTTGAATTCGAGGCTGGATCGATTCAGGGACAAGCATCGTAGGAAATGCAACTCAGCGCGTCGGTCGTGGGATCCAGCCCACAGGACTCCCCCGGAGCCGGCAAAGCCGAGGATCCGAACAGGTATCCGAGCAATGCCACCGGATCGGAGATGTCGATGACCCCATCGTCGTTGCAGTCCGTGGTCGAGAGACAGGTCGGATCTGGCTGTCCACTGAACAGGAATCCAAGGGCTCTCACCACATCTGCAATGTTCACCATTCCGTCCGTATTGGTGTCACCTCTGCGGAAAAGCGTCGATTCACAACCGTCTGGAATACCATTGCCATCCGAATCGGTAGCGGACCCATTTGCGATATCACAACTGTCGGGAGAATTGTTTGAATTACAGTCCGGCGTGGACCCGGCATCGATCTCGCAGTCATCGATGGAGCCATTCCCATTGCAGTCATCGGCAATGCCCATATCAATCTCGCAGCTGTCGAGCAACGTATTGCTGTTGCAATCTTCGGCAGTGCCCGCTGCCAATTGACAAATATCGGGGACATTGTCGAAGTCACAGTCCAGCAGCACGCCATTCTGAATCTCACAGACATCGTGAACACCACTGCCATCGCAGTCGTTGGTCGCCAGCTGACAGATATCGGGAACACCGTCCCCGTCGCAATCCTCAGCACCCGCATCGATGTCACAGGAATCCTCGACACCATTGGAATCGCAGTCCGTGTTGGGAGTCTGGCAGGAATCAGGAATCAAATCTCCATCGCAATCAACTTCGATTCCAGCAGCGATGTCGCAGGCGTCCGGTTCACCGTTGTTGTTGCAATCGGTGGTGTTACCGATGGCGCACTCGCAGGAGTCCACGATGTAGTTATTGTTGAGATCGAGGCTGGCGATGTTGGCCGGCACGATCTTGAAGATCTCTCCTCCGGACCAATCGCAGATGTATACCTCGCCATATGCATCCTGGCCGAATCCAGCAATCCCGGTGATGCTCTGGGAGCCGGGAGGATCCAGTTCGGCGGTACGGGAGGTGTACTCGGACACGCTCGATCCAGTCCACCGAAAGGACCAGATCTGGTTGGAACACCAGTCGCCGTAGAAGTACAACCCTTGCATATCGGGCATGGCACAGCCGCTGTACACATTGCCACCAGAGATGGAGCAACCACTACCATGGCTGTAGACCTGCTTGGGGTCGGTCAGTGAAGCCGCATTACAGGCGCAGCCGGACAAGCCGGTGCAGTTGTTCCCCTCCATGCAGCGCCATCCGTAATTCTCTCCACCGACCGAGGCGGCGGACTGGATGTTGACCTCTTCCCAGTTGTACTGCCCGACATCTGCGATGTAGAAATCACCGGTGAGACGGTCGAAGGAAAATCTCCACGGGTTTCTCAGGCCCGTCGCCCAGATCTCATCGAGCGGAGCTCCGGGGCCAGCAAATGGATTGTCGGCAGGAATCGAGTACGGGGTGCCGCCATCGACATCGATCCGCAGGATCTTGCCGAGGCGCGTGTTGATATTTTGCCCGTTCCCCTGGGGATCATTGGCACTTCCCCCATCACCAAGGCCGATATACAGGTACCCGTCGACCGGGCTGAACTCGATCATCCCGCCGTTGTGATTCGAGTAGGGCTGGTTCTGGGTCAACACGATCTGAGCACTGGATGGATTCGCCACGTTGGGATTGTTGGTGGAAACCGAGTAGCGAGCGACCGTCGTGTTTGATGAGTTGTTGGTGTAGTAGACATAGAAGTAGCCGTTGCTGGCGTATTCGGGGTGAAATGCCAATCCCAGCAATCCTCTCTCATCCGCTCCTGAGGTCCCTCCGCCGACGATCGAATTGATGTCGAGAAAAGGTGTCGAGATCATCTGAGCACTGGTCATGTCGTAGATTCGAATCGTTCCCTGCTGTTGGACGATGAACAATCGTTCGAAATCTGCCGTGGGAGCCGTTACCAAGACCGGACGGCTGACACCACTGGCCACCCTTCGAGTGGAGAGCGGAGTCCCTCCGGCATCTACGAAAACCGGAAGCAATAACAGGAGCAGCATCACAAGCGGGTAAAATTTCATACGATACATCTCAATCGCCTCTTGATCTCTCATGGCCCGGGCCCATCTCATCGGCGCGGGCAAATAGCTGGAGTACTCTTAAAAGTGTACCCCACTCCGTCCCGGAATACTCCGGCGAATGGGGAAACTACTCGACCTCAATCGACTCCAGAGTGGAGGATTCCGCCCCAGAGAGGCCATCACTGCTGTCGGGAGATCTCGACCAGCTTGGCATGAATTTGATCGATCACATCATGAGGGGTCGAAGTCCCGGCGGTGATCCCGACATGTTCCACCCCGACAAACCAGCCCGGCTCCAGTTGCTCATCGTTTTCGACATGGTAAGCGGGAACCTCTTTTTCGCGGCACACATTGAGCAACTTGTGGGTATTCGACGAATTGGTTCCACCCACCACGATCATCACATCGACCTGCTCGGAGAGTTCGTCGACAGCATTTTGACGATCCTTGGTCGGCTTACAGACGGTATCGATGAACTCGATGTCGAGGTCGGGAAAGCGCTGACCGATCTGGAGGAGGATCTCCTTCGCTTGACGGATCCGGTAGGTGGTCTGACAGACCACTCCAATCCGTTCTCGCCCCTCCAGTAAGTGCAGATCATCGAGGTCACTGATGACGGTAAAATCGACCAGATCGCCAACGATCCCCTTCACTTCGACATGCTCTCGCTGGCCGATCACTACCGGGTGCCACCCCTCCGTGACCAGCCTCCTCACCGCTTGATGGACCCTCAGCACCAGTGGACAGGTGGCGTCGTACACGATGTGACCCTGATCACTGAGTTGCTTCTTGAGGCTCGCGGGTGCTCCGTGAGCGGTGATCATGACATTCCTGGTGGTGATCTCGTCATCGCTGGAATTGACCATCTTCACCCCAGCATCATGGAGTCTCTGAACCGTCTGTGGGTTATGAACCAGTTGGCCGACGATGGTGAGATCGATGGAGATCTCGGGGGAAAGGGCCGCATCTATTGCGTCACGTACCCCGAAGCAGGTGCCCAGCGCTCGTGCCCGGGTAATCCTCATGTCCAGATCTCCAATCCAACTGCTACCCCCTCTGTTTTACCCTGATCTGAGCCCACTTTCGAGCCGAAGCGACCACCGAACTGAACCCCAATAGGAACCCTGTTTCGGTTGCATCCGGTGGCAGGATCGGGTGCCATCGGGATTCGACATCATCAAGAGTTGGGCAACGAACCCCAGAAGCGAGGGGTAATAGCCCGCCACCCTGGAGAGGGCCAGCCTTTGTCCGTGGAACAACCGGTATCTCGAGGTCTCGGTTCCCATGGCGCCAGTTCCCATGGCGCCAGTTCCCAGGGCGCCAGTTCCCAGGGCGCCAGTTCCCAGGGCGCCAGTTCCCAGGGCGCCAGTTCCCAGGGCGCCAGTTCCCAGGGCCCACGCACCGTCCGCGCCCCACGTGGCAAAGAACTCAGTTGCCAATCGTGGCTGATCGAAGCTCCCTTGCGGATGCTGATGAATAACCTCGATCCCGAGGTCGCCGAAGATCCCGATCATCTGGTCGTGTACGGCGGTTCTGGAAAAGCAGCCCGGACATGGGAATGCTTCGACGCCATCGTCTCGACCCTGAGATCGATGCGACCCGACGAGACCTTACTGATTCAGAGTGGTAAGCCGGTTGCGGTGGCGCGAACTCACGCCGATGCACCCAGGGTCCTGATCGCCAACTCGAATCTGGTACCACGCTGGGGAACCATCGAAGAATTCCGCCGACTCGAGGCGGAAGGGCTGACGATGTATGGCCAGATGACCGCCGGCTCCTGGATCTACATCGGAACTCAAGGGATCCTCCAGGGCACCTACGAGACCTTTGTCGAGGCGGGGCGCCAGCACTTCGATGGCGATCTTGCCGGGCGCTGGATCCTCACGGCAGGGCTCGGGGGAATGGGCGGGGCGCAACCACTGGCCGCCTCGATGGCGGGGGCAGTCTCACTGACCATCGAGGTCGACCCCGCGCGGATCCAGAAACGGCTGGAGACCGGTTATCTCGACGAGTCCTTCCTCGATCTGGATGCCGCTCTCGAACGAATCGATCAGTTGTGCTCACAGAAAGAGGCCCGATCGGTCGGCCTGCTCGGCAACGCTGCCATCCTGGTCCCGGAGATCCTGCGCCGCGGTATCGTGCCCGACATGGTCACCGATCAAACCAGTGCTCATGATGCGCTGTGTGGATATGTCCCTGACCAGAAACCTCTCGACGAGATCTTGGTGCTGAGGGATACCGATCCAGATCAATACCTCGAGCTCTCGATGGACGCAATGTACCGCCATTGTGAAGCGATCGTCGGCTTGCAACAAGCCGGCTCGATCGCTTTCGACTACGGCAACAACCTCAGAGGCCAGGCTCAAGACGCCGGTTTCGAGCACGCATTCGACTACCCAGGCTTTGTCCCTGCTTATGTCCGCCCGCTCTTTTGTCAGGGCAAGGGCCCCTTCCGCTGGGTCGCTCTCAGCGGAGATCCGGCAGACATCCACCGTACCGATGAGGCGATCCTCGAACTGTTTCCCGAAGACCAGCACCTCTGTCACTGGATCCGCACCGCTCAGGAACGAGTCCAGTTCCAGGGGCTTCCGGCGCGGATCTGCTGGCTCGGATACGGCGAAAGAGCCAAGTTCGGCCTGCGTATCAATGAGTTGGTCGCCAGCGGCGAAATCTCCGCTCCCATCGTCATCGGCCGAGACCACCTCGACTGTGGTTCCGTCGCCTCGCCAAACCGGGAGACTGAATCGATGCTCGATGGTTCCGATGCCATCGCCGATTGGCCACTACTGAACCTGATGCTGAATACTGCCAGCGGTGCCACCTGGGTCTCACTCCATCACGGAGGAGGGGTCGGGATCGGCAACTCCATTCATGCCGGAATGGTAGTCGTCGCCGATGGAACAGAGGAGGCTGCAGCGCGCCTCGAACGAGTCCTGACCAACGACCCCGGCTCGGGGATCTGGCGTCATGTCGATGCGGGCTATCCACAGGCTTCCGAATTTGCCGATGAGCATTCTGTGTGGATTCCGATGCGAGGAGGTCGACCCCGATGAAGACCTGCGTCGATTTGCTGATCGAGAATGTCGGAAGACTACTTCCCGGTCACGAAGAAGCCCTCATGGGAGTCTCCGTAGCAGTGGATGCAGGACAGATTCAAGCGATAGGACCGGCCGAGAAACTCGCCGGTCTTTTCGATGGTAGCCAGACACTCGATGGTACGGGAAAGTTGTTGACCGCTGGGTTTGTCGATTCACACACCCACCTGGTTTTCGGAGGAGAACGCTCGGGCGAGTTCGTCCAGCGCTGTGCCGGCGCCGACTACGAGCATATTGCCAGCAAAGGTGGAGGGATTCGAGCGTCTGTCCGGATGACTCGCGCCGCTGACCTTCAGCAACTGGTCGATTCAGCCAGACCAAGGCTACAGAGGATGATGGAATCGGGCTCCACCACCATCGAGATCAAGAGCGGATACGGGCTCGATCTGGAGAACGAACTGAAGATGCTCCGGGCCATCCGCCAGTTGTCCGAGGAATTTCCGATCGAAATCGTCGCCACCTTCATGGGAGCCCACGAGATTCCCGACGAATGGCGGCAAGATCGGGCAGAATATATCCGCATCATCTGTCAGCAGATGATCCCTCAGGTCGCCCGCGAAGGATTGGCCGAGTTCTGCGATGTATTCTGCGAAAGAGGCGTGTTTGACACTCAGGAGAGTATTCAGATCCTTCAAGCGGGTCTGGAAAATGGCCTCAAACCCAAGATTCACGCCGACGAACTGGCCGCCTCGGGTGGGTCCCTGGTCGCCGCTCAGGTCGGTGCCATCAGTGCCGACCACCTGATGGAAGTTACCACGGAGGGCATCGAAGCGCTGAAGAGCGCTGGAGTCGTCCCCACCCTCCTTCCCGGGACCACTTTTTATCTGCGGAAATCAGGTTACGCTCCGGCTCGGTCCCTGATCGACGCAGGGCTCGAGATTGCGATTGCGACCGACCGGAATCCTGGGTCTTGCACCATCGAAAGCATGCTTTTCATCGCGGGCCTGTCGGTGATGCACATGGGCCTGACCCCGACAGAAGCGATCATCGCCGCCACTCGAGGTGGGTCTCATGCACTGGGTCGTGGGCCACTGTGTGGAACGATTGAAGCGGGAAAAAGAGCCGATCTGATCCTCTGGGATGTACCTGATGAGGAAGTACTAATTCACGAATTTGCTAACCAAGTTCCTCGCATAGTTTGCGCTGCCGGACGAATCGTGTTCGATTCGCACATTGCCAGTATTGAAAGATCCGACCTGACGTCGGACCAGGGGGTTTGAACCAGATGTCCAAGTTTACCGATCGACTCACCCAGACCATGAATGAACAATCCTGGGGCGAGTACGAGGAAGCGTGGCTCGACGCCATCGAGAGCGAAGATGTTCGCTTTTCCGAATATATGTTAGCGACCAAACAGGCGATCACCGCAGGCCATGGAGAACGAGCAGGTCAGATGCTCGAACTACTCCTTCAATCGGGTTACACCGATGAGTTGCCCCCCGAAAAGAAAGTGGAGTTCCACGAGGCACTTGCGTGCAGCCTTCCGCGAAACAAGGACGTTCGTGAGTTGTTGCTCGAGATTTACAAGTCCCAGTTCGGGCACATCGATGGATTCGACAACTGTGTCGAATCCTCTGGCCTGATGGATGGAACCCGGCCCGGCGAAATCATCCCTCTCTTCAAGAGGATGGTTCATTATCAACCGGGCTCCTATGTCAAACATCGCTCCGGCTGGGGTGTCGGCGTTGTGACGGAACTGGACCCGGCGATCGGCACCGCCACTGTAGACTTCGAGAAAAAGAAGGGGCACTCGGTAAAGTTGGAGGCGCTTCCTCAAATCTGCGATCCTCTCGACGCCGATCACTACCTTGTGATGGCTTGGAAGCGACCCGATGAGCTACGCTCGCTGGCAGACCAAGAGCCAGCGGAACTGATCAAACGGGTGCTGAGGACCAGCAGCAAGCCGATCCCCCTCTCGAGGATCAAGGACGCTCTGAGCGGAGTTGCGGTCCCCGCCTCCTCCTGGAGCAAGTGGTGGACCCGTGCCAAGACCGCCATCAAGAAAGACACACTGGTGGGTCAGTCCGGTGGCAAAAACAACGAGTTGTATCTTCTCGATGGACCAGAGGCTCTGACCTCCAGTATCGATCGTCGCTTTGCCAATCTGAGTCCCGACGACCGACTCAAGGTCATTCGCGAGTGCCTCGCCGAATTACGAGAAGACGAGCACAAGCTACTCGTTCCCCAGTTCAAGTTACTGCGCCGCGACATCTTGCGTGGCGACCTGGCACCTGCACAGCAGATTTCCGCTCTGCTCTTGCTCACAGATCACGCTCCCGATGGGGACGAGGTGATGGCGATCGGTGCCCTCATCATGAAGGCGAGCCATCCGTCAGACCTGCTCAACTTGCTGGGGCGCGAAGAAGACCAGAAGGAAACCCTTGCAGTGATCCGTGGACTGGACCCTGATCGCTGGGAGTCCTTGCTCGAAGAATTGTTACTGAAATCGGACGATTCACTTCGCGAACTGATCATCCAGATCTACGAAGAAGCCAACCAGTTACACAGGGTCGACCAGATCGGTTACAGCGTACTCCACAGCCCGGGGAAGTCGCCTCTGCTATTCCTCCATCTGGTGCGCAGAGCTGCTTCTGCGGATCTCCGATACTTTCCCTGTCTCGAGGGAGTCTCCTCGCCCGACCTGTTCCGCCAGGCGGCGGCCAGTTTTGATCGACTCTCTCTCGAAAACGAGGGAAGCAAGGACCCCGGAATCGCCACTTCGGTGAAGCGCTATCGGCAGCAGTTGTCGGTCAAGCCTTTTGCGCTGCTCACAAAGGTCCTGGAACGCGGCGCCCTGAGGGACGCACGAGAGATCTACATGCAATTGGCGGGTTCCCGCTGCATCAGTGAATCCAACCAGGAGAAGGCCAAGGCGATCATTCTCCGCAAGTTTCCCAAGGTTCTGGCCGGCCAAGCCAGTCGCGGCAGTGCTGTGGCCCAACAATCGGCGATCTACTCGACCCAGTTCGGAATGGACAAGGTTCAGAGTGAACTGACTGAAATTCGCAACGAGAAACTACCGGCGATCTTCAAGGCCATCGGAGATGCGGCTGCACTGGGTGACCTGAGCGAAAATGCCGAGTTCACATCGGCGATCGAGGAGCGAGAAAACCTCAACCGCAGGGTCATGGAACTACAGGGCGATCTCGACCGAGCTCGCCTCATCGACCCCGAAGAGGCCAGCACCGATCAGATCGGGCTCGGTAGCAAGATCAAGTTTCATAACATTTCGACCGACTCGACCTTCGAGTACTGCCTGCTCGGACCGTGGGATGGGGGCCCAGATAATGGAGTGCTCTCCTACCTCTCACCACTCGGCAAGGCGATGCTACAGAAGAAAGAGGGCGAAGAGTTCGATGTCGAACTGCCGACCGGTGTCCACAAGGTCAAGGTTCTTGAAATCAGTCGAGGTCAGGTTCCGCAGAAGCAGTAGAACCAGCAGAGGAACTGGCTTCCGGCGAAGTGGTCGCCCCCATCAACTGCTCGAGAAATACCGTGGCGAAGGCCCCGGAAGGTAAACTGAAGGAGACCAGCAGACTCTGCTCCTCCTCCTCCCAGGCGACCTGAGGCTCCCCTACCTGGATCCTTAACGGTCGCCGTGTACCATCGAGTTTCATGCCACGAACATGAGAGAGCCAGGAACCTGGACGCAGTCCCTCTGCGATCAACACGGCACTCTCGATCCGCCCTGCTTCCCCTTCAGGCAACTTCATCTTCTTGCCGAAGATCGGACCTGTCGGAGAGATCTCCCCGGCCCTGGCGCGCTGCTGGTCTTCGAGCCAGCCCGCCTCCTCCATCGAGACATGAAATCGAGACCTTTGTCCCTCCCACTGGCAAATATCTCCGGCCCATGGCAACCAGTACCCATCCTTGGATCTCTCGATGCGTTCCATCAGGACCCAGTTGAACAGTTCTGCTTGATAGGCGGAGTAGTACATCCTCCGCAAGGCATGAGGGATCCTACGAGCCGCCGCACGGAGGTTTCCGGGGTGAGTTTTGAGGGAGGTGAGAAGAGCGGCCTCGGTGGTTCTTCCGGGAGGGAGCAGTCGCCTCGCAGCATCGATATCCCCCGCCGC
Organism: Planctomycetota bacterium; assembly: GCA_014240375.1. Lineage (GTDB taxonomy): Bacteria > Planctomycetota > UBA8108 > UBA1146 > UBA1146 > QNYK01. Next base: position 27,413 of record JAAZXB010000006.1, on the reverse strand, counting down.
ATAGGCGCTTCGATAATCCTCTTCGACCCCCTCGCGTGGAGCCAGTAGCAGTTCCAGTGCTTCTGCAATCTGTCTTCTCAACAGTGCCGCTCCGACGCGAGCGCCATCGCCGTGCATGCCGAATCGTTGTGGGCCATAAAAATTCGGCAACCCCCCGACCGAGATCTCCTCGATCCTTTGACGGGCACTCTCGAGTGCCCCCTTCTCCACTTCACGAATCCGTATCTCGAACTGATTGCCGGCCAGATGCCCGGTTCGAATCTTGTTCTTGTGGCGAGAAACCGAGAGCACTCGGATCCACGGGGCATCGATGGAGACCACATCTCGATCGGTCAGAATCGGCACCGAAAAAGTCTGGGTGGTGATCGCTCGCTTGTCCTTGAAGCCGGCAAACCCGATCAGTTCCCGCTTCACTCCCAGAGTCCTGGCGATGTGATCGCGAGCCTGGATGGTCGTGCGATTACTCTTTTCGATGGTCAGATAGAGGTGCTCGCCCGCTCCGCACGGTGTGTAGAGAGGCATCTCCGTGACCTTGAAGTCCTCCCAGCGCTGGCGGATCACTCCGCCGGTCACCGAGATTTCCTGGCTCAACATCGGCGGCTGGTAACCGCTCTCCCTGCTGCACTGGAGAACCTCCGCTGGATCGACATCGAGGATTTCCATATCATCGTCTTCGGGAACTTCGGAGAGGGATTCACTCGTCTCGGACTGATTCATCGGTTTCAGGTCTCCTGTCCCTAGAGGGACTGCAATGGCCGGGGGATCAATCCTCTTCGGAGAAGACCGAGGACTCCACCACCATGGCAGGGATTCCGGAGACGATCGTACCCGGAGCCACGTCGGAGGTGATAACGGAACCGGGGAGAACTACTGCTCCTCGACCGACGAAACACCCCGCCAGCACCCTCGAGCCCGCCCCGAGAAACACCTGATCGCCGATCCTCGACAGGTCATCGAGAGAAACTCCGGCCTCCAGCACGCAGGCATCTCCCAAACGAGCGCCGATTCCCAGACGAACGCCGGGCAACAGGAGTGAAGCGGTTCCCAGCGATGCTCCCGATTCGACGCTGCAGCCCTGGTCGATCACGACCGCCGGACCCATCCTCACATCGGCCCCGATCCGGGCCTCGGGAGAGATGATTCCGACCACCTCTGCCGCCAACTCACGGCAGCATCGAAGCGCTTCCCACCGTTCTGCCGGGCGCGAGAAGGCGAAGCAGACCGCGGTCTCCTGCTGGTCGAGGATGGTCTCCAGTTGGTTGAAGGATCCGACGATCTGGTGACGCTGAAGGCCACTCTCCCCCTCCCACATGACGGGGCTGTCCGATCCACTCCATGGAATCACACCGATCAAATCCATCGACGAATGCTGCAGCAAGGCCAGGCCCCTGCGCAACTCGATCCCGTAACCCAGCACCAGTACCTTTTGCTGAACCATCTGATCTCTTCCTCACTGCTCGGATGGGCCGATGAACCGCCGATATAAGGGGAATCCAGCACCCACCGAGTCTCGTTCTGTACAGATGATACAAGTGACCGATCAGGTCGGCACCCGCTTGTTGCCCGGTAATCTCCAATTGTCGGGACCACTGGCAGAGATTCGTGCAGAAGGTGCTTCTCCCCTCCCCTCGGAGGGGCCGAGACGCTAGGATACGCTCTTCAGGAGCCGCTCCAGCGCTCCAAACCTGCGGAACAGGAGCCCTCATGTCGACTTCCCCGAGCCGCCAATTGGAGACCTTCGCCAATCCTCAGCCGGCACGTGATTACATCATCCAGTTCGACTGTCCCGAGTTCACCTGTTTGTGCCCGTTGACGGGCCAACCCGATTTCGCCCACTTCGAGCTGGAATACATCCCCGAGAGCAGTTGCCTCGAGAGCAAGTCGTTGAAGCTATACCTCTGGTCCTACCGCGATGAGGGCGCATTTCACGAGGCGGTGACCAACCAGATCCTCGACGATCTGGTCGCTGCCTGCCAACCGAGATGGATGAAGGTGACCGGTCGCTTCTTTGTCCGCGGGGGAATCACCCCGACCATCATCGTCGAACATCGTGCCCACGCCACTGAAGAGGCTTGACCCGCGAACATCTGTTCACCATCCTGGGCCACGGCGCAGGACCCGGAGATCGGTTCCCGCTCCTCCTGTGGAGGTGATTTGATTCCCCCGACCGCTGATTCGTCCGCTCAAAATCGTACCGATCCCACTTCTACGGGATCCCCATCCGCGCAGCCACCGCTCACTGGCAATCGCCTGCATGTACTGGAATTGCTGCGCCAGGGGGTGCGCCAGAAGCGTCCCGCCACGGTGCGAGAGATCGCCCAGCACCTGGGGCTCTCCTCCCCCGCTTCGGTGCATCGACATCTGCGCCGCCTCGAACAGATGGGGCTGATCGAGCGCGACCCAGCAGCCGGATCTCGCAACTGGCAACCGATCCAGCAGCAACCAGACGCCACTTCCTCATCGATCCCGGTGGTGGGACGCATCGCCGCAGGAGAGCCGATCGAAAGTGCTGGTGATGCGACCGAGAGGGCCGATGCCACCATCCCGATCGACCCCAAGACCTTTGGATCCGCGGCCACCATCGTCGCACTCCAGATCGAAGGGATGAGCATGAGAGATGCCGGAATCTTGTCGGGGGATCTCGCCATCGTGAGAAGACAGCCGACGGTAGAAAATGGTGAGATCGCCGCGGTCTCCATCGACGGCGAGGGCACCCTCAAGATCTGGCGCGGGCCTCATGAGGGTGAAGAAGTCGGTCCACAGAAAAAGGTTCGCTCGGTTCGACTTGAGGCTGCGAACTGCGGATTCGAGACGATGGAGATCGATCCTGGCCAGCATCGGGTGGAAGTGTTTGGCAAGTTGGTCGGCATCATCCGTCGCTTCGAACGACACTGAGCGGAGTCGCGCGATGGAAGTTCGAGAAGAAGAGATTCACGAGGCCCTCGATGAAGTGGTGGCCGCCTTTCGCGGGGGAGCCATCGAGATCCGCTCACTGGTGTGGCGTGGTCGATCCTTCGCCATCCAGCAGATGCACGCCAGCTGGATCGACCGCTCGATCCAGCCACCGGTCCACGGTTTCACCGTCACTCTGGAAACCGACGACCTGCTGGAACTGGCCTACCAGGAGGGTGATCTGGTCTGGCGTGTCGAGCGCTTGTTCCTGCAATAGTGACCCGCGGCTCGACCATCCAGCATCTCGCTTCAGCCGCATCTCGCTTCAGCCGCATCTCGCTCCAGTCGCAGCCACGGTGGGACCCTGCCCCTCAAGAAGATGATTCCGCCTTGCCAAAGGAATCGTCCAGATCGTGAAACTGTCCGCCCCCATCGCGAGCCACCCCTTGCAGGAACTCGAGGTTTTTGCCGTGGATCTGGCCGACCGAGAGCACATGAATCCGCGCCTGTCCCCACCGATTCCAGCGTCGGATATGCCAGCGAAGGCGATCCCCTTGCTGCACCCTCCCCTCGGTAGGAGCACCCTCGGTGAGTAACATCACCGTATCGGTGCCCGCTTCGAGAACTGCCCGGCGCAGCGGTCCGTAAAGGTTTCCTCGCGCTTCCCCTCGTCCCGAGGGAACCTCCTGCGATCCAATCTTCTGCTCCAGTGACTTGCGACTGCGCACCAGCGGCTGAACTCTTGGCAGTGCCGGAATACTATGACTGCCGAAGTGCACGACCTGGACCATCGCCTCGCGAGGTAACTCTCCCAGCACCCGCAGTAATTCGGTCCGCGCAACATCGATGCGCCTGGCACCATCCCCACCAAAACGACCATCCACCGTTCGCGACATCCCACCGGAGACATCGGAAAGGAAGACGATTCGAGTCGAGTCGAGCGGCACACCGTGATATCGAACCACCCGAGTGCCCTGGGTCGGGTCCTCGGTATCCTTCGCTGGATCGCCGGCTCCAGTCTGATCCGCGCCAGCAGCCCCCTCCACCCAGCTCTTACGATGGGCCTTCCACCATGAATCCCACGAACTGAAACTGGAACCGATGGGAGAACTCTGATCTGACATCTCGGTGATGAGTTGCAAGGTCGGCCACAGTCGTGCCAGCGTCGAGCCCTCCAATGTGGAGGCCAATGGGATCAGCCCGTCGATCAGTTCCGCTCGACGATCACGAGGCAATGCCCGCCCCTCCACTGCGAGGATCTCGAGGCCCGCCCGACGAATCCGTTCGCCCCAGATCCCTTGCCGATCCTTCCAACGATCGGTCACCGCCTCGAAGGCGGCATGACATCCCCGTTCGAGGTCCACCACCACCAGTCCCTGCAGGGCGGCGATGCGCAGTGCTGGCAGTTTCTTCTCGGTCAATCGCCGTTCCAGTAGTGGCCTGGCGGCCTCTCCATCGATGACCGCCAAGGTGCGCAGCGCTTCTCCCTGGACAAACCAAGGAGACCCCCTCTTGGCCTGCTGCGTCACCCACTCGATCGATTTCTTGTCGTGTGCTGAACTCGGGAGCGCTGCCAGTGCACCGAGAGCCATCTCCCGTGCATCGGCGGAGGCGGATCGGCGGACCACCGCCAGCAGCTCGCTCTTCAACTCGGCATCGGGCTGCTGGAGGAAGATTTCCGCCAGGATCTCATCGAGACCGAGCGCTGCTCGATCCTTCGCCCTCGGATCGCTCGAGCGACCAAAGCCGACTCTCAAGGCTCGGCGCTGCTCGACACTCCACTGCTCGACGATCTGGCCAAAGACCTGATCGCGGACGGTTCCAGAAGGATCCCGCAGCAGTTCCAGCACCTGCTCCACCTCGCCGGGCCCCTGCTCCACGCGCAGCCGTGCATCTCGAGCGGCGTTTCGTTGTTTCTCGACCGATCGCTGGAGATCGACCCGTTCGGTCGGAGGTTGTGGAATCTGTGCTGCGACTGCGCTGGTCCAGAAGACTGCGCTGGTCCAGCAGAGCGCAACGATCGTCAGAGCCGTCGACCATCTCGGGCAGCCGCCGGGGCGCCGCCGGCGGATCCAGCACCAGAGTTGTGGCGAACATCTGCTCGAGAGAGGCTTGGTTACCATCGAGGGCACCCTTTCAACACAGACCCTGCAAATCGACAAGGCTCGACAAGGCTCGACAAGGCTCGACAAGGCACTGCAATTCGTCGAGGAACTGCTCTACCGAACCGAATGATAAATGGATCTTGCGGCGGTGCCAGTACTACAGAATCCGTTACCGGACACCTTCAAGAGGGGGGCTCGATGGTCCATGCTGCAGGCGTGAGTCGAATACCTCTGGAAGGAGCGGTCGATGAGAGTCTGGTCGAATCGTCGCGCAATCGTCCTGCTGGTACTGCTGGGCCTGCTGCCCTGCGGCTGCAATTCTCTCGACCTGAGGGCCAGAATCGACGATCTGACCGATACGGTGCGCGGTCGCGTCGGTGCTGGGTTGGGACTCTACGGCGAAATCGAAGCGACCTGCTGGTTGCACCCGGCGGTCGGCTTCGTCGATGCAAACCTCGCTCCACGCTTCACCATCGGCCACGACCCACGACCGGGACAACCCGCGGGAGTGCTGCGCTCGGCATCTTTTCCGACGATGCTGGTCGCCTTCCCCTTCGCCAAGGCAGTGCCTGGAACGACCGACGACTCGACCATCTCGGCTCCTCTCAAGGGCTGGCTCAACGCCTGCATCCTCAGGGGAGATCATCATGTCGAGGGAGAGTCGTGCTCACTGCTGCAGTGGCACCGGGAAATTCATCATGACTGGTTGGTCCAGGCCCCCTCGCTGGCGCAGCTCTCGGCAGCCCAGCGCAGCAGTCGGAACACCTGGTTCGCCATTTCGGGTACACTGGGTGTCGTGACCATCGACTGCGGTATCAACCCGCTGGAACTGCTCGATGCCTTGCTCGGCTGGTTCGGAGTCGACCTGATGGAGGATGATCTGCGCCGCAAGGCACCGGTACCCAGCACCAGAGAAGAGGGATCCTGATGTTCGAAGATGTTCCACCACTTCTCATCTGCTTGCTGATCGGCGTCCCGGGGCTGTGGCTACTGCTGGCGGGCAAGGTGCGCTGGGCCTGGACCGTCGCCGGAGCGATCTTATCTGCTCTCCCGCTGCTCACCCCCGCCCCACCGACCCTCGCCGATCAGCTCGTCTGGATCGGCTTTGCGGTACTTCTGGTGATCGGCTTCATCGCACCTCTGCGGCGCTGGTGGATCACCTCGATGGTGATGGGAATCGTCAAGAAAGTTCTCCCCGCCATCAGTGATACCGAGCGAGAGGCACTGGAGGGGGGCACGGTCTGGTGGGACGGTGAAATCTTCTCAGGAGCTCCCAACTGGAAGCAGTGGTTTTCCCTCGGGCCGGCACAACTGACCGCAAGAGAACGAGAATTCATCGATGGGCCGGTCGCAGAGTTGACTCAATTTGTCGATAACTGGAAGGATCGCCAGGACGGTTCCATCTCCGATGAAGCGTTCGACTTCCTCGCCTCGCGCGGATTCTTCGGCATGATCATCCCCGAGAGTTACGGCGGACTCGGATTCTCTGCGGCCGCCATGTCCGCAGTGATCTCTCACGTGGCCACGCTGAGCAACGCACTGGCGATCACCGTGATGGTTCCCAACTCCCTGGGGCCCGGAGAGTTGTTGCTGCACTACGGAACCGACGCCCAGAAAGATCGCCTGTTGCCACTGCTGGCCAACGGTCAGGAAATTCCCTGCTTCGCACTCACCGAACCGGGAGCCGGTTCGGATGCGGCAGGATCGATGGCGAGTCATGGAGTGGTGGTCGAGCAAGAAGTCGACGGACAGACGGTACTGGGAATCCGCCTCAACTGGGACAAGCGCTACATCACATTGGCGCCGCGCGCGACGCTGGTCGGAGTCGCTTTCCGCCTCCATGACCCCGATCACCTGCTCGGCCAGGTGGAAGATCTGGGGATCACCTGCGCACTCGTCTCTGCCGATCTGGAGGGAGTCGAGATCGGCGAACGACACGACCCCCTCGGGGTTCCCTTCCTCAATGGCCCGACCCGCGGTCGTGATGTGTGGGTCCCCATCGATGCGGTGATCGGCGGCGAAGGGGGCTGTGGCAAGGGCTGGCGGATGTTGATGCAATGCCTCTCGGCAGGACGCGGCATCTCGCTACCCTCCAGTTCGGCGGGCGGCGCCCAGTTGTGCCTGCGGGTCGCTGCGACTCACGCCTCGGTGCGAGAGCAGTTTGGTCTGCCGATCGGACGCTTCGAAGGAGTCCAGGAACCGCTGGTCCGCTGCGCCTCCAGCAGTTACGCCCTCGATGCACTCCGAGGCATCACCACCCTGGCGGTCGACCGTGGCGAGAAGCCCGCAGTCATCAGTGCCATCGCCAAGGCGTTCGCCACCGAACGATTGCGTGAGGTGGTCAATGACTCGATGGACATCGTCGCTGGTAATGCCATCTGCCGCGGTCCGCGGAACGAACTCGCCAATGCCTACTCGGCAGTTCCGGTCGGAATCACCGTCGAGGGCGCCAATATCCTGACTCGCACCATGATCATCTTTGGCCAGGGCGCAGTTCGCTGCCATCCGTTCGTCACCGCCGAACTGGAAGCGGTGGAAAAGGCCGACCTGGCCGCCTTCGATCGTGCCTTCTGGGGGCATGTCGGGTTTGTCGTGTCCAATGGCACCCGTTCGCTGTTCCACCGCCTCAGCGGTTACCGCCTGACCGGGCGCGACTTCGACGGAATCATCGGCCGCTGCCAGCAGCGACTGACCGGCTTGTCGGCTCACTTCGCACTCAGTTCCGACATCGCGATGGCCAGTCTCGGCGGATCGCTCAAGCGCAAGGAGCACCTGACCGGTCGGCTCGCCGACGCCCTCTCCTGGATCGCCGTCGGCTCGGCAGCGCTGAAGAAGTTTCACGACGACGGTCGTCCCGACCGAGATGCGGAACTGGTCCAGTATCTGATGGAAACCTGTGTACTTCGGACCGAGGAAGCACTGGCGGGGTTCGTCCAGAACCTTCCACACCGACCAGCGGCGTGGGCTCTTCGCTTGCTGGGAGTACCCGGTCGAGCGATCACGCTCGGCCCTTCCGATCGGCTGGCGGATCGAATCGCCGCCGACCTGCTCGATGACTCGGCGCTGACCAGAAGCCTCACCGAGGATGTGATCGAGCGCCCCGCCGGAAGCCCCGGCCTGGCGACCCTCGAAGCGGCTCTGGAAAAGATCGTCGTGGCCCGTCGGGACACTGAAGCGCTGAAGGATGCCATCCGGGCCAAGCGTCTAGAAAAGCATCCTGCCTCGACGCTGGTCGAGAGAGGACGCGCTGCAGGGGTCATCGATGAAGATGGTGAACGGCGCCTCCGGGAAGCAGACCTGGCGCGTCGCGAGGCGATTGCCGTCGATTCATTCGCGGCGGGTGCTTGTCCTGCGACCGAGCAGTACCCGACCGATTCCACCGCGGCATCGGTGTTGCCAGAGGAGCATGATCCCACCACACCCTGATCGGTAAGAGTCGCCACCCGCGGCATCGATGATCACAGAAGTTCTGCATCACAGACATCCGGCATCACTGACATCCGGCATCACAGACATCCGGCATCACTGGGACGCAGCAGATTCCTGCCCGCGATCGGTCGCCACGCCAGTACTTCCCCCACCGGGCAGGACCCGTTGCAGCGCCGGCAGCAGCACCAGTGCGCCGATCATGTTTCCGGCAAACATGAAGCAGAGCAACAAGCCCATGTCCGCCTGCAATTTCAGGTCGGAGTAGATCCAGGTGGCGACTCCCAGGGCCAGCGTCAGCCCGGTCACCAGAACCGCATTGCCGGTGCGCTTCAGAGAGACCCGATAGGCACTCTCCAGATCCGCTCCGGCGCGCCGCGACCGCATCAATTGGGTGGTGATGTAGATGCCGTAATCGACGCCGATTCCGACCCCCAGTGCGGCCACAGGCAAGGTCGAGACCTTCAAGCCGATGTCGAAGAGCACCATCAGGGCGTAGCACAGAATACTCACCAGGATCAACGGCAAGATCACACACAGCGTCGCCCGAATGCTGCGGAATGCCAGCAGTCCCAGAGCGATCACCACCAAGTAGATGGTGACGAGCATCTCCATCTGGGCGGCGGCCACCACCTGATTGGTCGCGGCCATCACACCGACATTTCCAGTCGCCAGGCGAAAATGGACCTTCTCTGAGTTCAGTTCTGCACCGTATTCCTCAACCGCAGCGGTCACTCGATTGATCGTCTCCGCCTTGTGATCCTCGGTGAAGATCAACACCGGTAACACGCTTGCATCCGAGTTCAACAAGCCGGTGGAGGTCTCGATGCTGCTCAGAGCTTGCGCCAGGATCTCGCTATTTCTTGGCAGCTCCCGCCACTTGGGCGATCCTTCGCTCCAGGCGGCGGCAAGAATCCTGGCGGCCATCGGCAAGGAGATGACCGAGCGAACTCCATCGATGTTGGAGATCTTCCAGTGGAACTCGTCGATCCGATCCATCACGTCATGATCGATGCTGGCGTTGGGTACCGTTTCGACGATTACCGTGATCAGGTCGACCCCGATGGAAAAGGAGTGTGCGATGTTGCGGGTATCGACGTTGTAACGCGATTGGGAGTGCAACTCCGGTAAACCTTCATTGGCATCGCCAATGATGACCTCATCGGCACGGCTCCAGCCCCAGTACACCGCAGTGATGGAGGCCAATACCAGTACCACCGCTACCGGTCCTCGAGTACAAGCGGCCAGTCGTTGCCACAGGGAATCTCGTAACGGCGTCGGTTTGGCCATCCGCTCGGCGAAGGAGTCCGCTACCTTCATCCCGCCCAGCAATAACGGCAGCAGCACGAAGCCGGTGGCAAAGATCAGCACCACCCCCACCGCGGACATCACCGCCAGGTGCTGTATCACACCTATCTCGATGAAGAGCAGGGTCAGGAATCCAACAGAATCACTGCACAGCGCCACACAGCCAGGAAGGAGCAGTTGACGAAAGGCGACCCTTGCGGCGGTCCTTGCATCGGCACCCTCGACGATGGCGCCGGAGAAGGCACCGGTCATCTGCACCCCGTGCGACATCCCGATGGCGAAGATGAGAAACGGCACCAGGATCGACATCGGATCGAGTCCGTAACCGAGGGTCGTGATGGTTCCAAGGGTCCAGATCACTGCCAGCAAGGAACAGGCCATCGGGAGCAGTGTCAATCGCCACGACCCGGAGAAGGAACGCACCAGGAATGCAGTCACCAGCAAGGCGATGGCGAAGAAGCCGACCACCAGAACTGCGCCGCCGGCAATATCTGAAATTGCTTTCGCGAATCCGATGATGTGAATCGCGATGACGTCGTCTTCGTGGGGTAAACGCACCATCTCCTCGAGCAGATTCCCCACCACGATGGGATCCGGTTTCAGTTTGGTGATGGGATCCTGCTCGACCAGTGTTGCGGTGACCATCGCTGCCGAGAAATCGTTGGCCACCAGTCTGCCCACCTGGCCCGAGTAGAGCACATTCTCCCGGACCTGCTCGGCCATCGCTGCGGTCGGTTGCCATTCCGCAGGCACCACATTACCGCCCTCGAATCCTCCCTCGACGATACGCACGAATCGAACGTTGGGAGTGAAGATCGACTTCACCGAGGTGCGATCGACGCCAGGAACTTCCATCAGAGCGTAGGTCACTTCACGGACCCGCTCCAGCGCAGCAGGATCGAACAGGTCCCCGTCCTTGGCCCGAACAGAGATCAACAATCGATTCGCCCCGCCGAATTGCTCGCGATGCTTGACGAAGGTCTCCATGTAAGGGTGGCTGAGCGGCAGTTGCTTTTCGAATCCCGCGTCGATGGCCAACCGACCGGCCTGCACCGTCAGCAGCACAGAAACAATCGCGAGCAGCCACAGCATCGCTCGCCGGTGCTCGAAGATCAGCCTTTCAAGCCACCCGCTCATCGGTCACCCTTCCCCGAGTCCTGCGGCTTCACGGCTGAGGGCCGATCGGTGCCACGGTATCCCTTCTCGCCGAACAACTGCAGTTTTCCGTCCGGCAAGAGGATAACAGTACTGAGGATTCTTCGTTCCCCGGGTGAGATATCGGACCACGATCCGTCCGCTAAACGATGAAGGGCGCGCCCCTCATCTCCTACCACGATCACTTCATCCGGGCCGACCCTGCAGCCGCCGAAGAGTGCCGCCTCCGATCCCGAATCGATACGCTTCCAGCGTCCAGGATGCCCCTCCCACAGGTTGCCACGCAAACCCATCACGATGATGGAATCGGGGCTGTTGATCATCACGTGGAAGAAGGTGCCGTCGTAAGGGCTCTCCAGTGCAGTCCACTCGTCTCCTCCATCTCGACTCTCGAAGATGGAACCAAACTCACCCGTGACTACCAGCCGTTCAGCGGATTTCTGAAGTGAATAGAGGTGCGGGCCATCTTCCGAGATCAGCTCTTGCTTCCAGTGATCCCCGCCATCATCGCTGATCAGCAGCGTGCCGAAAGCACCCACCGCAACCACTCGTGAATCACCGAAGGCCTGGATCGAGAAGAGCCCCAGATCCGCTTCGGGATCGCAGTACACCGATTGCCAGCTGAGGCCTGAGTCGCGCGATCGCAACACGGTGGTGTCGTGGCCGACGGCAAAGGCGGTCCCCTGATCATCGAGGATAATCGCCGTCAGCATACGCCGAGTCGGAACTTCAATCTGCTGATACGTTTTCCCACCATCGGCGGAACGGAGGATCAAACCGTGATTCCCCGAGACCAGCACCACATCACCGACGCAGGTCGCTCCGACCAGCAAGGCAGATTCCGCCTTGTCCGCCATGTGCGAGCGATCCGCGACGGTCGGGTCATCCCCGACCCGCGCTTCAGCGAGGTCGATGCCAAAGGAGAGGAGCAATACTGCTACCGGTGCCAGAGCCAGCACCAGAGTGCGCCAATCAGTCAGGATCGCCACCGCCGCTCGAATCATGATGCACCTTCCATGATGAAAAGAAGCCGGGCGGGTGGGGTCTGTTCCCCACCCGCCCGGCAGTTGATCTGCACCTGGGGGTCAGATGCGACTATCTTCTTCCACGCCGCGAAAGTGCTGCCGGAGAGAAGTCCTTGTCTCGCAGGGTCACATCAAATCGTTCGACCTGACCGGGAGCATTGAATCCGATGGCGAGATAGCGACCATTTTGCAGATCATAGTGCGCCAGCAGCGAGTCGTAGAAGATGGGAATGTCGTAATAGACGATGGGATACGCCTCGGACACTCGCCAGATCTTACCCGAATTGTCGTACTGATCGACCACCAGCGGCTGCCACGAATCTTCATCGAAGTGCATGACGCGCTTGGCGTAGAGATGACTGGTACCCGACTTGACCGTGGCCTCCACCTTCCAGACCCGATGATGCTCATAGCGAAGCAGATCCGGGTTCAGGTGTCCTGCCCGGATCATCTGATCCGGATCGACCTCGGCATTGTGAGACTTGTAGCAGTTGTAGGGGACGATCATCTCCTGGCGACCGATCAACTTCCAGTCGTAGCGCTCGGGACTGCCATTGAACATGTCGAACTGGTCATTGGTCCGCTGACCATCGCTGGCGGTTCCAGGATTGTCGAAGGCCACCTGTGGCGCACGGCGTACGCGTCGCAGTCCAGCGCTGTAGACCCAGGCCTGACGAGGATCCTGAGCCTGATCGAGCGACTCGTGGACATGCAACTTGGTGCCCGCCAGTCGCGGCGGGGAAATCACTCCCTGGTAGAATTTGGCCAGAACATTGTCCGAATTCGCCGAACTCATCCCCTCACGGTTGTAACGCCACATCACCTGCTCCTCGATGCGCACCATCACGTAACTCCCATCGGGAGTGGGAGCGACCTGACCGATGGTGCGAGCCATCACTTCGCCGCGGTAGCGCAGCATGTGATTCCACAGCACTTCCAGTCCACTCTCTGGAATCGGGAAGGGAGAAGTACGGCGGCAATCCTTGACGCCATTGCCGTCGGCGGTCAATGAAGCAGTTGCTGCGTTCTCGAGGGAAGCCTTGTAGATGTCTTCCGGATAACAAGCACTGCGTCGCGAAGGGTACACATTCATGTACCAACTGTCGGGGTAGCGCTCGAACATCGCGACCTGCCCGGCAGAGAGGAACTTCGAGTACTTCTGGTAGTTCTCGCCATCGATCTTGTACAGCGGTTTGTCGCTGGCGAACGGATCGACATAGTGATCCCCAGGCTTCCAGCCGGCAGGAATGGTGCTGTATCCACCGGTCCAGGGAGGAATCGTTCCCGCCTTGGATCCGCTTCCATTGCCCGCCTGGATGGCGCCCATTGCGGTCAGTTCCTTGCCCAGTTCAGGGCCGTCCGCCGCAGATGGTACCGTTGCAACCAGGCCAATGGCTCCCAGTAGCAACACGCCGAGGACGATCTTTTGATTCAACATTGAGGTCTCCTCCTAGAATGAGTAGCTGGCGGTGAGGGACATGAAATCTCGGTCGTTTCGCAGGTTGTATCGACTACCGCCGAACGAGTTGGTGTAACCGAGTTTGACATCCCACAATCCGAGGGCGCCGACCGCTACCGAGGTGCTGATTCCCTTGCGCCCCTCGATGAAGTTCGCCACGGGTACCGGTGAGGTCCCCTCGACATCATGAGAAAATGCCACGATTGGCGAGACCGCCAGCGAACCGATGGCGTTGTAGTAGGTCAGCTTGAGCAACGCCTTGTACCCCATCGAAAGGGCGTCCGGGAACGCAGAGAGCGGCTCAGTTCCGGGCTGAATACCCAGGCCGGTGAAGAGGTCGGTACCACTGGTGTAGGTTCCCGTCGCCTCGTAGCGGAAGTTGGCCTGGTCTTCCATTTCGTTGACATAGGTCGCTGCGAATTCACCGACCATTGCAGCCTGGTCGGCACCGAACAGACCCGCCATCACCTTGGTCAAACTGAATTGAGCCTGGGCGACATCCTTGCGATTGAAACCATGAATCGTCTCACCGTAATCAAATGCACCGATGGTACTCTGACCGAACACCCCGTTGAGCGGGGACAGTGCAGCAAAGAGGATCTCCACATCATCGACCTGCAACGGCTGGTCGATGTGAAGAGAGGCTTCCCCCTGCAGGGCGATCCCGGTATTTCCAAGGTCGGAGTTGAAAGCGATCCCGAAGGTATCGATATCTTCAGGGTACTCGAGGAAGTACTCGGCAGAGCCGCCGTAGTCGCCGGCTGCGACCCCTGCTGGAGTTCCGGTGATGGCACTGATGATGGGCAGTCGACTGTGTAGATGAGTGTAGAACAGGCCGATCTCGGTACCGCCCAGTTCCTCGATGAACCAGCGAGCGGAGAGACCGTACTGACCGAGGTCATCGGGAGTCCTGTCACCGGTGCGATGTACTCCCACTCCGACCGGTGAGTTGTAAGTGGGATTGGTGCCAATCGGTCCTGGAACCGGAGTATCGACGATCTGATCGTCGACACCGAAGCCCAGCAACACATGGTTTCCTCCCGGACTGGCGATGTCCGTGACCGAGAAGTAGGTGCCGAGCGGTTCAAGTCGAGTCGGGCGCCAGCCGAGCTGGTAAAAGCCCTGCAACGCGACGGTATCGGAGAGATCGTAGTCGAACTTGGCGGCCGGAATCGGCACCAGTGCTTCCTTGATCTCTGAACCGGCGGCTCGCAGTTTCGACAGATCGACCGGGTTGATGGTGTTGAGACCATTCTGGATGAAGGTACTCTCCCCCCAGTTGATCACCTGGCTTCCCAGGGTCACCGTCAACGGATTGTCGATGTTGCCAAAATCTCCGCGGATCCACGCATCGAGCAGGACCGCATTCTGGCCCGCAAATCGCTCTGCAGTGCCATTCAATGCGGGGCGGCCTTCCGCGAGAACATCGCCTTCACGGACGGCAAAGTCGGTGAAGTAAAATCCTCTCACAAAAACAAAGTACTCGTCGACATCGAAGGAGATCTCGTGCAACACCTTGAGGTTTTGCGAGAAGATATCCCCTACATCGTAATTGAGGTTTCCGTCATCTCCGTTGAGGGAGTGTCCGGTACCGCCATTGGTGGTTCCGATGATACTGGGATCTCGCTCCGAAACTCTCCAGGAAAGTCCTGCGGAGACGGTGGTATCGAAGTGTCCCGTGACCTTTCCATGGATCAGGTCGAACTCGATGGCTCCGGCGATGACTGGTGCCAGGGTAAAGATGGTCACGAAGAGAGCGGCCTGAAGCCGCGCTCGTGATCCAAGCGGGGAACGAGATCCTCGCATGCTGGTGTACCTCCTTGCTGAGATGAACGCTTCGATGAATCCCGGGGAGTGGTGCCAGACATCCGGCGGGCTCTCCGACGAGATCATCCGGACTCTCGAGAGATGAACTTGGAAGGCGTCGTCATGACTGAGTGGTCATGACTGAGTGATCATGACTGGGCCGTCATGACTGCAAGAGAGAGGACCCACCTCCCCCTCATCACCACACACCTCGACTTCTCACTTCTCGACATTTGCTCCGGACCAAAGCGTCTACGAGAAGGGAAGATACGGGATTGACGGGGCATCAGACAAGCATCATCTGCTCTGGCAATCACAACTCTTCTGGTTCAAAGTGTCCTGGAAGTGCGAATAGGCGGTAGAAGTGGCGACAGGGAGCCCCAGATGACCGATGGAAATCACCAAAATCAGCCATCGGCGCAAGATTACTGGCCCTTACAGCTTCCCATCGTGGTGGCCTGGGGTGACATGGATGCCCTCGGCCATGTCAATAACACGCGATTCTTGCGCTGGTTCGAGGATGCCCGTTTCGAGGTGTTTGAGCGCATCGGATCGAGAGAACTGGGTCCTCGCACCGGCATCGGGCCGATCCTCGCCCGGGTCGAGTGCATCTTTCGCAGCCCGGTCCAGCATCCCGACACCGTCACCTCGATGATCCGGGCCTCCGACATCGGCATCGATCGGTACACCCTGGAACATCGCCTCGAGTCGAAACAGCAGGGCAAGGTGGTCGCTCTGGGCACTTCCCGCATCGTCGAGATCGATTATCGAACGGGCGAAAAGGTCGCCCTCAGCGATGAGGTGCGGGCCCAACTGGTAAAACTGCGCTGATCAACAGTCGGGGAACATCGATCCGGGACCGTCGATGAACAGATCGGGCATCGGCGCGACCCCCTCGACGGTGGCATAAGAATCGGGATCGACCCCCCGCTCTCGCAGCACATCCTCGTCGAGGAAGAAGTTTCCGGTGACCTCTGCTGGATCTCGTTCGACGATGGCGTGCAAAGCATCGGCGACGATCTCGGGCCTGCGCGTCGCTCTGCGATCCATTCCCGGAATCAACCGTAGTGCTTCGGTGTCGATGACGGTACGGGGCCAAAGACCGTTGACCGCGATCCCGAGCGGTTTCAGTTCTTCACTCATCCCGAGCACGCACAGACTCATCCCGTACTTGGAGATGGTGTAGGCGGTATGCCGCGCAAACCAGACCGGTCGCAGCGAGAGCGGCGGCGAGAGATTGACCACATGAGCTCCGTCGCCGTGACTCATCGCCTCGATGGCGGCCCGGGTGAAGGTGTAGGTTCCTCTCACATTGACATCGAACATCAGATCGACGCGTTTCATCGGAGTCTGGCTCACCGGAGTCAGGGAGATGGCGCTGGCATTGTTGACCAGGATGTCGATTCTGCCGAAGCGATCCACCGCTGCCGCGACCGCCGCCTCGACCAGTTCATCGTCGCGAATATCCATCTTGACGGCGAGCGCTTCACCGCCTGCATCCTCGACCATCTTCGCGGTCTCGTGAATCGTTCCAGGCAGTTGTGGATGCGGCTGGTCGGTCTTTGCCGCGATCACCACCTTGGCCCCGTCACGAGCGGCACGCAGGGCGATCGCACGGCCGATTCCACGACTTCCTCCCGAGATCATCATCACCTTGCCTGCCAGCGGCGTGGCTGGAGAAGATTGAGGGTTCAAGACGCACCTCCTGTCGCTGATCTGTAATTGGGCGGCCGCTTCTCGATGAAAGCTTGTACCCCCTCGGAAAACTCGATTCCTGCGGCACATTCTCCGAAGGAGAGTGCCTCCGCCTCCAGTACTTGCTCCAGCGTACCGCTGTCGTCACGAAGAAGCTTGCGCGTACGACCAAGAGCCTCTGTCGGTCCATTGGCCAGTTGCGTGCAAACTCGCATCGTTTCTTCCTCCAGTTGATCCCGATCGACCGCACGAGCGAAGAGTCCCCAGGAGCAGGCGGTGTCTCCATCGATACGCTCGTTGAGCAGTGCCAGTTGCATCGCTCGCTGACGACCGATCAAGCGCTGCAGTTGATAGGTCGATCCACCGTCAGGACTGGTGCCGATGCCGGTGTAGGCGAGGGTGATCTTGCTGTCGCTGGCGCAGATCACCAGGTCACACGCCAGTGCCAGACTCAAGCCGAATCCAGCACACGCTCCGTGTACCTGGGCCACCACCGGAATCGTCAGCCGATCGATGGCGAGGATGGTGCGGTGTACCGAGCGAATCTCCTCGGCGACCACCTCACGCCGCTGGTCCGGGTCGGTACAACTGGCAAACATCCCGGCAAACCAGCGTAGATCGCCGCCAGCCATGAAGCCGCGCCCCGCTCCCGTCAGTCGAAGCACCCGGATCGCCCGATTCTTGGCGACCTCGCTGAGCACCACCTCCAGTTCCTCGACCATCGTGCCGTCGAGGGAGTTCAAATGACCGGGCCGTTGCAGTGTCAGTGTCGCCAGGCCGCTGGCGTCTGGGCCTTCCCACTGGAGCGTTTCCATCTATTTGTTCCTCTCACCGCTGCACTTCATCGGTCTTCAAGGGTCCTCATCGGACCTCATCCGCCTCATGGGGGCGCATGGTGCTGTCCAGGATCGCACAGCACAAGCCAAGGGTAGATGGCGAACAGATGTTCGCTATCCTGTCCCACCCCGCTTGTCGCCCCGAAAGAAAAGAACACGAAAAGAAAGGACCTCCCGTGTCGACCCCGTTCTCCCCATCCATCTCCCCATCGTTCTCCCCATCGATGACTCCTCGCCCGCTGATCCTCCACCTCGACATCGATGCCTTCTTCGCCTCGGTCGAACAGTTGCGGAATCCGCGGCTCGCCGGACAGCCGGTGGCCGTCGGCAGTGGAGTCATCGCTTCCTGTTCCTACGAAGCGAGAGAGCACGGGTTGAAGGCGGGGATGCCACTCGGCCAGGCGCTGCGGAAATGTCCGCCACTGGTGATCGTACGGGGTCACGAATCGATCTACCGCTGTTACGCCACTCGAATGTTCGAGATCTGCCACAACTGGTCGCCACTGGTGGAAGAGCACCTCGACGAGGCGTACTGCGATCTGGCTGGAACCGAACGAATCTATCCGGACCCCGCCAAAGAAATCGCCCGGCTCCGCGCCCAGATTCATTCCACAACCGGACTGACCGTCACGGCGGGACTCGGTCGTAACCGGATGTTCGCCCGACTCATCGGCAAGTTTCACAAACCGGACGGGCTCGGCTACCTGGAGCCGGAACAAGAGGAAGCCTTGCTCCTACGATTACCGCTGGAGAACTTACCCGGGGTGGGTCCTCGTACCGTAGAGATCCTCGCGAATCTCGGCATCGAAAAGGTCGATCAATTGCGCGAACTCTCGCGCCCGGCTCTCGCCGGACTCCTCGGGCGAAACGGTGAGTCCCTGTACGAGCGCTGCCGAGGCGAAGATCATCGGCCCATCGGTGGTCGCGAGATTCCACGATCGATCCAGCGTGGAACCTCCTTCGACGAGGACGTCTCCTGCCCTCGCACTCTCGATGCGATGATCGAATATCTGGCGGAACGAGTCGCCAGGAACCTGCGTCAGAGAGGGCTGGAAGCGGGAGCCATCTCGCTCCAGATCGCTCATAGTGATCACCGCCGCGATCGTCGCCGCATCGTGCTGACCCCTCCCACCGCCCTCGACCCTTCCATCATCCGGGCCGCACTGGCACTGCGCCGCTCGATGGAAAGGCGTCGCACCGCCATCCGCTTCGTCGGGATCCAACTCGACCGCATCCGCCTCGCCGCCACATTTCAGCAAGGAGACCTGTTCGCCACCGATCTCGACACCCCACAGGCAGATCCACAGGCAGATCCACAGGCAGATCAGCGCTGGAAACGGATCCTCGAGCAGGTCGATCAAATCCGCATGCGCCACGGCCATGGAGCCTTACTTCGAGGCAGTGCCCTGGCGCTACAGTGTGGCGACCACAGTGACGCCGAGAAAAGGACCCGTGTCGGTCTCGAACGAGATCGACACGGACTCATCCTGCGCACCTCGTGCCTGACCCGCTGACAACGGTTACCATGAGGCACTCGACACTCGAACCATCTGCTCTGGAACCATCAGGCTCCAGTAGTCGGGGTACCCAGTCACCGGAGGAACTCGATGACCTACTATGCCGCGTGCTGCCAGACCGATCAGCCGAACCCGCGCGATCGGCAACAGATGGCCGACAACACCACTCGTATCATCGAGCAACTGGAACAGGCAGTGATCGGCTACCGCCCCTTTCATGATGTGAAACTGGTGGTCTTTCCCGAGTTCGCTCATGCGGCACCGATCTACCAGAGTGCCGAGGAGTTGAGCGAGAAACTGGCGGTCGAGTTCCCCAATCGCCACACCGATCGCCTCGCCGACGCTGCCCGCAAGCATGGCGTGTGGATCCAGAGCGGTTCCTTCCTCGAGGTCGATCCGCGCTGGACCGATGCCCTCTTCAACTCGACCGTGCTGATCTCACCCGATGGTGAAATCGTCAGTCGCTATCGAAAGGTCAATCCGTGGATCCCGTGGGAGGTTCACACCAGTCCCCACGACATCGAGGGATACGATGAGGATCTCTTTCCCGTCACCGAGACGGAGATCGGAAAACTCGGTGTCGCCACCTGCTACGACTGGCTCTTTCCAGAGACCTGCAGGGAACTGACCCTCGGCGGTGCCGAGGTACTGATTCGCATCAGCGCCTACATGGATCCGTGGGGAGCTTCCGAGCCGATGGACTGGTGGACGGTGATCAATCGGTGCCGTGCCATCGAAAACCTGGCGGCAGTGGTCGCCTGTAACCAGGGCGCCTCGGCGAGTCATTACCCACCCTTCTCCTGGCCCGGTGCCAGCATGATCATCGATCCGGACGGTCGCATCCTGGCCCAGGCTCCCACCGGACCGGGGCAGGCGACGGTGGTCGCTCCCGTTTCCCTCGACAACATCCGAAAACAGCGGCGGAGACGCTCCGGCCATGCGATGCCTGCTCATCTGAGGTCCTCGGCCTACCCGCTCCAGCGACAGGAGATCTTCCCACCGCAGATCGTCCCACCGCAATCTTCCGTTCGATCTCCCTCGATCGAATCTCTCGAGCAGAGTATCGAGGAAGCGAAGAAGCGGATCGGCTGGTAGAAATGCTGGAAAGTGCTCCTCGCTCTGGCATCCTGCCCCTTCATTCTCCAGTCCCCCTCACACGATGAGGTTGTGATGACCGATCCTGACACCACACCCGCCGCCGGCGGTGAATCACCCCGGCATGATCTTTCCCGACTGAAGATCGATCGAACCCGCCGTACCCCAAGTTCCCGCTGGCCGATCCTGCTGCTGTTGATGCTGATCGTCAGTTACATCGCCTGGAAAGAGATCCCTTCCCGCATCCAGTCCCAGGACCCGGAAGTGATCACCAGTCGAGTACAGCGACGAGGTGGGGCCAGCGATCGCACGGGAGTCGCATCGAATGGTTACATCGTGCCGCGAAGGCGCGCATCCCTCTCCACCGACATCCCCGGCAGACTCATCGAGATGAATGTCGAGGAGGGGAGCCGGGTCCAGCGAGGAGATGTTGTGGCGCGCCTCGACAGTCGAGAGTTGCAGGCTTCGCTGGCCCGACTCGAGGCAGAGCGCGACGGCGGCCTGGCCGAGCAGGAGCGAGCTCGCCTCGCCCTCGAGCGGCAGCAGTCTCTCTCCAGTACCGATGATCTGTCGCGCTCTGAACTCGATACGGCGCGGGCCACCGCACGAGCCGCCAGTGCAAGGGTCGCTTCACTGGGCGCTTCCATCTCCGAGATCGAGACCCGCATCGACAAGTCGACCGTCTATGCACCCTTCTCCGGGGTGGTGGTCGAAAAGAATGCCGAGGTCGGTGAGGTGGTTTCCTCCATCGGCGGAGGGGCCAACGCACGCGGCTCGGTCGCCACTCTGGTCGATTTCGACACTCTCGAGGTACAGATCGAACTGGCCCAGACCACCCTCGATGCCGCTCGTATCGGTGCACCGGTTCTGATCTACCTCGACGCCTATCCGGAACAGGGATACCGCGGTCGAATTCGTCAGGTGTGGCCCACTGCAAACCGCTCGAAGGCGACGGTCGAACTGCGGGCAGAGTTCATCGATCGGGATGAAAAATTGATCCCAGAACTGGGAGTTCGAGTCGTTTTCGTTCCAGAATCGGAAGCAAATCCGACCCCACCACAGGTACTGCTCTCGAAGAAAGCGCTGCTCATGTCGGAGTCACCTACCGTCTTGGTCGTTCGCAATGGCATCATCGAAGTCCGTGCCATCACCTTGAGGGACGATCTCGGAGATGACCTCATCGAGGTGGGATCGGGGCTCATCGGCGGAGAAACGGTGGTGATCGATCCCGATCCCACACTGAAATCTGGCGACCGCGTTCAGGTGAGGAGACCCTAGATGCCCGACAAATTCATCACCCTGAACAATGTCAGCAAGAGTTACACCCGTGGAGGAGAAACCCTCAAGGTTCTCGATCAACTCCATCTGTCGATCGACCGTGGCGATTTTGTGGCCCTGATGGGACCCAGCGGTTCGGGCAAGACCACCATATTGAACCTGGTCGGAGGACTCGATTCCTGCGACTCCGGATCGGTCCATGTCGCCGACTCGGAGGTCAGTGCGATGTCTCGCAGTGCACTCCCAGCCTGGCGATCTCGCCATGTCGGTTTCGTCTTCCAGTCCTTCAACTTGCTGCCGGTCCTGACCGCCCTCGAAAATGTCATGCTACCGCTGCAACTGACTCCACTGTCCGCCGCCGAGCGGAAGAAGCAGGCAGCATTTGCCCTCGACATCGTCGGGCTCTCGGATCGAGCATCGCATCGCCCCACTCAACTCTCCGGTGGGCAGGAGCAACGGGTCGCCATCGCCAGGGCGATCGCCACCGACCCCGCCGTGATCATCGCAGATGAACCGACTGGAGATCTCGATCGCAGCAGTGCGGATGAAGTGCTGCAGATTCTCAGTCGTCTCAACAGTGAACTGGGCAAGACCATCCTGATGGTGACTCACGACCTGGTAGCGGCGAAGAAGGCCAAGAGATTGCTCGAACTGGACAAGGGGCTGCTGGTGGAAGACCAGCAGCAGGAGGTCTGAGTGCAATTCCCCTTCCGGCTGGCGATGCGCCACCTGATGGCGAGAAAGGCTCGAAATGGCCTGACCGTCCTGGCCATCTCCATCGCCGTGTTCTTGCTTTGCTTCCTCATCGCCGTGGTGCAAGGGATGGAGGAGGGTGTCCGGAGCGCGTCATCCCATCGCCTGGTGACCCAGTCTGCCGTCAGTCTATTTGTCGATCTTCCGACCTCATACCAGCAAAAGATCGACACCATCGATGGCGTACACCTGACCACCAAGTTTCGCTGGTTTGGCGCCTACTACCAGGAACGGAAGAACTTCTTCGCCCAGTTCGCGGTAGATCATCAACGATTCCTCGACATGTACACCAAGGACATCGAGATCATCGAAGCCGTTGGAGGAACGACCGGTCCGGCGGCGAGGGCTGCGGTACAGAAAGCGTTCGCCAGCGATCGCCGGGCGGCGATCATCGGCGTCGGCCTGCGAGATGGTGAACGATTCGGATTCCAGCTGGGAGATACGGTCCCGCTGATTCCTTCCATCTACCCCCGTGCAGATGGAAACGCCTGGGAGTTCGTCATCGTCGGCATCTATCGGCCGCTCAAAGCTCGAATCCCCGACACCACGATGTACATCCGTGCAGACTACATCAACGAGGCTTTTGATAGCGGCGAGGCCCTCGGAAGTCGCGGAGCCGGAGTCTACTACGTCAACACCGAAGAGAGTGTCCCCACCGACCAGATCGCCAAGGATATCGACGCCCTCTTTGCCAATGGTCCCCAGCGAACCCAGACCATCACCGAGGCTGCCTTTGCTTCGTTCTTTGTCTCCGCCATCGGCAACTTGCCGCTCTTTCTCGGTACCATCGGGGGAGCCGTTCTCTTCTCCATCTTCTTCTCGGTGGTCAACACGATGATGATCAGTGGAAGACAACGATTGCAGGAATCGGGAATCCTTCAGGCACTCGGGTTCCGTCCGATCGTCAGCACCCTGTTGCTGATCTGGGAAGGGTTGATCATCTCCCTGCTCGGGGGAGGCATCGGCATCCTGCTGGCGATCGCCACCGAAGGGAGTCTGATCCGGATCTTCGCCCAGAACATCCAGAACTATCAGATCTCGGTACCGCTGATGTTGCTGGCGCTGGGCATCTCGGCGCTGCTGGGCATCGTTGCTGGATTTGCGGCGGGGATTCCGTTCCTCAGATCGAGCCCGACCGAGGCGTTGAGGAGTAGCGGATAAGATGGCTTTACCCACCGGATACACGACCAGGAACCTGATGAGACGCCGTTCTCAGGTGCTCTTCACCGCCCTCGGCATCGCCTTCACCACTGCAGTCCTGTGCGGGATTCTGTCCCTTCGAAATGGCTTCGAGCAGTTGTTTCGCCCGCTCGGAGCGGATGAAGTGGCCGTCTACTTGCGGATCGGGGCCACCTCCGAGGGAGACTCTGGCATCCCGCGAGAGTCCGCCCGCATCATCATCAAGGAACGCCCCGAAATCTTGCGCGATGAAGTGGGGAATCCACTGGCAGCCGCCGAGTGTTTCCTCGCCTTGTACATGGAGAAGATGAATGGTGGCCTGGTCAATGCTCCCCTGCGAGGCATCGAAGAAGCATCTCTGAAGCTCCACCCTACACCTCCTCGATTACTCGAAGGACGATGGCCCGACTGGGGCAGCGACGAGGTCGTGGTCGGCAGACCACTGGTCGCGCGATTGAAGAACTGCTCGCTCGGAGACACCCTGACCCTCAACACCACACCCTTCGCTGTTGTTGGTGTCTACGAGTTCGACAACTCCCAGGGGAGCGAGATCTGGGGACCGGTCGAACGGATGCTCGAAGCCCTCGATCGCCCGGTCTACAACCGGGTCATCGCACGGGTCCAACCCGACCTCGATTTCGCGATGGCGACCGAGCAACTGGAGGAGGATCCGCGCCTCAGTTTCTCCATCACACGCCAAAGTGAATACCTCGCCGCCCAGACCACCGGACTCAGCACCTCGCTACTACTGCTGTCGATCTTTCTCACCATCATCATGGGGTCCGCTGCGGTGATCGGAACGATGAATACGATGCTGGCCACCGTCGCCTCCCGCACTCACGAGATCGGAATCTTGCTGGCCATCGGCTACAGCCGGACCGAGGTGTTCCTCGCATTCTTGCTAGAATCTGCCCAGGTCGGTCTGATCGGCGGCATGATCGGCTTGCTTCTGGTCGCACCCTTTCACGGCATCGAAACCGGCGCGGCCAACTTCAACACCTTCACCGACATCAGTTTTTCATTCCAGTTGTCCCCCTCCATCGCTCTCACCTCGGTGATCCTCTCCTTCCTGCTCGGAGTGATCGGAGGTGCGATTCCTGCGTGGATCGCTGCCAATCGCTCAGTCGTCGATGCCATCCGTCGCTGACCCGCTCAATTCACCACGCCTTTCACCACTCCTTTTTCGGTTCCGTTGCAGCCATCGACGCATCTTCTACAATGGTCAGCGTTTCCTTGTCCGTTGAACGCGACTCGTTACCCATCGGGGGCTACTTGACCGCCAACCATGCCGACGATCGATCATCATCGTCAGACCCACTGATCTCAGTGGTGATTCCTGCATACAACGAAGAGGAAGCACTGGGTCCACTCCTCGAGGAAGTCTTCGCCAGTCTCAGTAAATTGAGTGGAAGCCAGGGATTGAGTGGCGGGCAGGAGGTGATCGTCGTCAACGATGGCTCCACCGATGGCACGGAAGCATTGCTGCGAAGGTGCAAGGAAAGTCAGCCGACCTTGCGGATTCTCAATCTGATCCCCAACAGTGGACAGAGCGCCGCCTTCGAGGCGGGATTCAGGGCTGCGCGTGGTGAACTGATCATCACCATGGATGCCGATGGTCAGAATGATCCGGCCGACATGGGGTTGCTGATCGAAGCGAGTCCCGGTCTGGATGCAGTTCTGGGAGTGCGCGCAGATCGACAGGACCCGTGGATCCGCAAGTTTGCCCAGCGCATCGCCAACTCGGTCCGCAACACCTTGCTCGGCACTCGATTCCAGGATGTGGGATGTTCACTGAAACTGTTCCGCCGCGGGATCATCGAGGACCTCACCCTCTATAACGGACTCCATCGCTTCTTCCCCTATCTCGTCGAGATGCGCGGAGGTCGAACGGTGGAGGTCAATGTCAGTCATCGAGCGCGTCAGTTGGGTACCAGCAAGTACTCTCCCCTCGGCCGTGGTATTCCGGCATTCCTCGACCTGATGATGGTGCGACGGATGAAGAAGCGAGCGCTGCGCTACCATGTAGACGAGGTGCAATGATGGATCTACCCGATCTTGCCCTGACGATATCGCTGCTGGGGTCGATGGTGGCAGATGGATGGTGCGATATCCGCGACCTGCTGGCGCTCCACGATCCTCAGTCCGGCCGCGATTTCTTCGAGGAGTTCTGGCACAAGTTGAGCACTGATCGCTGGGTACTGGTCGGATACGGCGGGCAGGCGATCTTCTTCATGCGCTGGATCGTCCAGTGGTGGATCAGCGAAAAGGCCGGAAAATCGGAGATCCCCATCGCCTTCTGGTGGATCAGTATCACCGGCGGCTGCATCACCTTTGCCTATGCCATCGCCAGGATCGAACCGGTGCTCTTGCTCGGTCAATCGCTGGCTCTTGTGATGTATTCAAGAAACCTCGCCCTTGTCTACCGGGAGAAGTCGAAGTAGTCAGCCCTACCGATGCTGTCGCGGTCGAATACTCGAGTAGTCGTCAGAAGATCCAACCGGTCGGTTGCATCAGGATCGCCACCCCCACGATGGCCAGAACCATCCCCAGAAATGCGGTCGCCGAGATCTTCTTCCGCAGGAAGATCCCGACCAATAACACCATGAAGATCGGTGTCGTCGACATCTGGGTGGTGGCGATGGCGAGGGAGTAATACTCGGCAGAAATGTGACTGAGCCAGATTCCGATGTAAGTTCCCACCACACTGGCGACGAAGATGCGCCCAGGAACTCCTCTCTGCAGCAGTTTCTTCTTCCAGCCGGGTAGCGCACCACTGACCACTGCCACCAGCAATCCTCCAACTACCGCGACGCCGATCCGAATCGCCGAGACCTCGAGGGCGGGAAACGATGACATCATCACCTTCTTCGACAGTGCGATCCCCAGCGACTGGCACGAGGCGGCAAAGATGCCCAGCAAGATTCCATCGCGAAGCGTTCCCTGGTGATGGCCCGATCGATCGCTCGCCAGATTGCGATCACGGATCACCATACTGATCCCTGCCAGTGTCACACCCATCGCCAGCAGGTGGACCGTCTCCAGCGATTCCGCCAGCCAGAACCAACCCAGCAGAGCAGAGATGGGAGGAGTCAGGGTGGTCAGCACCAGCGCCTTGCGCGGCCCGAGGATCTGGATGCTACGAAAATAAGCGGAATCTCCGATGAGGATCCCCACCAACCCGCTCAGAATCAGCCACAGGTAATCGCCCCAGGGAGCATCCATCCAGACATCCAGGCCGATTCCGAAGAAGGGCACGCTGACCAGTAACAGAACTCCCGCGATGGCATTTTTCCCCAGGTTCAGCGCTGCTGCCGGGGCATCGAGACGGCTGTAGATGAAACTACCGCTGGCCCAGCAGGCCGCCGCCGTCAATCCCGCGATTTGCTCGAATTGCATCGGTAGGTCCCTCGTCTCCCCTGCCAAGGCTACCTGTAGCCGACAGGGTGAGCGAGCCGCTTTGGTACTTTGCTACGAATTGAGTTCGACCTCCCACGACACACTCACGGTCGTCGCTTCCAACGGTGGACACCCGCACCTATGCGTGCCATCTTCTGGCGGTGGAAGCGGCCAATGGTCGGGGTATCGGGGGAAATCGGTTGCGCTCTTTCTTGCTATTTCTGGCATTGTTCGGTTTCTGGCTGCTCCTCTCCGGACGGTTTGATTCCCCGTTCCTGCTCGGCTCCGGCGTGGTGGCCTGCGCATTGACGGTGCTGGTTTGCCAGCGACTCGAACTGGTCAGCCCCCAGTTCCAACCGCTTCACTCGGTATTCCGCTTCCTCCTCTACCTGCCATGGCTACTGCTGCAGATCGTGCGGGCCAGTTTCGATGTGATCATCCTGGCATGGTCTCCTCGCCCCAACATCTCCCCCAGGCTGGTCAAGGTC
>JAAZXB010000069.1 GCA_014240375.1 Planctomycetota bacterium | reverse complement strand
ACACCCACGGCTGGGTATGGCTCTACCTGCAACAACCGGCGGTCGAGGGGCAGTAAGCCCTAGGCCTCGACGTGACGGAGTATCCAACTCCCTGGTTCGTCTGTCTCTTCCCAGTCGTAGGGAAGTAACTCAAGGAAGTTGACGTTCATATAGGTATCTGCGAATGCCACGGCTTTTCTCGCAGCCTTGAGGTTCGTATCGGTTTGTTTATTTGAGATCCACTTGTATCTGGAAACCCATAAAACACCGACAGCTGTCTCAGCATGCACGTGAAACTTCAATAGATCTTTGTAAACCTCATCGTCAGCACGGTATCCCATGATCTCCATCGCTATGCCGTCAATTGGATGCCAGAAGTCATACTCGAAGCCGAGTGAGTCATCTCGCGGGTGCTGAAACTTTTTGTGATGCAAAAAACCACGTTCGCTTAACAGCGGAACAAGTGCGATTTCTAGATCCTCGGAGGTCGGGAGGGGCTTGCTGGAACCTGGTGGTTTCCTCCGTGAAACGCATAATCCTTCTGTTACTTCTATGATCTTGCGCAGCTCTTCATGGATAGCAGAAAACTTGTGACTGTCTGAGTAGCTGATTGGCGACCTCCAAAATCTAGACGGCCTCACCCCGGGATCTGGTCCCTCTCGAGCAGTTCTTGAAACGCAGTCCCTGCTCTCATCAGTTCTTTGGGCGTTCCTTGCTCGACGATTCGGCCTTGATCGAGTACCAGGATTCGATCGACGTCGGCGATGGTCGAGACACGATGGGTGATCACCAGGGTGGTCGCATCTTCCATCAACTCGGCGATGGCATCGCGGATCTGTCGATCGGATGCGAGATCGAGATGTGCCGTCGCCTCGTCGAGGATCAGGAAACTGGGTTCCCTCAGCAATGCCCGGGCGATGCCGACTCGTTGCTTCTGACCCGCCGAGAGTTGCTCTCCTCGTTCGCCGACGATCGTCTCCAGACCGGCGGAATCGGCGCCCAATGCTGCCGGTAATCCGACCTTGATGGCGGCCTGGCGCATCTCTTCATCGGTGGCGGATGGTTTGCCGAACAGGATGTTGTCGCGAATCGAGCCGTGGAAGAGAAAGGTCTCGGTCGAGACCAGAGCCAGATGTCTGCGGTAACTGGCGGATTGCAGGGTCTTCAGGTCGGTACCGTCGATGCGGATCTGACCCTGTTGCGGATCGAGAAAACGCAGCATCAGATCGACGATGGTCGACTTTCCCGCGCCGCTAGCCCCGACCAGAGCGACCGTCTCGGAGGGGTCCAGTCGCAGACTCAGTTTTTCCAGCAAAGGTTGGTCGGGGTGGTATCTGAATTGAACCGCATCCAGTTCGATGGTCGCTCCGATGGAGTCACAGTGGGTCGCACCGTCGACTTCGATCACCTCGGGCAACTGCTCGCGAATCTCTCGAACCCGCTCGAGGGCCACCTTGCCCTGGACCAGTTGCAGATACAGTTCGACCAGTGCGTGAAGTGGCGCAAAGGCCATCCCGAGATAGAGCCCGAGCGCCACCAGTACTCCCAGTGGCATCTCTCCACGGACCACCATCAGTCCACCGTAGCTGTACAGGATGGCGCTGG
>JAAZXB010000068.1 GCA_014240375.1 Planctomycetota bacterium | reverse complement strand
AGCGACCCCATTGCAAATTCATCCGCGCGGAAAATCGCGTACGTCTGCCCCTGTCCGTTGATGTACCACTGTCGCTAGTCGTCACCTGCGACCTGCCGTTGTTCCTCGGTCGCCTGCAGTTCCTTGTCGATACCGGCCAGCGTGTCGGCCTGGTCCCATTTGCGAAGCATCCATTCGGCCGCACCATGCAGGCCGGAATCCGGATCGTTGCGGTACACATCCAGCACCGTGCGGCTGCACAGCTCACTGGGCTGCAGACCACCGGCTCCAGAGGCTGTTCTCACGGCCAGTCAAAGCTGACGTGCTCCCGTGAAACTGGTCCATTGAATATGAGAAAATCGAGATAGATATCCGTCCTTTCAGAACGAGGAGATTGTGGGATGAAGAAGTCTCGATTTACGAATGAGCAGATAGCTTTTGGATTACGACAGGTGGAGTCTGGTACGCCGATCGAAGAGGTCTGCCGGAAGCTTGGGATCAGTCAGCAGACGTTCTATCGATGGAAGAAGAAGTTTGCGGGGATGGGCGTTGAGGAACTTCGGCGGTTGAAGTCTCTTGAGGACGAGAACCGTCGCCTGAAGTCCCTGGTGGCCGACCTGAGTCTGGACAAGCAGATTCTTCAGGACGTCCTTTCAAAAAAGCTCTGAAGCCTGCCCGCCTTCGTCAGGTGGTTGATCGCGTTTGCCAGTGCTACCGGATCAGTGAGCGTTACGCTTGCCGTCTGGTTCGACTGGCTCGTTCAACTTACCGGTATGAGTCGACGAAGGATGAGCAGGCTGCTTTGCGAATGCGTCTTAAAGAACTGGCGGCCGTTCGTGTTCGATACGGCTATCGACGTCTGCATATTCTGCTTCGTCGTGAAGGCTGGCAGGTCAATGCGAAGCGTGTCTACCGCCTTTATTGCGAGGAAAAACTGAGTCTTCGTACGAAGACACCTCGCCGTCGAGTCAGTTGCCGGAAACGCGTTGATCGCCCCGAGACAACTCGCATTAACGACTGTTGGGCGATGGATTTTATGGCCGACGAACTGTTCGACGGGAGTCGAGTTCGGCTGTTAACGATAGTCGATCACTTTACCCGTGAGAGTCTGGCGATCGTTGTCGGCCAGCGTCTGGGAGCCCATGAAGTTGTCGAAGCTTTGGATCGAATTGGAATGGGACGTCGGCTTCCGAAAACGATCCGAGTCGACAACGGCACGGAGTTCACGTCGAAGATTCTGGACCAATGGGCTTATGTCAATCAGGTCACTCTCGACTTCAGTCGCCCCGGCAAACCCACGGATAACGCTTTCATCGAGTCTTTCAACGGGCGAGTTCGCGCCGAGTGTCTGAACGAAAACTGGTTCCTGTCTCTGGACGACGCTAAGACCAAGGTTGAAGACTGGCGACAGGACTACAACAATCATCGACCACATAGCGCTCTGGGCAACCTGGCTCCCAGAGAATTCGCTGAGTCCCGCCAGGCAATTCCGGACAGATAACGACTACCGATTTTCTCACCAAAGATGGTTCAGAAAATGGAGGCAGGTCAAAGCATTCAGACTACCACTTAACGAGTGGTACCATTCACGGGGGCAGGTCAGAAATGTGTCTCTTGAAAGATGTCTGAGCGAGATCAAG
>JAAZXB010000067.1 GCA_014240375.1 Planctomycetota bacterium | reverse complement strand
TGCTGTCTTCCAGATCGAGCAGCAGGGTGGCGCTCCGAGGCAACCGACGGATTTTCTCGATGTCGGTGTCTACCCGGAGGAAGAAGAGGCTTTTGAGGGCCGAATGCCCGCTGAGGCTGTGTTTGGGTGGGTGGTTGTGGCTGGCTTGATTTTTGATAACGACCTCCTATGGAGGTCTATCCGGATCTCCGGGCTGATCGGACCGGCGATCGGCTACTTTTCTTGCCGCCAGATCGCCGAATACGGCCTTTTCAGGCCAATTCACTGCAGCGACTCATCATCGAGCCGAAGAAATTCGACGGCTGCCGCGGCATCTGACACGACTCCCGCCAGGCATAGATGCTCTCAGGGGCAGGTGTTGCTGGCGCAGTCCAGGGCATCGCCAGTGGGGTCCGATCCGCACACCAGATTCGGTTCCGGGTGATCGGGTCCGCCGCTGAACAAAAAGGCCAGGAGGTAGACCGGATCGGAGATATCGATGGAACCATCATCGTTGTGATCGCAGGCATCGGAGCAAGTGATGGGACCTCCGCCTGAAAAGAGGACTGCGAGGTTGAAGATGGCATCGGCCAGGTTTCTGGTGCTGTCGGAGTTACAGTCGCCGCGCAGGAAGGAGGGTGTAGTGGGAAGCAAGATGACCAGGTCGTCTTCTGACATGGCACCGGCACAGCAGAAGTTGGAGAAATCCACTTCGTTGGAGACTCCTAGAGTTTCGACAAAGTTCAGCCAACTACCCACACAACTACCCAGGGCGACTCCAGCGGGAATCGTCGAGTAATTGGCCTGCAAGCCCTCGATGGAGAATGGGAAATCGATAGTTTCTGTCCCTGTTGGCCCGAACGTGATGTCCACGGTCCAGCCATTTGAGAGCAGATCGATCAGCATCAGATCCGGTCCGTTTCCGCCATTGATCGCTGATAGATCTCCTGTAAGGGCGATGCTGTCGATTTGCAGCAGCGCTGGATCATGGGCGACCGCCATCGAAAGTCCGGTGACAGAATCCAGCGAGAGAAGAGCAGGATAGATGACCGGCTCGACCACCACCGATCCGACCCCGGTATCGATGTTGTAACTGCCGACCGATCGCGGAATCCTGTAGATCAAGCCAGGGTCGACGAACCCATTGAAGATGAAGGTGTCGAAGGTGATGGGGGGGTACTCCTGGCCACCGGAGAAAAAGGCGGAGTCGACTGCCGGAGTTGCAGGAGATGCGGGGCAGAACTGGATTTCTGAGTACTGAGGTCCGCTCGGGATCCACTCGTATTCAATCATGTACAGGTTGTGATTGGCATCGGGGGCCAACGTAACTCCGCCGACGTTATCGATGATGCAGGTCGCCGTGAATCCGCCGGAAAAGGTCGACACATCGTGAAAGGAGGGCGCCGAGGGGAGATTAGACAGAGACGATCCGAAGGAGAGGGAGCTGTACTCGCAGCTACTCGGATCATGGCACAGGCTGATCGACCAGCCGTCGATGTTCGATCCGAACTGGCTGTCGAGTGTGATGGCGACCAGCGGCTCGGGTATCAAGGGAGTCGATGCCTCCAGGATGAACAGGTCGGATGCTCTGGTCGGCTCGGTTCCGATGGGGAACAGAGCGATGATCAATGCCAGAATCAGTAGCCTGTTGAGCAGCGGATTCCCGCGATGAGCAGCCGAGAATGGAAGCATCGGTA
>JAAZXB010000066.1 GCA_014240375.1 Planctomycetota bacterium | reverse complement strand
AGGGGCTCACCGCTGGCGGAAGGGAATGTCTCGATGTCGGGATGATTCCGTTGGGATCGGCTGTGGCTCCAGAATACGTACAGCCGACCGCTGGGCGTGGTGTCACTGAACTGGAGTCATTACGACTCAAGGTCTTGCAGATGTGCGACGATCTGGTCGGTGAAGTGTCGCAGCTCGACGATCGCGGACAGGTACTCACTCACTTCGCAGTGGGGGAGATGGGTGCGAGCCAGTGGCTGCGATTTGCCCTGGTGCACAGTCGCCATCATGTGGCCATCGTGAGGCGAATCCTCGAGCGTACAGGGGAGAGTTCAGGATGATGCATTTGCTGGATTCGAGTCATGAG
This sequence comes from Planctomycetota bacterium, assembly GCA_014240375.1. Lineage (GTDB taxonomy): Bacteria > Planctomycetota > UBA8108 > UBA1146 > UBA1146 > QNYK01. The sequence continues at coordinate 1,370 of JAAZXB010000066.1, read as the reverse complement.
CCATCTCCCACGGTAGGATCTGTCAGTGCTTGAGTTCTTGCTACTGCTGCCACTACTGGGAGCCGGTCAAGATGATTCGAACCCATCGGATGATCCGCCGAACCTGCGCCTCGAGGAGATCGTCATCCGCGCCCGTCAGGCAGATGCCCAACAGGCATCCCGAGATCGCCTTCGACTGTTCGATCGGCACGACCGATCGCCCGCGGCGCTGAGAACCCTCGGAGATCTACTCGATCAGGTGCCCGGTATTCACCTGCAGAAAACAGCCCACGGTCAATTTTCACCCTATATCCGTGGTATGACCGGATTTCGCACGCTGGTTCTGGTCGACGGAATTCGTCTCAACAATGCCATCTATCGATCGGGGCCGAATCCATACCTGGGCCTGGTCGATCCACTGGCCCTGACTGGAACCGAAGTGGTCTTTGGCCCCGGTTCAGTGCTGTACGGTAGCGATGCCGCCGGAGGTACCATCTTGTTGGAGGGGCACAGCGTCGAACCCTCCTCCCACGAGCAAGATCAGACGATCCTGACCCAGCGATTTGCCAGTGCAGAGGACTCATCGATCAGCAGGGTCGATCAGATCATGATCCGAGAAAAGACTGCGATTCGATTCGGTGCCAGTTACAAGGATCATGGTGATTATGTTGCGGGGCGAGGGGAAGGTCTTCAGTCAGGCAGCGGATACAGGGAGTGGAGTGGGGATCTCTCACTCACCCATGAGATCCATGATGACCTCGATCTGGTGATCGGGATTCAGTCCCATCGGCAACCCGATGTCCCTCGTACACACTCGACCATCTACGGCAGCCAGTGGAATGGCCTGGTTCATGGCAGTGACCTGAAGCGTGACATCGACGGGGAGCGAGAACTGATCTACAGCCGCTTCATCTGGCGTCACGCTGACGGAGCTCAGTCGCAGTGGACCCTCTCCAGCCACCGGATCTCCGAGGAGGAGGATCGAATCCGAGCTAGCGGTCTGCGGACAGTTCAGGGACTCTCCGACGAGACTCTGGGGATCACCTATCACTGGACTGGTGAATCTCCCTGGGGAGAGATCAGCAGTGGATTGGAATTCCACCGCGATCGAGTGGATTCGTACCGCAGCGAATACGCGCTCGATGGATCGCTCTCATCCGTCGCGCCCCGAGGAGTGGTGGCGGATGATTCTCGATACGATCGATTTGGAATCTACCTGCAGGACACCATTGCCCTCGATCCTGTGACCCGCCTGGTCATCGGTGGAAGATGGGCCAGTGCCGCAGTGAATGCCGCTGTGGTCGATCCCGACCCGTTCGATTCAGAGGTGATCGGGCCGATCGAGGATCGCTGGTCCGCCGTCGTGGGAACTGCTCACGCAGTCCATCAGT
>JAAZXB010000065.1 GCA_014240375.1 Planctomycetota bacterium | reverse complement strand
AGGTGGCGGACAGGGTGGCGATCAGCCACGCCGTCGTCGTGGCGAGGGTCGCGGCGGCCGTGGTGGTGGCGGAGAGATCGGACCACAGCCCGGTGGTGGCCAGGGTGGTGGACAAGGTGGTGGACAGGGTGGTGACCGACCGCCTCGTCCAGGTCGCGATGGCCGTGGCGGTTCAGGGGGCGATAACCCGCAACCCAAGCCGAAGCCAAAACCGACACCCCAGCCGCTCTAGTCACGAGTAATTGTTGAATCCAACGCCACATCCGGGTCGACCCGGATGTGGCGTTTTTTTGATCGGTGATCGCCGGTCACTGCTGGACGGGAACCGTCAGGCCGATCGCTTCAAGCCGTGGCACCAGTGCTCGTGCCCACGCCTCGTAGCCGGCCGCAGACAGGTGCAGATAGTCTCCCCGGTAGAGATCTGAACGGGCCATCTGGTCGGTCCCGAGGAAGACATCTTCGAGATCGAGGATCTCCACTCCATCGAGCCGTGCCAGCGGCTGAATCCTCGCATTGGTCGCCTCGACATCTTGTCGCCCCGGATCTTCAGCCGTTTTGCCACGGGGAAAGATGGGGTGCAGGATGATTCTCGAATCGGGTGCTGCGATACGGGTGGCCTCGACCACCGCCTCGATGCCCCGGGCGATGTCGGCGGGCGGATCATGCGTGATGTTATTGGTGCCGATCAGGATGACGATCGCGCTGGGATCAGCACCATCGAGAGCACCATTCTCGATGCGCCACAACAGATGCTGGGTACGGTCGCCCGAGATGCCCAGGTTCCCCACCTTCAGTCGAGAGAACCACTTCTCAAGTACCGCGGCGGCCGGCGATCCGACCTGTCGTCCTCGGCCACCCCACGACTGCGTGATGGAATCTCCGAGAAACATCAGATCGAGCGGTCCACCGGCGGCGATCTTGACCCCATCGAGATGTTGATCGATCCACGGTCGGCCTCCGTGCCAGCCTGCTGAGGCTGCCCGGGTTTCCTGGCTCGGTTGCGGGATCACCGTACGTGGCGCTGGACCGGAGCAGGAGGCCAGCAAGAGAAGAGTACAAGGCACCGTCAGAACAAGGCTACTCGACATCTGATTTCCTCTCTGATTTGCACTGGAGGTGGACGATCTCCTGCTGACACGAGCGGGTCAACAGGAGAGACTGAAGCCAAGGAGCTTTCTATGATGTTCAGAACACTGACGGTCCTGCTGGCGACACTTGCCCTGATCCCGGATGAGGGTCCCATTTCATCTGCTTCCGCTTCGGGAGTTCTGATCGTGGCGGGAGGGGGATCTCTTCCTGAAGAACTTCGCCCTCGTGCGCTGAAGATGGCCGGTGGCACCGATGCCAAGATCCTCATCGTTCCGTGGGCATCGGCACGAGAGAATGCAGGTTCCGCCACCCAGCAAGCGTGGCAGAAATCGGGCGCCACCCAGGTGTCGGTGATCTCGGAGGATACCAGCGAGGCCCGCAACGCCATCGAGCAGGCAGATCTGATCTGGCTGGTGGGAGGAAATCAGAGTCGATTGATGGATGCCTTTCGCCAACGAGATCTCATCAAAGTGATTCAGAAGAGCCACTCGACCGGAACCATCATCGCCGGCACCAGTGCCGGCGCAGCGGTGCTGTCTCGTTTCATGATGACGGGCAAGGCGGAACTCAAGTCCCTGACTCCCGACAGCACCGAACTGGTCGAAGGGCTGGGGCTTTGGCCACAAGTGATCGTCGACCAGCACTTCCTCGCCCGTCAGCGTTGGGCGCGTTTGTTCACTGCAGTGGCCAGCCAGCCGGATCAGATCGGTGTCGGCATCGATGAGCAGACCGCCGTCATCGTCGATCCCGATGGTTCCTGGCAAGTGATCGGTCGGGGGCCGGTAGTGG
>JAAZXB010000064.1 GCA_014240375.1 Planctomycetota bacterium | reverse complement strand
CCCTCCAGCGAGGGTCCAACTCCTTGATGCTGCTGGTTGAAAATGGTGGCGGCGGTTACGGAGCGGCGCTACGAGTTCTCGATGACGAGGTGATTGTCGCCCCATCAAAAGCCTCACAGTCTCGAAGTCTCCCCAAAGATCCACAACAAAGGGCCAACTCCGACATGGCAGGAATCGGCGCCGCAGCCCGGCTGTTCTTTCTCGATGAAGGCCGCTGGCCCAGAGACCTCGCTGAGTTGACGCTGAAGGATCGCTTTTCGATTCCCGATACCGATCCATGGGGTCATGGTTATCAACTGCGCAGTAGTACCACTCGCGTCACGGTGCTCTGCCTTGGAGCCGACGGTTCCGAGGGTGGAGACGGCATCAACGCCGATATCATTTCAGAGAAATGAACCACACCCAAGGGGAACCAGTATGACACGTTTACTACTGATCGTGCTTCCGCTGACCCTGATCGGGCTCGTAGCCGGTCCCGTGATCGGAATGCTCATCGTCCAGTATTCACACGCGGATCCGAACTCGTTTGGAGCCGCGGAGGACGGGTTCGTCGGTTTCCTCTACGGGCTGTACATCGGTCCCGGAGTGGGTTTTTTGCTGGGCGTGATCCTGGCGCTGCTGGTCCCGAAGAAGAGCTCCGAACACACCGAATAGTGGTGCACCCCACCGCCGATGCGGATCAGGACAACTCTTGCAGTTTATCCTGACGAATCTCTCGGCGGTCTCCGTTACGGCGAGTCCAGCCGTTCTTGTCGAGATACTCCAGCAGCGGGATGGCAAACTTACGCGTGGTGCCCAGCTGGTCTTTCGCCTGGGATGCGGAAAACGCTCCTTCTCGCTCAAACAGTTCCGCGAGTTTCTTGACCGCTGCCGGGATCGCCTCTGCCAGCAACGCTACATCGGTGGAGATCCGAATCACCTCTCCCCGGTCGATCAGAAATGCATGCAATTTCTCCACTAGCGCCTGCTCCACCCCGATGAGACGCGCCAGATCCTCGGCGCGGGCGGGGTCGTACAGTTGCTTGGTCAGATGACCCCGGATCGACTCGAGCGCCGCCTTCTCTCCTTCGGAGAATTGTGGCTCACGACCGGGCTGGAGGATTCTCCCTCCTCGCATCTTCTCGATCTTTCCCGATGCCGCGAGATCGTCAGTCACCTTTTCAAGGAAATGATCGCCCAGTCGGGTTCGATCGCGAATCTCCAGCACCTTGACAGAAATACGATAGGGATCCTCTCGATAAGAATGGTCCAGCGCATCCAGCACTCGCTGGCCTCCGCGCTCCAACCCTTCCCTGAGCACCCACTTGCCATTCGACACCGCATCGATTTGACCCGATTCTTGCAACTGATCGAGACAACTGGCGACATCTTCAGCGGTCATCGCCGCTCGCTTGGCCAGTTCGGAGGCCTCGTGGATCTCCAGTTCACCCTCGTGCATGAGGCTGGTGAGAAATGCTGCAGGGGTTCCCAGCGCATCCAACTTTCGGCGCATCGAATCGACCACGAAGTCCTTACCTGCCTTCAGTCTCCAGCGCGACCGGTCGAGCACTTCACCGCCACCGAGGGTGACCATCGGAGAGGTTTGTCGCAGCACAAATCGGTCTCCAGGAGCCACCACCACCGGTTGCTCGAGTCGGATCTGCGCCAGCGCTTCCTGACCCGCCTCTACCGTTTGACAATCGAGAAGGTAGAGACGTCCCACTGCTTCCATCGTTCCTTGAAGAAATCGAATCGGCATCCGATGGATCATCGGTTGGGCCAACCCATCGAGCGCTTTCAGGCTCACCTCAACCATCTCCGTGGCACTGAAGTAACCCGGTGTTGCAGCAATCATGCCCCGATGAAGATCTCGGTAATCCACATCAGCAAGATTGATGGCGGTCGAATGACCTGCCCGGGCCTTTTCCACCTGAACCTTGT
>JAAZXB010000063.1 GCA_014240375.1 Planctomycetota bacterium | reverse complement strand
GCGGCGCCCTTGCTGCGGGCATCGCGCATCGCTCTTCCGATCGATTGGTCGGTGACGAAGACATCGCCCTTCTTCAACTGGTCGATGTCAAAACAAAGAGGACCCTCCACATCACAGGAAGGAGCGTGGACCGGCAACATCGTTCGATGCGGGGCGCGGCTGTTGTGAAAGCGAAGAAGGGTTTGATCCGGCTGATCCGTTTGTTTCATCACCAGGCTTGCCGATTTCGGTGTCCACGCCGGAGAGCGCATCGGGGTCTCGATCACCTCTAGTTGCAGCCGATCATCGGTGCCGAAGCCGCTCTTCTTCAACCGTTCGAGAAGGTGATCAAGAGTCGCCTCGAAACCCTCGTTTCCCGGTTCCCGGTACCATTCATCGGCGAACTCGATCGTCTCGAAGGCGAGGGCAGGATCGTACCCGGCAAACAACTGGTCAGCCCAGCGAGCCGTCGCCGTGGTTCCCGGGGTGATCGCCGGTCCCGGGTGTTCTTCGCTCCCCTTCAGGCTTCCACCCTCGATCAGTCTCACCATCTCTTCGCCGAGCACATCGCCGATGCCGAAGTAACTCTCGGCGTTTCCGAACCAGTGATGGCCATGACCCTTGTTGGGAGAATCTATCGGTCGCCTCATGTACTGTGCCGTTGAAACGTAGGAGACGGTGCCGCGGTACTGTGGCCGTTCCGCCACCGCAGCCTGAGCGTGTCGAAGCGGCAGGCTACCGGCATTGCCGGTCTCGCCGATGACCACTGGCAACTGTGGAGCATCGAACTCCTCACGCAGGTCGTCGATCAGGTGTGACAGGTTCTGCTCGTACGCTTCCACTGCTCCATCGGTGAACATGTCGTTCCAGCCCTGGAACCAGAAGAAGCCGCGCAGTTCGGTGGGTCGTCCGGCCAGATCGGGAAACTCGGTCTCGATCGCTGCCAGCGCCTCGCGGTACTCCTTCACCATCTGGGTGTAGTAGGGGCCAGTCTCACCACCGGCACTCGGCGGCCTGAAATCGACATGGAGACTCTTGCCGCCCCAGCAGGTCTTGATCAGCAGCACCGGAGCTTGGTTGGCATCGCCGAGGCGGTGGCCGATCTGTAGTTCGGGTCCAAAATGGTGCAGGTCGTCATAGACGGCGTAGCCGATGGAGAGGGGGCCGCTTTTGAGTACGTCGTTGCCGGTGCGATATCGCACCTGTACATCGTCACGAGTGGCCCAACTGCCATCTTCGTTTCGCAGATGCCCCATCCGCTTCGCCATCGCCGGATCATCGAGTAGCCGGATCAGTGTGCCGCGCCCGCCGTTGTAGTTCTGCTCGTGAACCAGATCGACTACCGCCTGACCCTCCATGTTCGACTGCCCAGCGAGCAGAAAGACCTGGATCGGTGCGTCGTCGTCGGTCGCCGTCGTCGGCTGAGTGGCCAGTGCCAGCAGCAGCAGTTGCGAGAGGAACATGGGTCTCCTTCCGGAGTGGTGATTCTTGACGATTTCAGGGTACTGCAAATCCGCCAGCGATGCGGCAGGGGATCAGTCCTTCTCGACGACCCGCTGGAACAGGATGCCGCTCATTCCGCCGGACTCGATGGTGAACCCTGTCACTGCAGCTTCCTCATCTCGAATCAGGTGCATCTCGAGCCACCAGTCCACCGTCAGCAGGTCCATTCCGGTCACTGCGATCGCCAGCGGCTCCCCCTCGAAGCCGATCAGCGCCACATCGGTAGCGCCGTTGTGGATGATCGACCACTCACGATCGAGCTCGCTCGAGTGGTATCTGCCCAGCACCTGACGGTGGTCCCATTCCAGCGCATCTTCTGGCGCAACTGCGCTGCTTTCATCTTGATCCCGTCGACCCGTGGCCCTGTCTGGCCGTTGAAGATGAGCAGGGACAAGACCCTCGACCACCAGCGCGGCGATCTGACGGTTGACCCGGCCCGGATTGAAGGCGCTGCAGTTGCCGAGGCAGATGATGACGATTCCCTGCTCCGGGAACGCCGCCAACGAGGTGCGAAAGCCGACCCAGCCGCCGCCATGTTGCAGCATCCGCTGGCCACGGAAACTGGTATCGACGACACCGAGGCAATAATCGAGCACCTCTCCATCCTTGAGAGTGAACTTCTGTTGCAATCGTTGGAGCAGGTTCGCTGCCAGGCGGCCGTCACCGAGTGCCGTGGTCCAGGTCGCCAGATCCTCGACGGTGGTGAAGACCCCGC
>JAAZXB010000062.1 GCA_014240375.1 Planctomycetota bacterium | reverse complement strand
CGGCAACTATATAGACAGCGGCCAGGCTCTCGGTAGCTACAGGAGCCTAGGTGTCTCCCTCGGCGACCTCGATGGCGATGGCGATCTCGAGGCTTGGGTCGCTAACGGCAACCAACCCAACCGCATGTGGGTCAACCAGGGCGGGGATCAGGGCGGAGCCGCAGGCACCTTCACAGACAATGACCAAACCCTCGGCAACTCCGATAGCTTCGGTGTCACCCTCGGCGACCTCGATGGCGATGGCGATCTCGATGCTTGGGTCGCTAACTACAGCCAAGCCAACCGCGTCTACCTCAACAACTCCTGCACCCCTCTCGTCGAGGACTGCACCAACGGCATCGATGACGATGGTGACCAGCTGATCGACTGCGACGATCCCGATTGCGTGGGTGTCAACAATCTGGATGCCACCTGCAATACTGTCGCTGGACCGGGCAACTACACCATGAACTTCGAAATCGTCAACAACACGCCATTCGAGGTGCACCATGTTATCTTGCCGGTGGGGCCCATCGCCAATGGCGGTGTCACGCTGTCTCCTTCGGTGATCAACTTCGCTCCGCCGCTCTCTCCCGGCGGGGGCAGCGCCAGCGTCATTCTTGCGATCTCGGGCGGCGGCAACGACGCGCTTCCCATCTGCTTCCCCGTCAGTTTGATGTCGGTCGATGATGCCACCGGTGATTTGTTCGAGTGCTGTGCCTTCGATGTCTGCACCATACTGCCCGACTGCGTCGCCTGTCTGGATGTCACCGATGAACTCGGCACCTGGGTGACACCTACCTCATGCCAGTATGATTTCCTGTTGCACAACGAACCCGGTGATCTTCCGTTGGTTGCCGAGTTTGCCTATCTGGTGCCGACCACTCCAGGAATCACGGTAACCGACAACGGGATCGTCCTCGGAGGGATGATCGATGGCGGAGCCATCAACCTCTCAACGACCATCTCTGGCGCCACATCCGGTCAGGAAGTTTGCTTCCTGATTACCCTCCACGATGCGACCCTGGCGGACTGTTGTGGCATCCAGCACTGCTTCACCTTGCCACCATTACTGATCCCCCCGACTGCAGAGTTCCTGCGTGGTGATGCCAATGCCGATGCTAGTTTTGATCTGGCTGACGTGATCGACACCCTCGATTTCATCTTCCAGGGCGAACCAGTGCCGTGCCTGGTGGCCCTCGACAGTAATGATGATGAACAGGTAGACATCGCCGATGGAGTCTTCAGTCTGGCGGCACTCTTTACAGGCGGTGCCGAACCAGCACCGCCCGGTCTGCTTTGCGGCACCGATGAAACCACCGGCCCCCTCGACTGCGACAGTTTTTCCGCCTGCGATGACGATGGCAGCCCCTAGCAATTGAACGACACCGAAGATGAACCCATTCACAACAGACACGATTCGTTGCCAAGCCACAGAGGGCCGACCGGCCCTCTGTGGCTGGCCGCCAATGTTGCTGTTGCTGGCCATCGCGCTACTGAGCCCAACCACCTTTACCGAGGCCCAGGCCTGCCTGGAACTCGGCACCGTCCCGGCCGAGTGCAACTCCGATGGAAGCGTGAGCGTCACCTTCGAGGTGGCCAACCTGTCCGGTCTCGATGCCCACAAACTGTTCCTGCCGGTGACCGTCTACTTCCCGGGTGGCACCGCCACCATCTCGCCGACGGTCACCATCTTCGACCCGGCGCTTCCCGGTGATGGAAGCGTCGTGGCAACGGTCGAGTTCTTCATCGATGGAGCCACCGACGGTTCCGTGCTGGAGATCCCCTTTGCTCTGATGCACAAGGATGACAGCGGTAATCTGGAGGAGTGCTGCAGTGATGTACTCGAGGTACCAATTCCTGTCGGCTGTGTTGGAGTTCAATTCATCCGGGGTGATGCAAACCAGGATGAGAGCATTTCCATCCCCGATGCGATGGTGATTCTCAACTTCCTCTTCAATGGCTGGCCCGTCACCTGTGTCGATGCCCTCGATTCCAATGATTCCGGGAACATCACCATCACCGATGCGGTGAATGTGTTGTGTGCACTCTTCTGCCCCGGCACGCCCCCACCGCCAGCACCCTTCCCCGACTGCGGCATCGACCCCACCGGTGACTTCCTCGGATGTGGCAACTACGACGGGTGTTGAGCCGTTCCTTCGATGGGAAGATGCTGGCAGATTCGCCCGCACATTAGAGGCGAGAACTCTGGGGCGTACCGTTGGGCATGAAGCCCCTGCTTCGCCCGTCGCAAGATCGATGCAGAAGAAAGATCCACCGTGATGGCACCAAAGGCTTTCCCATCATCCGGCAACACCGTCAAAC
>JAAZXB010000061.1 GCA_014240375.1 Planctomycetota bacterium | reverse complement strand
TATTGTTTGCATTCAACGGACTGACAGTCTTGTCGACCTGCGTCCATGTGACTGCGGTTCTTTGATAGGTATAAATCGCACCGATCGGGCCATTTACATTGGGAGATCTCTCCGCCACGACCACCAGGGTGGTGCCGTCTGTATCCAACTGCGTTCCGAACAGGGTGTTCTGACCCGCATCACTGGCGAGTAAACTACCGACCAGCAACCAACTACCTCCTGCTTGAAGATACATGTGCACTCTACCGGCTCCCGCATTGGCACGGGGAGCACCTACAAATGCCCATCCCCCGGCTCCCAGAGCCACGGATGCGCCATTCTCTTCTCCTCCTCCTGCGAAGGGTGCGGTGACCCCGACATGACCGGTACGGGTCCAACTGGTACCCACCTGCGACCACATCTCGGCAAATCCTCCAGGTGCGGTCTCTGGTTCGATGGCACGCAATTGCGGAGCACCAACGATGACATCGGTACCTTGCACAGCGACCGACATGCCGTAGTGATCCTCAGCTGCAGGAGTTTCTGAAGTCAGGATATCTACCTGCGACCAGGTAGTTCCAGTCCTGGCGAACAGGTAAACGGAACCTTCGAGTCCGTTGCTGCCAGGGGCTCCGACTGCTGCCAGGTCGCCATCGATGGCGACCGACATGCCGAAATTGTCTTCTGTAAGGCTATTCGAGGGAATCAAACTCCCCTGCAGGATCCATGTGGAGCCCACTCGCTCGTATACATCCACTCTCCTGGGAGGAGCGGGTTCACCGCCTGGGACTTCACCGGGCTCCAGAATCGGAGCGGCTTCACTGACGAGCATGGTGTCGCCCGACATCGCCACTTCTCCGTTCAGAACTCCAGGAAGAAGAGCTGAACCGACCGGCTCACAAGAATCGAGCAGTCCGTTCTGATTGCAGTCGGAAAGAGGATTGGCTGTGATGTCGCATTCATCAGGAATGCTATTGCCATTACAGTCCGCGCTGAGCCCTTGAGTCAGATCGCATTCATCCAGTTGTCCGTTGCTGTTGCAATCGAGCCCCGGTTCACATTGTGCCTGCAAGACAGGCGTACAGAGCAATATTGTTGCGGCCATCCAGGCCAGAAAAATAGTGCGCATAAGAGATTCCCCCACTCCTTCAAGATCGGAATACAGATCCGCGGGGTCTACCGAAATTTCGGTGAGCGATTCGCAATGTGCGAATACAAAGACCCCAACCCCATGTAGTCAAGACAAGTAATTATTACAATTTGGAGAACAGAAAGACTCAGCTCGATCTTTCGACGATCTCATGAACACATCACACCCTGGTCCGCCAATCGCCATCAGTCACCCCCCACACGAATAGTTGAATAATGGTTGGGCCCGAGAAGGATTTGACTCCTTCTCGGACCCAACTTCGTAGCATCTGGCTACAGCTTACGGACATCCTCCGTATACGGCGCAGCCAAGGCCATCATCAGGGGTCATGTCAATTCCGCACTGAGACGGTCCCGGAGCCGGCGGCGGTGCGCCTTGCTGGAACTGGTAGTTCAGCACGAAGATGATATCCGAGATATCGTGAAGACCGTCGTCATTGGCATCCGTGGAGTCGGTACAGCCGGAAGGTGTACCTCCGAGCATCAAGCTGTAAAGCATGAAGATCGCGTCTGCAATATCCACATTGGCATCGCCGTTCGCGTCTCCCCTGAGGAATGCTGGCTCGCACTCGTCAGGAATGTTGTTGGCATTGGTGTCGAGGCTATCCTGGCTTTCCAGGTCACAGGTATCCGGCACACCATTACCATTGCAGTCGATACTCAGACCGGCTGCGATATCGCAAGCATCCGGGGACCCATTCTGGTTGCAATCGACATCACATTCGTCAGGTACGCCGTTGCCATCACAGTCAGCCGAAAGTCCAGAAGCAAGGTCGCAGACATCCGGGCTGCCGTTGGAGTTGCAATCAGCCTGAGGAACCGTGACCGTTACGGTCTGATTTACCTCAGTGGTGTTGCCATGATTATCGACCCCGGTCCAGACGATGGTCGTTGTACCGTGATCGAATGATCCGCTGGCGTTATCCGTTCCATTTAGATTGTTGGTAAGACTGATGACAGTGCAGTTATCGGTGATCGATGGTGTCGGAATTGTCACACTCGAAACACAGGTGCCGGCAGGTGCAGGCTCCGTGATGTCACCACTGGTGGTGATGTTCGGGGCCTCATTGTCGGCCACCGTCACAAGCAGAGTTCCTGATACGATGTTTCCATGCATATCGGACTGAGCGTAGCTCACGGTTGTAGTTCCAACCTCGAAGGTATCTCCCGGAAGGTGACTGGTCACGT
>JAAZXB010000060.1 GCA_014240375.1 Planctomycetota bacterium | reverse complement strand
CTCGAAAGCACCCCGAAGAAGCGACCAAGAATCTGTACCTGGCCATCTTCCAGCATCTTCGTCGGCACGATGAGTTCACGCAGGATGACTCGGGACGCTGGCAGATGACGGTCAAGGAAATTGCCTGATCAGAGTGGTCTCGCTTCAATAATTTCCGATTTCTCTCTCCGGAGTGATACACTCTCCCGCCGGCACCTGCCTGGGATCGAGTGATTCTGCGGCTGGTGATATGCGCTGGTGATATGCGGCATTCTGTAATGCTGCAAGAGCATCGCCACAAGTGCATCGCCAGATGAGTCCTCGGAGGAAACTGATGTCCAATCCACAGCCACCAGACTCCGAATCGCCATCGTCAGATTCATCGTCATCGCCTCCAGCCTGCTCCGACAATTCGAGCAGAGGTCTCTTGTGCGGAGCGCTGACGATTCTTGCCGTTGCATCGGTGGTGGCTCTCGCCGCTAACTCTGTACGTTCATCCCATGCCATCGACCTGCAACGTGATTACTTTCCCAAACTACCTGAATTCTCGACACCCGAGGGGAATGGCGACTCGACCCAGCCGCCTGGTGTGACGGGTACCGACCCGGGGGATCAGGTTCCAGTCGAGCCCGATGATGGGATACAGCGGATTTCCTTCGATGATGCGCGCGACAACTTCAACAGTGCCGAGGATGAGTTCGAGGCCACAGGCGAATCGATCTATCTATTCGTCGATGCTCGTTCGAGCGATTTGTACGAGGAGAGCCACATTCCTGGAGCGCTTTGGCTCTACCACTATGAATCGGAGGCGTTGATCGATGATCTTCGCCCTGAACTGGAGATGGCGTTCTTCGTCATCGTCTACTGCAATGGTGGTGATTGCGACGATAGCCTTCATCTGGCGGCGGATCTCTCCTCGCTGTACGGCATTCCGACCGAAAACATCTATGTCTATGAAGGTGGCCTCAATGAGTGGGTCGAAAACCAGATGCCGGTGATCTCTGGATCGGAGCGTCGCTGATGGATATCGAGCCACTTCGTAAACTGGACGCAACGGGTGTGCCGTTACTTCTGGCCCGAGTCATCGTTGGATTCACTTTCCTCTACTACGGTGCCGAGAAGATCGGAGACCCGGTCCCATTCTTGAAGAGCCTCAAGGGATACGAGGTGTTGCCGCTGCACCCTTCCTGGATCATCAACAGTCTCGCGGTGATCTTGCCCTGGATCGAAGTGATCTGCGCTGCGGCGATATTGAGTGGCATCCAGTTACGCAGTGCTGCTCTTTTGACCACTGCGATGCTGGCAATCTTCACGCCGATGGTCTTGAAGTTGGGATTGTCTCTGGTCGGAACGGAAGTCGGCTTCGATGGCCTGTGTGACGTGGTGGCCGATTGCGGTTGCGGTAGTGGCAAGATTCCGATCTGTCCGAAACTGGCAACCAATTGTGGATTGTTGTTACTCTCGCTGTGGATCTTGTTGAGCCGATCCAAAAAGTTCCGTGGTGGCCTCGGAGGCTGAGGGTCGAGACCCTCCTGATCGGTCGATCAGTGAACTGAGATCATCATCGAAGATTACTTCTTCTCGAGTAATCGATCGATGGTCGCTTCCAGCATCCCTTCTCCACCCGCCCCGACCCTGACCGATGCGATGACTCCATTGCGATCGATCAGCACTACCATCGGAATTCCACCGACACCGTAGCTATCGAACTGACTCTTACCCGTGATGACGAACGGGTAGGAAATGCCGAATCGTCGCCGAAAATCGAGCAGATGCTGGGGGAAACTGTTGCCGTTGAGTCCTGTGACTCCTTGACCGCGGGAGCGATCATCCGTGGAGGGCATCCAGCCTCGGGCGTATGGTTTGGTCACTCCCAGGACCATCAGCCCCTGATTCTTCCTCTTGCTATAGATGCGATCGAGACCAGGCATCAGCAGCCGGCAGGGGCCGCACCAGGTCGCCCAGAAATCGAGCAGCACGACCTTTCCTTTGCACTTCGATAACGGCTGTTCCTCGCCACCAAACCAGGTCGCACCGGCGATCTCTGGAGCGGGCTTTCCCAGCAGTTTCATACGGACGGTCATGTTGCGACGGGATCGTGCATCCTCACCGTTGCGATTGAGATCATCGGCGAGTCGACTCCAGGCGCGACGGGCATCGAGTTGCTCGCCGCAGGCGGCGTGCAGATCACCCCGAAGGAGCCACGCTTCACGAATCTCAGGACTTCCTTCATCGAGAAGATCGGTCGCTTTTCGGATGGCTGTGAGCGCCGCTTCGAGATTTCCAAGTTCCGAATGAGCCCGTGCCAGTGGAACCACAGCCCTCTTCGCCTCGGCGCTGGTAGGAAACCTGTCCACCACGGAACTCAGCATTCGAGCCGCCTCCGCTTGCCTACCCTTGAGACCATGG
>JAAZXB010000005.1:133081-189208 GCA_014240375.1 Planctomycetota bacterium | reverse complement strand
TCATCCCGACGGTTCCACTGGTCGGAGTGCCGGAGAAATCAGCGATCGGCGCCAACTCTGCCACGGTGATGTAGCCGGGACGAGCGAGGGAGTCGCTGCCGCCCGGTCCGCTGACACTCAGTGAAACATCGTAACTGCCGGCGGTCGCGTAAGTGTGGCTCGGGTTCTGTAGCGTTGAAGTGGTGCCATCGCCGAAGTTCCAGCTCCAGCTGCTGGCAGCGCCACCGCTGGAGTTGTCGCTGAAGACCACCGTCATTCCGACGGTTCCACTGGTCGGAGTGCCGGAGAAGTCCGCCACGGGAGCGGGTTCATCGACGGTGATCAAGACACTGGTGGAGTGACTCCCCCCGGGTCCTGTCACCAGCAACACCACGGAAAAACTACCGGCATTCTGGAACAGGTGCAGCGGGCTCGGTTCCGCCGATGATGCTGCGTCGCCGAAATCCCATGCCCAGCTATCGATGGTGCCGGTACTGCTATCGGTGAACTGTACCTCCAGAGGAGCGATTCCGCTGACGACCGAGGTCGAGAAGCTAGCGACCGGTGGAGGTGTCGGTGAATCCACCACCACCGCACAACTGATCGACGGCCCCGAAACACCATCTACCGTCGCAACGAATCCATAGATGGGAGTGCCCGCTGGAACTGGGGAATCGAGATAACTGGATGTTGCAGCCGTGACCGTATCGAGCAGTACTCCATCTCTGGTGATGGAGATGGAGGTCGCTCCCACCGGCGAAGTCCAGTCGAGTTGTGCGGTCAAGGGTTGATTGCTGACACAAGTAAGACCGGTAATGGGCCCCGGCGGAATGGTCACATCGCAAGTGGTATCGGAAGAACTCAAGCCACCACTGATCGATCGGAGTGCGTAATTTCGGATGCCGGTCGGTGTTCCTGTTTCCTGATAAAAACCGGTCAGAGCCGGCACCGTGCTGACCAGTACTCCGTCACGACGGATCTCGACCGCATCGATCCCGGCTCCCTCGGTCCAGAACAACGTGACGGTGCCACCACTGTATGAGCAGGACAGACCGGAGATCGGTTCCGGCGGATTGGTGGCAGTACAGAGCGTCTCTGAACTGGAACTTCCACCGGAAACGCCCGTGACTCCATATTCAAAGATGCCAGTCCCCGAAGAATCGGCATGGGAAGTTGCCGTTCCCGACAACAAGGCGATCTGGACTCCATCTCGAGTCACCAGGATCTGGTTGTAGAACTCACTGTTGGCCCACTGCAGGCTCACCACACCGGATGTCGAGGCACAGGTCATGGCAGCGGGAGCAGCCGGAGCGACCGAAACAGAACAGTTTGCGTTGGCAGAAAGCAATCCAGAAATGGATCCGCGAATCGCATAATCATGGATACCACTGCCCGGAATATCGGTGGTCGAAGTGGCAGTACCGGCCAGCGACTGGATCGAGACGCCATTGCGTAGCAGTTCGATGGAATCGTAGACCTCGGCATTGACCCATGTCATGTTGACCTGGGTCGCGACCCGGGTGCAATTGAAGGACGTGATCGCTTGAGGATTGAAACTCAGGCCACACCCGATCGGCACGCTGTTGAATCCTCCGACCACTCCCTGCAACAGATACTGATGGACTCCACCTCCCGGGGCAGAATCGACATGAGAAGTGACGGTTCCGCCCAGCAGAGCGATCACTTGACCATTGCGAATCAGCTCGATGCTTTCATAGACCTCACCGTTGGTCCACGAGATGGACGCGCCACCTCCTTGGTTGACGCAGTTCAAGCCGGAAGGCGAAGCAGGATCGATGCCAAAGTTACATGAGGTTGCGGCGGATGAATCGACACCCACCACTGCCACCACGTCGACAGAATGTCCACCGCTGGCGAGGCCAGTGAGGGTGGTGCCGGTCGAGGATCCGGCCAGCACCTGGGGCGTTCCTCCATCGAGGGACACCTCGATCGAATCCCACCCACCAGCATTGGTCCAGGTCAGGGTTGCTGAGTTACCACCGGGCGAACAGACCAGATCTGCCGGCGCGATGATCGATCCTGTCAGGCAGTTGATGATGGCTTCGACCAGTTGCACGTGCGTCGATGTCGCTTCTGCCAGTCCGCCGATTTCAAAGGAGCTACCGAAGGTGATGAAGGTCCCGGAATCTCGAAAGACTGAGACGTCGTAGGCGGGAGTTTGATTCGATTGCACCACCTCTGATCCGACCGCTGCGGAGAGTCGATCGACCCATGTGTTCTCTCCAGCGTAATTAAAGGAGAGCCCCGACAGGTCACATCCGGCACCGTTGAGTCCGTCGATCTGACCGAGATTATCCACCGACGCTCCATCGGAGAGTGCCGCGATGCCAAACAAGGCATGGACAGGAGTCTGGGTATCGAAGAACCAGGTGTCTCCCCCTTCGAGGAAGACCGAAGAGCCCCCGATCCCGTTGGTCAGGTAATCGACGAGGATGGTGGACTCCGTCGTGGTCAGCTGGTGGTTGTTGGGAAACATCCCCAGTTGAACCCAGATTCGATCGAGTCGATCGAGGTCTGGTAGGGCTGCGATGGAACCGACAGTGACGATACTCCTGCCCGAAGCCGCCAGAGCGTTGACGAGAGCCGTTCCCGAATCGGTGGTTCCCGTTTCCGGCGCCCAGACCAGATCACGAATGTTCCCGAGCAGGAAAATGCTACAGGACGCGGACAAACTGAGGGTTCCGCCGGCCACTCCCTGAATCTCCCAGGTGTGCTGACCGATGGGGACCGATAGATCGAGGTATCCGGTGGAGTTTCCGGCAACCGTGGCCAGCAATACTCCATCGCGACTGATCCGAACTTCGTCGTAAGCCTCACCATTGGTCCAGCTGACCTGGACCCCGATCGGTTGCTCGATACAGGTCGCCGCACTGGGACCGGTGGGCCCGCCCAGCGTCGCCAACATGTTGGCGAGATTGATCCGCCCGAAACCGAAGTTGTTGTCGAAGCCCGGCGTATCCACCGCTGGAGGACCGACCTGGTCGTCGCTGCTGGTCTCGAGAATGGTCCGCACCTGTGTCGCAGTCAGGTTCCCGTTCTGGGCGAGCAGCACCGCCAGTGCACCAGCGGTCACCGGGGTTGCGGAAGATGTTCCGTTGAAGTTGGCCACGTAATCGGCAGTGGCTCCGGTCGTCACGTAACCGCCGGCTCCCGAGATGTCGGTGGTGACCATCAGGACTCCAGGTGCCACGACCGTTTGCTGGGTTCCGAAGTTCGATCCCCACCAGTCCTCTCCATCACAGGAAGCGGGATTCTTGCGCTCGTCGCAGGGACTACTGGCGCCGACCGCGATCGCCTGGTTGTAGGCTGCCGGGAAGGAAACCCCGGCATTATCGTTGCCGCTGGCAAAGACCAGGATGCAACCCAGTCCACCTCGACCGGTATCGAGTGCGTACTGAAGGGTGTCCTGCTCTGCAGTAGAGGGTGCTCCTCCGCCCCATGAGTTGGAGAGGATGTCGGAGCCATTGTCGGTCGCCCAGGTGAGGGCATCGAGGATCCAGGCATTTTCGGTCCAATGATTGCCGAACCCGAGACGAACCGGTTGAATCTCGGCGGTCCATGCCACTCCTGAGATCCCCAGGCCATTGTTCCCGATGCCAGCCGCCAGTCCGGCGCAGGCAGTTCCGTGGCCATCGGTAGATGCGCAGTTTCCAGGTACCCCCGCTGGGCTGGCCTGATTGGTCGAGTCGTGCCCTGCAACGATATTCGCGGCAAGGTCCTCATGAAACACATCGACTCCCTCGTCGATGATCGCGACCCTCACCGAAAGTGAGCCCGTCTGGACGCCCCAGGCATCCGCAGCATTGATGTCGACCCCGAGATTCCCGGCCTGACCGGTGTTCTGAAGGTGCCACTGCGATCCGAAAAAGGTGTCATTGGGAACTGCCATCGCGGGCAGATGAAGGATGAAGTTAGGGCTCGCCGCTATCACTCCGGAGACATCCAGCAGGCGCTGGATCCGCTCCTCGATCAACCTCGGGGCACCATCGAAGGAGAGCTGGAGCAATGGACTTCCCGAGGGGAATTCACGGATCAACTGAAGATCTGCAATCGCCACGATTCGATCGATGACGGTCAAGTCAGTGGGATCGAGGGTGACCAGAATTTCGGGACGAGGAATATGGAGCCGACCCTGGAAATCGAGACAGGGAGAGGCCCAACCTCCCGGTAATTGATCGAGCAATCGGAGGATCCGACTCGCCTCACCGGAAGGAGTCTGGACCAGCAGCAATCCCTGGTACGGGGTCCCCTCGATGGCATCGGATGTGAGATGGATCTGGAGATCCGCCAGATACTGCTGTATCTGAGTTTCAGGCTGCTCCGATAGGGGCAGATAGACGGCGATCTGACTCTCTCGCACCTCGAGTTTGACACGCTCCTCTCCCCACATGTAGGAAAAGGTCGAGGAAGTGGTCACTGGAAGCGAACCTATGGGAGTTCTGACTATTCCTTGTGACTCGACTGTAGTGTTCAGGACTATTGTCAGGAAAAGTCCCAGCAACAAAGAAGCCCGATTCGGTCTCCGGAAGGACTGAAAATCACAGCGCATCGCTTGTACTCTTTTCAAGTCGCCCAAACCTATTTCTGCAATCTGATTCGGATCAAAATCAATCGCAACTGGGGTGTCGAGCTTCAAAGGAAATAATCTGTCAAACAGACACAATAAATAGACAACCAGACGAATATCGAACTCATCCTGCACTGATTACCCATGATAGGATGGACCGTCGCTCTTCGATACCTTGAATCCCGCTCAATAATCACGGATGCTCCTAGTATTTCCTGCCTTTCGCTGAATCGGCAATAGTTACTGACCAGTTTGCCAAAAAGAGGTCTTACTATCGTGACTGTACGATACATTCACCTCAGCCAGCGGGAGCAGTCCCCGACGTCGAGATTTAGCCCACCCAGATGAAATAGGGGATTCACCAGTGCCTGATCATGGATACCGTGCGCCACTCTTGCTGTCTCTTGGCCTTGCGGCCGCCTTCATTTCAGGCGGCTGTGGCGGTGGAGGAACGCCTCCCCAGCAGCAGCCAGTACTCGACCTGTCGAAGCACCGCGATTCGAACGTGATCCCTCCAAGAGTGGTTCCAGTGCTCTCCGATCGCGCCACCGCGGATCCCATCAACAGCGTTCCTGCCGATTTCGATTTCCATGAAGTCGACAGCCCCTGCGCGCTCGAGGATCCGAGTCGGCAACCCATCTTCGGTGACCGGTTCCTGCTCTTCTATGAGGGATCGTGTTGTGCCACTGCTCCGCACGACTATGCCATCGGGGTGGTCACTTCGCCGGAGGAGGATTTCAATCCGCTGGTCACCGATCGGACGATCGTGATGAGCCCTGCCAGCATGCCGCCACTCATCGTCAACGGTACACCGATCGACCCTCGCGGTGCCGCCGATCCTACCGTCGTCGTAGATCACGGTTCGCTGGTCAATACTGCCGGGAGATATCAGATGTGGTTCGAGGGCACCTATGGAAGTGCTGGCACCCCTTCCGAAACCTGGCAAAGCGCCATCCTCACCTGCACCTCCGCCGATGGGATCAGCTGGACTGTTCCAACCTTTTGTAGCGGCCTGGAACCGGGACCTGCGTTTGACCCTACTTCTGGCAGCGTGGTGCGGGTTGCGGATCCAAGTGTGGTCAAGACCTCCGCTATCACCGACCCCTATCGGATGGCGTTTGAAGTCGAGCGCAGCGATGGAAGTTCGGTGATCGGCATGGCCTTCTCCAATGATGGCAGTGCCTGGACGATTCGAGATGGCGTCCTCAGTGGAGCTCCTGCCGGACCCAGTTTCAGTGGCGGCCCGGGCACCTTTGACGATCTGGCGATCCATTCCCCCAGCCTCGCTCGGGAAACCGATGCACAGGGAAATCTGGTCGAATGGATGATGTTCTACGAGGGGCGCGGATTTCTCGATAACGACACCGTGATCGGCTACGCCACCAGCCTCGATGGATACAGCTGGAGCGGATTCAACCTGGCGGTCTTGACCTCCTCCTCCGATCTGGTCTCTCCCATTCTGTTCGATTCGGACGACCTCAAACAGCCGTCGATGATCCAACCGAGCCAGTATCCCGGGATCGATGAAAACGATCCGTTGGATCCGAATGACGACACCCCCTACCCAAGATTCCTGCTGTACTACACCGGAGATGGAGAAGAACCACTGGTTGCGGATCGGGTCAATCGTATCGGACTCGCCACCGGTTCATGATTCCACGTCGAGATGTAGTACGATGGGATCAGATCAAGACTTCAGCCCCGTGGAGAAGAGTGTTGGAGAAGAAGTTCCTGAACCATCCCGGCGGGCCCGTCCCGCAAGACTCGGCCCGACTAAAGTCCGGTGCCTCTCGATCCGGTGCCTCTCGATCCGGTGCCTCTCGATCCGGTGCCTCTCGGTACCCGGTCACGCTGCTGCTGTTGCTGCTCTTCTTCGGTTGCGATGATCCCACTACCACTCCACCAGGCCCGGCTCAACCCCCCACCGAAACAGCGGTCTCCTCGAGGGAAGAAACTGCCGTTGGCCGGGTCGCCCCACCGATCGACGGGATCCACCAGCCGCCCCTCTTCGATGGCCCCCACTCGGTGATCGCTGGCGACGGCTCCTTACACATCAAGTGGCATGCCGCCATCGACGACCACACCAACAGCGACCAGATCCGTTACCAGATCTTCCGTTCTGCTCGTCCAGGCAAGCAAGATTTCGACCAACCCTGGATCACCACCGACCCTGGAGCCACTTCCCATACGATTCAAAACTTGCCCAATGGCCAGGTGATCTACCTGGTGGTTCGATCGATCGACGACCAGGGGATCAGCGATTCCAATCAATCGGAATGGCCCGCGCTTCCCAATCCAGTGCTGTATGTCGATGCAGCAGCCACCGATACTGGCGATGGCAGCAGTCCCGAAGACGCTTTCCAGAAAATCGACGATGCCATCGGGGATGCCATAGGCCTGGCCGGAGTCAACATTCATGTGGCCGCAGGTCGATACCGGGAACAGTTACTTCTGTTCGAAGGGATGGCGATCTACGGGGGATTTCCTGCTCGATTTGACGGTCCCTCCGCGCCAGGCCAGCACCTCACGAGGCTGATCGGATCACCCGGCCAAGACACTGTCATCGTGCCACCCGGGGAACAGTTGGTGGTCATCGATGGCCTCCACTTCGACGGGGCACAAGAAGCTCGTCGTGCGATCGTCGCGGACGACTGCCACTTTCGCATCTCTCGCTGCCACATCTCCGGATTCAAGGACAAGGGCATCCAGATCGAGACCGACCTCGACCAGGACGGGCGCGGGACCGGCACCATCCAGTCGTGCTCAGTGAGCGAAAGTGGCGGCGATGGAATCCGTATCGAAGGTCATGTCGATGTGGCGATTCGCGACTGCCGTCTGATCGACAACCAGCAGAGTGGGCTGTCGGTGCTGCCACTACTGCCGCGGCCAGGAGCCAAGGCGAGGATCGACATGGAACAGTGCGAGGTCGCTCGCAATCGAGACATCGGGATCAGCATCAAGATCGATGCACCACTGGGAGACGGTACCGATCCTGCGCGGATTCGCATCGGCCTGCGCGGATTACTGGTCGAGCGCAATCACGACCACGGCGTCAGTATCGACATTCGCTACCCTGAGGGATCTGCTGCAGACTTGAGAGTCCGTGCCGAGCAATGCTCCTTCATCGACAATCACAAATCTGGACTGCATCTCGATGCCGACGCCCCGGGAGACTTCAGTGTTCTGGAATCGGAGTTTCTGGGTAACCTCGGTGGTGCAGGCCTGCGAATCAGTGGTGATGCTGAAAACGCGCTCACCCGGGTCAGTTCTTGCTTCTTCGCCGCTCAAGCCGGCTCCGGAGTGGTCCTTTTGGGCACGGGGCTGCTCGACATCACACGCAGCCTGTTCATCGACAACAAGGGTCCGGCGGTCAGCACCTCCGACACCCTGCAACTGAAGGCGCGCATGTGGGCCTGCAGCGGCATCGGACCCGCCGCGGTGGGAACCCGTACTGAGTCGGTCGAATTCGCGCCACCGAACTCCGATCGGTGGCAGTGGCTCAGAGTGATCCGGGTGCAGCCCGGCCAACTGACCGTCGATGCTGCAGAAACCTCGTCCTTCGAAACTGGTTTTCTCCATCATCCCCGAGGTCTGGCTCCGGTCCCCATCGCTGGGCAAGAGAAGAGCGGTCAGTTACGGATCAGCGCCGCGGACTCTGCCAGGGTCGAGGCTGGATCGTGCTGGCTGTGGAGCCCCTCCTCTGAAGAGCCCCTTTGGTCCCAGTACCTCGACCGCTTCGCTGCGAGTTTCGATTCCACCCTCGCCGCCCCTGACGGATCCCTTCGACCGGGTGTCCGACGCAGTATTGCGAAATCGCAGCGTCCGATCTCCTTCACCTCCATCGATCCACCTCCCGGGACCATCGCCGCGGGGCTCGCTCCTCGCTGGATCCTTCACCTGTCCGAGGCGCTCCCCCGGACTCCGAAGTTGAAACTGACCATCGATGGGAAACCCACTCCAATCCTCGGCGAGATCGATGGAAAGATATGGGTGCTCAACTGCTCGACAACACTTTCCCCTGGCCAGCGAATCCGCCTCGACTGGACTCCCGATGTCTCGCCCGCAACCAGTGATCCTGATCGTTATTCTCACGAGTGGCTGGTGATTCCGGTGGGAGATCGCTGATGTTGATTCGCACGCGAATCCTGCTACTGGTACTGACCCTGTTCACCTTCGCCATCGGGGGAGGTCTGGCGGCGCTGATGGTGATCCACGATCTTCAGATGGCCGTCGAGGAGAGTCAGAAGAGTCGTCAGGATCTGATCTCCATCGGCAAGATCCGCGACCTGCTGCTGATCACCACCGGAGAGATCGAAAACCTTCAGAACTGGAAAACCACCGATCGAGATCGGTTCCGTCAACAGATCGACAGTTGCCAGCACGCCATCGTCTCGCTGGTGGACCCCGAAGGGAACACCTCAAAGGATGAGCAAGGCGCGATCGAGGACCTGGACCGATCGGTCAAGAACTTTGAGCGAGCCGTGATCCACTCCCTACGCTACCTGGAAGAGGGGATTGAGGGACGAGGCCAGGAGCGCACTCGCAACTGGCTGAAGGACCGATTGGTGCCCGATTTCACTGCGGCAGTAGTACAACTCGAGCAACTACAACAAACCAGGATCGGCGAACTGGAATTGCGAGCCCGCAGCGCTGCCGAGCAAGTGACCTACCTGCTGAGCATCCTGGGAGCCATGATGTTACTGCTGTGTGGATCCTGCTTCCTGCTGCTCCAGCGCTGGATCATCTCCCCTCTCGAAAGCCTCTCCACTGCTGCCCAGCAGATCTCCGACGGCCAGTATGGCAAGAAGATCCCGATCCCCGCAGGGGATGAGATCGGTGACCTCGCCCGCGAGGTGGAGGCGATGTCGAGTGAGATCGACAGTTACCAGCAACGAATGGTCGAACGGGAGCGGCTTGCAGCGGTCGGTGAGATGACCGCTTCGGTCGCCCACAACCTGCGTAATCCGCTCGGCAGCATCCGGGCTCTGGCTCAGGGCTCTCTGCGCAGTGGAGACCAGGAACAGATCTCCCCTTCCCTGCGGACCATCATGGACACGGTCGATCGTGCCGACCGCTGGCTGAAAGATCTTCTTCAGGGTCTGAAACCGATCCAACTCGATCGAAAACCACTGGAGGACCTGTCACTTCATCTGGAAAGAATCGCTGCGGCGGTGAAGAACTTCTCCTCCAAACTAGAGGTCGAATTGAAACTGGAAATTTCCCCTTCCCTACCGCAACTCGATCTCGACCTACGAAGACTGGAACAGGTCGTCCTGGTACTGCTCAACAATGCGGTGGAGGCCTCCTCCCCGGGGGATACCGTCATCCTCAGGGCCTCTACCGATCAAAACGAGATCCACATCGAGGTGCGAGACGAGGGCTCAGGGATGACCGAGGAAATTCAATCCAAGCTCTTCACCCCCTATTTCACGACCAAGAAGGGTGGCCTCGGTCTGGGTCTCTCCCTGACACAAAGAATCATCCACGGACACGGAGGACGGATCGATGTGGTATCTTCTCCGGGGCAAGGCACCACCATGTCGATCAGGATTCCACTGACTCGTACGGCGGAAGACGAGTGAAAGGCACACGATGGCTCATATTCTGATCCTCGATGATGAACAACCTCTGCTCCAGTCACTGACGCTGGAGTTGGGGCGAGGAGGACACACTTCTCTGCCTGCAGAAACCGGTGCTGAGGCGCTTCGGCTGCTCGAAACCCGATCGATCGATATGGCCATTCTCGATGTGCAGTTACCGGATATTTCGGGGCTCGAAGTTCTGCGCAAGATTCGCGAGGAAATGCCCGAAGTCCCGGTCTTGATGGTGACCGCATACGCTTCGGTCGACAGCGCCGTCGAGGCGATGAAAGAGGGCGCACTCGACTATCTCGAAAAACCTCTCGATCTCGAGGAGTTACACCTGGTGGTGGAGAGAGAACTGGGAAATTCCGACCTGAGACGACTGGCGGAGGTCAACGAACGCGCCTCCGCTCTGACCGAAGAGCATCAGATCGTTGGAGAGTGTCCTCAACTGGAGGAAGCCAAGGCGGTGATCGAGCAGATCTCTAGCATACCGGTGGATAGCGCCGCCGAACTTCCCACCATCCTGATCGGTGGAGAAACCGGAGTCGGCAAGGATTTGCTGGCCCGTTACATCCATGAGTCCGGGAGCCTATCGAGAGCGCCCTTCCTGCAGATCAACATGAGTGGATTACCGATTCCGCTGATCGAGAGCGAATTGTTTGGTCATGAGAAAGGAGCCTTCACCGGCGCCACCAAGACCAAGCAAGGTCTCTTCGAGGTGGCCTCGGGAGGTACCATTTTCCTCGACGAGATCGGTGATATGCCGCTGGACATGCAGACCAAACTGCTGAACGTCCTGGAATCGAAAAAGGTGCGAAGAGTCGGCGGCACTCGAGAACATCATGCAGATGTTCGCATCATCGCTGCGACCAATCAGGACCTGGAAAAGAAAGCCCAGGCAGGTAACTTTCGATCCGATCTATACTATCGCCTGAAGGTGGTGTCCTTACTCCTCCCGCCATTGCGCGACCGTGGAGAGGATCTGAATCTCTTGATCGATCACTTCCTCCTGCGTTATCAGCAGAAGTACCGGAAACCTGAGTTGATGCTCGGTCCCGAAGCGAGGGCAGAGTTGAATCGCTATCGCTGGCCAGGGAACATCCGGGAACTGGCTCACACGTTGGAGAGGTTGGTACTGATTTCCACAGGGAAGCAGGTGTCGATGCCGAACCTGGTCAATCAAAAGTCGACAGCCGCTTCGCAGCAGAGCATCCCCTTGCCGGCAAAGTCGCTCCTCTTTGACTTCAGTAGCGGTTCCTGCACCCTCGAAGAGGTCGAAAAGAACCTGCTAGAGCAAGCGCTGGACCACACCGATGGCAACATTTCCATGGTGGCTCGATTGCTGGGTTTGACCCGTGGAGCCCTGCGTCACAAACTCGAGAAGAGGGGACTCTCCTCCTCCTGATCGACGGCCTCACGCCGCTGGCCAATCACCGCCAGTCGCCTGGCTAGATTTGGCCACCTATAAATCTCCATTCTCCTCACTGGCCGCATACCACCAGGGCGGTCATATACAGCCATAATTTCGGCCCTACTGAAATCCTATAAGTCGTTGAGCAACAACCACTTGCAAGGAAATATCGACATCTCGTGACTTATTGTATACGATCATCTCTGTATGGCTTGTCATTTGCAATCCCCTTTGTTCACGAGAGTGGATCTACTTCCCTGAGAGGACCTACGACTTGAAACCTCAGCGCGACGGAATCGAGACCGTGTCCCCCTCCAGGTTCAGGATCGCCATGTACAGTCATGACGGTTATGGGCTGGGACACTTCCGCCGCTGCTTGCTGCTGGCACAGAAGACCCAGCAGCACCTCACAGATATCGAGATCCTCATCGTCACCGGCTCTTCTCGCGCCTTCTTCTTCAACTTGCCTCGCAATACTCGAATCGTCACTCTCGACACTGTCACCAAGGATCTGAACGGCAAGTACATCCCGCGGAACCCACAGATGTCATTGACCGATACGCTGGCCAGAAGACGGCAAATTCTCAGTCGAGCACTTCTCGACTACAACCCCGACCTCCTCATCGTCGACCATGTCCCGACCGGTCTGAGAGGTGAGCTGCTTCCCTTGATGGCAGACCTCAAATCGAGGGGAACTCGACTCGCTATAGGATTGCGAGACATCATCGACGAAGGTCCACAGGTCCGATCGGCGTGGCAAAAAGATGGTTGTAACCAGGTGATCGAGTCGCTCTATGACCACATCTGGGTCTACGGCAACCAGAATCTCTTCGACCTGGGTAAACTCTATGGGCTGAGTGCTTCCGCCTGTCAACGCCTCGAGTATCTCGGATATCTTCGCAGATCGATACGATCTAGCCAGCCCCCGGGCGAGACTCGGGATTCCATCCAATCGTCCAAATCCGATCCCCGCTTGGTTTGCGTTTCCGGCGGTGGAGAAGATGGATTTCCGACAGGGTCCACCTTTCTGGAAGCGCTGGAGGCACATCCAGTAAACCTTCAGGGCACCCTGATCACCGGCCCATTCCTGTCACGTTCTCATTCGCGAGAGCTGGCCAGTCGCTTTGGAACCAACAAGAACCTCCAGGTGCTCAGATTCACAACTCACCTCGAACAGCACCTCGAAACAGCGGATCTGATCATCACCATGGGTGGATACAACGCCATGATGGAAGCGATCTCCACCCAGAAACCAGTCATCGTGATTCCGAGGGTTTTCCCACGACAAGAGCAATGGCTCCGAGCCTCGCTGTTTGCCGAAAAGGGCCTGGTCCGGTGCCTCCATCCAGACACCCTCACTCCAGAATTGCTCTCTGCTGAAATCAAAGAAGCTCTTGCCGGCCCTCCACCTCCATCCCCTGAGGAGTGTGGTCTCAACATGGATGGCATCGGCAACTTCCTCACCAGGATTGATCATCTTCGAAAAGAAGTAATTTCAAAGAGAAAGGCCCATCCCAATGCCAAATCAGATCTCATCGGAGCCTGATTCTAGTATTCACGTTGCATACCTCTTGAAGATGTTTCCTCGGCTTTCGGAAACTTTCATCCTCAATGAAGTTCTCGAACTGGAACGCCAAGGTGCCAAGATCGATGTGTTCAGTTTGATGGCTCCCGGGGACGGTCGCTTTCATGGAAATCTGAGCCAACTCAAACTGGCCGTTCGATGTGTCCCACGAGAAAAGCCCGAATCTCTCTGGTCAAAGATCTGGAATCTCGAGCCGGGCCTGGTTCCACCACTGGAACAATGGGAAACGGCCGTCGAGTTCATCCGTAGGAACCGTTTCCCCAGAGATCTAGACATGCTCCTCAGAGCTTTGCTGATCGGAGCGCAGGCCAAGTCTCTGGGAGTGCAGCACTTCCACGCTCATTTCGCGACGATCTCGACCCGCATGGCTGCGCTCGTGAACTTGCTCTACCAGATTCCATTTTCCTTCACTTGCCACGCCAAGGATATCTTCAGAGAAACCGTGGATCGGCGCCTGTTCAAGGAATTGGTCGACCTTTCGACCTTTGCCATCACCGTCAGCGACTTCAACCGCAACTACATCATTGAAAAGACACCCGATGTCGACCCTGACAAGATCATCCGTCTGTACAACGGCATCAATCTCGACTTCTTCGAGCCCTCGATCCGAGAACCAGAAACCGATCCGGTCCACATGATCAGTGTCGGCAGATTGGTTCCCAAGAAAGGATTCGACCACCTGCTCCAGGCACTTTCTATCCTTCAGAACAAGGAGGTCAAGTTCAAGGCCACCATCGTTGGTGATGGTGAGGAAGAAGCGAAACTGCAGGAGATGAGCCACCGGTTGCAACTGGATCAATGCGTCCATTTCACAGGAGGGCTCTCCATCGAAGAGGTGAGGAAGCATTGTGCAGAATCAGCAATGATGGTGCTGGCGTGCGTGCCGGATGCTGACGGAAACATGGATGCACTTCCCACAGTTCTCCTGGAAGCGCTGGCGCTCGACCTACCGATCGTGACCACGACTCTCACTGGCTGTCCCGAGATCGTCGGGGAAGATGCAGGATTGCTGGTAGAACCCGCCAATCCACAAGCTCTCGCGGACGCCATCGAACGGATCACCCTGAAGATCAAAAATGGAGAACTGGTCAAAGGAACGGCGAGAAATCGAGCACAGCGGTTGTTCGATCTTTCCACCAATGTTTCAACACTTCGGGGTCACTTCGAGCGTAGTATTTCGAAGAACTGCTAGGTCAATCGGATGAAACGCTTTTCCTACATCTGTGCTGACCCGGGGATTCCCCTTCCAGGAAGAAAGGGCGCATCGGTCCATGTCGCTTCTCTCTGCCGGGCGTTTTATCTCCATGGATTGACCGGGGACATTCACACGGTTCGAGGAGAGTGTGCTGACCTCGACGGCATTCCGATCCGACCCATCTCGGTTCTTCCCCGGAGAAAGCACAAATCCCTGGAAGATCGCGAGAATCGACTGTTCCTGTCACGGGTCGAATCGGTCATTGAAAAACCAGACTTCATTTACGAGCGTTATAGTTTGTGGCATCCCGGAGGTGTCTACCTGGCTCGAAAGCTAGGCGTCCCCTTTATCCTGGAAGTCAACAGCCCACTCCCTCTGGAAACCAAGCGATTCAGACAGATGGCGAACGAATCTCTGGCCGATGGGATCTCCCGATTGCTGATGAGAGAAGCAGATCTCGTCGTCTGCGTATCGGAAGAAATCGCGAAATGGGTCGTCTCCGAAAGACTTCATTCCGCAGGTGTCTTGGTGGTTCCCAACGGCGTCGACGAACAACTGTTCCATCCGGAAGTGGAAAGTCGACCGGCCACTCTTCCCGGCCCAGAAACCAAGTTGATCGGATTCACCAGCACCTTTCGCCCCTGGCATGGAACCGAACAACTGCTGGATACTTTTCAGTACTTGGTCAAGGAACTGAACTCGTCGGCTCACCTGGTTTGCATCGGTGACGGCCCAGAACGTCTCAAATTCCTCGAACAGGCAAATCAAGCAGGACTGGCGGACCGGATCCATGCACCGGGTAAGTTACAACATCTCGATGTGAATAACTGGCTCGCCAGCTGTGACGTGGCGGTTGCTCCCTATCCAAATCTGGACGACTTCTGGTTCTCCCCACTGAAGATCTTCGAATACTTCTGTTGTGGTTTGCCGGTGGTGGCTTCTGCAGTGGGACAGATCAACGACCTTCTGGCTGAAGATCGCGGCACTCTGATTCCCATCGGCGACAACAAACAGATGGCGACCAGCATCCATCACTTCTTCGAGAATCCAGAACATGCTCAAGATGTGGGCCAACGGGCGAGACAATGGGTTCTGAATAATGCCACCTGGAAGATCAGGGCCGCCGAGATTATTGAGCAAATTAAGGCACTGCCGTGAAACCTGAAACCGCACTGAAGAAAGGATTCAAGGACTGGAGGACCATCACCGGCAAGCACGGTGACCTGATCCGTGCCCAGTCCTCTCTGCTGGCTCTCTCCGGAGGCTCTTTGCTCATCGAGATCTTGTTTGCTCTGATCGCTCCGTGGCCCGTTCGTTATGTGTTCGATGGAATACTGATGCCGCAAGAAGGAACAACCTTGCTGTTCATACCTGAGGGTTGGCCCCAACAAGCACCGTTGTCATTCCTCGGAGTCGTCAGTGCCGCAGTGCTCGTGATTGCCATCGGGCAGGGAATCTTCGGCTACTTCAGAACCGTCACCAGTGCCATGGCTGGCCAACGTATGGTGATGAAACTGAGGAAACGATTCTATTCTCAACTACTTCATCTTTCGTTGAGATTTCATAGAGATCAAAAACTGGGAGATCTACTGGTCAGAATTACCGGCGATGTTCCGATGCTGCGCGATGTCCTCTCCACTGAGTTGGTCGACATCTCTGGCAGAGTGGTCCAGGCCATCGCAACCTTGACAATGATGTTCCTGATCGATCCTGAGTTGGCCGCGATATCCCTTCTGGTACTGATCGCCGTCACTGCTCTTTCTCGATTCTTCAGCCGCAAGATCACAAAGGTGGCCAAGAAACAACGGGAGTTCGAAGGCGAAATCGCCTTCACCACAGGAGAAGGTCTGACATCTCTACAACTGGTCAAATCACTCGGCAGAGAACACGAGATGACCCGACGCTTCGCCCGGAAGAACCGCTCCTCCCTGCGCCAGGGTGTACGTGGTACTCGGTTACAAGCGTCCCTGTCTCGCTGGACTGAATTGATCTTTGCCGGAGGACTCTCCGTGGTGTTACTTGCCGGAGCGTGGCGTGTCCACCAGGTCTCAGGAATGACACCGGGTATCTTGCTGGTTTTCATCTCCTATGTCCGATCGTTCCAGAAGCCGCTTCGGAAAGTTTCTAGACTGGCAGCCAAGGTCGGCAAGGCGGCGGCCTGCGCCGAGAGAATCGCAGCAGTGCTCGAACTGGAACCTGAAGAAAAGGATGCACCCGATTCGGTACCCGCCCCCCCACTCAAAGGGAAGATCGATTTCCAGCAGTTGCACTTTGATTACCTGAAGAGTTCCACTGCAGAAGAATCGGTCCCCCCGGCACTCAACGGAATAGAACTCACCATCGAAGCGGGTCAGCACCTCGTCATCATCGGGCCCAACGGTGCCGGTAAGAGTACCCTCTGCAATATGCTCCTGAGATTGTACGAACCCGATAGAGGTCAAATCCTCATCGACGATCAACCGATCCGAAACTGGACGATTCGCAGTCTCCGGGATCAGATTTCGGTGGTCCTGCAGGACAGTTTGATCCTGTCGGGATCGGTGCGAGACAACCTGCTCTTTCATTGCCCCGAAGCATCCGACGACCAGATCATCGCTGCACTATCCAGGACTGGTTGCCAGTTCCTCCTCGACCATCCAGAGCAACTCGATCGGGAGTTGGCTGAAGGGGGTCGCGATCTCTCCGGTGGTGAGAGAAGAAGGCTATCGCTCGCCTGTGCGATACTACGCGACACTCCGATCGTCATTCTGGATGAACCGACCACCGGAGTAGACCCGGAGACTACCGTCGAACTGAGAAAACTGCTGCCGCGATTCCTTCAGGGGAAAACCCTGATCCTGATCACACACGATCAAGACCTGGCAGTTTCATTCGATCGCTGCATCCGCCTCGAAGCAGGACATATCTCCGAGGAAACCCATCAAGGTAGAGATGGAGGAGAGAGATGAATCACTTCCCTCTGCCCCCCGATGCTCCTGCTGGATTTTCAGAACTGATCTCCGGAGATCTCTGGCATCGTCTCGCGGATGCTGGGCTGGTCTTTCCGCTGGAGAATCCTCACCTGTCGATTCAGTACCTTCGCTTGAAGCCTAACGCTTGCAGGGTCTTTCTGCTGGGAGAGCAGCGTGAGAAGGCCGACATGCCTCCCCAGGGAATGTTGCTGCAGATCTATGATGATAAAGACCGGGCGCAATCGGTCTTCAACAAGGAAAAGACTCGTAGGCCGCTCCCCTCGCCCGATGGCTGGATGACCTTCCTCGATGAAGCCACCGGAGTCGTCGGACTCCCTTTCCCCAACGACCCAGAGATTCCCGAGTTGAGACGTATCTATGAACCGGATCGATTTCGGCGGCTCGCACTCGATCTGGTCAAGGGATTGACTCCTGATCAGTGGCGACTTCAGCGCAGATTGACCAAATTCCACCTGCTCGCATACAAGCCGGGCCGCAGAGCTGTACTTCGAGCAAAGTTGAAGTTTCGCCACCTCATAGAGGACCAGAAAATCCGGGTACGACTTCACCTCAAGGTCGAAAAGAAGAGCACAGCACACAGATCCATCAAACAAGCGAAGCAGATTTCCGAGGCCACCGCCCAGTGTGAACGGTTCAAGACACCTACCTTCCTCGGCTCCGCTTCCAATGGGTGCCTCTTCGCTCATGAATGGAACGGAGGTGATCCTGTCGATCTGACGAGCAGTACACTCTCTACCCAGTTCGAGAGCCTTGGATCCGCCATCGCGGAGTTCCACTCGATTCCCATCGAATTACCTGCCCATGTTCCTCCACAGTTGATCAGCGAAGAGGTCGTCGTCATTGCCAATGACCTGCAACGGATACTCCCGAACTGTTCCAAACAGATCCAGGAGATCAGTCAAGAATTGAACCGACAGATTCCAAACCTCTGCATCCTGCCATCCAGCCTGCTTCACGGCGATCTGCATCTGGACCAGTTCCTGATCGAAGGGAGCCAACCGGTGTTGCTAGATTTTGACCGGGCCGGTCGAGGATACGCCAGCCTGGACATCGGATCGATGCTCGAGGACTTGCGCCTGAGAGGCGTCACTCCAGAACATTCCAGTTCTTTCCTCGAAAGTTACCGATCCGAATGCTCCGTTGAAATGACGCCCAAAGTCTTGAGGGTCGGTAGAGCCCTGGCGATTCTCCGACGCGCTTCCGAACCGCTACGAAACCTGGACCCCTCCTGGCAAGAGAAACTCAACTCGTCGCTGGAAGAATGCCGCAATTGCCTGACGGGAGAGGACCTATGAAGTGGACAAAAAAACTGATCGGTCCAATCTCCAGTGCCCTCGGCAAACAAGAAAACTGGCTGAGAGTGGAAGAAGCCAGGTCGGGAGGCTGGTACTGCCTGGCCGGGAAGAAAACGCATCCTGCCGTCAACTGGCATCACCTGGATGAAGAAGGGTCGTTGCAGAAGTTGAATGCAATGCAAGACAAGAGGCTGCCAGCGATGGCGGCTTCCTGCGCAGAC
This sequence comes from Planctomycetota bacterium, assembly GCA_014240375.1. GTDB lineage: Bacteria > Planctomycetota > UBA8108 > UBA1146 > UBA1146 > QNYK01. The sequence continues at coordinate 170,377 of JAAZXB010000005.1, read as the reverse complement.
TGGATTTCAGCGGGGTACACGATTCAGTTACTCGCCTGGCGAGTAGGCAGTCGAGCCATCTTCAAACTCGTCCACAATAATGTCACTTCGTATGCAAAGATCTTCCGCAAGGATCGGCAAACCATCGAACGTTGGCAGTTTCTGGCCAACCAATCGCCATTCATTGCTTTACAGATTCCAACCATCCTGGACTGGAATCCGGCAGCAAAGGTCCTCATCACCTCCGCACAGCCGGGATTCAGTCTTCACGAGCAATGGGCCAACGGAAACTGGAACCCCGGACATCTGGATTTCCTCCAGCTTGTCCTCGCATGGCTTGCCACTTCAAAGTCCTCCGAGAGCCTGCCCGAGCACTCGGCGGAGGACGAGATCTCCATCCTTCAGACTCGCAGTGAGGTGTTTCACAGGATCCTCGAGACCCCACACCCGGCTGCGATAGAGCTCGTGGGGAAAACCATCGATGGTCTTCGTGATCTTGAGGATGTGGAACGCTCCCTCTCTCATCGGGATCTTCACGACAAGCAATTACTCACATCCGTCAGCGGCAACTCTCTCCTCGACCTCGATCTCCTCGCCCGAGCCCACCCCGCGCTGGATCCCGGGAACATCATCGCTCACTGTCGACTACGAGCATTGCAGGGGATGCCGATCCCATGGCAACAGATTGCAACGTCTCTCGCTTCCGACGCCCGGAAACGAGGCGTGTCTGGAAATCATCTGAGAGGTTGGACTGCAGCCACGCTGTGCCGATTGGCCCTGATCTACAGCAGAAGAAACCGCTTCGATGGTTTCATTCGCACTCTTCTCGATAGCCTTCGCAACCTTCTGGAAGACCGAGGTGAATGGAAAGGGTTACTCGAATGATCGCAAAACTCTCGGTTTTTCTGGTCTTCGTCCTGTTCACAACGAACGGACTCGCGCAGGAAACTGGAGCCGGCAATTTCCCGGTAGGCACTCGAGTAGAGGTCGATGGCCGGTGGGATGGTCAATACCTGGAAGCTGTGAAACTGGTCCAGGAAGAGGAAGATGAATTTCTCGAGATCAAGGGGTTCATCGATTCGATACAGGTGGATGCTGGCACCTTCTCCGTCGGTCCCTACTCGATCTTGATCGATGAGTTGACTGACTTTGACGATTCCGTTGAAGACTCCAAATCCCATCAACTGGAGGACCTCCAGCAAGGCTGGCGCGTCGAGATTGAAGGGGAGTTCTCGGGCCCCTTGAAGTTCCGGGCGATCGAGGTCGAGGTGCACACCTCTCCGGAAGCGAAGAAGGCAGGCCTTCTCGAACTGGAGGGGTATGTCGAGGCTGAGGAGAGAGATGAGGATGGGGTCGCCGTGCTGGTGATCCATGGAATCCGCTGCCGCATCGGCCCCACCACCGAGATCCCCGGTGGCATCTTCAGGAAATCAGCCCAGCGGAGGATCCAATGGGATGATGAACGTCCCACCGGCTCGATCCAGTGGCTCGATGGACGTCTGACCCTCGGTGGACGGATCAAGTACACGCTCGAGACCAGAACCAATCACGACCTGGAAGACCTGCTCATCGGAGACCGCACCGACCACAAGTGGAGTGCCAGTGTCGAGGCGACCTGGAACCAGGATCGCAAGAGTTTTCTATTTGCCAAGGGCCGCTGGAAATCGACCGACATCATCGAAGATGACGGGCTCGATGTGGCGCCAAACCAGGATTTTGCCATCGAAGAGGCGTACTTCTTTCGGCAGGATATTTATCAGGGGCAACCGATCTCTGTTCAGGTGGGAAGAATGGATTTCGACGAGGGTAGGGAGTGGTTTTACGACACCTCTCTCGATGGCATCCGCCTCGAATGGGAAGAAGGCCCCTATTCCATCGAGGCATCGTGGTCAACGCTGCTCGGCTCCCCTCCTACCGAAGTGGTCGATCGTCAGAATCGGATGTTGGTCGGAACCTGGCGCCCTGAAAGCCGCACCCATGCATCCCTCTACGTCATCGACATCGTCCAGGATCGAGAAGGGCTCGACTATACCGACCCCTCGGCCATCCTCAACGAGTCCCCCTTCTTCATCGGACTACAGTCTCACGGTCGCAAGATGGGAGGCGATCTTCGCTGGTGGGTCGACGCCGCCTATGTCGATGGCATCAGTGGGTATGACAAGTTGTCCGCCTTCGGCATCGATGGTTCTGTCGCACGCCAGTTCGATGATCTTCCGCTGCAGCCTTACCTGTACGGAGGTTGGGCGTGGGGATCAGGGGACGATGATCCTACCGATGGCACCGATCAAAACTTTCGCCAGACCGGATACCAGGACAACAACCTGAGATACTTTGGAGTCGCCTCCTATCGCTATCTCGGAGTCCTGATGAGGCCTGAACTGTCCAATCTCTCTGTCTTGACTATCGGGGCAGGACTGCTTCCCGCTGCGAACTCTTCGGTGGATCTCATCTTCCACAGTTACAATCAGATAGAGGCATCCACTGAAATCAGACGTTCAAGACTTCGGATGACACCGGATGGCCTTCATCGGCAGTTGGGGAGTGAAGTGGATCTGGTCCTCGGATTCGCCGAATTGTGGGAGGACTACGATCTTGATTTCGAGGTCGGGTACTTCATGCCCGGATCCGCATTTGGAGCCTCAGCAGATCCTGCTTGGTTCACATCATTACAGCTGGAGTACAACTTCTGAAATGCGATTCCTTTCTCTCTTCATCCCTTTTCTTGCAGCGCTGCTGACGCTCGCGAGTTGCGATCGCTTCGTCCCTCCTACACCACCAGGAGTCGATGTCGGTTCGGTTCCAGATGGACAGGGACTCGGATCTGACGGTCTGGCAGTGGTGACCCACCCCCGATTTGGTGGAATCAAAGATCTGGTCGCTGGAGATTCGATGGTTCGCATCGGATGGGACCACGCGTCGGATGACGAAACCCCGACCGATCAGATCGACTACCTGATCTTTGTCACTGCCGATGACATACCCATCCAACTCGATCAACCGACTGCTGTCGTGACCGGAATTACTGAACTGGAGATCGAGGGTCTCCAGAACGGAGTGATGTTGAAGGTGCTGGTTCAAGCACGCGACAGCGATCTTGAAGTAGATCCCAACAAGAACGAATGGCTGGCGACCCCCAACCCGATCCGATATGTCCGTGCCGGTGCTGGTTCCACCGGCTCCGATGGCCTCACCCCAGATTCCGCATTCCCATCGCTGGCACAGGCGGTGGCGATGAGTATCCCCTTGAATGGTGTAAATCTCTTCGTCTCCGGAGGTCTCTACCCGGAGAACATCTTCCTGTTCACTGGAATGATGGTCTTTGGCGGCTTCAACGATCAGTTCGAGTTGGGCCAGCGAGACCCCGATACTCATGTGACCCAGTTCGGAATCGTATTTCCAAATGATCTGGTCAGCCTGAGGCCGGGTTCACTGCTCAATGGGATCGATGGAATCAGTCTTTCCGGCAATAACATCGCAGAATCCTGCGTCTTTGCAGAAGATTGCATCGCCAGGATCACGCGCTGTCGCCTCAGTGGAGCCAGCACCCAGGGCATCGACCTGAGGAGCGATTCTGCCGAGGGAGAAGAGATTCGCGCACTGATTGCAGATTGCGTCATCTCCGGATGCAGTGGCGAGGGAATCCGGATTCATGGCATTCCTCAGGTCCGCATCGACAACTGTGAGATTCGTGACAATCTCAACGAAGGGATCGAGAGTCAGTGGATTCAAGCCACCACGATCAAGGATGCCAGGGTCGAGATCACTCGGTGTAATATCCATGGAAATGGCGATGAAGGCATCGATCTGGACATCGCAGGAATCCATGACAGTGATCAGGTCGATTCGATCGCTGCCAGGGTTCGGGTTCGGATTCGTAATTGCACCATCGACAACAACGCTCTGGAAGGCGTGGTGATCGACCTCGACACCCTTCCTTCGGAACAGATGGATGTACGAGTTCGCATCGACGACTGCAGCATCCGCGGCAATGGCCTGGCAGGGATCTATCTCGACGGTGACTCCGATGCCGCACTTCGAATCTCTCGCTGTCAGGTCTCGGCAAACGGCGGGGACGCCATCCTGACCACGGGTGCGGCCAGAGGCCCAATGCCTCAGGTACAGCACTGCAATCTCCTCGGCAATGCCGGAGCAGGACTGGCCACTGCTGAACTGGGCTGCATCTCTGCCTGGCACTGCTGGATCGAAGGAAATGCCGGAGGGCTGACTCGGTCCCCACGGGGATCCATCAGCACCCATGACAGCATCCTGTCCTCAGCCAATCTGTTGATCGATCCCACTCGGTTTCATTACTGCCTCCTCGAGGGTCAGTGGATTCCCGCAGACGGAGCGGACCATCTGATTTCCGGACCGCTCCAGGTGATCTCTCGACCCACGCAATATTCATGGGCCACCGTCAATCCAGATGGATCCCTCCAACTACTCGATTTCATCGATTCGAGCGAGGGCCTCTCGGTCGAGATCTCCGACAGTGGAGTACTACACCAGATCACCTCCATCAGTGGGACACATCTGATCGTCGATCCGCCGGTGAACCCAACCCTGAGACCGGTTTCACTCTTCTTCTGGCTACCACCGAATGGTCCCATCGAGGATCCGACTCCTTCCAACGACAGTTCTCTCATCGCTGCTGCGGATCCAGCCACTCTCAACTCCGATGGGACACCTCATGACCTCGGACCTCTAGGTGCCAACCCGCTCCACTTCATCGGCCCCGATCCGGCACTACCCGATCCTCCCGATCGATCTCAACTGCGTTACATCAGTCCAGCCCCATCGGTGCCTGCGGAAGCGGGCCACTGGACCCTCTCCTTCACTCGAGAAATTCCATTTTCAGCACTCTCGAAGATCATCGTCTCGGTCGATGGGGTCGACCGTACCGACACCCTGTCACGTTTCATCTTCGGTGAGGATCTGGAATTACAGCTGATTCCAGCCCCGTTACCCGGTCAAGAAATCCGATTACAGATCCTCCCCTTCGGCGACGACAAGAGCGGCGATTCCCACCCGAGGAGACTGCGTTACGATCAGCGAGTGGCACTGGTGGTCACAGAAGACGAAACCCTCGCACCCAATGACACCCACCTGAGCGCCCCTCACTTCGTTGCCGAGCCGATCGTGATTTCTGGCTCCATCGGGGCGATCGATGATGAGGACTGGTTCCGGATCAGCCCTCCCAGCGATGGCATCTACCAGGTCGAACTGATCGCTCGCCGCGAAGAATCGTTGCTGGCGGGTCACCTCGAGTGGTACTCCCCCGACGGCCTGACCCTGCTCGGAACCTCCCAGGCCACTGCTCCCTACTTCTTTGATCCGTTCCTCACCTCAGTGGTGGCAGACCCGGTTCACGGCTCTGTACTGCTGAAAGTGACAGGATCGGCGGATTCTGCCACATCTGGCGCTGACTACAGGCTCCTCCTCCAGGCGCAGACCCCCTGACTTGGGGCGCCACCGCCGCGCCATCACCTCCTCACACCACCACCCCCTGAAACCACTGGATACTACCTGTATTGGGTGCGTTGCGTCGTTATCGGAGTTATCTTTGCGCCCTTGTAGCGTTCAATTCTTCGAGTCAGATAACGGATCCATCGGGGAGTGCACATGGGACATCAGCGAGGGAAGGTAGGATTCCAGACATCGCTGGGAAACTGGTATCCCACCGACGAGGTCACCTACACCTCGCTGGATCAAGCGATGGAGGATCTCGATCAGGCTTACGCACTGATTGCGGATCGATCGGGTTCGATCTCTGCAGTGCGTGGCGGTCGCGTCGAACTCGAAACCCACACCACTTCTGACGCCACTTCTGGCGCAGACTCTGGCAGTGTCAGAGCACTGGTCGGCTGGCTCTCCCCGACCCCTCACAGTTCTCTCGGATCACCCGGATTTCAACAAGATCACGGAACCAGCTGTAATTATGTCGCGGGCTCGATGGCCAATGGCATCGCTTCCGTCGAACTGGTCGGAGAACTGGCCCGCATCGGCATCCTTTCCTTTTACGGTGCTGCGGGACAGACCCCCGCCACGATCCTCTCCTCACTGCACCAGTTGAAAAAACAACTGCCCGGGCGACCGTGGGGATGCAATCTGATCCACAGCCCTTCCGAACCATCGGTGGAGCAAGAAACCTCTCGAATGCTGGTGAAGGAACAGGTGCCCTGTGTCGAGGCGAGTGCTTTCCTCGACATCACGGAACCACTGGTTCGAATGCGACTGCAAACGTTGCAACGAGCACCATCGGGCGAAATCACCTCTTCCTTGCGTGTGATGGCAAAAGCCTCTCGACTCGAAGTCGCTCGCAAGTTCCTGTCACCGGCACCTGCGGCGATGATTTCATCCCTTCTCGAAAGCGGGGAGATCACCGCCGACCAGGCGCAGTGGGCCCGCTCGATGCCCCTTTGCGATGACATCACAGCAGAGGCCGATTCGGGAGGCCACACCGACAATCGACCGATGGCTACCCTGGTGCCCGCCTTCAGCCGATTGCGTGATGAAATCGCCCTGCAGGTTCCGGCGACGGGAAGAGTTCGAATCGGAGCCGCCGGTGGGCTGGGTACCCCTGATGCCATCTGTGCCGCTCTGGCACTGGGAGCCGATTACTTCGTCATCGGGTCGGTGCATCAGGCCTGCGTTGAATCGGGATCGAGCGATGTGGTGCGTTCGATGCTGGCGGCTGCAGGGCCAGCAGATGTGATCATGGCTCCCGCTTCCGACATGTTCGAGATGGGAGTGCATCTTCAGGTTCTTCGCAGCGGTACCCTTTTTGGTCCCAGGGCCAAGAAACTGCTAGAACTGTATCGCAACTACAATTCACTCGATCAAATCCCTGCAGCAGAATGCTCCCGTCTGGAAAAAGACCTGTTTCGGATGCCCATCGATCAGGTCTGGCAACAAACTCGTTCCTTCTTTCTCCAGCGCGAGCCAGCCCAGGTGGAACGGGCAAATCAGGATCCGCACCACCAGATGGCACTGGTGTTTCGCTGGTATCTGGGACTCTCCTCCGAGTGGGCCAACTGTGGAGATCTGGACCGAAAACTGGACTATCAAATCTGGTGCGGCCCGGCGATGGGCGCCTTCAATGAATGGACCCGAGGTAGTTGGCTCGAAGCCCCGGACACCCGACGAGTGGCCGATGTTGCCAGGGCCCTCCTGCAGGGGGCGGCCAATTCCGCCAGACATGCCCATCTTCTCCGCCAGGGACTGGTGTTCCCCGCCGGCTCCATCGATCGGTCACCGGTACGGGTCTCCGAATCCAGAATCAGTTCGATGAGGACCCCATCATGAGTCAACGACCAGCAAAATCATCTCCCGATCCAGCCATCGCCATCATCGGAATCGGCTGTCTATTTCCCGGATCCCAGGATCATCAGGGGTACTGGGCAGGGATTCGCGACGGCCGAGATATGATCGAAGAGATACCCGACGGTTACTGGAATCCCGACGATTATCACGATGCGGACAAGTCCTCCGCAGATCGAACTTATGGCCGGCGTGGTGGTTTCCTCACTCCGATCCCGTTCAATCCGATCGATTTCGGCATTGCACCCCGAGATCTCGAAGCCACCGACACCTCACAATTGCTGTCGCTGGTCGCCGCCCGACAAGCACTCGAAGATGCTGGATACGATCCACGAACCACCTTCGACCGCTCGCGCACATCGGTGATCCTCGGGGTCACCGGGGCTCTCGAAATGGTGGTTCCGCTCGGAGCACGACTGGGGCACCCGCACTGGTGGCGAGCACTGCGCGAATCTGGCGTCGACGAAGAAACCGCAACCGAGGTGGTCAGCAAGATCTCCAGTTCCTATGTCTCCTGGCAAGAGAACTCATTCCCCGGATTGCTCGGAAATGTCGTTGCCGGGCGCATCGCCAATCGACTGGATCTGCATGGCACCAACTGCGTCACCGATGCGGCGTGTGCATCTTCACTGGCCGCTCTCCACCTGGCATCTCTGGAACTGCACAGTGGTCGAAGCGACATGGTGGTCACCGGTGGAGTCGACACCTTCAACGACATCTTCATGTACATGTGCTTCTCCAAGACCCCAGCCCTGTCCCCCACCGGCGATGCTCGACCCTTCGATGGGCAAGGTGACGGGACCATACTGGGAGAGGGTATCGGAATCGTCGTCCTGAAACGGCTCGATGATGCAGTGAGAGATGGCGACCGGATCTATGCCCGACTCCTTTCCATCGGTACTTCCAGTGACGGTAAGGGATCGGCCATCTATGCTCCGACCGTCGATGGACAGCAGCGAGCACTCCAGGATGCCTATCAGCAGGCATCCATCTCTCCATCGACTGTCGGGCTGGTCGAAGCCCATGGCACCGGCACTGCAGTGGGAGATGCCATCGAACTCCGTGCACTACAGGAGATCTATGCACGAGAAGGAAGTGACGCGCATCGTTGCGCACTCGGATCGGTCAAATCACAGATCGGACACACCAAGGCGGCCGCGGGCGCTGCGGGTCTGATCAAGGCGGTGCTGGCGTTGCACCACAAGGTCCAGCCCCCCAGCATCAAGATCAGGCAACCTCTCGACACCTTGCGTGAAACGGGCTCCCCATTTCACATCGAAGAGGTCGCCCGCCCTTGGGTTCAGCACCCTGACTTTCCCAGACGAGCAGCGGTCTCCTCTTTCGGCTTCGGTGGCAGCAACTTTCATGCGGTGCTCGAGGAAAACTCGGCGGGTCGGATCGAAACAGACTGGAATGATTGCGCCCTGCTGTTCAGTTTCAGCGCCAGTCAACGGAATTCACTGCTACAGCAACTCGAAAATGCACTCACCGAGATCCAGCAACTGCAAAACTCGATCGAGATCGACGCAGTGGCGCGAGATAGTCGCGCCCGATTCAGGGCGAGTGACGATCACCGGATCTCCATCGTCGTCGGTCGCTCCGATGATGCAGCGGCACGTTTGAAATCCGCTCTCGAGGCGGTCCAACAGGAACAGGACACCCGTTGGAGTCTTCCCGCGGGAATCGATCGTGATCATGGTCCCCGGAGAGGATCGCTGGCGGTCATCTTCCCCGGACAGGGCTCTCAACGAGTCGACATGCTGAGAAGCACCGCCTGTCGCTTCCCCGAGATGATCCGTGTCATCGATGATGCAGAACGCGCCTTCTGGAATCAACAGGAGGATTCGGGACTGGCTGCCAAAATCTGGCCGCCGCGAGAGTGGGATGACCATTCCTCAGCACACGATGAAGCCCTTCGCCAGACCGATGTGGCGCAACCAGCGCTCGGCGCGGTCAGCCTGGGGCTGTACCAGATTCTGGGCCGATTCGGAATCGAGGGAGAACTGTTCGGAGGTCATTCCTTCGGCGAACTCACTGCGCTGGCGGCAGCCGGACGACTGGGTGAAGTCGATTTCCACCAGCTCGCCAATTTCCGCGGTCGCCTGATGGCGAGTGCGGGAGGAGACGATGCCGGATCGATGCTGGCGGTCGCGCTACCGATCGCAGAACTGGAGAGATTCGTCGAGCAGAACTGCCCCCATCTGGTCATCGCCAATCGAAACGCACCGCAGCAGGCGGTACTCTCTGGATCTTCGCCAGCGATCTCCGATGCGATGAGAGTCCTCGACCAGCGGGGAATCCGTCATCGAAAGTTACCGGTCGCCGCGGCATTCCATTCACCAGAAGTGGCATCCGCCGCGATCCCCTTCGAGGAAGTCCTCAACCAGGCGAGGATTCATCCATCCACCGCTCCTGTGTTTTCGAACAGCACCGGTCGCCGTTACCCCGATGGTGAAGGAGAAGCGAGATCCTTGCTCGCGAACCAGATCACACGCCCGGTTCAGTTTCTCGAGATGATCGAGGAAATGGTGCAGTGTGGTGCCTCTACCTTCCTCGAAGTGGGTCCTGGGCAGGTACTCACGGGTCTGATCCAGTCGATCCTCGCAGATGTATCGCCACAATCTTCGGCGATCTGCATCGATGCACAGAAGGTCGATGGCACTGACCTGGCTCGGGCCATCGGAAGACTGGCGGTGGAAGGGCACCCGGTCGATCTTTGTGCCTGGGACCCCTGTGGTCCGACCCAGGTCGATGCAGATGGTGCGATGGTCGTGATGATCGGCGGTGCCAATTTAAAACCTGGAGAAGTGACTCCGACCGTCTCTTCAGTCGCGGTCACACCACCAAAAACGCGGACTGAATCCGTAATCCAGACTCCCGATGCGGTGATTCTTCCCACGAGTATCGAATCTCCTGTGACCGATGCTCTGCAAGCCAGTAGCCAGGAGTCTCTGATGCAGGCGATCGAAGCGGCACTGACGATGCAGCGCACCCTGGCCGAGGCACAACGCGCCGCCGAGCAGGTTCTCGAGGCGAGTCTCTCCGGCACTCCAAAGTCGATCGCAGCGCAGTCGATCGCAGCGCAGTCGATCGCAGCGCAGTCGATCGCACCGCAGTCGATCGCACCGCAGTCGATCGCACCGCAGTCGATCGCACCGCAGTTGTCGGCACCGCCGTCTTCAGTTCCCATCGTGGAAGACGTCGAAGTGATCGTACCGGTCGCTGAGGAAGATGGTCTGACCGATCTCATCATCGAAGTAGTCGCAGAGAAAACCGGCTATCCCTCGGAGGCGATCGCTGCAGACCTGGATCTGGAGGGAGATCTCGGCATCGATAGCATCAAGCGAGTCGAGATCCTCTCCGCCCTGCGCGAACATCGGCCCGACCTGGAGGCGATTCCACCCGAGATGTTGGGCTCACTTCGAACCATCGACGCCATCGTTTCCTGGTATCGATCCTCATCCACTACGCCGCCAGCGCGAGTTTCACCGCCAGTTTCATCGTCAGTTCCATCGTCACCTGCGGAGATGCCCGGTACTCCCGAGGTCGAAACCTCGCCGATACCGGTGGCGCAACACCTGATGTTGCAGCGATCGATTCGCGAGGTGGTCTCCGACAAGACCGGCTATCCCCTCGACGCCATCGCTACCGATCTCGATCTGGAAGCGGACCTCGGTATCGATAGCATCAAGCGAGTAGAGATCTTTTCCGCCTTGCGAGAGCGCCGAACGGAACTACCTGCGATCCCACCCGAACAACTGGGAGCCCTTCGGACCATCGACTCGATCGTGGACTGGTATACCGCATCGGCCCCTGCGCCCAGCGAATCCAACGGACCGACCACCGCCAACGCGCCTTTCCCGGCCGATCTGCGCGTGGATCCATCGAAGGCCCCACTGTCGTCCACGAAGGCCCCACTGTCGCCCACCGCTGTTGAGCCCGACGAGTCCATCCGTCAAACCATCGTGACCGTGGTCGCAGACAAGACCGGATATCCCACAGAAGCGATCGGTACCGACCTCGATCTGGAAGCGGATCTGGGCATCGATAGCATCAAGAGGGTCGAAATCCTCTCGGCATTACGGGAGCAGCGTCAAGAATTACCGGCGATTCCACCCGAGTTGCTCGGGAGCCTCCGGAGTATCGATGCCATCGTCGACTGGTACGGTAAGACTCCCTCCGCAACCACCAAGAAAAGTGCCGCCTCGAGCGAATCATCGGTGGTCGCCGAAGATGGTCCGAATACCGGTGGAGCGCATACGCCGCCACTCACCCCGTCGCCACCGGCCAACGATGCGCAACCGAAGGTGCAAATACTGGAGGCTGCTGCAGTGGCTCTTCCTGTGCCACGAATCGCCGGCGCCAAGAAACAGCACTCCTTCGCGGGTCGCTCCGTGCTGATCGCTTGCGACTCACCAGCGCTGGGAACAACACTGGTGGCGCGTCTGAAACAATCTGGAATCTCGGCACTTCATGCTTCACTGGGATCGATCGAGAGTGGCCTTCCCACCACAGCGGGTACTCCACTCGGAGGGTTACTGGTGGTGGTCGACTCCCCTGCCGACCCGGATCAAGCGATGGCGCACTCCTTCCAGTGGCTCCGCGAGGCGGGCAAGGTGCTGCTCGACCAGGATGGTTCCTTCACACCACTGGTCGCCATGGTGCAACGATTTGACGGCCACTTCGGCCTCGGGGCCATCGACCCGATCTCCTGTGCCATCGATCCTGCCTGCGCCGCACTCTCAGGACTCGCCAAGTGTGCCGCCAGGGAGTGGACCTCGATGGATGTCCGATCGATCGATCTTTCCCCCGAATTCCATGACACACGACAAGCGGTCGATGAACTGGTGATCGAACTGCTCGAGGGACAGGGAATGGAAGTGGGGCTGACACCCGAACGACGAATCGAGATCGGACTGGAATCTTTGCCGGCCACGACACCGTCCCGAACGCTGATCTCGAAGGGAGCCCTGGTGGTGGTCACCGGCGGAGCCCGAGGAGTCACTGGCGCCTGCGTCGATGAACTGGCACGCCGCTACCAGCCCAGTTTATTGCTACTGGGCCGAACTCCCGCTCCAGGATCGGAACCTGACTGGGCCGCCGCAGTCGCCGATGACCAGCTGGAATCTCACCTGTTCCGCAATTCGCCAGAGGGAGTCACTCCCTCTCTCATCCGCGAGCAAGCGCTGGAAATTCGCAAGGTTCGAGAGTTGGCCCGTCACCTCGATGAACTGAGAAACCTCGGCTGTGAGGTCGAATATCGATCCCTCGATGTTCGAAATCGGAAAGAACTGACACGATGCATCGATGAAGCGCGAGCCAGCCATGGACCTGTTCGTGGAATCATTCACGGTGCGGGAGTCCTTGCGGATCGCTGGATCTGTGACAAGAGCGACCAGCAATTCGATCTGGTCTGGACCACCAAGGTCGATCCCGCGCGACACCTTCTCTCCATCTGCAAGGATGACGATCTCGACTTCATTTCCTTCTTCTCCTCCACCACCGCTCGACTCGGTCGTAAGGGTCAGAGCGATTACGCCGCCGCCAATGAGGTTCTCAATCGAATGGCGACGATTGAATCGGTTCGCCGGCCCAACTGCCAGGTCGCCAGCCTGGGTTGGGGTCCCTGGGATGGTGGGATGGTCCACGAAGGACTACGGTCGGTCTTTCATGAGGAAGGAATCGAACTGATTCCCCTTGCTCAGGGCGCTCGTCTCTTCATCGAGAAGATGGAATCGATGGGCCCCGCTCAACCCATCCTCCTGGCACCGCTGGGTTCGATCGATGAAACGATGCAACAGATCACCGACTTCGGCAACAGCCCCTCGAGTACTTTCGATGACACGAAAACTACTAAATCTTCCACCGCCATCACTGCACCCGACGGAAACACCTCGATGCAAGCAGGGCCAACGCTGACCCTTTCGATCGAACGATTTCCTGCGATGAAGGACCACGTACTCAATGGAAGAGCGGTGATTCCCGCTGCGTTCCTGCTCGAATGGTCTGCACAGGCAGCACTTCACCGCCATCCGGGTCTCGAACTCCAGGGAGTCGACCAGTTCAAGATTCTCAAGGGTGTCATCCTCGACCCTCGCGAGGAGCAGCAGATCACCTGGATGACCGGCGCACCGGAACCCGCAGCGGATCATCTGCGGATTCCGGTGGAGATCCGCTCGTCCACTGCTGATCTGCGTCTCCATGCTCGTGCGCAGATCCTGCTCGGGCCCCGTTCCACCACCCGGTCCGACCTGATGGCCCCGGAGTACAGTGGAGCGGACGATCCAGGATACGGATCCTCACTCTTCCACGGTCCGTGCTTCCAGTGCATCCAGAAGGTCTCGAAGATCACCCGATCGCAATTAGCGATCCGATCGGAGGGGACCTCGAAGCCATCCACCTGGTTCGACGCTGCCCCTCGTTCCGACTGGCTCATCGACCCGCTTCACATCGATGCCGCATTCCAGGCACTGATCCTGTGGAGTCGATCCCAGCATCAAAAACCGTGTCTCCCTTGTGGAATCGCACGACTTCGTTGTCATTCACCGATCGATAGCGGACTCCTCGAGACGAGGATTCACATCGAATCCGTGGTGGGTTCGATGGCCACTGCTCGGATAGAGGTGCTCAACCGCACCGGTAGTCCTGCCATCACCATCGAGGGTGCAGAGGTGGTCATCGATGCGTCTCTCGAATCTGCGTTCCAACGGGATCGATTGACGGAAGAAGCCCACCCTTGAAGCCGATTGCGGTGATCGGTTTCGGCCTTCGATTTCCGGAGTCCACCGACCCCGGTTCCTTCTGGGACGTGATCCACAGCGGGCGGGACACCTCCCGCACGGTGCCGGAAGATCGCTGGACCTTGTCGCTGGCGGAGGCTTTCGGCGGCCCAACGATTTCACCAGATCAGGTTCGCTCGGAACGGGGCTGCTTTGTCGATCCAGCAGTCGGCGACCTGGGAGATCTGGATCCGGAACTGGCGGAGACGGTCGATCCTTCGGTGCGGTTAGCGGTAATCGCTGGAGTGGAAGCGGCGAAGTTGTATCGAGACCAGCTCGATCCAGATCGAACCCGTGTCATCCTCGGCCAGTTGTTGTTGCCGACCGAATCCAGTTCCTCGGTGGCGGAGGCGGTGATCGGCGACACCATCGAAGAGATGGTGCTCGACTCTCTGGGAAACCACTCTCTCGGCCTCGATGATCGAAGACCACGCGGTGTACCTTGCAGTCACCCTCTCGATCGCTACGGTGCCTCATTACCCGCAGCAGCTCTTCAGAGAGCGCTGAAAATTCGCGGCGGTGCGATCACCCTCGACGCCGCCTGTGCATCTTCCCTCTATGCCCTATCGATCGCATGTCGCGATCTCTCCGCAGGACGCTGCGATGCGGCTCTCGCTGGAGGGGTCTCTCGACCAGATTGCCTCTTCACCCAGATGGGTTTCTCGCAACTTCGAGCCCTCTCTCCCGAGGGCCGCTGTCGCCCCCTCGACCATCGTGGGCAAGGCCTGCTGGTCGGAGAAGGTGCCGGAGTCCTGCTGTTGAAGAGACTCGATGATGCGGTCGCCGAAGGCTGTCCCGTCCTCGGAGTGATCCGCGGAGCGGGTCTCTCCAACGATCGCTCCGGTGGCTTGCTCGCTCCTTCTGGCGAGGGACAATTGAGGGCGATGCGTGCCGCCTACCACTCTGCCGGCTGGACCCCTTCTGCAGTCGATTACATCGAGTGCCACGCCACCGGCACTCCGGTGGGTGACGCCACTGAACTGCGAAGTCTGCTCCAACTGTGGCAAGATGATTCCTGGAGCCCAGGACAGTGTGCGTTGGGATCGGTCAAGGCATGTATCGGGCACACACTCACCGCTGCCGGTGCCGCAGGAGTGATCAAGATCTTGCTGGCGATGGATCGAAAATTGATTCCCGGACTTCCCGATCACGACTCCCCACCGGAGGGCATCGATCTCGATTCCTCACCCTTCAGGATTCCCCATGGGAGTGAACGGTGGTCGAGACGCTCCGGAGCACCACGCCGAGCAGCGGTCAGTGCTTTTGGCTTCGGTGGCATCAACGCGCACCTGTTGCTGGAGGAAGCCCCCTCGCCACGGCTCACCATTCCTGTCGTCAAGAGGTCCGTATCCTCGTCCCCGTCGGCACTACCTGAGCCGGTCAAAGCACACTCCTCTGGCGGGCGAATTGCCATCCTGGGAATGGGCGCCATCGCCGGACCTCATCTTGGGATCGATCAGGTCGCCGCAGCGTTGCTCGGTCTTCCCGGCCAACAGGCGCCCCTTCCGTTGCCAGGAGATCTGGGGATCCCCGCCGCCCGCTGGGTAAAAGAGCGTGGACTGGAATTCAACACGGGTGAGAGTTGCGGTAGGCTCAGCGCTTCCCCGGTCGATTACAAGATTCCGCCCACTGAACTGGTCGAGATGCTGCCTCAGCAACTGGCACTTCTGATGGTGGCCAGGGAGGCTCTTTCGAGCAGTGGACTCGATTCTCTCGGCGAGCGCGGCGGATTATTCGTGGGACTCGGGATCGATCCCCGCAGTAGCATCTATCACCTTCGCTGGATGCTCCCCGATCGTGCTCGTCAGTGGCTCGCAGAGTTGGGCATCGATGCCGAGACCGAAGATGTGAGTCGCTGGATCTCGACACTGAAAGATGCGGCGAGTCCCCCACTGGATGCCAATCGTGTGATGGGCGCCCTCGGCAGCATCGCTGCCAGCCGGGTGGCTCGTGATCTCGACGCAGGCGGACCGTGCCACACCGTCAGCGCCGACCAGATCTCTGGATTCAGAGCCATCGAGATGGCGGTGAGATCTCTACAGGATCAGCAGATCGATGTCGCTCTGGCCGCATCGTCGGATCTGGGTCTCGACATCCTGACTCGTTTTCATGATGCCGTCGATGCACAGCCCGCTCGTACCGATGCCGCAGCGGCGGTGCTGCTCAAAAGACTTGAAGATGTGAAAAGTACCGACGGTCCGATCATCGCCACCATCGATGGAATCGGTGGCGCATCCGGGGGGGTACTTCTTCGACAGGATGCGAACTCTCCTGCTCGAGAACTTTCCCGCTACTCGGCACTACTCGAAGCGAACATCGACGAACATTCCATCGATTTGACCTGCAACGACGAGAACCACTCATCCACCGCATCGACAGCGGGTCTCCCTGGCTGGCAGGTCACCCTGCCGACCGGCCTCTCCGCGAGTGGATCGACCTCCTTCATGCTGTCATTGGTGCAAGGAACCTGCGCAGCCAGTCGAAAGGTCCTGCCCGGTGTCGACGATGCTGCGCCGCTGCCGTGGACTTCCAGCGGCGATGAACGCCGCCGTGTGTTGATCGAGGGATCGGGAATGCTCGGGGATACTGCGGCTCTGGTGCTCTCGACCGAGCAGTTTTCGCCCGAAGTGACTGAAGAGTGGATTCCCCGCCCCTCCTGCCTCGGCGAACCGGGCTGGGGAATCATTGCCCTCGAGGGAGACGATCGCCGTAGCATCGAATCCCTGGCCGAGCAGGTGAGCTCTCGTTATTACGGTCGCAACGCAAGCGCCGCCTCCATCGCTCGACAGTGGCTGATCCATCATCCACGGATAGAATCTGCCTCTCGTGCGGTCACCATCTTGTTCCAGGATGGAGCCGCTCTCACCGATGCCCTCGCCACTCTGAAGACTTTTCTCGATGGCAGCACGATCGAGAGAAAAGGCACCGGATGGGAACTCCATCGCTCTTCGGCAACTCCGCTAGGATATTGCGGCGATGTGACCTTCATCTATCCCGGATCTGGAAGCCTGTACCCTGGAGCCGGACGGCAACTCCTGACCCGATATCCAGGAGCACTGGATGGCACCGACCTGACCACTGGTGGCCGCGTCCGCTGGTTGGGGTCTCCTGAGTCGTGGCAGTCAGATGCAACACTGCCCGGTGATCCTCGAGATGCCATCCTTGCCCAGGTCACCCTGGGCTGTTTCGGAACCGATCTGCTGCTGGGATGCGGTATCGATCCGGAGCGAGCTGCCGGGCATAGCCTCGGTGAAACCACCATGCTTTTTGCATTGCGTGCCTGGCGCGATCGAAATTCGATGCAGCAACAGATGGAAGATGATGATCTGTTCACCCACTGGCTCGCCGGAGAAAATCGAGCCGCCGCTCGAGAGTGGTCCTTGCCAATGGGCAGCCACGCCCCCTGGAGCGCCGCAGTGGTCGATCGCCCTCACGACGAAGTTCGTCAAGCGATCGCCGAGATACCACGCCTCTACCTGCTGATCGTCAATGGCGATCGAGAAACGGTGATTGGCGGCGATCCGGCGGTGCTCTCCTCCCTCTGCAGTTCCCGTGGCTGGACGGCGATTCACCTCGATGGTGTCACCTCGGTGCACTGTCCACTGGTCTCACAGGTTCGGGACCGCTACCACGCACTGCACCACTGGCCTGTCCACCCGCCGATCGGCGGAGTCACACTCCATTCCACCGCCACCGCCCAACCGATACCACTGACCAGTGATGGAGTCGCCGATTCGATCGTCTTGCAGGCGACCGAGGGGTTTGATTTCCCACAGTTGGTCCACTCTCTGTGGCGAGCTGGATCGAGGATCTTCATCGAGCCAGGGCCCGGAGCTTCCTGTTCTCGATTGACCCAGAAGGCCCTGGGAGATCTTCCACACCGGACCTTGCCACTCTTCTGGCGTGGCGAAGATGAAGAACTCTCGCTCGGCCGGATCATCGCCGCCTGCATCGCCGAGAGAGCTCCCGCGGATCTGACTGCCTATCTGGGAACGAGAACCACCGAGGCTGATTCTTCCAGCACCCTGACCATCGAAGACGGAGCAGCTTCGATGGTGACTCCGGCAGTTCCGAACTCCCGGACCGCACCCTCCAGCGAGCGGAAGGGGAGTCCAACCGGGTTTGCCACTTCGCCTGCCACTTCGCCTGCCACTTCGCCTGCCACTTCGCCTGCCACTTCGCCTGCCACTTCGACTGCCACTTCGCCTGTCACGTCGCAGACTTCCGCTGCACCGGCGGTGGCGCTACCCCCGGAGTTTGCTCCCTCGAGGGTGCAATCCCCGTCTCTGATCGAACGTCTCGAACAGGCCAGAGCAGGTCGGAGACTGCTGAGTAAAGAGACCACCGGTAGAGGTGTCACCGATGCAGTGATGGAAGCCCCGGCTCGCGCCGAACGGACTGCCGAAATAGAACCATCGTCGGTCGATTCACCCGAGACGATACCGGCTCTCTTCGACCGCAGTCTTTGTCTCGAATTTGCCCGCGGCATGGTCGCTCCGGTGCTCGGAGCGCAATATGCCTTCGCCGACAAGATCCCGACCAGGGTCCGGTTACCCGACGAGCCACTGATGCTGGTCGATCGGATCCTCGAACTGGAAGGGGAGCCCCTCACCCTTGGACCGGGACGCATCGTCACGGCTCATGATATTGAGCCAGACTGCTGGTATCTGGACGCCGGTCGAATTCCGACATCGGTCGCCGTCGAAAGTGGCCAGGCAGACCTGTTCCTGTGCGCTTTTCTCGGTGCCGATCTTCACACTCAAGGGCTCTCCGTCTATCGATTGCTCGATGCACAGGTGATCTTCCATGATGACCTTCCCGCTGCGGGAAATACCATCATCTACGACATCCACATCGATGAGTTCTTCCGTCAGGACAAAACTCTTCTGTTCCGGTTCCACTTCGAAGGAACCGTCGATGGAACACCTCTGATTTCGATGCGAGACGGGTGCGCCGGTTTCTTCTCGGAGGAAGAACTCGCCAAGGGAAGAGGGATCGTCCAGGCGCCGCATCGTCCACGCCCTCAACCGGTGGCACCAGAGGGCTGGAGCCCTCCCGCCGGAAGCGAGCCTCTCACCCTCGATCCCAGCAATGTCGAGGCATTGCGTCGTGGAGATCTGGTTGCAGCCTTCGATGATCGCTTCGCTTCCCTCCAGTTGACATCTCCAATGCGTCTCCCGGGAGGTCGCATGCGACTGCTCGACCAGGTCTCTCGGATCGAACCCACCGGGGGGCTGTGGGGACTGGGAAGAGCGGTGGCTGAACTGGAGATCCATCCCGATGATTGGTTCCTCACCTGTCACTTCAGCGATGATCCGGTGATGCCTGGAACCCTGATGTACGAGTGTTGCCTCCATACTTTGCGTACGATGCTCACCGCCTGGGGCTGGGTTGGCGAACATGACCAGGTGATCCCGATGCCGGTTCCTGGGGTCGCCGGGCGACTTCGCTGTCGTGGCCAGGTGCTGCCAGAAACTCGCCAGGTCAGTTACGAGGTGCAGGTCAAGGAGATCGGATTCCGTCCGGAACCCTATGTGATCACGGATGCCACGATGTATGCCGATGGTCGTGCCATCGTCGAGATGGAAGGAATGTCCCTTCGGCTGAAGGGGCTCGATCGCCCGGGCATCGAGGCGATGTGGGCTGGAACCGGGTCGAGTCCGCAAAAGACAGCAGATGCCATCGATTCTCGATCGATTCCTGTCGATGCTGCGGGAGGCGGGGGAGATTCGCCGATCATCGCCTCCTCCGCAGCGACCCTTTTCGACCATTCACAGATCCTCGAATTCGCCACGGGGAAACCATCGCTGGCGTTTGGAGAGCGCTACCTGCCTTTCGATCAGGATCGTTTCATCGCTCGGTTACCCGGTCCGCCATACTGCTTCCTCGATCGAATCATCGATGTTGAAGGGCCCCCCTGGGTCGTTTCCCCCGGTGCCGCCTGTACCGCTGAGTATCTTGCGGTCCCCGATGCGTGGTACTTCGATGCGGGAGGCAACGAGGAGATGCCGTTTGCCGTGCTGATAGAGATTGCACTGCAACCCTGCGGCTGGCTCGCAGGGTACCTCGGCTCCGCCTTGACTGGCGACCATCCGTTACAGTTCAGGAACCTCGGTGGTGAAGCCACCCAGTTGCGTCCTGTGGGACGTGACAGCGGTTTGCTCACTACCAGAGTTCGACTGACTTCCGCTGACTTTGCTGCGGGAATGTGGATCCAGCACTTCGATCTGGAAGTGTGTGACTCGCAGGGGCCCCTCTATCGCGGAAACACCTACTTCGGCTTCTTCCCGGCCGAGGCTCTCGCCCAGCAGGTTGGCCTTCCAGGTGCTGTCGCAAGGACCATCCCACCACGCGAGGCGATGCGAGGTAAAGCGTTTCAGGTCCCCCACTACTCCGATGGACCGGATCCTCGATTCCGGATGGTCGATGATGTGGAACTGTTCGTTCCAGATGGTGGGACCGCTGGCCTGGGATTCATCCGGGGTGGAATCGATGTCGACCCGAATGCGTGGTTCTTTCGAGCACACTTCATGGGAGATCCGGTATGGCCCGGAAGTCTCGGCCTGGAATCGATGCTCCAGCTCTTGCAGGTGGTAGCCAGGGATCGTTGGGGTAGTGACGAGCAGTGGCTCCCCCGTACCCTGGCTCCGGGGATTCCGCACCGATGGACCTATAGAGGGCAGGTGATCCCCGATCGGAAACGAGTCGTCGTCGAGGCCAGTATCCAGAGCATCGACGATCAACGCGGATTGATCCTGGCAGACGGCCTGTTACTGGTCGACGATTTGCCCATCTACTCGATGGAAGACTTCTCCATCGAGAGAAGGAAGTTCAAACGATGAATCGACCATCGACTCCACTCCACCAGGTCCACCTCGCTTCGATCGGCATCGAGATGGCCCCCGAAGTGGTCACCAGTGCTGCCATCGAGGAGACGCTCGCCCCTGCCTGGCAAACCATGGGCATCGCACCGGGACAGCTGGAACAGCTGACTGGTGTCGCTGAGCGACGCTGGTGGCCGAAGAAGACCAGTATCTCCGAGATGTCTGCCAGAGCATGCCAACATGCTCTCGACCAGGCCAACATGACGGGCGATCAGATCGACCGGTTATCTTACACCGGAGTGTGCCGCGAGTCTTACGAGCCGGCGACCGGCTGTGCGGTGGCAGCGAAACTGGAACTCCCCATGGATGTCGAGATACACGACATCTCCAATGCCTGCCTGGGCTCCATGGATGGAATCGTCCTCGCCTCCGATGCAATTCGCCTCGGTCGGATCGATGCGGCGCTGGTCGTTTGCTGCGAAAGTGCTCGTGAGATCGTCGAAATCGCTCAGCAAAAGTTGATTCACACCCCCAAGATGGATCACTTCATCTCGACCCTGGCGACATTGACTGGCGGCTCAGGGGCCGCAGCGATGTTGCTGGTTTCATCGAGGATCTCCACCACGGGTCCGCTGCTTCTGGGAACCGCTCATGGAACCGATCCTCGCTGGTATCCACTATGTCGTTGGGGCGTCGAGGTCGATCCAGAGCGGGATGATCCAGCAGCCCGGATCGAATTCATGGAAACGGACTCGATCGGAGTGCTCCAGCACGGCGTCGAACTGGGAAATCGCACCTGGAGACGATTCCTCGAGCAGATGCAGTGGTCTCCCACCGATGTCGACCGCACCATCTGCCACCAGGTCGGCTCTGCTCATCGACATCAAATTCTTCCCTCACTGGGACTCTCTGAACAAAACGATTTCATCACTTACCCTTTTCTCGGCAACATGGGTACGGTATCGATCCCGATGACTGCTGCGATCGCTGCTGAGAGGGGCATCCTCGAGGCCGGAAACAAGGTCACATTTCTTGGGATCGGGAGTGGTCTGGTGTGTCGAATGATCGGATGGGAGTGGCGATGAATCGTCTATTTGTCGATGAGGAATTCCCCTTCCGGAACCACTATTTCGATCGTGGTTGCGGAGTTCGAATGCATTATGTAGATGAGGGTCAGGGTGATCCCATCATCTGTGTCCACGGGAACCCGACCTGGTCCTTCTACTACAGACGCTTGATCTCTCAACTCTCAATGTCTCATCGAGTCATCGCAGTCGATCACATCGGTTGTGGGTTCTCGGACAAACCCGCTGAAACGGACTACAGTTACAGGCTCGCCAATCGCATCGATGATCTGGAGGGATTACTCGATCACCTCGACATCCATTCCGGAGCAACTCTGGTCGCTCATGACTGGGGAGGCGCCATCGGTTTTGGTGTCGCGGGTCGAAAACCGCAGAGATTCTCTTCACTGGTGGCGATGAATACCGCCGCATTCCCGCTTCCCGAGGGAATGGACTTCCCCTGGATCATCCGGCCCGCGCGAGGTCCGATCGGTGAGTTTCTGGTTCGCCGGCTCGATGCATTCGTCCTCGGCACCCTGGCCATCGGCACTCGCAGACGACGACTGTCGCGGGCAGAGCGAGCCGGCTACCGCGCGCCCTACAGTGATTACAGGAGCAGACTGGCGGTCCATCGCTTTGTCGAGGATATCCCTGTCGACCCTTCCGATCCCTCATGGGATACCCTGGCACGGGTCGAATCAGGTCTATCGGCCCTATCCGATCATCCATTGCTGTTGCTCTGGGGATCGAAGGATCCGGTATTTGATGATGGTTTCCTGGCTGAATGGCTGCGCCGTTTTCCATCCGCAGAACATCACCGATGGGATGATTGCAGTCATCTTCTTCTCGACGATGCCCCCGAGCGAGTGATCCCGGCGATTCAATCGTTCCGCGAGTCTGTCGCGCGAAAACTGGAGTGTGTATGAGTACCCTCACTCCCACACGCTCGCCCACTGCGGGTGTTGCCCATCGCTTGCGACAGCAGGCCAAAGATCGTCCAGACCAGGTCGCCGTGTGGGAAATGGCCGGTCAAAGTTGGCAACATCGGACCTTTCGGGAACTCGACCAACTGGTCGATCGAACCTGCCATGCACTCGCCCGTCAGGGCATCGAACGTGGAATGAACACGGTTCTGATGGTTCCTCCTGGCCGTGAATTTCTGGCCTGTACCTTTGCTCTCCTGCGAATCGGCGCGCCGATCGTGATGGTCGACCCGGGTATGGGGATTTCCGGCCTGGGACGTTGTATCGCTCGGGCCGCTCCTCAGGCATTCATCGGAATCCCTCGCGCTCATCGTGGACGAGCTCTCCTGGGCTGGTCCAGAGCCACGATCCAGCACAGGATCTCGGTGGGTCGAGGGTGGATTCCACCCTTTACCGACCGACTGGAAGATCTTCGAAGACGGGTCGATCATGCCATCCCCTTTGATGAACCGGTTCTCGACGCTTCGGAAACTGCGGCCATCCTCTTCACCTCAGGGAGTACTGGCCCGGCCAAAGGAGCCGTCTCCCATCACTCGCTGATCGAGAATCAGATCGACTGGATTGGCCACCTGCATCGGATCGAGGCGGGTGAAGTGGATCTTCCCACCTTTCCACTCTTCGGCCTGTTCGGTGTGGCATTGGGAATGACTTCGATCATTCCCAGCATCGATTTCACCCGACCTGCAGACGCCGACCCCGGCCACCTGCTCGAACTGATGGAACGCTTCAAGATCACCAGTCTATTCGCCTCACCGGCATTACTGGGCAACCTGGCTCGCTACCTGAGGGATCACCAGAGACAAGCACCAGGATTGCGTCGGATCATCAGCGCCGGCGCTCCCGCTCGACACGATGAAATCGAGTCACTGGCCGAAGCTCTGTCACCCAAGGCGCGGATAGAGACGCCCTATGGTGCCACCGAAGCGATGCCACTCTGCTGCATCGATCACCGAGAGTTTCTCGAAACCCGGACCGAAACTCTTCAGGGGAAAGGGATCTGCCTCGGTTGCCCGGTCGAGGGAATCCAGATCCGCATCTCCACCATCGACCGAAAACCGCAGCAAGATGCTGTACTTCCGCCAGAAGCGGCCGGTGAGATCTGGGCCAGTGGCGCAGTGGTGACCAGAAGCTACTTCGATGACGTGGAGTCGGATCAGGGTCACAAGTACATCGATCGTCAAGGAGCACTGTGGCACCGTACAGGGGACCTGGGTGCCTGGGATGATTGCGGCAGGATCTGGTTTCGAGGTCGACGGGGCCAGATGGTCACGGCCGCCACCGGTGACCTTCACACCGTCGCCATCGAACGCGTTTTTGATCTTCATCCAGCAGTTTTCCGCACTGCGTTGGTCGGATGCGGTCCTACAGGCCAGCAGATCCCGATCCTCTGCGTCGAGTTGCTAGAGACCTCAAGCCCGGTACCGCCATCGCTGATCGAGGAGTTAAAACTGATCGGTTCTGCAGTGTCTGGTGCCGATCAGATCGAGCGTTTCATCTTTCCCGGTCGATTCCCGGTCGACATCCGCCACAACGCCAAGATCGACCGTGAATCACTGAGCCAAACCGCTGCGAGGAGCCTGCGATGAAAATCCTGGTGACCGGCGCCGGTGGCTTCATCGGTGGAGAGTTGAGCCGACGCCTGAACGAATTGGGGCACCAGGTCGTGACCTTTCAGAGGGGGCATTACCCACAACTGGAAGGTGATGGAATCGCGACCATCCGAGGCGACCTTGCCGACCTTGAAGCGGTGAGACTGGCGGTCACCGGCTGCCAGGTGGTGTTTCATGTCGCAGCACTCGCTTCAGTCTGGGGCCCGGCGCGTAACTTCGAGGATTGCAACGTGAAGGGAACCAAGAACGTCATCGACGCTTGCCAACACCATCAGGTACCTCGGTTGATTTTCACATCATCCCCGAGCGTGGTCTTCTGTGGCGACCACCAGGAGGGGATTGACGAGCAAGTTCCCTATCCTGACAAGTACCTGGCTCACTATCCGAGAACCAAGGCGATCGCAGAGAAATCGGTACTTGGAGCCAATGATGAGAATCTATCGACTCTCGCCCTCCGTCCTCACCTGGTATGGGGGCCAGGAGATCGTCATCTCATCCCTCGTATCCTCGAAAGAGCGCGAAAGGGACGCCTTCGCCTGATCGATGCTCCCGGAACGCTCATCGATGCGACCTACATCGACAATGTGATCGATGCCCACATCGCAGCACTTTCGGCGTTGAAGGCAGGATCTCCCTGTTGTGGACGTTGCTATTTCATCGCCAACGGAGAACCGATCGAATTGCACCTATTGATTGCTGGAATTCTTGAAGCAGCGCAACTTGAAGTGGTCAAACCGGATGTCTCTCCTCGGATGGCCTGGTGGTTGGCCACCCTTCTGGAATGGCTCCATCGAATTCCAGGAGTCACAGGGGAGCCTGCATTGACTCGCTTCACCGCCCAGCAACTCTCGACCAGTCACTGGTTCGATCTGTCTGCTGCAAGAAATGACCTGGGTTGGGAGCCAAAGATCTCCACCGAAGAGGGACTTCAGCGACTGGCCAGAAGCCTCCGGCCAACGGCAGAACTGACCCGATGAATCTGCAAGTCACACCAGAGGACCAAAGCATCGAGGTGTGGTGCTTCCGTCTCGATGAATCCTCGGAGAAAATCGATCAACTGGTCGAGTTACTGCCCGATTCAGAGAAGCAAATGAAGACTCGAGGGGTCGTTCCAGAGATCGGCCTTCGTGCCACTGTCGCCCGAGCAGGCTTGAGATCGATACTCTCCCACTACCTCGGTATCCCCGCTCCATCGATACGACTCAACATCGGAGAACATGGCAAACCCGCTCTCGATGGCGATTCGATCGTCTTCAACCTGTCGCACAGCGAATCTCTGGCGATGGTTGCGGTCGCGACATCTCACAGCATCGGTGTCGACCTGGAGCGGATCCGTACAGATGCTCCCATCGAAGATCTGGCGGCACGCTGCTTCAGTAGAAGGGAGTTGAGCCAGTGGCAATCGCTCCCGATACAGCAACGCCGGACCTCCTTCTTCCATCTCTGGACCCAGAAGGAATCATTCGTGAAGGCGCATGGCGGCGGATTGACGATTCCATTGCAAGAATTTGACTGTCAGGTGGATCCTGCTGGAGGCGGCGCACTACTCGACTCCAGAGTTGACGGAGATGATCCGGGAATCTGGTCCATCATCGCTGGAGAACGCGCACCGATGGTCCGATTCGCCATCACCTATGCAGGTGTAGATCATCAAATAGTAGATGTCGATCCTCAACAGGTCGGTCTCAGTCGATGGTGATGGTAAGAACTCCCGTGCCGAATTCCAGATTGTCCCAACCTCCGACACGGATCAGGTAACTCGCGCCCTGGCTGATCGGAATCCCACTCAACCGAGATCGCAAGATGTCCAGGCAACTGTTGTCATCTCCATTACAACCGAGTTGTACCATCGAGGAACAAAATCCCTCGTAGACCACCAGGTCCGAATCAAAGCCGATCGGATCGCAGAGAGAAAAGGTCGCAAAGCCATCGACTGGAGCCAGGAAACTGAACCAGATATCCTGCTCCATCGCTCCTAGCAAGGTATCTGTGCATCCCGTCTCACTGTATGGATCGTTGGAAGTGGTCGAGGTCGAGGTATCGAACGGGGTCTCTCCTAGCCCCACCAAGATCGCAGTACTGCACTCATCTCCATCCCACTCGATGAAGCACGCCGGAACCGTACACGACACCTCGCAGCCGAGATCATCGGGAGTCGGATCTACTCCCACCGTCGGAAATGGAGGCGCCGGTGGACCTCCGAGAATGAAGAGGTATGAAAGTAACGAGATCCCATCACTCAGATCCAGGGTCCCATCATCATCATGATCGGCAGCCGATGCACACGGTAAATATCCTCCAGTGAACAGGTATTGCAATGCGGTGACGGGATCTGCCAGGTCCAGGTTTCCATCGGCTGTGCAGTCCCCTCGGATGAACTGGCCATTGGGGATCGGAATATCAATCTGACAAGAACTCGCATCACTCGACTCCCCCCCGATCGATCCGACCACCTGGTAATCGAGGATTCCCAGGAGATCAGGGTCGTCATCGAGAAAGCTGTTACTCCCTGGGGGAAGGGAAGCCAGAGGAGAACCATTTCTGGAGATGAAAATCGACTGATAGGGCAAAGGATTCTGCCAACTCATCAAGATCCCCGAGCCACTGTTCACACAAGACAATCCCAGCGGACTGGAGATCGACCCATCGACGATCAAAGAGCAAGTAGATGCAGTCGAGGGCACGGTGGATGAGAATCCTCGTACCCGATAATTCACCACCGACCCGACCGGGATTGCTGGATCCTCGAAATATCCTGTTCCACCAGCGATCTCTGCCAGCAGTATTCCATCGCGCTCGATCTGGACCAGGTCGAGGGCGATCGGTTCCTGCCAGGTCAGGTATACCGTCTCTGCGGCAGATGCACACTGAAGAGTGGTCGGTCCCTGAAGATCGCTGACCGTCAGATTCAAGGAGGCGGCCGTCGTTGCGATGATCTCTCCGGAGGGATCGGTGACGATGGGGCCCAGCCAACCACAGGAAAGATCAGGAGCGGGCGCCGAGAGTAGAGAGTCGCCGTTCGTCGCAAAGGTGTTGACTCGCATGTGTAACACCGCCAGAGGTGTCGAGGTCTCGGTCCAGGATCCATCCACTACCATACCCAAGCTGAACGCCTCTACTCCCTGTCCATCCCACCACTGACTGCAGCCGAGATCACCACCAGGTCCCACCGGTGGAGGTGCATTCCACACCAGAGCCACTGTTGGAGGAGCAGCTGGAAGTTGATCAGGAAGCGGAAGAGTCAAGGAAAGCAACTGGAGTGCTGAAGAGTCCCACGACACTACCTGCTGGATTCCCTGAATCTGCAGTCCAAGCGGATTTTCGATTCGCAGTTCAACATCGAAATGGGTCCCCGGAGCCACCACCAGATCGGGAGTGTCCAGAGTCAGCACGACACCCTGTCCGACTCCGGTAGTGGAGATCAACAGGGCCAAGAATAGCGAACAGATCGATGGCCCGAATCGATATTGACCCGGTCCAGATCGAGCAATGCTATCACTCTGTTTCATGATAATTTCCCACCGTTCAGGGTGCTCAGAAGAAGCCACCCAACTTTCCCAGGTTCTAGGATATCACCCGAGGCGAACGGTGCGAGAACTGGTGGAACTATCGATCTTCAGAACTGGTGAGAGCGTTGAGTGCCGCACCCTTCCAGAACCAATTCACCTGACTTTCGCTGAAAGTATGACTGCAAATCACTCGATCTTCGGAGCCATCTATATGGCGGAAGACGGCAGTAAACTCGCTACCGGGACCGAACTGGGCCAGCCCTTCGATGCAGATGACATCGCCTTCTTTTACCAGGCTGTAACTAGCCTGGTCGACGAATCGAAGTGCGAGCACGCCTTGCTTCTTCAAGTTGGTCTCATGAATCCTGGCAAATGACCGAACGATGACTGCTCCACAGCCCATGAACCTGGGGCACATCGCTGCGTGCTCTCGACTCGAACCTTCACCGTAGTTTTCATCTCCGACAACCACCCATGAACTGCCAGAATCTCGGTAGTTCTCTGCGATTTCGTGGAGCACTCGACTCGCACCATCCGCAGTAGCGTCATGACCGACGCCTGGAGAATCATGAAACTCGTTGATCGCTCCCAAGAACATGTTTCTGGAGATGTTTTCAAGATGGCCCCTGAAGCGAAGCCACTGCCCTGCAGGCGAGATGTGATCGGTAGTGCATTTCCCCTTGGCCTTGAACAGAAGCCTCATCTCCTGGTACTCAGTTTCTTCCCTACTGGCAAATGGAGTCAGTAGTTGAAGCCGTTCGCTGGCCGGATCAATGTCGATTTCGATGGACGATCCATCTATCGGAGGATTCACCAATCCGGTCGTATCCTTGACGAATCCTTCAGGTGGGAGACTCTTTCCCGATGGAACTGCCAGCAACCGAGATTCCCCATCTTCACCCTCGATCGGATCGACCAGTGGATTGAAGTCCAGCCTTCCGGAGATCGCAAATGCAGTGACTATCTCTGGACTTGCGATGAAAGACAGGGTCTGCGCATTCCCATCATTACGACCCGGGAAGTTCCGGTTGAAGGAACTCACGATGCTATTGCTGCTTCCCTTCTCAACATCTTCTCTGTGCCATTGACCGATACAGGGACCACATGCGTTCGCCAGTACCGTACCCCCCAGTTTCTCGAAGGAAGCCGCTTGACCATCTCGTTCGACAGTCCGGAAGACCTGGGTCGAGCCGGGTGAGACCAAGAATCTGGTTCGGGCTTGAATACCGACTTCTGCGGCCTGATCTGCGATCGCCGCGGCGCGATCCATATCCTCGTAGGATGAGTTGGTGCAGGAACCGATCAGTGCAGCGCTGATCTCGAGAGGCCAACCCTCACTTCTCGCTTCGGTTCCCAGTTCAGAGATGGGGCGTGCACGATCAGGAGAATGTGGACCGACCACATGGGGTTCCAGTTGATCGAGATCGATCTCCAGAACCTGATCGTAGGCCGAAGCGGGATCCGCCTCGACCTCTGGATCGGGTCGCAGCAAGTCTGCGTGGTCTCTGGCCAGTTGTGCCAGATCGCCTCGACCGGTCGCTTGCAGATACACTGCCATCGCCTCGTCGAAGGGAAAGACCGAGCAAGTCGCGCCAATCTCCGCTCCCATGTTGGTGATGGTCGCTTTTCCTGTGCATGAAATGGTTCGGGCGCCTTCTCCGATGTATTCGACGATGGCGCCGGTGCCACCTTTCACGGTAAGTTCGCCTGCCACCTTGAGGATGACGTCTTTTGCGGACGTCCAGCCAGACAACTTCCCTTTCAAATTCACCGCAATCGCTCCGGGCCACTTCACATTCCAGGGCAATCCTGCCATCACATCCACGGCATCGGCCCCGCCGACTCCGACGGCTAACATTCCAAGCCCACCCGCATTCGGCGTGTGGCTGTCGGTACCGATCATCAAACCACCTGGAAATGCGTAGTTCTCCAGTACCACCTGGTGAATGATCCCAGATCCCGGTTTCCAGAAACCAATCCCATACTTCTCGGAGGAACTCCGTAGAAACCGATAGACTTCTGCATTGACCTGCTCCGCTGCAGCCAGATCTTGCGAAGCTTCTACCCGTGCTTGAATCAGGTGATCGCAATGAACCGTTGAAGGAACCTGGACCCGATCGAGATCTGCTTGCATGAACTGCAGGATGGCCATCTGAGCAGTGGCATCTTGCATCGCCACACGATCGGGATAGAGATCGCAGTACTCGGCACCTCTTTGTGGAACCCTGGCGAATCCCTCACCCATGTGTGAGAGGAGGATCTTTTCAGCCAGGGTCAAACCCCGACCCAGAGATTGTCTCGCCTTCTCGTGAGTTTCTGCAGCACTCTCGTATAGAGCCCTGATTGATTCCTGCTCCGACATTACTGGCTCCCATCACGAAGCGCGGTTCTATTCTGCCGCCAGTGATCCTGTACACCTCTACTGGACCGTCTCGTCAGGCCCCGTCGAAGCCAGAGTTGACCATCCTGGTGCTTGAGCCACGCCGTCCAGCAGTTATCATCAGGATCGGTGGCTCCAGGCTCGTGTAATCGATCGCTCTGGTCACCTTATCCTCTAGTTGATCTCTCAGGGAGTGATTCTAGTATTTTGGATCCATGCAAGCCCGCTTGGTTCCAGGGGGTTCGATGAGTGATTATGACAATATTCGGCCAGAGGTTGGCGCTACCACCTCGAGGTCCAACGCACCGTCTGCGATCCTCATCTGCTTCGCCTGGATGATCAGCGTCGGTGCTGGATCCACCCTCGGATTCGCCCAGGAAACGATGATCCGAGTCGGCACCATCACTACCGAAGCGGGCCAGCCCTTCAGCCTTCCGATCGAGGGAGACTGGGATGGCCTGCTCGAGGGTTACTCCTTCTCGATCGCATTTCCAACGACCACGCCCATCGAAAACCTGATTGTCGATGTCTATGGCTCCCTGGTAGGCTCGATCGAGGCAGAGTACGTGCAGGAGCAGGTCGATCCCACTGCAGGGACCATCATCTGTGGGGTGCTCTTCGATGCACTTCCACCCTTCGAGGGCCAGACGGTTCCATCGCTGGGATATCCACAGGAAATCGCCTATTTACTCGGAGAAATCAGTGCTGGTTCTCTCGACCAGGATATCAATTTTGTTCCACTGGACGGCTTTGGTACTCCACCGATCATGAACATGTTTGTGATCGGAAGTAATTCAGTCCAGGTATCTAATCTCATCCCTGGTACCATCGAAGTCCGAGCACCTCCGGTGGAATCCGTCTTCATCCGAGGAGACGTCAACATGGATTCGCTGGTCGACATGGCAGATCCGATCTTTCACCTCGATTACACCTTCCTCGACGGACCGCTACCCAGTTGCATGGATGCGGGGGACGCCAACGATGATGGAATCTCTGACATCTCGGATGCTATTTTCCTGCTCTATTACTTCTTCATCGGAGGTCCAGGACCCTGGGTACCATTCCCCAACCCTGGGATCGACTGGACTGATGACAATCTCGATTGCGAGATCGGGCTTTGATTTGACAGGTTGAACTGCTCCAGAATGGGGACCGGCGACCCAGGAGCACTGGGTCGCCAGAGATGGTAGTCCCGTTATTTAAAATCTATACTCAGTCAACTACAGTCCCGGAACAAGTCGAGGAATCGATCCTCATACTGCGTATACAAGTCCAATCGATCCAGTTCCGACTTCAGGTACATCGCATTGACTCGATCGACGCCTGCGTCCTGAAATAGTTCTTCCAGTTTCGCTTCGTCAAATTCCGATTGCTGGCCACGAAGTAACTCAGGGTTGGTCGTTGGATCCACAGACAAGAAAGAGCCCTCGATAGAGTCTGCCAGTTCAAGCATGTATTCCTCATACACCTGAATCGTCTCATCCATGTGGCTCAGATCCAATTTCGTTCCCGAAAGCTCCAGGAAAGCAGAAAGGAGAACTTTCATGGTCTTTGGATTCAGCATCTGCAAGCCCAGTGTTGGCACTTCACCAATCAAACAGGCTGCCGGTATTCCATGTTCTTGAGCCGCGATGAGGATCAGGCCATTGAGCCCCCTGATCTTGCCATCCTCCAACGGCTCAATCTTCCTGGCGCTGAGTTCAGTTCCAAACTCTGGGTCAGAACTACAGAATTTGACACGAGGAATTGATCTTGGATCGACGGTACTTGGCTGAGCTGCGAACGAAATGACTTTACGAACACCCAGAGCGATAGCCGCTTTCATCACCCCTCTACACATTTCCAGGCCATTGGTTTCCGGATGACGCTCGGGTTGGAAGAGCAACAGGTCATGGCTACCCCCCAGCGGCGCATGGCGGAAAATCAAATTTGGAACCTTTCCCGGGAATGCCACGCCATTTTTCACGACGATTTCATCCAGCGAAAACTCCTGCGATGAATCACAAAAGGAATTGGTTTCGGCACCAAATCCTTGGTCCAATTTTTGTACTACTTGGGAAGCGACACCGCAGACTCCAGGCCAACCGACCACGAGCCATTTTTCCTTCGAGGAGCTCTTCTGGACCTGATGGAAATAGTGCTTATCGACCATAAGAATTCACCAAACTCTTACGACAGTGGCAATGATCAAAGAGACCTTGATAATTTGAACCATCGCGTATCTATTTTAAATATTAATAGCAACATACAGTCGAAGCAGAGATCCACTCCTCTGAATTCAACATCAAAATAATAATAGAGCGCATTCAATCACTCTAGGGTCACTCTAGGGTCACTCTAGGGTCACTCTTCGCGACACTTGACTCTTCGCAACTTGATATTCGAGTCTAGTGTTACCGTTTCAATATCCGAACCTCACTACCCACACTGTAAACCCTCAAACTGGCAATTTCAAGCCTTATGATTGGCGCCAGCCATAGTCCGAACTCGCCCCACGCATACGGTTTGAATCAAAGATGACCACCAGCGGAACTTCTTCCGGTGAAGGATAACTGTCTTTCATGACTTTTTTTCACGCGGATATTTAAAAAGCCGGATGCCGATTCTAGTTCAATTCGAGACTCATCCAGGTCAGCGCGCCCCAGCATGACAGAAAGAATTGAATCCAGGGAGATCGAAGAACCATCTCGACCGGGGAGCGCTGGTCTCCTGCGACCAGGATGCGCAGCACGTAGTACAGGACCCCACAATACACAGGAGGCAAACTCCACCACCATCTCGCTTCCAGGTAACTGGGGGAACTCCAGCAAAACTCTGAATAGAACAACACAACCAAAGAACTCAGGATCTGGATGGTGCGATCCATCCCTTTCTGGGTATAACCGTTCAAACTCTGACGAAAACGGGGTGCCGATTCCAGCTGAAGTTCTCCCCTCCGCTTCCCCAGCGCCAACAGAAGCGCAATCCCGGTGCCTCCCACCAGCAGTCGTTCACTGGGATCAACCCCAAGCAACGCGCAGCCATAGAGGATTCGAAGAAAGAAAAAGGCCGCGAGGAAGAGCACATCGATCACCGGGATTGCACGTCCCCAGAGGGAATAGATCAGGTTCAGCAGCAGGTAGCCAGAAGAGATGAGCGCAACATTTCCCGCAAGATCTGCCAGCACTGTCAGAATCGTCGCCAAGATGATGAGAGAACTCGATGTCACGAGGCCAGACCGCCGACTGATCTGACCGGCGGCAATCGGTCTCTTCTTCTTTTCTGGATGACAGCGATCGCGATCACGATCGATCACATCATTGAAAGAATAGACCGCTGAATTAACCAGAGAAAAGGCGAGCAGGCCCTGTAGAAAAGACCACTCATCGAGTTCCACGCCTGCCGCTATGGCATAGGGCACGGGAAGCAGTACGAACAGATTCTTGACCCAGTGGTGGGGCCTGATCAACGAGATGTAGGCGGTCAACAACTTGCCCTCCTCCGCGTGCTCGAGGATACCACCCTGCTCGATGACGTAGTTGGGTCAATTCCACCGAACACACCTTATACTCTCCCTCCTGCAAAGAACTGAAATGAAATACAGGGAGCCGATGAGCCCGTTAGACCCAGATCCACAGGCCAACACGATTGCCAACTTGCGAGATAAAGCTCTCGAGATCGGATTCTACTCCCTCGGGATTGCCGCTGCCGGTCGATCCCCACATGCAGATCACTTTCTCGATTGGATCGACACCGGAAAGCACGGATCGATGGAGTGGATGACCCGCAATGTCGAGCGCAGGATCGACCCGAGAGAGTCGCTCCCCGGTGCCAGGAGTGTGATCGTGGTCACTCTTCCATATTCCAGTTCAGATGACCAGGATCCGGAGGAAGGCAAGATTGCACGATATGCACAGGGTCGAGATTACCACAAGGTCATGAAACCAATGCTCGAGCAATTGAGCCGCTTCGTCACTGAAGATGGTGAGTGGAACAGTTGGTACACCGTGGACTCATCTCCGCTGCTGGAAAGGGACTGGGCGCAACTGGCCGGAGTGGGTTGGATCGGAAAGAACAGCCTGGTGATCGATCTCGACATCGGAAGTTATTTCTTCCTCGGGACGGTCGTGACCGATCGACCCCTTCCTATCACTTCACCTGTTGAAGACCGCTGTGGTGAATGCACTCGATGTATCGATGCTTGTCCCACAGATGCCTTGCGAACGCCCCGAGTCATCGACTCTAAAGACTGCATCACTCACTGGAATGTTGAACATCGAGGGCCCTTTCCGGAACAAGTTCGACTTTCTGACTGGCTCCTTGGCTGTGATCGCTGCCAGGAAGTGTGTCCATGGAACCACCGCCCTGCGCGACTCATTCCAGAGATTCACCCGGAACTGGTTCCCAGAATTCCGCCCACTGATCTCGAAAAGATCTCGTCCATCAGCCATGAAGACTGGCTGGATCAGTACTCCGGAACCCCCATCACCCGTGCCGGTCATCAGGGATTGATACGGAATGCCCGCAAGATTCTCGAGGAGAGAGAAGGCCCCTCAAAATGACCACTCCTGCTGGCCCACGCCAGGTTTTCCGGGCTTCCCTTTACTTCCACGGATCGATGGGGGTCATCGCCCTGATTGGAATCTATCTCTCCGACCCCCTGAAGTGGACCCAGGACCCTCCCGAGAACATCTTGCTGGGACTACTGATCGGACTTGTACTGGGCTCGGTAGCTTCGCTGCTTTCGCAGATCTTGCCGCGGGTCTGGCGTGATGCACGCCAGTTGGAGTCTCGCTTGGCCGAGTTATTCGAGGGCAGTACCCCCATCGAAGTGCTGGTGCTAGCGCTGATCTCGTCGGTCTCCGAGGAATTACTGTTCCGGGGACTCCTGCAGCCTTTTCTCGGGATCTTCATCGCCAGTTCACTCTTTGGTCTGGCCCACTGGACCGGAGATCGACGCCTCGGTGCCTGGCCGTTGATCGCGATGCTCGCAGGACTGGCGCTGGGGAGACTGGCGCAGTGGCCCACCGCAGGTCTTCCTGGGGCCATCGGTGCCCACTTTGCGGTCAACTGGATCGGCTTGAATCGGCTCAGCCGGCCATTATCTCCCCCATCCGCCGATCCCGCCGGTTGACAGCAGCCCCTCTTCGACCGACGATGCATCCGTTCCTGAGGGCAGAATTTCCAGATTCCGTGAGTGTCAGCGTACTGCTGATCTGCCTGTGGGCGAGGGACTCCTGGCGCAAAACCAAGGACCATCCTGAGAGAGTCGCCAGATCACTGTGGGTGATCTCGGGTCCGTCTTCTGGTACGGATTCGATTCCGATTGAGCGTGGGATTCAAAGAGTAGTGCCCTGGCAACGGCTGGCCGTGAGGCCAGCTCGACAGTCAGAGGAAGGGGGACTTTCGTGGGTGTAAAGAGAATCGATCCAGACCGTGCCAACGAACTGATGAACTCCGATCAAGAATATGTATTTCTCGATGTTCGGATGCCCGAAGAGTACTCCAAGGGCCATGTCCCCAACTCTCGAAATATTCCCGTGATGATCCGCGGGGATGGTGGAGTCGGAATCCGCATGAATCCAGATTTTGTCGATTCGGTCAATTCTGAAATGGATGCGGATTGTCGAATCATTCTCTGCTGCCAGAAGGGCGGTCGATCTCAGAAAGCTGCGGATCTTCTCACCGCCGAGGGGTACGTCAACCTTCATGACATGAGGGGCGGATTCATCGGTGAAACGGATGTACTGGGAAATGTGACATTCCCCGGCTGGTCATCTCGAGGTCTTCCCACCACACGTCGCTAGGACTGCACACAGACCTCTTGCGGACCTCGTGCGAACCTCGTGCGAACCGATTCTGCAGGATACTTCGCAGAGAAATAGTGACCTTGGAAGTCCTTGAACTTGTCGTGTATCCTCTTGCGAGTATCTTTGATGGTGTTGCCCCCGCCATTCGTTAATTTCCAATGAAGAAAGTGGGAGACCATGACAGAACAATCCTGTACCAATCCAAATCAACAACTGTGGGAAAAGGGTGACTTCTCGGTCATCGCGGAAGCCTTCATGCGCGAGCCTGGTGCCGCCCTTGTGGACTCGCTCGGTGTGACCCCTCAGATGCGAGTGCTCGACCTCGGTTGTGGCGACGGGACCACCGCCGTGCCGCTGGCCCAACACGGCGCTGATGTCCTGGGGATCGACATTGCCAGAAATCTGGTCGATGCCGGCAACGCACGTGCCCAGGCGGCAGGTCTTGAGAAGCTACGCTTCGAAAATGGCGATGCGAGCGCTCTGACCGCTGTCCCTGACAATGCCTTTGACCTGACGATTTCCATCTTCGGCGCCATGTTCTGCCCGAAGCCATTCGATGTCGCCCGAGAAATGGTCCGCGTCACCCAGCCTGGCGGTCGTATCGTCATGGGCAACTGGATTCCAAACGATCCGACTTCATTCGTTTCCGATGTCCTGAAGATCAGCAGTGCATTCACTCCGCCTCCCCCCGAAGGGTTCATCAGTCCGATGCTCTGGGGCGTCGAGACGAATGTGCTGGAGCGGTTTGGAAGCGCCGGCATAGAAGCGGACCGGATCTCCATCGAGAAAGACACCTTCCAGTTCACTTCCTCCAGCCGCGGCGAAGATGACTGGGTGAACATCATGAAGGATTACTACGGGCCAACGATGAACGCCTACGAAGCGGCGAGAGCCTCTGGCAACGAAGCCGAACTCCACCGACAGTTGACGGATTTGACCCACGCTCATAATCTTTCAGCGAAGGATACTCTCCAGATTCGCGCCACCTACCTGAGGGTGACGGTGCAGTTGTAAGCGCAGGTTCTTCCTGGATGCTTGTGAGTGAACGAGGCGGCCTGGCTT
>JAAZXB010000005.1:0-132982 GCA_014240375.1 Planctomycetota bacterium | reverse complement strand
TCAGGTCTACTGGCTTCAGGTCTACTGGCTTCAGGTCTACTGGCTTCAGGTCTACTGGCTTCAGGTCTACTCTCGCTTCAGGATCGACGCGAATATCCTCCGAGAAGTCCATCCCACGACTGCTCTCGGCGCCAACCCCTGGAGCATCCGTAACAATCGGTTGGCGATCCCCGGGACGATGATAGCGCGGCCCCGAGCCAGCCCTTTCAACGCTTGCCTTGCCACCTCTTTCGAGGACATGCTCCCCCCCCGAATGTCCATCGCATCGATTCCTGCCGATTGGAAGAATGAAGTCCTGGTCGCTCCGGGTGCGAGAAGACTCACTACCACTCCCGAGCCGTGTAATTCCCATCGTAGGCCTTCAGCAAACCGATGGATGAAGCCCTTGGTCGCAGAATATGCACAGAGTCCTGGTCCACCAGCCCACCCCGCCAGAGATCCGACGAATAACAACGATCCCCTTCTTCGTTCAAGCATCCCCGGGAGGATTGCGCGAGTGAGCAAGATCACCGCCTCGCAGTTGAGCCTGATCATCGAAAGGAGGCGAGCATCCTGCTCATGAGAGGCAAAGGCTCCCCCCAGACCCACACCCGCATTATTGACCAGGACATCGACCTCTTCCGCAGCGAGGCGCTCGATCAGATCGGTCAGTTGATGGGGATCGGCGAGATCTACCTGTTCCACCCGAGTCTCGCTTTGACATCGGGATGCGACCTGTTCAAGACGAGTGGGATCGCGGCCGATCAGGATCAGTTTCCCAACTCCCAGAAGATCGAATTGCTCGACCAGGTCGCGCCCGATTCCATCACTGGCACCAGTGATGAGAATCGTCTTCCCTGACCAATCCATCATGATTCTGTCCCTTCGTCCCATGGCTCATTCACCACATAGGGCCCCATGCTGACCATCCTTGCCCTCCACCACACACCAGAACAGAAGGGAGCCTTGACAATAAAGTACCCCTACGAGACCCTGAGTGTACGCCGACAGGAGAAATTCACGGAGCCATTGCTCGAAAACTACCTCACCTGGGAACATGTGATCCCATCGATCACGTCGATCTCAGGACTCTTTCTAGCTGAGTTGCCCACCGCTTCGACCTTCGGTCAAGCTTGGGCCCAGTCGAACTGGATCGACATGGTGGTGCTCCTCGGACTTCTGTCGGGGGTCTTCACCGGTGTCGGGGTCGGTTTCTATCGAACTTCCGCACTGTTACTGGGTTCCACCGTGGGACTGGTTCTGGCCGGGCAGTTCGCAGTCCCGCTGGCGATGACTCCTCTCTTCTCGACGATTCGTGCAGATATGGGGCCACTGGTCAGCCAGTTGCTCGCTGGATTCATCATCTTCAGCAGTTGCGCAAGCCTGGCCTTCCTGACCACCGTGGTTCTTCGCACCTTCTTCGATCAAACCCTTCGGATCTGTGACAACGTGCTCGGTGGAGTGATGGGAATCTCACTGGCAGGAATTCTCCTTGGAGTGATGTTTCTGGGAGTCTTTCAATGGCCAGATAGTCGCCTCCATCAGCCCATCAACACATCCCTCAGTGGACCTGCCATCGCCGAATGCACCCGCCAGCTGGGACGTTTTTTCCCGCAACAGTTCCGCGATCGATTTGACCTGTCCTTCGATGCATCCCGACCTCTTACCGGAGTGCTGACGATATCGGGTGATCCTCCCCCCGCCGATCCAAAAGAGAGATAGTCCCGACCCGAGCCACAACACTGGCGAAGATGAAGTTTCAATTCCAACCGATGGGACCCCGGTCTCGAACGACTGTTGCCTCTCTCGATGGTCATCTTTTTCAGTTTTCTCGCTGATCGTTTCACTTTAGACCTCATCCGATCTACCGAAAATTGAAGCACCTCTACTCGGACCATTGTCTCGATGCCTCCACTGTTCTCATCGTGTATCCTGGATTCCTGCAGGCGCAGCACTCCAGCGATAGGAATGAACCGATGAACTCCTCGAAAAGAATCGTAGTACTCCTCTGTTTGGGTTTAATCCTCTCTCTACTCTGGCTCGCTCCTGGTCGCATGATGGCTCAGGAGAGCAGCCCGCACTCAGACGCCCAGAAGTCGACTCTTCAGTCACTCGATGAGATCTATCAGCAATACTGGGATGGCCTGCTGGCCGATTCTCCCCTGATGGCTTCACGAAATGGCATCCGAGAGGCGGATTTCCACCTGCCACATTGCGGTACAGAGCAGCAGGCGAAAGATCTGGAGTTCCATTTCAACCTCTTGCAGGGGATTCAAAGCCTCGATCTTTCGGTCCTCGCTGCCAGCGCACGTCAGCAAGCCCAGATGTTGACCCGCATCCTTGAAATCCACATCGAGGGTGTGCGGATCGGATTGCAATACACACCTGTCAGTCAGCGCCGAGGTCCTCAGGTGTGGCTGCCGA
This sequence comes from Planctomycetota bacterium, assembly GCA_014240375.1. GTDB lineage: Bacteria > Planctomycetota > UBA8108 > UBA1146 > UBA1146 > QNYK01. The sequence goes on along the minus strand of JAAZXB010000005.1, from coordinate 130,579 downwards.
TGCTGGCGAGCCGGATGTCGTTCGAGCGCACTCGTGATCACGAAGCTTACCTCTCGCGACTGAAGCAGGTTCCCAGGTACATCGATCAGACGCTGGAGATGTTGCGTAAAGGAATGGAGCTGGGATTTCTTCCACCGGCGGTCACTCTTGAGGGAGTCATCGATCAGATTACATCTCAGGTAGGATCGGATCCGCAACAGACCTTGTTCTATTCACCGTTTGGATCGATGCCGAGCACCATTAGCGAGCAGGATCGAACTCGACTGCAAACTCTTGCACAGGCCGTGATCGGAGATCAAGTACAACCCGCCTTTCGCAAGTTCAAGGACTTCATGGAAACCGATTACATCCCACTGGCGCGGGATACCTTCGCTTGCCTCTACTACCCGACCGGATCCGATTATTATGGACACTGCATCCGGAGACACACCACCACCCACATGAATGCCATGGAAATCCACAAAATTGGCCAGTCCGAGGTGGCGAGGATTCGCAAACAGATGCAGCAAGTCATCGCGGAGGTCGAATTTGAAGGCGATTTTGCCGCCTTCATCGAACACCTTCGCACCGACTCCTCTTTCTATCACGATGACCCCGAGGAGTTGCTTCGCGGCTATCGAGACATCTGCAAGCGAGCCGATGCGATGCTGCCTCTTCTCTTCGGGCGGCTACCGAGAGCACCCTACGGGGTGCGGAAAATACCAGATTTCGAGGCACCTCGGTCCACCACTGCCTACTACCGTCCCGCTCCCCCCGATGGGAGCCAGCCGGGGTGGTTCTATGCCAACACCCATGATCTGAAAAGTCGGCCCCGCTATGAGATGGAAGCACTGGCATTACATGAAGCAGTACCGGGGCATCATCTCCAGTTGGCCCTGCAAAATGAGCTGAAAAACCTACCTCGCTGGAGAACCACGACACACTTCACCGCCTACACCGAGGGCTGGGGTCTCTATTCCGAGTCCCTTGGCGAGGCGATGGGCTTTTACCAGGACCCCTATTCTCGATTCGGCCAGCTCTCCTATCAGATGTGGCGGGCACTTCGGCTCGTCGTCGATACCGGAATTCACCATCTGGGCTGGTCCCGCCAGCAAGCCATCGATGTGATGCTCGAAAATTCCGCACTCTCGATCAAAAATATCGAATCCGAAATCGATCGCTACATTTCCTGGCCCGGCCAGGCGTTGGCCTACAAGATCGGTGAACTGGTGATCCAGGAACTGGTTCAGAACGCTCGCTCAAAACTGGGTCAACGCTTCGACATCCGATCGTTCCATGACCATCTGCTGGAGGAAGGTTCGATGCCGCTCGATCTTCTACGCTCACGAATGGAATCTTGGATCGTTCGCAATCTTGCCGCAGAGGAAGATTGATCAGCGCTGAAAACTGAGACTTTGACCATTTTCAGCGGGGCCCAGAGCCAGCAGAAACTCGATCGCCTGTGAAGCCCACTGCTGTGGTTCCACCGCATGGCTCGCCTCCTCCTCCCCGAAAGCCCTCGCCAGCATCGAGGTATGAACCACCCCTGGAGACAACGCTACAGCACTGACTCCCTCCGGTAGTTCCTGGGCAAGGGCTCCGATCAGTCCTTCCACCGCAAATTTCGAGGCACAGTAAGCAGACACCCCCGGGGAAGTGGATCGGCCCCACCCGGAAGAGAACGCCACGAAGGTTCCTGACTTCTTCTGGATCATCGAGGGCAGAAAGGCCCTGGCGGTGTTGGCCACACCCTTGATGTTGACATCGATGACCTGATCAAACTCTTCAGCACTGAGCTCCCAGAATGGTTGACGCAGATGGAGTAGGCCGGCATTGGCGATGACCAGATCCGGGATCAAGCCGATCTCTTGTAGAGCTTTGGCCCAACCCACCATCGCATCGCCGTCTCGAACATCTACGCTGCTGAAGGTGGGGTCGATTCCCAGTTCTTGCATCGCTGCAGTGGATCGCGAGCAACCGGCAACCCGATGCTCCTTCTCGAGCAATTGCTGAACCAGCGCTGCACCGATTCCACGGCTACAACCGGTGACGATGACCGATCGAGACATTCTCCTCCTAATGCATCCGAGCTTCGACAGGGTGCTGTTCGAGCAGTGTGGCCTCCATCTGAGCCACCTCCTCGATTCTCCGATTCACCTGATCTGGATCGCATACCTGATGGGCGAGATCTCTAAAGGATTCCCAATGACGAGCTTCCGCCTCTGCCAGACGCTGGTAAAAGTCTGCCAGTCCTTCTTCTCTGGGACCCACATCTTGCAACCTTGCCCCGAGGATCCGGAATCGCTCGCAACTTCTCGCCTCGACGAACGCATTGAGAACCAGATGATCTCCGACCTCACCGAGACCGTTGACTCTGGTGCAACAAACTCGGCGCAGTCCTCGAACATATCGATCCGCGATCGGAGGACCCAACTCCACTCCTCGCTCCTGCAACAAATCCGTGACCTGGCGAAAGTGCAGCATCTCCTCCTGAGCGAGAGCGATCATCGGTCTCACCAGGAACGACTGGTCGGGGAACCTCGAGATCATCCCGAGACCTGCGCTGGCGGCCTTGAACTCACACCACGCATGATCCTGCAGCACCTCATCGAGGTGAGCACAGGCCACTTCTACCCATTGCGGCGCAGTGGCTGCCACCAGCGGGAGTCCCTCAAGAAATGCACTCATATGAGACCGTTCTGCAGGTGTCCACCACCGTCAAATCCACGCCGCCACGATCCATCGTTGAGATCCATCGTTGAGATCCATCGTTGAGATCCATCGTTGCGATCAATCGTTGCGACCATTTTCAAACAGGTATGCACGAGGGTTCCTGGCGAGCGGGCGCGGCAATTCTCGTGGTCTACGCAATCCGCCATGAAGTTCCGGGCTCGCAGGGCGAGCCAGTGAGAGCCACCTTTGATGAGCTTCTCTGGATTTGGTCTGATCCACTACCACATCCCCATACTGGTCGGTCGAATCGGCAGCGACCAGTCGTACCTTCTGGTGCCAGCAATGCATGCCGCTGACAGGATCGGTCTGTACCGGGAAGGCCATGTTCTGATGAACACCTTTCTCTTCCCACCAGCTACGATCGACATCCGGATCGGTGTTCCCGACAGGTTTCTCGACCTCGATCTGGCGCATCCGGACCCGTCCATCGGGGAGGTTCTCGAATCGAACCGTCGAACTGCCCCAGTTGGATCCTGGAGAATCCTCCAGCTTCCAGCGACCCATGTGATGGGAACACGCCAGCACTCCTGGACTCATCCCATCGGTAACTCGGGCTCGATTGATAAAGTGGCCGATCTCGGTCTCGATCTTCACCAGCTGTCCATCCTCGATTCGATGCTGGCTCGCATCATCGGGATGAATCCACACAGGGTTGGCATGAGAGATTTCCATCAGATGCTTCGAATTGGCGGAGCGGGAGTGAATCATCGTCGGCAACCGAAAGGTTGGTAGCAGCACGAAGATCCCGTTGTCAGGATCCAGCAATTCGGGCGCGACATGACTGAGGGGAGCCCCTGGCAACGCCATATCCTCGAAGCCCCACTCCTGTAGCAAGCGGGAGAACACCTCGACGCGACCGCTGGCGGTGGGGAAGCCGGCGCGGATCGCCCCGTCGACCGCTACACCGACCTTCTTGCCATCGAGAGTCGCCACCGAGGTGATCGGATCGACGATCACTGCAGCCCCATCGGGGATTTCTACCGGCTTCTCATGGACACGAACGGTTTTCTCGTCCAGTTCGAAGGCACCCACACGGGTCATGTATTCGAACGGGTCCATCCCCATCTGAGCCGCCTTTTCTGGCAGTCCTGGGATGTCGTTCTCGAACATGTATCTGTACTGTTCCTCGACGGTCACCTTTTCGCCAGGGCGATAGGGCGATTCGAAGTGTTTCCGGATGCCCAGTTCCCCATCGGGGTCGATGCGCCAGGAGAGTTCGATCCAGAACTCGTCTTCCTCCCACACCTCTCCGGGGTTGAATCCACGAGTATCTTCCGTAGGCTTGCCCTGCAATCTCGCCAGAGTCCGGAAGACCGGTTGACGAAATGAAACCCAACGACCCGAGTGAGTTTCCTGGCTCTGGATATCATGACGTTCGGTCGAATGGCCCATCGGAAGGACCAGATCTGCAAACAGAGCAGTCTCGTTCCATGTCGGCGTCATGGCGATATGCAGTCCGACCTTCTCTTCATCGCGCAACATATTCATCCAGGACATTCCATCGGGAAAAGTCCAGACGGGATTGAACACCCGGGTGAAATACACACCGATCTTTCCCACACCATCCTCGACCAGGTGTGGCAAGAGATGGCTCATCTCATAAAAGGATGTCGGGTACTGACGAGGCCAGATCAATTCATTCCAGCGGTCGCCATGGTCAGGCATCGAGAAGAAATCGGGTTTCAATTTGTTCCACCCGGCAGGGGAAGTTCCACCCTCCTGACCCAGAGCTCCGGTGAATGCAGTCAATAGCGCCAGCGATCGCGCGATCTGCCATCCTCCCAGATTACCACTCGCCGCACTTCTCCAGATATGGGAAGCCATCCTCGGACCGGCTCGCTCGATTTCTCGTGCCAGCGCTACAACACTTCCAGGCTCCAGACCCGCCTGCTGGTCCGCCTCTTCGGGAGTCCACGAATCGAGGTGTTCGGTAAATCGGTCGAGGAATTGTTCCACCGAACTGGGGTCGGTCGGATGCAGTTCTTTCAAGTAGCCGCGCCAATCGATCCAGTTCTCGACAAATTCAAGGTCGATCTTTCGATCCCGGATCAGCAGTCTCAACGCTGCCAGGATCACTCCCCCCTCGGTTCCCGGCCGTGTCGGTAGCCACAGGTCGGCACGAGATGCGGTGTTGGAAAGGCGTGGATCCATCACCACGATCCTCGCTCCACGCTCCTTCGCCTCGATGATTCTTTGAGCATGAGGATTGAAGTAGTGACCCGATTCCAGGTGGGCACTGATCAAGAAGATCAGTTGAGCGTTTTCATGATCAGGAGCGGGACGATCATAGCCCCAGGCCATCTGATAGCCACAGCGTGCCGAGGCGGAGCAGACTGTCGTGTGGCTGTTGTGGCCATCGACTCCCCACGCCTGCAGCACTCGTTCCATCGATCCTTCATGACCGGGCCGACCGACGTGGTACATCACTTCATCGTGACGCTGCTGCTGCAACAACCCGCGAATCTTCAGGGCGATGGTATCGAGCGCCTCATCCCAGGAGATGGGCTCGAATCCACCTTCTCCTCGCGGCCCTTTTCTTGCCATCGGTTGTAGAATTCGCTCGGGGTCATTCACTTGATTGAGGGTTGCAGGACCCTTGGCGCAGTTACGACCGCGGCTTCCCGGATGCAGCGGATTCCCCTCGATCCGGACGATCTCTTGCTGATCCACATCGATGGCGGCCAGCAACCCGCAACCCGCTTCACAGTTGAAGCAGGTGGTGGGAATCATCGCCATCTTGCGAGTACGACGCGCAGAATCCTGCTCCTCCACCTCGAGCCATTTTTCAAAGGGTGGGTAGTTCCGCAGGTCATCTCCATAGGGGGACGGCTCAGGTTTGACGGTCTCCCCCGGAACCAATCCCATCCGGGAGGCCATCTTTTCAATCCAACTTGGCTTCGACGACATAATTCTCCTCAGGCCAGTGGAAGGCGCTGTGGCGCCTCTACCCAGAGATGCTCCCAGATGGCGATCCCTGCCAGCGCCAGCAGTGCAGCGCATCGGAAGGTCCATTCTCCCCCAGGCATTCCCCACAACAACACCATCGGCAGGATCCTTCCTGCACCGATGGCTCCGATGTGAAGCCAGATTCCTCGCACTCCCAGAGTCATCGACCGTGCCGCAAGGCGTGCCGCTTCCGTCGAGTGTTTACCGAAGACCTCGAGCAGGATGAAGGGGAGTTCGATGGTGATCGCGATGGCCAGCACTCCTCGCAAGTCACTCAGTTCCTCGGGGCGAATCAGCAAGAGCATCGCCGAGCCCGCCACCAGCGCCTGGAAGCCGAGATGGATCGGCGACAGGGCGGACTGCCACAGGTCTCGTCCTTTCGCCTGGCCAAAGAGCCAGCCGGTATAGATGGCCACGAAGGTGCCACTGAGACCGGCCAGGGCCAGCAGCACCATTCCAGGAGTCGAGTCGGAAGAATCACTCCGCCACCACCCGAGGGTGATCACACCACCGAAAAAGGTGATGCCGTAGGCTCCTCGGACCAGCCAGGAGGACCATTGCGGACGCAGCATCACCCACAGGAATCGCTCCGGTCGCTTGAGATCTGCAACGAGAAGCGCACCGGTGATCGCCAGAAATATCAACGCCAGGCTCCAGCCAAGACCCATCGATGAGTCGATCAGTGATCGACGCTCAAACGGTGCCAGCATCGCAGGCACCATCAACACACCGGCAGCCACCGACTTGGTCCACAGATAGGCACTCACCTTCCATCCCCAGCTGAGAGAGTGACGCTGCTGGATGTCATAGGTTCGATGGGGAGCTCCCCGCTCCAGTGCGGGCTCCAGTCCTGCGGGTGGATCGGTTCCATCACGGGGTCTGGTCCCCCACAAGGTTCGAATGCTTCGTTGGCTCGCGAGTGGATCCAGTGCTTCACGATGGCCCTCGATGTAGAACACCTTGGGGCCGGTGCCCTTCTCCGGTTTGCGGACCATCGTCGGCTCCCCCGCCACCAGAGTCGCGATCCGACTCCCTGAATCGGACAGGTCTCCTGTGATGATGGCATTGGTCGGACAGACCACGGCACACGCCGGCTCGCGTCCTGCATCCACACGGTGAGAACAATAATTGCACTTGGTCGCAGTTCCCGTCTCGGGATGGATATCGATGGCATCATAAGGACATGCTTGCATGCACGCCTTACAACCGATGCAGCGGCTAGAATCGAAATCGACGATGGCATCTTTCCGCACCGTCAAGCTGGCAGTGGGACACATCTCGACGCAAGGAGCATCGGTGCAGTGATTGCAGCGCAAGACGTGGAAGGATCGCTCGGCCCGGGGATGAACCCCTTTCTCGAGGTACTGAACCCAGGTCTTGTTGACCCCGACCGGATCGGAATGCTCGGTCTTGCAGGCAACGGTGCATGCGTGACAGCCGATACAGCGGCGATTATCGATGACGAAGCCATAGGAGGGCGAATCTTGAGATTCCATTGTTAGAATCTACCTTCCCCGGCACCCTCAGGCCATCCTCCTCCATAGGTTGACTGAGATCTCTTCAGACCTCACCTTTACTTCGAGTTGTCAGGATCACCTTGAATGCATCGTAGAAGATCAGGGGGGATCACGATTTCCCCCTGAGTTAGGCAACGAATTGGAAGGATTCATCCTTGGACCGCAGTTTCCTGGGCACTACCTGTGGATTTCTCGAGTCCTCGGCGAGGAAGATCCTGGTTCTCGCCGATGGAGAGCCTCCCGAGGGCTCTCGCTCGCCTCCATTCGACCTGCGGGAATTGGTGGTACTGGTGCCAGGTCGTCAGGCGGGGCGGCGTTTACGCCGATTACTGGTCGAGCAGGCAGACGCCGGCGGTCGCGGACTTCTTCCCCCTCTCATCACCACTCCGGGTCACCTTGAGGAAGCGCTCTGCAGCCCCGAACAGCCCTTCGTCAGCGTCCTCGAGGATCGAATCGCCTGGATCGACGCCCTGCGCAGCTGCCCCGAGCAAACTCTCACGACCCTCGGAATCGACCCAAAATCCCTCGGAGCGACGACACTGCTGCCGCTGGCACGCCTCTTCTCGCGCCTCGGTTCAGATCTTCGCCGAGAAGGTTTGACCCTCTCTATCGCTGCAGAGGCCGCCTCACAGCACGACCCGGATGCGGCGCTGAGACTGCGAGCGGTCGAACAGATCGAGGCGCTTCGCTCTGCGCGTTTGAGAGCGGCCGGCCGCACTGACACTGGCACCTTCCACATCGCCCCGATGGCATCTCAGCCTCGGGTCATCCTGATCGGAATCCTCGAAATTCCGGCCCAGATGCGACAGTGGCTCGATCAGTATTGCCGGGCAGAGGCATGGATCGATACCGATCAGGATCGTGCCCACCTGTATGACGAGTTCGGGATTCCCATCCCTGAAGAGTGGGAGAATTTGCCGTTTACTGCACCGATCGACCTTATGGTGGCGGATGACCCGCGCTCCTTGGCCGCTTCGTTGCTTCAGCAGATCGATCAACACTCTGGTCCCTCGATCAGTGACGAAGTCACCATCGGCCTGGTCGATCAGGAACTGTCGCCTTGGCTGCTGGAAGGGTTTCGGCGCGCTCAGGTTCCGCTCCACATCGCCGGCGGAACCCCGCATTCAGCCTCCTCTTGCGGACGCTTGCTGGCAGATCTTCGACAGGCACTTGAGACTTTTTCCAGCCACTCGATCGCCGCCTTGGCCCGACATCCTGCGATCCATCCTCGTTTACCGCGAGCAACAGATCGACACGGTCGGGAACTCGATCCGCTTGAAACGATCGACCGCTGGGCCACCGCTCGGCAGCCGGTGCTGGCAACCGACCCCCTCGCCCCGGATGCGGTGCAGTTCATTCGAAGTGCCATCGAACCGCTCAGAGAAGTACCCAGCACTCGCGGCGATCGGGTCCAGCCACTGCTCGATGCGATCACTGCCCTGGTCGGGGGCGACGATTGGCAGCAACCTCTCTTGCCGCAATCAGGTCTCGACGGGCTGATCTCAGCGGTGCAGAAAGTGATGCAGATCGAAGATCGCAACCTACAACCGCTCTCCAGCGTCGACACCATCTCATTGATCATCGACCTGCTGGATGACTCTCCGATCCCTGACCGACATGGAAACCGTGCCATCGGTGTGCTGGGCTGGCTCGAGCTTCCCTTCGATTCCGCGCCGCTGCTGCTACTGACCGGTGCCACAGAGGGACAACTCTCCCCGGCCCCAACCGGAGATCCGTTGCTCCCCCATGGGGTCCGAGAACAACTGGGAATGGCGGGGCCGGCGCATCGCAACGCCAGGGATGCACACATCCTCCACTCCCTGATCGATTCACGGCGCAAGACGGTGATTGCCATCTGCGCCAGAAACGGCGATGGGAATCCACTTCTGCCGAGTCGTCTGCTGTTACAAGGGCCCGATGGCCTCGCGCGACTGGAGCAATTTCTCGATCGCAATCGTCGCCATCGCTTCCACCTGCCCGAGACGAGCCCGCCCGCCAGCAGTCCCGCATCCCTGGGTGCTCCGCAGGGAGTGACCTTGCCACCACCGGATTCGGTCTCCATCACATCTCTGTCGTACTATCTCGAGGACCCGGTGTTGTTTCAGATGAATCAACTCCTTCGTCTTCATGACTGCCACGATCGTGATCGCCAGCTCAATCCGCTCGCGTTCGGCAATTTGATCCACAAAGTACTGGAGCAATACGGCCTCGATCGTGAGTTGCGAGATCTTTCGGACGAGGGACAGATCCGCGACGCTCTGTACCAGTTACTCGATCGATACCGGCGAGAGAGAATCGCAGATCCAGCCCACTCCGCCGTGCTGGTACAACTGGAACAGGCACGAGTTCGCCTCGATGCGTGGGCTACGGTACAGGCGCACCAGCGCGCACTCGGATGGCGGTTGGTCGCAGCTGAAGTGGATCTCCTGCCGGCAACGTGCCGCATCGAGGTGGCAGAGGGGAGCATCGGACTGTCCGGTCGAATCGATCGCATCGACTATCATGAGCAGGAACAACGCTGGCGCTTACTCGATTACAAGACGGGCGAGACCGGCCATCCTCCCGAAAAGGATCACAGAAGGGGTCGGTCGAAAGACGAGAAAATCTGGGTACGTCTGCAACTTCCGCTCTATCGGCACTTTGCCCACCAGTTGGAGATCGACGGACGACAAGTTTCTTCCGAAGCAGAGGTGGGATTTTTTCTGTTGCCCGCGAAACCCGCTCAGACCCGAATCGAGATCGCCCGCTGGCATGAGGATGATTATTCACAAGCCTACCAGCGAACCTGCGAGGCGATCCGTGGCATCCTGACCGGGTGTCTGGATCCTCTCACGGTACTGAAGACCCCCTGGCAAAGAGCTCTGGCCGGAGTCGTGGTCGAATCAGCCGCTCGACTCGATGGCATCCTCTCCTCCGATGAGGAGGAGCAAGGATGAATTTCTCTCCTCACTTACTGATCCGGGCGAGTGCCGGATCTGGCAAGACTCACTCGCTGACCAGTCGATTCATCGGATTACTGGTGATGGGAGAAGATCCTTCCGGGATTCTCGCCGTCACCTTCACCCGCCTCGCCGCTGGTGAGATCATGGAGCGAGTACTGCGCAGGATGCTCTCTGCCACGAGAAGTGCCGCTGCACTGAAAGAACTGCAAGCGTCCCTGGTGACGGCAGGATTCCCACAACCCAGTGAGGAGCAGATCGCAGCAGCACTTCGACGATTACTCAGCGAGTTACATCGCTGCAATGTATCGACCCTGGATGCCTTCTTTGCGCGACTGGCGACTGCCCATGCCTTTGAATGTGGGCTGCCCCCGGGCTGGACGATTCTCGAGACCGAAAAACTGGAGGCGGTCCAGGCCGGAGCGATCCAGAAGCTGCTATCGATGGGTACGGAAGCAGAAGCACGACTTCTGATGCACAGGCTGAGCCGCGGAAGTGCCTCGAGCCAGGTGGCAAATCAGTTGCAAGCGATCGTTTCCAACGCACACGACAAGTATCTCGAGTTCCCTCCCGAGGCATGGAGGAATCCGGAGCCGATCGCTGCGCCCAGCGATCGAGAGATTCAATTGGTCCGTGAACAGTTCGAGTCGGTGGAGTGCCCCAAGACCAAGAGTGGATCTCCTCAGAAGAACTGGAACAAATCCCTGGAGTTGATCCGCTCATGGTTCAACGAACCGGCATCGATCGACCTGATGAAACTATTCGAATCCGGAATCGCCAAAAAGGTCCTCGAATCGGAGACTCGGTTCGACTCCATCGATATCCCCGATGAACTCCGAGTGACGGTCGAGTTGCTGGTACACAGCGCCAGGGCCAGCATGGCCGCGGTGATTCGTTCCCAGAACATTGCCACCGGAGAGTTGCTGGCGAACTACGATCATTTCAGGGCCATCGGACTCCGCGCTCAAGGCGGAGTGGGATACCAGGATGTACCCCAGGCACTGGTCGTCGCCGATGTCCTCGCCTCTCCAGGCACCATCCTCTATCGACTCGACGCATCGACCCATCACCTGCTACTCGATGAGTTTCAGGACACCTCGATGATGCAATTCGCTGCACTTCGCCCACTCATCGAGGAGGTCGCCAGTGATTCTGCAGAGGGGCGCACGGTCTTCTGCGTGGGTGATCCGAAGCAGGCGATCTACGGCTGGAGAGGAGGGCGAGCAGAGGTCCTCGATCTGCTCGAAAAGTACCTGGTTCCAGGATCGAGCATGAGTCTCGACGAATCGTACCGCTCCTCCCAGGAGATTCTCGATGGGGTGAACGAGGTTTTCTCCTCCTTACCTCTAACCCAGTGGTTGGAAGAGGATCGCGAGGCGGTGGTCTCCTGGTGCGAGCACTTCCACGACCATGTCACAGCCTCCGGCGGACCGGGAGACACTCCGGGTCACGTGGCGTTACGAGTGGCTCGAGAGCATCCAGAGCGCGATCCCAAAATTTGCCCCTATATCGACGCCATCGAGGAGGTGGAAAGAGTCATCCAGAAGTCACCGGAGGCTTCGATCGCCATCCTGGTCCGAAAGAACAAGAACATCGCCAAGATGGTGGCCGCCCTCAAGGAGAGGGGCATCGATGCCAGTGAGGAGGGTGGAAACCCGCTGGTCGATTCGCCGGCAGTCGGACGGTTGGTGGCATTACTGGAACTGGTCGAGCACCCCGGGGATGCGACGATGCGGTTCGCCGTGGCCAGATCTCCGCTACCCAAAATCGCCAGTAAACTCGCAGGTTTCCCCAGCGGTGACTGGCTTGATCCAGCGGTTGCGGAGGAAGGCGCGAATCGGATGAGAGATCGGATTCATCAGCTGGGAATCGTCGATGCCATCGCTCCGCTGGCGGATGGACTGGCACAGATCTGCTCGCTCGAGGACCGCAGTCGAATTCATCAGATGATGGAGCAAGTGCGCATCCGCAAACCCGCCAGCGGGCGACTGCAAGAATTGATCTCTCATCTGAGAAAACACCGCCTCGCATCTCCCAGCGGATCGCGTGTACAGGTGATGACCGTTCACCAGGCCAAAGGGCTCGGGAGAGATGTGGTGATTCTGCCCGAACTTTCAGCGGACTGGTTCAAAGTCCTTCCACAATTGTTGGAGAGAAAAGGGGATTCAGAATCTACCGATCCTCCGTGGCTCAGCCGCTACATCAAGAAAATGGAACAGCAGATTCTCCAGCACCCCTACCCCGAGATGAATCGACAGGCGCGCCGCCGTCAGTTACAAGAATCGCTGAGTGTCCTCTATGTGGCGATGACCAGGGCCAAGCGGTCGTTGACGATGATCATTCCAGCCACACGTCCACCGATCGCTTCCGCTGCCTACCTGCTCTGGTCGACCCTCGGTCAATCGCAACCTCTGGTGTCAGGGACCACTCTGTTCGAAAAGGGAGACACTTCAGTGGTCGGAGGAATCAGCGGTGAGGGTGATGCTCCCTCTCAGGTTGCTCCCATCCCCACTCTCGTGGCTTCCACTACAGGGAGCACCATCACCCCTTCGATGCATGCGTCCAGATTTCCCTCACGTCGTTCCCTTCATGCCCAATCACTCGGCACCCTGGCTCACCTTGCGCTGGAACAGATCGACTGGGCAGTGGCTGAACCAAGGGACCTGACCGCAGCACTGAAGAAACAACAACCTCGCCTCGAATCTTTCACTGAAGAGACGCTCGAGTTGATCGGTCACTGCCTCGAGCAAGAAGGTTGTCAGCAACTCTTTGATCGAGAATCGACTCTCCAACGGCTGGGAGCCCAACAGGATGATGAACTGATCCTGGAGCGAGAGGTCCCCTTCTCCTGTGAGGTCGAGCAGAATCTGCTCAACGGAATCATCGACCGGCTGGTACTTCTCGAACGGGGCGGAGTCGCGGTCGCCGCAGAGGTGATCGATTTCAAGACTGACCAGTTTTCTGGCAGCGCTTCAGATGCTGCCGAGAAGCACCGAGAGCAACTGGAAAGTTACAGGATGGCAGTGTCGCGGACCTGGGGAATCGACCCAGCGATGATCGCATTGAGAATCTTGCTGATACGCAGTGGAGAAGTGGTCACCCTCTAGGGGCAGGCAGGGTGGAAGTCGCAGGTGAAGGCGGCATCGGAACCGATGATCCCGCACTCTGGAAACGGTGCCGAGGGCGCTTCACCACCGAGGAACAGGTACATCAGCAGGTAGAGTCCATCCGAGATGTCGTGAAAACCATCGCTATTGGCGTCTGCCGCTTCCTGACAAAATGGGATCGAGACTTCTCCGAACACCCTTCCGATCAGCAGTATCGCATCGGCGAGGCGAACGCCTTCCACGGCATCGGCATCTCCCCGGATGAACTGCGGCTCACAGGGATCGATTTGACCGTTCCCGTTGGTGTCATTGGCTGGATCGGCGAGATCGCACAGGTCCGGTATCTGGTTTCCGTCGCAATCATCTGCGGCTCCGGAACTGATCTCGCATTCATCGGGGATCCCATCCGCATCACAATCGGGCTCACAGGAGTCGAGGGTTCCGTTGGAGTTGCAATCGGTCTCGCTGCCGCTGATGAGTTGACAGGCATCGATCACTCCATCGAGATCACAGTCGATGGCTCCCGTTTCCAGAATTTCGCAACTGTCGGGAATCAAGTTCTGATTGCAATCTTCCTGACATGGATCTGGAATCCCATCGTCATCACAATCGGTCACCAGTCCGGTTGCGACTGCGCAACTATCGGGGATTCCATCGCCATCACAATCGGCGACCCATCCTTCGGCGGTCGCACAACTGTCTGGAATCAAATCTCCATCACAATCGACCGAGACTCCGGCGGCGATTCCGCATCCATCGACGATTCCATCGAGATCGCAGTCCTCTGCGATCCCCTGGGCGATGGCGCAGGAATCCAGCACTCCATCTTGATCGCAATCGTCATCACCATAGACATCGAGGGTGATATTTCCTCCCACTGCGGCCATCTCCGAATCGAACGGTGCTCCCGCAATGACGACTCCATGATCGACCGCCACCGACGACCCGAGGAAAGAACTCGAATTGCCGATTCGTACTCCCTCCAGTTGCCAGTCTCCTTGCCAGCGATAGGTAGAGATGGAACCGGAAGGGAATGCTTCGCTTCCGGTATCGGTGGGAGCCCCGACCGAGAGCACCGTGCCGGACAGTGCCAGCACCGCGCCGAATGCACATCCGGATGCTCCAGATGGAGGTACCAGATGAGGCCCGATCACCCACAGCTCGCCCACTCGATGGTAGTTGGCGACCGCTCCTGCGGCGGATCCTGCGAGATCGGAGTAGGGTGCACCGAGAAGCAGATGATCATCCGAGATGGCCACTGCCGTTCCCAGACGATCGCCTGGATTGGCAACCCCGGTTCCGATCGAGAGCTCCTCTATCCAACCATCTTGGCCACCGGAGAAGAGGTATGCAGCTCCAGTATCGGGTCCGAGATGATCTCTTCCCGGAGCCCCAACCAGCAGAGTCAATGAATCGGAGAGGTCGAGAGAAGTGCCAAACTGATCGCCGGGAACTCGATCGATCGCCATCAATCGGTCCTGAAGAACCCAGCCGTTGTTCGGATCATTCACCCACAGGGTGACGCAGCCGACCGGCTCAGAACCAAACTGAAAGTATGGACTGCCAGCCGCCAGAATGTCGCCAGAGAGTGAAAGTGCAGAACCAAAGCCATCGCCTTGCTGCCCCTGTGGATCACTGAGTTCCTGGATCAGGTTCCAGCCAAATCGGTCTCTTTGCCACATCTGGATGGTCCCGGAACCGACTGCGCCGATCGCGAGCATCGAATCATCGGCCGCCAGTGCAGCACCGATCTGTGCTTCAGCGGATCCGATCAACAGTTGTTCGAGTTGATAACTGCTGTCACTTTTGCGGTAAATTCGAACGCTTCCGCTGAGGGTTCCCCCCGCATCATCTCCGATGGCGCCGATGAATAATCGACCTCCAGAGATGGCCACCGATCGGCCGAGGTAATCGCCACCGCTGATCCCGAAGATTTCCACTTCCCCGGTGGAACACTGTGCGGGTAATTCCTCGTAGGGCAAGATCAGACCGATCAGCGCAACCACTGCAGCGAGCAGAATGGATGAGATCGGCGATCTGGGGGATGCTGGCATCGGTGGATCTTTCGGGACATGAGATGGACGTCACCTCGAGGAAGGGTGACAGAACTGACTCTAATCGTCCCGTTTAGCCGAATTGTGTCAATCCGTGCCTTCATCAACTGATCCGGTAGGTCACGATTGGGAGGTCATCTCCGTCGCTTCAGATCGGTTAAAGAGGATCCCCCAGTCTCCGCGGCCAGTGGTCTTCTGGCGCTGGTGGATCATCTTCTCCATCCGGTCGGATATGGTCGAGTAATCCTTCTTCCATCTTGTCGTACTGAACCTTGCCATCGATGATGGCCCAGCGGACATGCGACATGTAAGACAGCAGATCTCCATCCATGATGATGAAATCGGCATCTTTTCCCACCTCGATCGATCCGATGCGATCGGCAACGCCAAGCATCCTGGCGGGCTCGATGGTGATCGACTCCACCGCGGCATCCTCGGGAAGCCCACCTCGAACCGCAAAGGCCGCTTCCAGTGGAAGGTGTGAGAGGTCTCGTCCCGCCAGTCCCCACAGAGCGATCCCTGCGCTCGCTGGCATGATGGAAATGGGAACCCCACTCTCGTGAAGGATCTTTGCGTTCTCGATGCTCGATCCTCCTGCGGCCGCTCGACTCTCATCTCGATCCCTCCGAGAGCGAGGTGTGAGGACAACGGAAGCACCGCATCGCGCCAGTAGACCCGGCTCGATCCATGCTTCCTCCGCCCCTTCGATGATCATCTTGAAGCCAAATCGACGGGCCAACTGGCAGATTTCGCGCAGATCGAAGATGGTGGATACCCGGGAGATCGCTACTTTATCCCCCAGCAAGAGGGAACGAGCCGTGGCATAGGTTCCGCGGATCCACTTATCATCGGGAGCCTTCGCATCCGGATTATCCTTCTTCTCCTGGGCATGTTGCTCCACTTTTCTGAGATGCTCCTGGACCTTCTCGAATGCTTCTCTCAACTCTCTCTTCTTGCCCGGATTACCACTGCGATAACTGATCGAGATGAAGGACTGACGTCTTAAGGTCAGATCGGTGACCTGTCCACGAATCAACTTGGTGACTCGACCACCATTCCACGTAGTGGTGATCCCTGCCGCGAGTCCTGTGACCGTTCCCAGTGCAAATGGATCCTGTGACAACTCCGCCTCTCCCGATCCGACCAGTCCATTGGATCGAAACGCTACCAGTCCGGGATAGAGATGATGACCGCTGGCATCGATCTTCTCCGCTTCATCGGGGACCGCGATGTCGACCCCGATCGAGACGATCTTGCCATCTTTAGAGAGCACGGTACCGCCGCGAATCACCGATCCGGTGATGGTGTGTATCGTGGCTCCCTCGATCGCCAGGTACTCCCCTTGCGGATCGTCGAGTTCTTCCTCCGGCGCATCGGGTACAGGTGTGGGTGGAGGCGGTTGTGGTCGACGACCTCGGCGGCGACGAGGAGGATCTTGCGCCTCGGCCACTCCTGCGATCTGTACCACAGTTCCCGAAGTGAAGGGGATGTCGGTCACGAGCAGCGCAACCGCCAGCAATACCAGGGAAGATTTGAAGTCTTTGATCATCATCGATCCTCTCGATCCCACACCACTTTGCCTGCGATGATGGTCTTCATCACCCGCGCACCTGGCTCCAGGGGATCGGCGTCGAACAGAACGAAGTGAGGCTCTTTCCCCTCCTCAATTGTTCCCATCCGATCATCGAGTCCCAGCAATCGCGCCGCTTCCAGAGTCACCGAGGCGAGGGCGGCCTCGCGCGAAAGCCCGTAGCGAACCAACTCGGCAAGTTTCGCCGGTACCCCTCTCATTCCCGCAAAATTGTCTGTTGCAGGTAGCGTGATCACGGTGCAACCACCCCTGGCCAGCACCACTGGAATGTGGATTCTCGAGTAAGTATCCGGAAACGCACTGAGCGCAGGGGGGACCAGAACCGTGGCCTTACGCTCTGTGAGAAGTTCTACAACCTCGTGAAATGCACCGGTGCGAGACTCCGGCAACTGGAAGATCGACAGGGGATCTCGATCCTTCAGCTCCTTGACACTCGCGATGGCAGAATCGAGATGCAGGATCAAACCAGGAGTCTGGGCGGAAAATACGATGGGAAGCGCATCCTCCTTCTCCTCGAGAATCTTGACCAGTGCGATCACCGCAGGATTCATCTCTGGTGGCTGAAACTCCTTGGGCTTTCCATCGTCTGCTTTTTCCGTCGCGGGCTTGTCGCTCTTTTTGTCACCTGCGGCGGCATCTCCAGCATCCTTCTTGGCCTCCTCTTGTTCCTTCTTCTTCGCCGCTTCCTGCTCCTGGTCCCACTTCTCTCGCGCCTTCTTGACCTTTTCGATCTCGCCGCGAGCCACATCGAAGCCCTTCCCGACCGAGGTGTAGATCCCTCTCGGAGATCTGCCGTTGAGAGGGAGATAGGCGGCCGCCTTGAGGATTCGATCGGAATCGTCTGGTGTCGTCTTCACCACTACTGCGTGACCCGGGAATCCCGACCCTGAGGGAACCAAAGATGCCGCAACGAAGCCCGCCTCGAGAAAGTCCTCCCATGGCATCAATTCTTCGTTCAGTTGCCTGAGCGGCGACAAGTTGCAGTTGGTTCCGTTTTTCGACAAGCTCTGAAGTCCATGACTCGATCTCGCCAGGATCATCCCTGCCATCAAGGTCTGGCCTGGAGCATCGATGATGCGGGAATTCTTCGGATACTCCAGCTGGTTGCCCACCAGCGTGATCTTGCCCTCATCGATCACCACTTCACCCGGCTCCAACACCTCACCGGTGCCAGTGATCACCCGAGAAGCACGGATCACCGTGACTCGTTGAACATCGTCGGACGCTCCAAACAGAGCCAGTGGTTGCCACAACAATACCAACAGCAAGAACCGAATCAGTGGTCGACAGTCGTCGCGGCGCTTCATCAGAAGACCCTCTTCCCGTTGGCGTCGTACGTCACTTGGCCGTCGATCACCGTCATCTCACAAGATGATCGCGGGTCGATGGGGTCTCCAGTCCAGAGACAGAAATCGGCATCGAGTCCCACTGTGATGCTGCCGAGGCGGTGATCCATCATCAGGGCTTCTGCTGGAATCCTGGTGACTCCCTTGAGAGCCTCGTAAGGAGTCCAGCCGTAGTAGCAAGCCATCGATGCCTGGTAGAACAGTTCCTCCTGCGGCACCACCGGAGAGTCGGTATTGATCCCGAGCTGGCGAACGCCTCCCTGCCACCACCTCGCAGCGTTGCCCATGATGCGACGCTGGGTCCGGTCGTAATGAAGTTGCCGCGGACCATTGATGGTGTAAATACTCTGATCCTCATTGACCAGCCGCGCCACCTTCCAGGCATCGAAGGTGGAGTGGTCGAGCACCGTGCGAATTCCGAACTCACCGGCGACCATCTTGACGGTGGTCATCAGCACCTGATAGATCTGGGTATGAACCGAGGCCACGGTTTCTCGACGAAACAGCGCCCTGAACTCTTCCCAGTGCAGATCCTTGGGAGGTTCATCCGCCCGTTCGCCCTGCTCCCATGCAGTCCGCGCCTTGTGGTATTCCATCGCCTTGCGCAGCGTCTGCCGGGTGTTGAAGTTCATGAACGATCGCCCCACCCCATAGAAGTATCGCTCGGGGTTCCCCGCCTGGGCGATCTTCAACGAGCCGGGAGCCTTCAAGACCGCCTCCTCGACGCTACCGGTTCCGGCGGTCTTGAGGATGGTGCCGAATCCTGACATGTTGTTTCCACTGCCTGGAATCGTCAGCACAGTGGTCACGCCGCCGGCACGAGCTCGTTCCATCTCCACCCCATCGGGAACGATCGCCTCGAGTGTTCGAAGCCCTGGGTTGGTCAGGTAGATGTAATCATGGAGGTCGGGACTGGAACCACCGGTGTGGTTATGACATTCGACCATCCCCGGAACCAGCCACAGCTGGGGTTTTTCGATGACAGTAGCTCCTGGCGGAACTTCAACATCTCGGGAGCGCCCCACCGCTGTGATCTTGCCATCGGTGACGATCACTATTGCGTTGTTGATCACCCGGTCATCGCCATCCATGGTGACGACCTTGCCCACACGGAAAGCGTGAACCTCCGCCGCTGCGAACAAATCGCCGGCCGTGGTGACGATGAATAGTGCCAGTATAATCCAGGTGCAGGTCCTCATCTGGGGACCTCCTCTCCATGGATGAAGACCCTTTGAAGGCGACTTCCCGCCTCCATCGGATGTCCATTCCAGATCAACAGGTCTGCATCGAGACCGCTCTCGATCGAGCCCACCCGATCGGCGGCCCCCAGTGCCCGGGCTGCTCCGCCAGTCAGTGCATGCAACGCAGCATCCGCACTCATTCCACGCTCGACCGCTTGCATCGCCTGCTGTTGCAGGGAACGAGCGCCATCGGAAGCTTGGCTCTGAAACGCCACATTGATGCCGGAGCGACTCAGGAAATTGCCCGGGGCAAAAGACTTCCGCTGGATGGTAAAACTCGATTCTGCTGGCAAGATGACCGATACAGATTTCTCCGCCAGCAGGTCACGGTATAGACGCATCTCCTGACCCAGCCGGAGGGTCAAAGGAATCTTCTTCTCGGAAAAGTACTCGATCACCTTGGTGGCCACTTCCAGTCCACTGGGAGTCACCACCACCGGAATCTGTCCCTCGAGGACCTTTCGAACCGGCTCCAGCGCAAGATTGACGCGGGGAGCGTTGGGTCGTCCATCTTCATCGCGTTTCTTGCGCCGTTCCACCTTGAACGATTTCGCTTCCTTGCTGGAACGAGTACCCACCACATCTACGCTGAATTGCATCAGCGAGATGGTTCCCACCAACGAATCTTCACCTTCCAGTTCGGCTTTGATTTTCGGCACTCCAGGTAGAACGCCATCTTCGATCTCGATGGTCGCCTCGATGGTGGTCCCATCGAGTGTGCCGACCACTCTCACCGGGAACGGAGGGATCGGATCGACGACTCGGCCCTCGAACTCCGTACCATCGAGTTTGATCGAGATCTTGGCCGTCTCTGGTTCCGGGATCGGTCCACCGGAGATGGTCAATTCCCAGACCCCGGTGAGGGGATCCGGCCCCTGCTGCTCGACCACTACCTCCTCGCCCTCTTCCTCCTTCTGTTCGATCTCTTCTCCAGCGGCCTTCTTCTTTCTCCATTCGGCGAGACTCTTCTCGTACTTCTTCCACGACTCGAGATATTTCTTGCCCTGGTCCATCAGTCTCGAGATTCCGCCAAGCGCTTCATCGGGATGGCCACTGGCCTCCAGTAACAGTACAGAGACCGGTTGTGGCACTCGCTGCGATCGGGTTCTGCCGGATGTCTTGACCACCACCGCAGTGGCTGCACCGCGCTGCAATCTCATCGGGGTCAGCAACTGGGAGGTCACACCCGATCTCGCCACACGGTGCTCCGGCTCATCGGATGCACCGATCAGACGGTAGAGGCGATCTCCAGTGCCGGAGGAACCCGTATCCCCTCGTAATCCGAGGTGTCCGTAACTATCGATGAAACCGGGCACGAGAAAACTCCCCGATCCTGCGTCGATCACTCTCGAGTGAGGTGGATGCGGCACTCTTCTCCCCACCGCGGCGATCTTGCCCTGCTCGATCAGAACCTCACCGCCGTCGATACGATCCTCCGGAGAGAGCCAGATCGTCTCCGCACGAATCACCGTGGTCGGTTCCGTCTGCGGTTGCCAGGCCACCGCCCCGTCGGCAATCACCTCGAGAGGATGTGCCGTGACTTTCCACGGTCCTTCATTCCAGATCACCAGGTCTGCATCCGCACCCGCTTCGAGGCTCCCGACCCGATCCTCGACTCCAAGGATTCGAGCCGGATGATGAGTGACCAGGGCGATCGCATCATCGGGTCTTTCCATGTGAGGAGCCGCCTGCACCAGCGCCCATCGCAACTGCCTCAGGTCATCCTTCGGCGGTGCCAGTGCCAGCAGAGTATCGGTGCCCAGCTGTGGCCAATCGGTCAAGCCCTCCACCGGTTCACGATCGGTGAACCCGACATCCCCGCCGACCGGTTGGATGCGCAGCACCAGTGGAATCCCTGCGGCGGCCACTGCCGCGGCTACCTGTCCGATCTCGGTACCTCCCACGATGTATCCGTCACGATCTTTCCCACGAAGGAAGGAGATCGCTGCGAGGATCTCGGATGCCTTGCTGGCGGCGACCCGCACCGGCAATCCAGAACTCCACGCTTCCGCTAGCCCTCCATGGATGGCCGGGTCTTGGTTCGACCTCTCCAGCGCTTCACTGAGCGCCAGGAGTCGACCAATGCGACTCCTCGGTCGCTGGGGAGTCGGGGCGGTGATGGCCACATCGCTGGATGCAGGGAAGGGAATCCTGAGCAAGGGCCTCGCTCCATCGACGGCATCGGTCAAGGAGAGGGAGAGATCGGCACTGACCCGGAGGATTCGCTGATCCGCAGCGCCGACCAGTTTCACCACGGCACCCTGGCCACTGAGCAATCGATGCTCTCCTGGACTCAGATGGGCGGTGGTCACTCCGGTCTCGAGTAGCGGACGATGGTCGCCATAACGGTCGTACCCATCCGCCGCCCTGAAGTCGGCATGAATCGATTCCGGCGAGGGGTGTGGGGCCACCAGATTGCTCGAAGCCGCGACCCAGCCCGGCGTCACATAGGCGTCGGGCCAGTGGATCAGCGGCAAGTCGCTGGTCGCCAGTGCCGGCGCCAGATCCTCCCACCGACCGGCCTCGACCACCTTTCCATCGCGCACCACGATGGCTCCATCTTCGATGACTCGAACCCCGGTGTGTATCGTAGCCGCCCGCAAGATGAAGCCGTCTGCCGCCTCGAGTGAGACGGCCGGTAGCCACATCAGCAAGCAGAGGATTCCCGGCCAGATCGGAGAAATGCGCATCCTATTCTCCTCCCGCAACCGACGATTCCTTGGGCGGATCCGCCGGCTTGTCGGCGGGGGCTTCCCCCTTCTCGGAGGATTTCTCCTCCAGCGGCTCGCCATCCTCGGCGGGTGCTTCTCCAGCGGTTTTTTCCGGAGTCTCTTCCGCAGGCTTTGCGTCCTCGCCATCCTCGGAGGTGCCCCCATCCTCGAGTGGAGCGGGTGCTTCCTCTGGCTCAGGTTCCTCAGGGAAAAGACGTTCGAGTCGAGCATCTTTCTCCAGGTCATAGGCGAGGATCCCCTCGACGAAGACCTTCTGTACCCATGAATTCAGGTCGAGCGGATCGCCGGTCCACATCACGATGTTGCCGATCTTGCCGACCTCGATCGAACCGTAACGATCATCGATTCCACAGATCTCCGCAGCACCCAAGGTGACGATTCGCAAAGCCGCGGCGGGTGCCATGCCGGATCGCACCAGTCGTGCCGCCTGGTAACCGATGAATCTCTCCGGCATGGCGCCAGAGCGAGAAGGCTGGATGGCAAATCGTACTCCAGCACGACGATACACATCGGGGATGAAGGTCTCTTCCACATCCCCGGTGAGGGCATCTCTCTTGCGATGGATCAGATCGGAATCGAGAACCACATCGATGCCCGCCTCCTTGATCTCCTCGATCGCCAGATGGGCATCCCCTGCCAGCACCAGAACTGCACGATCTTTCCAGTCTCGTTCGGCCACCAGGGCCAGCGCGGGAGCCACATCGGTGGCAGACCCGCAGTAGATCCAGGCGCCGAGTCGACCGTCGATCAAGTGTGCGAGATGACGGTGCTGGTCATCGAGATCCTCGTCACGGATCAGTTCCTGCCCCTTGCTGCGACTTTCCTCCGGTGGCAGTGCATCGCTGTCATCGTCATCTTCCTTGTCCGCTTCTTGCTCGTAACGACTCTCGGCCAGGTTTTCTCGCCACCGATCGTATTCTTCGAACACCTCTCGAAGTTCTGCCAGTTGACGCATCCGGCCGTAGCCCCGACGCGGTGAGGTGGAGAGTTTGAGTGCCACCCCTGCTTGCCTCGACATCTCATGAGGTGTGAGCCCAATCGGATGGACGATCCGGCTGACGCCGCCGACCACGCAGTTGTTGCCCTGCATGACATGAATGCTGGTGACTCCATTGCGCAGAGAATCCTCGAAGAAGAAACGAGAAGGATCGAGCGCATCGAAGACATCGACGAAGGGAGCGGAAGGAAGATTCTCGTTGGGGATATCGAGTCCATCGGAACTGTGCGGATCGACAAATCCCGGTGCCAGGATCATCCCCGTACAGTCCACCTCCATCGCATCATATGGAATCTCCGTTTCGGCAGTTCCCACTGCTGTGATGATTCCATCTTCGATGAGAACCACTCCACCCGCGATACTCTCACCCGAGACGGTCATCACCGTGCCTCCGGTCAAGGCCAGCTTGGATTCTCCAGCGGGTACGACTTGTGTGCTGAAGAGCAGTATTAGCGCGGCTACCAGGGACACCACTGGACGTGGGGTCAGCATCATATTAGGCAACATCGGTTCCTTGCTTCCTGAGACTCTCGACATCATTTTTTGACTCCACCTCGGACAAAGGAAAACTCTCCCTCATGCAATACCTTTTCGATTCTCGAAAGGGAGGAGAAGGGAGTTCCACTCCACACCACCAGATCCGCTCTCTTACCCGTTTCAATCGTTCCAACCTGCTGATCGATCCCGAGCAGTTTGGCCGGGTTTTGTGTGACCAGTCTCAACGCCATCGCCGGATCGACTCCGTGTCGGATCGCCAGCATCACCTGACGGGAAAGACCCTCTTCACCCCTCAAATCCTGGGCGCTCAACGACACCTCGACTCCGGAAGTGACCAGATCTCGCAAGGTGTGGAGTCTCGATTCGCGGCTCTCGTTGGTTCCCGCAAGGATGCCGCTGGGTACGTCAAACACCGGCCCGAAGACCACGTCCACTCCACTGCTGGAAAGCAGGTCGATCCGCTTCCACGCCTCGACCGGATCTTCCAGGGTGAAGCGGACACCGAACTCTCCACAGAGACGAAATGCCGTCTCGATATCGGGACCGGTACGAGCCTGGATTCGCAACGGGATCTCCCCCGCCAGCACACTCGAAAGAACACGGGAAGCACTCGGACTGGAAGTATCCGCACCGCTGGGAGTGACCCCTTTGGCTCTCAGGAGCGCATCGTGAAACGCCTTCCTGAAGACCCACGCCACACCCATGCGAGAATCAGGTCTTCTGGTGTAGACCGAAACATTGGTACGGAAGGGACTGCGATTGCGACTCCCATAGCGGTAGGCGTCGCTCCCGAGAACCCCCTTCACCGCTCCGGCACCGAGATATCTGGAGGCGAGTGGGCCACCAGTCTTCATCAGCGATCCTCGCGCACCGACCACCGCCGAGGAATCGGGGCTGACGTAGATGGTGGTCACTCCCTCTTTGAGCAGGCGATCAAAATCATCGGATCCCTGATCGATGGCATCGAGTACCTCGAAGTGTGGGACCACCTCACTCGATTGCTCGTTGATGACTCCACTGGGCGCCGGGACACCTGCAGCCTGGTCGCCACCGAGCGATCCAGCGAGCGATCCAGCGAGCAATTCGTCGATCGGATCGTGTGGGTGAGGGTCGTGATCGGGCCAGCCACAGTACAGACACATCTCATCGGCAACATGAAGAGTCATGGCAGGACAGGTAGTACCGCAGGGACAGACATCGCCACCGTGAAAGTGCTCTTCGAGTCCCATCGCCCGGAGGATTTGCAAACGCGGATCCTCTCCCGGAAAGTAGATCGCATCGGCGACGTCGATCCTGGCGTTCGCATCGATCAATCCCGGAGTGATGTCGGAAACTTCCAGCAGGTTGACACCCTCGGCAGCGGTGCCATTGGCCACGACACTCACGATGATGCCATCCTTGACCTGGATCAGAGCATTCTCGAGGACCCGGCCATCGCCGATATGAGCCCGCTGCGCACGGATCGTCACATCCCGGAGAACCTCTGCGGGTGTGGCCGTGTCTTCTCCCGCCGCTGCCAGCACTGCTGCCGGAGCGAGGATTGCCGACCCCCATGCGATGGCGAGCCACACTGTACATCGCACCAGAGAAGTCATCATCGGTGACGGATTCATCGGTTGCTGTTTCATCGAATTCCTCCCAGATCCCGGATCGAGTCGAAAGTATTCATCCCCAGCTGCTGGCCACCGCGCCAGACCTGGAGCACCCGGGCAGCCGGATCGAGCGGATCGGCGGAAAACAGCACCAGGTCGGCACGAGCCCCCGGCTCGATCACTCCGATGCCGTGGCCCACCACCACCCGCGCGGGGTTGCTGAAGAGGGCTCTACGCGCCGCATCTCCATCGAGTCCAGCCGCCACGGCGATGGCTGCACTCCCTCTCAGGTGGTTTGCAGGAGCGGCGGGTAAGCCACCGCGAAAGGCCAGTTCAGTTCCGGTTCGCGCCGCCCGCACTGCAGTCGCGACCGCTGCCGGATTGCCGTCCTCGAGAAAGGGGCCCACCACCATCAGCGCACCTTTTCCGGCGAGCCGCTCCACCGGAGATCGTGCGTCCCCCTGGTGGACCAGCACCGGCAAGGATTTCCAGCGCAGAGAGAGGGACTGGCGAAAATCGATCGCATCGGGGCAGAAGAGAACTCCTGGATCCCTGTTCTGGCCCGCTCCCTCGACGATAAAGTCCTTCCACAACGAGACCATCGCCGATCGACTGGTCGGCTCTCTCGATGACTGCAGGACCGAATCGGCCAGTGCGTACATCGGTCTTCCAGCCGCCACCGGGTGAGCCGTAGCATCACTCTTGCAGAGGAATGTGGCACTGCTGCCATTGCGGATCCCGCTCGGCACTGCCGCCACCGTGGTGTATAGAATCCCGTGCCGTGCAGCCCGTTCGAGTGCGCCAGTGGTCGGATCGAAGGCAGCCGCCGCATCGAGTTGAGAATCGAACAGGACCGTCCCCGCCAGCAAGGCGTCCTGGCCACAACCGAGGGCTCCAAACAGGTCATGGAGCCCCGGGGTGAGCACCGATCCCGCCGCAGCGTGGACCGTGGTCAGTGCCGGGTCTGCCTGGTCCGCCGGGATCACCGCAGCGATGGTCCCATCGGAGTGAATCACCACCGCCATCTGCTCGCAGATGCTACCGTCGGGAGCCACCACTGCGACCGGGCGGATGACCACGCTGTTCTCGGATCCCTCGACCGTCGTGCACCAACCGATCCATCCGGTCAGTATCCACAGCCACCATCGGTTACCACTCTTCATCAGAAACTCCCCTCACGGGTACCGGAGGGTCGTTGCCAGACCACCGTCCCGTTGATGATGACTCGATTGGGTCGGGCCAGCGGGTCCTCCGCTGGATTCCCCTCCCACAGAACCACCTCTGTTGCGCCTCTTCTCAGCCATCCTCCGAAGGGGCCCTGGGCTCCCTGAGCGAGAGCCAATGGCAGAGGAGACGCTGTCGACAGTTGTCCAGAGAGTTGCTGGATCGACCGCCACAGCGAAGTACTTTCGCCGCCGCTTCCCACCGCCCAGGAAATTCCCTCTTCGTCCAGTTGTGCGATCAGATGAGGATCTCTGCGGGGGCCCGCACCGCGCGTCAGCGAGGAGCGCGGTACCTCGAGCAACAGCGAGACTTTTTCCAGTTTTGCCAGCGCCTCGAGTACCAGGTGAGCTTCATCGGCACCACGAAGGATGGCCGAAAGTTGAAACTCCTCGATCAGATCGATGGCATTTTGCAGATCTGCGCTGCGACGTGCGGTGATCATCACCGGCAGTTCGTGATCGAGAACTTGCAGCAAAATCTCCGCTGCGGGGTCTCGTTCCAGCCGATCCGGCTTCTTGGGGCCCTCCTCGTCCTTCTCGTCCTTCTCGTCCCCGTCCTCGGCCTTGTCGTCCTTGTCGTCCTTGTCGTCTTTTTCTTTGTCCTTCTCCTCGGCCTTCTCCTGTGCCTTCTTCTTGGCGGCTTCCGCCAGATCTTCGATGTACTCCTCCAGATCAGAGGTGTAATCGTCCAACGACTCGCGCATCTTCTGCGCCGACTTCAAGGCACCACGAACCTTCTCATAGGTGCGGATCCGCTCGAGGGGTGTGCCACTGCTCAGGTCGATGCAGAGCGCAACATCTTCACTGTGCAAGATGCCGTATCCGCCCTCTTCACGACTGCCGAGGGACAGAGAACTGACTCGTCCAACGATGCCACTAGGTCCCATCGGTATCAGGTGGATCTTGGTCACGCCGCTGGCCAGGGTGCGCAGAATCTGCTGAGAATCGTATCGATCGAAACCATCCCAGGCACTGTGAATCGCACTGCTCGAGCGGACCTCATCCAGGGTCAGGGTGGAGGACAGATCGGTCAGTCCGGCGGTGGCGAAGAGTCCCTTCACCTTGAGCTTTTTCGACATCATGGGAGCGTCTGAATCGGGTCCCAGTTCGACAATCCGTCCGCCCCTCAGAATGATGTTGGAATCTTCCAGCACCCCTCCGTCGGGACCGGGGATATGCACCCCTTCCAGCACCAGCGCCCGTTCAAAGAACTGTGCCTCCACTGTCCCGGGATGACCCCAGACCAACAGCATTGTCAGCGAGACCAGGAGCAGGGTCAGCCATCTCGGTAGCCGTTGTAGATGGCTGCCGCCGCACTGGATGGCGGATCGCTTCGAAACACCTCTGGAAAAAAGTCGGTTGCACTTCATCTTGGGCAGTTTCCTTCGGTCTTTTGGCTCGAAGAAGACCCCAGCGGTGCAGTCGTCGCCGGATCCGAGATTCACTCGGGCACCTGCGAGGCGGAACCGTTGTCGACCGCGATGGATCATCAAAGTTGATCCATGCGGACCGTTGAATTGGGCTTCCTGAGCGGTCCAGTCGTCGACATAGATCCAGCGACCACGCGCCGCCAGATCACAGGGGATCGGTCTCCATCTTGGTCCCCAACTCCGGAATTCATCCGAAGATTTCCCCGGGCACCTTAGATCTTCCCCTCGTTCGGTAGGTCTGGCCCTCAGAGTATCGGATGGTATGCCCCTCGGAAAGAGACTCCATCGAGCATCGATCCACTCGCATCTGTGCCTCCCAAGGGGCAAGATTGGAATCTCCCGGCGGAGTGCTTCGTGGCTCCGCCCATCGAAAAAGAGAGGATGGGCCCCTTTGAACGATCAATTCTCGACACCGATGCGGGGCATCGGATCCACCGAAGAGTTCCGTACCAAGGTCGGGCTCGCCGAGATGCTCCGAGGCGGAGTCATCATGGACGTGACCACTGCAGAACAGGCCCGAATTGCCCAGCAGGCCGGGGCTGTCGCCGTGATGGCACTGGAACGTGTGCCCTCTGATATCCGCAAAGACGGCGGAGTCGCCCGCATGTCACCGGTCGACAAGGTGCGAGAGATCCAGCAAACCGTCGACATTCCGGTGATGGCCAAGGCCCGGATCGGCCACTTCATCGAGGGTGAAATCCTGCAAGCACTCGAAGTTGATTTCATCGATGAATCCGAGGTGCTGACCCCTGCCGATCATGCCCATCACATCGAAAAAAGTCGCTTCAAGGTGCCCTTTGTCTGCGGAGCCACCAACCTCGGGGAAGCTCTTCGTCGCATCGGTGAAGGAGCCGCGATGCTTCGCACCAAGGGCGAGGCAGGAACCGGTGATGTCACCGAAGCGGTACGCCACCTGAGACTGATTCGAGGCCAAATTCGATCCCTGACCCAGGCGGACCCGGAAGAGTGGATGAGCATCGCCAAGGAACTGGGCGCCCCTTATACACTGGTCTGCCAGGTGGCAAAGGAAGGTCGACTTCCAGTTCCTAACTTTGCTGCCGGTGGAATCGCCACTCCTGCCGACGCCGCACTGGTGATGCGTCTCGGAGCCGAAGCGATCTTTGTCGGATCCGGTATCTTCAAGGCAGAGGATCCGCTGCTCACCGCCAAGGCGATGGTTCATGCCACCGCCCACTTCGATGATGCAGTGCAACTCGCCGAAGCTTCGAGCGGACTGGGTGCAGCGATGGCTGGCATCGATGCGACCCGTTTGCCCGAAGACGAGCGCCTTCAGGTGCGAGGCTGGTAGCTTTGGCAGCAATTTGTGCGGGAGTACTGGCACTTCAAGGGTCGGTCGAACCACACCTTCGGGCACTCTCGCGTTGCGGGGTCGATCCGATCGAGTTGCGTCGCCCTGACCAACTCGATCAGATCACACACCTCGTCTTGCCCGGTGGGGAGAGCACGACCCTTCACCATCTGCTGCAACTCCACTCCCTCTCGAGTCAAATTCCACAACGAGTCGCAACGGGACAGTTGGCTCTGCTGGGTACCTGTGCTGGTGCCATCCTGATGGGTCGAGAGTGTCAGGAGTCGCCACCGCGCTGGAACCTGATCGATGTCGAATTCCAACGAAACGGTTTTGGTCGCCAGGTCCACTCCTTCATCGAACCGATCGAGTGGATCGCTGGCCCTGATCTCGGGACATCGGAGGGGATCTTCATCCGCGCTCCTCGCATCGGCGTGTCCTCCCCGGCGGTCGAGGTGCTCGCCACCCTGGGATCGGAAGCGGTGGCGGTACGCCAGGACCGGTGCGTGGCCTGCACCTTTCATCCCGAATTGACCGGCGATGATCGGGTTCATCAGTGGTTTCTTCGGCTCTGATCTGGTTCAGGTGGCCCACAATCGCCATCCCTGAAAATCACGCTCGATGATCGCTTTCCTCTTCCCCTGGAAATGGGGAGGATATCGTTCAGGAAAGAGGCCCCGGTTGAACTCGCAAGAAACGAAAACTCGCCGACGAATCGGTATCTTTGGTTGGGGAGTGGTCGCTCCTGGCTGCCAGGATGTCGATCAGTTCAGGGACAAACTGGCCGCTGGCGGCAGTTGGCTGGAGCCGTTTCAGGACTTCGGTCCCAACAATTTCCTGGTGGGTGATCCCGAGTTCGATTTCGAGAAGTACCACCAGTGGATCGAGGACCGCTTTCCCCCCCGTCGATTCACCCAGTTGCAGGCGAAGATGGGAAACCCGACCCTCTACGCGGTCGGTTCCTTCATCCAGGCTCTCGAACAAAATCCTGGCATCGAATCCGCATTGCAGGAGATGGGCAGCCGAGCCCACGTCTATGTCGGTACCGGCCTCGGAGACATTCCGACCATCTCGGAGATCGCCCTCAAGGCGGATCGTGCCCAGCGAGAGTGGGATGCGTTCTGGGCCGATCCGGAACGGTGCCCCGCCCGAGCAGCACACGATGCGGGAGACTCGCCAGCAGAGATTCGCGATCGGGTTCCACCGGCAATCGAGGATCTGGATGCGGCCTGCCAAGAAGAGGGACGACGCATCTGGAATCGATTCTGGGCGAGCCAGTCATCCCAACTCGAATCCTATCTGTCCACCCTGCGAGAGATCGAGAAGCTGAGCATCGAAGGAGAAGTCGAGACGGGGAAGTCCTCGGTACTGCGGGAGAAGATGAAACGATCTGCCCGGTTGCGAAAGGACTGGAGTGCTCCGATCGAGCCGTGGGCAGCAGTCAGTTCCAATGTGCTGTGGAACATCCACAGTGCTCCGGCAACACAGATCACCATGATGGGAAAGATCACCGGACCCTCTTTTGCTCCGGTGGCGGCCTGTTCCACCTTCAGTGTTTCATTGAAACTGGGAATCGATTCGATCCACAGTGGCGAGGCCGAAGCGGTAGTCATCGGAGCCACCGACCCGGCCCCCTGTTCCCTCACCGTGGGTGCCTTCAGTGCCGCCAAGGTACTCTCCAGCGATGGAGAGGTTTCCAAACCGTTGACCGGATTGCGCGGCACCCATGTCAGTGGAGGCGCCTGCGTATGGATCATCGGCGACCTCGAAAAGATGCGCGCACGAGGATTCGAACCGCTCGGGATGGAGCCGATCTCGGTCGGCCTGACCTCCGATGCGGATCACATCATCACCCCGAGCGAGGAGGGACCACAGGAAGCGATCCGCAGCGCCATGGCCGCTGCCGGAGCCGAGCCCTCCGAGATCTCCACCTGGGATCTGCACTGCACCGCCACTCCCGGCGATTTCCTCGAGGTGGAGAATACCCGCAAGTTACTCCCTGAATCGGTTCTGATGACGGCGCGCAAGGGGACCTTTGGGCACGGCATGGGTACCTGTGGCGGCTGGGAATTGACCGCCCAGATGTTTTCCGCTGAGCAAAATAGCGTTCCCCCCACCGCCTTGACCGGGCCAGAATTGAACCCCGAGATCTCTCGCATCCACGACAACTTCGTCGGGGAGACTGCAGCCCCTCTGCCCGAGGGATTCGCCGGAAAACTCTCGATGGGAGTGGGCGGCATCAATGCCTGCGTCATCTCACGACCCTGGAGTCCAGAGGATCTCGCTACCGACCCTGAAGCCCGCTGCTGATGGTTCAGTGCCAGCCCCGGTGAGGAATCGAGTGGCCATCGAACCACTTCCGCACCCCGTCGACATGATCGCCCTGCAGTTCGATGGTGTTTTGTTTGCAGGTACCGCCACTGGCCAGACGCTTCTTCAGGTCTCGCAGTAACGCCTTCACATCCTTCTCGACCAGCGGGATCTCATCGACCACCGTGACCGTCTTGCCACGACGCTTCTCGATGCGGATCCTCGCTGGACCGGTCGGCACCGCTGAGAGACTTGCCGCGGAACAGCGGCAGTGTCCTGGCAACTGCCCACAACTGCCGCAGGGGGTCTCCCCATCCGACCGCCACACCACCTTGCGAGACATCTTGAACTCCCCCCCGCCCCAAACCGTTCCTGCAGTGGACCATCTTGCGCCGGCAACCGTCGATCGCGGCCACCGCAGGCTGCGGTGGCCAGATCATCGGCGAGATGGTCCTCGAGGTCACCCCCTTCCCCCTAAAAATGGCCTGCAGCGCCTCTCCAACGCTCTTCATCGTCTTTCGGATCTGTTCTCCATCGGGTATTCTGACCACTTCAACACGACCCGTTACCCGGAGCACCGATGGTGGCTCCGCTGCAAGGAGACTTTCGATGTCGATGATTTTTCTGACGGCTTTCCTGGCCTGCTCTCCGCTGGCCCTCGGTGACGAACCCGAGACTGTTGCGGCCGAGGTAGGACTCCCCTGGATGATGGATATCGGTGCCGCCAAGGAAATGGCTCGTAAAGAGGGTAAGGACATCCTCATCAACTTCACCGGAAGTGACTGGTGTGGTTGGTGCAAGAAACTCGAGGGCGAGGTGTTCTCACTGCCAGCGTTCCATGAAACCGCCGGTAAGCAGTACATCTACCTGTACCTCGACTTCCCTCGCAGCGAAGAGGCGAAGGCCAAGGTCGTGGATGAAATGCTCAATGGAAAAAGCCGCGATGAGATGGGAGTGGACGGATTCCCCACCATCATCCTGGCAGATCACCAGATGCGCCCCTATGCCAAGACAGGGTATCAGCCGGGCGGGCCAGAAAAATACCTCGAGCACATCGTCGAATTGCGTGCCAAGGGCGACAAGATCAAGGCGTTGCTCGCCACCGAAGATGAGGCTCAACAGGGTGATATGCTGCCGGACGCATTCGAAGTGATGGCGGATCAGGGCCTGCTCGGGTTTCCCGCCTTCGGTAAGTTCCTCGATATGGCGGAGAAGTCCGACAACCCGGAACTGGTCAAGAAGGCCGCTTCTCATCGGGCTCGTGGACAGCTGTTGAAATTGCTCAATACCCAGGATCCTGACTTCCCGACACTGGTGCAGTTCCTCAAGGACAATTCAGAAATGGGCGGCCCCGAGGTGCTCAATGCACTGTGGTTCTGCCAGGGCTGGCTGGCTGAGCAAGGAGACAAGGATGGCGCCAAGCTGTTCCTCAACCGGATGTTGAAGAGCCCGGAGGTCAAGGACAACGAGCGCGGTCGCAAGATGATCGAAGATGCGATCCATGGCATCGACCATGATGCCACCGACGGTCACGATCACGACGGCGACGGAGTACCCGATCACTAGAGCCGCTTGACGCCAATGTTCGAGAATCCATCAAAAGGTGGCCGGGTCGGGATCGACCCGGCCACCTTTTTTGAACGGTTCGATTCCCCTTCCAGGGCGGATCGCCACGATCCGATCGGTGCAGTTCTCACGCAGCGCTCGGGAGGCTATGATCTCGTCGACGGAGGACAGTTTGGCCAGAACGGGTAAACCACGTGAGGGGTGCGAGGGATACAGAAGGCCTGCTGCTCGATCCCCTGGCCGATCGGGTCGCCGTCGAGCGATCGCTCTCGGTGCCGTCCACCTGCTCATCGGACTTCACCTGCTGCACTGGGTCATCACCGGCACCACCCTCTCCCCGGTCGAGCCATCGGAGTCGATGTACACCCTCGAGAATGGTCAGGTGAATGCGGGTTTCATCTTCTTCATCGTGGCGATCCTCTCCACTGCTCTCCTGGGACGCTGGTTCTGCGGCTGGGCTTGCCACATGGTGGCTCTACAGGATCTCTGCGGCTGGATGATGAGAAAGATCGGTATTCGCCCGCAACCGTTTCGTTCTCGACTGCTCGGCTGGGTACCGTTTCTGCTCGCCTTCTACATGTTCCTGTGGCCCACCCTCAAGCGGTGGGGTCTGCCCTGGTTCGAGGGTCAGTTCGCAACGGTGGCGAGTTGGATCGATCCCGTTCGCCCGTGGGTTGGATTCACCGATCACCTGATGGTCGCCGATTTCTGGGCCACCTTCCCCTCCTGGTGGATCGCCATCCCGTTCTTCCTGGTGTGTGGCTTCGCCACCGTCTACCTGCTCGGATCGAAGGGGTTCTGCACTTACGGATGTCCCTATGGCGCCTTCTTCTCGGTGGCGGATCGGATCTCTCCGATGGCCATCGTGGCCAACATGGATGCGTGTGAATCGTGCGGACTGTGCACCGCCAACTGCACCTCCAATGTTCAGATCTCACGGGAGATCAAGATTCACTCCCAGGTGGTCGATCCGGGCTGCATGAAGTGTCTCGATTGCGTCGATGTGTGTCCCAACGGAGTGCTCTCCTTCGGGAAGGGCGCCTGGAATCCTCTGGCCAAAGCCATCGCGCCGACCCGCAATACGCACCTTTCACTGCAGGGAGAGGTGAGCCTCGCCATCCTCTGTGCACTGATCTGGTTCAGTTGGCGCGGAGTCTACGATCAGATCCCGATGCTGATGGCCACCGGCATCGCCATCAGCGTCTCGTTCCTGATCTGGAAGAGTCTTCAATTTCTGCGCCGCCAGGATGTTTCACTTCAAGGGCAGCAATTGCGACGAACGGGCGCCATCACCACACCCGGTTTGATCCTGCTGGCGATCACCATCTCGAGCATCCTGCTGACCTTGTCGGCGGGCCACACTCGCTGGAATGAAGTGCAGGCCGACCGGCACTTCAACGAAGCCCAGGTCAATCTCGATCAGGTGCTGATTCCAGGCCAGCCGCCGATCTCACCGCAGTTGAAGGAGTCGGCAGCTCTAGCAGTGCAGCATCTGCAGCGCTGCCGCCACTTCTCGCGCGGTGGCTTCGCCCTGCTGGAACCACCAGGGACCATCCTCGAAGAAAAATTGGGCTACATGAGTGCGGTCAGTGGTGACCTCATCGGTGCAAGTTCGTGGTGGAGACTGGCACTGGAGGAAAAGAGCAGCGATGACCTGCTGGTTCGCTACGGTCAACTCGTGGAGTTGCAAGAGGGGCCACAGGCACTGGCCCGGTGGCTCGACAGTCAGCGAGAACGACTCGGGAACCGTCTCGCACTGGTGAATTTGAGAGGTGACCTGGCCCGCCGTCAGGCCCTTTCAGCATTTCAAAGAGGACAAGCGGAAGCGGCGGCACGTCACCTGCAGGCGTTGGTCGGCTGGATCGGCGAGGAACCGGAATTGCTGCGAAACATCGCCGACCTGCTCGACCAGGCCGGGATCTCCGAGGAAGCGACCTCGTTTCGCCAGCGTGCTCAGCTCAGCGAACAGAACTCACCACCCCCCGCGGGCACTACCGATCGTCGCTAGTTTTTGCTGCTGCCGGAGCATCGGACTCATCTGGATCATCTTCAGTTCGATCATCTTCAGTTCGATCATCTTCAGTTCGATCATCTTCAGTTCGATCATCGAGCGGCGCGGCTTCCTGCTCCGACTCGCCTGTCAATCTCAGATACGCTTCCTCGAGACTCGCGCCCTCTCTCAATTGACGAGGAGGGGCTGCCAGTTTCAGTAATCGATGGAGAAGTTGATCCAGCGCCGCATCGAGACCCCCATCGGCACTGGCATCGAGATCCACCGTCAGTTGAGTCCCATCCTGGCTGACTCCGCGCACCAGTTCCTCATCGCGGATCTGTTGCAATTCCCCGGGGGAGATCACCCGACCCAGCCGCAGTTCGAACCTGCGAGCGGAACCTGTCACCTCGTCGATCGGGCCACTGGCGACCATCCTTCCAGCGACGATCACCGCCACCTCGTCGATCAGATCCTGCAACTCCAGCAGATTGTGGGATGAAACGATGACCAGCGCTTTTTTTCCGAGACTTCGAATCAAATCACGCACCTGCAGCGCATTGGCAGGGTCGAGCCCGGCGGTCGGCTCATCGAGTAGAATCAGTTCTGGTGACCCGAGGATCGCCTGAGCCACACCGAGTCTTTTTCCCATCCCATGAGAGAGAACCGCCGCACCTCGATCCAGTTGGTCGGCGAGCCCGACGCTCTCGAGCGCTGCAACCACCTCCTGGCGAGCGATGGTCCCGGTCACCCCATCGAGCGCTCGGAGAAACAGCATCTGATCGACGATCGAGACATCGCGGGCGAAGATGGCATCCTGCGGCATCACCGCGACCCGGCTGACCAGCGATCGAGATCCCGGAGCGGCACCTCCCAGCACTTCAATCGAGCCCCCTTGCACGCGAAGGAACCCGGCGATCAGCGAGAAGAGGGTGGTCTTACCGGCACCGTTGGGACCGACCAGCCCCACTACTCCGCACTGGTCGAGTTTCCAGTCGACGTGATCGATCGCCACCTTGTCGCCGAAGCGATGGCTCAATTGCTCGATCCTCAGTAACGATGAAGAATCGATCACAGGTCTGCCCTCCGAAGTCGAAGCACTGCGATGACGGTGAAGATCAAACCATGACCCAGGCAGTAGAGCGCTGTCTTCACGACCACTGTTTCGTCAGGAGATAGCAAGTGATGGGAATATCCCCAGGGCAAAAGAAAAAGTAGATTGCCGAGTGGTTCCCACGCTTGCCTGGAGC
The DNA here is from genome assembly GCA_014240375.1 of Planctomycetota bacterium. Classification (GTDB taxonomy): domain Bacteria; phylum Planctomycetota; class UBA8108; order UBA1146; family UBA1146; genus QNYK01. The sequence continues at coordinate 94,229 of JAAZXB010000005.1, read as the reverse complement.
TGAAGGCGATCAACGGCACCGCCAGGGTGAAGCCGACTGATCCCATCAATGCGACCATCGGTGAGCGGAATAAGGTGCTACAGAGCACTCCCAGGGCCACATAGGGGACAGTCAAGACCACCAGAGCCCCCAGAGTCTGGAACCCCCACGTGATCAAGGCACTCCACCCATCGAGGGGCAAGACGATTCCCAGATACATGACGACCGCCCCCTGCAAGCCGGTGATCACGGTCCAGGAGAGGATCAGTGCCCCCAGTAGCCGACCCAGCAGCAGCGATGTTCGGGTGGTTCTGGGCAGCAGGTAGCGGATCGAGTGATGCTGAACATCGCCGGCGATGCACGCAAAGGAGCCCAGTTGCAACAAGACTGGCAGCAGCAGCCCCAGCAACATCACCGTCAACGACAGCAGCACCGGATGATCCAACACCAGGTACCGACCCCACATTGCCAGTTCGACCAGTTCTTCCGACTCGATTTGTTCACTGAGGGTACTGAATTTCCCGGGCTGAAGCGTCGCCACCGCAAGAAAGGTGCCCACCCCCTGAGCTGCATTCTCCTTGAACTCTTTCGCGGTGACCAACTCCGACTCGATGGGAAAGAACACCAGACTGGCGCAGCCCAGCCCCACCATCACCGTGAGAACGATGAACGCAACTCCCGATCCGGAACGAAGCGAATGGGAAAGGAAGTTCCTCGCATGGAGCAGAATCTGCCATCGACCCATCATCGAAGCCTCAAATCCTTGCGAAAGATCCCATGAACCATGATGAGCAGGAACAGGGGATAGAACATCTGACGCACCAGATTCATACCCACTCCTCTCACAAGATCTGTCGGCAACACCTCGACGGCCAGCCAGGATATCGAAACCATCCCCACTGCAGCCAGGGTCGAACCCCACTTTCCAGCCCAGTGATTTCGTTTCAACAGACCCCACACCGATACGGCGAGCAACAAGGCGACCACCAGGCCGAGAATGCCGAGCAGTTCCATCTGCTGAGGATCCACATCGGCTTCGATCAACGATTCCAGATTCCTGCGGCTCCAGCGATTTGCGGTGGCTTCAGGGTCTTGCAGATGAGCGTGGAGGCGGTACGAGGAGATGATGCGCTGGAGCCCCGGAAAACCGCAGGAGATGGCAAAGAAACCGTTCAGAGCGGCTAATGCGGTCAATCCGCCAGGACGATCACTGATCGCCAACAGGAGTCTCCACCAGCAGCATCTGTAGTTGAGCGACGTGCTCCGATTCGACAGCCACCTGCTGTCGGGCAAACTCCTCCAGCACCACATCCCCACTACCGTCGACATGGTCGAGCAGATCCCGGTAACCATCGAGCGCTGCCTGTTCAAAGATCAGCGCCACTGCGATCGCCTGCGGGCCAGAATATCGCCGACCATCGAGATCGAGTTGGATTCTGGGAGTCGGATTGCCACCGAGTTGAAGGATCTTTTCGCTGACCTGTTGAGCGTGTTCGATCGTCTCCTCGTGATTCTCTTGCAGGACCTTTTGAACGATCAATCGATCGATCCCCTGCACCATCGAACTGAGGTGCAAGTAACGGATCGAGGCCTCCAGTTCCTCGGCGAGCAAGCCGTTGAGTTTTTCAATCGCTTCGGTGCGAGAGATGATTCGGGTCATGATGGTTGATCCTCACCTTGGGGGTCCTTCTTCTCGAGTCGAAGAGCCAGCTCTTGCGTCGCACTGCCCGGGAAGGAGGCAGGAGTGGCAGCGGCTAGCCGCTGAAGAGATTCGAGCAAGTGAGTCCACTGCGAGTCGGAGGAGATCTTCTCCAACCCGACCAGGAAACCACCGGTAGCTTCTGCGGTCTGGTCGCTGATGAGGTGCTCGACCTTGCAGGCATCTTGTTCTGCCACCTCGTCGGGAACTCCCAGTACTTCACGAAAAAGTGCCTGGATCAGGACCCGCTTGGTTCGAATTCCTCGGGCGATTTGAACTCCTTCCTCCGACAGAGAAAGGTGCTTGTGATCATCCTCGACCACCAGGCCTCGCTGGCGCAGCCCCTTGAGTGTGACCGAGACACTGCCTCGGGTGATGCCCAGGTGCCTCGCCACATCGGAGACGCGGGCATATCCCTGATCATCGAGGAGCCACTGGATGGTGGTCAGGTGATGTGCCGCCGAGTGGCTTACGGGATTCTGCTCGAATTCTCGCCAGTCGCTCACGAATCCTCCTGAAAGGTCAGAGCCAGAACTCGCCGCAAAGGCCAGCATTGGCACCCTTGGTGGCTATTACAGCCGACAAGTTTGGCAGCCCAAACATGTTGACACCCCCCCGAACAGATCGCTACACTCTCATTCATGAGAGCGGACTTGCCGCCGGTGCCAGAGCACCTGACAAGGGTAGCCGCACCGGAGCGGTGAGACAATCCGCCATTTCTGGCGATCCAGGCCTTTCGAGGAGGAATTGATGTTTCGAGAAAACTCCAACCAGGATCCGCTGGGCTCCACCTCCCTCCCGCAGCAGTCCCGGATTGTCGACTCATCTACTCCTCACTCATCTACTCCTCACTCATCTACTCCTCACTCATCTACTCCTCACTCATCTACTCCTCGCTCATCTACCATCGACTTCTCCCCTGTCGCTCCCCGCTTGCTGAGGGATCTGAATCGAGGCCAACGGATCCGTCTGGTTCGCGAATCGGTGCCCGAATCCCACCGGCCCCTGCTCGAAGCGATGGGCCTGTGCAACGACTGCGATCTTCACCTGTGTCAATCGAGAGGGACCTGCATCCTCGATATCGATGGAAGCCGTGTCGGAATCAGTGAGCAGGTCGCTTCCTCGATCCTCGCCATTCCCGTCCCTTCATAGCTTCAATCTCACGGGCGCACCGGTCCAGTGACTCGATTCTACAAGCAAGCCCGCTTGACCCTGGCCAGGGTCAATCCATCGACGCAAGTACTCCTGACCCTGTTCTTGCTGACGGTCCTGCTCGGTGGATTCGTGGCACTTCTTCAGTATTCGGGACGCTCCGGTGGATTCACCGCAGTAGATGCTCGCCATCATCCACGACCCCAGCATCCACGACCCCAGCATCTCACTCGCACTACTGCTCTTCGTGCTCCTGCATCGAATCGAACGGACTCCGTGGAGCGAAGGTCCAAAGATCACGCTGTCATTGCTCGGATACGGTTCCCTGCTGCTGACCCGGTTCGCCCCCTGGTGGCTTCAGCATGAAACGCCAGCGATTCGCGGACTCCGCTAGGGTGGATGCTAGGCGGCAGCCTGCTGCTGCTGCGTCTGTCCCTCGGTTCGATCGCTGGTCTTGAGGAATCGCTGGTTTCGAGGAACTGTGGGTGGGCTCCGATTCGAAGAAAGGGGAGGAAACAGCCGGAACCGGCTGCTCCCTCCCCACTCCATCCGGGTCAGGGGGCTCGATCGAATCGTTGTCCCATAGGGCACAACGCTCCTCGATCGACGACGAACTCGCCTGAGTGATCGCTAGAGTTTCGCCTCCGCCTCCCGGGCCGCCTTCCACTGATCGATCAGAGTCTCGAGTGCTGCGTCGAGAGTTTCACCTCGGACATCCTTGTAGCGAATCACGCCATTTTCATCGAGAAGATAGGTGGTGGGCCAGCCGCTGACATTCCAGCGAGTGGCGATGGGACCAGAGGTGGGGTTGGCCCCACCCCCATCGTAGAAGTTCTTCCAGGTCAGCTTGTTTTTCTTCACCGCTTCGCGAGCAGCTTCGATGGTATTCTCCGAGTTGACCCCGACGATGGCAAATTGATCCGCGGAGTGTTTCTTCACGAGCGACCGCTCGTGTGGGTACATCGCCCGGCAAGGGCCTCACCAATCACCCCAGAAATCGAGCAGTACCACCTTGCCGCGAAACGCGGAGAGTTGCATCAGATCCCCATCGAGTCCGGTACCGATGATCTCTGGCGCCACTTGCCCGACCTGCAGATGATCCAGTTCAAACAGATCTCCTGCGACCTTCTCGCCATAGGTGGTCTCCCGAAAAAATGGCACATCCGCATACTCCTTCTGGACCCGTTGGAGGAGTTGCTTCCCCTCGGCTCTCGTCTCTTCTGAAGATCCGAGCAGTTTTCCAAGAGCATAGAAAGCAGAGCCCTGAACGGTTCGGTGAGGAGATCGGTCGGCAGCCGCTCTCAGCAATGACAAGTTTTCTGGAGAAGGTGGGTTGTAATGACCAAAGCGCACCAGATCCTTGAGTTCTTCATGCTCGATGTATTCGAGGATGATCCGATCGACCACCTGCTTGAGCATCCAGCGGTTCTTTTCATCTCGCGAGGCCATCGAGATCACCTGAGAAAGAGCTTCGAGACACGCAGCAGTCCCCGGATGGTCACTGCTGAACTTGAACAATTCAGGCAGGAACATCACACCCGGATCCTTTTCTGGATCCAATTCGATGGCATCTCGTTCCTCGGCAGTCTTCGCTTCTCGCAGCGGGGCCAGGTACTCGGTCCACGCCTCATCCATCCGCTTCTGCATCTTGTCCAGCGCATTGCGTGCGGCAGTCTCCTGTGCCTTGGTAACCACCGCGGGAGCTGGATCGTCGAGAATCACCACTGTCGATGCGGAACCGTGGATCGGCGCGATGCAAAGGAGGATGGTCACCTTCAGCAAGAGAAATGCATGAGTAGCAATCATCTTCATTGGACAGGACTCCTAACTTGATTTCCGAAACGATTCAGAGCAGTGAACCCTCGGCATCCAAACATTGAATGGGATAGAGTTCCAGCGCCAACCGCGGCTATTTCGTGGAACAACCACCGCAAGAACCGTTCTGGTCCTGATCGTTCGACTGACGAACTCGTTTCACGATCAGCAGTACCACCGCTGCCACGGCCAGTAGCGTCACCCACCAGAACTGAGGATCGGAGAGGGGGAAATCGCTCATCCAGAAAATCCCGCGGCCAGCATCCACTGACGTGCCACCACTCCGAGGATCCACGCTACAGATGTCATCCAGATCAATTGTAGCAACGCCCAGCGGATCCCTCCCGCCTCACGACTGGTCACCACCAGGGTCGGCAAGCACTGCATCGCCAGGATGTAGAAGACCAGCAGTCCTCCAGCAGCCGCAGGAGGAAGCAACGGCGATCCATCATCTCGTGTCGATGCTCGAATTCGAGCGATGGAACTCGCTGCAGCCTCCTCTTCTCTGACCCCCACCATCACATTGAGTGAAGAGACGAACACTTCTCTCGCAGCAAAACTCGCCAGGATCGCCACCGACAGTTGCCAGTCTGCACCGATCGGGGCCAGAACAGGCTCGATCCAGCGACCCAGTTGTCCGGCGTAGGATCCCCTCGCAGACTCCCTCAGATGGAGAGACTGCGCCTGGTCCAGCAACCGTTGTGACTCCCCCGGATCGGAGTGGGCTTCTGCGGCGACACGAAGTGCCTCGATCTCCGGACCTTCTGGCGTCGTCGGATAAGCACTGAGCCACCACAAGGCGATACAGATCAGCAGGATCACCGAGCCGGCATTCTTCAAGAAGGTCCATCCTCGATCGATGGCGATGCGAGCGGCATCTCCGATCGACGGCAAGCGGTACGGTGGTAGTTCCAGCACCATCGGCAGACTGGGTCCGGTCAACAGGGTCTTGCGGACCAGACCCGCAGATCCCACTGCCACCAAAGCTCCGAGCAGGTAGCAGCCGACGAATACGCAGCCCGCGACCAGTGGATTGGTCGGGGCGAGGATCCCGACCATCAAGATGTACACCGGTAACCGCGCCGAACAGGAGAGGAACGGCGCCACCAGGATGGTGGCGAGCCGATCTCTTCGATCGGGGATCAGCCGGGTACAGAGGATTCCTGGAATCGCACAGGCATGACTCGAAAGGAGCGGTACGAACGCCTGTCCCGGCAAGCCGAAGGGCCGAAGCCAGCGATCGGCGACGAATGCGGCTCGCGCCATGTACCCGGTTTCTTCCAGCAAGGAGATGAGAAAGAAGAGCAGCAGGATTTGCGGCAGAAAGACCATCGTTCCCGAGATTCCACCGATGACTCCGTCCACCAGCAATCCACGCAACGGACCATCTTCCATCGAAGTGGAGATCCACCCCCCGACGGTTCCAAATGCCACATCGATCCACTCCATCGGTACCTGGGCCATCCAGTAGACCGATCCAAACATGCAGATCATCGCCAGCAAGAACAGAACAGAACCGGCGATGGGATGAACCAGCACACGGTCGAGTCGATCATCTCTTCTTCGCCTTCTGCGAGCCTGCTCGGGACGGACCGGAAGACTTGTCTTCGCCAGCAGATCTGAACTCCACTGCTCGATCGATTCCTGGTCTGGGTGAACCGGCGTGGGAATCCGCGCGGCAGCGATCAGCGCTTCCACATCGAGGGTCCGCATCGCCGATTTCTCCGCAGCCTCGACCACCGGAATTCCCAGCGACTCTTCCAACGCCTGCAACTGGATCTGGTAACCACGAAGTTGCGCCTCGGCAGTTTTCGTCACCACCACAGCCATCGGAACTCCCAGTGCCATCAACTGTGCCAGAAGCTGAAAATTTCTCGGGAATCCCACCGCTTCGATGACCACGATGATCAGATTCTGTTGCTCGCTTTGCGGCGGTACATCGAATTTCAAGTGCTGGTGACACAGTTGAGCCTCGGGAAGATTGAGTTCGAGGCTATAGGTTCCCGGCAAGTCGGTGACGATGCGTAATTGCTGGGCACCGAAAAACTCACCGATCACCGAATCCGCAGTGATCCCTGGGTAGTTGGAAATTCTCGAATTGGCCCCCACCAGAGCATTGAAAAGAGTGCTCTTTCCGACGTTGGGATTCCCCACAAGTGTGATGTGTAGCGGCGCATCGGTGGATTCGCTGACCATCAGTGACCTGACTTCCGGTAGCCGCGCGCGCTCTTTTCCCCTGCGACCAGGATCAGGGCCGTAGCCCCGGGAACTCGATCCAGCAACGGATCGACATCGGCGTACTCGACCTTGACATCTCCTTCAACGGTCGCCATCGGCGGTCCGCCGTACTCGAACTCGATCTCGCAGGGGAAGTGAACATGCTCGGTGACCATGGCATCCAGCAGCGGCACCCGTGGATGGATACGGAAATCGAAGCGATTCGAGTCGATGAAGAGTTCCAGATCAAAGTAACCACCGATCTGCACATCTCTCATCCGCTGGACCCCCGACTCGCCATCGAGATCTCCATCGAGAATCCCCTGCTGGGCCCAGCCGGGTGACCACCCCGAGGTCACAGTGGCGACCACCAGCAGCCAGCAGAGCCTTTTCGCCAGAGGAGAGCCCACTTGTTGCCCCATCTAAATCCCTTCCTCGATCGCTCTGTTGCTCGCCCCCTGTGCCGTTCCAGCGGTGCATCGAGCGATGCCTTCCATCCTCCACAAGGGACCACGAACCTGTTTGTTTGGCAACCCAAACAAAAAAATAGTGCTCCAATTCGCCCACCTGGCAGCGGAATTCCCTACGATTTGCACATGGACCCGATCTGGACCCGACTGCTCGCTGGAGAACTCGATCCGTTACTGCTCGCCGCACGTGGCGTCGAGCCGGGTCGCCTGTCGCAACTGTCGCAGTTGCGCAAGTATGGCAGCCGCGACGAAGTCGCCGCAGTGCTGTCGCTGTGGGACGCTCGACGCCGCGCCACCGGCCGCATCGACCAGGCAGAGCGGCTATGGGTCACCGCCGAGGCGGTGCAACAAGCGACCCGCTCGGCGGTCGCCCGCCACAAGGCCGATCGCATCCGACAGGCCTGTGGCGAGTCCCCGGTGATCGATCTGTGCTGCGGAATCGGCAGCGACTCGATCGCTCTGTCGCAGGGAGGGCCGGTCGTGATGGTCGATCGTGATCGTCTTCGCTTGACCCTGGCCAGGGCCAATGTCCGACTGACCGGAGGCAAAGGCGATGCGGTGACCGCCGATGCGGCGGCACTCCCGCTCACCCCCTTACCGCTTCATATCGATCCAGACCGACGCCTCGACGGTCGGCGCCGTCACAGTTACCCGGAGATGCTCCCCGGCCCTGATGTTCTCGAGGTGCTGATGGAAAGACACCCGGATCTCGCCCTCAAGTGCGGCCCCGGAGTGGATGTCTCTCAACTGCCGGCGGGCGAGGTGGAGTTCATCCAGGAGAGTGGAGACCTGGTCGAAGCCACCTTGTGGCGCGGATCTTTCGATGGAGGACAGCGGCGACGAGCCACCCTGCTGCCGAGTGGAGAATCGATCAGCGGCGAGGAGCAGCGGCTCGACCTCTTTACTGACCCCGAACCGGCATGGATTCATGAACCGGTTTCGGCCATCGAGAGGGCGGGACTGGTCGGGCATTTACTCTCCCGACACTCCATCGGAGAGTTGCATCCAGGACTCGGCTGGCTCGCCGGTCATCAACGGATCGATTCGCCATGGCTGAAGAGCTACGAGGTGGTCGAACGAATGCCATGGCGTGAGGATAAGGTACGACGGTGGTTACGAGCCCAGGGAGAAGGGATCTCCATCGTCAAGACTCGCGGAATCTCCGAGAACCCGGCCCAGTTGGCTCGCAAATTTCGCGGTAGTGGTGGCGACCTGATCCTGGCACTGCTTCGACACGGCAAGAAACAGGTCGCCTGGATTCTCCGTAGCTCCCGGTGAGGTCGGTTGAAGCTAGCCGGGCAGCTGGAACTCCTCGGGAATCGGCGATCCATCGAGCATCGAATCCACCACCATGGTGGCGGTGGCAGGTCCGATCAGTAAGCCAGCACGATAGTGTCCAGTGGCGACCCACAGTTGCGGTCGACCGGGCCATCTCCCGAGCAAGGGTCCGCCATGGCGCGTCGCTTTCGGGCGGATGCCCGCCCGATGACCGGTGATTCTCGATTCCACATCTTCACCGAAGATGGACCGGGCCACCTCGACCAGTTCCTCGCGCCCTTCTGTTGTCGGTTCCACGGCAGCCGATGATCGGTCCCCGACTGTTCGCTCGACTCGATCTCCACTGGCGACTCGATCTCCACTGGCAACACTGTGCCCACTGGCGACACTATTGCCGAGCCAGGACGCTCCGCCGGGAGCGGGAATCCACGAGTAGATCGAACGATTCCCCGAGGGATCTCTGAACCCCTCTCGCAGCAGATTGAAATGTACCAGGTGAGCCGGTGCAGCGAGATCGAGGGTGATCGCCTCGCCGGGGACCGGCTCCAGTGGCAGCGGCGAGGGAGCCACCGCCAGTGCCGCGGACACACTTTCCCATCCCGCTGCGAGGATCACACTTCTCTGCTCCGATGGCTGAGACAATTGGATACTCCCTGTAGCGACCAGGGTGATTCCTCCAGCCCCGATCGGCTCGATGCGAATCGGCCCGAGGTTTTCCCGGATATTCACTCCCGCACCGTGGCAACTTCGACGCAGTGCCTCGATGGTCGCCAGAGGATCGATGCGGGCCTCCATCTCGACCCGTAATCCAGCCTCCGGACTCCTGGCAAGATCCGGCAGAAGTTGACGAATCTGATCTCGCGTGAGCACCTCGACCCGGCCTCCAGAATCTCGCAACTTCCTCAGTTCACGCTGTGGATTCCGGATGGTCCTTTCGCGAATGTCGATGGCCCCACATCTGAGATAGCCCACATCGATGCCGGACTCTGCAGAAAGTGCTGCGGCATATTCGGGCCACATCTGCCACGCTCGAGTTCGTAACTGGTAGAAGGGAGTTCGTGTGTGTTGAGGAGGGGTCAAGATTCCTGTGGCTGCACCGGTTGCGCCTGTGCCGACGCTTCTAGAATCTAGAAGTTCGACCTCAAGCCCACGACGCCGCAACTCCCTGGCAAGGGTGAGTCCGACAATTCCGCCCCCCAGTACCGTCACCGCTCTCATCGAACTTCCCCGCCTCTCACGGCAACCGAAGATAGCCGCTGCCCAGATCATACGGGGAGTGTACAATCCAAGAAGATGGCAAAGGAGGATCGTAATGAAGTTTCTGCTGATCTTTTTGATGGTGCTTGGGCTCAATTCAGAACTGCTCGCACAAGCACTCAATGACGAGTGTACCGGTGCCATCGAGGCGTTCATCGGAACCAACTCGATCGATACCTCCGAGGCGACCAACAGCCTGGAAGAGATCCCCACCAGCACCTGTCCCGGAACCGCACTTGGCGGTGTCCATGGCGATGTCTGGTACCAGTTCACTCCTGCAGAAGATGGTCTGATGACCATCACTACCTGTGACACCGTCGATTTTGATACTGACGTCATCGTCTATGGCGGTGCTTGCGGATCACTGATCCCCATCGCCTGCCACGGCGACACGGCAGGTTGCCTGGTCCAGGGAACCACCAACAACTGGAATACCACCCTTGAAAATGTGCCGGTTTTTGTCGGCGAGACGATTCTGATTCGCATCGGCGGCTATTACGATTATGACATTGGCGGAGGTACCTTCGACATCTCGATGACGAGCGCCCCACCTCCGCCACCCGGAGCTCCTGAAAATGATGAGTGCAGCGGTGCCATCGAAGCGGTGATCGGCGACAACCCCATCGATACCACTGCAGCCAGCGACAGTATCGATCTCTACAGTAGCGGCACCAGTTGCAATGCTCTCGGAGTGATGAACCAGGATGTCTGGTACCGCTGGACCGCACCGGGTGAGGGTTCTCTCACTGTCAGCATGTGTGACATCGTCAACTTCGATACCGACCTGGTGATCTATCTCGGCGATTGCACAGCCAAGATCGAAGTCGCCTGTAGTGGCGACGAGCCCGGATGCCCGATGCAAGGTAACGGCGCTTCCTACGCATCGGTCGTCGAGGGTCTGCAAGTCTCCGCCGGCGAGGAGTATTTAATCCGCATTGGCGGCTGGGGAGATGGCCAAACCGGTACCGGTAACGTCAATGTTCAATTTGTCCAGTCGCTCATCGAATCACTGACCCTCAGCTCGGTACCCGGCAGTGCCGAGATCGATTGCGAGGCGTTGGTTTCCGGTCCGTGTGATTCAGTGCTGTTCGCAGCAGGGTTTGTGGGCTCCAGCCAGGTGACCGTGAACGGTCCCTTTGTCGCTGGAGACCTCATCACTGCAACACTCCCGGTATCGTCGATCCAGACGATGATCGAGGTCTGCGCCACGCCGCAGATCGGAAGTGCCCCCGGTACACCTTTCTGCGATGAAGTCGCCGTCACCGGGCCAATCACTCTGGAAAATTGTAGTGCACCGCTCATCGATATCCCTGATGGCTCAGAGCCGATCGAATCCATCATCAACATCAGCGGCGATCCCGCCATCATCCTGTGGGATCTTCAAGTCGAGGCTCACATCAATCATCCCGATGCCAGTCAACTGGTGGTCGAACTCACTTCCCCCGATGGCATCACAGTGACGCTTCATGCTCAACCCACCGGTGCTGCCGGAGGGATCGATCTGACCTGGTGGCAAAGTGGATCTCCCAACCAACCGCCGTACGATTCCGGTGGATGGATGCAACCGCTGGGAGATCTTTCATCTTTCAAGGGTGCTAACCCGATCGGAAGCTGGACCCTCAGCATCTCCGATGAGATGACGGGTGAAACGGGGATGCTCGAGGAGTGGTGTCTTCGCATCTACGACACGGCACCGATGCCCAACTCGGGGCAGGATCTGATCATCGGTGATTCGAATAACCTGGTGATGGTCGGTCGCGAGGGATCCCAGGCCAGTTTCGGTTCAGAATCGGTGATGTGTAACGGCGGCACCGAACCCCTCGATTGGTTTGCCAACCCCGACCCACGACACCCGATGATGGCGTTCAACATGTTTCGCCTCGATGCCGATCGTCTGATCCAGATCGGCGGCTCATGGGTCAAGCATGGCTGGTCCTCGGCCCAGGCCAATGCTTGCGGATTCGGCTGCAACCCCAGTCCCACCAGCACCTATACCGGTGTCGGTTGCTCCGACACCTACGGCGCCAGCGGCAATGCCAACCAGAACACGATGGGGCCTCGTAGTGAGATCGATCCCTGGAGTGGAGGATTCATCTACGAGGGATCGGAGTTGCAGTCCGACTCGGGACCCTGGGATCAGGTAGAAGAGCGCCTCGCAGTCGAGGATGACGATCTCGATCCGACCTTGCACCCCGGATCGACCTGGATCTCCGAGGTTTCAGTGGTCCATCCGGGTGACATCGACCACACCACCAATCATGCCTGGGAACCGATCGGTGTCTCCGGTACTCCGGGGGGTAACTGGTCGATGAACATGTCCGCACCGAGCCAACTGGGAACGGTACAGGCCGCATGGCCGGGAGCCTCCATCGAGGTGGTACAACCGTTCCCGCAGATCGATGGCCGCTGCTACCTGGCACACAAGGTCACCGACAACGGCGATGGCACCTGGCACTATGAGTACTCGGTTTACAACCACGACATGGGACGCAATGCCGGTTCCTTCATGGTGCCGGTGGCATCCGATGTCGAGGTCAGCAACATCGATTTCTTCGCTCCGACGATTCACAGTTTTTCCTTCTCCAACGACAACTGGTCGGCAGTTCGCGATGCAGATGGGATCACCTGGTCCACCACCGATCATGCCAGCGGTACCGCTGCCAACCCGATTCGCTGGGGATTCCTCTACAATTTCGGCTTCGATGCGGATGCGGCTCCGGAATCAGGGATTGCGATCCTCGGGGTCCACTCCCCCTCTGCCATTCCCTTCATCGAGGCCGAGGTGGCGACTCCACCGACGGCGCCACCTCCTCCGACATTTCGCAGAGGATTGTGTAACGGTGATGACACCTTTGATATCGGCGATGTGATCTTCCTGCTCGGCTACCTCTTCTCCAATGCCGAAGCGCCCGGTTGCCACGACTCCTGTGACACCAACGATGATGGCGACCTCAACATCGGTGACGGAATCTCGATGCTGGGAAGTCTGTTCAGCGGTTCCACCGCACCGGCACCACCGGGACCCGAACTGTGTGGTGAAGATCCCACCGAAGATTCACTGGGCTGCGACCAACCAACCAATGGCTGCCCATGATCGACCACTGGTGGTCTACTCGGCGGGGGGACAGCCCCATGGAGGATGCTCACTAAAGGAGTGATGGCCATGATTGAAGAAGTTACAGAAGGACCAACTCCCTCTTCTTCCATCGAGGATGGTTTCGAGGAGAAGGCAGCCCGAGAATGGGCGATGATTCTCCATTTCTCGATGCTTGCCGGCTACCTCGTTCCCATCGCAGGCTTCATTGCACCCCTCGTCATCTGGCAGATCAAGAAAGAGGAATTACCATCCCTCGATGAGCACGGCAAGTTAGTCGCCAACTGGCTCATCTCCAGTGTCATTTACGGCGTCGTGGGATTTTTCCTGCTTTTTCTGATCATCGGGATTCCAATACTGGCAGCCCTCGGTATCTGCAACATCGTTTTCCCTCTGATCGGTGGCTTGAAGGCGAATCAGGGCGAGGTTTGGCGATATCCGTTGACGATACAGTTCATTTCCTGAGATCATTCCGTCGCGACCTCTCACCGTCCCCTTCCACAACTCTGCTGTAAGGAAATCTCCAACTTGTCTCTGCTGAAGCGCCTCAAACATGACGGACACATCCGTGATGAAGTCGGCCAGATGTTTCGCAAGTACATCGATACCGGCAAGATTCTTGACGTCCCCTCCGGCGACGGAGTCAACGCCTGAAATCTGGTCGAGTCAGGCTTCGAAGTGGAGTGTGCCGACCTCTTTCCCGACCGGGCCCGGGCCAACGGTTTTTCCTGCACCCGCTGTGACATGACCGCTCCACTTCCCTATGAAGACAACTCCTTCGAGGGTGTTCTGCACTCCGAAGGCATCGAGCATGTCGACAACCAGGTCGCCGTACTGGCCGAACTGACCAGGGTTCTCAAGCCGGGCGGAGTCCTCATCGTGACGACTCCCAACATCCTGTTTCTGTCTGCCCGGCTCGACTCGATGATGTCGGGCCATCCGCGCCCTCGGCGCTGGTTAGTCACCGACTCTCATGGCTACTGGGGTGGCTCCAAGGTTCATGGAGAAGACACCTACTACGGCCATGTCTTTCTCATCAACGCCTTCCAGCTGCGGTTCTACATGACTCATGTTGGTCTCGATGTAGTTGGAGTCGAAGCGACCCGATACTCACTGAACTCGATCCTGCTGGCACCTCTGATGTTTCCGCTGGTGTGGTGGGGAACCCGGCGGATGTGGAGAAACCGTCGCTTCGAGACCCCGAAGCCGCTGCGCCGAGACATCGAGAAGGAGATCCTCAGTCCGGCGTTGCTGTTCGGTCCCAAGTTGATCATGGTGGCGAGGAAGCCTCTTGCCGAGGAACCGACGGAAGCACAGATCGACCCTGCTCAGTAGTGATCTGGCGAACCGGTCACTGCGGAGCATCCTCGATGACCGATGCGTGGTGAGCCCAGCGAGTGCCTGGAAATTCTTCGACCACTCGGTTCCAGTCTCTCCTCAGTGGCTGCCAGTCAAACTTCCCTGCGATGAAGGCGGCCATCCCCCTGCGGTAGAGGATCTCTGCGGTGGCCGGTCCATCCTCGGCAGCCGCCAGCGCAGAATCGAACTGATCCGCCGCTGCTGCCGGATCCTTCCGTTCCAGCCGATCGATACCGCGGGCGATGTGGAACTCGGCGATCAGCTCCGCGGTGGGCATCCAACCGGTCCATTCCCGCAGTAACCGCTTACGGTCGCAACTGAAGAGGCGGAATCGAGGTGAAAAGGGGATCTTGGTCATCACCGTCGCATCGCGAAAGTCCTCGTGACGATCGGCGATATTGATGCGAATCGGCGCTACCAGCGAATCGACGGCAGCGATGAAGTGAGGATCTGGATACGTCACGGTATCCAGGCGCTTGCAACCGAGTCAGCCGGGTGCCTCGAGGATGATCAGGATCGGTCGTTCATCGACCTGCGCTTCCTCTTGAGCTTGTTTCAGGCTTTCATGCCAACCGATGACACCCTCCTCCGTTGGTCGTTCAGTTCATCCAGGTCATGCGCTAATTGGTGGTCACAGGATTCACCCCGATACGAACCGAGGCACCCTCAATCTCGACATCTCTCGACTCCACTCCGTCGATGGCCTGCATCGAGATCTCCACCGAGAGTGTTTCCTTCTGCAGGTGGGAAGCGTGTTCATCGATTGCGAGAGCCAGATTTCCTTCAGCAGCGACAGAAAGACGAATCCTCTGGTCATAACCGAGATCCAGATCTCTGCGGATCCCTTGAACATGACTGATCACTTCCCGGACCAGGCCCTCTCGATGCAACTCTGGAGAAACCTCTGTCGAGAGAATGACCACCACTCCCTTCGCTTCAGCAGCACTCCATCCATCTTTTTGATGAACTCTTACATCGAGATCCGTCGATTCGAGAGTCACTTCACGATCTCCGTCGAGCATCAGTGGAATCGTCTGGCCGGAGTTCGCGGCTCGCACCAGCGCCGACGGATCGTCATGCTGAGAAAGTGCCTTGGCGATCGACCGTGCATCCTGTCCGAATCGGGGCCCGATCGCCTTGAAGTTTGGCTTCACCTCGTAGGAAACATACTCCGAAGCATCTTCCACGAACTCGACCCCTTTGACATTCAGTTCCTCGGAGATCAACTCTGTATCTGCCGCCAGTTGGGAGACCATTTTGGAATTGGCCAGGACGATCCGGACCGCCGGAAGTGGTTGCCGCACCTTCAATTTCTCACGCGAACGACAGGCCCGTCCGAGCGAAGCGATCTCACGTATCATCGCCATGCGACTACACAAGGAGTCGTCAAAACGCTGTGCTTCAGATTCCGGATAATCACAGAGATGAACAGATTCTGGAAAATCGTCCCCACGAGATTTGACCAGTACGCCGTAGAGGTGCTCGGTGATGAAGGGAACAAACGGTGCCGCCAGCATGGTGGTGGTCACCAGGCAGTGATAGAGGGTCGAATAGGCCGCTTCCTTGTCGGCATTCATTCCTTCACTCCAGTAGCGATCACGGCCACGGCGGACATACCAGTTGGACAGTGCGTCGACGAAATCATTCAATGCAGTCGCAGCGGTCAGATTATCGAAATCATCGAGCGCAGTTCGAACCTGATCGACCGTGGCATTCAACTCTGCCAGGATCCAGCGATCGAGTTCTGATAGTTTCACATCCGGCCCGGGAGCCGCCCTCAGGTCGCCGGTCGGCTGCCAGCCATCGATACGGGCATAGATACTGAAGAAGGAATAGACATTCCACAGCCGCAGAAGGAACTCCCGTTGCCCCTCGGTGATCGACTGCTCCTGGAAACGAAGGCTGGTCCATGGAGCCTGGCCGGCATAGAAGAGCCAGCGCATCGCATCGGCACCCTCCTTCTCGAAGATGTAATCGGGAGTCCTGTAATTCTTCAGCGATTTTGACATCTTGAGGCCGTCTTCGCCGAGCAAGTGGCCCAGGACGATGCATGACTTGAATGGATGCGGCCAGCTGGCATACGCCTCCTCCGGGACCCTCTCATCTCCGTGTGCAGCCCCCTCCGGGCCGAACAGGATGGTCGAGATCGACAGCAGCGCATAAAACCATCCGCGAGTCTGATCGATCGCCTCGCTGATGAAGTCTGCTGGAAACTGGCTTGAAAAACGGTCGACATTTTGATGCGGGAATCCCCACTGCGCAAAGGGCATGCAGCCGGCATCAAACCAGCAATCGATGACATCCGGCACCCTTCGCATCCTCGCGCCCTCCGAGTAAGGAGAGGCGTAGTGGACCGCATCGATGTAGGGGCGATGGACTCTCAGGTGGTCATCCAGGGTGGGATCCGCCTCCTTGGCATCGGTGAACTTTTCCTGCCCCACCACGTCCGGTTTCGAGAGCAGTTCCTGGTAGTTCTCGATCGCTTCCATCTGTCCGGTCTTCTCGCAGACCCAGATCGGCAGCGGGGTGCCCCAGAACCTCTCTCTCGAGAGGGTCCAGTCGACATTCGATTCGAGGTACTTACCAAATCTTCCATCCTGGATGTGCTCCGGCTGCCACTGGATCTGTTGGTTGTTCTCCAGCATCTGGTCGACGAATCGAGTGGTCTGGATGAACCAGGATCGACGCGGGTACTGGATCAACGCATCCTCACGCGCCCGCGGACAGAAGGGATAATCGTGGCGATACACCTCCTGATGAAGGAGCGTCCCCTCTTCCTTCAACTTGCGGATCAGTTCCTTGTCACAATCCTTGACCCAGCGTCCGTGAAACTGCTCTCCTGCAATCTCCCCGAAACTACCGTCCGGTTCGACCGCACAGAGCAACTCCAGCACTTCAGGATCTACCAGTTTCGCTCGCTCGGCGACCAAGACCTCATGATCCACCTCACCAAATGCCGGTGCCTGGTGTACCACTCCACTGCCACTCCCGGTGGTCACGAAATCAGCAGCGACCACTCTCCACATCAGAGAAACCTCACCGCCTTCCACCAGGTCAGCGACCCTCCCACCATGCTGCTTCCAGTAGCCGTCGAAGGGAGGGCGGTAACGGGTGCCGACCAGGTCCGCTCCCACCACGGTTTCCTCGATGCTCAGTTCCATCTTCCACTTGGTCGCCATTTTCTCGACCAGATCGGTCGCGACGATGAACCTCTGATCACTGCCGGCATCCTTGACGGTGCTGTACTGCACCTCTGGATGCACTGCGATGAACTGATTCGAGATGAGAGTCCAGGGCGTAGTGGTCCATGCGACGAAGTCGACCCCGTCCGGCTGACCCTGATCATCTAACCGTGGCATCCGAACGAAAACGCTCGGATCATCCACTTCCCTGTATCCTTCCCCGACTTCACCGGCGGAAAGACCCGTACCTCCCTGGGCCCACCACCAGACGATCTTTTCGCCCTGGTACAGCAGCCCCTGATCAAACAATCTTTTGAGTGCCCACCAGACACTTTCAACGTAACTCTGATGGTATGTGGCGTAAGCCTCATCGAGATCGACCCAGAAACCGATGTTACGGGTCAGTGACTCCCATTCCTTGACATAGCGAAATACCGATTGCTGACAGCGCCGGACAAACGGTTCGATGCCATACTCCTCGATCTGATCCTTCGAGTGGATTCCGATCTCCTTGCAAACCTCGGTTTCGACCGGCAATCCATGGGTGTCCCAGCCCGCCTTTCTTTCGCAGAGGCGACCTCGCATCGTCTGATATCGAGGAAACAGGTCCTTCATCGCACGGGTCAGTGCGTGACCGGGGTGAGGCATGCCGTTGGCGGTGGGAGGTCCCTCGAAGAAGACGAAGCGTTCTGCTCCCTGGCGAAGTGCCAGGGCCTTCTGTTCGATGGAGTTGTCATCCCAGAAAGTCCGGACCTGAGCTTCCAGATTGGGAAAATCTGGAGACTGCGGTGGTTCCGGAAACTCGAAGCTCTGTCCCACTTCACTCATGGAAGTCCTCCCGGGATCGCCTCGCCCTCTGGCGGCCCTTGCCCGGAGGATATCCGATCCGATCGACGGTGACACCCGAAGCCAGTGGGTTCCGGCAGTGAGCAGGGGGAGCAGTCGCCGAGGATGATGGCGATCCAGAGGACTCTTCAGTCGCCAGGATGAGGCGAAAAAAAGGCCCCAAACGCTTTCACGTTTGGGGCCTGCATCATCTTGTTTCGTGTCGAGTCTCTAACCGTCGAGGTCTAGTAGTCGACCTGACGGAAGGTTCCGCCGTTCATGGCGGCGAGGTTCACGTAGAACTGCTCTTCACCAGAATAGAACGAGCTGGTGAAGTAAATCGTGTGAACCGGCAGGTTCTCAAAGTTAGCTGCCGTGATCGACTCCATGCAAATATCTGCGTAGTTTCCACCACCGGAACCGTTGCAGTACGGCTCACGAGCACCGCAGATAATCACCTGCTTGTGGGCACCCGAAGCTTGCTGAGCCAGGCCCAGACCTGCGAGGGCAGCGTCGAGGAGACAGTGGTTCTCAATCGGAGCGAGCGTACCCATCCATGCCTGAGCCGCGGCCTTGTGACCGGGTGAGGCATGGACACAGTCGGGACGCCAGATGTAGGTGGTCGAGTTGTACGCCACGATGGCGAAGTCGACCGATGCCGAGAGCTGGTTGAGAGTGGTCGACACTTCCTGACGAATCATGTCGAAGATGTCAGTCTCACCGCAGAAGCCATAGGCCGGCACGATGAAGACGAAAGTATCTCCTTCGAATTCAGATCCGTAGAAGCGAATCGCTTCCGGAGCGTCTTCTTCTTCATCATCACTACCCGCACCACCGGCAGGAAGATCGAGTGGCTTGCGCAGCCCACCGTCGTCATCCGCGGCAAAGGCCACGCCTAGAGCGACAGGTGTGAAGAGAAGTAAAAGGGCCAGTCCTAGAAAACTGCTCATTCGGTTCGACAAATCGAGCCTCCTCTCGAGAGGTTCAGCGCTGGTTCCGGGATGATTGGACCAGCCAGTATCTTGAGGACGACTCCAATTCAAGAATCCCCCATGGAATCCTCAATCGGGCCCAGTCCCCCCGCGTACTGCCTCCAGTGTAATAGGCTTCTCCGGAGTAAACCAGTGCGAATCTGCCGGAGGCTGCCACTTGTGCCTCAGGGGGGCGGAGATTACCTTGAATTCGGGCCGAGGACCGAGGAATTCCCGGTCCGATTGGTTTCTACTGGGTTTCCCTGAATTCTCGACACATCTGGCGATCTTCCGCCACGAGGAGTGATCTGTATGACAATTGATCGAC
Source organism: Planctomycetota bacterium (assembly GCA_014240375.1). GTDB lineage: Bacteria > Planctomycetota > UBA8108 > UBA1146 > UBA1146 > QNYK01. Next base: position 74,603 of record JAAZXB010000005.1, on the reverse strand, counting down.
TCAAGACTCATCTGGGTAGCGTGTTACTCGCATCCCTGATGCTGTCTCTGCTCCAACCCACCTCCCTTCCGGCCCAGGCTGGCAATGATGAAGAGGAACAGAATCCTTCGGCGAAAGCGGTCTGGAAGGTCGAGAGAACCCGGGGAGAAGAGGTCCTCGAATTCGAGGTCACCATCTTCCAGATCCCAGCACCCGGTGGAAACCGCTGGGTCTGGCGTGCGACCGCTTCCAATGGCACCTATCCGGGCGGATTCCCCATCGGTTCGATGATGATCCGCGGCTCCGGCAAACCGAGACCGGAACTGTTCGATCCCCTCTCCCCTGCAGTGATGGAGATGTTGCTCTCGGTCCACGGGGCGGGATCCGAGGGAGCTGGGCTGGGCTGGGCCGATGGCACCCCGGTCGGATTGAGAAGGCAGATCTCGGTCGAACGAACCGAAGCGATCGACGACGATGGGCAACTGATCCTGACGGGCCTGCTGGCCGGGGGCCAGATCCAGATCCGCGGAGGCGCCAGAGCGTTGCGCCTGAGTGCGTTCAAGGAAACATTGTACCTGAGTGGCGGCGGATCGCTGAAGCGAGCGGAATGGGCAGCCACCTTGCTGCGTGGCGATGAAGAGAACGCCACCTCCGAGGAGCGCACCTTGCGAGTCGAGAGACTGGAAGCGGGACTGATCGAGGAGGAGGAATCGCAGCAGGTCGAAGAGGCCTATGAATTCCTCGCCCCGGTGGTGAGAGTCCTGCGCAAGGGGATGTCGCTGGCGGCGGTCGAGATGGCGGAGAAGATGTTCGAGAAGGGACAGAAGGACCACAAGAAGGGCCCCCTGGCTGAAGTCGTGGAGGAGGTCGCTTCTCTGCTCAAATCGAGCAAAAAGATCGCGTCCCAACCGCTCGATCCAGATGTTCGAGCAAAGAAGATGATGGGGAAGCCAGCCCCCGACTTCTCCCTTGAGGGTCTCGACGGGAAGATGGTGAACCTGTCCGATTTCCAGGGGAAGACCTTGATGGTGGCGTTCTGGGGTTATTCGTGAGGTGCCTGTCGTGCGGAGTCTCCGCACCTCAGCAAGATCCAGAAGGACTTCAGGAGCAAAAATGTCGAGGTATTGGCAATAAATGCTGACAATGACGGCCGGACCCGCATCCGGGAGTTCGTTCAGGAGAACCAGTTACAGCAGAGAATGCTGATCCGGGGCGATGGAGTTGGATTTCAACAGTATCATTTAAAGAGGTTACCCACGGTCTATTTCATCGACCGCAAAGGTAATGTGGTCGGCCGAGAAGCGGGCTATCAGAGTTATGAGCAACTGGAGAAGTCCCTTCAGAAAGCCTTGAAGTAGTCAGTATCGGAGGCGAAAGTGCCGTTATCGGCCCTTTCATTTGCCGGTGATCAGAGGAGCGAGCCATGCAACGGAATTGTCCACGTCGAATCCTGGGTGTGCTTTCTCTTCTCGCCTTGTGGATGACGCTGGCTCCGACATGCACCGAAGCCCAGATTTGCTTCGAAACTCGCTGGCTGACCGTTTCCGATCAAGACGATGTGGTGCGACGGGTCAACCCTCTCACCCTCGAGGTCGAGGAGGAGTTCGCCATGTCGATTCCCGGAGCCATCGAGATCGATGGGATTCGAGGAATTGCAGTTCACCCCACCAGCGGCAACTGGTACATGCTGACGCTGACCTCCCTTCCCCCCTCTCCGGCGCCCTTCCCCTGGCTGATGGAATACAATCCCATCGACGATACGCTAGCCATCGTCGGATTCACCGTACTCGACTTCAATGATCTTGATTTCAACTCGGCTGGCGAGATTCGCGCCATCACCAATCAACTGAGTACCGGAAGTTCAAACTTGTGTGAGTTGAGCACCATCACCGGCGGCCCCACCGATCTGTGTCAGTACCCCGGCAGTAATGGCGGCGACAGTCTCAGCCTCGGCTCCGGCGGAGCCATCTTCCGCGCCTCGGGAGGATATGTCACGGGAGAGCCCGCCAGCTTTGAGGAACCTTCCTCTGCGCCTGGCTCCAACAGCTGCGATACGACCAACATCAACATCTCTGCTCAGCTCTCGAGTGAACCGATCCGCAGCCTGTCCTACCTGGCGGACCAGGATACATTTCTCTGGGCGCAGGGGGATACCGCTCGTTCCGCCTACACGGTAAACGTCAACGGCGATGAAACTTTCCTCGGAACCTTCGACCACGACATCAATGGCCTCGCCCTGATCGAGGTGGCGGTGCCCTGCCCGGTCGGCGATGAGTTCATCCGAGGCGATTGCAATAGCGACACGGGAGTGAATGTGGCCGATGCGGTATTCCTGTTAGGGAGCCTGTTTGTCCCCGGGGAGCCTCCCCTCTCCTGCAGAGATGCTGGCGACATCAATGACGATGGTGGGGTCAATGTCGCCGATGCAATATTCCTGTTAGGGAGCCTGTTTGTTCCCAACTCCCCCGGCATTCCCGAGCCCAATCTCCAGAGTGGCTGCGGCGCAGATCCGACCGCAGCCGATAGCCTGGAGTGCGATCTCTCCGGCTGCTAATCGAGCCCCAATCGCCCTGCTGAACCGCATATTTCTGGATGTTCAACCCATCCGATAGAGTTCCATCCGATGCCCACAACTGCTGGATTTCTGCGGCTGGATTCCTGCCGGTCGAATCAATTCACGCACATCAACGCCGTGGTGGACTCTGTCGCTCTGGACTCTGTCGCTCTGGACTCTGTCGCTCTGGACTCTGTCGCTCTGGACTCTGACGCTCTGGACTCTGACGCTCTGGACTCTGACGCTCTGGTTCCTTTTGCTCCACCCAGCGCCTGGTCAGGGTCCCTGATCCCAGAGAAGGAGGTCGCGATCTCGACGGGCGAGGACGGTGAGGATCGCGCTTCCGCCGCTTGCCAGGGCTCTCTCTGCTGAGGGAAAAAGCGATCGATGTGAAGTTCCAGCAACAACAGTGCGACCGAACTCACCAGCCGCCAGCCAACCGTTTCTGCCGTGGCACCGGTCCCATCCCCTTGGTCAGCGCACCTTGAGCAGGATCACGATCAGCAAGGGTGCCAACACCGCCTGCAGGATGACAAACCTGACCAGCACCTGGGTGCTCGACCAACCACAATTCTTGAGGAAGTGATCGTGCAGCGGGCAGCGGATGCGGATGAGGTCTAGTTTGAGGTACTTGATGAACCCGATCTTGAACAGACCGGTGCCTCCATTGGCGAGGAGCAGTAGCGCCACCACCAGCAGTAGAAACGGATTCCCCGTCGCCAGCACGAACACTCCCAGCAACAATCCCAGCGCTCGAGAGCCCGCATCTCCCATCATCAACTGAGATGGATGAGCATTGAACCAGAGGTAGGCCGCCAGCGTCCCGAGAGTGGTGGCGACCACCACCGCCCAACTGGCTCCATCCTCGTAGAAGGGAACGAGCAGGTAATGCGCCGAGTCGATGTGCCCGACCACGCCGTAGAGAACCCCACCCAGTCCTAGCAGGGCCAGTGAGAGCAAACTCCCCGAGAGTCCATCGACTCCATCGGAACAGTTGGTGCTATTGATGGTGAACCACAGCAGCAGGGTGGCCATCACTCCGTACTGCCACGGCTGACACAAGATCGGCGCCAGCATCCCGGTGGTTCCATCGAGCAGCGCTTCCGGCCCCATCTTCGGGGCGAAGAAGGGCAACCAGATCTCGATCGACGATTCTCCACCGATCATCGCCCAGGCAACGACCATCGAGATCGCCAGATCGATCAGGCCCTTGCGCACCCTTCCCCAAGAATTGGGAGATCGATCATCGAGATACCCGGCCCCCATCGCCAGCAGCACGCAGAGTAAGATCACCGCGCGGAAGGGGTCCCATGGGCTCACCAGCAAGGCCACCAGGACGGTGACGGGGATGAACAGAGCGCCAGCACCGGTCGGTTTCCCGATCGCCTCCGTCGCCTGGGCGGCATGCTCTCGACCACGATCGAGCGGTAGAGTACCCGCCCAACGGCGTAGCACGAAAAAGGACCCGACCGCCGCAAACATCGCACCCAGGGTGCAGAGCACCAGATGCGACTGGAGCAAGCGCATCGGTCCCCAGAGGCTTTCGAATTGTTGCCCGACCCAGTACAGCACTGATCCAGTCCCCCCCGAACTCCGCTACCTTGAGCGTGAATCCCGGCAGCAGGATAGCGGCCTCGGACAAGATGTGGAAGCGGCTAGAATTTTCCCGGAGAGAGAGGCTGGCACAAGAAGTCACTGCAGCCAAAAACACTGCAGCCAAAAACACTGCAGCCAAAGTTACTCGCGGCCAAAAACACTGCAGCCAAAGTTACTCGCGGCCAAAAACACTCGCAGCCAAAGTTACTCGCAGCCAAAGTTACTCGCAGCCAAAAACACGGCAGCCAAGGTCATTGCAGCCAAGAACACGGCAGCCAATAACACTGCAGCCAAAGTTACTCGCGGCCATCCTCCTCGGAAGACTCGACTTCTGCGGGCGGGGTACCTTCTGCGGGTGGGGTAGCTGGATTCGCTTCACGCTCGAGGGCTTCTTCACGCATCTTCTTCAGGGCAGCGCGGCGTAGATCCTCGGTCCTGCGCGTTCGAATCTCCATGCCATAGGTGCGAGTCAACGGATTGGCTACCGCGACTCCTTCGACCACCTGACCGATCGCCTGATCGAGATATTGCTTCCGATCCGTTTTTGAGCCCCAGACGTCATCGTCGAGCGCACCGTGGTAGACGATTTTTCCCCGATCCAGCACCAGATAGGTCGGGCTATTCTTGACTCCGAACGCCTCGGCACAGCTCCCCGTAGGATCGAACAGGTAGGGATTTTGGATCTTGTACTTGTCGATCCAGGACTGGACCTTGGCCGGATGGGCAAAAAATGCCGAATTGACACTGACCCACCGGACGCCCTGCTTGCCCCAGCGGCGCATCATCGGAATCATCTTGTGTTGAGCATAGATGCGGCGGTTGAAACGACATTCTGGCAGGGTCCACTCCATCACCACGATCTGATCGGACAGGCTGGAGAGGTCAAAACTCTTGCCCGAGAGATCGGAAAGGATCAACTCCGGTGCTTCCTTTCCGATCAGGGTGATCGGTGAGGTGATGGCACTTTCGGGCGAGTCCGCCTGTTGCTCAACCGGTGCAGGGCTCTGCCCAGGGGCCTCCTGCCCCGAGATCGACAATTGAATCAAGAATAATCCTGAGACCAGGAAAGTGACCATGATCCGTTCCTCTCCATTCATCTGGGGCCAGATCATCCCGCCCCAGAAAGTCAAGCGGTCGATCCAGCGTCTGGCAGACTGGAAGCTCTGAACCGCTCCCGACCCTCCACTGCTTCTGCCATCTCACCAGGTGAGGGGGGCTGTTCCTCCTCGATCTCCAGGTTTTTTCAACGGCTCAGTGAGAGGTCTCTTCAGCAAATATCTTACCATCAGGGGACGATTCCTTCAGCCGGACCTGCCGGCTCGATTCGATATTTCTCCCTACAAAGGTCCGGTTCCGAACAAACCTGCCGATGTGATACCCTTTGCAGGGGAACCGACCCGAGATCGTGAATCCCATTCTCCGGTGGCGAAGGCCCCTCTTTGCAACCCCTGCTCTGCCCAGCTGGAAGGCTATGAAATGGACTTCTCCCGACTCTTCGGAACTCCCCTCACTGAACCCCCTCTACCTGTCACCGTGGGTCGTAGCGCGATCGGCGCGGTCATCCTGCTGGCCTGCTGTCTGATGGCCTGCTGTGCCTTTCAAGTGCCGTCGTCTCTCCTTCACGGCCAGGATCCAGCCACCACCGAGGACACCGCTCCTCACTCCGACGACTCTCAGGAGAGTGCATCTGCCGAGGAACTGGCGGCTCTGGTCACCGCCAAGTTGCAATCGATTCCCGATCCTCGGACCCTGACTCGCGATGATCTCCCTGGGATTTTCTTGATCCTCGATGAGGGCATCGCTGCAGGACGAAAGTACATCGCCAACCACGCCGATAGCCGCGGATTCCCGACCGTCGCCTGCGACCTGGGCCGGATGCTGATTCTCAATGTCGATCGACACCTCGGTGAATTGAATGAAGAAGCCAAGATCTTTGGTGCTCCGATGACCGCGCAACAGCGCCTCGACGAGCAACTCATCTACCTCGACGAGGTGGTGCGAAACATCGAGAGAGCTCTCGCTAGCAAGATCTCACCGGCACTTCGTTGCCGAGCGGAGGTGATCCTCGGAGATTGCCTGTTGAAGTCTAGAAGCGCTTCAAAATCCGCCGACGCATTCGGCAGAGCCTTACAACTCGACACTTCCCTCGAAGATGCTGACGAGATTCGCATCAAACAAATCGAAGCGCTGGAGATTGCCGAGAGATACCGTGAGATGATGACTGCGGGAATACTGGCCCTCAAGGATCATCCCAGAACACAGTTTCTGCCACACCTGGTCTACTTCACCCACAAGGCTCATCGCCATCTGGGCATCCTTCGTCAGGGGCGCGACTTGTGGCGCCTCTGGGGGCCGGTGCTGGAGGCGGGATCCCTCGGCGGAGAGATCTCCCTGCCCGATTCCGATCAGAAGTGGCAGATCCCAGCGGGCAAGGAGTCAGACTTCCGCTTGATGGCGGACCGAGCCGGTTTTTACGAGGGATTTTACCAGTTGGCGATGGGAGAGAAGGAGGCGGCTCTTCAGGCGTTGCTCTCCTACAATGAGAAACTCTCCGAGCGGATCAACTCCGGCGAAACCATCTCGATGGCGACCAAGACTTACCTCGATTTCCAATCTCTACCGATGTCACATCGTATCGATGTCCTGCACGGAAAACCTGCACCCTCTCTCGCTGGATTGACCTGGATTCAAGCACCTCCAGAAAAGGATCCAGGGAAGAAAGTGGAACTGCGTCTCTTCTGTGATTCGAGTCGTGCGACCAACCGCCAATCTCGCTTCATCAGTTTGCTGAAGAAACTGGAGATCGAGTACTCCGCGGCGGGCCTCAGGGTCGTCTGGATCAGTTCCGTCCTGCGCGATACCCGTGCCGACACAGAAGCGGCCTCAATGACCGCAATCGCCCTGGAAAATCAACTCGGCTGGTCATTCGGAGTTCAGCCGGGGATCGAAGCTGGAGTGGTCGAGCGGCACCTTGGATCTCACGGAGGGACTCTGTTACTGGCCATCGATGACGAGGGACTTCTGCAGTGGGAGATGATCGATCCGATGTTCTGGGATGAAGGGTTGTTCCGCTCCATCATCACTCGCCTCTTGCACAACGCGGAATGACTCGATGACTCGTCCCTATCAGCAATTGGTTTTGATCTGTGTTCATGGCAAGAGTTGCCCACAGCAGGGGTCACTCGATCTGTGTGCCGCTTTCCGCCAGAAGGTGGTCCAACTGGGAATTCAAGATCAGATTCGAGTGGTCAAATCCGGCTGTCTGGCGCAGTGCGGTCATGGCCCGATGGTGGCGATCGAGCCGTCGGGAGAGTGGTATTGCACGGTCACTTCGGAGGATGTCGAACCGCTTCTGGAGGGGCCGATCCTCGCCGACAAGCCGCTTGCTCGATTACGCTACCAGGGGAAAAAGGACGGCAAAAACGTCCTCCCCAGGGACCAATGGCCGATTGCAGCCACCTCAGATCCCAGTTGAATTGCCCCACCGAGGCCGCAACCGCAGTTATGGCTTACCTTTGGATCGCCCCTGACCGATTCTAACCGAACCCGAAAACCATCGATCAAACCCATCAGAATCTGTCCCCAGAGAGGCACCTCAACGATATCCTCGTGGTTCGTGATTCGCACTACGAGTCACCCCCCCCTCCGGCATCACTGCCGGGAACGATTGAGCCAGACAGAAGCGGGACCCGGTCCCGAGGAGAATTGAAATGAGCCAAGATATTCAGATGATGCGCAACATCGGCATCAGTGCACACATCGACAGCGGTAAGACGACCCTCACCGAGCGGATCCTGTTCTATACCGATCGAATCCATACGATTCATGAGGTCCGAGGAAAAGACGGTGTCGGAGCCACGATGGACTCGATGGAACTTGAGCGCGAGCGCGGAATCACCATCCAATCCGCAGCGACCTATCTCAAGTGGGGTGACAATCACGTCAACATCATCGATACACCGGGTCACGTCGATTTCACCGTGGAAGTGGAAAGAGCGCTGCGAGTACTCGACGGAGCCATCCTGGTGCTGTGCGCCGTCTCTGGCGTGCAGAGCCAATCGATCACCGTCGATCGCCAGATGCGTCGTTACAATGTCCCTCGTCTCGCCTTCATCAACAAGTGCGACAGAACCGGTGCAGATCCGATCAAGGTCTGTGACCAGTTGCGAGAAAAGCTGCGACTCAACTCGATCATGTTCCAGCTCCCCATCGGTCTGGAGAATGACCATCTAGGAGTGGTCGACCTGATCCAGATGAAGGCGATGTACTTCGAGGGAGACAACGGCGAGGTCGTTCGCATCGCAGAAATTCCTGCTGAGATGAAGGAGGAAGCCGGTCACCGCCGCGAGATTCTACTCGACGCAGTGTCGATGTTCTCGGACGAGTTGATGGAAGCGATGCTGGCCGACGAAGTCACTGAAGAACTGATCATTGAGGCCACCCGCAATGGAGTCATCTCCCTCGATCTCTGCCCGGTCTTCTGCGGCTCCGCCTACAAGAACAAGGGCGTCCAGCCACTCATGGATGCGGTCAACTCCTTCTTGCCATGCCCCACTGATGTCGAAAACATCGCCTTGAATCCAGAGAATGAGGAGGAGCAGTATCCCGTCACCAACAACAACGATGACGAACTGCTCTGTTACGCATTCAAGCTGGAAGACGGAGCCTACGGTCAGTTGACCTACGTCCGCGTTTACCAGGGTGAACTGGTCAAGGGCGATTTCGTCTACAATGCACGAACCGGTAAGAAGGTGAAACTGGGCCGGATCGTGCGGATGCACTCGGACAACATGGATGAAATCGACCGTGCTAGCTCGGGAGATATCGTCGCACTGTTTGGAATCGACTGTGCCTCGGGTGACACGTTCCGTTCCGAAAAGATGAATCTCGTGCTCTCATCGATGCACGTAGCGGAACCGGTGATCAGCCTCTCAGTGAAGCCTATCGATCGCAAAGCCACCGACAACATGTCCAAGGCGTTGCAGCGATTCACCAAGGAAGATCCGACCTTCCGCGTCGCTTTCGATCCCGCGAGTAGTGAGACCATCATCTCCGGCATGGGAGAACTCCACCTCGAGGTATATGTCGAAAGAATGAAGCGCGAGTTCAAGGCTGAGGTGGAGGTCGGAGCGCCCAAGGTCGCCTTCCGGGAGCGGATCACTCGAGCAGTCGAGTTTGACTACACCCACAAGAAGCAAACCGGTGGATCGGGTCAGTTTGGCCGAATCATCGGAACCATGGCTCCCGGCGAAAACGGCGAATACGACTTCGAGAGCAAGGTCGCGGGAGGAAATGTCCCGAGGGAGTACATCCCATCGGTCAAGAAAGGTTTCTCTCAGAGTCTCGACAAGGGAATGTTGATCGGTGCACCGATCGACGGCCTGCAGGTGACCTTGACCGATGGTGGATACCACGCAGTGGACTCGTCTGACATGGCGTTCCAGGCGGCGGCCAAGGGCTGCTTCAGGGAGTATTACAAGGCCGGGAAACCGGAAGTTCTCGAACCCCTGATGACGGTCAGCCTGGAAGGGCCGACCGAGTTCCAGGGAGATATGGTCGGCACCCTTCTCCAGAGACGAGGGGTCCTCAACGGCACGGTGGACGAGGAAGGATTCGTCCGCATCGATGCCGACGTCCCCCTCGCAGAGATGTTCGGATACGCCACTGCACTTCGCTCCGTGACTCAGGGCAAGGCGGAGTTCACGATGGAGTTCAATCGATATGCGTCAGCACCGCGCGATGTCCAGGAGGAGCTGGTGGCAAAGTATCGAGCCGAGCGTGAAGCGAAGAAGTAACCCCCGAGCCTGAGTCTCGCGATTCATGAAACAGATCCGCGAAAATAGTAGCCCGTACCCCCTCCGCTGGATGGGGTACGGGCTATCTTCATCTCCAGTGGTGATCTAGCGATCGCCGATGAAGCGCTCGACCGAGCGCCGAGTTCCTTGCAGGGCGACTCGTTGGGTATACAGATCGAGCGCCCGGATGCCACCCAGCTCCTCGCCACCACCAGCCCTTCCGGGTCCCCCATGAAGCGACTGGGGTAATGCGACTCCCGATCCTGGTGCCTGGCTCGCCATCTTTTCCGAGGCCAGATAAAAGCGTCCACTCCAGGAACCACACCGTTGCAGCAGGTCAAAGGTCCAGGCTTCTGAATCGCTGTAGACCGACGTCACCAGTGTCCCCTTGCCCCTACTATTGAGGCAGGCAGCAGTCGCAGCTTCACCATCGTAGGGGCAAATCGTCGATACCGGACCGAACACCTCCAGGTCATGAACCAGGTCATCGGTGACACCTTCCTTGACCTTCAGCAAGGTCGGCCCGAAGAAATAGCCCTTGCCCTGCTCTGCCCCGACTCCCTCGATCCTTTCGCCACTGCCGTGGATCAGATCCGCAACCTCGCGTAATCGAGTCGTTCCCTCCAGCACGCTGGAAAGTTGATCTGCTGTGGCGAGCGGGCCGACATTGACCCTCTCTTCGAAGGGATTCCCCACCACTCGCGATTGCATTTCTTCGCAGAGAGCGTCCTGCAACGGGTCTATCCGATCGATCGGAGAAAGGATTCGACGAACCGCAGTGCACTTCTGGCCACTCTTCTGGGTCACTTCCCTCGCGACCTCACGGACGAACAGATTCCACACCTCTGATCCGGGTTCAACATCCGGTCCCAGAATCGCAGCATTGAGGCTGTCTGCCTCGACATTCACTGAAGTCGACTGTCGCAGAAGATTTTCATGAGATCGAATCCGAAATGCGGTGCTGGCCGATCCGGTAAAGGCGACCACGTCCTGACCTGTCAAGTGATCGAAGAGATCCCCCACCGATCCACAGATCAAACCCAGGACTCCCTCCGGCAGTACCCCTGCCTCCACCACAGCATCGATACAGCGTTCGGTCACGATGGAGGTGCTGCTCGCGGGCTTCGTGATCACAGGCATTCCGGCGAGGATCGCGGCCGCTGCTTTCTCTGCAAATCCCCACGCCGGAAAGTTGAAGGCATTGATATGAACAGCCACACCATTTCGTGAAAGTCGACCGTGACGTCCCCAGTACACGGCGTTTCTGCCGAGAGGTTCTCCCTCCCCATCCGCGAGGCGAACAGAATCCCCCAGTTCCTTTCCCAGTGCGCCGTAGTGGTAAAGAGTTCCAGTGGCTCCATCGATGTCGAACTTGGAATCTTTACGTGTACTTCCACAACTCCGCATCGAGAGTTCCAGTAACTCTTCTCGCCGCGAGTGTATCGCTTTCGACATGGCGATCAGTAACTCACCTCGCTGACTGAAGGTCAGCTCTCTCAGAGCACTGCCGCCTGTGGTGCGAGAGAACTCCACCGCTGCCTGAAAATCGACTCCAGAACTGGAGACGGTAGCCAGCGAGACCTCGGTGGTCGGATCCACCACTACCGAACCGGTTTCAGAGTTGGCTGGATGCCACTGACCCATCAGATGACTACGCAGAAACTTCACTCTGACCCTCCTTGCTGAAAACGATGAACCCCGACCCAACGGTCCAGGGCTCGACGATTGAACCGTATTAGATACAGGGAGACGATCACGTTCCAGAAGATCAGGGCACAGCAGCCGCCAGATCAAGACAATTTGGGTCGAGGAGCGGCTGTTCAGGGTCTGGGAGATGGGGGCGAATTCAGCCCTGCCACCGTCAGAAGCGCCAGGAATCACTCACGGCAGGCAGGCACCAAGATCATCTGCACTCGGATCGATGCCGTATCCCGGATATGGGTAGGGAATCGTCTCGCCGGAAGAAAAGAGGAAGTTGAGCAAGTAGATGGCATCGCCGATGTTGAGCTGGCCATCGTCATTTGAATCGGCAGCGTCGGGGCAAACACTCGCTTCACCGTTGGTGAACAGATAATCGAGCAAGAAAATGGCATCTGCGATGTTGACCGACTGGTTGTAATTCACATCTCCCCTGACAAAGAGGAACTGAGGTGCCTCGGAGATGCTCACGGTCCCGTGGATCAGGTAGGGGGACTCCGAGAATCCACCCTCGATGGCATAAATGGTATTGATCGGTGGATCTCCAACGGAGTCCATGAATCGCAATTCGGTCGAGGTCCCCATCGGAAATCCAAAATTGACGGTGTAGTCCAGCGTGCACAGGGTCTGATTGCTTCCAGGATCCATCATCCTGCCGTCAAAGGGCGGCAATGTGTCGAAGATCACCGCGATATACATCGTCGAGTCCTCACCATTCATGTTGATCTGGGAAATGACGAACTCCGGTGCCAGAGATTCCGCTTGAGTTCCACTGAGCGAGATCTCCGACATTTCTAGAACCAATCCATCGAACTCCAGTGCGATCTGAAAACCTTGCAGGTAACTCGAATGGGTGCCAAGTACCGGGTGGAATACAGGCTGTCCACCGAACACAGAAATATCCGCCAACGCCATCGAGGACTCCGGTGGGGCCACCACAACAGGAGCAGCGAAGACAGCCGTATCCGTTCCGCCTGGACCCGTGACCGTCAAGGAGATGGTGTAGGTGCCGGGCTCGAGATAGGTGTGTTCGCCGCCACTCGATGTGCTCGACTCTCCATCCCCGAAATCCCAGTAGTGGCTGGAGATCAACCCGCTACTCTCGCTCTGAAAGGTGATGGAGTGATCGGCAATCCCGTCATCGGAGGACTGGATCAGCAATTCCGCTTCAGGAGCGGGCGTGTCATGGAGGTACCATGCATCGCCATCTGCAATGACGAGGAAATGCTCATTTCCAGCAGCATCGATTGCCACCTCCACCTCTTGCGGTTGGCCTGTAATCCCGGTCAAGATTTCATCGGTCACGGCCCCGCCAGGTTGGAAGGAGTATCTATGGATCAATCCGTCCTGGATCCAGCTGAGGCAGTAGCGACCGGAGTACAGGCTGACGAAGGAGAGGTGTGAGACTCCGATGGCCCGATCACGAATCACCTGCTGGGTGTTGATCCCGGTGACCAGCGATCCTTCCAGCAACAGCAGCTGGTCTCCGAGCAAGGTGATGATCTTCAGATGACCCTGCGCCTCCGCATGCAACTTCAGGAAGGTCGGAATCGACAACAGATCATACAATTCCATCGGAGCGCTGACGGAGCCAGAATCTGCAATCCTGATTCGCAGTAGCGATCCCTCCAACCAGCAGATCAGCACCGACTCTCCACCCACGGAACAGAGTTGACTCATCGACCCGGTCCCGATCTCGATCGGCGAATTGGCTCCGTACTTCATCATCACGGTGTCGATCCCCGCATCGGAGCGAATCCAGCTGACCACCCGATGGCCGCTATCTAGAATCGTGATCACCGAGGAGTGTTGATCTTCTGGACCTTCGCTGACCTGTTCAGGGTCTCCGAAACCCACCGCAACACTTTCGATCACCGAAACGAACCGGGGACCGCCGACGATCTGCTCGTCCAGAGAGATCAGGTAGTGCGCCGCCGAGCCCTGGGTCAGCGATGGTGCTCCGAGCTGATTGGAAGAATCGAGGACCGAAACCATCGTACCGAACTGCATGAGCGTGCCGCTGAACAGCAGCTGATCGGCGGATTTCGCACAGATGGATACTTGCTGGGGTGAACAGGTCGAGCAGCTGGTATCGAGATGAATCTGCCCACCGTCCATCGGAGCGAGTCCATCGGAGAGAAGCAGCGGTGGATGGAACTGGGCGCAGAGGGAGCTCTGAAAGAGGCCGCAAAAAAGCAGGGCCAGCCCGCAGGCAGACCATTTGCTGGCGATCGATTTCAACCGCTTTCGAGTTTCCATGCGGAAATCCCTCCTCGATCCGCTCTCCCAGCTAGGGAGCGGAGTTGGCCCGTTCGAGTTCTTCCGGTGGAGAATTCATTCAGAGAAGAATCCATTCTGAGGAGAATCCACTCAGAGGAGACTTCTGTGCAGGATTCACACCTCAGCCAACTCACTGATAGAAGCAAAGTCAGACCAAAGGCTCAGAGGGGGGTGGATGTTGAACATCACCCAACCATGAAATAGCACCAACTGCACGAAATCAGCCCAAACAGTACTTGAAGAACTATCCTATTGGACCATGAATTGGCGAGAATCGGAAGCCCCGAGCAGAGTGCTCTCCTGTGGGCTCCCCGAGCCTATTGAAGGGGAGCACCACCGACCTCTCGCAGGGTACGGTGATCCTTCTCGGAGAGCAGTGCCTCGAAACTGTCGGGCGACCACTCACCGGGATCGACCTAGAAGGTCTGTCGAGCTCGACTCTCGAGCCGCTGCTGCGCCCTCAGCACCGAGAGGATCAGCAGAGAACTGGTCAGCCCGACCAGAGGTAACTCGAAGCCAGGCCGCCAATGCCCCGCCTCCTCGACAACGACCGATCGGTTCTCGGGCTGTGCCTCTCGGTTCTCGGGCTGTGCCTCAATGGCGGTCGATAGGGACAAGGGAAAGATCCACAGCACCAGGGAGAGGCCAAAAGGGACCAACGACCACCGGCCAATCGAATCGATACGCATCGGATCTCCCTCCTGATAGAAGTGCACTCACAGGAGGGACAGCATAAGGCAATGCCGGGGCGGATCAACGCCGCTCAACCGATCCACCCTTCTACTTGCCGTCGCCACCACCTTGGGTAACCATCGGGTCTCACGAGCTTGATGGAGGATCCTTGACCACCGGCAACTTACTTCCAAGAAACTCGACCCGAGCGATAGAGGTCGGCAGCACCACCATCGGCGCGGGAAATCCGATCGTCGTACAGAGCATGTGCGCCACATCGACCCGCGACATCGATCTCACCTCACAACAGGTCCAGGCGCTGGCGGATGCTGGAGCAGGAGTAGTCCGACTGGCGGTCGACTCCCGCAAGGACGCTGAAGCGGCACTCGAGATCGCCTCGGCAGTCGAAGCCAACCTATGCATCGACCTGCAAGAGAACTGGCGACTCGCACAACTCCTCGCTCCTGGCGTGGCGAAAATTCGCTACAATCCTGGCCACCTCCATCACCACGAGCGATCCCTCGACTGGCAAGAGAAGGTGCGTCGTATCGCAGACTGGGCTGCGGAGGGAGACACGGCGCTGAGAATCGGTGTCAATTGTGGATCGGTGGATCCGGCGATGATGGAAGCATGGCCTGCGGATGACTCGATCTCGCCGATGGTCGCCAGTGCCCTTGAACACGCTGAGTTTCTCGACTCCATCGGCTTTGATCGCTATGTCGTCTCGCTCAAGGACTCCGATCCAAACCTGGTGATCGAGGCCAATCGGAGATTTGCTGAACAGCGACCGGAGGTTCCACTCCATCTCGGCGTGACCGAGGCAGGATTACCCCCCGATGGAATCATCAAGACTCGAGTCGCCTTCGAACAGTTGATCTCGCGCGGCATCGGGGACACCATCCGGGTGTCGCTGACACTACCTAATCCACAAAAGCCTCAAGAAGTCACCGTGGGGCACGAAATCCTCGACGACATCTCTCAAGGCCGGGTTCGAAGTGTCGTTCAGTACCAGGGTGGCGGACCCAACATCATCTCGTGTCCCTCCTGCTCGCGAGTCGAGAATCAAGCATTCGTGGATCTGGCACAGCAGGTGAAGCAACTGTCTCGACAGTTCTCACAGCACGATATCACCATCGCCGTGATGGGCTGCCGGGTGAACGGGCCCGGTGAAACCGACGATGCCGATCTTGGTCTGTGGTGTGCTCCCAGCTTCGTCAACCTCAAGCGCGGATGCGACAGTCTCGGTGCCTTTCCCTACGATCAGATCCTCGAGCGACTCCAGCAGGAGATCGAAACGCTGATCGGGCAACGAGGCTCGATCCAGTAGGGAGTTGTCAGCGACCGGTTGCAACGGTCGTTGGACCATCCCGAGTGGGTGGACTTCGCCCAAAAAAACAGGCCTCCATGACCGCAGTCACGAAGGCCTGTCATCGGTGCCTGGCAAATCTACCCTATGGGCACAGCGGGAATGAATCGCACGGCAGCGTGGTTCCTGCAGGATCCTGTCCGCAAGCGGGGAATGGAGCCGCAGGCGACGCCCCACTGGAAAACATGTAACCCAGCAGAAACACCGTATCCGCTACATTCATCGAGTCGTCGTCGTTGACATCGACGGTGGCTTGACACAGTACTGTTCCGTTTCCGAACAGGTACTCGAGGCTCGCCACGGCATCACTGATGTCATGACTTCCATCGACATTGATGTCTCCGCGGATCCAGTCCTGTACTGCACACTCATCCGGTTCTCCATTTGCGTCTGCGTCGGCGCTGGTTCCGGAAGCGATGTCACAGGAGTCTGGAGTTCCGTTTCCATTGCAATCGGCAACCGTTCCACTGGATATCTCACATGAATCGAGTGCGCCGCTGGCATCGCAATCGATGGTCGGATC
Source organism: Planctomycetota bacterium (assembly GCA_014240375.1). Lineage (GTDB taxonomy): Bacteria > Planctomycetota > UBA8108 > UBA1146 > UBA1146 > QNYK01. Next base: position 58,140 of record JAAZXB010000005.1, on the reverse strand, counting down.
GGCGGCGATCTCGCAATCATCGGGTGTGCCATTGGCATTGCAATCCACTGCGACACCGCTGGCAATCTCGCAAGAATCCAGGATTCCGCTCAGATCACAGTCTGTCGATCGGTCGGCACTGATCTGACAACTGTCGATTTGCCCATCGAAATCGCAATCCGCAGCCCCTGCCGCCAGATCGCACGAATCGATCTGGCCATTGGCATCGCAATCGACTCCCGTGGTCTGATCAATATCACAAACATTGGGAATCCCATCGCCATCCAGATCCGCATCGCAATCATCAATCTGGCCGTCCCCATCGGTGTCGACTTCGCAACTATCGGGCGTTCCATCTTGATCGCAATCTTCAGTTCCGGTCGCCACATCGCAGATATCGGGAACGCTGTTTCCATTGCAATCCGCAACGGAACCGTCGGCAGTCGTACATTCATCCGGGAAACCATCGATATCACAGTCGTTGCTGGTTCCGTTGGCGATGTCCTGGGAATCTGGCACGCCATTCAGGTTGCAGTCGGTGATCCCTGAACAATCGACATCCTCGTAGCGGAAATCATCGATCCCCGCCTCCACGATCGATCCCGATCCGAGATCGCTGGCAATGAAGCGAACCTGTACGTTCCCGCTCAACAGAACGAAATCTGCGACCAGGAAGCTGTGCTCGATCCATCCGCCAGAGGTTCCGGTTCCACCGGGTCCTACCGTCTCGACATCAATCCAGGTGGACTGATCATCGGAAACTTGCACAACGAAAACATCTGCGGATGGAGAAGCACCACTGTCATTGGAGTACCAGCGGAAGTAGCTGACCTGTGGGTTGGTGGAGGAAGTCAGATCCATCACCTGCGAGTAGAGGGTGGTCGAACCTCCATCTACATCGTTGGCACCGAGAGAGCCTCCCACTGCACCCTGGCCAGTGAACCAGCACTGGGTTCCCGGATCACTGTGGTCATCTTCTGGTTGAGCGAGAGATCCGATCGGATCGGTGCGGGTCCAGATTCCGGTGGTCGCATCATTGGGTGCCCCTACCGTCCATCCGGAATCGATCTCGAAATCTGTGACATCAAAGGTGACACCAAAAGCAGAGAGCCCCACGACCGGTGCCGAGGATCCCCCTTCGGGGTAACTCACCAGCTGGCCCGAAGCACTCTGAGCCTCGATCCACCAGCCGAATTCACTTCCGCAGCTCAACGGTGGAAAGGTCATCTGGTAGTCGAGCCCACCGACGAAAACCAAAGGTATCGACTGGATGGTGACTCCCGTATCGATGCGAAGCCACTCGCTGCCCGCTTGCACAGCGGAACCAGCGGCGGGAGTGATCACCACGTCAAAGGTCTCTCCTCCCAGTGGATTGAAAACGGAAGGATCGCCACCAGGAACCGAGATACTCAAGGCAGCGGTCACCGTGACATTGCAACTGACCGGCCCGGTCGGAACACCAGCAATCGCTCCATTGACGGCATATACATGAGCACCAGGAGTGGGATTCGGATCGGTCCAGGACAACGAACTTCCGGCTAATGTCGCTTGAAGAACACCATCACGGGCCACTTCGATGGCATCGTAAACATCACCATTGGTCCAGCTCAGGTCGACTTGTTCGCCTACCTGGGCACAGGCCAGATTCTCCACTCCGGGAATGAAGTTTCCACTCGGTGCCAGAACACTGAAATCGACCGAATCAGGCTGCCCCGCGACCGGCTTGAAAATGCCCAGGGTTGCGGTATTCAGCGCCGGCGGTGCATTGCTGGTGAAGTAGAAGTTGTACATCGTTGACCAGCGCAGTGCGTTCGCATCTGGGTTGTCGGCAAAAGTTTCCGCGGACCAGGAAATTTCGACTCCTGGAGTAACGCTGACCTCCCAATCGACACCCGAATGAGGCTCGCCAGAGTGCCAGCCGATGTCATGAAAACCACTACTGATCACGGTAGCTCCACCGGGGAAAGGAATCGAGAAGCTATTGGCTGAGCGATCCGAGTACAGGTTGTATACCGCATACTCGTAGTTCCAGGTTCCGTCACCATTGTCGATGACATCGTAACCCGCGATGAAAAGTCCCTCGTTGGGAACCTGAACATCGACAAGAGTCACGCTCGGTTGAAAGTCCTGCCACGCCTGAATTGGAGGCGACATCATCTGGGTGCCTCCGATGAAGGAGAGCGGACGATTCCCAGTCTGGGAAACGGACACCTGACGATAAGAAGCGTTGTTTGCTTGATTGCCAAAGGCTGCATCGTCTTGAGCTACATAGAGGCCGCTGATAAAGTAGAGAGCCCCCGGAAAGCTGGCCAACGATAGATCATCGCCTGTGGCCTGTAATCTTCTGCCGATGGTTGCCTGCCCGGCTGGAATCGGCGGAGCAGAGTACGGGTAAGGGAAAAAGCCGTTGAAGGCGTTGACCTGAGAGCGAGGGCCCATATTGCCCTGGTTTCCGTTGAGTCCGGCAGAATATGGATCCGCGCAACCCGGGGTGAGAAATGCGAGGCACCCACCGCCACCACCACAACCCGGACAAAGGCCGGTATTCTGCAAGGCGCAAAAACCGTGCTTCAGCCATGCCGTCCCGATCTGGCTGATACGACCACCTTGTAAACGCCACATGTCCTGAGCGATCACAGGATGCTGGTTATTGTTCGCCTCCCATGCCAGGTTCTCGGTTCCGATGTTGCATGAAGTGGTCGCCAGCGAATAGGCGTAAATCACCTCACCGGCAACGGTATTGGTACCGTATGAGTTGGTCGACGGCAAATCACCAACAATCACATCCGGTCCCCCTTGGGCAGCCAGTTGAATCGTTGCTCCAAGAAGCATCGAAAACACAGCGACAAAAACTGTCGCTCGACAAATCAAAGACATCATGTTCCTCCTGAAAGACCTGGCCCCCAACCGAGGAACCCAATTCTTCCTTTTGAAAATAGGTAGGCCGACTAAAATCAAAGGCGCCGGGTAGACACACACCGGTATACGCCGTCTCAGGCCAAGCAGACACCACCCCATCATATCACCGCATATCCTGATTCAATAGACTCTACTCAACACCAGGAAACCTGATCTGGACCCTTTTGGTAGGATTTCCAGCCAGTGGCCCCAGCGGATCGAATAAACTCGGAAAAGGACAACTATGGCGAGAATCCCGCAATTGAAAAAGCGGCCGAGGGAACCCCTCGACCGCTTCTGATATTTTGGTAGCGGGGGCAGGACTCGAACCTGCGACCTTCGGGTTATGAGCCCGACGAGCTGCCAACTGCTCCACCCCGCGATAGTTCAATTCAAGAGTTCAATTCAAGAGTTCAATTCAAGAGTTCAATTCAAGAGTTCACTTCAAGAGTTCACTTCAAGAGTTCACTTCGATGAGTTCACTTCGAAATCGGTCCGATCGTGACCGGTCCGCCAGTCCGCTCGAAACGAGAGGTGCGAAGGTAAGCAATCGCCACTTCAAGGTCAAGTGGACTCCCTCCATTTCCTCGGAAAGAGAGGAGCCCACCACTCGATTCGACCGCTGAGCAGGCCCGTTTCTCGGCCCATCTCGTCCCCCAGATGGATTCACTGAACGACCTGCGCCCGCTCCCCAGCGATTTCTCAGCGGCTGGCGATGAACTGGTCGATCAGTCCCAGTAACTCCCTGGTGTCGTCGAGAGTCACGGCTCCCATGTGGCCGATCCTGAACGTCTTCTCCTTGAGATCGCCGTATCCATTCGACAGGAACATGTCATTCTCGCGCAACGCCTGGTTCAGGGCGGCAATGGAGATTCCTCGGGTGTTCTCGATGCAGGTCAGCGAGACCGATTCAAACCCCGTTTCGGCAAAGAGATCAAAGCGATCCCTGGCCCAATCTCGGGTCAGTTCTGCGCGCTCCTGATGACCTCCGTACCAGCGGTCCTCATCGGCGAGAATCATCGCAAGGCGATCCTTCAGTGCCTGCATCAATGCGATGGAGGGTGTGCTGGGCGTCTGGTTCTTCTTCCACGACTTGTGCATGGCGAGGAGGTCGAAGTAGAGGCCTCGGTTCTCGATCGTCTCGGCACGCTCCAGTGCCCTCTCCGAAACCGCCAGCAGCGCCAATCCTGGAGGCAATGCGAGCGCCTTTTGGCTTCCGGTTGCGAGATAATCGACGGTAGCCATCTCCCCCAGATGAATGGGCACCGCTGCCGCACTGGTGATGGCATCGACCAGCAGGAACACATCGTCCTGCTGAGCCACCACCTCGGCGATGTCAGCCAGCGGACTCATCACACCGGTGCTGGTTTCATTGTGAACGATGGTCACGGCATCGAAATCGCCGCGTGAAAGTTCTTCGCGCACCTTTTCCGGCTTGATCGCTTCTCCCCAGGGGATATCCACTCGTGTGGCGTTCTTGCCGTTGGCCACGCACACCTTGTAAAAGCGATCGCTGAAGGCTCCATTGACGAAGCAGAGCACGTTTTCGCGCACTCCATTGCGCACTGCAGTCTCCATCCCTCCGGTTCCGGAGGAGGTCAGGATGTAGACCGGATTTTCGGTACGAAAGAACCGCTTGGAGTCTCTATGCAGTGCTTCTCCCAGTACCGTGAACTCAGGTGCACGGTGACCGATCATCGGCCTGGTCATCGCCTGAAGAATATCTTCTTCCACCTCGACCGGGCCTGGAATGAACAGGCGTGGAACATCTCTGCGGACCGGGTGATCGTCGATGGTTCTCATGAAGTCTCCTGTTCGTCGATGAATCGGGCTATGACACCGGTGGAAATCTTGGGTTCAAAAAAGGTTGTTTTTGGAGGGAAAATTTCACCCGCAAGAACGCGAGTCCAGAACTCTTCACGGCTGATCGGAGGCAGGATACAGAACACCCCACGCTCCACCGAAGCGAGTACTTTGCGTCCATCTTCGATGACATGAGGTGTTGCCGGTGCTCCCAGTCCTCCGATCTGCTCGACCGTGTCCGCTAGCCGCCGTGCCAGCGTCGGCCGGGTGGCGTCTTGTCGGCAATGCAACACTGTCGGCTCGGCTCCAGGAATCTCGATGCTCCAGCGGTCTCCTTCTCCATCGTCGAGCGCATCGACGATGCGGTCGCGCACCTGCTCGGAGGTCAGGTCACCCTGGTCCCAGGACCACACTCGATGGGTCGGTAAGATTCTTAGCCCCTGCTGACTCATGTCACAGAGGAACGCCAGCACCATCCCCGCAGCGGGCAATTCTGGATCGTCCTTCAGTTCCAGGGCCGTGGTGTATCGATGATGGCCATCGGCGACCGCCGATGGCATGTCGGCAATCCGCTGCTCCATTGCAGTCACCAGCTGTGGATCATCGATTCGGTGCAGGATGTGAGTGGTTCCGTTCCAGTCCTGCTTCTCGAAGACCAGTTCACCGCATCCCAGGCCCACTCCCACTTCTGTCAGTGCATCCTCGAGACCCTCACAGGTCAACATCACGACCCCTGTATCGATGCGAGTACAGCGAGCTTGATCGACCAGCCGCTTCACCGTATGAGGTCGAATCTCCTCGTGACGAAGAACTCCTTCTCCCCAAGGCCGACTCTCCACCGCAGCGAGGATTCCATCGAGTTGATGATCTTCGCCAGTTTCACTGCAATAGCGGATGCAATAGCGGTAGAAAGATCGACTCTCCTCCCGGATCAGTCGCCCCTCTTCAAAGGCACCCCGTAGCGCCGCTCCACATCCTCGGAAGACTTCCTCCCCGACCGGTGAATCTGGATCCTCGCCGAGAATCCACCGCACCGCATTATCTGGCGAGTGATCCAGCAACTTCTGATGAAGATCCGGAGCAATCACATCATAAGGAGGACAGATGACATCGCCCGGGTTCAACACCTCGGGGTTTGCACGCAGTCCACGTATCGCTCTCATCTTTGGCACGGTCAGTCCTCCATCGTTTGGTAACAGATGTTCAGCGCTTGTAGGGCATATGAGGTGGCGAGGACCGGGTCCCCTTCCCACCAGCGATCGATGGGATTGGACCAGGAGCCGTCCGGGTTCTGTCTCTGGATGAGAACAGCGGCCAACTCCTGGGCCCACAGATGCTCTTGTCCCGTGGCGTCAGTCACCGTCTCGACCTCGAGCACCTGGAGAGCTCGAGCCATCACTGCCAGGTAGTAGAAATACCCCATCTGACCACGATCCGGATTTTCCGGGGTCGCCATGCCTGGGTTCTCTTCGACGCTCCAGTGATTACGGATCCACGAGAACGCAGCCGCAATTCTCGGGTCATCTTTCTTCAAGCCGGCATAGATCATCGATTTCACGGCCGCATAGGTCATCGATCCGTAGGAGGAGAAGGACTGGCTGCCATCCTCGTGGGTCACCAATCCCGCCTTCGATTCATCCGGATGATAATAAAATCCCCCATCTTCGGTCGAGGTCTTCTGGGCTGCAGCGAGGGCATCGTTGCTGCTCTGGCGATTCTGGCAGCGTGAGATGAACTGCGCTGCACGTTTCCACACTTCCGAGTCCTCGGACAGGCCCGCTGCCGTCAGCGCTTCCAGCGCCAGCTGGGTGTTGCTGAGATCGGGACGGCGATCACTACCGTAACCGATCCCCCCCCAGGAACTGATATGGGTGGTGGGATCGTAGGGAACCGGAGTGGATTGATCCGAGCACTGGAGACCCGAGATGTAATCTCGCATGCGCGCCACCTGTGACAGATAGCGCGGTTTCTTTCGACCCGCATCGAGAGCGGTCAATGCCAGCAGCGTCACCGATGTCTTGTAGTTCATCAGCCCCTGGTCCGGCACATACACTCCACCATCCGATTGCTGAAGCGACAGTAGGGATTGGACTGCGGCACTGATGAAGGGGCCATCTTCCTCACGGTAGGCACGGGGAGAATCGACCAGCGCTTTCAATGCCATCGCAGTGATTCCGGGATCGCCGGCATGGGATCCCCACGACCCATCGGGTCGCTGCGAATCGATGATCCAGTTGGCACCCTTGTCGATGACCCCCTTGAGAGTGGCCCGATCGAGTGGTGCCCGCTGCTCATCATCTTGAACTTTCTGGTGCAGCGGATGGGCCTGCATCGACGGGGTGAGTAGCCCCAGCAAGAGTGCCATGAACAGGATCATCCGAGTTGCCATGGAGCCGTCTGCGGGTGCCAACACTGGGGCACTGAGAACACTTGACATCATCGTCCTCCCTCCCCCTCACGAACTGGTGCCTCGGTGTCCGGGTTCAACGGCCGAGGAGGCAGTTCCATCCGGATCGCTTTCGGGTCCACATCTCCCGCCACTGCGCGGCGTAGCAACAATGTGACCGCAGGTGGATCATCCCTTCGATGCTGGGGAAGAACATCCGAATATGCAAAATAATCGCCGTCTGGATAGGGCAACGCCAGCGGATTGTCGAGAATCGCCCACGGCCGGTGGCTGAGGGCGACCAGTTCTCCCGTGACCCGGGCCATGAAATGCTCTTTTGGCGCCGCTCCTTCAGGGGCCCCTGGGGGCGGATCGAGCCACTGGAATCCCGATCCGGTGAAACTGAATCCACAGCGCGCCATCGATCTCTCCATCGGAGCATTGATCAGGCAATTCTCGACCCGGATGGTCCGGAGACGCTTTCGCCCCTCTCCATCTAACACCTGAAATCTGAGCGACAAGATCACTCGATCCCCTCCACTGAGGGGGCCCAGATCGTACTCCGATTCGGGACGTCGCGAATTGGTCAGACCCAGCAGCAACAGTACCCCCTGTAGATCCGCCGGATCACAATCGAGGCTGACCAGCGTCTCGTGCGGCTTCACTCCCGCAGTGCAGGCGACATACTCGACAAAACCACGATTGAGATTGAGCACTCCATCGACCTGTACTTCGCCGCTTTGAGGCGAATAGAACACCTTGCCCAGGGGGATCGATCCAGCACGAGAGGGTTCGGTGCCGGGGATCACGTCGACGGGGAGCCCGTGGACCGAGGCGAGAATCAGCAGGAGCATGGTACTAGGTGGCATCGGTTCTCCAACTTCGACAGCATCCCATGTTGAGGTACCGATGTCCATCAGACCGACATGGATCGCTTCGGCAGACCCGATCGGCTTCATCCAGGGGATTTTCAACCGGTCGGGTTCTCCACAGGTAGACGCTCCAGACTGCGATCCGGTTCCGGCAACAAATCCCGGAATCCAGGCGCTGAGCAACGTTTCACGCCCCCTCACCTTGCAGGAAACCACGCTTCCCGATAGCCTTCTCTGTTGCCCGATTCTCGATGGCTCGATGATGAGACCTGGATGAATCGACCCCACTGATCCCCGCCAGGTGAAGATCGGATACCTCTTGCCGGAACAGACCACCTCGAAAGTTCCTGCCGGTTCTGGACGCTGGAGCGTCGTAGCCGAACTGGAAGCGGGCATCCTTCGTCTCCCGGTGGCACGGATCGACGGCCGAGAAGTCTTACTGGAAACCACCATCCGGCTCCGTATCGGAGATCGGTTCGAACTGATCGTCGAGCGCCCCGATGGCCAAGCCGAGTTGATTCACGCCGAGGTGGTCACCCGCACCTCTGCCGGAGTGCTGCTGCGCTGGAAACCTGCGCATCCACGTGAACTCGAAGCCCTCGATCGCCTCTTCTCGGGGGCCCCCTCCGGTGAAGGGCACTCCGATCTCGAATCGGCCCTCCGTTCCCGCTCGAGGCTGGTGAGAACTGCAGCCATCGCAGCGCAGCGCGATAGCGTCCGCGTGCTGAATCTGTCCGCCATCAAGGATTTGATCCAGGATGCGGTCGAGGATGTGGTGCGAGAGAGTGGGCTCTCCCACGATGAGAATGAGATCCAGCGCCTGCTCAAGGAGTCCGAGAAGGGCTTCCGCGAGAAACTCGCCGAGTTCGAGAGCGAGAAGGCAGATCTCCAGTCGCATGTGCAGGGCCTATCCAGCAGACTGGATCGAGCCCAGAACTTGCTGGGGCGCGAAAAAAATCGCGAAGTCGAGCGAGATCAGTTTACCCTTTCCGAAGGGGCGATGATCGAACTCGAATCGAAACTGGGCTCGGTGATCGATGCGGCGGTCGAATCGGGAACAGTTGCGGCGCCGCTCGAGGAGAAGCTCCGCGAAGCGATGGAACGATCTCTCGACTCGGAGCGGGAGCGAACCCGTATTCAAGAAGAGGGTGCTCGCAACGAGAACATCCAGTTGCTCGAAAGAAAGATACACCGTCTCGCGCATAGCCTGGACGATGCCAGAAAAGATCGGGACCACGCGCGCGAGAACGCCCGCCGCGCCGAGTCGAAAGACCGGACTCAGGGATTCAAGGGGGCGGGAGGCGACCGGGTCAAGGCCAGTAGCGGCGACGACTCCAATCATGGGGTGCGCCAATCACTGCTGCTGGAACTGGTGCAAGAGAACAAGGAATTGAGGAGCAAAATCTCCGCGACAAGAACAAACTCACAGAAGACCGAGAAGGATCACGCCTGATCGGCAACGATTCACATCGGGAGAGGAATCAGTGATGAGCGATATCGTTTACATTGGAATGGACCTCGGCACCAGCCGCACTTCCATCACCACTTCGACAGGGGTCCGGACCACCGTCTGGTCTTACGTCGGATATGCCCAGGATCATGTCAGTCGCAAGCACCTCGGTGGTCGTGACAAGGTGTTCGGTGAAGAAGCGGTGCAGAACCGGATGGCGGTCGATCTGGTTCGCCCCCTCGACAAGGGAGTGATCCAGGATGATGAGAAATCCCGGCACGCCGTCAGAGACCTGATCGAGTACGTCATCGAACAGGCGGAGATCCCCACCGGGAGCACCATCTACGGTGTGATCGGAGCCCCCGCCGAGGCCAGCGTCGACTCCAAGGCTCATATCCTCGCTGCCGCTTCCGAATTCATGGATAGCATCGTGGTCTGCTCGGAACCGTTCTCGGTGGCCTACGGCCTCGATTTCCTCTCCGATACCCTGGTCGTCGATATCGGTGCTGGAACCGTCGATCTGTGCCGGGTCCATGCCACGATGCCGAAGGCTGAGGATCAACGAACTCACCACTTCGGTGGAGATGCCATCGACACCCGATTGACCGAGTTGCTGACCGAAAACCACCCGGAGGCACAGTTTTCCTCCAACATGGTGCGCGAGATCAAGGAAGATCACGCTTGTGTCGGAACCCACATGGATCCGGTCGTGGCGACCTTCCCGGTCCAGGGAAAGCCGACCGAGTTTGACATCACTGCCGAGGTGAGCGAGGCGTGCTCCGGTATCGTCGCCCCCACCGTCGAAGCGCTGCAAGATCTGATCGCCACCTACGACCCGGAATTCCAGCAGAAGATGCGCAATCACATCCTGCTGGGCGGCGGCGGCAGCCAGATCACCGGACTCTGCCGAGCCTTCGAGGAAGCCCTCGTCGAGTACGGTGGAGGAAAAGTGAAGTCGGTCGAGGAGCCGCAGTACGCAGGTTCCAACGGAGCTCTCAAGATTGCGCTCGACATGCCGGAAGATTTCTGGCAGGAGTTCATCGAAGAGCAAGAGTCTCAAGTCTGAAGGTCAGGCGCTCGATCTGTTCTGAGAAGGGCCGGCAGGGGATACCCCTGCCGGCCCTTCTCGTGACTGAATCCATCGATGGAACTGCCCCGCACCAGAATGGCACTACCCCCGCACTAGAGTGGCACTGACCCGACTTCGAGCCATTTTCGCACCTGTAGCGCCTGACGAATTCTCACCTCAGGAAGTCCAGAAGGGTTGAAGAGGATCGCCCCGGGAGGACGGGCTCGACGAGACAACCCACCCCATGCCGCTCTTCTGACCTCTTCATCGATGTCGTCGAGAGCCTCTCCCAGGAGTGCCAGCGAGGTTGTTCGACGATCCTCGACCAACCCGCAGACACAGAGAAATCGCACTTCAGGGTCCTTCTCGATCCGTAGTCTCATGCGCAGTGCGTCGTGAGCACTGGAGCCACCGATGCCGAGCAAGATTCCCGCGGCGTTGCGCCGTGCAATCGGTCCCCCTTCAGCCAGCACCGTCGAGACTCCCGACACTGCACGTTCCCCGAACTCGAGCAGTGCCGTCTCGAGCAGGTCATCTTCAGCTTGAGATCCCTCCGCCAGCATCCGGGTCAAGGGGGCCATCGCGCGCAAATCCCCCAGGTCCGCCAGCAGTGTACAGATCACTCTCTTGGTGCGGGCGCTGACCATCGAATCATCGATGGTCGCCAGCAACAGATTGCGGGTGATATCGGGCGCCTTCTGCAGGCTCATCAAGATGCGACTCACCGACTTCTTGCGGATCGCTTCGTCGTAAGATCCGAGGTCAGGGATCACCGTCGTGTCGCGAATATCCTTCAAGACATCGGCCTCTGCACTCCTCTTGTCGATCGGTTTGCAGCCGGAGCCAAGGACCATCAAACTGACGGTCAAGGTCGCCATTACAGTGCCAAGCAGCTGCTTGACCAGGGGTGAATCCCCGAAGGATAGCGACCTCATCACAGCCCCCTGACTGGTCGTAACGGTGAATTGTTGAGGAAATCCCAGCGCTCGTCGAGGGTCTGCAGGCGATCTCCCAGTTCATCGAGGGTGACCGTTCTGTTCCTGAATGATTCCAGGTCATCCTCGAGCACACCCAGCGGAACTTCACCGTCGGAAACTGCCTGTTGGAGACGGTTAGCGAGGAAGGTCGCAACACTGATGAAATCGAGACCATGTCGGTCAAGATCCCTGAACAGATCGCCATAAGTCAGTTCCTGTGCCGGCTCCGCAGAGGGGAAGAGGAGGCTTCTTTGCTGTTCGAGAATGCCACGGAACTCACCATGTTGCTGGTCGGTACGACCGATCAACTCGAGGAAGGAGGCAAACTCCTCGAAGGAGCGAGTGTAGATCTGTTCCAGATTACGAATCGTACCCTCCGACAGGTTGGTCTCGCCACGAAACACCACCAGGTCTCCCTTGTCATAAAAGGTCTTCAACTTGTCGTAGGAGAGGCTGACATGGTACGGACTGGTCGGCACCACGATTTCACGCCGCGGAGAGACCACGTCGTCATAGTCGAGCCCTGGATTGAGGCTCTTGATGTTTTCGACCAGGATTGCAGCCGCCTGGAAGAACAGTTGCCGCTCCTCGACACTCCAGGTGCGAATCGACTTCTCGGGATGCTTCCTCTTGAATGCACTGAGCGTTCCAGCCGATTCTGGAAGGTAGTCTTCAAAGATCTTCAACCGACTGACCAGTTCACGCTTCTTGACGATGTTCAACAGCGTCAGGTCGATCACCTCATCGCTGGAGAACCCCTCCACCGGCGTCCTGCTGATCGGATCCAGTCCGACCAGGTCACGTCCCTTGAGGATGTATCGGTCGTTGAAGAGCACGCTGTTGAAGGTGTCGAAGTGGCTACTCTCCTTGGGAGTCGAAATCGGATCGATGCCATCCTCGCTGAGGATGTGAGGAGTCAACACGATGATGATCTCGGAGCGAATCTGTTGCGAGTTCCTGCGACCCAGGAGGTCACCGAGAAACGGGATGTCTCCGATCAGTGGCATCTTGTTGCGGGACTCAAACTCACTCTCCTTGATCAGGCCTCCGAGGATCAGTGGCCTGTGATTCTTGACCCTGGCCTGTCCCCGGAAATTCCGGATGGCAATCTCTGGAATTCCGAGCAGGTCCTCCTCGAAAACACGCTGTCGTCCCTGCAAGTTATTGACGGTGATATCGATCAGCATCGAGACTTCATTCTCGTCGGGACCGCTGATCCTCGGCTTCACCACCAGGGTGGTCCCGATGTGCTCGGTCCCCACCTTGTTGATATTCTCGACGAAATTGCTGCCGTTCGAATTTCGCACGACATCGGTGGAGACAAAGGTCGGAATTTTTTCTCCCAGGTGAAGCTGGCTCTGACGATCGTCGAGTGCGTACAACTTCGGGCGTGCCTTGATGATGGCATCTCCCTTGCGCACCAGTGCATGGACTCCGGCAAGGAACTGGGCGGAAAGGCGTTCAGTGGTGTCATCAAAGAGGAATGACAACCCCGCTTGCTCGATCGGATTGAAGTTTTCACCGACCTGGGGCATCGGGTCGCCAGGGAGCGGTGAGGCGAAGTCGATCACCGCGTGACGTTTTTCGTAGGCGAGCATGTCGATTCCCAGATCTGTCAGGGAATCGGCTTCCAGTTCGATGATCTGAACCTCGATCATGATCTGCCGTGCAGGGATATCTATCTGATCGATGAATTTCTGGATTCTAGCGATGTCCTTCTCGGTTCCGACGACCAGCAATCGATTGCGCGCTTCTGTCGAGGGCGAATCCTTGAAGGTGAGGGAGAGTGCCGCTTCGTCGATTCCACTGCCGAGATTCACCGGCGGCAATTCGACCGGATCGACGTGAGGAATCTCGAGAATGTAGGGGTACTCCGGCAAACTCCACGAAGGCAGGACCGTCTCGCTGGCGGCCTCATAGCGGGCATAGACCGCCTTCTTGTAGGTCCGTGTGATGGTCCGATTTCCTTGCTTGGTCGAGTCGTTCTTCACTTCCTCGGTTCGATGGTACACCTGGCAGATCTTGCCCGCCGCCAGCGTCTCGAGTACCAGTTGAATTCCGGCATAACGGATGGTGATCGATTTTTCGATCAGGCGATCCCTGACCTCCAGGTTCTCGAAATCCCGGATGATCCGGATCAACGCCTCGGTAGTCGGTGGATCCGCCGTGACGAGCAACGACTGAGAGCGATTGGGAACCATCGCCACCTCACCATTTTCGACTTGAGCGGTAAGTCCCGGAACTCCACGGAGGAATTGCAGCACTTCCTCTGCATTCACATGAAACAACTCGACGAAGGTCAGATTGGGCACCTGAGCGATCAGCGTACCCGACCCAGGATGCGACGAGTTCACGCCGAATCCTGGCGACATCACGAATAGAAACAACAGTGGCCAGAGGGGCCAGTGGCCCCTTACATGCTTCAGGATTGCATCACCTTTCCCATTCTCCAACTCATCGATCCAAACCTCTTTCGCACTCTTGAGGTGGCTTAGCGTCTGAAGCCCCCGCTCGGTTCCCCGATTTACGTTCCCGACGCAGATTCCCCGCCCGCCAATGTCCGATCTCGCCAGTTCCACTGCGTCTCCACCACCCATCGGTAGTGGCGCGGAGTCGCCCTGAGGGCAATCGAAGATTATCGGCTCATTACCAGCCATTCTCAACCAGAACCCAGCCACTCCAGGCGCCAGGATCGCGATCCCTCGGATCTCCTCTTCTGGCCCTACATGCCCGCCTGAGCACCTCTGCGGGCTCTACCTGGCCATCCGTGGCTGCCACCAGCGATCCAAGAAATCTACCTGCCGAGGCGTCCTCGACCGGCCAAAGCGTCCCCAAAATCGCCTGACACCCCGCTTCGAGCGCCGCCCGCGGGAATCCCGCCAGGTCGTCGGCGCCGCTCGCCGAACCCAAAGCGGTCTCACATCCGGTCAGCGCCAGCAGCCGACAATCGATCAGTTCCATCCGCGACAACTGATCGGCAGTGAGCACTCCATCGGACTCGCCGGCAGGGCTCAGTCGCAGATTCGACCCGCCTGGGTCGTAGGGCTGGAAGTCTCCATGACAGGCGATGTGGAGCACCTTTGCGACCGTCGCCGCTTGCTCCACCGCGGCCACCGTCGCCGCTTCTCCTGAGCGCAACTCGACCGCCGGAAAACGATCCTGGATCCGCTCCCCTTCCGCCCTGGATCCAGGCAATCGAGATCGATCGGGGACCCACGGATCTACCACCGTCCACCACCCCTCCCTCGGTAACGGTTCGAGGGCTCGCGGCCCGCTGCCGAGTCCCGGCAACAGACTCCAGCTGCAGCGATCGACCAGTGCTTCCCCATCGATGGTGAGGATGCCCCAGGGAATTCTTCGCAATCCACCGATCGGGGCCAGCAGCAAACGATCGCATGGATTCAGGGCCGCGGGAAAGAGCCGCTTCGAGAGCCAGTCGGCTGCCTCGACATTCGCTCCTCGAGAGTGATGCAGTGCCATCCCACGCTCGATCGCCTCTCCTCGGCGCTGATCGATCCGCCGGTGCTGCCACTCTCCGCCGACGGTGGACCAGACCAACAGCACCGTTCCTGCGTCGAGCGCCACGACTACCGTGGCCAGCCCCTGAGCATCGCGGGCCAGTTTTTCCAGTGCCGCTCGATCGATCGGCGTGGCGCCGCTGCTTCGAACCCGGATCTTCTCGGCGGCGATCAAGGAAGAGAGCGCATCGCCTCTGCGAGATTCGATGTCTGCCAGCAAGATCGCTGGCTGTCGACGCAGACCCATCGCTGCCGCATCGTCGTGGCGACTCCCACGGATCTGTTCGACGATGGAGAGGGCCTCACGAGCCTCGGTGACCGCCTCGGACAGTTTCCCCGTTACCATGTGAGAGCGAGCCAATGCCAGTGCACACCTCCAGCGGGTATCGGGATCGCCCGCCAGATCCAGCGCAGCTTCGGTCGCTGCACGAGTTTCCAGTGCCCAACCGCGCCATGAAGCCGCAGCAGCAATCTCCAGCAATGCTGCCGCCGCATTGTCTCGATGGTCGAGTTCACGTGCCGATGACAGAGCCAACCGCGCCCGTGACAACGCCTCGGTCAGTTCGCTCCTCCAGGTCTCTCGATCGGATGAAAACGTCGCTTTACGAATGTTCTGAGCCGCTTGATCGATCAGCACTTTTTCTCTGGTCGATGATCCTGCGGGTGCGCGAAGAACTGCAGACTCGAGTAACTGTTCTGCGGTGCGACCGTGGATCGAACTGACATCCGAATAGGCTTGCTGCACCGATGCATTCAATCTCATCCTTTCCGATGAGAGTGCCGGCACCAGCGCGGTATCTCGAAGCGTCAGCAAGTCCTCGGCGGCCTTCTTCGTCAGCCCCTCCTTCAACTTCCTCGCTGCACGCTCCAGAACATCCTGGGGAGTGGCGCCATGGGGATACCAAGGCGCGGGATCGACAGCGGAAGCCATCCGATGAGGAATCGCTTGCTGCCCTGATTCGGTGATGCGGACCAGCAGTTCTCCTCCGGAGAAACGACCCGGATCGGGTCCGAAAAGTTCCTGATCGGAAAACCTCAGGTGTCGCTCTTGCCCATCGACATCGGCAGTGGTGAGAGACACCTCGATGCCATCACTGACCAGTAGCACCTCGACGTGCCGCCACACGGCGGAAGGGGGCAGGGCGATCGCCAGTACATCGGTATCCATCAGTGGACGACTGGTCGACAGTCTCCCCTCGAGCAGGATCAGATCGTTGATCTGCGCCGCACTCCCGCAAGGAAAGAAAAACAGGGCGAGGCACAGGATGAGAAGGGGCAGCCCTATCGCTGCGGTGGCGGTCGAATCGAGCGGGAGCCACTGGCCGACTCGAGTGCATCGTGGCTCGGATGAGCAGACCTCTGAATCACGGTGCATGGAATCACGGTGCATGGAATCACGGTGTATCGAATTGCGGTGTATCGAATTGCGGGGTATCGAATTGCGGGGTATCGAATTGGGAAGCGTGGAATCGCGGACCGTAGAATTACGGACCCCAGCAGTACAGATGGTCGAGAAGTAGGATTCCGTCAGCCTACGGCGAAGCACAGATCTCATCCGAGAGGACTCCAGTAACCAGATCCCGGTGCGGCAGACCGGGACTCTCAAACTATGCCGGATCGTCAAAAAAAGTTCAATGCCCCTTTTGAGTCAGCGCTCAATTGAGTCGCTCATCAAACCAGCTCATCGGACCAGATCATCGGTTCGATCGGGAGGCTCGACAGATCAAATCGAGCGAGCAAATCTTCCGCTCGACATCGAGTTCCCTGTTCGACCCACCCGCTGCCATGAGCCAGTGCTCCGATGATCTCCTCAGGAGAGATCCCCTCCCGACGATAGCGCGTCAGACTGGTATCGCCGTGGCGCTTGGCCAGCCGCCTACCATCGGGCCCAACGACCAGCGGGACATGGATGAAATCGGGTGATTCAGCCCCCAGATGACGATAGATCAACATCTGACGCGGTGTCGATGGGAGTAAATCGTCCGCTCGAAGCACCTCGGTGACCCCGGAGTCGAGATCATCCACCACCACCGCCAACTGGTATGCGGGAGTTCCATCGCGCTTGCGTATCACGAAATCGCCGTGGAGCCGCCCTTCACAGCGCCCCGCGAAACGATCCTCGAAGGCGATGGCGTCCTCACTCACCGCCAGGCGGATGGCACAGTCTCGACCCGTTTCCTCGGTCGCCTGCTGCTCGCTGCTCCAGCGCCCCCGGCAACTCCCGGGGTATACCGGAGCATCGACGCCGATCGATTCATGCGGCGCGGTGGCAGCCTCTTCCACCTCACTTCGGGTACAGACACAGGGATAGGCGAGTCCCTCTTCGATCAGCGTGTCGATCCACTGCTGATGACGCGGCAGCCGATCACTCTGGATCTGGACCTCCCCGTCCCAGTCGAGCCCCAGCCACTGCAAGTCCTCGATGGTGCTCTCGATGGCCCCCGATCGAACTCGAGGACCGTCGATGTCCTCGATCCGTAGCCACAACTGGCCCCCCTGGCTGCGAATCGACAGCCATGCCAGCAGAAAAGAACGGGCATTCCCCAGGTGCAGGACGCCGGTCGGACTGGGAGCCAGACGGCCGACGAGTGGTCGCGAACGGAGACCCTCTGAAGCACCCAACATCTACTCCTCCTGCCACACCATCAGGACCGGGATGGGGACCCGGTGGCTCGCCAATTCACCCAATTCAGGGCATTTCTGCCGCTCTGCTGCGCCGGCGATTCCCCCATCTGGACCCAGTGATAGAATCGTAGCACAGGAGTCGACATTGACGTCGATCTCTGCGATTCGCAGGGTCTGACACTGCCGTGTCCGATCCTGTTCCAGCCGATCCGGTGGGACGCCACTGGACGGGACCCTGTCCCCCCGGCTGCGGGAGCCATGTCCGCGCGAGGCCGGGTGTTGACCCGGAAGGAGGTGATCCATTGATGATAGTCCGTGGCTCTGCTGAGAGGTGCTTGCTTTGATGCACCCACTCCATGGAGTGGGCAGCCATCGCTGCCTGACCGCTCGGTAGATGATGGGGTCCGGCAGGAGATTCTCCTGCCGGGCCCTTCTTTTTTCATGGTAACGACCGACTTCGAGCCGTGCCGATCGATCCCTCCCCCCCCCCGAATTCCCCTCCATCTCGAAAAAATCGCTGATTTCTTGAGATTAGTTGGGCCCGAGTCCTCGGGTCCTCTTGGCCCGGAGCCCTCTCGGCGGCACCATGGGTACCAGATCAATGACAACCCCCTGGCAGGATGGTGGAGGATCGTGAACTCCGAGATCAACTCGAGACTGCACGACATCGAGTCCCTGCTCGAGCGGATCCGCGATGCGACCTGCCATGACCAGCAGAAGGAGCGCCTCAAGGTTCTCGAGGAGCAGATGTCCGTCGCTGATTTCTGGGATGACCGTGACCATGCCGAAAAGACCATCGCAGAGTTGAAGCGGGTCAAGGAATCGGTACAGAGCATCGAAGACCTGGCGCAACTGGTGGAAGATTCCCTGGCGATGGTCGAACTGGCCGTGGCAGATAGTGATGCCGAGACCCTCGAAGAAATCGAACGGGATAGCATTCTGTTACTGGAGCGTGCCGATCAGCTGGAACTGAAAACGCTACTTCGTGGCAAGTACGACAGTGCAAATGCCTATCTCGAGATTCAAGCAGGCGCCGGTGGAACCGATGCCTGTGACTGGACATTGATGGTTCAGCGGATGTTCCTGCGCTGGGCTGAGCAACAGGGCTACCGAACCACCATCATCGATGAGCAGTTCGCCGAAGAAGCGGGTCTAAAATCCTCCACCATCCACCTGCTGGGGGATCACGCCTACGGCTACCTTCGTGCAGAATCGGGAGTCCATCGAATCGTTCGCATCTCCCCCTTCGACGCCCAGGCCAGGCGACAAACCGCCTTTGCATCGGTGCGGGTGATCCCGGAAACCGATGTCGTGGATGACGTCGAAATCGCTGAGGTGGATCTTCGAGTCGACACCTACCGCGCCAGTGGAGCGGGCGGACAGCACGTCAACACCACCGACTCGGCGGTTCGTATCACCCACATTCCCAGCGGAATCGTCGTCCAGTGTCAGAATGAACGCAGTCAGCACGCCAACAAAGCCCAGGCGATGCGAGTGCTCAAGGCTCGGATCCTCGAGGCAGAGGAGCAGAAGAGGCGTGAGGAGATGAACAAGATCCAGGGCCTCAAGAGCGAGATTGCTTTTGGCAGCCAGATCCGCTCGTATGTGCTGCATCCTTACAAGATGGTGAAAGATCACAGAACCGATCACGAGACTTCAAACACCGACGCTGTTCTCGATGGAGACCTCCAACCCTTCATCGAAAGCTGGCTACGACTACAATCCAGGACCGATCAATCGGCTCGATAGGAAGAACCCAGATGACTTCCATTCAACAGACTGACCCCGAAATCGCCGCAATCATCGTCCGAGAAGAAGCCCGTCAGAAGGGTGAGGTCAATCTCATCGCAAGCGAGAACATCGTCAGCGATGCGGTGCTGGCCGCTCAAGGATCGGTACTCACCAACAAGTACGCAGAGGGCTATCCCGGTCGACGCTACTACGGCGGCTGCGAAGTGGTCGACGAAGCGGAAGAACATGCCCGCTCTCGTGCCTGCGAACTGTTCGGTGCCGATCATGCCAATGTGCAGGCGCACTCTGGAACCCAGGCCAACATCGCGGCGTATTCCGCACTCATCTCTCCTGGTGATCCGGTGCTGGCGATGGATCTGGCTCATGGTGGCCATCTCTCTCATGGAGCCAAGGTGAGCCTCACCGGTAAGATCTACAACTTTCATCACTACCCGGTTTCCCAGCAAGACGAGATGATCGACCTGGATCTGGTTCGCAAGATGGCGCACGAGGTCAGTCCTGCGCTGATCGTCGCCGGTGCCAGTGCCTATCCGAGAATCATCGATTTTGCAGGATTTCGGAGCATCGCCGACGAGGTCGGTGCCCAGTTGATGGTCGACATGGCGCACATCGCTGGCCTGGTCGCCGCAGGTGTGCACCCGAGCCCTGTTCCGCACGCAGATGTGGTCACCACCACCACTCATAAGACTCTCAGGGGACCGAGGAGCGGCCTGATCCTGTGCCGAAAGAAGTGGCGCAAGAAAATTGACTCCGCGGTATTTCCCGGGGGCCAGGGGGGTCCATTGATGCATCAGGTCGCGGCGCGGGCTGTCTGCTTCCGTGAAGCGATGACGGACTCTTTCCGTGACTACGCCCGCCAGGTGGTCGAGAACTCGGTTCAACTGGGAGAGATTCTCACCGCTGGTGGGTTACGACTGGTTTCAGGGGGTACCGACAATCACATGATCCTCGCCGATCTTCGCTCGATGGATCTGACCGGTGACATCGCTGAGGCGGCGCTGGGCCGTGCCGGAATCGTCGTCAACATGAACATGATTCCCTACGACCCTGCCCCTCCACGGCGCCCCAGTGGTATGAGGATCGGCACTCCCACCGTCACCAGCCGAGGGATGGGAACCGCCGAGATCACCCGCATCGGCGAGATGATTCTGGAAGTCCTCCGTAACCCTCAGGACGAGAATCGGATCGAGGGGATTCGCGCGCAGGTCCGGGAGATGTGCGAGCAGCTCCCGACCCGGATCTAGCCAGCCAGCAGCGAAGATGCTGCAACTACGATTGACTGGGGATCACCCCGATCGCTGACCGTACCGCCTCCATCGTTTTCTCGACCACCGGGCGAATTCGATCCGCGCCACTGCGAAGGATCTGCTCGACCTCATCTGGATTCTCCTCCAGTTGCAGTCGACGACTGCGGGCATCGGCAAAGTACTCGAGCATCGCCTCGAATAATTCCTGCTTGGCGTGGCCGTACCCATATCCGATCCCGCTCGACCTCAACTTGTCCGCCATCGCATCGACTTTGTCGTCGGTGGCGACCAGCTTGTACAACTCGAAGATGGTGTTGCCCTCTGGCTCCTTGGGTTCATCGACTCCCTGTGAGTCGGTCACGATCGACATCACTCTCTTCCGGAGTTTCTTCTCCGATTCGAAGATGCAGAGATCATTGCCATAAGACTTGCTCATCTTCTGGCCATCGAGCCCGGGCACCTTGGCGGCATTTCCCTCGAGGATCAGCGGCTCTGGAACTGGAAATACTTCGCCATAGGTCTGATTGAACTTCCCTGCGATATCCCGGGTCACTTCGACATGTTGTTTCTGATCCTGACCGACCGGAACTCGGTGCGATCGAACGATCAAGATGTCTGCAGCCATCAGGACCGGATAGGCGAACAAGCCATGGTCCGCAGAGATTCCCTGCGACACCTTGTCCTTGTAGGCATGACATCGTTCCAGTAATCCCATCGGTGTCAGCGTCGAGAGGATCCAGGAGAGTTCGCAGACCTCCGGTACATCTTCCTGGCGATAGATCACCGCTCGCTCCGGATCGAGACCGAGAGCGAGATAATCCATCGCCACGGCTCGGATGTTGGAGGAAAGTTGCGCCGGATCCCGTACCGTGGTGAGTGCGTGATAGGAAGCGATGAAGTAGTGGGCTCCTCCACCATCCTGAAGATCGATCCATTGCCGGACCGCGCCGAAGTAATTGCCCAGGTGGATCCCGGAACTGGTCGGTGTGAGGCCTGAAAGTGTGATGAGGCTCATTGGATCACTCCCCCCCTATCTCCGTGACAGAGTTGAAACAGGGTACCCAAACAGGTCGACAACTCCAAACCGACTGTAGAACTTGTCGAGCCACGGTTCTTTGACCAGAATGGCGTCCCAGCAGCGTCACCGCCCAGCGAACCCGAGATCCAGCAGTTGGGCTTCGCGATCGACAGAGCCATGGTCTTGGCAGGAGGTCGACGATCGGGTCCACTGACCCACCAGAGAAGCCGTCGGAAAGGGATACCTTTGTCCAGAACCAAGAATCAGAAGAAGCCTCGTGGGGGCCTCAGCCGGGCGTTCCTGACCGGCTTGGCAACCTTGCTACCGACGGTCCTGACCATCCTGATCCTGACCATCGCTTTCAACTTCCTCGACGAAAAAATCGCCGGTCCACTCAATAATCTGATCCACAAGGGACTCTCCTCGCAGCTGGCGAAGGACCACTTCTGGGGAGGGGCGCTCAATTACCCCGAATGGCAACTGGACGAGGAGATCGATGGTAGCGGAGCACCGGAGCGTACCGATGATCTGCCCTTCTCGCAATTCGTCGAGGAAATCGCCCCACAGTGGCTCGGATTCCTGCTCGCGCTACTGCTGGTCTTTGCCGTGGGAATCATCTTCAGGGGCTATCTCGGTCGCCAGTTACTGAAGTTGATCGAGAGCTTCATCCGACAGGTCCCGCTGATCAAGATCATTTACCCCTATGCCAAACAGGTCACCGAGTTCTTCTTCGAGGAAAAGAATCAGATCGAATACGAGACCGCCGTGGCGGTCGAGTATCCACGCAAGGGGATCTGGTCGCTGGGGTTTGTCACCAGTTCCGGTTTCAAGACAGTCAGCGAATTCACCGGCGAGGAGATGGTCTCCATCTTCATCCCCTCAAGCCCCACACCGATCACCGGATACACCATCCTGGCCTCCCGAGAGTCGATCATCCAACTGGACCTGAGTGTCGAGGAAGTACTTCGCTTCACCATCTCGGGAGGGGTGATCCTGCCCCCGAATCAGATCCCGGATGGGGCCAAAACTACCGCTCAGGTCAGTCCCAGTGTTGAAACTGGTCCAGAAGAAGAGGATGAAGGTGTTGGGAAGCCTTGACGGGAGCGACACTACCACTAGCATCCAAGACCTTGCCACGAGACAGTTAAAAAGTCGGGCCGTAGCACAGTTTGGTAGTGCGCCACGCTGGGGGTGTGGAGGTCGGTGGTTCGAATCCACTCGGCCCGACCATTTTTCTTCTTCCAACAAGCCTTCCCCCATCCTTTCGGTTCGATCTCCTCGAAATCGCAACCACCGAATTCCCGCAACCGTTCCCCGGCTCCTGTTTCATCTACAGGCGGCTGGCGGATCAGGGTTCAAGAGCTCCGATGATTGAGGATCCGACTCCGAGCATTCCTGTCGATGCCAAGGAAACCCGAGCCACCCCACCGGTTCGATTCGAATCGGCTCAGCGAACCGTGTGGATCCTCCCTTCCGAAATGGACCTGGTGCGAGACTGTGGTTTCCTCGGGGGCAATGCGACCACCCATCCAGAACAACACCGCAGCGGGCGTGAACCGCATCCGGTGTATCGCGGAACTGACGGATCGCTACTGCTGTGGAAGCGCTGTCTCAGAGGAGGCTGGCTCTCTCACTTCATCTCCACGCTTCACCTGAGCTGTGCTCGATTTCTGCGAGAGATGGAGATGGCTGAAGAAACTCGGGTTCTGGGAATTCCCACCTCCAACGTGATCGCCGTGGCCTCCACTGCTGCCACCATCGGTCAGCGCGTTGAGATGTTGATCCGACTGGAAAACGATGTTCAAACTTTGAAACAATTTCTTGAGGATCAGATGCCATCGGATGGACAGCGTAGAGCGGTGCTGAAAGCCACCGCCGAGACGATCCACAAGTTCCATCAGGCAGGCTTTCTTCACGGCGACCTGAACCTGATGAACATCCTCATCCAGCAACGAGAAGGAGAGTGCCCCAGGGCCATCCTGGTCGATCTGGATCCAGGGGGGCTCGCCCCGCTGGCGAATCGACACTCCAACCTGACCCGTCTGATTCGTTCCTACAGCAAATCGATCGGGCTCAACACCCCACCACTTCGCATCGGAGAGGCGATTCGATTCATCTACGGGGTGACCGGTGCGGATCGTGATCGGATGAAATCGCTGATCACTGCCAGCCAGCAGTACTTACCCCGTTCACAGCGGAGGCGCTGATGATGCGCATCGGAGCCATCCACTTTCTCAACGCTGAACCGCTGTGTGGACATCTGTCTCGTAACGATCCTCGCTGGCAGATCGTCGATTCCAGTCCCAGTGAACTCGCCCGATCACTGCGCAACGGGACCATCGATGTCGGGCTGGTCCCCCAGGTCGAAGCTTGCAGAAGACCCGATTACAGGATCCTCGAGGGCCACTGCATCTCCTGCCTGGGAGAGGTCGCCTCGATACTGCTCTTTCACAAGAAACCGTGGGAAGAACTCCAACGAGTTGCTGTCGATCAGGCCAGCAACTCGTCGGTGGCTCTCCTGCAAGTTCTCAGACACCTCGATCAACTGCCACCACTGGAGATCATCGAGACCGCATCCAATCTGTCGTTGCTGCAGCAGGACTCCACCATCGATGCGGTACTGCTGATCGGAGATGCAGCACTGAAACACCGGAGCCGTTCACCTCTCGACCGGATCGACCTGGGCATGGCCTGGAAGCAACGAACCGATCTTCCCTTCGTCTTCGCGGTGTGGCTGACCAGAACTCAACTGGACCCCACGGTCATCGAGGAAGTGGCACGCGCCGCCCAGCTGGGCATCGACCAGCGTCCACTCTTTGCCGCACAGTTTTCGAAGCGGTATCCTGATGTACTCGACGAAGGGGCTGCCCGAGATTACCTTCAGCGTTGCGTTCGATACCAGTTGGGTCCACCAGAGAAGGAGTCGATCGAAGTGTTTCACCGACTCCGTGCTGAGATTGATCCTGCCCTCGATCGGCACTGGCAACCTCGTTACTACGGCGAGAAATCATGATCGATCTGACCGCAACGGTGATCACCTTCAACGAGGAGAGCAACATCCGGGAGTGCCTGGAGTCACTTTGCTGGGTCCCCAACATCGTCGTGGTCGATTCCGGATCCACCGATCGGACCGTGGAGATCGCCCGAGAGTTCACCGATCGAGTGCATGTCACCGACTGGCCCGGCCATGTCGAACAGAAGAATCGTGCGGTGGACCTGGCCCCCACAGACTGGATCATCTCTCTCGATGCGGATGAACGGGTCACCCCGGAACTCCGTGCTGAACTGGAACACCACCTCGATCATGCTCCCAGCCATCTGGGATATTCAATGCCGCGTCTCACCAGACATCTGGGGCGCTGGATCCGACATGGCGGCTGGTATCCAGATCGAAAGATCCGTGTCTTCGATCGTCGTAGTGCACGCTGGGCAGGCACCAATCCCCACGACCACATCTCCCTCGATGGTCCAGCCTTCCCTTTGAAGGGCGATCTGCTCCATTACTCGTTCGATCATCTGCATCACCACATGGAGACGATCGATTTCTTCACCAGCATCGCTGCACGAGAGATGGAATGCACGAAAAGCAGCGCCATCCGGGGAATGGCGTTGAGAGCGCCGTGGAAGTTCCTGCGCATGTACCTGGTGGATCGCGGCTACCGCGATGGATTCGCCGGCTTCATCCTGGCCGCTGTCGGTTCCTTCTATGTCTTCCTCAAATACGCAGTGCTGTGGGAACGAAGGTCATTACGGGCGCGTGGAATCGATCCCGATCGGGTTCCTCGACACCACCGTGGTCCAGAGTGGCGTCCACCTCGGGCGCTGCCGGAATCGACGGAGGCCAAAGAGTGAAGATCTTCCACCTCTTCGCCAACCACAAGTTCACCGGGCCTGCCGATCTGGCGATGGTGATGGCATCCAGTCAGCAGGCAGCAGGCGCAGAGGTCCGCTTCTTCTCCAGCACGCATCCCGATGCAGAAAATAGCGTCGAGCAGATCGCCCGCAGCCGGGGACTCGAAACGGTCACCGGATTACGACTGGCCAAGCACTTGCGCTGGACCTCCTTACCCGGAGATGTCTCCCGACTTCGCCGCTCGATCGAGGCGGAGCGTCCCGACTTCATTCACTGCCATCTCGATGGAGATCACCTGCTGGCTTGCCTGGCCTGTGGAAAGAAGGGTCCCGGAGTGCTCCGAAGCAGCTACCAGCTCGACCCGCCGAGTGGCTGGCGTGCGACGTGGAGCGCCGCTCGGACACGATTGTGGCTGCCACCCTCCCTCCGAGCGGAAACTCGATTGCTCCAACAACACCCGAAGTTACAGGGCCGCACCCGGATCACCGCCCCTCCCGTCGATCTGCAACGCTTCGCTCCCGCCGCGGATCCAGGCATCTCTACCGATCGAGATGCACCGGTGGTGATCGGCGTCGTCGCTCGGATGCAGAGGCATCGCAGATTTCCGCAGTTGATCGAGGCGTTCGCTGCCGCCGCTGCAGAGGATTCTCGGTTGCAACTGGTGATCCTCGGCCGCGGAACTCACCAGGATGAGGTGGCGAGGATTCCCGCACAGCAAACCGGGCTCGGCGATCGGATCCGCTTCGCCGGCTACATCGACCCCGATCTCTACCCGCAGCAATTGCGCCGCTTTGACCTGCTGCTCTTTCTCGTGCCCGGCTCCGATGGCACCTGCAGAGCCGCCCGCGAGGCACTCGCCTGCGGCGTTCCGGTGATCGCCAGTCGCCGTGGATTGCTGCCAGACCTGATCCCGGAGCAGTGCGGGATCCTGCTTCATAATGAAGCAGTAGATACGATGAGCCGTGCGATTCTGACTCTTTCGAGGGACCCCTTGAGACGGCAGAATATGGCCGATAATGCTCGACAACATGCTCAGAAGACCTTTGACGCCCAGACGCTCGGCTCTGATCTGATCGCCGATCTGGCGCCACGATCCTCGGGAAGCCGCCTTGATCTGGAGCAAAATCTCTAACATCGGTAAAGATTCCCACAGCGCTGGTCGAAGAAGGCTTAGGGCCCGGAAGGACCGGGCCAACGAAGCCGAGCCGGCACTGTTGAGTTTCACGCCGGCACCATGAGAAAGGTCTGGCCATGAACGCCAACTCGAACAGCAGCACCAGCTGCAACAACGTCAACTACCCGACAACTCGGGTAATCACAGGTGTCCTGGGGTTCCTCGCCCTCTGCACCATCGCCACCAACTACGCCATCAACACTGCGTTTGATGCAAATGTCTTCTTTGCGGTGATCGCCACCTCACTGGTGACCTGCTTTGCGGTCTGCACCACTTCGATGTGGAAGAGTGGCTACCAGGTCTTCAGCGGCAACGTCGACAACGCCTATGAAGCGTCCTGCTATTGGAATAGCGCTGCTCAGGGATTCCTCTACGCCGGACTGCTCTTCTGTGGCGGTGCCTTCTTCAGCGCTTACGCGACCAGTGCCGTCGCTGCGGTGGAGGCGATGTACTTCCCCTTCGTCGTCAGCATCTGTGGATACTGGGTCACCAAGGCCATCTCCAATGCTTGCAGTTACTGCGTGATCGAGAACTCCACCGCCAACGCCACCAACTGGGCCAACAACGCATCGGTGACCACGAATGCTACAAGTGACATCAATGTCACAAATACCGAGACTGTCAGTTCCTAGTAAGTATTCAGACTGACCAATAATTCGTGACCACTTGCCGAGGAAGTGCCCATAAAGGGCACTTCCTCTTCTTTTATCCCCACTCCCACCCGCGCCGATGATCGCCGCCTGGCGACCTCTCGGGATCTGTGCCATTCCTTCCATATAAGGCAAACACTTGCATTCTGGGCGATACAACCTATTCTTGGGTGGTCTCCTGATTTCGCTCCGGCGAGTTGGGGAGCATCGTATTATCGCAAAATATGGGAGTGTGTCACTGCGCCTATTCACCAGGTGCAGATATTGAATCATTAGTAGGAGTACAGTTATGAGCATTCGTAAATATACCCTAGGTGTAGTTGTAATCGCATTCACCTTCCTCTCGCTCTTCACCACGGTCGCTCAGGCCTCCGATCAAGTGTTCATCGATACCGCACAGATCCGGATCGTTGGAGCCCACGCCGAGGACCATCTCGGTGCCTCGACCTCGGGTGCCGGAGATGTGAACGGGGACGGGATTCCCGACATCGTCGCTGGAGCCCCTGGATCCGATAACCGCTCCCACAACACCGGTGGAAAAGCGTACGTCATCCTCGGTTCCAGTTCCCCTGCCACCGAACTGGACCTGCTCTACTCCCACCCTGGCAGCGTCATCGTCATCCAGGGTGCGGCGGAAGGATCGATGCTGGGAGCATCGGTCTCGGACGCCGGTGACGTCAACGGCGATGGAATCGATGATTACATCATCGGTGCCCCGGGATCCTCCAGCAGCGATCCGGACGAGGGTGAAGCAGGACGAGCGTACATCATCTACGGCTCCGCCAATCCGCCGGGAATCATCGACGTATCCAACCTTGGATCTTCCGGAGTCGAGATCATCGGTGCCCGCGAAGGTTCGCATCTGGGCGCTTCCGTCTCCGGAGCTCGCGACTTCGATGGCGACGGTTTTTCCGATGTCATCATCGGAGCCCCCGAGGACTCCAACGACTCCCTCGAAGTGTGTGGAAGTGCCTTCCTGATTCGCGGGGGCAACTCGCTTCCTGCCACCATCGACCTCAAGAATTCTCATAGCAATGTGACCATCTTCCGCTCCGGTGGATCCCATCAGGAGGTGGGATCCTGCGTCGCCGACCTTGAAGACTTCAATGGAGACGGACACTCGGACATCGCCATCGCTTCGATGCGCCACTCCGACGATTCCTCTGCCAATGCGGGTCGCGCCTGGATCATCTACGGTGGAACGACTCCCCCGGCTGAAGTCACACTGACCGACATCGCAGCCAGTGGCCTGACCAGTACCACCCTTCGGGTTCCCCAGGCACACCATGAACTGGGCCAATCGATCTCCTGTGCCGGCGATTCCGATGCGGATGGAGACACCGAAATACTGATCAGTCGCTCACTTCACGATCACGACCCTGAAACGATTGCCACTGTGGCGTACCTGGTTCGTGGAGGGTTCAGCCCCCCTGCCGAGATCAATCTCGCCATCCCTGCACCTTGGATCACCAGATACATGAGTTTCTACGACAATGATGAAGACGGGCAGTCGGTTCACACCACGCTCGATGTGAGCGGTGACGGAATCGATGACCACATCGTTGGCATCTCCCGATCGATTCTGCTCGATGTGGAAAAGGGAATGGCCCACCGCGTCAACGGTGGCCAGATGCTGGGTGAATCCCAGTTGCTGGACCTGTTCCAGCATGAAGGGCGCGGATACCTCGGCCTCAAGGAAGGTCAACAAGTGGGGATCTCGGTCGGAGCCGCCGGCGACTTCAATGATGACAGAGGAAACGACCTGCTGATCGGTGCGGCGGGATCAAAGCCCTACGGACGCTACGGGGCAGGAAGCGTTTACGTATTCCTCGGTCACAAGTTGCGTTCTCCCAACAACGTTCAGACCGTTTGTCTGGGACAGACCGTCGATGTGACCTGGAACAACCGTGCGGTGTACGACGAAGTCGATCTGTTCAGAGATGGAGTATTGCTGGCGACCTTGCCAGGGGACACCGAAGCCTACACCGACTCTGGAGTCGCCTACGGAGATCACCACTACTCGGTCCGTGGACGGCGTCGTGCAATCAATACCGTCGAGCGCGGTAGCGATATCCGCGTGATGGTACCGATCGCCTCTCTCGACTGCACTTCCCTGCACCGCGACATCTCCATCTCCTGGAGTAACAGTGATAACTACGACCTGATCGACCTCTACCGCGATGGTGTGCTGCAGAGCACCCTGCCGGGTGGGAGTACCTCCTACCACGACAACAATGTCTCTTCTGGAATCCACCAGTACAGTGTGGTGGAGCGCGGAGATCGAACCACGACCCTCTCGACCAGTTGCAGTATCACTGCGCTGATGCCGCCCTACACCGCCACCTGCAGTGCCGCTCCAGATGCCCAGAATCAGATCATCGCCACCATCCACTGGAACCTGATGCCGAATCCAAATGGATTCGACCTGATCAACATCTATCGCGATGGTGCGCACATCCAGACGCTCGCCGGAGATGCCACCACCACCACGGATGTCATCTCTGCAGGACGCTTCATCTACGAGGTAGAGGGTGTTGCCGATGATGGACGAGCGGTCAGTGCTCGTGCCACCTGTGAACTGGTCGATCCCATCTCGGTCGAGCAGATCAACTGCTCCTCGGATGTGGATATCGCCACCTTCAGCTGGCTCAATACCGACGCCTATGACTACATCATCATCGAGTTCGGACCGGGAACCGACTCCTCCACCGTGACCGAAATCGATCAGATCCCTGGAACTAGCCAGAGTTACACCACCCAGATCCAGGGTGGACCTGGCGACTACGCGGTCTGTGTGCGCGGGGTCAAGTTCACCGGAGAAAGCGGCAGAAGCTGCTGCACCCTGACCGTGCCCGATCCGCTGGGGGCCCTCGACTGTTCCGCCT
Organism: Planctomycetota bacterium; assembly: GCA_014240375.1. Classification (GTDB taxonomy): domain Bacteria; phylum Planctomycetota; class UBA8108; order UBA1146; family UBA1146; genus QNYK01. Next base: position 27,984 of record JAAZXB010000005.1, on the reverse strand, counting down.
CCGGCTCATCGGTGTTCCTCTCCTGGAGCAACGGTGGAACCTACGACAGCATCGCGATTCGCCGCGACGGCTTCCTGATCGATACCATCTCGGGAAGTAGCACCAGTTACACCGATGAAGATGTTTCCTATGGTAATCGTAATTACTCGATCACTGCGCAACGTCGTCAAGGTCTCTCCGCTGCACAATCGTGTGGATTGACCGTCCTTCGCCAGCCACAGGCGTTGACCTGCAAGGGTGAGGGAGATCAGGTTCGCCTCAACTGGCAGAACCCGGCGCCCGCCTACGACCAGGTCGAGGTGATGCGAGGATCGACCGTCCTCGCCACCCTGAGCGGCACCACGACCGAGTACATCGACTCCCCGCTGGCCGCGGGAGATTACTCCTACACCCTTCGAGGTCTCAAGGGATCCAGTGAAAGTGATCCGACCCACTGCACCACGGTCATTCCCGAACCGATCAACACCCTCGGAACCGGACTGGTCGAGGGCACTCACATGCTACTCACCTGGGCCCCCACCGAGGACGCCACCTCGATCCGGATCTTCCGCGACGGAATCGTCATCGCGACGCTTCCCGCCTCGGCGACCTCCTACATCGATCCGACTCTCGACCCGGGTACCTACCAGTACTGCTTGCGCGCCCGGATCGGTAACAACCACAGCGTCGACACCTGTACCCCGGCCATCGTTCCTGCTCCACCGGTGGATCTCATCTGTGGGGTGGACTCTGCCATCGCCACCATCAGTTGGACCAATGCAGAGGCCTACGACAATGTGATCCTCAAGCGCGATGGAGGCACCATCCTGGAAGACCTCGATGGCCTCGCGACCAGTTATGTCGACAGCATCGCCGGACCGGGTCCTCATCTTTATGAGGTCAGTGGCCGCATCGGAGATCACGAATCGAAAACCATCGCCTGTGAGGTCACCGTTCCTTACCCGCCTGCTGATCTGACCTGTTCAGTCTCGGGTGGAGTGGATTCGGTTCTGACCTGGGTCAACACCCAGCCTTCCACCACCATCGAGGTGTGGCGCGACGGTACTTTGATCGCCGAACTCGATCCTTCCAGCGCTGGATACACCGATGCTGGTGTGGCTCCCGCCACCTACAGCTACTGCGTGTTGAATCGCTTCGGCCCCAAGACCAGCGCCTCCGCGTGCTGCACCCTGCTGGTTCCTGCTCCTCCGACCAACTTCTCGTGCCTCTGCAGCGCCGGAGATGTCGACATGAGCTGGACCAATAACGAGGAATACGACAGCGTGACCCTGCTCCGAGATGGAGCCGTCATCGCGGTGTTACCGGGAGCCGTCACCTCCTACTCCGATCTCGCCACCGAACCCGGTTCGCACACCTACACCCTCAGTGGTGCCAAGGACGGCAACAGTTCCTCGACGGTGGATTGTTCCGAAGATGTTCCCGCTCCGGCGACCGATCTTCAAATCACCGCACTCGCCTCGACCACCTCATTGTCGTGGAGTCACACCGGGCCCGGAGACACTGCTGAACTGACCAGAAATGGCCTGCCGATCGAGTCATTACCCGCAGCGACCCAGTCCCATGACGACACCGGGCTGGCCCCGGGCGACTACCAGTACTGCATCACGATGCAAATCGGTGATGCCACCAGTACCACCATCTGCGCGACCATTCATGTGCTGGCGGATCCGAGCGACTTCAGCTGCTCGTCGGTCGCCGGCAATGTCGAGATCTCCTGGACCAACAATGACAGTTACAGCACCTTCACTCTCAATCGTGACGGCCAGCTGCTGGCGATCCTCTCGGGAGGCGATTCGTCTTACCAGGATGCGATGCCGGCGCACGGTGCTCACAGTTACGACCTGACCGCCCACGGCGGTCCTTCCAGCACCAGTGCCACCGTCGATTGCAGCGTCGATGTACCATCGACCCCCACCGACATGGCCTGCTCGGCACTCGGCTCCACCGCTTCACTCTCCTGGAGCTTGCCCGCACCCGGTGAAACCATCGAGTTGAGTCGCAATGGCACCGTCATCGCGTTGCTTGCGGGAGATTCCACCTCCTACGAGGATGTGGGAGCACCGGCGGGTACCCACGAATACTGCATCGTAAACATGATCGGCAGTGGCACCAGTGCCACCACCTGTTGCAGTGCACGGGTACTCGCGGCCCCGACCGACTTCTCCTGTGCAGCGGTCTCCGGAGAAGTTGACATCTCATGGACCAACAACGATGTCTACGACACCATCACCGTCAACCGTGACGGCCAGTTGCTGGCCATCCTCCCGGGAAGCGACAGTTCCTACCACGATGCGACTGCAGGAGCCGGTGCTCACAGTTACGACATGACCGCCGATGCCGGCGCCGCCAGCATCAGCGACACCGTCGATTGCACCGTCGATGTTCCATCGACACCGACCGACATGGCGTGTTCGGCACTGGGATCGACCGTTTCTCTCTCCTGGACCCTACCGGCCCCGGGCGAGACCATCGCACTGAGCCGAAATGGCACCGTCATCGCCATGCTCGCAGGAGATGCCACCTCACATGAAGATGTGGGAGCGCCTGTCGGCACCAACGAATATTGCATCGTCAACATGATCGGAAACGGCACCAGTGCCACCACATGTTGCAGTGCCAGGGTACTTGCTGCCCCGAGCGGATTCGCCTGTGCTGCCAATGGCGGCGAGGTCGATATCAGCTGGACCAACAATGATGTCTACGACACCATCACTCTCCACCGAGATGGACAACCGCTGGCGATCCTCGCCGGAAGCGATAGCTCGTACCACGACGCTACTGCGGGAGCCGGGGCACATAGTTACGACATGACTGCCGACGCCGGCGCCGCCAGTATCAGCGACACCGTCGACTGCACCGTCGATGTGCCTTCGACCCCGATCGACATCGCTTGCTCTGCTCTCGGGTCGACCGTCTCTCTCTCGTGGACCCTGCCGGCCCCCGGCACCACCGTTCAGATCTCTCGTGATGGAACTGTGATCGCCACCCTCGGAGGTGGTGCCAGCTCCTACGATGACTCGGGATCCCCGGTCGGCACCCATGAGTACTGTGTCGTCAACCTGATCGGTACCGGCACCAGTGCTGCGACTTGCTGTTCTGCTCGAGTGATCTCCGCTCCGACCGGCTTCGGCTGCGTCGCCACCTCTGGTGATGTGGTTCTCAGCTGGACCAACACCGATGATTACGACACCCTGTCGTTGACACGAGACGGTGCGTTGCTGGCACTACTGCCCGGAACCACCAACAGCTTCACCGATCCGGCCCAGCCTCATGGTTCACACAGCTACGAGTTGACCGCCACCCTCGGTGATGCGAGCACCTCCTCCACCGCATCCTGCTCGGAAGAGGTCCCCTCCACTCCACAGAACATCAGTTGTACTCTTGCGGGTGGATCCACCGTGCAACTGGCGTGGGACCTCCCCGCCGCAGGCGACTTCATCAGTTTGACCCGTAACGGCGCCCCGATCGGCTCGCTGGCAGGTTCCGACACCAGTACCACCGACAACCCCGGTCCTGGAACCTACCAGTACTGCCTGGTGGTCAATATCGGTAATGGCACCGGAGCCACCACCTGCTGCACCATCGTGGTGCCGCAACCGATGTCCGGGATCGCCTGTAGCACCATCGGTGACGGAAACACCATCTCCTGGAGTAACGGTGAGTCCTACGACCTGATCCAGATCTCTCGCGATGGCGTGCTGGTTGGTTTCGTCGATGGAACCGAAGAGAGTTACACCGACATCCCACTGGAAGCCGGAACCTACTCCTACGAAGTCATCGCGACACTGGCGGGATCCCAGACCGCTCCCATCACCTGCTCGGTGACCATCTTGTCGGCGCCGATCAATCTGGCCTGCACCTTCTTCGGTGCGCCGATTCATCTCGACTGGGAAAACACTGCGACGTACTCGACGATCCATATCGAGCGCAACGGAGTGCTGATCTCCTCGATTCCGGGTTCCGCCACAAGCACCATCGATGTGGTCCCCGCCCAGGGCACCTACACCTACCGGATCTGGGCCGAGCATGCCGATGGAGTCACCACCTCCACCACCTGCTCTGGATTCGTCAAGACCTTCCTGAGAGGGGATGCCAACAGTGATACCAACTGTGACATCGCCGACGGAATCTGGGTACTCAACTGGCTCTTCGTCAACGGAGCAGAGCCGACTTGCTTCGATTCGGCAGACTTCGATGACAACGGAATCGTCACCATCGGCGATGCCATGCTGATGATCTTCTACTACCTGCATGCGGATGGAACGCCGCTGATTCCGCCCGCCGCACCCTACCCGGATGCCGGTCTGGACCCGACCGACGACGTACTCGACTGCATCGATTCTCCCTACTAGGAGATCGAACTGCACTGAAGTGAGAATTGACCGGGTCCCGCTGAATCGTAAGGTTCAGCGGGACCCGTATTTCTTGGCGCCAACGGTATCTTGGCGCCGTCGGGTTCAAACCGGAGAGATGCCGTCCAGCAGATCGTGGTGTATGCTTGATCAGAAGACCTCTCCATTGGAGGTTTCAGGTTCTGAAAGGCGATCCTCATGACGGCGGCCGGAAACTCGATGGCCTTCCCCGGGATGAACGGGCACGGAACCGGCGATTCGACCGCGAACGCTGGTGAATACGGCCCTTTCTGTTCGATCTGCCCGGTCCGTTCGGGCTGCGGGAAAATCTGCGATCTGGTCGAGAATCTGATCCCCAGCATGGAGCGAGGGAGAGTCGATTCTGAGGACCTCTCGCGCCTCTACATGGGCCTTCGAAGCGTCAATGTGCTGCTCGATAACATCGAAATGCTGACTCCCCGTCAGCAAGAGGTGGTGCGACTCTACTACCGTGAATCACTGATGCAGCAGGAGATCGCAGAGCGATTGAAAGTGTCGCAGCAGGCGGTCGCCGACTCGCTGGTCCGTGCAAGACGGGCAGTAGGACGTCATTTTGGCGCCCGAGAGATGGCCAAGAACTCGAGCCAGTAGCTGGCTTCAACCGCTCGATTCCGGAAATCTTTCCCGCTCTGCGGCCCCTCTATCTGGGCCGATTGACACGCCACAACTCTCGGATAGAATTCAGGTTGGTGAAGAAACGATGCCCTGGGGCTCCTGTAGTCCCGTCGATATTCAGTTTCAGCAAGTCGAGTCGTCGCCCCTGATGTGCGATTTCGCTGACTCCCCTGAACGTTTCTTCAAGCATTTTTGGCCACATCCACGTGGCCATTTCAGTCGATCTGGATGGGGTTGGTCACCGTTACCGACCCCGAGCAAGCCCGAGGACAGAGTCATTCAGGACAGAGTCATTCAGGACAGAGTCATTCAGAACCGAGGCCGTCAGGAAAGTACCTTTCAGGACCGTAGCATTCAGGACCGTAAGATGCAGGAGACCGTAGCTTTCGGTTCCTCGAATTACAGCGCCTGAACATCCCGCTCTCCTGCGAGTCGTTTCACTGATCGTCACGATCCTGTTTGTGCTCGAGGAAGAATCTTACCGGCTCCCGAACAGGGACCGTAGTGATGAAAGACGAATCATGATCTCTCGACCATCATCCGATTCCCGCAGTTCACAGTTTTCCCTCGCCGACCTGGCAGCCTGGCTCCCGGTGATGGTGCTACTGGTCTCACTGGCCGGATCTCTCCAGGCGCAGGTTCCCTGCCCCGTCAACAATCCCCCCTTCGGAACCTGCTTCGTGCAGAACACCAGTTATCCGGGAGACTACCCCTGGGCAACCACGGTGATCGACGGAGAATCGAGTCTCGTCGTCGCCGATGCCTTCAGTGGTTTCTTCTACAAGTACCAGATCAACTCACTGAGTTCGACTCCAGCACAGTACCTGAGTCCCATCGGTCCTGCGGCCTACCTGGGTGTCAGTTGGAATAGCGACGAAGACCTTCTCTACTGGCTGGTCGAGGACCAGGGACAGCACTGGCTGGTGTCTTCCAGTTCAGCCGGAATCTTGATTTCTCAGACCCCCATCGAATTGCCCGCTGGCATCGTTGGAGTGACCGGGCTGGCATGGCACGCCGGGACCGGAAACTACTGGACCAATGCCTATGACGATGATCTCTACCTTGAGTTTCTCAGCGACGGCACCTTTTCAGGGAACTCCTTTCAGAATCCCGAAGTGATCACCGCAACGGCAGAGGTCTTCGGTCTCGGGCTGACGATCACACTCGATCCCCTGACCGGCGAATACCTGTTCGACCTTCCCGTGGGAGCCCCTTCCGACCAGCGTTCCTCTCAGGTGAAGCGGGTCGATGATACAGGCGAAGAACAGGGTCTCTTCTACCCCCTCGCCAGCATCAATGCCCTCTCTGGCTGGGTCACCGGAATCGCCTGGACCGAGACCGGATCCTGGGGTGGCCCCAGTGAATTCGTGATCGATATCACCAATAATTCGATCGTCGAGGTCCCGGTACCCAATCCCAATGCTCCTTCGGTCACCGTCTTCACCTGTGCTGCCGACGGCGCCAACAATGTGACCCTCGAGTGGGTCAACCCCATCACTTACGCGAGCATCCTGTTGCTGCGTGACGGTGTTGTAATTGCAGATCTTCCCGGTACCGATTCGACTTACGCCGATACCGATCTCGATTCCGCAACTTACTCGTACTCACTCCAGCCTGTACCGGCGAGTGGTGCCACTCTTCCGGCGGCGATCTGTGATGTCGTGGTCGGATTTGGTCGCCTTCTGGGGCAGGTGGCCTTCGGCGGAGCACAGTCGGGCCCCACCACCGTCATCGAGAGCACCAATCAACTGGTGGTGGCCGATGCATCGGGACTCACCGCCTGGCTTTACTCCAAGGATCTGACCCCGGTGGCCAGCATTGCGGGTCCGTTCACGTCGGCCGTCAGTTTGTCTGGCCTGGCATGGAACGCCTCCGATGACACCCTCGCCTGGATGACCGAAGCCGGGGAGTTGATTCACACCGACCTGCAAGGCTCCATCATCTCGAGTACCACTCTTCAGTCCCCGACTCCACTGGGGCTGATCGGTGAGATCACCTGGTCGACGAACCGCCAGCAGTTCCTCGGAATCGATCGTTCCGTCGCATCCTTCTTCGCCTTCGATGCGGATGGCAGCACCAATGGCATGTGGATGTCGGTCCCTCCGACTCCCACCGGAGCGGCAGTATTTCTCGCCGGAATCACTTCCCGCGATACCGCCAATAACAGCGTCTGTGATTTTGCGGTAGGCTCACTGAACGACGCCGGAATCAGCCGGATCGAGCGTTCGGTCGACGGCGTCACCAGCGGAATTGGATTCGATATCGCTCCTTCGGTGAACACCGGTGAAGTGGTCGGGATCTCCTCGACCGAAACCGGCCCCTTTGGCACTCCCGTCAGTTACCTGATCGGTGGAGACAATGGTGTCATCTACATGTTCTCGGGAGACCTTTCAGGGACTGGATCCGAGTTCATTCGCGGCGAATTGAACATGGACGGCACCCGCAATCTGGTCGATGTCACCGTATTGCTCCTGAGTCTGTTCGGCCAGGGTCAGACTCCTTCCACCTGCATCGACGCTTCCGACATCAACGACGACGGACTGGTCGACATCGCCGATGCCATCTCGCTGCTGGAATACCTGTTCGAAGGTGGATCGGTTCCGCCAGCTCCCAGTAGTAGCTGTGGACCAGACGACTCCATCGACAACCTCACCTGTCAAGAATTCGACGGCTGCTAGCACCACACCAGGTTCACCAGAACCACCGGCTGGCTCCGCCAAAGAGAAGACCCCCGCCGTCAACGACGGCGGGGGTCTTTTTCATCTCGACAGGTTCTCCCGGGGTCTGCAATGTGCCCCATCAGGGGGACAATGCTTCCGCCAGGATGGGAAGCGACACATCCAGTCGGTAATCCACAGCAGAGTGGTCGTCATCGAATTCCTGATGCAGATGCGGGACCTCGAATTTCTCGAGCTTCTTTGCCAGCATTCTCGCTCCATGGTGAAGACGGTACTGATCCCGAAAACCGCAATCGATGAAGAGGCACTTCAGTGATTTCAGAGCGGTGTGATGTCGATCGACCATCTGAACCGGGTCGTGTTCCAACCACCGCTGCCACCTCTCATCGATGATTTCACCGGTTTCCAGATCAAAGGGCAGGTGGTATTCCCCCGGTCTCTGCAGATCCGGGTCATAGGAAGCGGCCATCGCGAGAATCATCAGTGTCATCACATCATCGTGACGCGGCTTGACCTTCTTGCGAAACTTCTCGAGGAAGGTGGTCTTTCCGCCGCACCTTCGCAGCACATCGATCGCCAGGGGGAAATCGGGTAGATAGCCGTAAGGAAAGTACATGTCGCCGCTGTGGCAGGCGATCGCCCCCCACGTGTCGGAGTGAAGCATGCCGTGGACCAGTGCTCCGTAGCCACCGGAGGATTTCCCGAACACTCCCCGATGATCTCGCTGGGCAAGCGTTCGCCAGCGATCATCGATGAAGGGCACCAGCTCTTCGACCAGGTAACTGGCCCAGGGCCCCACCGCTGGAGAATCGATGTACTGATTTCCTCCCAGGGAGGTGAAGCCATCCGGCATCGCCACGATGCACGGCTTCATCTGCTCGGTTCCGACCAGCCGATCGAGCCTCTCCGGCAGGTTCTCGGTGAATGCCGACCAGGCCAGATGTTTGAGTCCGCTGCCGGTGAATCCGGCCAGATCGACCAGCAGTGGATACCGTTGAGACCCCCCCGCGGAATAGCCAGGAGGGGTCCAGATGGCGATATTTCGCAGCGGAGGATCCCCCAGCGGGTTTCCTTCCAGCTGCTTCGACCGCTGCTCGACCACCTCCACCTGGCCCGTCTCTCCCTGATATCTTCTCAACTGCTCACTCCGTTTCCCACGGGTCTCGGTGATTCCACCCGGTGCAGCGGTTAGAATCCACCTCCAGACTGTACAGAGCAACTGCCGATTCAGCCCCAAGAAGGGAAAAACATCGATGGAGAAGACTGCGTTCCCCCGGCGATTCCTCAACGAGGAATTTTCAGCCGATAGCCTCGAAGCGATCGAGGCGATTTACACCGATCTACTGACCCGAGAGATCGACAATCCAGATTCGCTGCTGGCATGGTGCTCCGAATGGAGCGAGATCGATTCGGTTCTGGCCGAGGAAGGTGCCCGTCGTTTCGTCCAGCACACCTGCTTCACCAACGACGAAGAGATCACTGCCCGATACATGGAGTGGATCGAGAAGATCAGACCCGGTCTCAAGAAGATCATGTTTGACATGGATCGAAAATTCATCGCTTCTCCCGCCCTCGATTCACTTCCCACCGAGAAGTTCGGCAGTTGGATCAAGTCGGTGAGAAATAGCGTGGAACTGTTCCGTGAAGATAATATTCCGCTGCAAACCGAGGAGTCGAAACTCGACGCCGAGTACGACAAGGTCGTCGGAGCGATGACGGTCGAGTTCGATGGAGAAACCAGAACCATTCCCTACATGGGAAGAATCCTCCAGGAGACCGATCGAGATCGACGAGAAGCGGCATTCCGCGTCATCTGGGATCGCTTCGGCCAGGACAACGAAAAGATCCAGGACATCTTTGATCAACAACTTCAATTACGTCATCAGATGGCACTCAACACCGGACTCGACAACTACAGGACCTTGCGCTTTCGCCAGCTGGAGCGATTCGATTACGGCCCTGAGCAGTGCATGCAATTTCACGACTCCATCGAGAAGGTGATCTTGCCGCTGGTCAAAGAGCGTGCGGCCAAACGACGCGAATCCCTCGGAGTCGATCAACTCCGCCCGTGGGATTCTTCGGTCGATCCGAAGGGTCGTTCCCCACTTCGCCCCCTGGAAGGCGGAACTCCACTGGTCGACGGCTGCAGCCAGATCTTCGGACAGGTTCATCCAGATCTGGCGAAGATGTTTTCGCTGTTGATCGACGGTGACCTTCTCGATCTCGATTCACGCAAGAACAAGGCACCCGGCGGCTACCAGTACAACTTCGAAGAGATCCGCGTTCCCTTCATCTTCATGAATGCTGCTGGAAAGCAGGGAGATGTCGAGACCCTCCTGCACGAGGGCGGCCATGCATTTCACAGCATCGAGTCTCGCCATCACGATTTGATCGCCAATCGCGGCGCTCCCATCGAGTTCTGTGAAGTCGCCTCGATGGCGATGGAACTACTCGGAGCACCCCATCTCGATGTCTTCTACAAGGACCCGGCGCAGGTCACTCGAGCTCGGATCGAGCACCTCGAGGGAGTCATCAGTCTGTTCCCATGGGTAGCCATGATCGATTCGTTCCAGCACTGGCTCTACACCCATCCCGGGCACTCTCGCGATCAACGAACCTCCAACTGGCACGCCATCATGGATCGCTTCGGCACCAACGAGATGGACTGGAGCGGGCTGGAGCACATTCGCTCCAGTCGTTGGATGCGTCAATCACACCTCTTCGGAGTTCCCTTCTACTACATCGAGTACGCCATCGCCCAGTTGGGCGCACTGCAGGTGTGGCGCAACCACCGCAAGGATCCCGACGGTGCCATCCAGAACTACCGTGCGGGCCTGGCACTCGGCAACACCCGTTCGCTTCCCGAACTGTACGCAGGTGCTGGAATCAAATTCGACTTTTCACAGGAGATGCTGGAAGATCTGATCGGAATGGTCAGAGAAGAGATCGACTCGCTCGAGAGTTCCTCTTGCTAAATCCTCTGGTCCACACAAACAGTTGTTCTTGAACCGATAAGAAAAGGAGTTCTTCATGAAAACGATGATCATGGCCAGTTTGAGCCTCTCGATCGTGGTCCTCTGTGCCTTCACCGCTATCGACGGAAGTGCCACCGCGGTCGCCGCGGACGACCCGGCCATCACCGCAGTGAATCAGTACATCGCCACCCAAACAGCATCGGGAAAGATCCAGAAAGACATCGCCAACTGGAAAACCCGTCTCCCGAAATTCCCAGCACTGGAATACACCAAGGGAACCTCCTATATCTGGAAACTGGAGACCTCTGTGGGAGAGATGGAACTGGAATTCCTGCCACAGACAGCCCCCAACCACGTCTCCAACTTCATCTACCTCACGCAGGTGGGATTCTTCAACGGTCTCAACTTCCACCGGGTGATCCCCGGCTTCATGGCCCAGGGAGGCTGCCCCCTGGGCAGAGGCAATGGCGGTCCCGGGTACAAGTTTGCCGGAGAATACGTCTCCTCGGTCAAACACAACCGCGGCGGTCTGCTGTCGATGGCCAACGCCGGTCAAGGGACCGATGGTTCGCAGTTCTTCATCACCTTCAAAGAGACACCCTGGCTCGACGGAAAGCACACCATCTTCGGCAAACTCCGCTCGGGAGAATCGGTGCTCAAGCAGATTGAAGCGCTTGGAACAAGAAGCAGTAAACCTTCCGAAGAGTTGACGATCGAGAAGGCTACCATCGTGGTCGAGTCGAAGAGCAAGGTCAAAAAAGAGAAGAAGCCTGCACCGAAAAAAGCACCGGCGAAGAAGCCACAATCGAAGAAGGAGTCACGATGAGTAACAGCACCATCGATGCGATGAGAGAAGCGGTTTCTGCGTTGAAGGACGCAGGCGAGATCGATACCTCATCGAAGAGCTGGAAGACCTCGCTGCCACGCTTCCCGGAGACTGCAGTCTCTGCGGAGGATCAGATCTTCTGGATGATCGAGACCAACCATGGAACCATCAAGGTTCGCCTGATGCCGGATGTCGCTCCCGATCATGTACGCAATACGATGTACCTGACCGAGTTGGGCTTCTACAACGACCTCACCTTCCATCGCGTCATCACCGGGTTCATGGCCCAGGGTGGCTGCCCCGATGGCACCGGCATGGGAGGTCCTGGATATCGCTTCCAGGGCGAGTTCTCGCCGTCGGCTCGACACGACCGTCGCGGTCTGCTGTCGATGGCCAACGCCGGCCCCAACACCGACGGAAGCCAGTTCTTCCTCACCTTCACTGCCACTCCACACCTCGATGACAACCACACCATCTACGGTGAAGTGATCGAGGGTCAGCCAGTCGTGGAAGCGCTGGAGCAGCGCGGTTCCGGTGGAGGTAATCCAGCCGAGCCGTTGTTGATGATCCAGTCGACCATCACTGCCGAGTAAGCCGATCGCATCGTTGAGCCTCCGGAACCGGTCAGTTCCAGTCCGGTTCCGGAGGTATCATCGACCAGAGGAGCTGTTCCCCCCCCATTTCTCTCAACGCAGCAGCCCACATCTGATCCGCCGGAGTTTCCAGCAACTGGATCGGGTTCCCCCTCGAGATCACCCACGATTGCTCGACCACCTCCTGCTGCAACTGCCCCTGTCCCCAGCCGGTGTAGCCAAGGAAAAAGCGATAGTTCCGTAGCGCATCTTTTCCAGCCCTGATCTTGCCGAGTGTCTGCTCCAGGTCATCGGGGATGAACAGCCCACTGCTGATTTCTCGCTGTGTGGCGTCGAGGTCGCGCCCTTCGTCGGTGACGGTCTGACACAAAGCAAAGATCTTTTCGTGGTCGACCGGTCCTCCGAATTGCAAACACGGACTCGTCACACCATCGATATCGATGTCTTCCAGCACTCGACCGAGCGGGATGTCTGTGGGTCGATTCACCACCAGGCCGAAGGAACCGACATCGTCGTGATCACAGAGCAAGATGACACTGCGATGAAAGTTGGGGTCGCGAAGAGCAGGGGTGGCGATGAGAACATCACCGGGGCATAACACCGGAGGATCGATGGGCTTCAGTGGAAAATCCAGATCGTCTTGCATGAGACCTCCCGGTCGAGACCAGGGTGGTACAGCCACTTCCGGTCTCTCAGGATTCGATTGTCACCTTGAGCAGTTCGATTCTCAATCCCACCAGCGAAATCAAATCGCGTCGATTGTGGAGCAGAACCGGCTCGATCACCGACAACGGAGCCCCCTCCCTCATGTCCTGAAAACGCAAGGGAGCCTCGCTACCGGGCACATCGTCACTGCAACGAGGGATTCCCAGTAATCGTTCCTCCGCCGTCGTCAGACGACAATTGGGCCACTCCTTGCGGTATCGGCTCCGAACATCGACCAGCAGGTCGAGCGACTGACAACCTTCAGAGATTCCCGCCAACTGGTGCCAGCGCCAGCGGCGGCGGAGGAAGGGCAGATCGAATCCATTGCCGTTATAGGTCACGACAAGGTTGAATCGCTCGAGGAGCCGCTGCAATCGCTCCAGTTGTCGTCGCTCCGCTGCCACATCGCCGCTGTACCACTGCTCCAGGCGCAGGGAGTCCTGTTGCCGATAGAGGATCCCGATCAGCGAGGTGAGCGAACGGTCCGCTCGCAAGCCGGTGGTCTCCAGGTCGAGAAAGATGACATCATCCGGGGTCTGCTCGATCCACTGCTCGATCCACTGCTCGATCCACTGCTCGATCCACTGCCGGCCCACCTGACCATCGACGATACCATCGTAATCAGCCACCATCGTCGCCGGTCGAGCACCGCTGGGTGGAGCGCTTTTCCTCAAAGATCGTCGCAGGCGATGCAACCGGTCCCCTTTCAACTTCTCCCCCTTCGCATCGTCCACCGTGCGACCTTGCGAACCTTCCGCTCGGTTCGCTCATCGAGCAGCACCGGCGGTGATTCGGGCCGGGGAGATGGGGGTGCCGCCACACCGGTCAGATCGGGAACGTACTCGTCGCGTCCGGTCAATCGATGGAGCAGCCACCGTGTCGCTTCCTTCGGATAGGGAAACTCCATCAGTTCCTGATCCAGCACCGAGGCAACCCTCGATGACCCGGGTAACACACAGGCGGGACAGCCTGCGGCGCAATCGCATCCCACCACCGCTTCCAGCACATCTTCGAGCACTTGCTCATGTTTTTCATGTCCCAGTTCCGAATATCCGATGCCTCCTGGATAGAGGTCGTAGATGTGAATTCGATCGTCATCGACATGGTGATCGAGATCATTGGGATCGCACATCGCTCGCAGCGCCAACAGATCACGAAAGAGCCGTGCCACTCCGTGCATCGACGAGAGTAGAAATCCGCTGCCAAATCTCTCCGACGCGGTGACCGTCTGCCGCTCCAGCTGGATCTCGTGGCTGACCGTGTCCAGTTCGAGCGGAGGCAGGTCGACCTCGCCATACCCGATGTTTTCGACCGAATGAAAGCGCACCTTCTTGAAGCCGGTGATGCGGGTCCGCACCTCGACCTCGGCGAGCCGCAATGTCGCCCCAGGACTGTTCCTGGTCGCCCATTCCTCGCCCACCGTGATCCGCTTCTGGGTCAGTGCCTGGGTGTAATAACCGGTATCGGTGCGACGGATCTTGACCAGGCAGTTGACGTGATCCATCTGTTCGACAACGAAGGTCTCGGTCCGATGGATGTAGATGGCACCCTCGTAGAGGCTGACCATCGCGGCCACGTAATCGAGTTCTCCGATGATGCGATCGGGACCGATCTCGAGGATGGTGAAGTTTTCCTCGCTGGCGGTTCGTAAGCGCACCTGTGCGGCAGGGTACTCCTCACGACTGAGGTACCAGTGCCCCCCTTCCTCGCGCAGTCGATTCTCCTCCTGCAGCACCGTGCACATCCCCTCGACCTGTTCTCCCAGCAGATCCGAGTCTGCCCCCGAGATGGGCAACTCGTAGGCGGCGCAGATCAGATGCCGTGCGGTGATGTAGGGGTTCTCCGTCTCGATGACGGCATTCTCGGGGCTGCTGCCGAACAGCGTTTCCGGATGACGGATGAACCACTGATCGATGGGATCCTGACCGGCGATCAGGAACACCAGCGACTCGCCAAGGCTGCGTCCGGCGCGCCCCGCCTGTTGCAGGAACGAGCAGACACTGCCGGGCCAACCGACCACGATACAGCCATCGAGTCCGCCGACATCGATCCCCACCTCCAGCGCATTGGTCGTCACCACTCCGCCGAGATCCCCACCAAACAGTTTCGATTCGATACGGCGCCGTTCACTCGGCAGGTAACCGCCACGATAGGCATCGATCCGATCGGCGACCTGCTGGCGATCGGTCGCTCCTCGCGCTCGCTCACGGATGTAGCGCAGGATCAACTCGACTCCGTTGCGAGTGCGAGCGAAGCAGATGGTTCGCAGTCCTTTTCGCACCAGTTCGGGTAGCAAACGGACCGCCACCGAGGCGGGTCCACGCCGTGACCGGGTGCCATCCGGCCGCTCGATCAGCGGAGGATTCCACAGCGCCACATGCTTGCGACCCCGCGGGGCTCCATCTTCGTCGATGACACGGACCGGTTGACCCACCAGCCGTTCGACATGCTCTCCCGGGTTGGCGATGGTCGCACTGGCGGCGATGAAGATTGGATCGGATCCGTGATGACGACAGATGCGACGCAACCTGCGAATCACGCTCGCAACATGCGATCCAAAAATTCCACGGAGGGTGTGGACCTCGTCGATGACCACGTAACGGAGGTTCGAGAAGAGCGCCGCCCAACCGCCATGGTTGGGCAAGATGGAGGCATGCAACATGTCTGGATTACTCAGGATGATCCGACCCGATCGGCGCAACCTGCGCCGCACCTCCGGCTCGGTGTCTCCATCGTAGATACCCGTCTCGAGCGACACACCGACCCCATCGATCAACTCTCGCAAGTGGCGGTGCTGATCCTGACTCAGTGCCTTGGTCGGATAAAGAAACAGCGCATGAGCCGAGGGATCCTTCAGCATCGTGTCGATCACCGGCACGGTGCTGCACAACGTCTTGCCACTGGCGGTCGATGAAGCGACGACGATGTTCTCACCCTTCAGCACCGCATCGATCGCCTGCGCCTGATGACTGTAGAGGGGCCAGATCCCCTGCGACTGCAGATGGTCCAGCAGTCGTGGATCGAGCGGTGGCACCTCGGTCGCCTGCTGTGCTGCACGAGCTTCGATGGTGTGCAGTGCCACCAGTTCGTCGCGATCGGCGATGCGTGAACGGATCCCCGCCAGGATCTCGGTCGGAACCGGCGCCAAACCCGCTGGAACCAAACCCGATGCATCTCGGGCCCTTCGCACGGTTGGTTTCGACGCGTCGACCGGTCGTGAATCTGCAGGGGAGGACATCGGTACCACTCGCTTTCGATCGGTTGGGCTCGAACCCTAACAAATCCCTAACCTGGAGTCCAGAGCGATCCCATTTGGTTCCGTAAGCCGGTTCCGGTATGCTGTCGAGGCCAGCCAGTGCTTGCAGGGGGAAAATTGTTGGAATTGATGCACAGAAGTGGCCATCCAGGTCGATCGGGACGCTTCGGGAACCACCTTTCCGGGCCGATTCTGGCCATCTCAGCGCTCCTCAGCGTCTCCTGCATGGTGCTTCTGAGTGGCTGTGGTGGCACCCCTCCCCGACGCACTCCGACAGCGCAGCCGGCAGCTCTACTCGATGCCCGGGGGGCGCTCGAGCAGGGCAAAATCGTCCGCGCCCGACAGATCTTCTCCTCCCTCGAGAGCCCCGAACGTCCGCTCAGTTTGCGGGGAATGGCGCGCATCGGCCTCGGCCGCTGTGCCATCGCCGAGGGCGATCTCGATGAAGCGATTCGTCACCTCGGGGTCGCGAGAAAGTTGCTTCCGAGCGGTTCCCAGCATGCCCGGGTTCGCCTCTACCTCGGTGAGGCGCAGTTGCGTGCGGGGGCGATCAATAGCGGGCTCAATCATCTCGAGACCGCTTACCCATCCCTGCTCGATGCAGACGACCGATCGCGCGCTGCTTTCCTCATCACCGGCACCCTCGATCAACTCGGAGATGCAGTGCCGGCGCTCTACCGCACCGCCGCCGGCGGTCATTCCTACCCCGAATACTCCTCGATCTGGCGGCGCACTCGACCGCCACCGCCGACGGTGGTCGCCGTGCCGACGGTACAACCTCCGGTCTCGATCCGACCGACCCACCCACGCCTCAAGATTCACCAGCGAAACAGCTGGAACGCCCGTCCGGTCAGAACCCGTTCGGTGGTCCCGATGTCGCGACCGACCCGCATCACCATCCATCACACCGCAGACCAGCCGGCCGTCGCAGCACTCGGAATTCGAGAACCGAAGGCCTACCTGAGACGGATCCAGGACTACTGCACCGGCAGTCTCAAGTGGGGAGATATCGGTTACCACTATCTGATCAGTTCCGACGGCCGCATCTGGGAGGGGCGCCCGCTCAAGTACCAGGGAGCCCACGCCGGCAACAACTCGCTCAACCGAGGCAATATCGGCATCGCTCTGATCGGCAACTTCGACCAGGATCGACCCAGTTCCTCCCAGGTCAACAGTCTCGGATCGCTCCTGTCGGCGCTGACATCGGTGCACGGAATCGCTTCCAACCGAATCTATGGGCACCAGGATCTGCGAGACACCGGCTGTCCAGGGACTCACCTGCAGGCGGTGCTGAGCCGATTGGTCTCGAAACTGAATCGTACCTCGACCGCCCGCAAGACCCGCTGATCGATCCATCCAGGGGTGTAAACCCGCTGGTGTCTTTCATGAGTCGCTTCGATTGGTTAACTTCTTCTGCGAGGAGGCAGCTCTTGATCTTCGGTTTTTTCGGCAAGAAAAAAGCACAGCAGCGCCAACAGGACAGCCGCATCCGCGCCGACCTGGAATCGGAGCGTGAGGGACTGACGGTCGAGTTGGAACTGCTCGAAAAAAAGATGAATGTCGAACTGGGCGACGAAAATATGGACCGCACCACCACCCGCAGTCGCTATCCCAAACGGATCGTCGAGTTGCGCATTCAGATCGATGCCATCGGCCGCAAACTGGATGCCCTCTCCGACTCCTGACCGACTCTTGACCGACCCGCTAGGCGAAGGCGTCGTCGTCGATCTCGCCAACATCTCTCCGACCATCCTGTCGCTCTCCATCTGGGTCTTCTGCGGCCGGTGAATCTTCCTCCGCAGAATCTTCAGCCGGTGAGTCTTCCACCGCAGCATCCCCGTCGAGGCTCCCACCACTGCCATGGCGATTCTTCGGCAACTCGCCGGCGTTGACCTGCTGTCGATAACTGGCTCGCAGCTGCTGATACTCCTCGGCGCTGATCTCGAGCGGATTCGCGGCACCCTGTGATGACGGCGAATCCTCCCCCTGCGATGCCACTCCTTCGGCATGAATCCTCATCAGAAAAGGAATGCACCAGCCGCAGCCGGTGCCGGCACCGAAGCAGTTCGACAGTTGCGATGGTCGGCTCGGCTGGGTCTGGCGAGTGAAGTTGACCAGCTTGCGGCGGGAAACCCCGAAACAGATGCAGACCTTGTCATCCATCTCCATCGAGATCTCCTCCTGGCTGAAGGGGTCAGCGGCGGTGACCGCCACCGCGGCGCTGCAGGGTCTCCTGCCAGCGGTCACTGTACAAGCCCAAGTCGCCGATGACCCGTGGTGAACGCATCGAGGATGAATCGAGGGCACTTCGAGGAACACTACCGTTGAAGGAGATTTCGTGGTGTCATCTCGCCACTGAGACTTCAAATTCACACGACCCTGGAGGACTGATGCAGCGCGTCGACCTGAGATCGGACACCGTCACTCACCCCACCGAGCAGATGTACCAGCAGATGGCCGAGGCTCCCCTCGGCGACGATGTGTTCGGCGACGATCCCACCGTCAACCAGCTCGAACAGGAGAGTGCCGAGCGCCTCGGCAAGGAAGCAGCGCTCTTTGTCCCGACCGGCACCATGGCCAACTCCATCGCCATCGGCACCCTGACTCGACCCGGCGATGAGATGCTCCTGATGGAAGACAGTCACATCTACCTGTACGAGGCGGGGGGATCGTCACGATTGTGGGGAGTCCACCCCCATCCACTCCCGTCGGTTGCGGGCTGTCTCGATGCCCGCGACATCGCATCCTCGATCCGCCCCGACGATCCGCACCAGCCGCGCACCTCACTGATCTGTCTCGAAAACACTCACAACATGTGCGGTGGACGGGTGATCACAGCGGAGCAGATCGCACCGGTGGCACAGGCCGCCCGCGAACATCGCTTGAAGATGCACCTCGATGGGGCCCGCTTGTTTCACGCCGAGGTGGCGCTCGGCATCCCGGCGGCGCAACTTGCGGCAGAGTTTGACAGCGTCTCCTTCTGTCTGTCGAAGGGGCTGTCCTGTCCGGTCGGTTCGTTGCTGTGCGGATCGGCCGAGCAGATCGCCGAGGGCAGACGGCTACGCAAGTTGCTCGGCGGCGGAATGCGCCAGGTCGGAGTGCTGGCGGCACCGGGACGGGTCGCCCTGTCCCAGGGGATCGATCGACTCGCCGAAGACCATCGCCGCTGCCAGCAACTCGCCGAACAGTTGGCACTGCTGCCGGGCGCCCGCATCGAGCCCAACCCACCGCAATCCAACATCCTGTTCGTCGCCTTCGACCACTTCGATGAGGCCGGATACCAGCAGATGGAGGCGGATCTGGGGGCGCTCGGAGTACGGGTGCTGGCCATCGGCGAACGCGGCCTGCGAGCGGTTCTGCACCGCCAGATCGACGATGAGGGGCTGCAGCGGGCGATCGAGGCATTCCGCCAGATTCGCTCCATCTGAGGTATTTGGTTTCCGAATCGGCCCTCCAGCACGCCACTTCCACTGCAGAGTAGCGAGGAGTGATCCGGGACGGTCCCGGCTTCATGTTATACTGCTCAGGAAGGTGATCCTGGCCCGAATGCGGGCCAAGCGCCCCGTCTGTGATCGAGGTCTCTAGCCCCTCGACTGGCCCCCATGACCCGGAGATTCAGCATGTGTCCAGCTCCCGGCGATCATCGACCCGAGAAGGCGCCAGCGGATTCTCCGCAGTCCCTTTCTCAGCTGGAAGATGTCGACCTGGTGCGGCGTGCCGCCGGCGGCGACGAAGCCGCCTTCGCCGTGCTGATCGAACGCTTCGGTGGGTTGGTGCTGGGACTCTCCCGGCGCAAGGTGGGTCGAGATGATGCAGACGATGTCGCCCAGGATGCCCTCCTTCACATCTGGCGCTCTCTCCCCTCGCTGAGAGAGCCACGCGCCTTCATCGGATGGCTTTCACGATTGGTTCAGAATCGAGCCCATCGGTGGATCCAGCAGAAACAGCGCAAGCGGGTGGTGCTCCAGCAAGCCCGCACCGAACTGCTGGCCCGGGCCCGGCACCGTTCGAAAGAATCGACCTCGGTCGAGACTGACGAGCTGGTGCAACGCCTTCCCGATGAGATGAGACTGGCGCTGCAATGGAAGTACATCGAGGGCCACTCCTACGAGGAGATCGGCGAGCGCCTCAGCCTGTCCTTCCACCAGGTGGATTACCTGATGCGACGTGCCCGCAAGGCACTGCGCGAGGAGCTCAAACGCTCCGAATCTGCGAAGGGGGGCAGCGCATGAGCGATCGCCCGATGATCTCACTCGATAATTGTGCTGGGGTGCGGAACGTTCTTCCGCGATTTCTCGACGGCGAGTCGGGACCGCTGGAAGAGCAGCGAATCGCCGCCCATCTGAACTCCTGCCACGGCTGCCGTACGGTCCATGACCAGTTGAGCACTGAACTGCTGCTGACCATCGAGACGCTGACCGGCGTCGGCCCCGACCAGGTTGCAGCACTGTCGCAAGCAACCCTCGAACAGATCCGCACCACGGCCAATCGATCGAGCAAACCCGCGGACGCTGGTGGCTCCTCACCGACCACTCTCCCCTTCGGTCGCTGGTGGAGCAGTGCTGCGGCACTGCTGGTCGCGCTGCTGCTCCTCTCCGACATCCTGCAACCGCCGACCACGGTTCCGCTGCTGGAGGCTCCGGTCACCGCCTCGATGATCCTGGTGCGCGGCGATGTCGACTCCGATGGAGATCTCGACATGGCCGACTTCCACGAACTGGTCGGCTGGCTCGAAAAGGATGGACCCCAGCCCAGTTGCCTGGCGGCCGCCGACTTCGATGACAACGGCTCGGTCACCATCGAGGATTCGGTGCTGGCACTGGCGCAGTTGGCGACCAGCTCCGACCAACAAGCAACGCTGCTTTACCCCCGTGGCTCCAGCGAGGCGCTACCCTGTCTGGAAATTTGTCCCTGATCGGGACGAGGGAGAGCACTTGAAGTACCCGCTACTGCTGTTGATCTGCGCACCGTTGCTGATCGCACCACTGCTACAGCCAGCACTCCCTGCCACCCCTGCGAAGGCGCTCGCGGTGCCGCAGAACTCTGCACAGTCCGATGCAGCACAGTCCGATGCAGCACAGTCCGATGCAGCACAGTCCGAACCGGCGCAGTCCGAACCGGCGCAGTCCGAACCGGCGCAGTCCGAACCGGCGCAGTCCGACCCGGCGCAGTCCGAACCCGCGCAGGGAGAAGACGAGGAAGAGAAGCCATTTCTACTGCTCGCCTCGGTCCACAACTACGGCTACATCGAACCGTGTGGCTGACCCAAGCGAAAGATCAAGCTCGGCAGTTTGTCGAGACGGATGACCTTTCTCAACTCGTTGAAGGCGGACGGGATCCAACCGTTGCTGGTCGATGGCGGCGACTGGCTCTTCTCGCTCGGACGACTGCACCCGAATCCACTACTCCAGCAACAGATGCATCAGAAGGCGCTGCTGCTGATCGATGCCTACAACCTCTTTGGCACCTTTGCTGCAGCGGTCGGAGAACACGATCTGGCCCTCGGACTCGATCGACTGGTCCAGCTCCAGCAACGGATGAAATTTCCTCTGCTGTGCGCCAACCTCAAGGATGCCACCGGTCAGTCCCCCTTCGCCGCCTCGACCATCGTCACCAGCCAGGGACGCAAGGTGCTGATCGTCGGCGCCATGCGAGTGCCCCCGCAGCGCTTCATCGACAAGCACTGCGCCGGTGCAACCTTCGCCGATCCATACCCGGCGATCCTCGCCGAGATCGAGGCACACGGTGATGAAGTCGACCTGTGTGTGGTGCTGGGCCACATCAACCGTGCCGATGTCGATCGCCTCGCCGCCGAGGTGCCCGCCATCGATGTAGTGGTCGAACCCAACTCCAGCAACGGCTCCGAGAACACCTGGATCAAGGATGCAATCAAGACCACCCTGCATCAGGGCACGGTACTGCTGAAGCCGAGTGGTCAGGGATCGGAACTGTCCCGGGCAGATCTGTGGTTGCGCGAGAGCGGCCAGCCGTGGGTCAGCATCTGGGATGAAGATGCCCCCGCCGGCTCCAACATCGCCGATCTATCGACGGTGGCACTGGCGCCGCACATCGGTCGTCACCCGGCGATGGAAAAAATCGTCCAGGATTTTCTCGCCACGACCCGCTACAAGACCCCCATCGAGGAGCAGAAGATGACCTTCAAGCCCTCGTCTCAATTCCTCGGCTCCGTCACCTGTGCCGTGTGCCATCCGCAACAGACCGCATTCTGGAAGAAAACCGCTCACGGACGCGCCTACGCCACTCTCGAGGCCTCCGGCGATCAATTCCGCTACGACTGCATGCCGTGCCATGTCACCGGATATGGCGAAACCTTCGTCGATGCCCACCAGCCCGGACGCTGGAAAGATGTCCAGTGCGAGAGCTGTCACGGCCAGAATCCACGACATCCGAGCCAGCCGCAGGCGTTCCCCTGGCCGGCGGTGCAGGACAACAATTGCTGGGCATGTCATAATCCCAGTGAGACCAAGGTGCCCTTCGACCCGGAGCAATCGAAGCCCCGGATCGCCTGTCCACCACTGAAGAGAAGTGAAGGAAAGTAACCCATCATGAAGAGATCGCTCCCCCAGATCATCACCGTGGCCATCTTGCTGATGATGGTCTATCCGGCACTGGTCGAACAGCGCCCCCAGGCCAACGCCCAGCCCGGATCGAACTCGACCTCGCCGCTGCCGCAGGATGACAGCGCCGCGGCGCCCGCCGCTGCCGCCCCCGATGATGCTGCCAGCACCGACGATCACGATCTGTTCCTGGTCTTCTCCATCAACAATGTCGGTTACATCGATGTCTGTGGCTGCAAGCGCAAGAAGGTGCGACAGGGATCCATCACCCGTCGTTCGGCCTACATCGATCAAACTCGTTTCCATCACCAGAACCTGCTGCTGATCGATGGTGGCAACACCCTCTTTGGCACCGACGATGGCAAGAAGAAGGACTTCGCCCGGCAACAGCTGCTGGCCAAGGCAAAACTGATCATCGAGTCGTACAATCGCATGGGTTACCAGGCGATGCTGGTGGGTCACCACGACCTGACGCTGGGTCTACCGGCGCTGCTCGATTTTCAGAAGCAAGCGCAGTTTCCGCTGCTGTCGGCAAACCTGGTCTATGCCGATGACCAGCAGCTGATCTTCCCCGCCACCACCATCATCGAATCGGCGGGAATCAAGATCGGTATCCTCGGCCTGACCATCGACACCATCCCTTCGTACTTCCTCGAGAAGGCCAATCCCGAACGGCCACTGGCACTGCTCGACTCCATCGAGACCGCCCAGAAGCTGATTCCTCAACTGCGCGAGCAGTGCGACATGGTGATCCTGCTGTCGGCCAACCACATCGGCACCAACCGTCAGCTCGCCGCCGAGGTCGATGGCATCGACCTGATGATCGATCCGATGATCGAACTGGGCAATCACAAGATCTGGATCGACGAAGAGGACAGCCTCGAGACGATCAACAACACGCTGCTGGCGCGCACCGACAGCCAGGGCGCGCGCCTCGGCACCCTCGCCATCGACTGGATCGACGGCGGCGCCCCGATGGTCTCCCTCTCCTACGACGAGGCTCCTCCGGCGGGCCGTTCCACCTACTGGTACGAGCGCGCCTCGATGGAGCCGCACCTGCTGGAAGATCCGGAGATCGTCGCGATGGTCGATGCGTTTCGCAAAAATGCCGAGTTCCTCGACATCGCAAAGTTGCCGCCGTTACACGACAAGGACAAGTACCTGACATCGGCCACCTGCTCGGTGTGTCACGTCGAACAGACCGAGTTCTGGCAGAAGACCAAGCACGCCACCGCCTTCGCCAGTCTCGTCGAGACCGGCGATCAGTGGCGCCAGGATTGCATCGCCTGTCATGTACTCGGCTACGGCCAGGCGTTCATCGCGCCGGAAGATGCCGAACCGTACAAGAATGTTCAGTGCGAGAATTGCCACGGTCTCAATCCAGATCACCCGCGTGATCCGGTCAACCACCAGTGGCCAGCGGTCAAGGAGACCGCCTGCCTCGTCTGTCACAACAAGAACCAGACCCTCGAGGACTTCGTCTTCATGCGCAAGCGTCCGCAGGTGGCGTGTCCGCTGATCCAGCGCGACTGACCGCAGCGGTCGACACTGCGGGCAGGCTCCCCTTGCCTGCTCGCCTTCGATGAGACATCATCAGGCGTGGCTCCCCCTCGGAGTCGCGCCTGTTTTCCATCGAGCCCGCCCAAAAATTGCAGCAAGGAGTCCCCGATGTTTCGATCGTTGATCTGTTTCTCTCTGGTCACCGTGCTGATGGGGGCCACTCTCGCCACTGTCGGCTGTGTCAGCGTCGCCGGCGGTAGCGAGCGCTACAAGGAGATGAATGTCCAGGCGCAGTGGGTCGATGGCGTGCCCGAGTTCATCGGTGATCGCCCCGGCGGCGACGACCGTCGCGTCACCATCCAGGTCAGAAACCCCTCCGGGCTCGATCTCAACACCCGCAAATTGCGTGGAATGCTCGTCGCCAGCATGGAAGAAGAGGGATGGACCGTCACCAAGGATCCCGCCGAGGCGCTCTACGACATCACCGCCGTCATCAAGTTCTGGGGCCGTAACGAGAACCTGCCCGACGATTCCTCGTCGATGGGCAAACTGCTCGGCACCGTCGCCGGCGGCGCCATCGGCAATAACCAGGCGCGCAATAACAGTCGTCGCACCCGTCAGAATGCGACCATCGCCGGCGCCTTCATCGGTTCCGCCGTCGGCGACCTGATCGACCGCAAGAGCCGTAGCGAGGCGTGGACGATGATCATCGAGACGCGCATCGACGAGGCGGTCAGCGGCATCGTCAAGACCGAACTCGATGACCGCTCGAAGAAGGGCTCGGTCGCCGGTTCCATCACCGCCATCGGGTCCGCCGGCATCGTCGCCGGCGCCGAGGGCAACCGCACCCGCCGCAACCAGGTCTACGCCGCCGAACGCACCAAGGTGCGCATCAAGAACACCCTCGTCATCACGGCAAGACAGATTCAACTGACGGAAGCCAACGCACTGCCCGCCATCGAGGAAAGACTCGAAAGAATCATCCCCGAGATTCTGCCGTAACACTTCACCAGGAAGAAAATAACAAAAAGCCGGCTGCAGGGCACTACAACCCCCGCAGGCGGCTTTTTATATAGATATCCGTGCTACCACCCCCCCCTCATCATCGTGGATACTGCAGCATCGGTTCTTTTCTTCTACTGATTGATCGAGGAGTGTGATGATGACCCGCCGGATGCTCGCTGCCATCTCTGTTCTCGCCCTGGCCACAGTGACCACAGTGGCCCCCTTGGCCCTCTTTCCAGGCACTGCCACCGCCCAGAACCCCAATTACATCCTCTCCCTCACCGATGCCAACGGCCCCCCCGGCGGATTCGTCGATGTGCAGGTGCTGTTCGATAACACCGGGGATGATGTACAGGCTTGGAGTTTCGGCGTGGCCCACGTTCCTTCCATGGCCACGCTCATTGAAGTCGTCGATGGAATCACCACCGCCACCGCCAACAATGGAGGCCCTCCCGATTTCAATCAGGTCAATGTCATCCCGGGCTCAGGTTTCACCGCGGGAGTGGTGATCTGCTTTGACCCATTCCTTGGGTGCGCTGTGATTCCTGGCGGCAGCCTGAATAACGAACTCTACATCGCCACTTACCAGTTGAATGCCGCCGGTGCTCCTGGGACCGGTTCCCAAGTGGAGTTCGTCGATACGATCGGGTCACCACCAGTTGAGACCATTGTTGTCGTCAATGGCAGTTCCCTCTTTCCCACCACCGAGGATGGCACCATCTCCATCATCGATTGCACCAACACTCCTTCCCCCCCCACGAACCTCACCTGCGTCATCGAGACAGATAGTAATTGCCTGTGTCAGGCGCTGTTGGAATGGCAACCGACCCCATCGCCGATTGTCTATTATGAAATCTATGTCGATGGTCTTCTTGCAACAACGGTTTCTCAGGGTGCCACCAGTGCGGTCATCCCTCTTCCATCTTCAGGCCCATCGGAGATCTGCATTCGAGCCGGTTGCCAGGATCTCTTCTCCCCCTTGGTCTGCTGCACAGTGGAATGCCAACCAGATTTCGACTGCAACAACAACGGCGTCCCCGATCTCTGCGACATTGCTCAGGGCGCCCGCGATTGCAATGGCAATGGTGAGCTCGATGAGTGTGAGATCGCCACCGGTTCGGTTCCAGACTGCAACTCCAACGGGGTTCCTGACGAATGTGACGCGGGTACGACGGAACCAGACTGTAATCTGAATAACATCCCAGATGTTTGCGAAATCGCCGACGGCAGCGAGTTCGATTGCGACCTCGACGGTGTCCCCGACAGTTGCAAGTCCGGCCCATTCTTCGATTGCAACAACAACGGTATCCCCGACGAGTGCGATTACAACAACGGCACCAGTTTCGACTGCAACAACAACGGTTTCCTCGACGATTGCGACATTCTGTTGGGAGTTTCCGAAGACTGCGATGAGAACGGGATTCCCGACGAATGCGACATCGCCGCAGGAGCCGCTGATGCCGATGGCGACGGCATCCCCGATGTCTGTGCCGGTCAGAACTTCATCCGTGGCGAGTGCAACGGCGATGACAGCATCTCCATCGCCGATGCGATCTTCCTGCTCGGCTTCCTCTTCAACAGCGGCCCCGCCCCCACCTGCCAGGACGCCTGCGACATCAACGACGATTCAGGAATCGACATCGGCGACGGCGTCTACCTGCTCGCCTACCTCTTCAGCGCCGGCCCCAACCCACAAAACCCCTTCCCCACCTGCGGCCCAGATCCCACAGAAGATCTACTCGGCTGCAATAACTTTGGAGGATGTCCATGATGAAAGTGCTATCCCTGCTGCTCCTTTTAGGAGCTCTTGTTGTCGGGCCACATACGATCAGTTCTGCCCAGACCTGGGATTTTGAACATTCCTTTTCTACACCTATCGATGCAAACGCATTTGATTATGTGGTCCTACAGGAAAACATCGTCACGCAGAACGAGGGTTCTATTCAATACTGGCGTCCGACAAACACAGGAATACAAGCCACCCTCAGGAAGCACTTCGTTTTTCCCGCTGGAATCAGTGAGTCTGATATTTTTGCCCATATCACCGTCTGGAATTATGGATCCTGGGTTGGGTATGGCTCCATTCATGTGTCGGATAATGCCACAGACTGGATATTGCTACTGGATGCCCCGACGCCTACCGCAACCTCAGGGTCTTATACGCATTCAGGACCATTACCTGATGAACTTCTTGGTTCGAATGAGTTGTATCTTGAAGTTCGCTTGATGCGCATCTCGGGAATCTATCTCACCCCACAATTTTGTAGATCGACTTCAACATCTTCGGATCCAATTTTCGCCGTGAGGGTCAACTACTCCCAAGATTGCGATGGCAACGGGATTCCGGATCCGGAGGACATCGAAAACGGGGCTCCAGATTGTGACTCTAACGGAGAGCTCGACGTCTGTCAGCCAGACAGCGACGGCGATGGAACCATCGACCCCTGTGACGACGACATCGATGGCGATGGCATTCTCAATTCCTGCGATGTCGATCACAGCGACGGTCAAGACTGCGATGGCAATGGCATTCTGGATAGCTGCGAAATTTCACAGGGACTGGCATTCGACTGCGACGGCAATGGCCTCCTGGACCCATGTGACCTCATCGGAAATGGAGAATTTACTGCTGGGTTCGCGCCTATTACATCTCCAAATCCCGGGGCAGGCGGGGCTTCTGTTGCCGACTTTGACGGCGATGGTGATCTTGATATTGCACTCGCATTAGGTACGTCCAATTTAATCTATCTCAACGACGGTGCTGGAAATTATCTCGTCACGAATCAGGAGTTGGGCAACTCCCCCAGTCGCGATGTAACTGGCGGAGATCTCGATGACGACGGAGATTGGGATCTTGTATTC
>JAAZXB010000059.1 GCA_014240375.1 Planctomycetota bacterium | reverse complement strand
TCCGGCTACTGGCAGATCCCTGGCTCGATGATCATGTCATCGGAGATGTCGGGGGACGATTCCCGAGGATCCGTACCGACTGGGCGCAGCAGGCGCCCATCGACGCCATCTGGATCTCGCACGCTCACACCGATCACCTGTGTCCCTACTCGTTAATGGATTTGCATCGCCAGTTGGATCCACCTCCTCGATTACTCCTCCCCACCAGCATCTCCTACCTTGTGCCCACCTTCGATGAGTTCCTGCCGAACTGGCCCATCACCGTGATCGAGCAGGAAACTCCCGTCGACGCCGGTGGAATTCGTCTCCGAGGATTCTTTAACGTGCGCGATTCTGCCACCAACGAGGATGACTGCATGATCCTGCTGATCGACAACGGCCGCGAGGCCATCCTGTCCGAGGCCGATGCAGTGCTACCGATGGAAGACCCCGCGGTACGAGAACTGGTCGGAGAGGAGTTGGAGGATGCTGGACCCGAGCAGCGTATCTTCCTCACCACCCGTAATGAACTGGAAGCGACGATGGCGAGCATCGATGCTCCCGATCTCGAGGCCCGAAAGCAGGCGATCGCTCAACAACTCGAAGAGACTACTCTCCTCGCCGAAGCGGAAATCTCGCCGAACGGTTCAGAGGTTTGCCCGTGGCAGATGGAATCAACGGTACGAATCATCATCGGCCAGGGGATCTCCTTGCCCCACGAGGTGGCAGGAGATTGGAATCATACTCTCTTCCCGATTCGACTCGAAGACCGGGTCCGGATCGAGCAGGAAGTGGCACTGCGCGAGAACCTCCCCCTCCACATCCTGTCGCTGCAGGCAGGAGAAGTCGTCTCGGTAGAGGGAGGATCCCCCCAGCCGATCACCACCATCGCAGGAGTCGAGATTCTCGATGGTGAAGAGGGGCGTATTTACCAGGAGGATGCGGAGAACTTCGCAAAGTTCCCGGTAGCCCCGCTTCGAGAAGAACTCCGCGACCCACAGAGTCAGCATCCGGAGATTCTTCGTTACTTGCAGGATCGTTATCTTCCCTACCTCATCGGGCATCGATTCCCAGCGGTCGAACACCGCATCTCCGCTGCCGAAGGGCAGTACCGCGTGAGGGTTCGATACGGGAACTCTGAGAAGTGGATTCCAAGAGATTACATGATCCACTTCGAATCGCTTCGCTTCGAGGAGCAGCCAGTGGCAGGTGATGCTCAGGAAGAGTACTGGGCCAACGATCTCGACGACTACTTCCAGGGCCTTGCCGATGATTTCTCGACCTTTTGCCGGTCCTTTTCCGGTGGATCAAACCATCAGTATTGGGATTGCCTGGGAATGCCATTCTTGAACAATGACCTGGTCCAGCGAAAGATCCGTCACCACTTTGAACAGGCGAAAGCGGGAAAGTCCGCTGCCGATCATGTCCTGCCCCTGTGGAGTTTCATGCTGTAGAAAGCACCTGCACCACAGCATCACCTTCTGAGTAGATCTTGTACTTGAACGATCGAACGAGCATACAGGACGAGCAACGACCGTTTAGGCCTACCGACTTCTGCTGCTACCTACCGCTCTTCAAGCCTCGAGCAGATGGCGAGCGATAATCAACCTCTGGATCTGGTTGGTGCCCTCGTAGATTTGCATCACCTTGGCATCGCGCATCAACTTCTCGACCGGGTACTCCTTCGAGTAGCCGTAGCCGCCGAAGACCTGCACCGCATCGGTGGCGGCCTTCATCGCGATATCACCGGCGAAGCACTTCGCCATCGAGCACTGCTTGGTGTTTCGCTGGCCCTGGTCGATCATCCATGCCGATTGCCAGGTGAGTAGCCGGGCCGCCTCGGTATCCTTGGCCATATCCGCCAGGATGAACTGGATCGCTTGCTGTTTGGCAATCGGACGGCCAAACGCCTGCCTCTCGAGGGAATATCGAGTGGCCTCCTCGAGCGATCTGCGAGCGACTCCCACCGCTGCTGCGGCCACTCCCGGGCGGGTCCGGTCGAAAGTCTTCATGGCGATGTGAAAACCCTTGCCCTCGGCCCCGATCCGGTTGGCCACCGGAATCTCTACATCCTGAAAACTGATGAAGACGGTATTCGAGGCCCTCTGCCCCATCATGTTTTCCTTCTTACCGATCTCGATCCCATCCGCATCGGCGGGAATGACGAAACAGGTGATTCCCTCATGTCCGCTATCCGGATCGGTGGTGGCAAACAAGGTGAAGAATCCTGCGTGAGCCCCACCAGAAACCCAGGCCTTGCTACCGTTGATGAGGTAATGATCTCCCTTGCGCACTGCAGAGGTGCGTAATGAAGCGGCATCGCTTCCTGCATCCGGTTCCGATAGGCAGTAGGAAGCAGTGCAATGCTCTGAAGTCAGGCGGCCGAGCCATTTTTTCTTCTGCTCCTCGTCGCCTCCGATCAGGATCGGAACCGAGGCGAGATTGTTGACGGTCATGCT
>JAAZXB010000058.1 GCA_014240375.1 Planctomycetota bacterium | reverse complement strand
GGAAAAGACCGATGGCAAGCGCTAGAGCATATTTGAAAGCGGGCGATGCAGTCGCCATGTATGCCGCGC
This sequence comes from Planctomycetota bacterium, assembly GCA_014240375.1. Taxonomy (GTDB): domain Bacteria; phylum Planctomycetota; class UBA8108; order UBA1146; family UBA1146; genus QNYK01. The sequence continues at coordinate 2,453 of JAAZXB010000058.1, read as the reverse complement.
CCACTTCTTGGATTTGGGATTTTGAGCGCGCTACAAAGCGCGGCCCCGAAACCCGCGTCCCGGTCGACCGCTTCGTCGCTAAAAACCTCGGCCGGGCGTTCGATCAACTAGAGGAAAAATTGGCGCTTCGACTGATCGTGGGCGGCCTGCGCGAGGGCGCAAAGGTTTTCAAACTGGCCGCGCAAGACGGCGTGCCCATCCGAAAGCGCGGGAAGGATTTGCCTAAAAAGGTTGGGCGAACCGGGATCAGGTACCCAGGCTATTTGCGCCGCGGCATAATTTACCGCGCCGACCCGAAGCGGGTTGCAATGCGGCCGGTTGTTCGCGTGGGCCCGCGCACGACAGCATTCTATGGCTACTTCTTCGAGACTGGCCGCCGTGCCCGGCCCATGCCCATTCGCCGATTTATGACGAAGGCGTTTAATCGGGCCCATCGGCCGGCGATTGAGGCCACGGCCGCGCGAATGCGCGAGGGATTGTTTAAGGCGCGAGGGAAATATACCTAATGGCCAAATCAGTCGGCCGCGTACAGATACAACTAGAAGCGCTTACCGAGCGTTTTCAGCGCGAAATATCCAAGGCGAACAAGACGAATAAGCGCATGGCCGCGCAAATGAAGAAGACGGGTCGAGCGGCTCGCGGCATGTCGCGCGAAATGAATTTGACCGCGCGGGCTTCGACTTCGATGAGCGCGGCGCTGAAACGCGCAGGCGCCGCCGCCGCTGGGTTTTTTGCTTTTTCGCAGATCACTAAGGTACTACGCCAATTCATTGATAACGCCGCAGACGCCGAACTGGCGACGCGAAAACTAGAGACGGCGCTTGGCCGAGGCGGGGCGCAGTCCGCGCAAACTCTGGCTGTCTATCGGGAACAGGCGCAGGCGCTCGACCAGATAACGGCGTTTAGCGAAACTCAGATAACAGATACTCAGCGGCTCTTAACGGTTTTCGGCGTGGTCCCCGAAAAAATGGATGCCGCCGTGCGCTCTACTCTCGACCTGGCCGTTGCGCTGGGGATGCCACTCGAAGGCGCCGCGCGGCAACTGGGTAAAACTCTAGGCGGTACACTTGGCGAATTGGCCGACGCCGGGCCAGAGTTTCAAGGGCTGGGCCGGGCGGCGCTTGAAGCCGGCGCGGCGTTCGAAGTCGCGCAAGAAGTTATGGGCGGATTTGCCGAGTCGGAACTCGATACGCTGTCCGGCCAGATTCGCCAGCTTGGCGCAGCATGGGAGTTTTTTTCCGGCGAGGTTGGCGCCTCGTTTACTACACAGGATCAGGTTAGCGCGGTTTTTAAAAACCTAGATGACGCGCTCAGGAATACCGACAATATAGACCGGATGGTCGAATCTCTTGAGAGTTTTGCGGGCGCGGTTTTGCTCGTTCATTCGGCGCTAAAAACCGCGCAACCGTTCATGCCCGGCGGGACCGTTGTCGCGCTCGCTTCGAGCCCCGAGGCTAAAAGTATCGCGGGCGAAGTAAGCGATTTTCTGGGCGACGTTGGGGAATGGTTTGATGATGCGGCGTCTCGCTGGCCGACGTTCAGCGAACTTATCCAGGAACATTTTCTGGGCTCGGATCCATTGTTCCAATCGCTCTTTCCGGTCGACCCGCAACAGGCGGCCCGCGAAAGGATATTAGGGGAATCCGGCCGGGGGCCGCATCCGCGCCAGCGCCCATTAGGTACGCCCGCCCCTGACCGCCCGCCGTCGCCGTCGCCGTCTAGCATATTCGCGCCGCTGATTTCCCCCGGCGACATTTTCGAAGAGGTTAGGGCGTCGGCGGTTGGATCGTCGGCCGATGAAGCCGAACGCAACCGCCAGCGCGCCATTGATAACCTTATGGAACTAAGCCTGGCTGAGGAATCCGCGGCCGAGCGATTCGAAAGAATACTAGAGGCGCAAGACGATTTAGCTGAATCAAAGGCGGATCAGTTCAAAGAGCTAGAAGGCTCTGTAATGTCTATCGCTTCGGCCTTCGAGACTCAACTGGTTTCGGCCATAATGACCGGGAAATTTTCTTTCGAGGATTTCGCGCGTTCGGTCTTGGCGTCGATTGCCCAAATGATTGCCCGCATGTTGGTACTTCGCGCAGTTACGGCGACGCTCGGCGCGTTCATGGGCGGCCAGCCGGGCGACTCGTTCGGACAAACGATCCAGTCGCCGACCGGATCGACGGGCGCCTGGCAGGGTCCGACGTTTGGAACGGGCGGCGTCGTATCCGGGCGGCAACAGGTCATCGTAGGCGAGGCGGGGCCCGAAGCTATTTTGCCGATGGTTCGCCGTGGCGGGAAATTGGGCGTGATCGCGGCGGCCACTTCGGGCGACTCAGAGGCGCCGAGCGTTTTGCCTCTGATTCGCGAGCGCGGTCTACTCGCCGTCGCTTCTCCGTCGCCCGATCTTTCGCTCCCGGACCTGCCCGAGTTTGCCACGGGCGGCGTCGTATCCGGCCGCCAAC
>JAAZXB010000057.1 GCA_014240375.1 Planctomycetota bacterium | reverse complement strand
TCGGGCTGGATCAGAGGAAACAGGGGTGGCACGACAAGCTCGCCGGTACCGTTGTTGTCAGGAAACGAAAGTAGTTCCCTCACGTTGGTCACCTGTGTCATTGACCACCTCCGGGCTTGCAGTGTACCGTCACTGTGAGTTGCAGATCCCGTCACGCCATGAGGAGGCTCGATGTACACCGTCACCAAGGACATCCAGTTGCCCTGTACGGTCACCGGTTCGTGGCCGCGTCCAAAGTGGTTCGACGACAGCATGTGGGGGCGTCCGCTCGATACCTGCATGATGGACACCAACTTTCGTGAGCAGTACCAGGATGCTCTCGCCACAATCATCTCCGATGAAGATCGTGCCGGTCTCGACATCCTCACTCACGGTGATCTGCACTGCGACAACGACATGGCCGGTCGCTCCTGGCATCACTACCCGCTGCAGCGCTGGGCCGGTTTCGATGGAGACTACCTGCAATCAGAAGAGACTCGCTCGCCATGGTTGCGCTATCCGCCCGGTACCCTGCTCAATGAGATCTACACCGGTTGGCGCTGGCCGCGGGTGGTCGGCAAGATCGAACACCGCCCCCTCGACTACGACAAGATCTGGCGGATGGCCCAGGCCAAGACCGACAAGCCGGTGCGTTTTGGCACCTGTTGTTCACAAGTGATGGGGCTGTTCCTCGACATCCATACCCCCCACTACAGCGACAACCAGGAACTGATCTGGGACATGGCGGTGGCGATGAACACCGAACTGCATCGGCTCAAGGATGCCGGTTGCCAGTGCATCCAGATCGAGGAACCGACCTTGCACTTCTGGGCCAATACCTATGGCAAGGACAGCGATGAGGTCCAGTTCATGCTCAAGGCGTTCAACCGCGAGGTGGAAGGCCTCGATGACATCGAACTGTGGATCCACACCTGCTGGGGTAACCCGAACATGCAGCGAGTCATCGACAATGACAGTTACGAGGAGTCCTTCGACCTGTACATGAACGAGTGCAAGGGCGATGTGTGGACCGTAGAGATGACCGATCGCGGCTTCCGTGAGATCGAGATGTTCGGCAAGGGAAAGGGCAACCTGCCGAAGAAGGTCTGCATCGGCGTCGTCAGCCATCGGCACTTACAGGTCGATAGCCCCGAGCAGATCGCCGAGCGCATCCGCCATGCCTTGAAGTACATCGCGCCCGAGCAGCTGATCATCTCCAGCGATTGCGGCTTCGGTCGCCAGGGCTGCAACCGTGACATCGCCTTTTTCAAGGCAACGGCCATCGCCCAGGGAGTTAACATCATCCGGGGTGAACTGGGACTCCCCACCAGCGACATCCGTGCCGTTGTGCCCCAGTTGCAGACCGACATCGTGCCGAAGGTAGAAGCATGAAAACCAAACTGAGTGAGATAGAAGAAGCGGAATATGCAGATAGAGTGAAGTGGATGCGTCGGATGAACCGTCGGATCCTTTTCACAACCCTGACGCTGCTTGCTTTTCCTCTGATACTAATTGGCCTTGGCAGTTTGGGTTTCGACTTCACAATTCTCGTGGGGGACACTTCCGTGTATCTCTGGGGAGGGGCTGTCTTTCTTTGTATAGCGTGGCTAGGGATCGATCACGTGTTGTTCAAGCGTTGCTGCGTTTGTCGCGACATTTTTGAAATGCGTGGGCTGCTTCCGCACGAAAAATTACACAGGTACTGCTCCCGTTGTGGAGTGGATTGGTTTCCATCATCCACTGAGCCGGGACGACGGCTACAAAGCATTGATCGAGATGAAGAATGACGGTGATGTGAAGAGGAGATCGAGTCCGTGCAGAAGAAAAACGTGACCGCGCTCTCGATCATGGTTTTACTGTTGCTGGTGCTCGCCATCTTTGTCATCAATGAGGCCCGGCTGCCTTCGTTGTTTGTCCATCGATCGGGTGTTGTGAAACTGCCTAATCTCTACTTCCATTACTACGGCTGCTCGGATGGAATTTCGCTGCTGGTGGTCGACCATGTGAGCCTGAAACAGCTCAAACAGGGCGAGAAGATGAAGTACTCACATCGGCAGGATGTAAGAGGTAACTTCGTACGCCGTGGCAAGAACCACCCTTGGGGGCGTTCTCGTTTTCGGAACAGTGAAGCTAACATCATTGAGTTGATGTTCTATGTTGAAATCCACGAGGAAAGACGATGGATACAAATTAGTACCAATCACGAGTTGTATTTCCAGAAGCCCTTCTTGGCATTCCTGAATATCGAAGGCCGCACCCTGAAACTCTCCAGAGACACCATCGTGTTTGTTGATCATCAGTTGGATGGGTCCTTCACGGTGAATCAAATCGAAACGGACCTTACCGCTCTTGTCGGTTTCTCTGGAAAACCTGAGGAGTTGCCGCCCGGGAGTCGTGGAGTTCCGGACCGGGATGACATCAAGACCTATCTTCTCGAGAGTTCTTTCATCCTTGAACTGTTGGGTGGCGAGAAGCAGGAACAGAAGTGATGGAGGCTGGTTCTCTGGTCGGATGGCCGTGGGTGCCGACAGTGGAGGTGTGATGGCACATCTGAACGAGGATCAAAAAC
>JAAZXB010000056.1 GCA_014240375.1 Planctomycetota bacterium | reverse complement strand
ACACCCACGGCTGGGTATGGCTCTACCTGCAACAACCGGCGGTCGAGGGGCAGTAGTTCAAACTATTTTTATTGATCTGCTTCTGTTAGGGACAGTAGTTCCCTTTCTCGGGGATGCAGTACCGAATACCACCCCGAGGGTCTGCCATGTCTCCAAAATAGCGTGGGATTACATGGCAGTGAAAGTGCATGACGGTTTGGCCACCTGCGGATTGGCAGTTCATTCCAATGTTGTAGCCGTCAGGGGATTGACTTTCTTCAATCATATTTCGGGTCGAGATGATGATATCCCCTAACTCAGTTCTTTCGTCATTTGAAAGGTCAAAGAAGTCTGTTCTCAGTTGTTTGGAGATAATCAGGCAATGCCCTTGCGAAACTGGGAATTCATCTTTGATGACAAAGAAATATTTTGATTCAAAAATGTATTTTTCGGTTTCGATTTCTAGAAAAGAATCCACGTGAAATTAGCCTCTCAACTTTGGTTCAACAGGGTGACTAGTTTCTTATAGAAAGCATCTTTGTCGGGTGAATATGTTGGGCTACCGCCCCAGTGATTCCATCCGAGGATCTGTCCAACACGCTGATAGTGCTCTTTTATCGAGGATCTCCTTCGGCCCGCGTTAGAGCCAAGTGCATGTTCTATCTCTTTTTTCCAGGGGTGATTACTTCCCATGATGTTTTCATTTCTTGCGATCAGTTTTTCGATGTAGTGGTCGCCAACAAGGCGGTCAGATTTTTGCTCGTTGCAGTGTGCGTGAGCCAGTACCAGGTTCCAGATCAAATCATGCTGTACTACCTGCCGTGGGAGGACGTGATCAACATGAGCGTTAATCCCATTGAGGTCCAAGCCGCAGTAAAAACAGGTGTTACCTTGATACCCCTGAAGGAACCCAACGTTTCCTGTTAGGCTTTTCCTCTCTGTGGCGTCTTCGCTTTTCAAGTAGATCTCTCGAAGATCATTGCAGAGTTGATAGTTGTCGTGGTGAAGAGAGAAGGCACCTTCTAGTAAGCTCCAGCGTGCCTCCAACTCGCTCTCCAGTTCAGTGGCGCTGTTCTCGATAAGTGAGTGAAGGTCGTCTGTGATTATTAGGTTTTTCCCCATATCAAATCGATAGAACATACTTTCAGATAGGTTGCCGTGGCTTCCAACATTGTGGAATCTCTTGATTACATCTCCAAAAGCTTCGTTCCCAACGCGATCGATGGCACCTTGCTCATCCAACTTTCCACTTTTGTATTCCGCAATGATTCGCACCATTACAGCCAGTCTTCCCGGTTGATACAGTTGGGGCATAGGAGATTCGAGATTTAGCCGGTTTAGATACTCATGGAAAAACTGCTTTGAAAGATATTCCCACGATACTGTCGTCATTCCTTGGTGACAGAATGCGAGAAGCGATTTTGCCAGTGCTATCTTGTAGGTGGCCGTATTTCGCCCGAAGAGGATGATCGCTTTCCAATGATCTTCCGGATTGAACTCAGCCATTATTGCGCCTCTGCACTGTAATTTTAAGAAAACGGGAGTGATTCACTTATATCCGTTCGTTGGCCCAACACTATCGAGTCCCTGTTCCACCGGATACCACTCTTCACCCCGGGATCTGGTCCCTCTCGAGCAGTTCTTGAAACGCAGTTCCTGCTCTCATCAGTTCTTTGGGCGTTCCTTGCTCGACGATTCGGCCTTGATCGAGCACCAGGATTCGATCGACGTCGGCGATGGTCGAGACACGATGGGTGATCACCAGGGTGGTCGCATCTTCCATCAACTCGGCGATGGCATCGCGGATCTGTCGATCGGATGCGAGATCGAGATGCGCCGTCGCCTCATCGAGGATCAGGAAACTGGGTTCCCTCAGCAATGCCCGGGCGATGCCGACTCGTTGCTTCTGACCCGCCGAGAGTTGCTCTCCTCGTTCGCCGACGATCGTCTCCAGACCGGCGGAATCGGCACCCAATGCTGCCGGTAATCCGACCTTGATGGCGGCCTGGCGCATCTCCTCATCGGTGGCGGATGGTTTGCCGAACAGGATGTTGTCGCGGATCGAGCCGTGGAAGAGGAAGGTCTCGGTCGAGACCAGAGCCAGATGTCTGCGGTAACTGGCGGATTGCAGCGTCTTCAGGTCGGTGCCGTCGATGCGAATCTGACCCTGCTGCGGATCGAGAAAGCGCAGCATCAGGTCGACGATGGTCGACTTCCCCGCCCCGCTAGCCCCGACCAGAGCGACCGTCTCGGAGGGGTCCAGTCGCAGGCTCAGTTGTTCCAGTAGCGGTTGGTCGGGGTGGTAACTGAATTGAACCGCATCCAGTTCGATGGTCGCTCCGATGGAATCACAGTGGGTCGCTCCATCGACTTCGATCACCTCGGGCAACTGCTCGCGAATCTCGCGCACCCGCTCGAGGGCCACCTTGCCCTGGACCAGTTGCAGGTACAGTTCGACCAGTGCGTGAAGCGGCGCAAAGGCCATCCCGAGATAGAGACCGAGTGCCACCAGTACTCCCAGCGGCATCTCTCCACGGACCACCATCAGTCCACCGTAGCTGTACAGGATGGCGCTGG
>JAAZXB010000055.1 GCA_014240375.1 Planctomycetota bacterium | reverse complement strand
CGAAACCGAGGAGGGGTAGGTGATACGAGCGTGGCGCGGACCGGAGCCGGCCGAGTCGTACTGGCCGTACGTCGCAGGTCGGCGGAGGGAGCACGCGCTCGTAGCGCCTGCCCATCCGAAGGTTGCAGCCGAAGTCTGGTGAGAAATGCGGGCTAACGGCCAGCCTTTTCCTCGGCTCCGCTGGCTTGGCCAACCCCGCGCCGGATCAGAAGAAAGGGGTGGTCCTCAACGTCACCACCGCTGATCCGTCCGGCAAACCGGTGAAGAGGGTGCGCTTCTACATCAATGGGAAGGCGTTTGGCGTCACCAACGAGGATGGCCAGTACAAGGGGCGGTACGGTGCCAGCGAAGGGGAAGTTCTCGCCTTCAGTTTGGAGCCCCCTGAAGGGTATACGGTCCCGCCCAACACCGACCAGAACGCCTGGAAAACCACGGTTATCTACGCCCCAGCGGAAGAGTGGAGGTGGACTTCCGGGCCATTCTTCAGCGACCGCCGCGCAATTACCTCTTCTTCGTGCGCACGGGGTTCCGGCGACCCCGATCAAGGTCTTGGGCAAGCGGGTGGGGAAGACTGGAGAGACCGGTGACGCCATCGTCCACGTGAGCGGCGTACCGGGCACCAAGTTCACTGCCCAAGCAGGCAAACTCCGACTGGTGGGGGCAACCTTCTCCGAAGAGCAGAGGATAGCCCACACAAAAGCCGTTGAGGAAGTAGAGGTTTCTCCGTTTGGACGAAATGGGGAGCCCCCCCAAGGCGCTTCCTAGCTAGTGCCCGGATCAAAACGCATAATGCCTTGATCTGACTGGAAAAACGTATCGGGATGTGATCTCATTGTTCTAACGACAGAACATCACAGGAGATCCATCCCGATGCGCAGGATGATAGAGCAACAAGGCGGCCTTGTCTTCCAGCCAGTAGCCCACGAGCACGCGCAGGAGCTGGCGACAATGAGCGACCTGCTCAAGGAGGCAGATGGCGTCGTGGGGCTTGTCCAGGCCGACCTCATCCGTGGGGTGAAGAACCCGGGTACAGGCCGCAGCGGCATGAATGGTGAGTTCGTTCTGCGTGTGCTCGTGGTGAAGCAGCTGAACGGGTTCAGTTACGCGGAGCTGGCCTTCCACCTGGCTGACTCGTCCACCTACCGGACGTTCTGCCGGGTTGGGTTCGCGGACAATGTGCCGTCGGCCAAAACGCTGCAGCGGAACTGCAAGAAGGTGCGGCCGGAGACCCTCGAAGAGGTGAACCGCCGGCTGCTGGCGGTAGCCCAGAAGCGGGGCATCGAGCGCGGCGCGAAGATGCGCGGCGACTGCACGGTCACGGAGTCGAACATCCATCCGCCGACGGATTCGTCGCTGCTGGATGACTGTGTCCGGGTGCTCACCCGGGGTCTGCGGCGCGCCAAGGGGTTGGTGCCGGTTGGCTTCATCGACCACACCCGGCGGGCGAGACGTCGTGCCATCGGCATCCAGTATGCTGCGCGGAAGGCCAGGCGACGTCCGCTGTACCAAGACCTTCTGAAGGTCACCAAGAAGACGGTCGCTCACGCGGAGCGCGCCGCCCGTGCGCTCGACCGTTACGATGGCGACGATCCGCTGGGCGCAGGTCGCGCGAAGTCGCTGGCGGCCGAGCTGCGGCACTACGTCGGAATGGCCAAGCGCGTCATCGACCAAACCCGACGGCGCGTGCTCGAAGGCGAGAGCGTCCCGGCGGCTGAGAAGGTGGTCTCCATCTTCGAGTCCCACACTGACATCATCCGGAAGGGCAACCGCGAGACCCACTACGGTCACAAGCTGTACTTGTCTTCGGGCGCCTCCGGACTCTTCACGGACTGTTTGGTGCTCGATGGCAACCCTGGCGACGTCACGCTCGTCACGGAGGCGATCGATCGGCACGCAGAGATCTTCGGCAGGCCTCCGCGCCAGGTCGCGTTTGATGGTGGCTTCGCTTCGAAGGCCAACCTGCAAACAGCCAAGGAGCGAGGCGTGACGGACGTGGTGTTCGCCAAACGGTGTGGGCTCCAGGTCTCGGAGATGGCCAAGAGCAGCTGGGTCTACCGACGTCTGCGCAATTTCCGGGCTGGCATCGAGGGGGGCATCTCCTTCCTCAAACGAGCCTTCGGCCTCGGCCGCTGCAGTTGGCGAAGCCTGGCGTCATTCAAGTCCTATGTCTGGTCCGGCGTGATAGCAGCGAACCTTCTGGTGATGGCGAGGCATGTTATCGAATAATTTCGAAGCCTTCCGCGGGAAGATCGCTCGTTCCGGCAGGAGAGGTGCGCCCAAAAGCAGTGAAATCGCCGCCCTCAACTCGTCTTCCGTCCTCTACCACCACGCCGACGGGATCTGGAGCCTCCAGCGATCCGAGAAACGGGTTGCGCTCCGGGCCGCGGTCTCCCCAACCCCTTGTTTTGAAACGGGAGCTAGCTAGATCTGCTTGACCGCTCTGACCTCGACCCAGCCCTCCGCGCCATCGCTGCGCCGCACCCGCACCCACTCGTCGTCGGACTCGACGATCCGCACCTCGACACCTTCTCGCAGCGCCTCGCCCTTGGCGTCCGGGTGGCGCCCCTGCTTGAGGGTCACGTCACGCTCTATCACGACGCCCAGACGGTAGCTCTCGTCAGTGTAGGCCTGTCCCCACCCCGACATCCCCGTAAGCAAGGCCAAGCTGGCCATGCCCGACGTCAGAGGCCCGACGAAGCTGGGAACCTGGCG
>JAAZXB010000054.1 GCA_014240375.1 Planctomycetota bacterium | reverse complement strand
ATTGTTGATCAAGATGAGGGTGTCGGGATGATCGTTACCCTGATGCTCACGTCGGAGTTGTAGCGCTGTGTGAAGAATTTCGGTGGGTTCCGTGACCAGGCCGATTTGGAGAAAAGTTTGCCCCAGAGTTTGCAGCAGGTTTGCACGAACTAGCGGCCTGTCTGAAAACTGGCTAGAGATCACTTCGACGCTGGGTTTGAGAATGTTTACGTGCAGGGTTTTCTTGGATAGGTCGGTCCAGTTGATGGGGGCCAGGACTGCTTCGATGTTTTCGATGTGGTTCTCGAGTGCTTCCCCCTCAAGGCCGGAATCGATGGCGTGTGATTTCGATGCTTCCACCAAATCGGACAACTGCTGCTGGCCCATCTTGGCCAGATTAAAGTTGCCCAACTGGAAGTTCTGGAACTGGATCACCTCCTGTAGCTCTTCGGAACGACTCATCTCCGCCTGAGCGGCGGATTGTGCCTTGCTGCGTTCACTCAATGCCCACGAAAAACCGATGGCGAGTGAGAGAAACACCAAGATGGTTGCAGACAAGATTCCACGGTTCCGGATGGCGGTTTTCTTCAACAGGTAGGCGACACTTGGAGGTTTCGCATGGACCGGATCTCCAGCCAGGAAGTTTGAAATGTCCTGGGCAAATTCCTGAGCGGTCTGGTAACGACGTTCCGGCGCCTTTTCGAGGGACTTCATGACGATCCAGTCGAGTTCGATCCTCAGTTTTTTGATCAGCGGATCGATTTCGGAGCTGAGGGTGCTGGCGTGGTCACTGGCACGTGCAGGATCGGTGGATTGCAGGCGCAGGCTGGGACGAATCGCGTCGACTTTCGTGATGGTTCGGAGCAGTTCTGCATATCCATGTGTTCTGAGGTCGGGAAATGCGAACTCGCCTGTAAGTAGTTCATAGAGGATCGCCCCGAGAGCGTATATATCCGATCGTGTGTCGAGGTGAATGCCACCCGATTTCACCTGTTCCGGACTCATGTATTCGAAGGTGCCGAGCGCCACTCCATATTGAGTGTGAATTGAATGGTCCCGGAGTGGTTGCAGGAGACTCTTGACCAGGCCGAAGTCGATGATCTTGGCCTGGGGTGCACCATCGACTTCTGACACCATGATGTTGGATGGCTTCAGGTCGCGGTGGACCACCGCCTTGTTGTGGGCGTGTTGAACTCCCCGGCAGATCTCGATGAAGAGATGTAGGCGCTCCTCGAGGGTGAGTCGATTGCTGGCGCAATATTCCGTCAACGGAACCCCATCTACATATTCCATGGCGAAGTAGGGGTTGCCATCTTCCGTCGCGCCGGCATCGAGGATGCGAGCAATGGCCGGGTGGTTCATCATCGAGAGGGCATTTTTTTCCGCCTCGAATCGGGCCAGCACATCGGCAGTATCCATGCCAGCGCGAATCACCTTGATCGCCAGTACCCGGTGGGGGGGGTGTTTCTCCTGACACAGAAATACATCACCGAAGGCACCACGTCCGATGTGTTTTTTGACCGTGTAGTCGCCGATCGATTGTGGAGTTACAGTGGTTGAGGAAGGCGCGGATGTATGCGGAGCTCCTCGAGCTCCCTGAAGAGTCGGATATTGCGCAAAGAGTCTCCGCGCCAGGGAGCGGGGATCGACCTGTTTGGATTCACCGTCGGTATCGACGGTCTCGTCCTCTGTCCAGGATGATTCTTGTGATTGTGGATCATTCACCATCAGTTGATCTCCACTCCTTGGGGCAGAATTTAGGATCTTGTTACCTTAGCATTGTCCGATTCTGTGGTGAAGGAGTGGAGCCTCTGGATGAGTCCAGAAACTGTGCCCTTCACCGACGAGAGGCTTGCCAGCGGCACTAAAGCGGAGGATCATCGGCAGTCGGTGAGCATATCCAGTTGGTATGGTGCCGTTTACGGAGACTCGAGGTGGATCAGCATGGGAGAAATTCCCCACGACAAGGCAGGCACTTCCCCGGAAGAATCTGCACAGGAAGCCGATTCCAGCACAGGAACCGGTCCAGCGGAGGATCGTTTTCATTCGGTGCTGACCACGGGGCTGCTCTACCTCTTCGGTGAGGGCGATGACGATGCCCTGAGCCATTTTCTGGCGGTCGAGGGCAGGCAGTTGCTTCGTTACATCGATCGCAGGCTTCCGGCCCATGTGCGAGGCCCCATCGGGATCGATGACATCCTCCAGGAGGTGGTGATCACCCTCGCCAAGAAGCGAGATCGCGGCGAGCTGGAAGTGATCAACACACCGGCATTCCGCGGACTCGTGCGCAAGATCACCCAGGGTGTCATCTCGAAGGCGATTGCCGCAGCGCACGCCATGAAAAGAGACATCAGCCGCAAGGCATCGCCAGGCAACAGAAGTGGCGATACCTCATCTGCGGGCGATCCGCTGGATCGAGTGCCCGCCGCTGTCGATTCGCCGTCGATGGATATGCACAGAGGCGAGCAACTGGCGGCACTGGAGAAGTGCCTGACCGAGATGACTGAAGAAGAGGTCGAGATCATCGACATGAAGCACAGAATCGGTCTCGAGCATGCTGAGATCGCCATCCAACTTGGAATCTCCGTGGACACAGCCCGCCAGCGATTCCATCGCGCCATCGAACACCTGCGTAAGTTGCTCCAGCGGCAATATCCAGAGAGCATCTGATGTTCCAGGATCCGCCGAAGCGCGCACTGCCGCTACAAGCTGAACTCCCCCGCCCAAAAAACAGCAGCCGCCCCCGGTAAG
>JAAZXB010000053.1 GCA_014240375.1 Planctomycetota bacterium | reverse complement strand
CACGCACGGCGACGCTGGCGGCCGTCATTCGCCGGTCAAATTCTGCGCGCTGCATTGCGCGTTCCACATCGAATGATATTTCCTGATCGGCGGGCAACTGGAAAAACGAATCGAGCGCCGCCTCGATATGCTCGACATAGAACGCGAGGCAGGAAACGAAAAAAGAGCGCGTCATACTCTCGACATTCGACCACGTAGCGCCTTCGAGGCGCGCCAAGAATGCTAGGGGCACGCGGTAGACGCGCGCGATATCGTCAACCTGTAGGTTAAACGTCTGCACGATTTGTGAGTCTTGCGGGCTAATAGATAGCGGTTGCCATGAAAGGCCCGAGTCGAGAACCGCCGTCTTTCCTGATCGATCGCCGCGGCCGGCGCTTTCCCATTGGTCGCGCAACCGCCGCGCCGCTTCGGTTGATAGCGGTCTATCTGTCGATAGGATCCCGGAAGGCCGGGCCTGGTTTTGCCAGAACGCCAAACTGGAGCGCGAAACGGTCGACGCCGTAGCCATCGACAACCCGCACGCCGTCAGCGGCGAAACGCCGACAAGCGGATCGCCTGGGCAAAAAAGGCGGGCGTGCAATACATCGCGGGCAGGGACCTGACGCGGCGCCGTCGGCTGGGTCGCCTGGTCGGCCACGTCATAAAAGACGGCGCCCGAGGCCGGGTCAACCCGCGGGCGCACGGCGCCCGGCGTTCGCCCCATGTAGGAAACAATCCGCCGCGATGAATCGCGCTCGGCTATCGCGTAGGCGTTCCCGTTCAGCAGGAGCGATGAAACAAAATTCAAAAAGAAATCGCTTCGGTTTTGAACGTGGTTCGGTCGGCGCAAAACCCGCGTAATCCGGGAAGCCCGCAATTCCTCGCGGCCGCCTTCGGGTAAACGTCGATAGTGTTTGATCGGTAGCCGCGCGATTTCCTGGCTAATGACCGAAACCGCGGCATAGACCGCGGAGCAGGCTAGCGCCTCTTGGCCGGTTGCCGGCGCCTGGCCGAGTTGAAACCAGTTTGATTTATACGGGCTATCGGGCGGGAAGACCACGTATCCGCCGGCCGAACGGTCGACCGCTCGGCGTCGGCGGCCGATCCCGATTCGGTCGAGAATGCCCAACGCCTACCCCTTGCGCTTAGCGCGCTTTGACCGGCTGGCCTTCTTCCGCGTTTCGGAACCGGAGCCGCGGCCAGGCGCGCCCGCCGACCCGAGAGAATCGGGTAGGCGCGCGAGGCCGCGGGCGATCAAGGCCGCGCCGACGGTCGGAAGACAACGGACGCTAGCGCCCGCTTTCCATCGGTTCGGGAAATCCTTAATCGCGATCAGTTCCATTTCAATTAATTCCAGGTCACGGCCGTAATCACAGAGCAGGCCCAGTCGTGACGCTTCGACCAGTCGATTTCCAGCAGCAGGCGCAAGGCCAACGCGTCCGTCTGGTAAAGCGACTGGACCGGAGTCGCGGCGCCGCCAATGTCGGCCGTCGGAACAGTTTCACGATGAAGCGTCGCCTCAGTCGACATGTCGACCGTGGGCGATTTCCCGTTCGCAATCAAAATTTGATTGGGGGCAAATAGCGCCAAATCGTCGGCCATTGTGGTTGAGTTGTCCACGACGTAAGTATGACCCGCGAGGCGGCCGGCGTTCAATTCATCGCGAAACGCGTACTGCCCGTTTGCGTCTCGCATGTACATCAGCGAAATCAAACAGTCTTGCCCCATGGCCCACACGTAGGGCCCAGGGATTTTATTCGTCGCCGCGAGCGTGGTCATGAGGTTTTTCATGTCGGCCGTTGCATCATCGAGTGCGTTCGCCGTCGCTGATGCGGTCATTCCGGCTTGAGACTGATTAAAGATCCCCATAGGCGTAGTCGCCGTGGCGCCGCCGCCGCCGAGGAAAGCCACATTCAAGGCCAAGCGGGAAGATTCGACCATTTCGTCGCGGATGATTCCCACGGCGGCCGGGTCGGATCGCTCGGCCAGTTCCCGATTCAAAACGATAAGCGCGCCCATCTTTTTCGGTTCGAGTGTGATTTCATCGAATGCGGAATCGGTAACCGGGATGGCCGCGCCCTCGCCGACAAACGAAGCCGACGGGCCGGAGGTCATACGCGGAATTTTGATTCCAGGGGCGCCGTTGAAGTTCAGCATTCGCGCGCCGATTTGACCGTAAACCGTTTGGCCGTTCAGCAGTTCAATAAACTCAGACGCTTGGCGCTGATACTCGCGGACCAGAACGCCCGCATAAGCCGCGGTCGAAGTGTCGCCGACGCCAGGGTCGGCGCGGTCGAGTACGCCTGGGGGGGCCGCAAGGACGCGCGAAAGAAATTCGTCGCCCAAAACCTCTTTGGCGTATTGCGCGGCGTCGTGGCGCGAGCCGCGGGCGCGGTTCATGCACGCCGCCATCTGCGCGAAAATCATTCCCGGTTCACGATGCGTATGGTTCACTTCGATGGCCGCATCGGCGGCCGGTTCGGCCGAGGCCGCAACGGGCACGGCGCGCGACGCTTCGAGCTTTTCGATCCGCGAAAGCGTCGAAAGTTCGGAATCGATTGCTTCGACGCGATCCAAATAGGCCGACTGGCTTGACTGTTCCTCGGCCGTCAGGTCGCGCGAGGCGTCCCCAGCGATCGAGCTAATGACTTTTGCCCGGTCGAGATTCTGATTTCGTTCGACTTCCAGGTCGGCGATTTGCGAAGATGTATCCGCCATGATTTCAATTCCTCCGGCGGCCGGCCTCGATGAGGCG
>JAAZXB010000052.1 GCA_014240375.1 Planctomycetota bacterium | reverse complement strand
AACTCCAGCTGCTACCGACAAGGCTGCAGCCGGCGCCGGCGGCGCCGCTGACGGTGGAGAGGTCACTGGTTCCATCCGACAGACCGCTGATTCCAAAGCGAGAATGAACCGAGGTCGCGGAGTCATAGGCCCAGGTATCTCCTCCCTCCATGTAAAGGAAGGACCCCCCGACACCGTTGGTCAGGTAGGTATCGAGAGTGGTGCCTTCTGCAGCGGAGAGTACATGCCCCGAGGGGTAGATCCCCAGATTGACCCAGACCGTTTCGAAGGCGTCGAGACTGGCGACCGCATCGAGGGTCGTGACCACCAGTGGCGAACGACCATTGGCGGTGAGTGCCGCCGAGATGGCACTGCCCCCGGCCACGGCACCAGCCGCAGCAGAAGGCGCCCAGACCAGATCGGTGGCGCCTCCCGTGAGGAAGATGGAGCAACTGACCTGAGGACTCTGGTCTGATCCGACCAGCCCACGAACACCGTAGGAGATATTCCCGACACCCGCAGATGAATCGGTGTAAGAGGTGGCAGAACCGGACAGAGTGGCGATCACACCACCTCCCCGGCTCACCTGTACCTGTGAATAACTCTCGCCATTGGTCCAGGAGAGGAGGGCGTCCGCACCCGAGCTGTTACAACTGAGATTGGTCGGCGCCGCCACCGAACTCGCCACCGTCAGCAGCAACGTCTCGCAGTTGATCCGTCCGTATCCCATGTAATTATCAAAACCCGCCGAATCTTCAGAGGGCGGTCCGACCTGGTCGTCGGCGGTCTGTCGCATGTAGGTTCGGACCTGATCGTGGGTCAAGCCCGGTGCCACCGCCAGCAACAGTGCCCCGGCACCCGCAGCGTGAGGAGTGGCCGAAGATGTGCCATTGAAACTCGATGTGTAATCGGTCGAGGAGTAGCCACCGCTACCGGAGATGTCGACTGTGGTGGTCAATGGACCCGGTGCGACAAAGTCGAGAGATGAACCGTAGTTACTCCCCCACCAGGTCTCTCCATCGCACGACGATGGACTCTTGCGTTCATCGCAGGGGCTGGAAGCACCCACTGCGATCGATTCCGGGTAGAGAGCAGGATAGGAGACCGCGGAATTGTCATTGCCGGAAGCGAAGAATACCGGGCAACCCAATCCACCTCTTCCGTTGGTGTTTCCGTAGGCGATCGCATTCTGGATGGCGGTACTGGCAGATCCCCCTCCCCAGCTGTTGGAGAGAATGTCCGCTCCATTGTCGACCGGCCAGGTCAATCCATCGACGAGCCAGTCGGTCTGAGTCCAGTAGTTTCCGAAACCGATGCGAATCGGCATGATCTTGCTGTTCCAGGTGACACCTGCAACACCGATGCCGTTGTTCCCCACCGCTGCGATGATCCCCGCACAGCAGGTTCCATGGCCGTCGGTGGAATTGGCGTTTCCGGGGATCCCTCCCGGTGTCGGGTCAGCGGTGACTGCATCGTAGCCAGCCACCATGTTGGCTTGCAGATCGGCATGATTTACATCGACCCCTTCGTCGATGACTGCCACCACGATGCTCGATGAACCGGTCGAGATGTCCCATGCTGCTGCGGCTTTCATGTCCGCTCCGATGGTGCCGCCGGTTTGTCCGGTATTCTGCATATCCCACTGATCTGGAAAGAGTGGATCGTTGGGAGTCGCCATCTCTGGCAAATCGTGGATGAAATTGGGCTCTGCCACCCAGACTTCTTCCAGTTCCGTCAAGGCATCCGCGATTTCAAAACCGATGGATGTTGGCCCCTCGAAACCGAGCATGTAAGTCGGATCGATGGCTGGAAACTCCTTGAGAAAACGCAATCCCGACTGGCGAATCACATTTCGAATCTCTTCATCATCGACGGAGCCATCGAAGGTCACGATCACTTCCGGACGCGGAATCATG
This sequence comes from Planctomycetota bacterium, assembly GCA_014240375.1. Lineage (GTDB taxonomy): Bacteria > Planctomycetota > UBA8108 > UBA1146 > UBA1146 > QNYK01. The sequence continues at coordinate 1,143 of JAAZXB010000052.1, read as the reverse complement.
ACGGCTTCCTGGAAGCCGAGAACCGGTCCAGCAAACTCCACGACACTCGCGCTCGATAGTTGTGCGAGGATCTCTTGCTGCATTCTCGCATCGACACGCTTCTCGAGCGGGAGATACCACAGACCCGGGTATTCCTGCAGGTTCTTCTCATCCACCTTGCCCACACCTCGGATCGATCGCAGTTCGGCCCGCAGAGAACCCAGTTCATCTTCGAGTCCGTCAATCATCTTGACGGCGATGATCCCCTCCACCTGAACCAGGGAAGCCCTTCCTTCTCCGTAGGGATAGGACCACTTCTGTCCCGTCTCCTGAGCGCTGGAAAGTTGGGGAAAAAACAGCACCAAGAAAAGTGCTGGGATCAATCGAGACATATCTTCCTCCTGAATCGGCAGTGCCGAAAACCTACCCGGTAGATCCGGGCAATCACATGACGGGGCAAAACAAATGAACCCAATCTCGCAGGCGGGAGCGAGATCGAACAGTTTGATCGAGGGAATCGACCACATCAACCATGTGCCTTCCTATCCGAGGATGGGCTATCCTGTAGCGGTGAAATCTACATAACTGCGCGGAACCGTCCGAACCACTCGAACCACTTCGATGGAGGAGTACTGATGAATATCCTGCTGGTATTGACAACCGTTTTAGCCACATCCGTCCCGACCATGGACGATTCAGCTCCATGGCTCACCTTCAATGGTGCCAAGGGACCGGGAATCGGAAAACACATCGTGTTCATCACCGGGGATGAGGAGTACCGCTCCGAGGAAGGGATGCCTCAGATGGCTCAGATCCTCGCCAAGCACCACGGCTTTCGCTGCACGGTGCTCTTCTCAATCGACCCTGAAACCGGCTGCATCGATCCCCAGGTCAACGACAACATCCCCGGGATGGAAGCCATCGATGGAGCAGACCTGGTAGTGCTCTTCACTCGCTTCCGAAACCTACCCGACCCACAGATGAAATTCTTCGTCGACCATGTCCAATCGGGCAAACCGGTGATCGGACTTCGGACCTCTACTCACGCTTTTGATATCCCGGATGACCGGGAGTACCACCGCTGGTCGTGGCGAAATGGTCAATGGGATGGCGGGTTTGGACGCCAGGTGATGGGAGAGACCTGGATCGATCATCATGGAGGCC
>JAAZXB010000051.1 GCA_014240375.1 Planctomycetota bacterium | reverse complement strand
CGCCAGGCGACGGAGGGGTCTCCCCCGATTGTTCGGCCCGGGACACTCCTTCGTCACCAGTGCAGGGGATCTGCTCGAGATCGATCTCGAGCTCCCTGATCGGAGTGTCGATTCCGGGAAGTGCATCGTCAAACCTGGGTCGGGAAACTCTTCGCAGACAAATTCCTTGAACTTACCGTTCCCGGAAATCAACTGAAGTGCGAACAGTCCCCCGACCCGTCGTCGACCTCTTCTGGTATCGACCCTCAGGGTAACACGAAACTCCCCTGCAAGTCAGATCTACCTGCAGGGCTCATGTTCAAGTCCTAGATTTCAAAGAGCACTAATCCGCTTCGGGGTGACCCAGCACGATGGCCGGTGTCCACGCCTCCGGAGCATGCTGCCAGTTCAACTGGCCACGATCGGGACGTTCCAGTACCGGAACGATGGTGCATTCATCTTCTTTATCGAGTCGTTCGGTTAACCCACGACAAACTTCATCCAGATCACGGGGTTCCAGTTCTGCCTCGAACACGGAGTACTGGATGCGGTCTCCCCAGCGCTTCAACCAGCGATGAACTCGACTTCTCCGGCGATCTTCCGAAATATCGTAGGCGATGAGATAGCGACTCATGTCACCGCTTCTCGATCGCAAGGGGCCGATTGAGTATCTGAATCCGCATGGTGAAGAAAAGGCTGAAACAAATCAGTTTCGCCAGACAGGTATCGTCTCAAGGAACGCGCCTGCACACGAATCTGCTGGCGGTACGAAACGGCAGTCTCCTGGGCCAGAGTGGAGACCCGGAGATCCAGCAGAACCTCAAAGCGCGCCATCACTTGCTGCAGCATCGTAGAAGACAACCTCGACCGCCCCTCCTCGTCGCACTTGAAGTCAGAGACGGTCCATTCATCGAGAATGGCCATCACCTCTCGGTCGACAAGATGGCGGAACGGTTCCTGCAGATCGGATGCCAGTGAAGCGTGCCCCGACCGATCCTGATGAAGAAAGCCGATTCGTTCGTGTAGTCCTTCTTCCCAGCAAGCGAGTCGACACTCTCGATGAAGGCAAGAGTGCAATAGGTTCATGAGAGCATTAACCGGATCCTTTGCGTGAGGAGCCACTCTCTTGTCGAAGTGCCAGTGCTCGGGAATGATCTGTCTCAATCCTCGATACCAGAATGCAGCAGCGGCCCCCTCCATACCCATCAAGGTCGACCGATTCGTCGCTCCGGGTAAATTGTCGATCTGCTGCTGGATGCCGATCGCCACCTGCTCATCCAAGTGACTGGCCACAAGAGCATGGTTCTGTAGTTTGGCCTGGATCAAAGTCCGGCACAGATTCAGCGCTTGATCGGGCCGTGATCGATGACGCTCCTGCTGGAGCCATAGGTCAGGATGATGATCTCGTTTCCAGTGCAGGATCTCCCCTTCCGGTCGCCCTGACGCATCGGTAAAAAGAACGGGAACCCCTTCACTACGAATGGCATCGAGTGCCGGGCCAGAAAAACCGACCTTTCCGAGTGCCACCACCTTGCGAAGCCTGGAGACGAGAGGACCTTCTTGCTCATCCTTATCGAATTCAAGACGGCCCGATTTCAACACCAGTAGTGCGGTGGATGGCCCAACGATGAGTGTATTGCTACTACTCGACCCCCTCACCGGGAGAGACTCACCAGGGATCGGCCATCGCAGATCACCCATCGCTGCTGGAACACGGGAGCGGTGCCAGCCATTTCGCCCGGGTGTTGTGGGGCCGATCACCTGTACCGGTTGGAATCGTTGTCGTGGATCGAGCTCGATCCCTGTCACAGAGAAGGGCCGATGGCCCAGGTCCAGATCTGCTGGTGCTACTCGCAGCGCATCTCCGATGCGACGGGCGACCTCGATGGTCTGGTCGTGCAGTTCGGTTGCGGCCTGGCCGTCCTTGAAGTGCAGCACCGGTTCATTACTGACCCGGACGATGCGGGCACCGCGGGCCCGGGCGGCATCGGTGCATTCGCCGGGGAAGAGGCAGTAGAGGATGGATGCCAACGGCGAGATCCAGCGCGCCGACGGCCCTTGCACTTGCCAGAGGGCGCAGACCAGATCGACGAGAACCCCATCAGCCACCACTGCAGAAAGTCGCTGGCGCAGGGTGTGAGGCTTCCACTCCACATCGATCAGAATCCTGTCGAGGGGGAGCAAACGATGATCGGCACCGATTCGCCGGGGGAGCGAATGCCAGAGATGGCCGACACCTGAATCATCCCGGATGCGCCGCAGAGCCGGCTGCAGATGAGTACACAGCGCCGCCTCGATGGCGCGCCAGCGGGCGGGAAGCACGGGTAGCATCGCTGCTGCCCCGGCAGGGTCCTGCCAGGGGATCTCTTCGAAGGGGATCTGTCGTTCTCCCGCGACCCAGCGTCGGGCGGTGGCGGAGCGGATCCCGGTGGCCTCACCCGCGGAGGTAGATTCGTTGGAAGTGGGCGACCAGACCGCCGGGTGCAGGGCGGTCTCGAGCAGTGTCGCGGCAGGTTGTGCCTCTGCCAGCGGTGGCAGTTCGCGAAGACGATAGAGGCCGTGACCAAAACGTCGGGCAGAACCGATGCCAAGATGCTGGCCGAGCCACAGCTGGAGAAGAGCCTGTCGATCTCGAATCCGTAACCGCTGCGAACCGAGGATGCCGCCATGAAACTTGCGGCGACGAGTGGGACCGTAGGTGATGCGCACCAGTTCACCGTGATCCTCGATGACATCGACTGGCGACAAGCAGTCATCCTCGGTGTTGGAGGAATTCGATTGCGGGATCTCCGCAGAAGATACGGCGGGACAGAGGGGTGGAAAGCCCAGCAACTCCCACCGATAGGTGACGCTGTGGAAGAGGCGTGATCCGCTCAATTCGCCCGGCTTCAGGTAAGGTCTTGACGAATTGGCGGCTCCGGAGTGGCGGATGCGTAGCGGACCGACCCAGTCGAGGGTGATGTCGATGGGCTCAGTGGAAGCTGTGGGCAGCCACTGGTCCATCGCCCGCTGTCCCTGCTCGATGAGCTGCTCGAAGTCGAGACCTGCCAGCGCTGTGCCG
>JAAZXB010000050.1 GCA_014240375.1 Planctomycetota bacterium | reverse complement strand
GAGAAGGTGAGGACGCTCTGCGTCGAGGCACTCGCTGGAAGCGACAACGATTGCCGTTGGGCTCTGTCACTTGCTGGTCGTCTCGCGCGTCGTCCAGGATCGACGCAACAGGACCAACGGCTCCTTGCTGATGCGCTCCGTACCGCGGCCAGGCGCACGACCTCCGCAAATGTTCGCAACTGGTGTCTCACTAGGGCTCTCGACCTCGATGGCACCATCGACATGTCGAGGCTGAGAACGCATCGATTCAGTCGGCGACAGGTAGGACGGTGGTCGCTGGACGCAGCAGTATCTGTGCTCCGGGTTCTCGTTGAGCCCGACCGGCTTGCTGGTGTCGATCTTCACCTGGCTGTAGTACTCGACGGTGAACGCACGGGCATCCACTTTCGCAACCACATCGCCTGCCCAACGGATGGACTTGATGCCGAAGCTGTGCTTACGGGGTCCAGGAACGTCTGGGATCAGATTTTGACGGGCTCTGGCGACATTCGTGGCGCTGTGGACTCAGGCGATTTGTTGGTCGAGGGCGACACGGCGCGGGTGTTCCAGGCTCTGGCGGCGATCGACCACCCCGGGTTTGAATGACCGACTAGGCCTTGTCCAGGAGTTCGATCAGCACGTCGCCATGGCATGCCTTTGGCGCACACCAACAACCCAGTCTTTTGCTCCGGAGCTCTTCTAGTGAACTCATCAATTCTGGCTGAGCGACCACCCATTCCCGGTAGGCATTGATTGCACGCTCGCGTTCAGCGTCGCTGTCATTGGCCATAACGAATGGGTTTCCCCATTTGCTGTCGTCAATACCGTGTTCGGGGACCGCTCGTCCGATGTAGACGTCGTATTCGTCGACCTGGTTGTGCACGACGGTTGTTCGGTTCACGGTCTCCAGTGTGCTCGTTGGCGATGTCCCTCTGGCTCAGCCATCGACACCACGTGCTTCCTGACCCACCGGGAGCGGTGGGATGCTTGCTCGCTCAGACCGGGGTCGGCGCGGTGCCGAGGAACCGCTCCACGTTGCCGGCGTAGAAGGCCTCAAGCGCTGCCGGATCGACCCCGTCCATGGTCGCCTCGAACTTCCGGATCGGATCCCTCGATCCCTCGGGGTGGGGGTAGTCGGACGCGAAGCAGAGCATGTCGGGGCCAAGCTGTTCGATGAGCCAGCCGACCGGCTCGCCAGCAAACGGTGCAAAACGGACGCGCTCTCGGGCAACGTCGGAAGCCCTCCGGCTTCGAGGAGCAACAGCCCAGGTCGAGCGCTCTACGAAGTCAAGGTTGTGGAGCCAACCAGGCACCCACGACGCCCCATGTTCGAGCGAGAGGCACCGCAGGCCGTCGTGACGTTCGAAGACCTCGTCGAGGATCATCGCCGAAAGGAACAGCTCGGCCGAGTTGTGCATCGCTACGAGACCCAGGTTCGAATCCGGGGCATCACCGCCCACGGCCGTCGAACCGCGCCCGTTGTTTTTGAAACTTGGCGAGACGGGCTCGTAGTGGCCGTTGACCGCTACGTGCACCAGAAGAGGTACGTCCCGTTGAGCGAAGCGAGCCCAAACCGGATCGAAGTCGGGATGTGTGAACGAGCGCGCTGTTGGATCAGCCTCGTTCGTGTCCACCATTACCGTGTAGCAACCATCGGCGAAAGCCTCATCGAGGAGTCCGCCGGCCACGTCTGGGCCGAGTGAGAGCGGCACGTACCCTCCCGCGAGCAACCGTTCATCGTGGGAACAGAAACGGCCCATTGCGCGATTATGGACACGGGCACCGATTTCGAGCGCTTTTGCGTTTTCCTCATGAGCAATTTGGTGGAACGAGAACGTGCCGAGCACGATCTGACGCTCGAAGCCGAGTACGTCGAGCGCGTGGGACCGTTCAGCCGGATCGAACGCACCGAGGCGGGACCAAGGACTACGGCTTATGTCGAACATGCCCGCTTCGAACTTGGTCATCAACTCGGGATCGGCATTCCGGCGATCAAGGTGCTCACGACCCCGGTTGATGGCCTCCAGTGAGACCGGCAGCTCGGTCTGTGCCTCCATCGGTCGGATGAAGGCGGCTTCCTCGTCAGTCGCGACCGCGTGAAGAAAGTCGTCGAGTTCGAAGAGGTGGCTGTCGACGTCGATGATCCGTCGGTTTCCTGCGTACGTCATGCCGGTACGTCCCCAATTGGCTGGCGGAAGCGAATCTCACTATACGTGCGGCGTCGGAGAGGGACCTAGACGCTCACGGCTTCCAGAGGTACTTCGATTCGCTTACCGATGGACCGGCGTATTCCCTACTGACAGGCCTGTGCTCCAGTGGGAACTCTCCACCGCTCGCTCTCCAGCGGCCGTCGGGGTCTACAGTCCGCGCCGTGTTCGAGTTCCTGCAACCACCGCCCCTGGACCTAGATGCACTACGTGCCAGTCGACTCACCCGGCTCCAGGAAACCATGGCTGAATGCGGTCTTGACGTGTGTGTGCTGACCAACCCGGTGAGCCTCCGGTACGCCGCTGACTACCGGGGCTTTCCACTGTTCCAGAGCCACATCCCTTCGACCTACCTGATTGTTCCTGTCGTCGGCCCGCTGGTGCTCTACGGCGGCTATTCCGGTCCGACCGGCACCATCGATGACGCTCGGCCGGCTCACTCGGTCACCGCCTTTGATGCCGGAATGGACCTCTCAGCGGTGGCAGCTGGGTTCGCCGGCGACGTTGCCGCCTATCTTTCCGAGGTCGGATTGCCGGCAACGGCCACGATCGGCCTGGAACGCACGTCGCCCAGCGGACATGTAGCTCTGACTGACGCCAACCTGCGTGTCGTCGACGCCGATCCTGCACTCGAGTTGGCTCGGAGCCGCAAGTCACCACTGGAACTCGATGCCCTTCGCTACTCGATTGACGTAGCCGAGCACGGTATGGCGGCAATGGAGGGCGCACTGGTGCCCGGCATCAGCGAGAACCAACTGTGGTCCATCCTCCACCAGGTCAATATCGCCCACGACGGCGACTGGATCGATGGGCGGATGCTGTGCTCCGGCCCCCGCACCAACCCGTGGTACCAGGAGGCCTC
>JAAZXB010000004.1:177444-241460 GCA_014240375.1 Planctomycetota bacterium | reverse complement strand
GTCCCTATCTGTCGTGGGTGTACGAGATTTGAGAAGATATTCCCCTAGTACGAGAGGATTGGGGAGTACGGACCTCTGGTGTTCCTGTTGTCGTGTCAACGGCATCGCAGGGTAGCTACGTCCGGGAAGGATAAGCGCTGAAGGCATATAAGCGCGAAGCCCCCTTCAAAACTAGATCTCGCATGAGACTCCTGGAAGACCACCAGGTTGATAGGCCGGGTGTGTAAGCACAGCAATGTGTTCAGCTGACCGGTACTAATAAGTCGATCGGCTTGACCGCTATTTCTCTTTTGCACGAGCACGGGACATCTACTCGATTCAGAGAGTGAGAATGTACGCTCGAGCAGAGTCATATCGAATCATGTCAATCATGTTTGAGACCAACCACCAATTTAAAATCACGCTACGTGTTGTTGCGACTTCGTTTTTACGGAGACCACAACTTCACGAGTAGAATTTCTGGGTGACCATAGTGGAGGGGTCACACCCGTTCCCATTCCGAACACGGAAGTTAAGTTCTCTACGCCGATGGTAGTGGATTAAACCGCGAGAGTAGGTCGTTGCCCAGTTTTGAATTTGCGGGTTGTTGCGTCTTCGGACGTGGCAGCCCGTTTTTTTTATGCTCACCCGGTTTGGGTCCACGTCGAGGATGGCCATGGGAACAGTCCACTGAAGATGTCCACGAAGATGTTCACGAAGACGTTCACGAAGATGTTCAGTGGGGTTGAACACTGCTGAATGAGACGGGATTGGAATCGGTCGGGTGGCTTCGTGCGGGCTATTTCTTCCTCTTCTTTTCGAGGAATGCAGTCATCCGTTCCAACTTCTCGGCGGATTCGAAGCAGATGGCCTGAGAATCGCATTCCAGCTGGTCGCGACCTTCTTCATCCAGATCTGCGGCCTGATTGACCGCACTCTTGGCCAGTCGAACCGCTCCCGGAGCGTTCTTGCAGATCTTTCGAGCCAGCTTCTGCGCCTCGTGGAACCACTGCTGCGGTGCTGCGACTCGATTGACCAGGCCCAGACGCAACGCCTCCTCGGCATCGATGATCCGTCCGGTGAAGATTAGTTCGCGGGCATGACCCAGTCCGATCAGTCGCGCCAGGCGATGGGTGCCCCCGGCCGCAGGAATAATTCCCAGTGCCACTTCCGGCTGGCCAAATCGAGCATCTTCGGAGCAGATGCGCAGGTCGCAGGCGATCGCCAGTTCGCAACCTCCACCCAGTGCCCACCCCTGGATGGCGGCGATGGTAGGAGCGGGAAACTCGGCGATGCGGCGAAAGATCTTTTGATTGACCCCCTCGTGAGCATCGGCGGCGCGCCGTTCACGCAGTTGTGCGATGTCAGCCCCCGCGACGAATGAATCCCCGGCGCCTCGAAAGATGAGGCAGCGGACCGAGGAGTCCGATTCGAGCGGTTCCAGCGCCTGATGGAGAGCATCCACCATCTGCCGGTCGAGGGCGTTCTTCTTTTCCGGACGGTTCAGGGTCAGGACGACCAATCCGTCGATCTCATCATCGGGGTCGATCAGGACTCTGGGCGATTCATTCAACGATCACTCCTTCCACGGGGTGATCACGATCTTGCCACACGATTGGCGAGATTCCATCCGTTGATGGGCCGAGTGGATCTGCTTCAGTGAGAAAGTGGAATCGATGACCGGTTCGATCTTTCGCTGCTGTTGCAGCCGCAGTAGGCGAGTCAGGTCCGATCGACGCCCCATGGTGGAGCCGATGATCTGCTGATTCTTGAAGAAGAGCCGATTCAACTCGACCGTCACCTGTGAGCCACTGGTTGCACCGCAGGTGACCAGGCGACCGCCCCGCGCCAGTGCCTTGAGGCTCCCCTCGAATGTCGAGTGGCCGACATTCTCGAAGATGACGTCGGCACCTTGGCCATCGGTGTGACTCTTGACCTCCTTCCACCAGTCAGGATCGGCGGGATCGAGGGTCTGTGTGGCTCCCATTTTTTCGGCCAGCTGTCGCTTGGCTGCGCTGCTTCCGGTGGCGATCACCCGAGCTCCCAGCAGCTGGCCCAGCTGGATCGCCATCGTTCCGACTCCACTGCCAGCGGCGATCACCAGTAGCGTATTGCCCGCTGTCAGTCTCGCCTTGCGGAGCATCGACCACGCCGTCAGGGCCGACAGCGGCAACGCTGCGGCCTGTTCCCAGGAGATCCCCTCGGGGCGATCGAGCAGTTGTCGTTCAGGTACGATGATGGTCTCGGCACAGGTGCCATTTCGAGTCTCGCCGAGGATCCCGTACTCGGGGCACAGCATGTCATCGCCGTCGCGACAACTGCCACAGAGGCCGCAGGAGAGTCCCGGGATCAGCACCACGTCTCGGCCAAGCCACTTCGGATCGGTACCGTCTCCGAGGGCCTCGACGACTCCGGCACCATCACAGCCGGGAATCAGTGGCAGTGGGAACCGATGCCCAGCGACTCCCTTTCGCACCCACAGATCGAGGTGATTGAGTGCCGATGCGCGCAGGCGTACTCGGACCTCGCCGATCGATGGCTGCTCGATCGGGAGCTGTTCGAGCAACAGCTGATCGAGACCTCCATGTTCTCTGACCTGTGCGCAGTGCATCGTCATGTGGGTTCCTCCTAGAGCGCCACGTCGTCGCGGCCGACCAGGCCTGGACGTTTGGCCCAGAGAGGTTTCCGTTTGGCGAGAAACGCCTCGACTCCCTCGGTCGAGTCGGGATGAGGAAGAACCTCCGACAGGTAGTCCCGTTCGATCTCGAGTAATTCGGTGGCGAGGCGTTTTCGACCGACCCGGTGTAGTTGCCGAATCGTGATGGCCAGGATCGCCGGACTGATGCTGGTGTAGCCAGCGATCTCGGCTTCGATGGCGGCGTCGAGAGTGCCATCATCGGCGACCTCATCGACGATCTGCGATCGGGCCATCGAATCCGCCGTGGCCGCCTGGCCCGAGAGCACCATCCGCACCGCTCCACCGTAACAACGTCGTTCCAGCAGTTGCACGATTCCTGCGGGGGGGTAGCACCCCAGATGGATTTCAGGGAATCCGAGCAGGCTCGATCGCTCCGCCACGATCCGATCGCAGGCCAGAGCCAGTTCCAGGCCACCTCCGAGACAGCGCCCTTCGATGGCCGCGATGACGATGGCGTCGAGCTGGTAGATTCGCCGCAGGCAGTCATGAAAGGCGGGAAGCAGCGCAGGCATCTGCTCTGGAGTATGCTGAGAGATGTCGGTTCCACTGCAAAACTCCTGGTGGGCTCCGCGGATCACCACGATGCGGGCGATGTCATCGTTACGGATCAGTTGTAGTGATTCATGGAGATCCCGACACATCTGAAGATCGAGCACATTGAGTGGCGGGGAATCGAGGGTGACGGTGCTTACCATCAGCTCACCTTGCGATTGAGTCTCGACAACGACTGGCACTGATTTTCTCCCTCTTTAACGACCCTTGAATTCCGCAGGTCGCTTTTGCTGGTGGGCGGCGATCCCTTCGCTGGCGTCTTCGCTGGCGAACAGACGCTGTTGCAGTTCTCTTTCCAGTGCGAGTCCCTCATGGAGACCCATCTCGAGGCCACTCTGGATGCTTCTCTTGATCAGTCCTACTGCGAGGCTTGCCCGTTGAGGTGGACAGTAACTGCAGGCGATCTGATGCACCGCAGACTGGAAATCCTCTGCCGGGAGGATCCGGTCTAGTAGACCGGCTTCCACGGCGTCGTCGATCTCCATCATTCGGCCATCGATACACCACTGCATCGCTTTTGATTTCCCGATGGTCCGCGCCAGACGCTGGGTCCCTCCGGTTCCTGGCAGGACACCCAACTGGACCTCGGGAACCCCGACCTTGCCCGATCCTGCGCACCCGATGCGCAGGTCACAGGCGAGTGCCACTTCGAGCCCGCCTCCGACACAGTGGCCTTGGATCTGAGCGATGACCAGCTTGGGCGTCTGTTCGAGCCGTAGCAGCGTTTCGTTGGCGTGGAGACAGAAGTGGTATTTCCACTCGGGTGTCACCTGTTCGAGCATCCCGATGTCAGCACCGGCACAGAAGAATCGTTCTCCTGCACCTCTCAGCACGATGACATGCGTTTCCGCAGAAAAACGCGCGTCGATCACCGCCTGATCCAACTGCTTCATCATCTCGTGAGAATAGCAGTTGGCGGGGGGCTGACTGAGGGTCAGGTATCGAACGGGCCCCTGCTGCTCCACCGTGACTTGCGAGTCGTCGGAAGAAAGGGGTTCCGGGTCATTTCTGGTCATCGGGCCTCCATCCGGATCTGCTCCAGTGTCGAGGAACTGTCGTGTATCCTGTTCCCTGGTCGGGAGGGTCGCACCTCTGGTGGTACGAGGCAACCGCACTTCTCGAGGCTCAGCCTCTCGATGGCCAGTAGTGTGGCCGAAGATGTTCCCATGGAAAGGGTTGTCGATGGTACGCCAGATCACCGTGATCGGAGCTGGAACGATGGGACAGGGGATCGCCCAGGTCACCTCGATTCACGGCATCTCCACAAGACTGTGCGATGTCTCCGCCGAGGCGCTGGCTGACGCCAGCGACCGGATCGAGGCGAGTGTCGAGAAGGGGATCGAGAAGGGCAAGACTCCCGCCTCGGCGCGCGATCAGTTCCGCCGTTGCTTGACCACCTCGACCGACATCGAAGAAGCGTGTCAGGAGAGTGATTTCGTGATCGAAGCGGTGCCGGAACTGCTCGATCTGAAGGCGAGTATCTTTGCGCGGGTAGAGCAGGTGGTGAGCTCGGATGCCATCCTCGCCACCAACACATCCTCCTTGCCGATCACCGATTTGGCTTCCAGTCTCCAACATCCACAGCGCTTCGTCGGCATGCACTTTTTCAATCCAGTGCCGGTCATGGCGCTGGTCGAGGTGGTCCGGGGTGCGGCCAGTAGTGAGTCGACGGTCGAAGCTGCCGTGTCACTGGCGGTGGCTCTGGGGAAGGAACCGATCGTGGTGCAAGACTCCCCCGGATTTGCGACGAGCCGCTTGGGGCTGGTGATCGGGCTCGAAGCGATTCGTATGCTCGAAGCGGGAGTCGCTTCTGCCGAGGAGATCGACAAGGCGATGGAATTGGGATACCGCCATCCGATGGGACCGTTGCGATTGACCGATCTGGTGGGGCTCGATGTGCGCCTCGCCATCGCTGAATATCTGCACCAGGAGATCGGCGAGCAATTTCGCCCTCCACAACTGCTGCGACAACTGGTCGCTGAGGGGCACCTGGGCAAGAAGACCGGGCAAGGCTTTCATCGCTGGAGTTGACCTATTCCGGACCACTGCCAGATTCAGACTATCCTGTAATCTGGGCTCAATTAGGCCAGTGTACCGCCCCACGATTGACTTGGCCTCGACACTGAGTAACTTTGATAGATGAGGAAAACCCCATCTGGGTGAGTGTTCCAGTGGAGTGGCCGAACCTATCTGTCGGCCTTGGGAGGGAGAACGGATGAAAGTTTTCAATTTAGTGACGCTGCTGTTGCTGGTGGGGGTCCATTCCGTCACTGCTCAGGAGACTGCAGTTTCTCTGACCGGAGGCTCGGGTGTCACCGGCGAGGCGATTCAATCGCATCTGCTGCTCGATTCCAGTGTCGTGGTACAGGGGTGGTCGATGGGGGTGTGTCACGATACGGACAACCTCGAGTTGACTGCCGCTCAGGATGGTCCCACCACCGCCACCATCAATGGTGGCGGCGCTCCAGACTTTAACGAGATGAATCTCTATCCCGAAGGATTGACGGTCGGAGTGGTGATCTCCTTCGTCGGCAGCGCTTCCCTCGACCCGGGAACCGGTTATGGACTGCTCGATATCGATTACCTGTTGACCGGAATCGCCACTGCCGGGGGCTTGCCCATCGATGCCGAGGTCGCTTTCTGCGGCACTCTTGGATCTCCTCCAGTCGATGTGGTGATCGTCTCGGGAGGGGCCAGCCTGACCCCGGATCAGACCAACGCCAACATCCAGATCATTCCGCCACCGGATTTCTGTCTCGACCTGGTGTGTCAGGGTGGGGTCTCCGATTCGATCCTGAGCTGGAGCGAATGCACTCCTTTCGACTATGTACTGGTTCACCGAGATGGCGACCTGATCGCCATGCTGGATCTGGGCGTGACCGAATATGTCGATGCCGACCTGGCACCGGGTTCCTACACGTACTCCCTGCTGGGAGTGGTCTTTCCCGATCCTGTCAGTAACCCTGAAGTGGTCAGCGCTATCTGTAGCACCTCGATCATCCCGGTCACCGCCGAGGGGATCTCTCCGACGGTCGGTCACTATCTGGGGGGAATTGCCATCCAGGTGACGGGGTCTGGATTCCTCGCGGCGTCCGATACCGAGGTCACCATCGACGGCGTGGTTCTGCTGGATCTGGTGGTGGTCGACGACAACACGGTGACTGGCCTGTTACCGCCATCGATCGGTGGCGTCGGGTTGGTCGATGTTCGTGTCGCCAATTCGCTGGGCGAAGCCACCTTACCCGAAGCCTTTACCTACGGATTTATCCGTGGAGTGGTCAATGGAGACAGTCAACTCGACATCGGGGATGCGATGTTTCTGGCCTATTACCTCTTTTCTGGCGGAGACGCCCCGGCATGTCTGGAAGCGGGCGAGGTCAATGGGGATGGCCTGATCGATCTGGCCGATCCGATCTTCATCGTCACGTACCTCTTCCGAAGTGGTCCGATGCCGCTGGCACCCTTTCCGGAAGCGGGTCTCGACCCGGACCTGGCCAGTGGCTACGGCTGCAATCCCTGATCTCTATAGGTTCTTCTCGACCGGCATTTCTCGACGATTGACGCGGTCCCGGGGAGCGATGCGTGGGACTTCGCGTTTGATTACGCGTGGGACTGCGAGCGGGAGCGGTGTTCTCCGCCTGGCGATAGTTCACGGTCAGATTGACCCTTTCGTGACCACCCTGTATCCTTCCTGACCAGTCCGACATCGGCTGCCGAGGGCACCGATGTTGCGAGACTATTCAGTGATGAACAAATCGGGGTGTGGCTCAGTTTGGTAGAGCGCCACGTTCGGGACGTGGAGGCCGGAGGTTCAAATCCTCTCACCCCGACCAGAAATCTTCGGCCGTGCAGCAAGGCTGCACGGCTGCTTCACATCCTGGTCCATTGTCTTCTGCATCCTCCCGCTGGGGCAGACCATCGGTTACCTTTTCTGAATCCTGAAAGTGGAGGTCTCCGAATGAACCATGAAGTGGCCCTGGAACGTTATGCCGAGTTGATCATCCGAAAAGGTTGCAACATCCAGCCGGGGCAATCGCTTTATCTGGGCGCGGACGCTGAATCGAGAGATTTCGCCATCAAGGTGGTGGAGGCGGCTTACCAGGCGGGGGCACGATTTGTTCATGTCGACCTGGGAGACGATCGGATCCAACGCTCCCGCATCTTGCATTCGCAACAGGAAGAGTTCCTCGACCATATTCCCCGGAGTTTGCCGGTTCGCTTTGATGAGGCGGTGGAGGAGCAGGGAGCGATGTTGCGTCTGGTCGGTACTTCCGATCCTGAAGCTCTTTCTGGCCTCGATGCGGATCGAACCAATCGATGTCGTATCGCCGGGCACAAGGCCGCAACACGCTTCTTTGATGATGGAATTGGAAGATCCGCAGTGCAATGGTGTGTCGCCTCTGCGGCGACCATCGGTTGGGCGGAATCGATCTTCGATCATCTCGATGGAGTTGCCGCCAGGGATGAACTCTGGGAACAACTCCTGACCATCGTCCGGGCCGATCGGGAAGATTGTCTTGGCGCATGGGAAGAGCACAACCGACAGCTCAAGAGTCGTGGAAAAGCACTCAATGAACTGAAGATTGAACGGTTGCGGTTCAACGGTCCTGGAACCGATCTGACCGTTGGTCTTTCGCATGCCGCTCGCTTCGAAGGTGGTGGCGCCATCAGTCAAAGAGGTCAGGAGTTCATTCCCAACCTTCCCACTGAAGAGGTCTTTACCACTCCCGATTACCGCATGACCGAGGGCACCGTACAGGTGACGAGACCATTCCTGGTCAACGGGACTCTGGTGGAGGGGCTCACAATCGAGTTCAAAGATGGAGTTCTGAGCGACTTCACCGCACAGAAGGGGGGCGAGACCTTCCGCTCCTACATCGACAGCGATCCCGGTGCGAGGCGACTGGGCGAGGTGGCTCTGGTGGGGATCGATTCACCGGTGTTTCAGAGCGGCCATGTATTCCGTGAAATCCTGCTCGATGAGAATGCTGCCTGTCATGTTGCGGTAGGCAATGCCTACAAGACCTGTCTCGAAGGTGGAGTGGAGATGACTCCAGAGCAGTTGGAGGCGATCGGTTGGAATTCTTCGACCGCACATACCGACATGATGATCAGCAACGAGGAGGTGGATGTGACCGCTGTCACCACTTCCGGTGACGAGGTGCCATTGCTGGTGAACGGGGCCTGGGTATCGCAATGAGCAGGCGCATCGTCAAGATCGAGGCTGCTCCCCTCGATCTTCAACTGAAGGAGCCATTCGCCATCTCTGGTGGTGAATCGAGTCGGGTCGATCTGACACTGGTGCGAATGGAACTGTCGGATGGGACGGTGGGGCTTGGCGAGGCGGCTCCCTTCCCCGCCTACGATGGTCAGACCCGGACCGCAGCACTGGAGGCACTGGCGAGAGCCGCACCGGCCCTGATCGGACTGGACCCTCTCCTTTCTCATCGGATTCAGCAGAGCGCCATCGAGGCGGCTCCTGGCTCATCGAGCGCCCTCTGTGCCCTCGAGATGGCGGCGTTCGATGGATTTACTCGTCTGCAGCAGCTTCCGCTCCATCGCTATGTTGGCTCGGCCAACGCTGCTCTCGTCACCGATCTGACCATCGTCGCCGGAGATCTCGACCACGCGTCTCGATGCGCCAGGGAAGCGAGCGACGCTGGATTCAAGACACTCAAGATCAAGGTGGGACGCGACGGTCTCGATCACGATCTGCAGCGGCTCGAAATGATCTCTCGTGCGGCACCCGGGTGTGGACTGGTACTCGATGCCAACGGTGGCTTCGAGGCCGCCGAGGCGCAGCAACTGATCGAGAAGGCTCTCGCCGAGCGAATTCCGATCGATATGCTGGAACAACCGGTGCCCCAGGAGGACGAGGAGGGAATGGCTCGATTGACTGCCCTCGGTCAGGTGGCGATCTGCGCCGATGAATCGTGCAAGAGCGCTGCCGATGCGATGCGAATCGTTCAGCACCGACTGGCCAATGTCATCAATATCAAGACGCAGAAGTGCGGCGTGCTGGAAGCGATTCGAATCCACCAGATCGCCACAGCCGCAGGGATCACCCTGATGATGGGCGGAATGGTCGAGTCACTGCTCTCGATGTCCTTTTCTGCGCATCTGGCCCGAGGGCTCGGTGGGGTGCGCTGGATCGATCTCGATACACCGCTGTTCATCCGGGAACATCCTTTTGTCGGTGGGATCGAATTCGATGGGGGATCCGTTACCCTGGATGAACAGAGATCAGGTCACGGTGTCGATTTGTCACCTGGCAGCGATGCGTTTCCAGCGCCTTCCTGGAAAACACTGGCCGAGGAGAATGGCACATGAAACTGCTAGCACTTTCGCTATGGATGTCGATCCTGTCGCAGGATCCTGTTCCAGCGGATCCAGTGTCGGTGGATCCCGTGTTGGTGGATCCCGTGTTGGTGGATCCCGTGTCGATGGATCCCGTTCCTCAGAAAACGGAGACCGTCTCGTCTCGCCTGGAGGCGATGATCATCTTGCAGGAAATCTCCGGACGCCCCGGTCGTCCCGACCAGGAAACAGAGATGCAGCAGATGGTGCTGGCTTCCGATCGTGTTCTGCTGGAAGACCGGCAGCGTGGCCTGCTCACCATCTTGCGTCTCGATGGGGATCAGCCGCTGTTGAGAGAGATTTCCGCGGACCGTTCCGTCTATCGTGAAAGCTCCGATCTCGGGCGGATCCAGAAGGATCGCTGGATCCAGGAGAAACAGCTGGAGCAGCGCAGTCGAGATCTTCCCACGGCAGAACGGGAACAGCTATTGAAGGCGAGCCACCTGCGACTTTCGAAGAGTGGCGAACTGATCCGGGAGATTCGCGTCGAGCAGTCTGAAACCACTGAACAGCGACTGGGCCTTCCGGTTCGGTCGGTTCGGATCTACGAAAATGATCGATTGATCACGGATTTACTGGTCGCGGACCTCGAGGTGCCCTTTCCTCTGGCCAAGTTTCACCGCGCCAGTGGTGCTTTCGGAGCCGAGGTCCAGGGCGCACTGGAGAAGATCGAAGGGCTTCCAGTGGAAGGGGTCATTCATGTGGTGACTGCGACTTTGTCGCATCCCCTCACCTTCAAGGTCACCCAATGGGATCGACGATCGGTGCCTGCTTCCTTGTTCGATGTCCCCGCTGGATGCGTGAAACTTGAGGAGAGTGCTTTCGTCAACTGCCCGATCTGTGGTCAGCAAGTCGAACGAGAAGCATCCGCTGCCCGGGCGCGAACCCGGCAGGGGGACTGGCTCTTCTTCGACCAGCGGAAGTGCTTCCAGAAGTGGCGAGAGGCTCGAATGAATAAATCTTCCAGTCAGCGCTGAACTGGTTCAGGGACCGCTGCTCCTTGGGGCGGGGTCAGGATTGGAGTGCCTCGGACAACTGGTCGAGATCGACCGGGTGTGACTCGAGCGCCTGACGGACGATCGACCCGATTCGTTGCAGTGCATCGTTGTCGACTCCTTCGACTCGCACCGTCAGGTTGGCCGTAGTATTGGAAGCACGGATCAACATCCACCCATCATCGAAGGAGAGCCGGACTCCATCGAGATCGATCAGGGTGCCGCCGCAGGAATCATCCCGAAATCGCTGCACCAGCGCGGCGATCACCTCGAACTTGTGTGCTTCCGAGACCGGAATCTTGACCTCCGGGGTCGCCTCCATCTCGGGGATGCCGTCGAACAGGTCGGAACACTGGCCGCCCTGGGAAGCGATGATCTCGAGTGTCAATAAGGCGGCAAAAAAGGCGTCGTCGAAGCCATCTCCTCCATGTTTCACGCAGATGTGCCCCGACAGTTCGCCGGCGAGAATCGCTCCCGTCTCCTTCATCTTTTCTTTGATGATGGAGTGACCCGTCTTGCTGAGTATCGGTACTCCTCCGGCCTTTTCGATCAGCTCGGGCAGGTAGTCGGAGCATTTGACATCGTAGATGATCTTGCCCCCTGGGACCTGGGCGAGCAGGTGTCGAGCGAAGGCGACCAGCAGATGGTCCGCGGATCTCTTCCTGCCCTTCTCATCGATCACTCCGACTCGATCAGAGTCACCGTCGAAGCCGAAGCCACACTGGAAATCTCCAGCCGCAACCTTGTCACATAGGTTCTTCATGTAGCGAGGGACTTCCGGATCGGGAAGGTGATTGGGAAATGTGCCATCTGGCTCGGGGTAAAGGGCATCGACCTCGATCCCGAGTGCTTCAAAGAGTGGAATGGCGACCGGTCCTGCCGTGCCATTGCCGCAATCGATGGCGACCTTGAATCCGTCGGGGAACTGGAAGCGCTCGGTCCGGTTTGCGATGTAGGGCTGGATCACCTCGGCGGAAGTCGCCTGGCCTGGAGTCTCGACCGCACGAGCGGCGTTGGCGATGTTGCGAAGGGTCTGCAGTTCATCCCCCCAGATCGGCATCACACCGCGGGTGATCTTCAGTCCGTTGTACTCGACCGGATTGTGGCTGCCGGTGATCATCACTCCACCATCGGCACCCAGGTGCTGGACTGCCCAGTAGAGCAAGGGAGTGGGAACCTCTCCTACCTCGATGACATCGAGTCCCGCTTTCAGCAGACCATCTCGGACTCGTGCGGCAAAGGGTGCACTGGAATCGCGGATATCGTGGCCGACGGCGACAGAACGGCTCCCCTCGGAGCAGAGTAACTGGCCCAGACCGAGTCCGATCCTTTCGACGATCTCCTCGGTCAGGTCTTCTCCAACGATGCCACGGATGTCATAGGTTCTGAAGATTCGCTCGGGAAGATCCACTGGGTCCATGATGACTCTCCTTTGCTCATATCATGAATGAAAGCAGGGGGCGGTTGCAAGGGCTCCCGCTGTCCAGACGAGGATTGTTCCGCTATCCTCTCCAGCAATTCTCCAGGTGGAAATAGAGGTGGCATGATCTTGCGATCGATTCAAGTCTGGCTGGTGCTGATCAGTCTCTGGTGTGGAGTTGTTGTCCAGGCCGATGATCATCTGGTGGTATTGCACGTCAACGACATGCATGGACAGTTGCTCCCTCGAAAAAGTGGCGAGACTCTCAGTGGCGGAATGGCCGGGATGAGCCAACTGGTCTCGTCGGTACGCGACGAGGTGGGTAGCGAGAATGTGTTGCTGCTCGATGCGGGCGACTGGTTCCAGGGAACTCCGGAAGGTGCCAGCGACGGCGGCCTTCAGATGATCCGAGCGATGGAGTGCCTCCAGTTCGATGCCACGACCCTGGGCAACCACGATTTCGATTATGGCATCGACAACTTGCTGAAGCTGATCGATGCCACGACCATTCCGGTGATCGCATCGAATGTGACCGATTCTTCAGGACGCCTTCAACAGGTGGTACTGCGCGACCACATCATCGAGCGCGGTGGCTTCCGGGTCGGGTTGATCGGAATCTTGACACCGGACGCACCCAACATCATCGCTCCTGCGGTGGGCAAAAAGTTACAGGTGGCGCCGCTGGCCGACGCGGTGAGAAAGGCGAGAGATCGCCTCCGGCAACAGGGCGCCGATCTGCTGGTGGTGCTCTCTCATAGCGGAGTGGATCTGGAAAGACTGCTCGCCGGAGAAGTCGAGGGTATCGACCTCATCGTCGGGGGGCACTCCCATACCCTGGTCGATCCGCCATGGAGAGAACCAGTGCATGGCACGGTGGTGGCCCAGGTGGGAGCCAAGACTCGCCATCTCGGGCGCATCGAATTCTCACGCAAGGACAAGGGCGAGTCCGTCACTGTTTCCACCTCGGTGGTGGCTATCGAAGCCATCTCCATTGCGACCGACCCGAAATTGAAATCTCTACTGGCTGCTGTGAATGCCACGGTCGGTGAGAAGATGAATCGCAAGGTGGGAGAATCTCCGGTGACTTTACACAGGGGGGGACACAAGGAGAGTGGAGCGGTCTCCTCGCCACTGGGTCGCTGGATCTGTGATTCGATGGCGGAAGCGGCAGGTGTCTCTGCTTCCTTCCACAATCATGGTGGAATCCGTGACGACTTGCCGTCGGGAGAGGTGCTGTACCGCGACCTCTTCGAGATCTCGCCCTTTGGCAATCGCGTGACGGTGGTGACCTTGACCGGCAAGCAATTGAAGCAACTGGTGGTCCAGTCGCTCACTACCGAGGGCAGAGGGATCGACTTTCACGGCGTACGAGTGCAAGTGGCGGAGGCGGACGGTGGCCCGGTCGAAGTCGAACAGGTCCTTCTCCAGGGCACTCCCATCACCGATCGACAGCAATTTCGCATCGCCACCAACGATTATCTTGCCAGTGGCGGGGATGGTTGGGATCTGTTGGCGGCGGCTCCCAGGGAAGATGGTGGATTGTCGGTGCTGGAAGCGACCGAGCGGGCGCTGGAGCAGGCGGACTCCGCCGATCGGATCTATGCCTCCATCCAGGAGGAGGTTTATCTCTCATCGTCTGCCGATGGAGGAAAGGGGGCCCACTGGCTCGATCGTGCCCGCAGCCTGCTGGGGCTGCTGGTTCTGGTCGCGCTCTGTTGGGCGATTTCGACCCGTCGCGCTGAAGTTCGCTGGCGTACGGTGTACTGGGGGGTGGGGCTGCAACTGCTGCTGGCGTTGGTGATCCTGCGAACCGATTGGGGCACTTCCATCACCTCCTCTGCCAAGGAGATCTTCCAGGGAATCCTCGATTTCTCCCAGGTCGGGACTGGCATGGTCTTCGGCTCCCTGTCGTCGGTGAGCGGAGCTGGATTCCAGCTGTGGATCGTCTTGCTCGGAACCATCATCTTCGTCTCGGCACTGATGGCGATCTTCTATCACATCGGATTGTTGCAGATCGTCGTGTGGCTGATCGCTCGTCTGATGCAGATGACGATGAAGACCAGTGGACCTGAATCTCTCGCCGCAGCGGCCAACATCTTCGCCGGACAGACCGAGGCACCGCTGGTGATCCGCCCCTATCTGAAAACGATGACCAACTCCGAGGTGATGGCATTGATGACTGGCGGCATGGCGACGGTGGCGGGGAGCGTATTCGCTGCGTATGTCAGCCTTGGAATCGATGCCGGTCACCTGCTGGCGGCCAGTTTCATGTCGGCGCCTGCGGCCTTGGTGGCGGCCAAGTTGATGATCCCCGAGAAGAAGGATCTCGGTGACCCCACTGCAGCCAAACTGGAGATCCACCGCTCCGACTCCAATCTGCTCGATGCTGCCTGTCGAGGAACCAGTGAAGGGTTGATCCTGGCACTCAATGTCATCGCGATGTTGATCGCATTCGTGGCCATCGTGGCGCTGGCCAATGCATCGCTGGTCTGGTTGACCCAGCACATCTCCTACTGGGTACTCTCCCTGGTGAATCTGGTGAGCGAGAGTGATCCCGCCGTGCTGGCGGAATCACCCCACTTCAACCTGCAAGACGTCTTCGGTTGGATCTTTTATCCCTTTGCCTGGTTGCTGGGGGTCGACTTCAAAGATGTGCCAGCGGTCGCTTCGCTGATCGGAATGAAGACGGTGCTCAACGAGTTCGTGGCCTTTATCGAACTCTCCGGGGTCGACACCCTCAGTGATCGTTCCCGCGCCATCACCACCTATGCCCTTTGTGGCTTCGCCAACTTTGCCAGCGTGGCGATCCAGATCGGTGGAATCTCGTCACTCGAGCCTTCCTTGCGACCGCGTCTCTCCTCATTGGGATTGAGAGCACTGGTCGGTGGTACGGTCGCGGCGCTGATGACCGGTTGCGTCGCCGGAATCGTCATGCCGTGACGGAACGATTCGATGTCCAGGCGGCTTGTCGGTGGATTCGCGATCAGTGGCGCGAACTGGCGCACGAATTGCCTTCCGATGGCCAGCAGGACTGGTCGGAATTCGGTCCCGATGTGGGGGTCGTGCTCGGTTCCGGGATCCAGTTTCCCGCCGATGGCTGGACTGAATATTGCCGCGTCGCGGTCGGTGACATTCCCGGGATGCCATCTCCCTCGGTGGCTGGCCATGGGGGTGAATGGATCCTCGGCGAGGTCGGAGGATCCACGATACTTCTGCTCGGTGGCCGGGTTCATCTGTACGAGGGATACGATGTGGAAGAAGTGGTGCGGGGAATCCGCATACTCGCAGCTCTCGGTGCCCGAGGGTTGATTCTGACCAATGCCGCCGGTGGCGTCCGTGAGGGCTGGAGTCCTGGAGAAGTGGTCGCCATCGAGGATCATATCAATCTGCAGGGGGTGACTCCGAAGGTCGGAATCGATGTCTCCTCGGTGATCCGCCAGCAGACCGGTCTCTTCGACCGGGACTGGATCGATCGAACCGAGCGGTGCTACCGCAACGATTCCGATGCTGGAGCGACCGATGGTTTCCCGCGGGGAAATTACGCAGGTCTGCCTGGCCCCACCTACGAGACCCCTGCGGAGGTGCGTATGCTACGCAAACTCGGCGCAGACCTGGTCGGCATGTCGACCATCCAGGAGGCGATGGTGGCGGTGGATTGCCGCCTTCGCGTACAAGGATTTTCGCTGGTGACGAACCTGGCGGCGGGGATGTCAGGGCAGCCGCTGAGTCATGAAGAGGTGATGGAGACGGGGCGCAGATCTCGCGGACGCTTGCTGAGGATCGTGGATGCGGCGATCTCTACGCTGGACCCCGATCCGCCGCCGGTCAATCCCGGATAATTTAGCGTCTCAGTCGATGCTCAGTAGTGCGTCCAGTGCCACCTCGACGCAGCGATCTTCCAGGGCCGGTTTATCCGCGACCGGGACGAATTCATCGTGATGTCGACGGCCAAAGACGGTGCAAACGCAGCCCGCTCTCCAGCCCTTCACCGAGGCCAGCGTGAAGAGCGCCGAAGCCTCCATCTCCATGTTGGCGACACCGATGCGGGCCAGCTCCTCGATCACGTCGGGATTGCGTGGGGGAAATCCATTCACGTTTCGCCCCTGGGCGCCGTAGAAACCGGGTGCCGTGGCGGTGATTCCGAGGTGGACCGGGTACTCCTTCTGGCGCGCTTGCTGCAGTAGTGCCTGGATCACATCGGGATGAGAGACGCTGGGGTAACCCTCGGGAACGAAGGTGGTGGAGGTGTTCTCCATCCGTACCGCCCCCCAGCTGACCACCAGATCGCCCAACTGAATCTTCGGGTCGAGACCGCCACAGGAGCCTGCTCGGATCAGTACCGGATCGTCGACGATGGCGGCCAGTTCGACCATCGCGATCTCGATGTTGCTGGCGCCGATTCCGGTGGCCATCAGGGTCACCCGCTCACCACGCCATTCTCCGGTGATGGTCAGATATTCGCGACAGTTCCATTCGCCCTCGATGTGATCGAGTCGAGCGGCGCTGCGTCGTACCCGTTCGGGATCTCCGGCGAGCAAGATCTTTGCCGCGGCATCTCCCCGTGAGAGACCGATATGGTACTGGCGATCGGTGTCGTCTTGGTGCTGGGACATCTGTTCCTCCATGGGATGTGGGTGTTTGCCCAAGATAAGCAAATCGAGCCAATTCATCACCCATAAGCCCATATTCATCCAGATCCTAGACGATGGAACTGAAGAAGGAGGCATGATACCGTGAGAGTGCCTGGAAGGTGGCTTCCTGGGCCCATACTCCGATCCAGTCCCGATCGTGAGTCTCATTCGTCAAGAGAGCACCCGGCCAAGGGTGCCCATGGAGGAATCATGATCTACCAAAATCGTACAACCAGAGGTTCACTGGCTCTTCTGTGGATCACAATGATGTGCGGAATCTTCTCTTTCGCCGTGCTGGAAGCCTCCAGTGTTGCCGATTCCAAAGAGATCAAGAAACTGGCCAAGAGCTTCCGCAGGGCGATCCAGGGCGAGAACCCCGATAGCGCCATCGATATCGTCCGGCAGATCGCTGCCTACGGTACCGAGGATTCGGTCGATACGCTGTACGATCTGGGCTTCAAGGATGGACGGAATCCAACGGTTTACAGCACCATCTGTGAGGAACTGTCCCGTATGGATGGTTGCGTCGATTACATCGCCGAACGCTACAAAAAACTGCGCAGCAAAAGTGATTTCCGCGAGCGCGTCTACCTCACCGACATCCTCTCCTTCCCCACCAACAAGCGCGGGAAGATCAATGACGAGATCATGAAACTGGGTAAGAGGATCAAGGAGATCGAGGAAGACGGATTGCCTCCCGGTGCCGATCCAGGAATCCCCGATCGGCTGAAGCAGCAGCAAGAGGCATTGAAGGCACAATTGCAGCGGCTGCGAGGAATTGACAATGACGCCGCCTTGGAACTGCTGTGCTCCTTCCTCGAGGACAAGTCCGCCTTTGTCCAGGGAGCGGCGGTGGAAGGCTTTCGCAAGAGCCAGAGTGCCATCGGCGTCGAACCGATGATCAAACTGCTGGAGAAACTGGTCAAGAAACGTAAGGACGTGCTCTACCACCAGGTGCGAGATTCACTGTGGGAGTTGACCGGACAGGACTTTGATCTGATCGAGGAGTGGCACTCGTGGTGGGAGCCGCGTCAGGACACCTTTGACCCGATGGAGGAGACTCACGACGGAAAGACCGGAGTCAAGCGCAAGCGCCGTGGCAACGATCCCGAGTTCTGGGGTGTTCCGGTCGAGTCGAAGAACATCGTCTTCGTCATCGATACCTCCGGATCGATGCGGTATGTCCACAAGGATGATATTCCGGGGCTCGGTCGAGGAGACGGCTCCGACGGAGGAGGATCCTCCGGTGGCGGCCAGATGACCCAGGAGCAGCAACGACTCGCCAAATTCTGGACTCGCATGGAGATGGCCAAGCGCGAACTGCGCAAGGTGCTGAAGAAGATGTCGAAGGATGCAGCGTTCAATTGCGTGCGATTCGATACCACCGTCAGCAAGTTCAAGAAGAAGGCGACACCCGCCAGCGCTGGCAACAAGAAGTCGGCCTTGAAGTGGGTCGATGGAATCAAGCACAACGGCAATACCAACACTCTGGATGCCTTGGTCGAGGCGTTCATGCAGGATCCTCGAACCAATACGATCTTCTTCCTCTCCGATGGCTTGCCGTCCAAGGATGGTAAGGTCAACGACCCGACCTCTCCCATCCTCGACAAGGTGTTCGAACTGAATCGGTTCCGCAAGATCAAGATACACTGCTTCGGCTTCCATCCGTTCACCCAGGGGGGGCAGCAGATGCCGGGCCTGGCCCAGGCCAACAGCTGGTTGAAAAGGCTGGCTGAGGAGACGGGCGGCACATACACCGACATGAAGGTGGATAACAAGTTGAATCCCGATAATCCGGGAGACTGATCCTTCTTCAGCGTCTCACCCATCGATCAGCCTCTGCTACCTGGAGTCGGTAGCAGGGGCTTTTTGGTGGCCGTCTCGCACGGTACCCGCCGCACTGTATTCGCCGCACTGTATTCGCCGCACTGTATTGCAGGTCTCTGCTAGTCGCGGATGATGCGGATCATCGCCCAGTTGGCGCGATCGAGGATGTGATGTCCTGGACCCAGGTCGACCCTCAGGGTGAACTTCTTCGCACCCTTCAAGTCGATCCGGAAATCGACGCCAGCATCCTTCCAGGAGAGGGTGCCGCCATCGAACTTCTTCTCTCCATCGACCAGAATGGAGAAGTCGGCACAGCCGATCCCCGGCTCTTCATCGGGTGGACGACTGCTGGCGTCGATCCCGGCGATCCCGACCAGGGTGCGATCACCCTCTTCGACCGAAAAGGTCAGATGACTACGGGAATGGACGCCGATTCCTGAAGCAAATTGCCGGGCCCCGATCTGCAGCGGCTGTCCCAGCACATTGAGATCTTTCCTCCAGGTCCAGGGGAACCAGTCCGATTGGGGAAGACCTTCATCGACGATCAGCGGTTGCCGCTGGGTCAGGGGGATGATCCGCTCCAGTTCAAAATGGATCTGCACCACCTGAGAGCTGGGGATGGCGAGTTCCTGTCGATCGGCCTGTCGCAGTCTCAGAGAGGTCGGATCCAGCTGGAGCAGTGCGCCGTAGATCTCGCTTCCTGCGACCGTTTGCACTCGCACCGGCAACTGCTGGTCGGTCGGTGGGGGGCGATCTGTGGCAATCTCGATCAGTCGGAAAGCGAACAATTTGGACCAGGGAATTGTCAGGGGGCCCAGCGAAGGATCATCGAAGACCACCCCTTCGACCCGCAGCGACTCGAGGATCCCGGTCAGTAGCGCCCCGTCACGGGTCAGCAACTGGTCAGAATCAGCGATCGGATCGGGGAAGGGAGTCGCAGGAGATTGGTGGGTCCGGTATTCCGCCAGGTCTTCGAGGGAGATCCTCATCGGTGCCGGCAGCGAGGGGCTTTGCCACAGGATCGTATCTCCATTCGGATCGACGTCTCGCTTCAGTTCGCCCCTCCAGAGGGTTCCATTGCGCAGCAGGATCTGCTCCCTCGGTTGCCGTTGGAGCTTGTGAGAGGGGAATCGAATAGACAGGATGTCGCGCATCTCCATCGTACTTCCGGCCACTTCTATCCCCGTCAGATCGCCACTGAAGGTCGGATGAGGAGCTTTGATCTCGCCCAGGACCGTTTCGATCACCACATCGATCCCACCGACATGCTGATCCTGTGGCAGCGAATTGGATCGAGGGGTGGCAGGACCGCTGGACTCCGGACCGCATGGGTTCAGTTGGGTTGGTTCCGGAAATGGTAAGGACTCCGCAGATCCGTGGAGACCGGAATGGGGGAGGATCAGGCCCAGCGACAGCACCAATTTCCTGGCTGTGGCCCAATTCGATCTGGCTACGTTTTTCATCGACTCTCTTCCCGAGGATGTCTTGGAACTCAAAGGTGGGACCTTGGCCTCCATGATGATCTCCGATTCGCAACAACGCAACGCACGCTTCTTGACCGACTCGCCTTGCTCACCTATTCTTCCGTGAGGTACATGCCGTGAGATCATAAGGGGGAAACTTGGGACGTAGAGATGAATCGAGCATGTTTGAAATGCTCCGTGATCAGAGGAGTTCGCCCCCATCGCGGGAGCCTGCCGCTCCAGAGCAGAAGGGATCGGATCCTTCGGTCTCTTCCCAACCTTCTTCGACAACGGAGGAGCCTGTAGCCCCCCTTGGCTCCGGTTCTCGCCTACGGGTCGATCTCGATGATCGAGCCAAGCAGATCCCGCAAATTCGCCATCTGTCAGAGATCCCGGAGGCGAGTTCCTCCGCAGAAGATGACCGTTTTCTCCGTTCAAGAGACACCTTTTTGACCGGAACCGTCGAGATCCGTCGTGCCACCCTGCTCGTTTTCGGGATCGCCGCTCTGTTATTGATGGCGCTCTCTTACATGTCCGGTAACAGCACTGCTCCGGTGCAAGAACCCGCAGGGATCGCAGAGATGGACAGGACACCGCTGAGCGATGATCCCCAATGGCCGTTGCTCGACCCGGAACCGGGAGGTCGTCCTGCCATCCGGAACATCGTCCAGCAGGCGGTCGCTCCCAGTGCCACCGATCCTGCAGTCGATGCGAGCGTGGTTCCGGCAGTTGCAGATATGGAACGGGTCCCGCTGCAGCAAAGTCTTTATGCGGTGTGGATTGGACAGCACCTCAGCAAGGACCCCGCGGTGATCGACAAACTGGTTCAGTATGTCGATTCCGGATTGACCACGGCGAGAGCACGAGTTCGAATCAGCGAATCGGGTGCCGGGAAACGATTCTTCAGCGTCTTCGTCGGACCCTTTGAAAATCTCGACGCGGCTCGATCTGCGCTGCGAGAAATCCAGGTGCTTCGACCCCACCAGGGTGTCCGATTCCGCGATGCTTTCCCGACCAAGATGGTTTTCACTTCGGATGAACTCCAGAAATTCGAGACGGGCTACTGATCCTTGGCTCGCTTCGTACCACAGTGCTACCCCTGCGCTCTTCGTCGAGCACTCTGTACCGCAGAACGCATCAGTGATGATGATTGGCTGCAGCAGAAGGTGGTCGATGAATCGATGAGAATCCTCCACGAATCGGAAACGGGCCAGTCTCCTGCAGAGATGGTCGGGGGGCTGCTGAAAAGGGTCCATTCGGTGCTGGGGTCGGGTGACCCGTGGAGAGAACTGCGGGAACGCTGGTCTGCCGAGATGCTGGAGGCGTTGCCCGGGATGCGCCAGCAGGTCGCGGATTCGTCAGATCCGCTGGGGCGGGCACTTCTGCTCTCTGCGCGCTGTAATGTGTTCGCCAATGAAATCCTCCAGTCGAAGGCGATCCGCGAAGATCTGCGTAAATTGGGGATGCGAGCGGGCGACGTGGCAGATACTGAATTTGTCCACGATGAGCGGGATTCGCTCGATCGGATCGTCTCCGGGGCCTCCCATCTGTTGTTCATCCACGATACTGCGCCGGAATTACCGGCAGATCTGGTCCTGCTGGAGCAGTTGAAAAAGGCGCGCACCGGGCTGCAGGTCACCAGCGTCATCTGTGAGTCTCCGATGCTGCTGAAAGCGTGTCAGGAAGACGCGGATCGAGTCGGTTTGGTCGGAGGGCACGGTGCGGATGAGCTCTTTACCTCACCTGGAGAAAGTCTGGGTTTGCTGCCGGACGAATTGAGTGAACCGCTACGAAAACGGATGGATCAGGCCGATCTGGTCATCGCCAAGGGGTCGTCCCATCACCAGACGCTGGATTCGAGCGGATTGCCGGTCTTTTTCTTGCTCCGGGCCAAGTGCCCCGTCACTGCAGCGGCTCAGAGTTGCCGGATCGGCGAACTGCTACTGATCTGCTCCGACTGACGCATTGGGATCCACCTTTGTGGGCTCCTCGACCTCATCTGGGACATCCGATGCGACGGTCTGAGGATTCGTGCTCCGAGATGGGTGGGCTGCGTTGACACGAAGTGCCGCTCCACATAGTATCAACCTTCTCTTGGCGCCCTGATGGATATTTTTGGGCCAAGAAATCTACGAGTCTGAAACGCGACCCACCATCGACCCACCATCGACCGATGGATCGGGAGTTTTGGGCCGAGAGGGTGTCGAAGTACACCCCAAGAAACAGGGGAAGGAGGATCACCATCCAATACGCAGTCCAACACACAGACAAACACACAGGCAAACACACAGGCAACTACACAGGCAAATACACAGGCAAATACACAGTTCAGATGAATTCCGCAACTATGAATGCCGCACGAATGAATAACTCATCGACTACGGATATCTCAACATCTGTTGCGCAGGACTCGAGAGAAGACTCGAACAGTATCGATACCCAGGCGATGAAGTCCTCCTTTTCGAATTTCGGATCGATGGTCAAATCCTCGGTCGGAGTCGTTTCCCTGCTGCTGGTGATCGGAACTTCGATCCACGCTCAGGACGATCCGGTGCGGGGACAGCCGACTCTTCAACCCTGGATGGGTTCTGTGACGGGGAGTGTGGTCAATATCAGGACTGGTCCTTCTACCAATCATCTTGCCTTCTTCCAGTTGCGCGGAGGGATTCCCCTCATCGCACTGGGTGGCCAAGGAGATTGGGTAGAGGTAGCGGTGCCGGCCGATCGGCCGGTCTGGGTACATGGTGATTATTTGGCGTCGGATGGGGATTCGCTGCGTGTCACGGGCAGTCGTGTGAGACTTCGTGCTACTGCCGGCACAAAACATGCGCCGCTCGGTCTGACCGAGCCGGGGCAAAGATTGATACCCACTGGTAAAACCGATGCAAACGGAGACTGGGTCGAAGTATTTGCGCCTCTCAATGCGCATGCTTGGATTCACGGAGACTATATCCGACGCAGTCAGTCAGAGGTCCAAGCGCTGCACCTATCGAGGCAGCATCAGCAACTTCGAAGTATCGGAAACAATGTAACAGGAGGACCGGTCAAGCCGGTCGGGGACCAACCCGATGCTGTACCGGTTACCGGAGGAGATTCAGGCCCGGGTAAAGGTCAAACATCCACCGAGGATGTTGTGGATCCAAACACGGTCAAGATTCCTGCGTTTGAGTCGCCGAAGTTAAAGAAATTGTTCGAAGAGTTTCGTACTGAAACGCAAAAGAACCCCGTTGAGTGGAACTTCCGTTCGTTACTGGATCAGATGAAAGTCATCGAGAATTCCAGTGAAGATATCGGAGAAGTCGAAGTGGTTCGAGATCTCTCGAGGACCATTCAGGAACACTTCATGCCCTTACATCGCCGTCTGGTGGATATCCAGCGGCAACAGGAAAAGGCCAAGACCGAGCGAGAGCTCGCCAAGGCCAAAGAGAACGAAATTTTGCGAAGGACGGGACATCGCAGCACAAATCCTGGAGTCAAATATCAGGCGGTAGGCTGGGTAGTGCCCCTCGGGAAACACCGGGACGTCGAGGCGACACACAAGTTGATGAAGGGGAATCAACTCCTCTTCTATCTTGATGGTGGCAAATTAAAACTTGATCTATACGTGAATAAAAGAGTGGGTATCGTCGGGACTGTTGAAGAACAGGATCCCAGTACAGGAGCCCGGCTCATCCGAATCCGTAGTATCGAGGTTTTGTCGCAGTAGCCCCTCGGGGCCGCCTTCCTCTGGTCTTTCCCCTGCAGCGCCTTCTGCGGGAGGAATGAGTTGTATAAATTAGTTTCACTGGCTCCGATCTTGTTGCAGACCGATACCAACAAGAATGCGATGTTCATCTCTGCTGGGCTGATCGTGGCTGCTGTGGTGGTGATTGCCATCATGGCCCAACGATCTCAATCCCGCATCCGCGAAGAGCGCCGAGTCTTGCTCGATGAAGCGCGTGCGGAGGCGGACAGGATCCGCAAGGACACCCGCGAGGAGACCCAGGATTGGGTCAAGCATCAGCGTAGCGATGTCCTCCAACAGCAACGTGATCTGCGGGATGAGACCAAGCAGTCCGAAAACCAGCTGGGCAAGCGCGAGGATGGTCTGGAGCGCCGGATGGCTCTCCTTAGCAAGAAGGAATCCAGCCTTCAATCCGAGGAAACCGTTCTCACCAACAGGCAGCAGCAACTCAGCACCAAAGAAGAAGAACTGGAGCAAGTCCTCGATCGGGAACGCGAGAACCTCGAGCGGATCGCTGACATGACTCGAGAGGAAGCTCGCCTCTCTCTGGTCGAGAAGATGGAGCGAGAAGTCGAACATGAAGGCGATATCCTCATCCAGAGGATGGTGGATCGGGTCAAGGAAACAGCAGACTCCAAGGCGAGAGACATTCTAGCCTCCACCCTTCAGCGAATCTCATCCGGATACTGTCAGGAGTCCACCGTCACCAGTGTCGAGATTGCGTCCGACGACATGAAAGGTCGGGTCATCGGCCGTGAGGGTCGCAACATTCGTGCATTCGAAAAGGCTACCGGGGTCGATGTGATCGTGGATGACAGTCCAGGAGTGATCACTCTCTCCTGTTTCGATCCGATACGGCGAGAGATGGGAGGGCGTTCCCTCAACAAACTCCTGGCGGATGGTCGGATCCATCCCAGCCGTATCGAAGAGGTGGTGGCGGAAGCGAAGAAGTCACTCAACGAAGAGATCCAGAAGACCGGGGTTCAGGTCTCCTATGACCTCGATCTTCCCGGTGTGCATCCCAAACTCGTGACGATGTTGGGACGACTCAAGTACCGGACCTCTTACGGCCAGAACATGCTCTCCCATTCAGTGGAGTGTGCGCAGATCTGCGGGATGATCGCTGCCGAGTTCGGTCTCGACCAGGATCTGGCAAAGCGCTGTGGGCTATTTCACGACATCGGCAAGGCGGTCGACCACCAGTACGAGGGTGGCCATCCTGAAATCGGAGCGACCATTCTCAAGAGGTTCGACGAGCCGAAGGAGGTCGTCAACTCTGCCGCCAGTCACCATAACGATGTCCCGCAAGAGAGCCTCTATGCAGTATTGGTCCAGGCTGCGGATTCGGTCAGCGGTAGCCGTCCAGGTGCGAGAGGGGAATCCCTCGATCGATATGTCGAACGCCTTGAGAAGCTCGAGGGACTGGTCAACTCCTTTGCGGGAGTTTCCAACGCCCAGGCGATCCAAGCGGGCCGCGAGGTGCGAGTGTTCGTCAATGCGCACAAGGTCAACGACAAGAAGGCGGTTCGATTGGCTCATGAAGTGGCCAAGCAGATTGAAGACCAGTTGACCTACCCCGGGGAGATCAAGATTACCCTGATTCGGGAAACTAGAGTGGTCGAGTATGCCCGCTGATGGTTCCGACATTCGAATCCTGCTGATCGGTGATATCGTCGGCAAGCCAGGCAGGAATATTGTGCAAGGAATGCTGCCAGGCCTGCGGGAGTCACTCGATCTCGATCTGGTCATCGCCAATGCCGAGAACTCTGCAGCGGGATCAGGGATTACTCCCAAGATCTTTGCCGATCTTCGAACAGCAGGGGTCGACCTGATGACCCTCGGGGATCATGCCTGGAAACGCAGAGATAACCTCGAAGTACTGGAGAAAGAACCACTCTGCCTGCGTCCTCACAATTACCCTGACGAGGCTCTGGGAACCGGATGGACAGTGGTGGAGACCGCCGCTGGAGTGCCGGTGGCTCACGTCATCGTTCTGGGACGAGTCTTCATGGACCTGGTCTCTTGTCCATTCCGCACCGTCGATGCAGTTCTGCAGGAAATCCCCGAAGAGGTGAAGATCCGTATCGTCGAGTTCCACGCAGAGGCGACCAGCGAGAAGCAGGCTGCCGGATGGCATTTCGATGGCCGTGTTACAGCAGTGGTCGGTACTCACACTCATGTCCTGACTGCCGATGCGAGAATCCTCCCGGGAGGAACCGGATATCTTACCGATATGGGAATGACCGGGCCCTACGACGGAGTCATCGGTCGCGACTCCAAGCCGGTACTTCACAAGTTTCTCACCTCTATGCATGCTCCCTTCACTGTTGCCGAAAAGAATGCTCACCTCTGTGGCGTGTTACTCACAGTCGACCCCTCCTCGGGAAGACCGACATCTTTCCGCAGCGTTGATATAGCCGAATCGTCGGATGGTACCTTCTGCCACGATGTTGTTGAGGGGCCCGATTTGACCATCTAGCCAGGTTCTCCTCCTGGCCATCTCGATTCCTGATATCATCGCTGGATGTACTTGGAGGTGAAGTGCGCGTACTGGTACAGCGAGTTCTGGAAGCACGGGTCGAGGTGGACGGGCAAACGGTCGGTTCCGTCGATTCCGGGCTGCTACTGCTAGTGGGCCTGGGAGCCGGGGATGGTCCGACGGAGATCGATTGGATGGCCCGCAAGGTCGCTGGACTTCGGATCTTTTCCGATGCAGAAGGGCAGATGAATCTCGATCTTACCCAGGTCGAAGGGGGCATCCTGGCAGTCAGTCAATTCACCTTGTATGGAGATTGTCGAAAGGGGCGTCGCCCCTCCTTCATCGACGCGCTGGAACCTGGACAGGCGGAACCCTTGTTCGAGAAATTTGTCGAGAATCTTCGTCAACTGGGTATTTCCCGGGTCGATACGGGACGCTTCGGAGCCGACATGAAAGTGCACCTGGTCAACGATGGGCCGGTCACCTTTTGGATCGAACGTGAGGCGGTCAGTTGAGGGACGGATTCACAGATCATTACCTGATTCTCGGTGTCGATCCTGATTGCAGGGAAGAAGAGATCCGCAAAGCTTTTCGTAAACGCTTGCTGGAGATTCACCCGGATAAGACTGAACACCCGAAGGATCCGGATGAGATGCGTTCGCTACTACTGGCGTTCGAGGTTCTCTCCGATAACGATCGACGCGACTCTTACGACAATATGTGGAAGATCGTCGCCGGAAAGGATCCGGAACTCTCTTCCATTCCGCATGTCACAGAAAGTGGCAGGCCGGCGGCGCGCGTGAGATCTGTTTTCTACCTGTTGCTGGAACAGCGCAACGAAGAAGCCCTCGAACGGCTCGCGGATCTGGAACCTGGAAGTCGCTTATTGCTCAGGAATCACCTCGATTCCGGTGAGTTCGTCGATGCATGCTTCTTGCTGGGGGAGATCGATGAAGGACGCAAGGACTGGCATGGTGCCCTGGAGTGGTTCGAGGAATTGATTCGAGTCGAGCAGACCCGTAATGTCAAACGGCCCTGTTACTCTGAAGCTCTGGAACGAGCCAAGAAGTTGCTGTTGAAGCGTACGACGGGACGGCTCGATCCCCGAGTCGGTCTGGAATATCTGCGTCGAGCAGAGGTCCTTGGACTCGATCGGGCCGGTCATGCGGAAGTCGCCAAAAAAAGAGCCAGTTGCTACCTCGAGATGGAGATGAAGGTGGAGGCGTCCAAGCACTTCAAGGAGTTCATGAGACTTCAGCCTCGCGCCAAAGGTGTCGATCGATTGAAATCCGCACTGCAGGGTTACCTCGACGATGAGTGATGCACTACATGTGGTCATCCTGGCGGGTGGACGTGGGCAACGTCTCTGGCCCTGGAGCCGCAAGGATCGACCGAAACCTTTCCTGCCACTGTTGAATGACAGTTCCCTGCTCGAACAGACCATCCACCGAGCCTTGCAATTGACATCCCGTGAGAAGGTACATCTGGTCGCCGGACCAGGCCTGATCGATGGGGCTGGACCGTGCCAGTTCATCGAGGAGTCGGTGGGGCGTAATACTGCACCCGCCATCGTGTCGGCAGTGACATCGATTACAGAACGAGATCCAGAAGCGATGATCCTGGTGTTTCCGGCAGATCATCACGTGGAAGATCCCGATCGATATTTACAGGTCATGAAGGAAGCCATCGATGATGCGGATTCTGCAGAGGATCGGCTATGGTTGTTCGGTTCAGAGGGTCCTTCGGATCGTGGTTTCGGATCGATCGTCCCGGCATCCCTCGAATCGGTTTCTCCGGTGCTCGAGTTTGTAGAGAAGCCAGCGGCCAGCGACCGGGCACGGCTCGACGAGGCTGGAGCCTTGAGGAACTGTGGTGTGTTGCTCTTTCGAGGTCGATTCTTGCTCGAACTGGTGGCCAAGATACTGCAGCAGCCAGGGGACTCTCGATCTTCGGGGAAGGAGCAGATCCCTGCGCTTTCTCTGGATCACTTGCTCTTATCACGAGAACAGATCCAACCCCATCTGATGGTGAGCCGGATGGATCCGATCTGGCACGATCTGGGCTCCTGGCCAGCTCTTCGACGCTGGCATCCTGTCGATGAGCAGGAGAACCTCAGATTTCACATCGAAACATCGGTGATCGAGCGCATCCCGTCGGGTTCACCGATCTGCGTCCGTGCAGCGGCCTCCACGGTGGAGAGCGATGGCTTGCGTCGACTGGTACTGGTCGGAACCGGAGCATTGAAACTGGTTTCGAGTGGTAATCGTGTCATCGTGGATATGCGAGAAGATGGTGAGGGCCCGATCGAGTTTTCCGATGCCTTGGTCGATTGCCAGCAACTGATTTGCCTGGTGGAGGGGGATATCTTGCTTCAGGTGATCTCGGCAAGAGGAGGACTGGTGGCGGTGTCTCCTGACCTGGTGCTGGTGGCGACCGAGGATGAGATCGGATCGGCACGATGGCGAGATGCGTTGAAGGATCCGGGATCACTCGAAGGGGAAATCCGATGAGCGTCTGGATCGGAGTCGACCCCGGTGAGAAAAGAATCGGGATTTCCCGGGGAGATCCGCTGGGAGTGCTGGCCACTCCCAGAGGGGTGGTCGCCACTCGTGTGGAACTGCTCCACTGGATCGAGGTCGCGGACCAGGAATTTGGCGTGGCGGGAGTCCTGATCGGAATGCCGCGCAACATGGACGGCTCCTTCGGGCCGATGGCGATTCGCTCGTTGCAGCTGGTGAGGTGGTTACGAGAACAACTCGATCTGCCGATTCAGTTATGGGATGAGCGCCTCACTTCATCCCAGGCGGAGAAGGTCGGAACCTCTTTAGGAGTCGACGAGAAGGCGGCTGCGATCTTGCTCCAATGCTATCTCGATGCGGGTATGCCCTTACACCCCGATCCTCCGGGACTGATTGAGGCGGCGGATCGGCCAAAATAGAGCCGTTTCCGTCACTTTTAGCCTCCAGAGGCCTACATTGTCTTGCCCTTCCGGGGCCTCCCTGTAGCATCCACGACTGGTCTGGTTGGATCGAGCCGTCGCGGCGAGCCGCGGGTGGAGTGCGGTCACAGGATTTTTAGTTCATCGACAGATGGGTCAGATACAGACAGGGTTACATCGACAAATGAGCATTACAGCAGAACGTAAGACCGCATTGATTGAAGAGTACCGAACTTCGGAAAACGACAAGGGATCGGTCCAGGTCCAGGTTGCGATCTTGACGGAGAGAATCCGTAATATCACGGAGCATCTTCGTTCTCGGAAGAAGGACTATGCGAGTCAGCGCGGCCTGCTCATCTTGGTGGGAAAGCGTAAGCGTCTCCTTCAGTACTTGATGCGCAAAAATCGCCCTGGATACCGGAGTTTGATCGAAGCCCTCGGATTGCGTCGTTAGCCCGACCTCTCCCGGCGAGTGGACTCAATGATCGAGTCGATGACCTTCCTGCAAAGCGCCTCGTGGCCAACTTGCCACGGGTGGTTGTGGGGATAGGAGTCCTCCCTTCCAGCACGATTTCAAATCAGAAGTAATTGAATTAAGTTAGAAAAGTTAGAAGAAGACGCAAGGGCGTCTAGGCAGCAGTGTCTGCCAGGAGGATTGATGAAACATATTGTTAGCCGGGAAATTGGTGGTCGTACCATCAGTATCGAAACCGGAGAAGTTGCGAAGCAAGCGGCAGGTTCGACCATCGTTCGCTGCGGAGATTGCGCGGTTTTCTGCGCAGTGACCTGGGGCGAGCCCCGCTGGGGTGGAGACTTCTTCCCCTTGACGGTCGATTATCGAGAGAATAACTACGCTGCAGGAAAAATCCCAGGTGGATTCTTCAAGCGTGAAGGTCGTCCGACGACCAAGGAAGTGCTGACTTCCAGGCTGATCGACCGCCCGGTGCGTCCGCTGTTTCCGGATGGATACATGAAGGACGTGATGGTGACGGTGGCGGTTCTTTCCGCAGATCGTGAGAACGATCCAGATATCCTGGCGATGATCGCCGCCTCCTCGGCACTCTCCATCTCGGAGTTGCCCTTCCAGGGCCCCATCGGAGCGGTCCGAATCGGGCGAGTGAATGGAGAGCTGGTCGTCAACCCGACACACGAACAGCGTGATCAGGGTGATATCGATCTGGTGGTTGCAGGAACTGAAGACGCAATCGTGATGGTCGAAGCTGGAGCCAAGGAAGTGGCTGAAGCCGAGATGATCGATGCTTTGGAAAAAGCCCACACGGTCTCCACCGAGGTGGTTTCGATGGTGGCCGAGTTTGCCAAGCTTGCGGGTAAGCCGAAGATCGAGTTCGTGGCTCCAGAGGTGAACGAGGAGTTGAAGGCCAAGGTCTTTTCGATGGCCTATGACGGTGTTCGTGCGGTGATTCACACTGAAGGAAAGTTCGCCCGATCCAATGCGATGTCTGCTGTCTGCGATGATGTCTTCGAGCAACTCTGCCCGAAGGACCAGTTGGAAGCGGAAACCTGCGAGAACGACCCGAAGGCGGTCAAGAAGTTCCTTTCATCGGTCAAGAAAAAGGTGGAGCGCGACATCATCATCGAGGACAAAAAGCGAAGTGATGGCCGTTCATTTACCGACATTCGCAACATCGATACGGATTTACAACTGCTACCGAGAACCCATGGTTCGGCATTGTTCACCCGAGGTGAGACTCAGGCGATCGTCACTGCAACTCTCGGTACATCCTTTGACGAGCAGAGAATCGATGGACTGATCGACGAGAAAAAAGATCACTTCATGCTGCACTACAACTTCCCTGGATACTGTGTCGGAGAATCATGGCCCAATCGAGGACCCAAGCGCCGAGAGATCGGCCATGGAGCCCTGGCAGAAAGATCCATCCGTCACATCCTTCCCGATCATGACGACTTTCCTTACACCATTCGTATCGTCAGTGACATCACGGAATCCAATGGATCCTCGTCGATGGCGAGTGTCTGTGGTGGAACGCTGGCACTGATGGACGCTGGAGTACCACTCAAGCGTCCGGTGGCAGGAATCGCCATGGGATTGATCGAAGATGGTAAGGATCATTACATCCTCTCCGACATCCTCGGCAGTGAGGACCACAACGGAGACATGGACTTCAAAGTGGCCGGTTCCCAGAAGGGGATCACTGCTCTCCAGATGGATGTGAAAATTACTGGACTCAGTCGTGAACTGATGGGACGTGCCCTCGAACAGGCCCGTGAGGGACGATTGCACATTCTGCGTGAGATGCTCAAGAAGTTGGATCGTCCCCGGGAAGAAGTTTCTCCGCTGGCGCCCAAGATCATGCGTATCAACATCGATCCGGAAAAGATCGGTCTGGTGATCGGCCCTGGCGGCAAGGTGATCAAGGGAATCCAGGAAGCGACCGGTGCGACGATCGAGATCGTCGATTCCGGAGTCATCACCATCTGGGGTAAAGATTTCGACAGTGCCAACGAGGCTCGTGAGCAGATCGAGATGATCACTCAGGATGTCGAAGTGGGGCGTATCTACGATGGCAAGGTGGTTTCGATCAAGGACTTCGGCTGCTTCGTCGAGGTTTTGCCGGGCCAGGAAGGCCTGGTCCATGTTTCTGAGCTTTCCGGTGACTTCGTCGATGACGTTTCCTCGGTGGTGAAGCGTGGCGATGCTCTCAGGGTGAAGGTGCTCGAGAGTGATCCACAGGGTCGACTTCGACTCTCCCACAAGGCTGTTCTCATCGAAGAAGGCAAACTGGATGCTACCGTAGCTTCAGGAGATTCTGGCCAGGGTGGACGACCCGATCGTGGTGGTGGCAGAGGCCGTGACCGCGGAGGCGACCGCGGAGGCGACCGCGGAGGTCGTCGCTGATCAGTAACGCATTTCAAGGGGGACGGTCCAGTCAGGATCGTCCCCCTTTTTTCATGCTGGAGGTGAGTGAGTGGGCGCCTGGTTACTACAGGGCGTAAAGAGGTTTCCGGGTGATCCAGACGCTCGATACGATCTTCGCATCGACGATGGAGTGATTACTCGCTGGTGCAATGCCGGTTCAGGAGATACCACGGATGCACAGGTAAGAGACCTCGATGGGCTCTGGGTGCTTCCGGCATTTGTCGATAGTCATCTACACTTGTTGTACTCCCTTGAGCATGCTCGCCAACTCGACCTCTCCCAACTGCCTCCTGAATCGGTTCGTGCTCTTCTCGCCAATCATGCTCCGGAAAGTGTCGGTGAGAGCCGGGTGGTTGGGCATGGTTGGAAAGACCCGCTCAGTGAGCAACTACTACCGGACCCCCGTCGTTTCCTCGACGCAGTCCTTCCCGGCTGGACGGTATTCCTGTGGAACTCCGATCACCACAGAGCGCTGGTGTCTTCCGCTGCTTTACAGGCGGCGGGGATCGACCCTTCCCAACACTCCGGTGTCGTGACGGAAGAGGATGCTGAACTGGTCTG
Organism: Planctomycetota bacterium; assembly: GCA_014240375.1. GTDB lineage: Bacteria > Planctomycetota > UBA8108 > UBA1146 > UBA1146 > QNYK01. The sequence continues at coordinate 208,937 of JAAZXB010000004.1, read as the reverse complement.
GGCGGCCGTCGGCCAGCCTCCACTTGAGGATGCACACGCGGCATCACGGTGGCTGCTGCGACGAGGGATCACCGCAGCCACGACATTTGATCGGGGCGATTCCATCGAACTACTTCGTCGTGAGAATTCTGAGGATCAACTTGGCGTTCGTATTCGCCATGGAATGCCAGAATCTCAATTTCTAGAGGTACTCGATGGAGGTGGGAGTTGCTTCCCGGAGGGGAAGGAAGACAGTTCCTTCGCCATGCCATGGATCAAGATCTTCCTCGACGGGACCCTCGGTTCGAGGACCGCCTGGATGAAATCTGGATACGACGACGATCCGGGCAACCTGGGTGTCGAGCGAAGGCCTGCCGCGAGCCTCGAGCGTACTGCACGGCTCGCTGCAAGGTATGGCTGGGCACTGGCAATCCATGCCATCGGTGATGCGGCGGTGGCGGAAGCAAACCGCTGGATCCAGTTCACTCGTGACCTGCGCGGAACTGACTTGCCTGATCGTATCGAACATTTCCAGTGTTTTGATCCTGAAGACCTGGCAGCCATTCGAAGAACAGGAACCATCGCATCGATGCAGCCGTGTCATCTCTTTCAGGATCGACAGATTCTCCGTAGCCGATGGGGATCCCGTGCCGCTCACGCACTGGCACTGAAGTCCATCGATGAGGCTGGCATTCCGGTCGTCATGGGTTCGGACGCACCCATCGAGAGTGCGGATCCCTGGTTAGATATTGCTGCTGCGGTCACCCGCCTCGATCGTAACGGTGAAGGCGAAGCATTCTATCCTCAGCAAAGAGTGTCTTTCGAGAAGGCGTTTCGCTGGAGGACTTCCTCTGCCGCATTTGCAAATATGCTTCCTTCGGGGTGGGGTACACTCGATCCGGGAAGCGTAGCCGACCTCCAGGTGATCGGTGCAGAGGATCCTTCCAGGGTGCGTTGCCTTGCGGATGCCCGGCTGATCGATGTGTTGAGCATGGGAGAGTGGCGCCTCAGTAATCGGGAGGATCGATGAGAGTTGATTTGCATGTGGATACACTGTGGCGACTCGAGGAGAAGGGGGGTGGCCTGTATCCTCGACGAGATGAGCTACAAATCGATGCTCCACGATGTCGAGCGGGTGCGGTTCGATTGCTCTGCACCGCAGTCTTCACTGAAGATCTGAATCCAGATCCATGGGGGCATTGTAATCGACTGCTCGATGTCCGTGATCGCCTGCACGAGAGTGGCGAGGAGCCATTCCAGATGGTCACCGACCCTGTCGAACTGGCCACCTTGCCCGTTGGGGTAACGGGGATGCTGGCGACCATCGAGAATGCTACCTGTCTCGATGGGAATCTATCGAGGATCGAGGATCTACACCGAAGAGGGGTGAGAATTCTTGGGGTGACCTGGAATGGCGCCAATTCGTTGGGCCAAGGTGTCATGCAAGATGATCACGAAGGGTTGACTCCGTTCGGCAAGGAAGCGATCGGACTGGCAATCGAACTGGGGTGGGCCATCGATGTCTCGCATCTGAATCGAGAAGGAGTCATCGATGTTTGTGATTCTGGAGCGCCCGTCATCGCGACTCATTCCAATGTGCGAGAAATTCATGATCATCCTCGAAATCTCACGGACGATCTGATCGAGATGATCGGGAGTTGCGGAGGGATGGTGGGGGTCAACCTGTATCCTCCTTTTCTCGGACCGAAGGATCAGGCCATCACTCTGGAAACGGTGACACGACACGTGCTGCATCTGCTCGAGATTCTAGGCGAAGACCAGGTGGGGCTCGGAACCGACCTGGATGGGATCGATCAAACCCCGCAGGGCTTTCGTGATCATCGGGATCTGGACTCTCTGGCCGAAAGACTCCACCAGAGTGGCATACCTCGCAGTGCTGTCGATAAGGTGCTGGGGGCTGGCTTCATCCGTTGGTGGGAGTCCTGGACTGGTTGAAGCGACTCATGAGGCGCCCCCCTGTGAAAGTCCGGGGTTTTCCGGTTCGATCGATCGTCGTACCCGCTCGACCAATGCACGAGCTCTTTCTTTATTCATCGGAATCCAGCGTGTACGAGCGATTCTCGATTGGATCGACTCTGTACTGTAGATCGCGCTGGTGATGTGTCTTCCCGTGGATGTGAAGATATGAATTCTTCCTTGCGGACCACGAAGCACCAGGGTGGATTCCTTGCGATCCTCGAACAGGTCCGATCCGTCGCTAGCGAGAAGGTCTCCCAGTGCCGCAGATGTGGGGCGATGGGGGTCCTCCGAGCGTTTCTGGGCATGCTGGGTTCTTCGATCATCGCGCCTTCTCAACGTTTCCAGCTGCGACCTCGATTCGATCAGCAGGTCGACGACTTTTTCGCGAGTACTCTTCAGCGAGCCACGTTTGCCGCGGGATGCCTCGACGATCAGTTGCTCCTGGAATTGGTGCAGGGAGGAGCGCAAGGCTCCAATCCAACCCGCCAGTATTGATCGCGAGTCATCCGCAGTGATGGTGGCGATGTGATGCGGTGCCGGAACTTCACAGAGCAGATTGAGTGAGTATCTCGGTACGACTCTTCCGGTTCGCGATTCCAGGATCAATGCCGTGATGCTGAGAGTTTCGCCAGGGAGATCCTGAATCGGAAAACCGCCTGCCAGTAACGCGCCGACTGGTCGAGCAAACAGCGAGTCGTTGAGGTATTCCGGGAGGATTTCATCGAGCAACTCTCCCTCTCCTCTCCAGCAGACTGCCGGCCCCGGATGCTCACCGTAGAGCAGGTCAATCTGGGGGTCCCCGCTCTCGATGAAGATGGAAGCCAGTTCTCGCCAGATCGGTATCCCAGTGGCGGACCAACCGGTCAGAACCGATCGAGAATCGGGAGGGTGTGAGTGCTGGCAGACCGGCGCTTGACACCAGTAGCATGGTGCATGGCCTGATCGATGGCCGAGTGATTCAGTTTCTCCCTGGATTCGTAGCGTTTCGATCTGCGCAAGGAGCGAGTCTGCGAACTGAACAGAATCCCGATGATCATTCTCTCGCAAATGGATGGGGATCCTGATCTTGAATTCGATGTGGTCTGGAAGGCCAGTGAGTGATTCTCCATCATTATTACTGAGGAGCGACTTCACCACGCCTCGTATCCTTCGATGAATCGATTCTGCGGCACGGGATCTGGGCTTCTTGCGAGGACCTTGTTGCGTCATGATGATTCTCCTGCACGATCCTAGTCGTAGATATGCTCCCAGTCAGCCTTGTGAATCCCAGCTTCCGGGTCTAGGCTTGCGGAGGCCAGGAGGATTCTGGATGCAAAGATCAAAAAACCTGACTGCCCACTCGTATCGATCCGTGCCATCTGTGCTGGTCTGCCTGCTGCTGTTGTGGGGCACTCCACCCTTACTGGCGGGGTCAGGGCTGGGCGATTCGATCGTCGCGCAAGCCAAGAAACTGGGTCTGAAAGAATCTGAAATCTCCTTCTCGATACGACTCCCGACAGGAGAGGTGGTCGAGCACCGTGGAAGCCAGCTGCGTGCTCCGGCGTCCTGTATGAAACTGGTGGTGGCGGCAGCGGTACTGGCTCAACTCGGCCCTGATCATTCCTTGAAGACGGAATTGATGCGTCTCGGGGAGATCGAGGATGGAGTGCTAAAGGGCGATCTACTGGTGATCGGAGGTGGGGATCCCGCCATCTGTGGTCGCGAAAACAAGGTCGATTTGTTGTGGGAACTGCGTCCGTGGATCACCCAGTTGAAGGGGCAGGGCATCGAACGAATCGAGGGGCGGGTACTCGCCGATGTTCGTTACCTCACCGGATCAGGGATTCATCCGGATTGGCCCGTCGATCAGTTGACCCGCTGGTATTGCGCTCCGTCGGGTGCCTTGAACCTCAATGATAACTGCATCGATGTTGTGATCGGTCCGGTGGTCGAAGGCCGAGTCTCGGTTCATCTCAAACCTGAGCATCCTCTTCTTTCGCTGCGTAATCGGTTGGTTCCCACCGGCAAGAAGAAGGATCACCTCTATCATATTGCTCGCTCGCGAAAAGGCTGGGAGGTGACAGTTTCAGGGAAATTTCTCGCCACTTCCGGTGAGCGGACCGAGTGGATCACGGTTCCAGATCCTGCCGATGGATTTGTCAGCGTTTTCTTGAAGATGATCGAGGATTCAGGAATTGAGGTCTCGGGCACGATACTGACTCCGGCGGCGAAGGCCAGATCTGTGGCCACGATCGAGCATTCAGTTTCGTCCCGGCTGCCGGTGATGCTCAAGCAGAGTCAAAATCTCTACGCAGATGCGCTGGCTCGTGTGCTCGGACGGGAGAGGGGAGGAGATGGTTCCTTTGCATCGGTGTCACCGGTATTGAAATCCTGGCTGGTGAAGAATTGTTCCGCCCAAGAGGGTGTGGTGATCCGAGATGGCTCGGGGCTCTCTCGTCAAAATCGGCTCGATGCTGGACTGCTGAGAAGGCTGCTGGAAACAGTACTGGTGAGCCGCTGGGGCACAGTATTGCTCGATGGATTGTCGGTCGGTGCGGTCGACGGCACCCTCGCTCGGCGCTTCCGATCTTCACCACTGTCGGGCAAGGTCCGGGCCAAGACCGGCACCATCCGGGGGGTCAGCTCGCTGGCGGGCGTGGTCGAGTGGAAGGGAGTTTCGAGCCCCTTCTGCCTGATCTACCAGGGTCGAAATGGTTATACGTCTCGCGCTCGCGATTGGCAGGACCGATCGTTACTCCTGCTTCAAAAGACCCTGGGTGGCTCTTTGGAGCCCTCTAAGTAACCGACACCCCCCTGTAAAATCTTCTTTACATCCGGTTCCCGCATGCGACCATCCAGGAGTCCCAGGAACCCACTCCTGGCCCAAAGATGGAGACCACATTGGACGTGCCTGAACGAGCACGGAAGGGCGGGCAGCCGAACCACTCGGCGAGCCCTGCTGAACTGATCATCCGGGATATGGCGGGGGAACGCCGTGTCCGGATGGATGCAGATTTGATCGCCATCGGTCGCTCCCGCGAGAACGATGTCGAGGTGGGCGACATCTCTTCATCCCGCCAGCATTGTCAGTTGAGCAGGATCCAGGGGCGCTGGCACATCGAGGACCTGCGCAGTCGCAATGGCACTCTCGTCAACGGAATCTTGATTCGTCGTCAGCCCTTGATCGTCGGGGATCTGATCGAGATCGGTAAGACTCAGATCTTCTTCGGCGAGATTCCTGAAATGCATCGTGAAAATGCTCCCGCCGGGGAAACACTGGTTCTCAGTACCGAGTACTTTCTGGAACCGATCGCAGAAGAGGCCACCACTGAAGATCCAATTCGCTTCCAGAAGGAAAGAGAAATCTTTCTCCGATTGCTCCAGTTGACCCGAGACCTCGGTGCCATCCTCGTGACGGAAGAACTGTTCGAGGTGATCCTTCAGAATATCATCGAAATTTCTGGAGCTGAGCGGGGATTCTTGATCATCGAAGAGGATCAAGAATTGCGGGTGGCTTCATCCCGGAATATCGACCGAGATGTGGTCCGAAGGGCTCACCTACAGGTCAGCCAGTCCCTCACTCGGAGAGTCATCGATTCGGGTGAGCCGGTGTTGACCGGAGATGCACGAAGTGATCCTCGCTTCCATGAATCGGCATCCATCGCAAACTTGCGGCTGGAGTCGGTCCTCTGCGTGCCCCTTCGCTTGCGTGGCAAGATACTGGGTGCCGCCTATGTCGATAATCGATTTGAAAAGCACTCTTTCCACAAGGGAACTCTCCGTTTCGTCCAGTTCCTCGCGGACCAGGCGGCGATCTACATCGAGAATGCTCGTTTGTTCGGGGACCTGCATCGTAAACAGGAAGCGATCCAGTCTTCCAAGGACCAGGTCGAGGCGCTGAACCGAGAACTTCAGGCGATGCTGATTGCTCGAGATGTAGAACCCGAGGATGTTCGGGAGTTACTCAAACGTGGAGCCAGGCCCGATCTGAAGCACTCCTTTGACCGAATCGTCACCCGCTCGCCGATCATGATCCGGGTCTTCGAACTGCTCGATCGCGTGATCAATACCGAGATGCCGGTGTTGATCCTCGGAGAGAGCGGAACCGGCAAGGAACTGGTGGCACAGGCGGTTCATGTTGGATCGAATCGCAAGGACCAGCCATTTGTCTCGCAGAACTGCGCAGCGATTCCTGAGAATTTGCTGGAGAGTGAGTTCTTCGGTCATGTGAAGGGTGCCTTTACTGGCGCCCATCGCGACAAGAAGGGACTCTTCGAACTGGCCGATGGTGGCACCTTGTTCCTCGATGAGATCGGCGACATGAGTACGGAACTACAGGCGAAATTACTCCGGGTTCTCGAAGATGGTGAAATCCGACCGGTCGGATCTCGGGATACGATTCGCGTGGAAGTTCGGATCCTATCCGCGACCAATCAAAAGCTCGAAGAGATGGTTCGAAACGGCAATTTCCGCGAAGACCTTTACTATCGATTGAATGTTTTGACGGTCCAGTTGCCCGCTCTTCGAGAACGACGAGAGGACATCCCACTGCTGGTGGACCACTTCATCGATGAGGTCTGTTCCCGCCAGGATCGAGATCGACCCAAGATGGATCCGAGAACTCTGTATGCACTCTATCACAGTCCCTGGCCCGGCAACGTTCGGCAGCTGGAGAATGAGATCGAGCGACTGGTGGCGCTCTCCGAAGATGTCATCGTCCCCGAGACGATCTCCCCTTCGGTGCTTTCGCACGGTCCCAAGGCGGGATCAGATAATCGCGAACCGATGCGCGGTACCCTGCGGGAACTGGTGGCGGAAGCGACCGAGGGCCTGGAGCGCCAGGTGATTGCTGCCATCCTCGAGGAGAACTCCTGGAACAAGAGCAAGACTGCCCGACAACTGGGAGTCTCAAGACCGACACTGGATCAAAAGATCGAGAAGTATCGTTTGAAGCGTAATTCAGGGAATGATGGGGAGAAACTAGCATGAGTGGCAGGATTCGCGTGAAGGACATCGGTCGTAAGACCATCGTCAACATCTCCCAGGAACCGATCACAATCGGCAGGGACCCCGGGTCTCGCATCGTGATCGAGGATCGAGCCGCTTCGAGAAAGCATGGAGTTTTTCACTGGGAGGGAGATGCTTTCGTCTATCAGGATCTCTCTTCCTCCAATGGGAGTCTCCTGAACGGGAAAAAGGTCGACCAGGTGACTCTCTCTGATGGTGATTGCATCTGCATCGGGGATGCGGAGTTGCTGCTAGAATTGACGGACGGAGCTCTACTCGAGGATGATACCGATCGAACCCCGATCGCAGCACTTGCTTCTGGACCTGCTTCTGGACCTGTCACATCTTCCGCAACATCTTCAGTCAGAACGACACCCAGTGGTCCTTGCCTGGCCTATCAGAATGGCGGTATCGATCACTGGATTCCAGCGGTGGGTCGAGTGGTCATCGGTCGTGCCGATGATGCCGACGTGACCATCGAGGACAATAGAATCTCTTCCAAGCACGCCGTCCTGCTCGAACAAGATGGTGAGTGGTACGTCTCCGACCTCGGATCCGGGAATGGAATCGTGGTGGGGCAACAGAGGGTCAAGAAACTGGAGTTGAGAGATGGGATTCAATTCCGCATTGGCACGACGGAATTCATCGCGAAGGGATTTTCCGGTCGGTCGAAATCAGCTGGAGATGGACGAGCAGCCACTCGGAAGACAGCCACTCGGAAGACAGCCCGTTCGGCGGCCAACTCGACCGCCGAGATGACAGTGGGGCGTAGTAGCCGGGTCGATGTCGGGTCACAGGGATCTCAGGGGCTATTCACCATCTCCTTCATCCTGGTGCTGGGTGTGGTGCTCTACTCTGGCTACGGGTGGATTGAGGATCTCGCCAGTAATCCTGACCTGGTGGTCCCCATGGGTGATCGCCTTTCCGGAGCTGGACATTTCGAACAGGTGCCGATGGGCCCGCTACTCGACGGACCGTGGAGTCTCGCCAGCGGCGAGGGGACGCTCGAGGTCCAACGAGGCGATCAGGCACCACAGGGGAAGCAGTGGCTCTTGTGCAGCGGAGAAGCCGATGCTCTGGGGGTTTTTCGCCTCGAGTACGACAAGGTCTTCGAGGTCAAGCAGGATCATGGAATACGGCTCAGTGCTCGTCTTCAAAAGATCGGTTTCGAGCGGATCGGATTCTGCGTTCGTTGGATCGAGTCGAGTGATCAAGGAGACCGAATCGTCGACGAACAGTTTTCTTCCTTGAAGTCGACCTCGAACTGGAGTGGGCATGCTGCAGAGTTTGCGCCTCCGGTGAAGGGAAATGGAGGATCTGCAAGAGTCTCGCTGGTGGCACTGGGGCAAGGAAGCGGTCAACTATTGCTCGACCAGTTGGTGGTCAGAGCGGTCGAGACTGGGAGAGATCCTGCAGTCGTCATTTCCGCAGGAGATGATGAACAAAAGATGGATCTGGCCATCGATGCCTACGGCGTTGGGAAGTTGATGCGGGGACGGCAGGAATTGATCTCGGACCTTCGAGTGGCGGTCGGACCTCCCAGAGCGATGCCATGGGGGCAGTTACTGCCGGTTCGACGCGAGCAAGTGGTCACAGGGGATGACGGATCGGTTCGGCTCGGTTTCGAACTGGATGAAATGGGCCAAGGAAAGGTGGCGATTCAGCAGTTCGCTCGCTCCATCGGCTGGAAGATTGCAGCCAGTTGGACTCCGCAACGTCCCACTCCACTGCTCCTGATAGGGCGGATTCCTGGCCGAAGGGCTTCTTCTCCCGTGCAGGTCTTTGTCGGCAATAAACTGGTCAGCTCGGCGAATCGCTGGACCGATTTGCAGCCATGTTCCGGCACCGAGATCTCGATCGGAATCGGCAAGGATCAGATGGTGGCGACATTTCATCAGCCGATGATGTTCTCGGTATTCCCTGACCATGACGGGCGAGGCACGCTGTTGATGGCGGACGCAGGAATCGTCATCGCCGGAGGCGCGCTCGATGTTTCGTTTACCGCCAGTAGTGAGCGCGAACAATCCCGGGTGCTGGAGGCTCTCGCCGAGGTGGAACGAGCCATCGATGCCAGGACCGAGGGGGATGCGGCTCGATTGATCCAGCAGACTCGAGCAGATTTCCCCTGGCGAACCGACGTGAACCGAAAGTTGGTTCAGATGGAGCAACGCATCGATGTCGAGGTCAACGCTGCGCTCGTGCAGATCTCCGCCGTTCTTGAGGATTCAGTGAAGTATCCAGGGTCACCTACCGGTACCTATCTCGAACGGATCTGCCGCGAATCGATGGCTAGATTTAGCGGATTGGATCCAGCCAAGAAGGCACAGGAAATCATCGATCAGCGCAAGAGTGAAAACACAAATGCAGAGCAACTCTTGACCGTCGGTAAGGTGGAGTTGTTACTGGCTCGTGCTCACGATGCACTCGGTAAAAACCGATTCGAGATCGCACGATTCTATTTCCAGTCGTTGCTGAATCAGTATCCAGGCACACCGGGAGCTGCCGTTGCAATCCAGGAATTGAAACTCATCCATGCGAGGGGGAACTGATGTCCTACAAGGGGCAGGTAGCCGTACTCGAGTTGAAGGAAGACCGCTGGCGTGCGGCACATGTACGTGGGGTCGGTCACACCGTTGAGGTGGTTTCTGTCCACGAACTGAAACCCGATGGTGAGTCGAGTATCGGTGCTTGGATCGCAGAACTGTCGAATCTGGGATTCCCAACCGGTAACATCGCGCTGCTTCTCGATGGCGAGAGTTCCTCTCTGCGCTACCACAGTGTGCCTCCGGTGCCCTCCTGGAGACTCGATTTGATCCTTCATTACGAGATCGAGGAGATCGCAGAGAAGACTGGTGACGCACTCTCCGGTGGGCACATCGAACTGCTGGTCCCTGAAAGCCTTTCCGAGGACACATTATTGTTGCTCGGGGTCGGGAAAGACGCAGTGATCCAGCCCATCATCGATCAAATTCACGAGAGTAAAGGGCGGGTGCAACTGGCATTGCCTTCGGCAATCGGGACCTATCATGGACACCTCGCCAGCCATGGTGCTGACAGTGGTGATCAGACGGTACTGGTATGCGACGTTCAGGATACCGAAACGCAGGTCCTGGTGATCCGCGAGAATCGGTTGCTGTTTGCTCGCACCGTTGGTTTTGGCCTGGATGGGTTGGTGGACCTGGTCTCGGAACGCATCTCGGTCTCGGATTCAAAAGCGCGCAAGATGGTCGAAGCCTTCTCGTCGGGCGACCTACTCGACGGTGAAGACGCGATGATTGGCTGCCACCGGGGGTGGACCAGCCAACTGGGACAGATGCTCAGTTCTTCCCTGACCTTCTGCCAGGCACAGTTGAAAATTGACGATGTCGTGGCAGATCGAGTTCTGGTATCCGGCATCGGAGCGGCGCTGGTGTGCCGCGGTGCTGAACTACGAGAATTGCTCGGTAAAGATACCGAGGAAGTCTCCTTTAGTGGAACCGATGGTCCACAGTGGACCCTGGTCGTCGGAACCGCAGCAGCAGCGCTCGATTCGGAGGAGCAGATCGTCGATCTGTTACCCACCGCCGAACGCGAGCGAAGGACGTTTCGCGATCACACACGATTTCTATGGATCGGTGTAGCATCGCTGATTCTTGCCGTCGGATTGCAGATGATGGACGTGTCGGTATCTGCCGGGCGTTCCTCGGAGGCCTCGGAAACGATTCGCAAATGGCAAGGAAATATCAGCGGTTGGCGTGAGGCTGAGGAAGACGCTCGAACTGAAAACGATGTGTTTCGCAAGAGAGAGAGCAGGATCGTCCAGGAGATCGAGACGGGTAAGTTCTATGCGAAAATCCTCGATGGTCTTCGCCAGGATCTCCCTTCGGAAATTTCACTGGAGCAGATCAGCCTTCGCCGGGTGGTCGGCGAATCGAAGATTGGAATCGAGATCGAGTTGATCGGCCAGTCCGACAATTCTCGTCGCAATGGGCTCGAAGCGATCGAGACCTTGCAGCGGAACCTCGAGGGGATTTCTGGTGTTGAGAGGGTTCGCTCGACACCGGATGATCAGAAGTCAGGAGCCTATCCCTTCAGCATCCTTGTATCTCCGGATGAAAAATTACCTGAGAAGAGTACCCGTGGACCAGGAAGACGACGCACCAAGTCACCATTTGGGGGGAGAGGATGATGCAGGAAATCTGGCAAAAAAATCGTAAGGTCTTGATCCAGGCTCTCTCTGCGCTGGCGATCTTTCTGGTGGTATCCAATGTGACTCGTGGTTATCGCTCTGACCATGAGAGAAGCCTGGCCAAGTATGAAGAGGACGCTCAACTGGTTGCTCAGGATCTCGAGGGGCTCGAAGGAGTGGTCGATGTGGAGAGGAAATCCCGGACCGCTCTCGAGGAGCGCAATCTGGATCTCCTCAAGAAACTAGGTATTGCTTATTCTGCGGTGCACCAGCCATCGATCGATGAAGCATCTGTCAGTACCGACTTCAAGCGCGCCAAGGATCTGGTCTGGAACAACTTCAGAAACCAAGCCAATCGCGCTGGGATGGTGACGCCGGCTGAGATACCGAACTTCGATGAGCGATCGGACCTGTCTCTGCTGGAATGGTCCGATCGATATCGCTTGCTGGAAGTGCTCGATCGATTTACCCGGGTATGTCTGCAAACCGGGGTGTCGCGTCTCGATGACGTGAACCCGGCCAAGAGGATTCAGGAAGCACTACAAGATCCAGACAAGGTACTCGCGCGATATCCCCTCCAGGTCAAGATGCTCTGCTTGCCGGAACAGTTGGCAGAAATGCTGCTTCGTTTTCAGAGGAATGGTGGATTCCTGTCACTGGAGCCGACCCGGGTCATCCCTGGGAAATCAGGAGGGGACAAGATCGAAGTGGAACTGATGGTCGTCGGGATCGACATGGAAGACCCCCGAGTGGAGTCGAGTTCTACTCGAAGGGGTTCTGACCGGACGAGGAGGGGGTTCTGATGCGCTGGAACATCGAAAAAGGATTCTGCATTCTCTGTCTCGGATTTCTGCTGTTGAATTTACTGGGACTGGCAAAGACCTACATCCTGGAAAATCCACTTGCGGCTGTTGATCTTCGGACGCCGGAATCGAGCGATGGAGGAACAGTTGGAGGACTGGTGAGGCTGGAGTGGTATGAGCCGGCACCCATCGAGGCGGCCAGAAATCCATTCGCCAGTGTCAGCGATTGGAAACCAGCTCCTGCGGATGCACTCGGGAAACCTCCGGTGAGCACCGTGCAACGCAGAATCCCACTGCCAGCACTGGTCTCCGGGGACCCCAGAACCCGATTGCGAGCTGAACTGAAGATGCCCGTGGCGGTCGAGGAAGATGAGGAGTCGCAGTGATGAACAAGTACAACCGCACCGTCCTGCTGAGCCTTCTGCTCTTTTCCTGGTCGGTGGTCGAGGCCCAAAGTGCCATCGATCTGGAGATCCGTGCCTTCGATCTGATCGAGTTGAACAACGGCAACCAGTTCGAAGGCACGATTCTCGCAGAGTTGACGAACCTGATTCAGTTTGAAACTTCAGCGGGCAAAGTCTCCTTCAAAATGTCAGAAGTCAAAAGTATCAGGTATCGGAATCCTCCGGAAAAAGTCTATCAAGCGCGGCGGATGGGGGACTTCGATGAGACATCTTCGGCGTCCCAGTTTGAAATCGGTCAGTGGTGCCTGGATCCCGGTGTGGGACTACTGGAGCAAGGGGTGAGCCACCTGGAGGAATCGGTACGACTGGATCCAGCAACTCCCGCTCCTTACCAACTGCTGTTTCCGATCTATCAACAGAATCAACTTCGCCAGTTCAACACCAGGGATCAGGAAATGACGGCTGCGGTGATGATGGTCGAGACTCTCCTTCGTGGGGTGCAGTTCGGGATCGAGCTGGAAGGTATCATCGAACTGGCGGTGACTCAGTTGATCCAGATCGGCGAACATGAGGCGGCAGTCATCTTACTCACCCAGATCAGCGAAGGAGAAATGGCAGACCCGCGCGTCACTGCCGCTCTGAGAAAACTTGTCGTCCTTCTCGATTCTCTGGGTCGAACGGATGAGTCGAGAGAGGCCGCAAGCCGTCTGCGTCAAGGCGGTGGTGGAAGTGACGTCGAGGTCTTGCAAAGAGAAATCCGTTGGGCTGTCCTCGACTATGCCGCAGGGTCATTGGAATCACGGGAATCGATCGAGCAGATGTTTGAAGACCTGATCGTTGCTGGCGGTGACGATGGTCAAAGTTACCTCTATCGAGGCTCTGCACGATTGCTCGACGATGAGTTGAGCTTGGCGCAAAACGACTTCAAGAAGGCTTTCAGGGCAGGAAGTGTCGATGCGATTGCTGCGACGACTTTTGCGCTCTCCTTTGCTCGGATGGGCTATTTCGAGAAAGCTCTCGATCTGCTGTCTTCCGCTTCCTCAGGAAGCAAGGTCGAAGTGGACTGGCGACTTGTGGAAGCCTATGTGCTCGAGTCGAGGGGCGAATCGCGGGCCGCTGTGGACCTGTATCTCGAAGCGGCGCTACAGGACGATGCCACCTGGCAATCACGGTTATTGAGCATCGAGGCGAGGCGGCGACTGGAACCAGGTTGGGATCCGACCTCGGAGATCGAAAAGGTGATGCGTCATGACGTGCTGTCCTCCGCCGCATTCGCTGAATGCGCCCTGGTACTGGGGGATCACGCACTCTCCAGGGGAGAGCTGGCGGAAGCCAGAAGGTGGTTGGAGTACGCCATCGCCAGTGGCCTCGATGGCTCCGATGTGATGCTTCGACTTGGGCTGGCGCAACGGGGCCCCGGTGGTGATCCTGAGCGGGCCCGAGAATCTCTCACCCTCGTGACCATCGAACAGCCAAAGAATCCGGATGGCTGGAATGCCCTCGCTGAATTCCTGCACACCAGTGGAGATCTTCAGGGGGCTCGACGTGCTCTGGAAAAATCCCTCGCACTGTTTCCGGAAAAGTTACGCGAATCCTGGGCGCCGGACTCTCCGGAGCCGTTGCGATGGGCCTTGCGCGCATTACGTAGAATTAATCGTACCCTTGGCGAGGAATATTGGTTCGACGACTTCGAAAGGGAAGCGGACTCCTCGCTGCAAAATAACTGGCGAGAAGAGGAAGCCTTCGGCGTTGCTGTTTCACTTCGCGATGGAATGGCCGTACTGGATGGGGTTCAGAAGCACCAACCGGACCGCCTGACATCGATGAAGCGAGAAATTCTAACCCCACGCCTGACTGGCATTCGTTCGACACTGCGGTTGTTGTCCGCAGGGGCTGGCACAAGGCTCGCTTTTCGCATCGAAGATCAATCGGGCGGAGGGCTGATCTTCTTCCGCGATCCAGATGGAGTTCTGGGTTTTGCACTTCTCGGTGGCAAAGAGGTCGAGATGGTCCGCAGTGACGATGTTGAGCAGGCGGAAGACTATGGATTGATCGCCACCTCCTGGGCGCTCGATGATCGGGCACACCAGCTGGAGTTCATTTTCACCCAGGATGGCAAGAAGGGTGCGGAATTGTGGTTCGACGGCATCCTTGTGGCGCAACAGATTTCCTATCGGCCGGTCCGGAAGTCTGGTTTGACGGCTGGTTTTTCAGGGCAGGCTCCGCTCGGTGAGAGATACAAGCTGGCGGTCGAGGAGTTCGAAGTCTTTCGACGCAAGGCGGTCTCTGTTCGGGAACAGGAGTACTAGATGACTTCTTCCCCAAGAGCTGGATTTACGCTGGTCGAGTTGCTGGTGGTGATTGCCATCATCGGTGTACTGGCTGGACTCGGTTCAAAGATGCTCAGTTTCGCGATGAAGAGTAGTTCCATCGGACTGGCCGAGCAGGAGATGCAGAGATTGCTGCTGGGGGTTGAGACCTATCAACTCGATTTTGGAGATTACCCTCCCAGTTCGATGGAGAAGGATTACGAGATCTCTGGCAACAGCCTCGACGAGGGCAATGAAAGCCTGGTGGCCCATCTCGCCAGTCGCTCCAGGGGCCGAAGTTACTTCGAATTCAAGGAAGAGTTTCTCGAGAACCTCGATCAGGATCGCCTGCGAAACGCGGAGTTGTATCAGCAGATGCGCTGGGTATTCGGAGATGATCAGTTGCGGGAGTATGTCGACCCCTGGGGTGTTCCCTACGTCTACATTCACAATCGAGACTACGGGATCGAGTACTCGGTGACCCAGGAATCTGGACCGGTCAAGATCCAGGCGGGGAGTTCTCTGAAAACGGCGACCTTTCACGAACCGCTAAGGTTTCAGATCTGGTCTGCAGGTCCCGATGGTATTCACCAGATGCATTCGGACGAGGCGGCAGACTCGGACGATGTGGCGCCATGGTAAAGAAGGCAGTCGATTATGAGGTCGGTGTGACCCTCATTGAACTGCTGGTGGTTCTTTCGATCCTGTCCGTTTTGATGGGGTTGTCGATTTCCGTTTTCAGCTCATTTGGAGAGGCGCAAACGCTGGAGATCGCATCCAGTGGCATCTCGACGACGGTTCGTGCTGCTCGAAACTGGTCCATCTCGACCGGGATGCCGAGCCGGATCCTGGTCGATCCGGATCGAGGAAAAGTGAGCGCCTTTGGATTTCAACTGGCAGGAGCGTGGGGATTCGAGGATTTTCACGGTCTTCCTGAAAAAGTCCCGCTTCCCGCGGGCTCGAAGACAATGGGGGCATTCCGACAGCCCGCAGAGTTGGTGGGACGGGTCGAAGCCTGCGCAGGTTCCGTCGGAAGAGGAGCGATGTTCCTCAACGATGGGGCTGCATTTCGTGCTCGGCGGCTTCCCATCTATGATGGGCGAGATGGAGTTTCCATCGAAGCGTGGGTAAATTTCTGGCAGCCACCCTGGCTTCCCGAGGATGGGATCGAGCCCGATGGTGGCTTCTCCGATCCCCGACGAGAAATGCGTATGGCAGTGCTGGGAATCCCCAACTCTTTCGAGATGGGAGTCCTCGGAGACGGTGCTGTTTACATGGAGATCGGTGACCCTCAGAGGGCCAGTGAAGGAGAGTTCATCCGGGCACAGACGGAAGGTTCTGCGGTGATTTCCGATCGCTGGGTTCACCTGAGGGCGACCTTCGACCGAACAGAACTGGTCATCGAAATCGACGGTGTCGAGCAATTCTGGGTGCCCGAGAGATTCGAAAAAGTGGTGATCGATCAGTGGCCTCCCTTGCCCACCGCTGTCCCCCATAGTGATTCCGACCTGTGGATCAGTCATCCCAATCGATTTTTTATGGGTGCCATCGATCAGGTGGTTCTCCGTGTGGCGACTGCTCCGGTGGTCGTGGAGATGCCCATCGACATCGAAATTCTGGGACCCACCACCTTGATCCATCTGGATGGTCGAGGCGCTCTGGATCCATTGCAACACAATCGTCCTGTTGTGATTCATGTGGCTGAAGTGGGTGATTTCTCCGAAATAGAAGCGGCCGATGGAACAGCCGTCGCAGGCGAAGGGTTCAGGGATCGTATCGAACGTGAGCGGCAGGAGCAGACGAGTCGAGATGAAGAGATTGCTCAGGCGTTCGGGGATCCAATTTCGGATCTTATGAAACATCTGGAGGACTGGGAAGTGGATCCTGATGCTCTCACCGAGGGGGTAGAGGAGCAGAATCCGGTTCCTTCGACTCCAGGGATGCACTACGGAATCGGCGATGTCGATGGAACGTCGGTTCTGCGCCTCCATAACATCGTGATCGATATGACGGGGGCGATCCGTGGATAATTCAATACGGTATCGTCAGCAGGGAATGGCCCTGTTGATGGTGATCCTGGTGCTTTCCGCCCTGGCCGCGATCGGCACACCATTTGTGATCTCGATGAAACTTCAGGAAAGAGGCGCGGCTCGATCACTGGCGCAACAAAGAGCGAGTCTCGCCGCGATTAGCGCCAGGAGCCATGCTCTGAGTCAACTTTTTGATACCCACCACAGTCGTGAACGAGACCGGTGGAGTCCGGGTACAGAGGCACCAGATCTGGTCGACGGCCTGGACGAACTGAAGGTGGAGTTTCCCGAAACGATCACCTCCGTGCCGGTGGTCGGTACACCGCCACAGGCCTTCCAGCTGCGCGGTGATTCCGATGTGATCCTCGATGCTCGGGTGACCGATGAGCAGGGTAAGATCAATATCAACTCTGCGATGCCCAATCTCATCGGCAACATGCTGGCCGGGAGTCACCTTTCTGAAGCGATCAGTTATGAAACGGATATTGGTGAATTGCCCCTCGACGACACCTCTTCCTTCCCTGCGGATGATGATCCGGAGACGGTGGATGGTGTGGTCGTAATCCTCAATCCGCTCTTTTTTACTGTCGAGGCGATCTCCTACACCGGCAAGACTGAAAAAGCATTGACCGGAATCTTCCGGGGACAGTACTTGTCGGGGACATGGGAGCACCAAAAAGGATGGCCAGTCTTCGATCTGCGCGGCTTGAAGGTCTTCTTGCACCGACTCGCCAACCTTTCGGACGGAGACATTGCGACTTTTCGGACTCCGATTGGAATCCGCCAGATTGCCGATTGGTCGGTGGTGCCTTACTTCCTCCAGACCCTTGCTGTGGTCGGCCTGAGTTTTGAAAACATGGCGGACTGGGGACTGACTACCGAGATGCTGGTGCGCGCCGGGATCGATCCTTCATTGCTCCAGAAAGAACCTGAGGAGGTGGACGAGGCGGAGTATCGCAAGGCACGAAAGTTGTTCCTCGATAATAATATCCCGAAGGAAGTGGTCGATCTGCTCGAGTCGATTCGCGGAAAAGCCGCCGTGATCGAAGCGGCCGAGGTGGTCGAAGGGTTTGGTCTGACCAAAGCCAGGGGGAATGCATTCAAAGGTGTGTATTTGACTTTCATTGCACCGGAGTTGAAGAAGATCAAGAAACGCGGCAAGACCTACTTCCCCAGTGCCATCCTCGCTTACCAGGAAATATTCGATATCCCTGGTATGGAAACATTTTCGGCATTCGAGTTCGAACAGATCCGCGACCTGATTACTACCACTTCCACCCAGCCAAGAGCTTGGTCGCAGGAACAGATGGTAGAGGGCGAGATCACCAATAGTGCACTGCTGGGAGTGCCACAGATGCGACTTCCACGATATGACTTCTTCAATCCGGGGACGGTCGTCCGGATTCGCAGTATCAATGATCCTTCCAAGGTGGAATACGGCCTTGCTGCCGGTGCGTTCCCGACTCCTCGGGGCGGATTCAGAGGTATGGGAAGTGGAGCCATCTTCCAGGGCGGTGTGATACTCAAGGAGCCATTAAAATTCGAGTGGGGTGAGCGTGAGGCGATGGTCAGTGCCGCCCTGAGGCACCCCATCAACATCAACACCGCGCCTCGTAGAGTCATCGAGGCGGTATTGACCGGTCTTTCTACCGATCGATTCGAGCAGAACTTCAATGGTGTGACCGTTGAAGAAGCTCGTGGGTTGACCGATCTCTTGATGGAAGCGATGCCGATCTCCGGTTTTGCTGCTTTTCGTGAGGTGGTGGAAGCCGCTCAGTTGAGTGGCGTCCTCGATGGTGGTGATTCAGAAGCGATCCTCATCAACGCCTTGAATCCAAATCAGCCACGACTCTCCATCTCTACCACTGGATTTTGCTATGCGACTTCGGAGGTATACACGGTGGAGTCTACCGGCGTTGCCAGGAGTCCTGTGGGTACCCCGCAAGCGACAGTCCGTTTTCGTGAAGTGATCGAGGTCGCACCTCCGGATCCACTCTCATTGAGGCTAGAAACTCAGGAAGATTGGGCTTCCATCTATGCCACTCGGGATCCGGGAGGTGGGCGCTTTTCTCGCTTCAATACCACTTTCGTTCCCGGTAGGGCGTCGAACCTTGTGGTCAGTGGACCCATCCCCCTCAACCGTCGAAAGTTCACCGGTCCCTCTCTCGATGAAGGAACTCTTCGGGGGGAGACCATCGCCTACGACCGTGATTCTGGAAACTACGGCTTCGGAGCGGTGGGTTTGCTCGAGGTCGAGCACTTCAACGAGACCATCGAAGGATACGAACTGGAAGATGGTTCCTGGAAGCGCTCAATTCTACTGCAGCAAGAGACTGAACCGACTCAAGGCGGTGGTCGTAGAGGGCGGGCATTGCGAGAGCCTCAAATCGACTTGACGCCGGATCAGGGTGCCAACAACGACGCTCTTTCGACAGTTCCTGCAATGGTCGATTTCTGGTATCGCCCGCGCTGGGGGTCGCGCAGTGGCAACCGTGTCATCTTTGATTCGGTCGGCCCGACTCTGGATCGCTATCGTGATCGAGTGAGATTGTTCTTCTCCGGGGATACACAGGAGTTGGTGCTGCAAGTCTTTGATGAGACCGGTTCTGCGGTTGCGTGGGATACCAAGGTGCTGCCAGCGGCAGAGGTGCGATATCCGGTGACAACCGTCACTTTCGCCGATGATACCTGGTATCACATCTCTGCCGGTTGGAGATCGACCAGACCGGGAGATCTGGTCCTGCTGATCGATCGTCGACCGGTGGGTCGACAATCGTGGTTGTCGCGTCTCAATGGTGCCCTTTCATTCTCGGGAAATCGAGTTTCCATCGTCGATGCCGACATGGCGACCCGATTTCCCCCGACCGGGACCTTACTGGTCGGTTCGGAAGCGGTCGATTACTCCGGTCGGGAGGGGGCATCCTTCATCGTCAGGCCGCCGGGGCCCAACGGCTCACCTCCGATCGGGCGAGGTGTCCGCGGGACAGTGCGCTCGAGCCATGCGTCCGGTACTCCGGTGAGGCTTCTGGGCTATTCACTGCCGTTGGCAAACTCCGACCCGCGACGAGCGCTGACCGATTCTTCCAGCGACATCATCATCGGTCCGGGGGGAGCATCGCTGGAGATCGAACTCACACCCACGATGAGGGTTTCTGACTTCACCAGTAGCGGAGCAGTGGTACTGACTCCTGCTACATTTTCCCGAGCCTCGACGCGGATCCCTTTCGTTGCCGGAAGTCCGGTGACCAGTACCCTGGAACTGGAGCCGTTTGCCGCCAACTCACTCTCTTTGCTGGTGCAGACCAACGGGAGCCATCCTCTCGAACTCGGTTTTCCGCCGCGGGGATACCTGCACATCCGGCAGTGGACCCGGCAAGGTTCCGAACCGTACCAGGTGGTGGCGACCGAATTCGCCAAGTATTCGTCGATCACCCCGGGACCGATACCGGGCCTTTATCGCTTCACGGCGATGGGTAGGGCTCTCCTGAACTCGACCGCGACCGAGGGGATCATCAGTGCCACCACCGACACGTTCCTGGAGGTCAGGGGTGTTTCGATCGAGTCGAACACGACCGATTTGAACCTGAGTTATGCGCCATCCGGAGTGATCCAGATCGACTACATGCCCGGGTCGCAGAGGATTGGCCTACTTCAAGATGCAGAGTGGATTCGATACACCCAGATCGCCGAGGGAAAATTTTTCATCTGTGATCCGGATCAGGTCGATTCATTTCGCGGCTTCACCGGGGACCAGTACATCAACACCGGGGATCCATTCCGTCGTAATCGCCCGCTGTGGGATATGAATGGGATCGTGCGCCATGCCGCGGGTCAGGAGATCACCCAGGTGGTCCGGGCAGTGGGGGCCTCCGCCGGGTTTGGTGACGAGGTGATCCTCGGCGATGGATTTGGCGATCCGACCAACAGACTTCGGGAAGATACGCCGCTGAGAGTTCGCAAGGTACGAGAAACCGATAGTGGAACCTATGTCAGTTTCTACTGGCCTCCGGAAGGGACCTATCGTCCGGCACAGGATCCACGGATCCGTCGATTTCCCAGCGGTGGATTGCCTTCCTCGACCAACGGGGAGATTCGGTTCGGCTCATCGATGATCAGTGGGGATGGGATCGATGCTCCGGGGACCCTGGACGAAGTGCGTTTCAGCCGCCTTGACGCGAGTGATGTTGAAACCTATGCATTTCCAGCGGCTTCCAACGGTGGATTCCGGACGATGGCGATTCAGGCGTCGCCTGGCTTACCGTCAGGGGTACGTACCGAGGTGCTTCGAAGCGGCTATTCGAAACAGGATTCTGAACAACCGGGTGGTGTCCTTGACAGGATCCATCTGCTGGCTCGATCGAAACTCACCGCTTCTGCTCCGCAACCGCAGGGTCCGGATGGTGGCACCCAGTTGCCGACGGGAGGTGTTCGAACATTTTCCAAAGGTGATCCTCGAGGATTTGGACTGGGCAAGCGAGAGGGATTATTCCAGGTCGATGATGAGGTGATGCACTACACCTTTGATCCTGGCCAGGTCGAGCCCGATGTGGTGATCCAACTGGAGCAGGATCTGCCCCGCGATCCCTACCTCGACGAGGACGCCCTCGGTGAAGGGGAGGTGGTTCCCTATGACCCCAATCGTGATCTGAGAGTAGAAGTGGTCAACTCGATCCAGGTCGATAACACGGCCAACCTTCCACCCAATGGTGGGTTCCTCGAAATGATCACCGGTCCGACCAACGAGGTGCTGTATTACGAACAAGCTTCGAACGGTGTACTGCGCAATGTGTTGCGCGGTCAGTTGGGATCATCGGTGGGTGGGTACGTCTATCAGTGGTCTTATACCGACGCACAGGACGTTGTTCAGGTCGTGACCAACACTCATCGGTTGCGGTTGATCCCCTCACGCGTCATCGATGTGATGACCCGAGGAATGCTCGCCACCGAACGCACCAGTAATGAACTGGGACGTGAACCTCTGGTTCCACTCCCCGGTATTCCGGTGGCTCGGCTCGCCGGGCAGGTTGCGGAATCAGGATTGACTCTGGAGGTGATGGGGCTTCCCGGAGCCGAAGGTGGGAATCGTCGGTTGACCGGCTTCCCCTCCGGCGAGGGTTACCTGCTGGTGGATGACGGCATCATTTCGACTCCCGACGAGATCATCGCTCATACCGGTGCGCAGGGCGGCAACTTCGGGCTGTTTCGCGATGATCGTACTGGAAAAGGAATTTTCCGCGGTCGCTTCGGTACCGATTTCAAGGCCCAACCTGCCGGAACTCCAGTCATCGAACTGCTCGCTCGACATCACGATCGCTATCAGCCACTGGTGGAATCGAAGGATCTTCAGTACCTCGAGCGAGCCTGGACGATGCCCGGAACGATGTGGGATCGGATCGGATGGAGTGTGGAGCAGTCCCGCAATCGAGCCACCGCAGGATCGGTCAGGGTTCTCGCTCGATTCAATGGTGTTCCCGGGTGGGACTCGATTCCGACCAACCAGCCCGGTGGCCTCTATTTGTTTGACGATCCGACCGATGTCAATCGCCTCGGACAGTTTGGCGACGCTCTGGAAATTCGGATCCACTACCATCACCGAAAAGGAGCCCATGGCCAAACGCGACAGTCGGGGGTGTGGAATGATGAATGGAAACATCTACCCGTCTTGAAGACCCTTGGAGTCGAACACCGTAAGGAGTGGCGGATCCTTCATCACGAGGAATATCCGTACTGATGAACAAAGAACAGGGACTGACACTCATCGAGATTCTGGTGGCACTGGGTATCTTCGTGATGCTCGGTAGTGGGCTGGTCGTGTTCCTGAGAGATGGAATTTCTACCTGGCAAGTCGGCGAATCGAGACGCGAATCGATCGAGCGAGCAGAAGCGATCCTCGAGCCACTCTGCGCCGACCTGCGCTCACTCTTTTCCCAACCAGATCCGGGACCGGGTGGTGGTCTGGTCGAAGTCTTGCTGCTTTGTGACCGAGATGGCCGGGGGCGATCCCGTTTGAGGATGGTCAGCGTGCTCGACGAGGAGGTCAGGAATCCGATTACGCGGATTGCTGGATCACTCACCGGTGGTCTCGCCGATATCGATTACAACAATGACTCGATGGAAGCTCGATTGGGAATCCTGCGCGCCCCTGGTGGCCTGTGCGAGGTCAGTTACTCGATGGGACCCGAGGAGGGGTCCGAGGTGTTGTGGAGAGGCTTCAAGAGTCCCATCGGGGGCGAAGGTACCCTTTTTAATGATGTCAACCTTGCGCCGGATGTCGACGGAACGCCGCGGCGCAGTCGTCCCATCGCAGATGGAGTACTCCACATCGAATGGTCGTTCTGGGGTGGAGATCGTCGTCGCTTTGTCGCTGGCAAGGTGCAACCACCGCTCTCCTTCTGGGATTCGACCCGGGGCATCTTGCCGATGGATCGTCAGTCGGGAATTTACTGGGATTCAGGAAGCCGAGATGATCCCTTCGATGATGTCTTTCCCGATACTGTCGAGGTACTGCTGGTGCTGAGACCGGCCCGTTCCGCTGCACTTGCCCGTCTGACTGCGGATATCGACGGGAG
Source organism: Planctomycetota bacterium (assembly GCA_014240375.1). Taxonomy (GTDB): domain Bacteria; phylum Planctomycetota; class UBA8108; order UBA1146; family UBA1146; genus QNYK01. Next base: position 185,709 of record JAAZXB010000004.1, on the reverse strand, counting down.
TACCGGAGACATCCTCGTCGATTCGACCGCACAGTATCCGGTCGCTCCCGACAGTTACATCCGTATCGACTCCGAATGGATTCGAGTGGGGCGGCTCACGAGTAGGGCATTTCTCGACTGCGAAAGAGGGATGCGAGGCACCACTGCGGTGGAACACTCCCGTCTCCAGTCTGTCGTCCACGGTTCCGAGTTCCGTAAGACGGTGAGGATCCCAGGAGCCAGGGATCCGGGGTGGCAACGATGATGAAGATCGAGAGCAAGGAATCCGGGTTCACCCTGCTCGAGGTCGTGGTGGCTCTGGGAATCCTCACGGTGGGGATCAGCTCCGCGATCGCTCTATTTGCCGCAGGTACGGCATCCCATCGGCGTGCGGTCGATCGAATCCGCGCCATCGAGGTCTCGGAGGTGGTTCTGTCCGCCCTTGAGGGCACGATCCGCGACGGCGGAACCGTCACTGATTTGATCAATACACCGCCGTGGGCCCCGCTGATCGCTCACTGGCCGGGGATTTCTGTCGAAGTGCGATACGGCACCATCTCCAAGCAACAGGGGCGAGACAGGTTGATCGTGAGCGTCAGGCAAGATGGCGATGGCGAACGAGACGTCAGTTATCGCACCCAATCGAACAATGATTACATCGATGAGTTGCTGGTCGAGATCCATGTGATGTGGATTTCCAGAGGTCAGGGGAGCGAGGAAGTCTTTCGCCAGATTGTTCCCCGGATGCGAAGTATTCGACTGGAGTCCCTCTGAGGAAGTCGCAGCTCAGACGCTGACCACTGCGCGCTCCATCAACTCCACCGGCAAGGCTCCAGCACCACTCTTCAGTTGCCAGTCCATCTCGATCAGGGTTTCGATGATTCTCAGGGTCCTGGGAAGATCACAAGTTCGATACTGTTTGCGAATCCTCGGAAGAAACGGTCGGGCAATCCCTGCCTGTTCGAGAATCTGCTGCTCACCTCCACCCTCCGCTACGATGCGATGAACGCTTCTCAGTTCCCGTGCACGTTTGAGAGACAGCGCCAGAAACTGCAGCAACAATCGTTGAGGATCTCGCACTCGTTGATTCTTTTCATCGAGTGCGCCGCGCTCGACGATATCGGAAAGCACTCGGAGTGATCGTGCTCGATCCTGTTCGAACCACGAGTCGACCAGTTCAAAGGCAGTTCCGTCACCACCGGCGGCACTATTCTCGACGATGATGCTCTGGTCGATCTGGTCGATTTGACGGGAGTCACAAATGGTGGAGATTTTTTCGATGGCGTTGGCGAGTTGATCCATCTGGGGGCCGATGCGATCGATGAGTAACTGGGCCACCGGAGCCGTCACCTTCAACGAATGAGTGTGAAAGCGATGGATCACCCAGGAATTCAGTTCGTGATCCCAGGGGTTGGCATCCGGTTGCCATGGGGGTGGACGGTGAAAGGGCCGATCCGCCGAGATGGTGAGTCCGAACTTGCCGATCGCCTTGGCCACCTTGCTCCGTCCATCGAGAGCATCTGCGGTGAGGATCAGCAGTGATCCGGTGGGGGCGGATGAAAAGAACTGGACCCAGGAATCGGGGTCCGATTTGAACCAGTTCTGAGCATCCTGGACGATCACTACCGGCCCACCCCCGAACAGGCTCGGTGTCCTCAGTTCATCGAAGATCTGACGAATCTGTTCATCGGTGGCGCTTCGAGTTCCCTGGTAGCGAAGGATCGAGTCGGGGTCTGGGGTGCCGCCAGGCAGAGAATCGAGCAACATCGCGATCGCTTCACGGCGTAGTAGTTGCTCCTGCCCGACCACCACGGTGATGGGGGGTGGCCCCTCCTTGAGCCGAGCGGGAAGGGTGGCCACGGTCACCTTGCGGTTGGAAGATCGGGATCTGGAAGATGATTTGGCCATACCACATTGTCGGCCTGGATCTGACGGATTTCAACTGTTGGCCCTTGAACCGTCGTGAAAGGTTCTGTATCTAGAGCCGTGACAGGATTGATTCGGGGCAACCCGGATCGGAAGTGTGGTGAGAATCCACCGCGGTGCCGCCGCTGTAACCGGGGACAACCCCTGCAACTCCAGGCGTGGGTCTGGAAAGCCACTACGATGTGTCGTGGGAAGGCGCAGGGAGAGGACGATCCGGAAGCCAGAAGACCTCCTGTGGGTGAAATCGTCGGAGCTTGGCCTCCTTCGTTTTCTTCGCTGGATCCTTCCGATTCACGCACAGTGCGTGAAATCGGGCCAGAACTCCGAGCAGAGAGGCCGTGGGCAGTGCTGAAATCGTTCCATTTACTTCTAAAAAGCGATTCCTGCTGTGGTGATTCCTGTCGGAGCCGCGGGAAAGATCTTCTACTGGCCGGTGGGATCCTGGTCTGCTGGATCCTGGTCTGCTGGATCCCTGCCCCCTCTCTTGCGGGAGAACCGATCGCGCAGATTTCCACCGAGATCGCCACTTCCATCGTCGACTCTCACCCGTACTCGATCGTCATCGATGATTCTCATCAATATGGATACGTCTCCATCTGTGGCGATGTCGCGCCCTTGGGTGAGGCGGTCGAGGATTACAGTGCGTATCAGGTGATCGAGTTCGATGCTCGGACTCTCGAGGTTCTACGAACCTTTGATGTCGGATATTTCCCGACAGATCTGTTGCTCTCCGGTTCCGATCTGTGGGTCAGTTGCTCGACGATCAGTAGCCTGTTCAGAGTCGATCTGATCCGTGGAAACGTCACCGCTGTACCCTTCAGCGACAGTTCGGGAGGCGACATCGGATATCCATCGGGACTGGCCCTCGGCTGGAACGGGGAGATCATCGTCTCCTCCAATGGCGGTAGTTTTGATGGATCGGATGAGAACATCGTGATCATCGATCCGCTGACCGAGGAAGTGATTCAGCGAATCGAAGTTGCCGGTGGCATTTCGGCTGTTGCAGCGCTGGAAGATGGATCGTTGCTGGTTCCGGTAGGCTTCCCTGGCGATGATTTCACGGCGGCTCCCGAATTGCAGTGGATCGACCCCGTCGATGGACAGTTGCTCGACCAACTGGTGATCGACGTCGAGACTTCCGATTTCCCAGCACCCAGCGATCTGCACATCCTCGATGATCAGAGTGCCTTGCTGACAATTTTCGGCGGAAGCGCAGTGGTGTACCGCATCGATCTCAACAGTAGATCACTCCTGATGGAATACCCGATGGAGTCGTCGGACACGGTGCAAAGTGCCGTGACCCAGGGGGCCGCAGGTACCTTTCTGGTGGCGGAATACTTCGCCGGTACCGTGTCGCGTTACCAGCTCGACAGTGGTGAGCGGGTTGAGATCCTGACAGGAGGGAATCTACCCAATCGGATCTGCGTCTCCGGGGGACGTGTTTATACCACCCAGCAGGGGGTCGAGTCGATCAGCGTGCACGCCGTCATCGGAGCCTTCATCCGAGCCGATCTGAATCTCGACGGGCAACTGGATCTGGCCGATCCGATCCGATTACTCGAGCATCTGTTTCTCGGAACTTCAATTGATTGCGCCGATTCCGCCGACACCAACGACGACGGAACGCTGGACCTTTCCGATGGAATCCAAATCTTGTCTTACCTCTTTTCACAGGGCCCCCCTCCGCTATACCCTTTCCCCGTTGCAGGGGATGACCTGAGCGACGACGACCTGGATTGCGAGACCACCGGGTGATAAATTTGATCTGTCCATCCTCTTTTGAGAAAGGAATCTCCATGTCCTTCAGCACCAAGATTCATCTATTCTGGCTCTGTTGTGCCATCGCATTGCCGTCGTTTCTCCACGGCCAGGGCGCCTGGTATGGCGACCAGCAGACTCTGTGGGTCCAGGGTGAGTCGGGTTCCACTCCGATCGTGAATCTGTCCTCCGACCTGAGAGCCATCGCACGCACCGCCAGTGGCGGCGGCTGGATCGCCATCGAAGAGAACAACCAGGTGATTCATGTCGATTCCAGTGGTGCCGTCATCGAAGTCATCGAAACGGTGGTGGGCGTTCAGTCACTGGTCATCGCTGCCAGTGGCCAAGTGTGGGGAACCCGACCGGGACTCGACGATGTGATCCGGATCGAATCGGGTGCCGGAATCGTCTCCACTCATCCGGTCGGCTCGGTTCCTTATGGCATCTCCATCGATACCGAGGGACACATCTGGGTCAGTTGCTCCTACGCCAATCAGATCTATCGACTCGATGACTCCGGCCAGTGGCTCGGAACCTATCCGGTGGGCTTCTTTCCCACCGGGATCAGTGCCGCTGCCGCTGGAGGGCTTTGGGTCGCCGAAAAGGAGGGATTGACCAGATTGTCGTCGACCGGAGAAGTGTTGTGGAGTGAGACGGTGGGTACCTTTCCCATCGCAGTGACCACGGATTTGCAGGGACGAGCATGGTTTTGCTGCCAAACCAGCAACGAAGTGGTGGTGGTGGGAGACCAGGGAGTGGAATCCGTGATCGACGTTCCGGATCGGCCCCTCGGAATCGCTGCCAATGGCGATGGCTCCGTCACGGTGGTTTGTCGAGATGGCGCCTCGCTGGTCACGATCTCTGGTGAATTCGAGATCGTCTCGGTCGAACTGGTCACCAATCCCAATGGGCACGGAGATCTGACCGGGCTTCAGCGAGCGTTGCTGGCGGATCCGCTCGGGGACCAGGATCTCGACGGGGTCTCCAATATCGAAGAGGCTCAGTTCGGATTCAATCCGCTCGATGCCAGTTCGGTTCCGGCGATCTTTATTCGCGGCGATACCAACCGAGATGGCGTGGTCGATCTGACCGATGCGATTCACGAATTACTGGTGCTGTTTGGGGTGGAGACGAGCCCCTGCCTCGAGGCACTAGATGTCGATGATGACTCCCGCCTGACTCTGGGCGATGCGATCCGGATCCTCGATTTCGTCTTTTCTGCGGGACCGGCTCCGGCGGCCCCGTTTCCCGAATACGGCCCCGATCCATCGCCTGCGCAGGGATTCCCCTGTACCCCCTGAGCGCTCTGGTGTCGATCTTCTTCAGATCGACGCCCGAGCGGGGTTGCATCGACAGTGGCACACATGCCATGATGCGTCGGTCCGCTTCCCTTTGGGGAAGCAGAGCGTCGATCCTCGGTCGGGGATCGACCCCAGGTCCAGCAGTGGAATCCCCCGTGGGAATCGCTGAGGGACTGATTTCTCCAGATGAACTGGCGTCCTCTTCTGTTTTCATGAATGGCGGACGAGCCGGTACCCCGATCGAAGGGGGACTGAATTGAACAATAACAACGTGGACCATGAGCACCAGATCGCCGTATTTGTCGACCTTGACAACATCGCCATCGGTGTCAAGGAAGCCAAGATCGCCAAACTGGATATCGTCAAGATTCTCGATCGTCTGGTAGAGAAGGGCAAGATCACGGTCAAGAGGGCCTACGCTGACTGGTCCAACTGGACCCAGTACAAGCGGCCCTTCCATGAGTGTGCCATCGAACTGATCGACATTCCTGAGCGCAAGATGTCGGGAAAGAATAGCGCCGATATCAAGATGGTGGTCGACGCTCTGGAACTTTCCTACTCGAAGCCACACGTCGATACCTTCGTGCTGATCTCCGGCGATAGCGATTTCTCTCCACTGGTTTCCCAGTTACGAGAGAATAACAAGAAGATCATCGGTCTCGGGGTCAAGCACTCGTCCAGTAACCTGCTCATCGATAACTGTGATGAGTTCATCTTCTATGAAGATCTGGTTCGAACTCGCAAGAAGAGAACCCGTAGGACCACCAAGAAAGTCTCACGAAAGTTGAGCAAGGATCAGGACGCCGCATTCTCCCTGCTCATCAGTTCCATCGCTGCACTGCAGCGAGAGAACTACGAGGTGATCTGGGCCTCGATGGTCAAGCAAACGATGAAGCGCAAGCAGCCGACCTTCAGCGAGGAATATCACGGTTACACACACTTCTCCAAGTTGCTCGTCGATGCCGAGAAACACAAGTTGATCAGTGTCCACAAGGACCAGAGAAGTGGCACCTACATCATCGATGAGTTACTCGAAGACGAGGTCTAGTCGGTCACGATTCGATCTTCTGGCAGGCATTCTATTTGTTGGGTCACCCCGCTTTGCAGCGAGAGTGCTACCAGTGCTCCTCCATAAACGCAGCCGGTATCGATGCTGATATGCTTCTGATGTCGAACCAGCCCAAGAGCAGCCCAATGGCCCGTGATGGTGGCGTGTTCGCGGGTCTCCCGATCTTCGACCTGGAACCATGGAGTCACGGTCGGCGGACAGGAATCGAGCGCACCGGTCCACTGATCCGCCAGTGACAGGTCTTTCTTCAATCCTCGCACCCGCGTCAAGTAATCTGCGGTGACGCCATCCGGATCGGTCGGATTGCAATACCAGGACCAGTCGCCACTGCGAATCCGCTGTGAGAGGCGCACGGCTCGCGTCATCACCTCGGCGACACTCCACTGCGGGTGGAGCCCGGCGTGAACCACCAGCCAGGGTGATCCGGAAACTTCGGCGACGATCAGCGCCAGCGGCTTCTCCGCCAGCCAACGAGGCCAGTCCCACGGCTTCGGCTGAGCGATAGCGGTGTGTTGTAAGCACTCTTCCAGGCGGTCTCCAGCACGTGCTGTGGCGACCTGGGCGTGAATCGCCAGTAGATGGAGATCATGATTGCCCAGGATCACCTCGGCACGATCTCCGAGAGAATGAACCGTCTTCAGCACCTCGAGGCTTGAACGGCCCTTCCCCACCAGGTCACCGACGAAGACGAAGTGGCACGCTGGATCGCTTTCCTGCAACGATTCGAGCAGTTGGGAGAGGGTGGCGTGACAGCCGTGAACATCCCCGATGACCCAGGTGTCGGGTCGATTCTGATCTGTATTTGGCGAGTTCAGATCTCCTCCTGCAACGAAGCCAGCGCCGGGAGAAAGGACTCCCGGCGCCGATTTGAACGACCCTGGCACGATTCGAACGTGCGACACCCGGCTTCGGAGGCCGGTGCTCTATCCACTGAGCTACAGGGCCCTGGTAACAGGGAAACAGGGGTCCTTTTCTGGACTGGACCCCGTATGCGACCCGTTTTCTAGCAGATCCGCCGACCGGAATCCAGACGCACTGGCCCCGGCAGCGCAGTTCCTGCACAATCAATCGCCATGGACCTCTTTTCTCACTCGATCCGTGCTTTGCTGGGGCTCACTGCGCTGCTGGTGATGGGGCCCTGGTTCCTCAGTCCAGCAGGCAGCATGCCGGTCGAGGGGTGGACCACCTTCCCCCTCCTGCTGGCTCTGGTCGCCTTCAGCGACTTGCTCCTGCAACTGCGCTCTCAGGGGGTTCGCAGCGCGCTCCCTGGATTGACGGTGCTGCTGCTATGCCTGATCGGGTGCGGCTGGAATCAGCAATTCCTGGTCATCATCGGTGCCTTGCTCGCCCTGGGCTTCACCTTGCTAGGACTGCTTTCCTTCCTGCTGGAACAAATTCGGCGAGGTGGAGCGCTGGTCGTGATCCTCTTCTTCCTGGCACCCGTGGTGGTCGGAACCGCCCTCCTGACGATGCCACGGTGTCAATCGATCGAGAGTTCGAACGATTTGGTCCTTTCAGATGCTCTCTTTACCGCCATCAGTGCCGTGACCGTCACCGGACTGACCGTCATCGATGTCGGTTCTCAACTGTCGATCGAAGGACAGTGGGTTCTGCTCGGTCTGATCCAGCTCGGTGGCCTGGGAGTGATCAGTCTCTTTGCTTTCTTTACCCTGGTGCTGGGGGAGGGACTCGGCATCCGTCAGGGCAGGGCGCTACGAGAGGCTCTCTCTGGAGTGGGTATCTCTGAACTGAGGAATTTGCTCGCTGTGATCCTCATCTCCACATTGCTGGTGGAGTCGATCGGAACCTTGTTTCTGATCTGGGCGACCGACAACGAGGGTGGGTTATTCGATGCGATATTTCACGCCGTCAGTGCCTTCTGTAACGCCGGATTTTCCCTCCACTCCTCATCGCTGGAAGGGTACTCCAGTGCCGCTCGTATGGTGATGGCGCTGCTGATCATCATCGGCGGACTGGGTTTCCCTGTTCTTCACGATTTGTGGCGGAAGTTACGCTCGAATGGCAGTCAAAGATTCCCGCTCCAGACCCGACTGACCCTGCTGGTCAGTCTCGTCTTGCTGATTTCGGGGGGGGTGCTACTCCTGATCAGCGGAGTCGAGAGTGACTCGTGGTTCTGGAGTGTCACGGCGCGGACCGCAGGCTTTAACACTTCCGCGACTTCGGCTCTTCCATGGGCCAGCACCCTGGTGCTGATGGTTTTGATGAGTATCG
>JAAZXB010000004.1:0-177436 GCA_014240375.1 Planctomycetota bacterium | reverse complement strand
CAACTTCGGCTCTTCCATGGGCCAGCACCCTGGTGCTGATGGTTTTGATGAGTATCGGAGCCTCTCCCGGATCGACTGGCGGTGGTTTGAAGACCACCACCGTCGGGGTGTTATTTCTCGCGACCCGGTCCGAACTGCGTGGTGGCGGCCAGGTAGTGGCGTGGAACCGAGTGATCCCCGATCCGGTGATCCGAACCGCTGCGGTGCTGGCGGTGATCGGAATGTTGCTGTGGGGGATCTTGCTGGGGTTGCTTCTGGCGGTGGACGGTTCCTCAGAGAAATATCAGTTCATCGATTACGCCTTCGAGGTGACCAGCGCACTGGCCACCGTCGGATTGAGTCGCGGTGTGACTTCGACCTTGAGCGAAACCGGGCGCTCCATCATCGAAGTGGCGATGATCTGCGGTCGCCTGGGGCCACTGGCGCTGGTCCTTGCGATGGCCTCGATCTCCAGTACCGCTCCACGAGGGGATCGCCCACCAGGCCGCGTGATGCTCGGTTAGTCGTCGTTAGGAGTCGGAAGGTTTGAGGTCTGCCAGTCGATCCTTCGACCCCAGCAGGAACACCTTGTCGGTCTCCTGAAAGGGAACATCGACTGCGGGGCTGAAGTCCGCTACATCGGCATCCGCTCGCCAGATACAGATTAAATTGATGGCGTGACTCTGACGGATCTCGAGTTCGCCGATGGTTTTTCCGATCCAGCGATCGGGAACTGGAATCTCAACAATCGCCTGATCTTTCCTCATCGGAAGAGAGTCCACGATGTTGGGAACCGTCAATTTTAGCGCCATCCTGCGGGCCGCTTTTTTCTCCGGCGAATAGACATCGTCCGCCCCCAATTTGAGTAGAATCTTCTGAGCAGTATCTCCATGGGCTCGAACATGAACCCTGGGGATCTTCAACTCCTTGGCGATGGTCGTCAGGAGGATCCCGGGCAGCGGACTCTCTCCGATGCAAACCACCACTGTCTTGACCCCGATCAGGTGCTCACGAATCGCCTCCTCGTCGAGGATGTCGAGAGTCAGTGCGTCGTCACACGACTCGGCGATCTCCATCACCCTCTGCGGATCCTTGTCGATGGCGAGGATTTCGACCTTCATGTGGGCGAGTTCGCGCACCAGGGATGAACCGAACTGTCCCAGCCCAACGACGGCGATTCGTTCTTTCTTCATCCGGGTTCTCCTCGGTCAAAAACCTGTGCTCTTGAGGATGTCCAACTTCAGTAGTCGAAGTTGGAGACTGATCTGCTGGTATCGATTCTGTGATGTAAGGACTTGAAGGTCGAGCCATTGTTGCCACTGGTCGATCTGCTCGAGGACCTCTACCCTTTGCTCGGAGGGGAATCCTTCTCGCAAAAGGGATCGGATCGAGGCGATCCATCGATTCAACTGTTCCTTGGACTTCCCTGCGACCTCTGGCACCTCTGAAGGGGAAGACCTCCAGGCGATCCGGCTCAACTGACGCAACGGTTTCGAACGATCGGTAGGAATCAATCGAGCCAACATCACCGGTCCACCTTGTTCGAGCCAGGAGCGCCAGCGGATCGGATCGATCGGTTCCTGGCGACCGATGCTGTCCAGGATGGAAATCGTGTCGACGAGACTGCCCGAAGGATATGTGGCTGCGGGTCGGACTGTCCGGGTCACCTGCGTCGCTTCGATGCGAGAGGTCGGAATGCGGATCGATAGTCCACTGGGGAGTACCGTTTCTACCGTGGCGGCACGGATCTGCAGAGATCGATAGGCGAGAGTCGATCCGCCCTTCAGTCGCATCGTTAGCAGAGGAACAGCGGCTGCAGGGTCCTGCTGGCCGAGGCGTGTCAACTCTTGCTGACAGATCGACTCGAGGAGCAGCAGCTGATCCTCTGGAGACGGCCCCGCTAGATCGAATTCGCTGATTTCGATGGGGGACCAGCGTGTCAGGCGTTCCTCGATGGACCGTTTTTGTTCGGCGGTCCAACGGGATCTCTGCTGCGGGTCAGTGTTCTCCACGGGCGGTGTGGAATCGATGGAGGAGTTTGCGGCCAAAGAGTCCGCGGCAGGGGATGCGATTTTCTCGCTGAACTCGATCGATGGAGGACGAGCCTGGAGCGCCTGTAAGAGCACCGCAGTCACCAACAGGGCGCAGAAGATCAGCAATCTGGTCATCTGGGTTCCCCGGTTCCTCTCTGGAGATGGGCTCGGAGCAATTCCTCAGCAGGTTTCCCTGCTGGAGTGTAACTCGGGTCATGCTCGCCGCCATCCATGTGAAGTGCATAGAAGAAAACCCCCTGCAGCAGGGGATCTGTCGAAAAAGTGTCGAGGAAGGACTGATAGCCTCGAGCCTGTAGGACGGGGTCTGCAGCAGCCACCACGGTGTGATTCCACGGTTCTTGCAATCCGAGGGAGTGGGATGGGAAGCCCAACTCGCTGAAGAATACCGGAATGCCGGAGTCGCGGGTCCAGCGGTGAATCCTCGACCGAAATGGTAACCATCGAGCCACCAGAGCCTCATCTCGGTCATCGTTGGTGGTGGCCAGAGGGATGTATCCGTTGAGCCCTAACGCATCGAGTTGGCTAGCAAATCCGATCTGTTGCCAATGATCCCAGTTGGCAGAGTAACTGACCCAGCCGGAAAAGGAGTGACGTACATCTTTGATGATGCGAAGCCAACTTTCGCTGTCGTGTTCGAGTGAGGACAACTCGCTACCGACGAAGAACAGGTCGACCTGATGTCGTTGAGCCAGCTGGGCAAGACTCAGGATCCACTGCTGGTAGTGCCGAAACCACCTCTTGGGTTCGATCGGTTTCAACTGTCCGCGCCAGTGAGGGTCGTGAGGATCCTGGAGCAACAGCAGCGGTTGCAAGGCCACCTGCATCCCCGCATTCCTGGCAGCGTCAATCGCTCGGGAGAGTTGGGTCAAGGATGGACTCCTGTGGTCCTCTACCGGTAAAGAAGATGAATCGAATCGACTCTGGTAGCTGGGGAATGTGATCTGGATCCAGCGAAATCCGACTTGTTGAGCCCACTGCAAGTTAGTGGAAAATCTCTCGGCGGGGTCTTCTCCCATCAGGAGAATCGTAACTCCTGTTGGTTTGGGCCAGTGTTGTCCTGCAGTCGCGGCGTGTGCCTCCTGGTCGCCTCGCTGGCGAGTTTCAGTACTGCCCATCTGTGGAAGAGAGATGAAAAGTAATCCCAGCAGCAGGATCGGAGCCATGGACAGCAGGGGGCCAGATTTCAACTATCACCTCGTGTGTCCAGAATGAGAGACGATCGGGGGATGGACATGAGCAGTTCCTGCGGCCAGAATCATATCGTGCTGTTCGTTGGAGATGGACAGGATAACAGGTTCGAGTCGGTTCCATCGAGTGGCGAGACTCGGTACCGACAGTATTGGTGCCTCTCACCCGTTTCGAGAGCAGTGGCATCCGACTTCTCGGAAAGGTCTATTGATGTTCAATGCTTCTCGGTGTGCTGGGATCTGCCAGATGCTCCTCTGGTGCTCTATCTTTGTGCTCTTTTGCTCGTCCGAGGTGGAGGCTCAGGGTCTAGAACACTGGAAAGAACAGTTCAGACAGCAAAAAAATCTCGAGGTGTTGGAACGAATTGAAGCGGTCCAGAAGATCGGTGAAATCGATTCTCTGGAAGCTTCGGAATTTTTGGCGAAGATCATCGAAGATCGAAGTGAGAAGACATCGATCATAGAATCCGCAATTCGCCTGGTCGCTCTCCATCGCCATTCGGTGGGATTGCAGGCGGTGGTGGAGTCGGGTCTGACGATTCTACCGATCCGGTCCTACTGGGTGGTGAGAGACTGTTGGGACCGTGACCTGAGCCAGGGAGAGTCCGATTACATCGCCGAGAAGGGGATCCTCAGGGTCCCGGTACTCGATGTCGAGTCGCAGAATATTCTCCTCTCCATCGCACTGCGTGCCGACAATTCTGCGGCGGGGGAGTCCGCTGCTAAAATTCTCGGGAATCGCAAGATTCCGCCGCACAACCAGGCATTGATCGTCGATCTGATCCGCATGCACCGGGTCGAGTCTTCCAAGAAGAAACTGGGCAAGTTGTTCAGGGTCAATGATGCCAAGTTGCAGGTGGCAGTGCTTCAGGCTCTCCAGCAGCTGGAAGCCGATGATCAGAGCCGTACCTTTCACAGGGCTCTGAAAAGTAAACACTGGACCGTACGAGCCTGTGCGGTCGATATCTTCGGGGACACTCACGACCCTGAAGTGATCAAAATCTTACTTCCGATGCTGAAGGACGAATTTTCCGAGGTGCAGGTGTCGACGGTTCAGGCGCTACGGAAAATCGGCGGCAAGGAAGTGGCCGAAGCTCTGGTCAAGCAGATTGGAAAGCATGAGGGTCGAGTCCTCGATGATATCTGCGATGCGCTGGTCTGGTTGACGGGCCAGGACTACGGCCCCAGTGAAGTTTCCTGGACCTCCTGGTGGGACCGGGAAGGAAAAGATGCAGAGATCCGCGGGATTTCTCGTGAGGAGTACGAGCGAATCCGTGAGGAGTCTTCGGAGAGCACCACCGGAACCTATTATGGACTGAGAGTACTCAGTCGCTTTGTCACCTTCATCGTCGATATTTCCGGAAGCATGGAAGAGCCCTATGAGGTCGATACGGTCAAACTTCCCGGAGGGCGGATCCAGCGTGGTGGAACCGGTGTCGATGAAGGCTCATCCGGCAAGACTCGTAAGAGAGAGAAGATGGCCAAGATCGAGGTCGCACGCCGCGAACTGTTGAGAGTGCTCGACGGGATCCCCGATGGCACCCAGTTCAACATCATCGCCTTCGAGAGCACCTTTACTCCCTGGCGACCGGGTCTCGTCGAGATGGAGGATGGGATTCGCTCCGATGCGATGGATTACGTCAGATCGCTGGGCCCCCGGGGGATGACCAATGTTTATGACACCTTGGTTTCTGCTCTCGATGACCCGGAAGTCAACACCATCTACTTCCTCAGTGACGGAGCTCCCACGATGGGGAAAATAGTCGAGCCGGGGGGGATCCTCGCTGCGATTCGTGCTCGTAACCAGCAGCGCAAGGTCAAGATCCACACCATTGGATTCCATCTGGATCCTGCCGCATCCCAATTGATGAGGCTGCTGGCCGAGGAGAATCATGGAACCTTCGTCGAGCGTTGATGAAGTGGTGCAGCGCTGATCTAGAAGTAGATCTCGCTGCGACTCTTCTCATAACGAGCGGCGAAGACGAGGGTGATCAGGAACAACAGAATGGTGCCGCCCAGAAGCGAGTAGTTCAGCGCCGGACCGAGTTCTGCGGGTGAACCAGCGGAGTTCAACTGCATCATATAGAAGAGTCCGATCAAGACGAACAAGACTCCTGGAACGGAAGCGGCGACGAGCGCCTTCTGTTCACTTGCTTTTGCCATCGAGATGCGCGCGACCTCTCCAGAGTCTGGCACCTGACCGCTGTGCATGCAGACGGGACAGTTTGCAGATGTGCTGGAGGTGTTGGGTATGAACAGGAAGTCGGAGTAGCACTCGCTGCAGACCACGGGAATGCCACCAGAAGCGGGCGCCGCTTGGACTAACTTGGGAGTGTTCTTCTTACTGGATCCGCCGCGTCTATTTTTTCGTGCGGCGGGTTTACTGCGCTTGGCCATCGGATCCTCTCGTGTTCGTTCAGGAATCTAAAATCCTAGCAAGCAGAGAAATCGGGTCAAGGGAGAGGAGGCAGTGGATTCAAAGGATCTGTGAGCGGGTGAGGGTAGAAAGTGCCCCAGGATCCTGTGGAGCGGTATCACCGATCCAGGAATCAGGAGTTGTGGTCGAGCGCTCCGAGGTCTTCCAGGGAGCGGTGGAGCCCTTCCAGAGCCTGTGGTTTGCGATTTTGAGGTGCGTGGTTCACTTCTTTCAGCGCTTTGAGAGCTGGCAGAGCCGGTCCTTCGAGAGAGGCTCCTCGCTTCATTTCTCGGCGGGGGCGTTCTGGGAGGGTGCGTCGATCCGTGCCATCCGGTCGTAACCGGCGTGGCCCGACTCCTGGTGGGGGTCTTCGATCCGGGTTGGCGGCACCAGGTGGATGATTGCGCCCTCTGGCTCCCGGAGGAGGAGGTCTTTGATCGGGGCCTCCGGCCTCTGGTGGTCGAAAGCCTCCCCTCGGCCTGGAGCGTCGATCACGTCCTTTTCGCAACAGCTTCTGGATTCGTTGCTTCATCCCATCACTCAACTGAGCAACGGCTTCTTGCAGTTGCGGGTGACTCTCATCCACTTCGCCAGTCTCGATGAAGTGATTCATCTGCGCCCGGGTGAAGTGGCGAACCAGATACATGACACGATGCCCATGCTTGGAGAGAGAGAGAGAGCGATGGATTCTTCGTCCCATCAGCACCAAGCGTTGCTCATGTGGAGGGAGACTCTCGATCTTCTGACGCTCCGCTGGGGGAAGAGCGGAGAGAAGTTGTGGCATCCGCAGGTTGATCTGCTCGTCGAGAAAGGTTTTCTTCTGGGCCGTGGAACAGTTGCGAAAGTGCTGGCGGTCTTCTTTGGAGAGTTGGAAATCCCACAACCGTAGAGCGGTTCGCCGTTGACGGACATCTTTTCGATCGGCAGCGGATGACTTCATGAATTGGCGAAGTCGATTCACCACCTTGGGTGCATCTTGAGGTGGCAGTTGTCTCAATCTCTGAATCAACTTTTTCCGCTGTACTGCGGGCATATCCTGCAGGGTTGAATGAACACGAGCCAAAGCCAAGCGCCTCTCGCTCGACAGTGAATTCCACCGCTCGAGCGCTTCCGATCGCTTTTCTTGGGAAGATTGAGCGGAATCATCGGTGGACTGGGCGGTGCCGATCCCAGGAGATCCCAGAAGCAGCAGCCAGCCGAGGAGTAGGAGAAGAGTGGTGCTCCCTTTCATCATTCCTCCTCTTCATCGACCATGAGTAACTCCAGCGGCAAGTCCGCCAGAGCGAGATCGAATCCATCGACGGTGTCGACGTGGGAGGGGATCAAGGTCGCGATCAGTTGCGGATCGAGACCTTCGAGCAGTTCCAGTACGTCGAGCTGTTCCAGCAGTTCCGAGGTCGGGCTTTCGACCAGCGACGAGAGAGCGATGGGGCGACTGGAGCCCGATCCAGGAATCGTCGCATCCGGCATCGTGAAGGGGAGGATGATGGCCGCCAACAACAGCGCTGCAGCGGCAGCAGAAAACCATTTCCGTTGTCTTTGACGCTGCTGGATGCGCTGCTTGATGCGGGCGAGAAAGGCCTCTGGGTCGGTCGGCTCTACCGTTTCCATATCGAGATTCAAGGTCGGCTCGAGGCGAGCCGCTTCATCGAGGAGCGACTGCAAAGCCTTGCTCGTCTTGTGGTCCTCTTCGTGCATCAATTCTCCTGTGTTCCTCGAGGGAACATTGGCTGGAAACTCAAGATCGGTCTTCTCGGGTATCGTCGAGGTAATCGTTCAAGTCGATCAGCAATGCTTTTCTCGCCCGGAACAACACCGACTTGGTGGCGGAAACGGTCATTCCGAGAGATTCGGCAATCCTCACCACTGACCAGTCCTCGAAATTTTGGAGCCAGATCGCTTGTCGGCCAGGTTCTTCAAGGCGTTCGATCGCATCTCGTACCGCCTTTGCCTTTTCTTTACCCAACAACTCCTGCGCCGGATCTTTCGATCGAATCGATCCGCCGACCCAGTCACTGCCGACCACCGCGTCCGGGTCGCTGGAGAGGGCCGAGCGGGGGGTCCAGCGCTTTCTCTTTCTGGTGCGAATCTCGTTGAGGGCGATCCGCGTGGTAATTTTTGCGATCCAGCCACGGAACGAGATCGACTCTCGGAAGCGGTCTCGAGAGTTCCACACCCGCAGAAACACGACCTGAGCCACATCTTCTGCGCCGGCCAGGTCGCGCAGGTACCGTCGAGCGTGACGGATCACGAAATCGAGGTGCCTATGCACCAGCAGGTCGAAGGCGTCCGGGTCTCCCTGCTGGAACCGACGCATCAGTTCCTCATCGTCAACTTCCATCAGGATGACTCCGACCTTGCATCTGAACCCCGCAAATAGTCCCAGGTCGCTTCGAAAAGGAGTATTCTGACGACGATGCGCATAGTTTTACAGGTAGGAGCCCGAATTGCCTCCTCAATCGGCAAATATAGACAACCCTGAATTTTGCCCTTCTGGAAATCCGGTGCCGGAGATCCAGTTTTCGAAGGTTTCTCCGGCCCTCCACATCATCGATGTCCGATCTCCGGGTGAGTTCGCCGAGGATCACATCCCAGGGGCTCGAAATGTTCCATTGCTCGACGATGAAGAGCGAAAGGTCGCCGGAACCCTGTATCGAGTCGAGGGAAACGAGTCTGCCACTCGCTGGGCACTGCGACGCCTGAATCAACGTCTCCACGCTTTTCGCGAGCAACTGATTTCACAGATTCCTGAGAAGAGTGAGCCGGTCATCTGTTGCGCCCGAGGGGGAGATCGTTCGGCGCATGTGGTCCAGTTCTTGATCCAGTCAGGGCAGCCGGCAAAAAAACTGCTCGGTGGTTATCGCAGTTTCCGGAAGTCGGTGTTGCGCCAGTTGGAGCGGTGTGATCTGACACAATTGTGGATATTGGACGGGTACACCGGTGTTGGAAAAACCGATGTGTTGCGCCAGGTGGCTCTTCGATTTCCAGATCGAGTCATCGATCTGGAACTCTACGCCGGGCACCGATCATCGATCCTCGGGGATCTGGGATTGGTGCCGACCAGTCAGAAACATTTTGAAAGCATGCTCGCCGCAGCACTGTCCCGAGTCGATGGAGGTGCGCCCTGGATTCTCATCGAGGGAGAAAGTCGTAAGGTGGGGAATCGGCAGATTCCTGCAGCACTGTGGCAAAAGATGGGCGCCGCTCCACGAATCGAACTGATCGCTTCGCTGGAGCAGCGCGTTCGGTGGCTGGTCGATGAGTACGACACCGGGGATGGGTGGGAAAAGTTACATCAGCGGGTCGATCGTCTACGAAGTTACAGCCATCTGGGCGACGATCGAGTCGATCATGTGCAACGTTGTCTCGAACAAGGGGATCCTCAATCGGCTGCGCGATGTTTACTCGAGTATCACTACGATCCGCGCTACCAGCATGGGGATGAGAAAACTTTCCAGATCCGCCTCGAAAACCACGGCGCTTCACTCGCCTGTGAAGCGTTGGTAGAACAACTGGAGTCGACTACCGAGAAGCCTCAGGAGTGAGGTGGAGACTCCTCAAGGGCGGGGAGCATCGTCGGAAAATCGCCCATGAACCAGGAAATGGATGATCTCCTGCTGGGTACGAGAGCGCCAGAAGACGAAGGTGTGTGAGCCGGGCAGATGGATCTGATCGACCGCCCCATCGAGGTAGGTCAATTCCTGGGGGACCAGAGTGTCGCTGTTGGCGGCAATCACCCCGGTGGTGGATCCTGGTTTCGTCCCCAGTGGCAGTGGGCCTCCTTTGCGATTGGAGAGTTCCTCGATCGAGGCGATCCACGAACCCAGCATCCCCTCCAGCGAACCGGCCCATGGCGATCCCAGATTGGGCGGGCTGATCTGTACGACCCGTCCGATACCGGTGATGGTCGGGGTAGTGGCCTTGACCGCGATCACCGCTCCAAGGCTGTGACCGACAACGTGGAGGGGAACTTGCGGTGCCAGGGCGACCTGATCGATGAGGAATTGGCGCAGTTCACGCCCCAACTCATCGACACTCTTGCGGGTGGAAGGGTAACGATATTCGATCACATGGAAGCCGGCGTCACTCAGGGGGGTGCGTAAGGGCCGCATCGCACGCTGGGTCCGGAACAAGCCATGCACCACCACGACGTTTTCTTGCTGAGCCACTTTCAATTCGGTCTCCTCGGTAAGGTCAGGCAAAGAGTTACAGCCGATGAGGCTGACCGCCAGCAATGGGGCGAGCCAGTTCCAGCGACCGATGATTGCGCTCAACCAGAAACCAGCCTTCATCATTCCTCCCCGAGCATCATGAGAATCCCTGGGTCAGATGCAACCCGTATGGCGGGGAGGGGCGTGCAGGGGTGGGGTGGTCAGGGGTCGAGGATTCTTCCGTCTGATGCGGCTCCAGAACCGGATAGAGGCATCCACAGCGACCCACGAAAGGGAACCGACAGGACCGACGACAACAAGTGAGATGACCAGGAGAGCAAGAAACTCTGCAACGAGGAACTGGAAAACGAGGAACTGGAAAACGAGGAACTGGAAAACGAGGAGCTGAACGAGCAGCTGGAAGATGTGTGTGTGGGTAACTTCGGCGATTTCGATGGGGTCCCGGGGCACGCCAGCTCCAGGGGGCGAAACGGTGGTGGAAACCACGAGATTCGAGATCCCCGGCAAGCCTGGCTGCTGAATCGTCCTCCCGAGTACCGTGGTTTTGTCACTGGTGTTACGCTTCAATCAACTCAATGAGGGAGTGATCGTTCCAAACGAAGGAGCACAGATGAACCGGATTTACATCGCTGTACTGATGATCGTGATGATCTGCGGCCCGGGTGCGCCCGGGTGCGGGCCGTCGGTGCGGGAGAGATACGATACCACCGAGAAGTTGCTGAAGTTGTTGGTAGATGGGACTGAATCAGGGTCGCCAACTGTGGTCGAAATCCGGCGGCTGATCCGCCAGGGTGCGGATGTAAATGCCGGGCGGGAGCATGAGATTTCAGGGCAGAGTTTCGAAGTGACCCCGCTGCTGGCCGCCGTTACCAAATCGTCGCTGGAGATTTTCACGCTGCTGATCGAGGCGGGTGCCGATGTCAACTGTAAGGGCGCGTGGGGCTACACCCCGCTGATGCTCGCAGTATTTTTAGAGCCCTCATCCCCCGAAATCGTCACGCTGCTGATCGAGGCGGGTGCCGATGTCAACGCCAGGACGGAGGACGAACCCGGCACCTCATCAGTACTCCAGTGCGCCTTACTTGCGGAGTCCCCAGACCCCGAGATCATCCAACTCCTCAAGGCCGCAGGGGCCAAGTAGTGATCCGTACTGCTCGAAAAGGAGAGTGGAGGGATGAGGGAAGAAGAACAGAGATGGAAACAAGGACCCCGCCACAAGGACCCATCCACAAAGACCTGAAAAAAAGGGGTGCCCCAACTCGGTTCGGGCACCCCTGTAAATTCTGGTGGACCTGAGGGGGCTCGAACCCCTGACCTCTGCGTTGCGAACGCAGCGCTCTCCCAGCTGAGCTACAGGCCCTGATTTTTGATCTCGCCAGCAGTTGAAGTTCAACAGTGCCAGTCGGTCGGATGGATACGAGTTTTAATTTATAGAGAGACGAAGTGGAATCGGCAAGGGATTAGCGGGATGTAGGAGGATCTTGCAACTCTTTCAGTTGATTCTCCAGTTGCTGGATCCGCTCCCTCAACTGCGGTAACTGCGAGATGATGCTGAAGATCTTGCGTGTCTGGCTCGCATCGGCGGCCGGGGTGCCCATCAGCACTTGATTCCCCTCGAAACTTCGAAGAACTGCCGATTTGGCGGCCACCTGGGTCCGATTTCCCAGTTCCACGTGTCCGATGACTCCACTCTGGCCCCCCAATTCGCAATCATCTCCGATGATGGTGGACCCGGCGATGCCGACTTGAGCGGCGAAGAAGCAGCGCGCCCCGATCACCACGTTGTGAGCGATGTGCACCAGATTGTCGATCTTGGTCGCTTCCCCGATGAAGGTGTCATCCAGTGCGCCACGATCGATGGTGCAGTTGCAGCCGATCTCGACATTGCGGCCGATCTGGACCCCACCACGATGGGGGACCTTCAGCGGGCCTTCGGAGCCGGGTGTGTAGCCGAATCCATCGCCGCCAATCACGCTTCCGGCATGAATGGTGGTGCCCTCTCCGACGGTGGTATTGCCGTAGATCACCACATTGGAGTGCAAGGTGACCCCGGCAGAGATGGTGGAAGGACCGAGAATCACCACTCCTGGATGAATCACCGCTTCGGCAGCCACCACGACTCCGGCATCGATGAATGCACCCGGTCCGATGAAAACCTCTGGATCGACCGTCGCTTCCGGATGGATTCGAGCTCGATCACTGATGCCCACGAAGGGTGGGTCCGGTTCTGGATGGAGCAATAGGATGGCGCGAGCGAACGCCTCATTCGAGTTGGGGTGGCGGATGATGGCGGGCACCTCGATCAGATCTTCGCTGCCGCGATCGGGCCCGACAATCACCGCTGAAGCGGCGATTCCTGCCGGTATCGGCCGGTCATCGGAGACCCATGCCAGATCTCCATCTCCGGCACTTTCGGGTGGGCGGACCCTCATCAGTAGTGCGTCCGACTGACCTTCGAGTTGCCCACCGATGCGATCTGCCAGTTCCTGCGCTTCCATCGGCATCACTTCCTCCCCGCTCGGATCACTCCGAGAAGGTCGATGACCAGCGGTTTGGTTTCCTCAGCATCGACTGTCACCTTCATTTTCCCGTAGATTCCACCGGCAGTGGAAGGGAAGGGCTCGGCGACGAATGCGAGGATCTGGACGGTGCCATCGGCGAGGTTCTTGGAGGTGAAGGAGAGTTCGACTCCACTGGTGTTGCGAATCAACTCGAGCTGGATATCTGTGACCTTGAGCGGTTTGCCATCGACTCTTCGCAGCGTCAACACGCTGTCGGAGAAGCCGGACTGTTTGACCTGGTTGAGATTCCAGGCCTGCGGCTGGTACAGCACCAGTCCAAAGATTCTTCCGCGGATGGGAACGATGAAGGGGAGTCCATTACAGAGCCCGTGGATCTGCCCGACGAATCGATCCTTACTGCTTCCCTGACGGGCAGTGACCTCCACTCGAGCGCGGTTCTTGATCGGTTCGAGCAATCGCACGCGGAACATCGAGTCGCTACTGGTAAGTTCGGTGATGGCCGGTGCTTGTTGGGTAGAGATCTGCTCGAACTCGACCACCTGGGTCGCTTCAGGAATCTCGGCAGCGGTCGAGGTCGAGAGGACCAGTTCTCTTCGGGAAGTACGGATTCCAGGATGATGGCTGGCGAGCACGGGAAGTCTGAGGACCGCCTGGTTGCCGACATGGACTTCAATCTTCTTGGAGAAGGAACCCCAGCCACGACCGAGGCTCAGTTCGAAGCGAAAGGTTCGTTTCTCTCCGGGTTCGAGGGGGGTCTTGACATCGTGGGGCTTGAGCTTCATGCAACCGCAGGTGGGGCGGATCTTTGTCAACTGGACCGGCTCCCGGGTCACGTTGATCACCTGGAATTCCAGCGTTTTCTTCTGGCCGTGCCCGACGATGCCTATATCGAGTTGCTTGGGTGACAGTTCCAGTGAAGAAGCGGCGGATTGGGCCTCCAGCGAGGTGCTCATCGAGGTGGGCAGCCAGAGGCTCGTGATAGCGATCAGGAGGGTCAGAGACAGTCGGGGGTGAGTACTGAGTTGGTGCATCGGGTCTTCTCCTAGCGCGATATTGTAACCTTTTCTCGGTCACTTGGGGGGCGCTTCTGGTGCCAGGGGGGTGTGTAGTCTATTTTCCATAATCGTGTTCTCGAGGGGCACAAGGATCGAGTCAGAGAGGTAGGTAGAGTGGACCACGGCGTGATCGAGCAGGTGTGGGGCATCTCCCGCACGGTGATGGAGCAGCAGATCGGCCGATTCCAGGGTTTTCTTGCCGAAGATGGGGATCTGGTCGCACGATGTCAGTCGCTGGAGCCGTTTGGATCGTTTCGACCACGGGATCAGGTCGAACAGGATTCGAACTGGAAACAGGTGATTCCCTACAGCGTCTTGCGCCACGGCGATCATCTGCTGCAACTTCGGCGACTGTCGACCCAGGGGGAGACACGACTGCATCATCGCCTCTCCATCGGCGTCGGAGGTCATGTCAATCCCGAAACGGGAGACGATGAGCCGCTGTTGATCCGTGGGATGAGACGAGAACTGTCCGAGGAGATCTGCATCGATGCGCAGCAGGTCCAGTTCCGCATGCTGGGCTGGATCAACGACGATCTGACCGAAGTCGGCCAGGTTCACCTGGGACTGGCGGTCGAGGCGTTTCTCGATCACCGCCCTGGAATCCGTGAAACGGACCGGATGGAGGGAACCTGGCAACCTTTGCAAGAGTTGACTGCGACCGATCCCGGCTGGGAATCGTGGTCTTCCTTGCTCCTCTCGGCCCTCGATCCCGATCGATCTGCCTGCCAAGAAATCCAATCTTCTGAGTGAAACCGTATCGGTGCGATTGACGCTCCTTCCGCTGCTAGGCTAGAATCCAGCAGAGTCGAACTGGACCGATCTCAGCGTTGGGCAACCGAGTTGGAACTACAGTTCGTCACGCGGAACTACCACTACCCGGTGGTGTAATTGGCAACACAACTGGTTTTGGTCCAGTCATTCGAGGTTCGAGTCCTCGCCGGGTAGCCATTCGTGCAGTTGCAGGTTCACGTCATCCGTCACTCATCGGCGACCGGGTCGCCTTCGTTTTCTGAATTCATCGCCGAGTGAGGCGATGCAGCAGGACAGGACCAATTCGATGGACGCCTCATTGTCCACCATCATCCTGGCTGCCGGACGTGGTTCTCGGATGAAGTCGGATCTACCCAAGGTCCTTCACCAGATCCTCGGCGTTCCAATGATTGAACTGGTCATCGAAAAGGTCCGTCAGGCCGGTTCCGATGACCTGACCCTGGTGCTGGGACACGGTGCCGATCAGGTCCAACGGGCACTGGGAGAGACATCGATTCGCAGTGCCATGATCCGCAGTGCCATCCAGCAGCCACAACGAGGCACAGCGGATGCTGTTCTGGCCGCACTGGTACAACAGCCCCCTTCGCATCCGGACGTGCTGGTGGTCAATGGAGACCTCCCCGATCTCGACCCCGAACTGCTGACTCGTTTTGTTGCCGACCATCGCAGCGGTGGATCTGCTTTTTCGGTGGCGAGTGCACGGGTCGCTGATCCGCAAGGAATGGGCCGCATCGTGCGTAACGATCGGGGTGATTTCGTCGCAATCGTCGAGCAGCAAGATGCGGATGAAACCGTCCGATGCATCGATGAGGTCAATCTCGGACTGTACATGCTCCATGTCGAAACGCTGTTACCACTCCTCGAAGAGATGGTCTCGGAGGATCTCTCCGCTGCGGACCCCGCTGCCGAGAGTTACCTGACCAGGGTCGTAGAGGTGTTGGTGCAGAAGTCGCTGTCGGTGGCTGCGATCCCGGTCGCTGCGGATCGTCAATTCTTGCAGGTCAATGACAGGAGAGGGCTGGCACGAGTCTCGAGAGTTTTTCAAGATCGGCTGCAGATACAGTGGCTCGACGCAGGAGTGACCATCGTCGATCCCCTCACGACCTGGATAGAACTGGGTGTGGAGATCGGATCGGATACTGTGATTCATCCGCAGACGGTGATTCGACGTGGAGTGCAGGTGGGGCGACACTGTGAGATCGGGCCTTTTGCGCATCTTCGTGGCGGCACCGTGATCGAAGATGATGTGAAGGTGGGCGATTTCGTCGAGATCAATCGCAGTCATCTGGAATGCGGTGTGCGTGCCAAACATCTCGCCTACCTGGGAGACACCCGGGTCGGGAGCGGGGCCAACATCGGAGCAGGAGCCGTGATCGCCAACTACGATGGAACACACAAATCTCCGACCGTTATCGGAGAACGTGCATTCATCGGCAGCGGCAGTGTCATCGTGGCGCCAGGAGATATCGGCGCCGATGCTGTGGTCGGAGCCGGGGCAGTGGTGCCATCCGGGAAAACTGTCGAGCCTGGCTCCGTGGTCATCGGTGTGCCCGCACGAAAATTGAATCCAGATAATGCTCGTTCCTGAGACTCGTGATTGTCAACTCCGTGAGGATGAAAGAGGAATCCGATGAGCCTTCAACTTTCCGATCGAATGGTGGTTCTGAGTGGCAACTCGAATCGCTCGCTGGCCTCGGATATCTGTGCCGAACTGGGGCTGGAACCGGGTCGAGCGGATGTGACTCGCTTTCCCGACGGTGAGATCTCCGTCACGCTCGGCGAAGATGTTCGAGGGAAAGATGTTTTCGTGGTTCAGTCGACCTGTCCGCCCGTCAATGAAAACCTGATGGAACTGCTGGTGATGATCGATTGCGTCAAGCGTTCATCCGCCGCCCGGATCACCGCCGTGATCCCGTACTTCGGCTACGCTCGCCAGGACCGCAGGGAGCAGGGAGCACGGGTCCCCATCACCGCCAAGATGGTCGCCAACTTGATCGTGGCTGCCGGTGCCGATCGAGTGGTGACGATGGACCTGCACTGCGAGCAGATTCAAGGATTCTTCGATATTCCGGTGGATCATGTCTACGCAGGATCGATCATCATCGATCACTACGCCCAGAAGAACCTGTCAGACCTGGTGGTGGTCAGCCCCGATGTCGGGGCCATCAAGATGGCTCGTGCCTACAGTCGTGGGTTGGGGGCGAGGTTGGCCACCGTCGATAAGCGTCGGGTCAGCGGCGAAAAGACCGAAATTGGCTTCATCATCGGGGATGTGGCCGGGCTCCATGCGATCCTCGCCGATGATGTCATCGCTACCGGAGGCTCGATCACCGCTGCAGCGGAGTTGATCCTCCAAAAAGGTGCGAAATCGGTGTTTCTGGCCTGTACTCATCCGGTGCTCTGTGGTCCTGCGGTGGAGCGGCTGCAGGCGAGTCCGGCTCAGGAGATTGCCGTGGTAGACACCATTCCCGTGGACGGAAAGATATCCGGTGATAGGGTAGCCCTGTTATCGTGCGCCTCGGCCTTCGCCAATTCGATCAGGCAGATCCACAAATCGGCCTCGATTGGGCGCAACAACTTGTGATGAAAATCGGTCCGCAAGGGTTGGACCATGAAAGGCGACGAGACGATGGACAAGTTCGTGATGGAGGGGCAGCCGCGAGCGGCCTCTGAACAAGGCACCCGTGCGGTGCGAAAACTGCGCAGCGGCGGACAGATGCCTGTCAACGTTTATGGTGGGGGAAAACCCAACCAGACTTATTCTGTCAAGGGCTCTGATTTCTACTCAGCACTCGAGCAGAGTCACAGGCTCTTCGAGATCAAATGCGATGGTAAATCCGAGATGGGCATCGTCAAGGAGGTCCAGTACGACACCTTTGGTGATCATGCAATTCATGCGGATCTGGCCCGAGTCTCGATGGATGACGTGGTCGATGCCACCATGCACATCAAGCCGTTCGGTATACCCAAGGGACTCAGCACCGGCGGAACACTGGATGTCGCCTATCACCACATACCGGTGCGCGGCAAGGTCAGTACGTTGGTGGATTCGGTGGCGGTCAATAT
Organism: Planctomycetota bacterium; assembly: GCA_014240375.1. GTDB lineage: Bacteria > Planctomycetota > UBA8108 > UBA1146 > UBA1146 > QNYK01. Next base: position 160,211 of record JAAZXB010000004.1, on the reverse strand, counting down.
CGAACACCTCGCATCCGACGAATCGATCCGTGCGCAAGAGATAGAACTTCCCGAGGGTGTCGTAACTCCGTTACCCGGTGGAACTCCGATCATCATCGTGCACGGTCGCCGCGGCGGATAATCGCCCGGTCAGGTGCGTCTGGGGGAATCGAGACGATGCAGCAGCATGGGCCTGATCGGTCGATTCCACTGGTGCTGATCGGACTGGGAAATCCTGGACCCGAGTACCAGGGGACGCGCCACAATGTCGGCTTCGAGGTGGCGGACAGGGTCGTGGAGCGGTTGCGTCGTCCCGTCGAAGGCACGGCCACCGGAGCCACCCTCACCTCTGGATCATGGAAGTGGCGCAAGGTCCATGTGCTCAAACCGACCCGTTTCATGAATCTCAGCGGGGATCCGGTGAGGCTCTTTCTCGAGCACCATCGTTTGACCGTTCCGCAATGCCTGGTGGTGGTCGATGACCTCGATCTTCCAGCTGGAACCATTCGTATCCGCGGACACGGCTCATCGGGGGGGCAGAAGGGGCTGGAAGATATCATCTCGGCTCTGGGAACCCAGAAGGTGGCGCGCTGTCGCATCGGGATCGGCCGTCCACAAGAGGGCCAGGATGTCTCGAAGCATGTACTGGAGCGACCCGAGGGGGCGCAGAAACACGATCTTGAGCGATCTCTGGCCCGCGCGACCGAATCGGTACTTTGCTGGCTGGTTGAGGGTGTAATGAATGCGGCTCGTCGCTACAATGGGCCGCTTCCCGAACCGGAGATCGAGATTCCGGAGGGTTTGAATGACGTTGATTTGGCGGATACCGGGACAGAGTCATAAGAGTGCGGTCTCGAGTTCCCCTGAGTCACTCGTCGTGTCGATAATAAAAAACAGGTGCGGCCTTCGTATAGATTCCCTGACGGTCATTCGGGGGGGCGAGGCTGCGGATCATGATCTTCAATAGATCTAGAGGAGACCAACTTGACCGAACGACTTTACGAGGGATTATTCCTCGTCGCTGCCACCGAAGCAGCATCTGAATGGAGCGAGATCGAGGTGCAGATTCGTGCCTTGATCGAAAACCACGGCGCAACCATCGAATATGCGGAACGATGGCCGGAACAACGCCTGGCCTATCCCGTCAAGGGCGTCAAGCGAGGGGTCTACTTCCTCGCCTACTTCACCTCCGATACCGGAGTCATCGCTTCGATCCGCAGTGACGGTCAACTCAACGAGAAGATCTTGCGGATGTTGATCATCCAGGAGGATTTCCTCGAAGTGGAGATGGCCAAGCGCAAGGAAGCTGCAGCGAGGAGTGTCGAGTCTGCCGCGAGATCGGCAGCGGAAGCGAACAAGCCTCCTGCCGAAGCGGCCGAGCCCACCACCAGATCGGAAGCGACAGATGAAGGGGATACCGGCGAAACTGCCAAAGAGGCAGTGGTAGCGGAGGACCTCCCAGCCACCAGCAGCGATGCGCAGGTGGAGCCTGTGGAGACGCCCACGGAGGCCGAGGCATCGGTCGAAGATGTGGTCGAAGATGTGGTCGAAGATGCGGCGGATGAAGCGGTAGAAGAAGTGGCCAGTACCGAGGAAGAAACACAGTAATTTTGTAACGAGAAGAGGGAGTCATGGAAATCAACAGGGTCTTCATCGCGGGTAATCTGACACGGGATCCCGAACTCCGGATGATTGCCGGGGGAACTGCAGTCTGTGATCTCGGGCTCGCCTCGAATCGCCGTTACCGCAAGCAGGGATCGGATCAATTGCAGGAAGAGACCTGCTTCGTGACGGTCACCGTCTGGGGTCGCCAGGCCGAAAATTGCAATCAGTACCTCAGCAAGGGCAAACAGGTCGTGGTCGAGGGAAGACTCAAGTTCGACCAGTGGGCCGACAAGGAGAGCGGTAAGAATCGTAGCAAACTGACCGTGGTCGCCGATCGGGTCCACTTCATGCCGCGCAGTAGCGAGGGTGGATCGACACAGGGTGGCTACTCCACTACCGGCGAGCAGAGCTCGGGAACTCGCGAGCAGAGCTCGGGGAGCGGTGAGCAGAACTCTGGGGGCTCGACCAACGAGTTTCCCCAGGGCCAACCTTTTAATGACGAGGTGCCCTTCTAGGGCTGAAAGAGATCAACATGTTTGGACGCAGGGATAAGAAGTCGGTGGTCGCAGATATGACCTACATCGACTACAAGAATGTCGACCTTCTACACAAGTTGCTGACTGGCGGCGGGAAACTCACATCTCGCAGACAGATCGGCTGTGATTCGAGGATGCAACACCGCATCAAGAGAGCGGTCCACCAGGCCCGTTTCATGGCATTGGTTCCTTACGGGCAGTAATCCGTTGGGGAATGAAAATCACCTTGTAGAACTCCCCGACGGGGAATGGTAACTGGAGCTAAAGCGATGAAATTGTTTCTCAAGAAGAACATCAAGGAACTGGGCGAGATCGGCGAAGTGATCGATGTGAAACCTGGTTACGCCCGAAACTTCCTGATTCCGCAAGGAATCGGTGTTGAGGTGGGACAGGCCAATTTGCAGTGGATCGATGCGCAAAAGCGACGTGTCGAACTGGAAGAAACCGAGCGTAATGCTGAGATGAGAGGGCTCGCCGAACAGATCAACGGCGCATCCTGTACCGTCATCGCACGGGCCACCGAGGAGGGACATCTCTTTGGCTCGGTGACGGTGGAGAATATCTCGGAGCAACTTGCTGGAGATGGTATCGATCTGGATCCGAAGTGGATCGAACTGGAGAAACCCATCAAGGAACTCGGAATCTATAACTTGAATGTGAACATTCTTTCGGAGGTCACATCGGTCATCAAGGTATGGGTTGTCAAGGCAGATGAGGACGACGCTGCTGTGGATTCCGATGAAGCCGCGAGCCCGTCCGAGACAGACTGACGAATTGTCGCCTCGAGTGGTGCGGATTCGCAGTGTCGCTGTCGAGGAGACCGAACTGCATTAGTCCCAAGCCATGATCGAGGCGGGAGTTTCGTCCTCCCCTTCCTTCCGCCCTCGGGCTCCGGTAGGGTCATTTCCCGGTGACCCTGATGCGCCGATCCGGGCTACAGGCGATCCGGGCTACAGGCGATCCGGGCTACAGGCGATCCGGGCTCCAATTGAATCCAGCGGGTTGGACGCTTTGAGACTCTATGCAGGCACCGGAGGGGATCCAGAAGATCATGGCCGAAGACTCACAAGAGGCGATCACGCTCCCTCATAGCCTCGATGCAGAGGTGAGCCTGCTCGGCTCACTGATGCTGGGTGGAGCCAACAGTCATTCGGTCATGGGGTCGGTCAAGGGGGACGAATTTTACCTCTCCCGTCACCGGATTATCTACGACGAGATGCTGCAGTTGTGGGCCGATGAGGGGGTCGCGGATGCCGTGATGCTGATCGATCGACTGCGAGCGAGTGGTCGACTGGAACAGGCCGGCGGTGAGGAGTATCTGGTCGATCTGACCAGTCGGGTTCAGACCAGTTCAAATCTTCTTGAATATGCCAGGATCATCCAGGAAGCCTCTCAGCGGCGACGGGTGATTGAGATGTGTCAGGATCTGGAAACCAGAGCACGATCCGGATCTGGAAAAGTTCGTGACCTGATCGATGAAGCGGGTGGTCAGGTACTGGCACTGGCTGAGGACGATTCGAAGCAAGGCATTCATACGATGCATGAAAGCCTCGACAAGGTCATCCAGAACATCGAGGAGTGGGAAAAGGGATCGGTCGGTGTTCTGACCGGGTTCAAGGATCTCGATGAACTGACCAACGGACTCCAACCGACCGACCTGGTGGTGGTGGCAGGTCGTCCAGCGATGGGAAAAACAACCTTTGCTCTCAATGTGGCTCGACATGCCGGATTGACCAACAAGGTTCCAGTCGCCATCTTCAGTCTTGAAATGGGCTATGACCAGATCGCGATGAACCTTCTCAGCGCGGCCTCCCATGTCAGCGCTACCAAGATGCGAAAAGCGAAGCTCAACGACATGGAGTGGAGCCAGATCATCCAGGGAGTCGATCGGATGAGAGAAGCGCCGATTTATATCGACGACTCCCCGGGGCTGAACGCCCTGTCAATTCGTGCACGCGCCAGACGACTCCATCATCAGAAAAAACTGGGACTGATCGTGGTGGACTACCTGCAATTACTGGAGATGGGTGGTCGGGTAGAGAATCGGCAACAGGAGATCTCGCAGATTTCCCGTTCGCTGAAACAACTGGCCAGAGAGCTGCAGGTTCCGATTCTGACAATTTCGCAGCTGTCACGAGCGGTCGAGTCTCGCGACGGCAACAAGCCCAGGATGTCGGATCTCAGGGAATCGGGAGCCATCGAGCAGGATGCTGATGTGATCATGTTGCTGTATCGTAAGGAGTATTACAGTCCTGACGACGAGGACGCCAAGGGGAAAGCCGAGGTGATCGTGGCCAAGCAGCGAAAGGGCCGCACCGGTTCGATCGAACTCGCCTTCCATGCAGACCAACTTCGCTTCGGAGATTTAGCTTACGAATCCTTTCCGGGATCTTGAAAGAAGACAAGATGAAACCTGTCGATCAAACAATCAAAAGTACCCACTCCCAGATTCTGATGAGATCAGTGTGCCTGGTACTGGTCACCATCACATGCATGCTGTTTCTCCAGCAGGGACTCTCCGGTAGCGGTGTCGAACTGGAATCACACAGAGTCGGAGTTTGCGACGTGCAGGTGGTTCTCGATCAGATTCCACAGGGAAAAGAGATCACCAACGAGTTCAATCAATTGCGGCGCAAGATGGAAGAAGATGTTCGCAATCAGGAAATCGCGTTGCGCCGAATCCAGCAGGAAGCAAGTCAGTTGCAGCCAGGAACCGACGCCCGGCGAGAGGCGGAGAAACAGTTCACCCTGGCAAAGGCTGAGTTGACCTGGATGCAGGAGGATCTTGAACAGGAGTTCACCTCCCGTTTCAAACTTCGTCGCGATGATCTGATCAAGATCGTTCGGGACGCCATCCAGGAGGTGGCCAACGAACGTGAACTCGATCTGGTGCTCAACAACGTGGCTCGGGCTGCGGAGTTCAAGGTTTATGTCAGCGTCTGGGCCCGCAAAGACCTCGATATCACCATGGAGGTGATCTCCAGAGTGGCTTCAAGGGTGGAGGATCGTTGACACCTGCGGCTCAACAGACCATCTCCTCGGAGGCGACCCTTACCGGAAGAGGCCTCCACCTCGGCGAGGAAGCGACCCTGAGACTGCTTCCTGCAGATGCCGATAGCGGCATCGTGTTTCGTCGAACCGATCTCGATCCGGGATTGGATATTCCGCTCGGACTTGACACCCTGCGGAAGCAACCGAGAAGAACCAGTTTTGGCATCGGGAATGTGGAGGTTCACACCTGTGAGCATCTCCTTTCCGTTCTTCATGTCCTCGGCATCGAAAACCTGATCTGCGAGATCGATGGCCCTGAAATTCCAGGAATGGATGGCAGCGCCCTGCCCTTCCTCGAAGAGATTGCTACAGCCGGGCTCGACGATCAGGGATCTCGAGGGCGGACCTTGAATCTGTCCACTACGGTGGCGGCGGAGGAGGGCTCTGCCAGTGTCGTGGCACTTCCGGCAGACCATCTGAGAGTCACCTATACACTTCAGTACGCTGGCGATCCTGGGTTCAGCCAGACGGTCGATCTCGAGATCACCGAGGATAGTTTTCGCGAGCAGATCGCACCGGCTCGCACCTTTGTGCTCGACAGCGAGGTCAATGAACTGAAGGCGAGAGGGCTCGGCAAAGGGGCCACCGAAGACAATACTTTGGTGCTCGACGCCGCAGGTCAGTCGCCGCATTTTCGCCTTCCAGACGAACCGGCCCGACACAAGATTTTGGATCTGCTCGGTGACATCTACCTGCTCCGCTGCAAAGTCGGGGGTCATATCATCGCGCATCGTAGTGGCCATGGTCTCAATGCGGATCTGGCGGCTCGGATTGCCGAGGCTCATGTGCGGCAGCGGGAACTGGAAGATGTCCTGATCAAAGCTCCTCACGGCCTGGAGATCCGGGACATCCAGAAAATGCTCCCACACCGCTATCCTTTCCTGCTGGTGGATCGAGTCCTGGAGGTCGATGAGGGACAGCGTGCAGTGGGCCTCAAGAACGTCTCCTTCAACGAAGAGTACTTCCAAGGACACTTTCCTGGGCATCCGGTGATGCCCGGGGTGTTGCAGCTGGAGGCGCTGGCGCAACTTTCTGGCGTCTTGTTACTGAGGAGTAGTGCCGATTCGAACCGAATCGCCTATATTCTGGGTATGGATGATGTCAAGTTTCGTAAGACGGTGGTTCCTGGTGACCAATTGATCCTCGAGGCGGAGTTGAAGCGAATGCGAGAACGGACCGCTCAGGTTCAGGTGCGAGCCACTGTAGATGGAAGACTGGTCACCGAAGCGACGATAAGATTCATGATCGTCGATGCAGGTTGATAAGGAAATATAATGATCCATCCGTCGGCATTTGTCGATTCTTCTGCAGTGATTGGTTCCGATGTGACCATCGGTCCTGGAGTCTTCATCGGTCCCAATGTGACCATCGGAGACGACTGTGTCTTTCATCACCATTCTTCGGTGGTGTGTAACACGCGAATCGGTCCACGATGTGTGGTGCATCCAGGAGCGGTCCTCGGTGGCGATCCACAAGACAAGAAGTGGGACGGCGAGGAAACCTGGGCTGAGATCGGATCGGACAACCTGTTTCGTGAGCATTGCACCATCAACCGTGGCACCGCACAGGGTGGGGGAGTCACTCGCCTGGGCAATGGCTGCTTGATCCTGGCCAGTTCTCATGTGGCTCATGATTGCATTGTCGGCAACGAGATCATCATGGCGAACGGAGTGCTCCTGGGAGGACACGTGGTGGTCGAAGACCAGGCTGGGTTTGGCGGACTCGCAGCGGTTCATCATTACGCCACGGTGGGGCGATTGGCATTCATCGGCGGCATGACCCGGGTCACGACCGACGCTCCGCCGTACCTGATCACCGAGGGCAATCCATCTCGAGTTCGGGCCACCAATTCGGTCGGGATGAAGCGTTCTGGAATCTCCGATAACGTCGCTGCCTGGCTCAAGGAAGCGCAACGATTACTCTATAACAACAACATGATCCGGCGCGAAGCCTTCGAACTTCTCGAGCGCCGTGGTCACGTCCCAGAGGAGGGAATCCACCTCCGGTCTTTCCTCAGGGCGACTGAATCCGGACGTCAGGGCAGGGCCCGACAACCGTAAGAGAGGGTGATCGATGCGGGTTGCAGTTATCGGCGTGGGCCATCTTGGAAGTGCTCATGCACGGATCTGGAACGAGATCCCGGGTGCCGAACTGGTGGCTGTTGTCGACAGTTCATTGGATCGAGCTCGCGAGATCGCAGAATTGCATGGCTGTAGTCATCACGACCAGATCGATGAAGTGATCGATCGGGTCGATGCTGTCAGCATCGTGACTCCGACTCCCTTTCATCTCGCCACCTCGCTCCCCTTCATCGAGGCGGGAAAAGCGGTTCTGGTCGAGAAACCCCTCGCCGCAACATTGCAAGAAGCAGATCAAATTTGTCAGGCGGCAGCTCGCTCAGGGTCGGTTTTGCAGGTCGGGCACATCGAACGCTTCAACCCGGTGATCCGTGCAGCGATCGATATCATCGAGAAGCCACTATTCATCGAATGCGATCGAATCCATCCCTTTGCCATCCGTTCTACAGAGATCAGTGTCGTTCATGATCTGATGATTCATGACATCGATATTGCCTTGCACTTGATCGACGACGACCTGACCGAGGTCGATGCTCATGGCTGCGCAGTGCTCTCTCCCACCGAGGATCTGGCTCATGCACGCCTCAGTTTCAAGAGTGGAGCGACCGCCTTCGTCAAGACCAGCAGGGTGGCCCTGAACCGCTCGCGAAAGATCCGGATCTTTGGCCAACACCAGTATGTCAGTCTCGATCTGGTCAACCGTCAGGGATTTCAAGTCGCCCTCGATGCTGAATACGATCCCGCTCACTTTCTCGACTCCCTCGGTCGAGTCGATGCTCCGGATGGGGTCGAGCAGTTCTTGCAGCGCCACCTCCAGCAGAGTCCTCTCACATTCGAGGAAGAGCAGCCGTTGAGGGCCGAGTTGGACGCTTTTCTCGATGCCGCCGAGGGGCGCCGTGAACCGGCGGTCAGCGGATCCCAGGGGCGTCGAGCCATGGAAGCGGCAGCGCAGGTGGTCGAGAGCCTCCGGGGGCGTGGGGAATCACTGGAAAAGGCCTGATCCTGCCGATCTGGCCCCTCGAATCTGTTGATGGATCAATTCCAGACCGATACCTTGTGTGACTGTCGTTGGAAGGGATTACCCTCATCGACCGTCCGACGATGGTGGCATCGTCGACTCCAAAGCAGCGGGGCGAGAGATCCAGTACAACGCTGGAGAAATTTCCCCGAACAGAACAACGTTTTCCGCGGGATACCTGTCGAGAGGCCCCCTTTGCGGAATGACGAAAGGAACCGGAAATGCCCGGATTGCAGATCAAGGAACTGATTGAAGCCGGAGTTCACTTCGGCCACAGGTCGAGCCGCTGGCATCCTGCCATGGCCCCCTACATTCACCAGAAGCATAACAAGAACCATGTCATCGATCTGCGCCAGACGGTGCGGGGGCTGGTGCGCGCAAAGCACTTCCTCGAAAAGATCGTCGAAGCCGGACACGATGTGGTCTTCGTTGGAACCAAGTCTCAAGCGAGAGAAGTGGTTCGCGAGCAGTCTGGCCGCTGTGGAATGCACTTCTGTGTGCATCGCTGGCTGGGTGGAACCTTGACCAATTACCAGACGATTCGTAGTCGCCTTCGTCGACTCGAGGAACTGGAACGAGATCTCGCCGATGACACTGCCGTTCGCTCCAAGAAGGAGATCTCTCGAATGGAGAGAGAGCGGCGCAAGATCTTCCGAAATCTTGAGGGTGTGAGGAACATGAACCGTATTCCAGGTGCTCTCATCGCCGTCGACATTCGCCGTGATGAGATTGCCGTAAAGGAAGCTCGGGGTCTGAACATTCCCATCATTTCCATCGTCGACACCGACTGTGATCCAAACCTGGTCGACTTGCCGATCCCGGGCAATGACGATGCGTTCCGCAGTATTGAGGTGATTCTCAGCCAACTTGCGGATTCCATCATTGCCGGTAAGGACAAGCTGGAAGCGCGTCAGAAGGAAGCAGCGGCCAAGAAGGCTTCGGACGAGGAAACCTCGAGGCGCAAGGAGAAGGAACGCAACGTCAACGTCGAAGAGGCGCGCGCCAAGCCTTTCACGCCGCCACAAGCCGCACCCGGTGTCGATCAACCGGCGGATGCCAAGCCGAAGCCAAAGATTGTGGTGGCACCGGATAAGAAAAAGACCGAGGAATAATCCCTCCTCACGCTCCCCCAGGGGACCGAGGTCAATAAATTTGAGATATCCGCCGAGGGAAAACCCCGGCGAAGAAATGGAAAAAGCATGAGTGGTATCAACGCAAAAACCGTTGCTGAATTGCGCAAGCAAACCGGCGTCGGGATGATGGAGTGCAAGAAGGCACTCGGTGAAACTGACGGAAACATCGAAAAAGCGATCGACCTGCTGCGAAAGCGGGGAGCCGAGATGGCAGCCAAGAAGTCTGACCGCGCGACCAACCAGGGTTGGGTCGGGTCCTATATCCATTCCAATGGCCGGATCGGCGTGATCGTCGAAGTGCTCTGCGAGACTGATTTCGTGGCCAAGAATGAGATGTTCCAGGTCTTGATTCGCGATATCGCAATGCACATCGCAGCGATGAATCCAATGGCCATTGCTCCCTCCGATCTCGATCCTGAGTTGGTAGAGCGCGAGCGTTCCGTCTTCACGGAGCAGGTCAAGGACAAGCCGGAGCACATCCAGGGCAACATCGTTGAGGGCAAGTTACAGAAGTACTACAGCGAGGTTTGCCTGCTCAATCAGGCTTTCATCAAGGAAGACAAGAAAAGTATCGAGCAGGTCATCCAGGATGCGATTGCGACCATCGGTGAGAACATCCAGTTGACCCGTTTCCACCGGTTGGAGATTGGCCAGTAGGGCTGTCCTCCCGGTGACGCCTGCGGAATGGAACTATGCGCATGGGCAACGGCACGACCAGACGGGTTTTACTCAAAGTAAGTGGTGAAGCCCTCGGTGGACCAGGGGGGGTTGGCCTCGATTTCCAGGCACTCGGCGCAGTTTCACAACAGATCGCTCGAGCCGCCCACGAGATACAGATCGCCATCGTGGTCGGTGCAGGAAACCTCTGTCGCGGTGCAGACTGGTCCTCCGAGAAGGTCCACAGGGCAGATGCTGACGCCATTGGCATGGCCGCTACCCATGTCAACGCATTGGCCCTTCGCGCCCATCTCCAGCTGCAAGACTGTCCCTCGGAGGTTCTGGGAGCGGGATCTCCGGTTCCTCAGGTCCATCCTTTTGATTCTGCGAAAGCACGCCAGATGCTGTCCTCGGGGACCACGGTGGTGCTTTCTGGGGGAACCGGGAATCCGTTCTTCACCACCGATACCTGTGCAGCGTTACGAGCGGCGGAGCTCGATTGTGTCGAATTGCTCAAAGGAACCAAGCATGACGGCATTTACGACCAGGATCCGGCTCTGTACCCGGATGCCAAAAAACTGGAAATCACCACATTTGATCATGTTTTGGACGCAGGTCTGAAGGCGATGGACACCTCGGCGTTCACCCTTTGCCGGGATCAGCAGATTTCTCTTCGAATCTTTGACATGACACGTGAACATGCCATATTCGAGGCGATCACCGGAGTTGCTGTCGGCTCGCTGATCGAGAGTTGATTTGATTCATTAATCCTGAAGCGTGGAGGTTCATGGTGGAAGAAGTCATTCTGGATGCTGAAGAGCGGATGACCAAGGCTCTCGACCATCTCCGTGAGGAGATGCGTGGAATGAGAACCGGACGGGCTCATCCGGGGCTGGTCGAATCGATCCGTATCGATTATTACGGAACACCGACTCCTCTCAAGCAACTGGCCAACATCTCGGTTCCTGAACCGGATCAGCTCGTCATCAAACCCTTCGATGTCAGCGCGATGAGTGATATCGAAAAGGGGATTCTTTCATCCGACCTGGGGATCACACCCCAGAATGATGGGAAATTGATCCGCCTGAGGGTCCCTCCACTCTCCGAGGAACGTCGGAAACAGATGGTTTCCCGGGCCAAGGAGGTCGCCGAGGAATCGAGAATCTCGATGCGGAATATCCGACGAGATGCCAACAAACACATCGATACTTCCAAGAAGGACGGGGATCTGTCCGAGGACGACCAGTCTCGATTCAAGGATCAGGTCCAGGAAGTCCTCAAAACGGTTGAGAAACAGGTCGATGCGGACCTGAAACGGAAAACAGAAGAATTGATGGAGATCTAATCTGCCATCGGGAAGCGATTGACGGGTCCGTCAGGGCTCGGTACATTTTTGCGTTACGGGGAGCATAGCTCAGTCGGTAGAGCAACGCCCTTTTAAGGCGTCGGTCGTTGGTTCGAACCCAACTGCTCTCACTTGAAATCGAGGCCCCATCGTCTAGTCAGGTCTAGGACATCAGGTTTTCATCCTGAGAACAGGGGTTCGAATCCCCTTGGGGTCACCATATTCTGGGGGTCGGTGTTGTCCTGCATCGGCCCCTCTTTCTTTTTTCTGGTCACGTTGATCACGCTCAATCCCGTGTGATCTGCCAGTAGCGGCTACTGAGTACGACAACTCCCTTCCTTCTCTGGAATCCTCCCACAGGAATCAATTCTCGTAGTCGGTTCGACTGTGTACCATCTTCTCTGACGATTTCGGGAATCATCAAGGAGAGGTTTCACCGATGGAACAATTTGAGGGCTCAGACTTTTACAATCTGGATGATCTACTCACTGAAGAACAGCGATTGATCCGTGATACTGTTCGTGAGTTTGTCGATGACCAGGTGATCCCGTGCATCGAGGATTGTTTCATGACGGATCGCTTTCCTCTGCAGATCATTCCAACCCTTGGCGAGTTGGGACTCCTCGGCTCAAATCTCAAAGGATATGACTGTGCAGGCCTCGATAACCTTTCATACGGTTTGATCATGCAGGAACTGGAGCGTGGCGACAGCGGTGTGCGTTCCTTCGTCAGCGTCCAGGGTGGGCTCGTGATGTATCCCATTCATCGCTATGGATCTGACGAGCAGAAAGACAAGTTTCTCCCGCAGTTAGCCAGCGGAAAGATGATTGGATGTTTCGGCCTGACCGAACCCGATCATGGTTCCGATCCGAGTGGAATGATCACTCGTGCGGTCGAAGATGGCGATGAGTACATCCTCAATGGCAACAAGATGTGGATCACCAACGGATGTGTCAGTGACGTGGCTGTGGTCTGGGCCAAGTTGGACGATCGAATCCGTGGGTTCCTGGTCGAGAAGGGCAGCCCTGGATTCAGCACGACCATGCAGCAGAAGAAGTTCTCGTTACGGGCTTCAACCACATCGGAGTTGCACTTCCAGGATTGCCGGATTCCCAAGGCGAACCTGTTGCCCGGAGCCAATGGTCTGGGCGGGCCGCTCTCCTGCTTGACCCAGGCTCGTTACGGCATTGCATGGGGAGTCGTGGGATCTGCCATGGCCTGCTTTGATGCCGCCAAGAAGTACTCCCTCAGTCGCATCCAGTTCGATCGTCCCATCGGTGGTTTTCAGCTGGTGCAGGCCAAGCTTGCCGAGATGCTATCCGAGATCACCAAAGCTCAGTTGCTGTGTCTTCGCCTGGCTCAATTGAAGGAATCGGGCAAGATGACTGCCCAGCAAGTCTCTCTGTCCAAGCGAAACAATGTCTACTGGGCACTGGAGATCGCCAGATCTGCTCGAGATCTGCTCGGTGCCAATGGTGTGACTCACGAGTATCCGGTCGGTCGGCACATGCTCAACCTGGAGTCGGTCAAAACATACGAGGGAACTCACGACATTCATACTTTGATTCTGGGACATGAAATCACCGGAATTCCGGCATACAAGTAACCGGTAACGGTGTGGATGTGACCTCCCTTGCGCTTTCGGTTATGCTCTAGCAGTGGGAATTCCTTGTTTGCTGGTCGCGATCGAGAGGAAGCGGGGTTTCGAGTGAGCGCGTCATCTGATTTCATCAACAAGTTCAGGCGGAAGTCACTCGATCGCTTCGAGGACCGTCACCGGATTCGAAGCGTTTCCGGTTTCATCGAGGATTTCCTGTTGAATCCTTATTCGTACCTCAGAAATTCTCCCCGATACCTTTGCGACATGTTTGAGCACTACGGTACCGAAGATGTCCAAAGAATCGGAATGACGGATCGGCGCTGGAAACTCTTCAACCAGGAGTTTGGTCGTCAGGAAAATTCTCTGGTGGCACAGGAGCGGGTCCAGAACTCGATCTATTTGAAACTACGTCAGTTTGCTCGAAACGGCATCGCTGACCGCCTGATCCTTCTTCACGGCCCCAACGGCTCGGCCAAGTCGACCACCATCCAGTCGATCATGCACGCCATGACTCATTACAGCACCTTGCCCGAGGGGGCGATGTATCGATTCAACTGGATCTTCCCGCTCAAGTCGGATGACGTCGGTCGAATCGGTTTTGAGGAGTCCGAACAGGACGAGATGGGTACCTACGCTTTCCTCAAGCCAAAGGAGATCGGCTCGGTGATCCGCTGCGAGTTGAAGGATTCACCACTGTTCCTGATTCCGCGGCAAGAGCGTAAAGAATTGATCGATGAGGCGCTGATCGCACATCCTGAGATCGCTGACATGGAGCACTTCAGTTACGAGTGGGCGATTCATGGGGATCTGAGTCAGAAGAGCAAGTGGATCTACGAGGCGCTACTCTCCGCAAATCAAGGGGACTGGACCGAGGTGATGCGTTACATCCAGGTCGAACGATTCTTCCATTCCAAGCGATATCGGCTTGGCTGCATCAGCATCGAGCCCCAGGCCAACATCGATGCCCAGACAAGGATGATGGCGTATGAAGGTACCGGACTGCCTGGCGTTCTCCATGGCATTCCGCTCTTCGAACTGGATGGGGAGCTGGTCGATGCCAATCGAGGGCTCTGTGAGTATTCCGATTTCCTCAAGAGACCACCGGAGACCAACAAATACCTGCTGACCACCTCTGAGAAGGGCACCATCCAGTTGCCCAATTATCGAGCTCATCTCGACATCGTTTTGACCGGCACGGCCAACGAGAAACAATTGAACCTGTTCAAGCGGACCCCGGACTTCTCCTCCTTCAAGGGAAGGCTCAGTTTTGTTCGGGTTCCGTACTTGCTCCAGTACTCTCGAGAAGCGGAACTCTATCGACGCAACCTCAAGGTTCACTCGTCCACACGGTCGGTGGCTCCCCACACTGCCGAGATGACTGCGTTGTGGGCCATCCTGACTCGACTCAAGCGCCCATCGCCAAAGAACCATCAGCCCGATCTCGCTCCCATCGTTTCGAAACTCACGCCGATTCAAAAGGCGTTGCTTTACGATCACGGGGAAATGCCTGACGATCTGAAGAATGACGAAAAAATGTTACTCAATCGGAGTATTCGACAACTACGTGAGGAACATGACGAGGTCGAAGGAGAGTTCGAGGGGATCTATGGATCCGAATACGAGGGGCGTAGAGGGGCGTCTCCGCGCGAGATGATCACCTTGATCGCTCTCGCTGCAGAAGACAACTCGTGGAACTCGCTTTCGCCCCTGTCCATCTTCACCGAGTTGGAAAAATTCGTCAAGGAATCCAGTGTCCATGACTTTCTTCGATTGCCGGTCGATAACGGCTACTACGATTACATGAAGTTCATCGATGTGGTCCGCCAGCACTACCTCGAACTGGTCCAATCAGAGGTGTTCGATAGCATCGGTTTGGTTGAGGAACACGAGTTCGATCGAGTGTTCACCGACTACTTCCAGCAACTCAAGGCACTCGACCCTTCGGTGAGTCTGTATCCTGAGAGTCGTGGCTCTTCGTTGAACTCACCGAATTCGATCACTCGCGTCGAAGAACTCTTGAATGTTCAGGTAGCGGCCGAATTCAGGTCCAATGTTCTCAGCAAACTGGGCGCATACGCAACCGAGAATCCCGAGTCGGCGCTTCTCTATCACGAGGTCTTCCCCACTCTTTTCCACAAGTTGAAGCAATCGATCTGGGCGGAGAAGTCGGATCAGTTGGGACTGGCTCTGGTGAATGTCCAGAAGTACTTCAGCGAGGAGCATGGGTCTCTCTCTGTCGATCATATTACGAAGGTCGAGAATACCCTGACCAAACTGAGAGATGTTTATGGCTACGACCATCAAAGCGCCCAGGACGTCATCGGATTCATCGTCAGAAGCCAACGCTTCCAGCAGAACTCGGGGTGATCCAGCGGCTGTGGCCGCTGGACCGTTTTCCACCCGACCTCAGTTCGCTGAAGCCTCAGTTCGCTGAAGCCTCAGTTCAGCATTCTCTGGTCAATTGCCCTTGCGAGAGGTTCGAAACCTCGGAGTGCTTTCCGATAACTGTTCGAGCCAGCGGCGGAAGAAGCCCATTTCTCCCGGGTCTACCTCGGGAGTGTGCCCATCGAGATCGCCGATCGATTCGCGAATCCTCTGAATCACCGTATCTTCGGTCAAGCCCTCTGCCTCCGCATGAACGCTGAGAACGACTCGGTGTCGAAGCGACGGCAAGATCACGTCATCGAGGTCCTGTGCGGTCACGGTATTGCGCCCCTGCAAGGCAGCCCTCGCCCGTGCGGTTCTCAAGATCGTCTGGATTCCGCGCGGACCCGCTCCATACGCCAGTAATTCTGCTGCAACCGGACTGCCGTCTTCCTCGGCGGGTCGGGTGGAGCGGACAATCTTGGTCGCACGAAGAAGCGCCCAGTTCGGGATCTCGACCCTTTCAACCTCCTCGATGGCCTGAGTGAGCCAGGCTCCTGGAACGACCGGTTGCAAGGACGATTCCGGCCGAGCGGTAGTGGTCGAGACCACATCCAGTTCCTCCTCGGCTGCGGGATAATCGAGGATGACCTGGAAGGCGAATCGATCCAGTTGAGTGAAGGGCAGTGGGTAGGTCCCCTCCTGATCCAGTGGGTTTTGAGTCGCCATGACGAAGAAGGGGGACGGCAGGGGATGACGATCTCCCATGACGGTGACCTGGCCCTCTTCCATCGCCTCCAGCAGGGCGGCCTGGGTCTTCGGAGGAGTTCGGTTGATCTCGTCTCCCAGCAGTAAGTTGGCGAAGATGGGGCCTTTTCTGAAGCGAAAGGTGCGATCTCCCGTGTCCACATCCGAGGTCAAGATGGAGGTGCCTGTGATGTCCTGGGGCATCAGGTCAGGTGTGAATTGAACCCTGCTGAATTGAAGATCCAGAAGTTCAGCCAGAGAGCGAATCATCAACGTCTTGGCCAGTCCTGGAACTCCGATCACCAGGACGTGACCCCCTGAAAAAAACGCCGTAAGAACCTGCTGGATGATGTCATCTTGACCGATGATTCGGGTGGCGAGGCCTTCTCGCACTCGTTTCTGCAGTTCGGCTACGCCTACGTACTCAGTCTCCATCCGGTCCCACTTTCGAGTTCTCCTCGGTTTCGCTACTTCGCGGCTCTCGTTGCTGTGATTTTCCCTGCTGGTACCACTCTTCCAATTGCTCCAGTTCGAACTTCTGTTCGGGTTGGCTGCGACGCTGGTCGAGTTGCGTATCGACCTCTTTGAATCGTTGACGAAATCTCTCCAGAGCATCGATGAGAGCCTGTTCGCCATCGAAGTCGAGTTTTCGAGAAACACTGGAGGCTGCGAAGAATAGATCACCCAGTTCGTGTCCGATCGCCTCGCGATCACCACTGTCGATCGCTTCCTTCAGTTCTGCCAGTTCTTCCTCGACCTTGCCGAGTGCGCCGTCGACGTCGGGCCAGTCAAATCCCACTTCTGCAACCATCTTGCCGACCCGGTCGGCGCGAGACAAGGCGGGCAAGGAGGCCGGAAGGGGACGGATGGTCGCGGGTCGACCCTCTTCCTCGCCCTTTTCCTGCTGTTTGATCCGATCCCAGTTCCTTCGTACCGCAGCGGAATCCTTCGCCTCACCATCGCCAAACACGTGAGGGTGACGTCGGATCAACTTCGCCGAAATGCCCTCGGCGAGCTGTTCGAGGGTGAATTGTCCCTGTTCCTCGGCGATACGGGCCTGTAGATGGATGTTCATCAGCAGATCGCCCAGTTCCTCGCAGATCTTCACGGGATCTGCGCCGCTGATCGCCTCTGCAGCCTCGTGAGCCTCCTCCAGCAGGAACGGGCGCAGCGTTTCAGGAGTCTGTTGAAGATCCCATGGACAGCCTCCAGGAGATCTCAGTCGATCGATGATTCCCTTGAGGCGGGCCATCTCGCCCATCGGAGCCGGCTCGATCTGCCACTCGGCGGGATCGGGAGATCGCGAATTCATCGATGTAATCACCCTTCTTCTGTCGTCCAGAACCGGACATCGGTCGTCCTGTGTTCGAAACAGGATCGGTGACCGAGGCCGCTGGATCAAGGGAAGAGGAGACTTCTCCGCATCCCCACCGATCCCCGATGGCACGACCATTGCTCGCTCCATCTTGCCCCCGGTGAAGGTCACCACAGCGGTGGAGCCTCATCGGGGAGCCTCATGTAGGTAAAGCCTCGTGTAGGTAAAGCCTCGTGTAGGTAAAGCCTCGTGTAGGTAAAGCCTCGTGTAGGTAAAGCCTCGTGTAGGTAGGCCTCGTGTAGGTAGGCCTCGGGCTTGAAGCTCGTCCGTACAGTCCGCGCCCATCGGTGAGTTTGACCGAGCGCACGGCCAGCGGGTCGCAACCGCAGCGGACCCGATCGAAGAGAAACGTTTGCGACAGAGTGGGTCGGGATGTGCCGGGCGGGAACGGATCCCACTCGGGCCCGACGATCAGGTGGATTCCTCTCGCCAGCGGAAATCACACTTCCCGGCCCCTCATTTACCCTCTACTCGTACCCTCTACTCGTACCCTCTACTGGTACCCTCTACTGGTACCCTCTACTGGTGCCCTTTACTGGTACCCTTTACTGGCGGTCGATCACGATCGCTCGGGGCGGGATCTTGCCACCCCTCAGATCGACCAGCCGCACGTTCTTATCGGTGTCCTGAAACACCATCGTGTAATTGCCAGAGGTCCCATTGACCGTGATCAACTCACCAAATTCAGTGGGCACCGTTCCCGCCTGAGTGAAATTCCACCGGGTTTTCTTTTTCGACTGTGCCTCGGCGGTGGCCGACGACCCCGGGGAAAACCCTTGCCAGGCATCAAGAACCAAGATACCGAAGAGCATTCCGGCCCCAAAGACCACCAGCGAGATCACTCGAATCGAGCGACGATGCGGTGGATAGGGTGGATTTGGCCCGGAAGAGGCTTGAGGAGATGGATGACTCCTGAACATATGAGATCCTTTCCTGCAGATCCCGCCCGGAGTGGATGATCGATCGATCCAGTTCGCCGGGAGCGTTTGATCTGTGTCACTGCTCCACTATAAAATGCCAGTGCCAGAAGACGAACCCTTTTCTTGACCAGGAATGAGGAACCGAGTGCGGCTATTCAGGGAACAGATCGCTCAACGTGCCGGAGCCATCCTCGATCTCGAGGTGTCACACCTGGCGGACACCATCTCCGACCCTCCCTCCCAGGAACTCGGAGATCTGTCATTACCCTGCTTTCAACTGGCAGGTCCACTGAAAAAAGCGCCAGCGGCGATCGCCACTCAACTGGCGGCCGCGGAATGGGATTTCCCGTGGATTGAAGCGGTCGAGACCGCCGGCCCTTACCTCAATTTTCGACTGCGACGCGACCACTTTGCAAGACTCGCGCTGGAGCGCGTTGAGCAAGGGGGCGAACAGTGGGGTGCCGGTCAGAGCGGTGCCGGAAAACGGGTTCTGGTCGAGTATTCTTCTCCCAATATCGCCAAGCATCTGGCCGTTCATCACCTGCGCTCGACGATGCTTGGACAGGCGATGGCCAATATGCTGCGCTGCGCGGGTCACGATGTGATCAGTTGGAATCACCTGGGCGACTGGGGAACCGGCTTTGGCAAGCTTCTGGCCTGCTGGGATCAATTCCGTGACACCGACAATCTCGACGATCCTCCGCTGGAGAAGCGTGACGATCCGGTCAGCGATCTGAATGCTCTCTATGTCCAGTTCAATCTGGCGAGTGAAACGGATCCACAACTCGATTCTTTGGCACGCGATTGGTTTCGCAAACTGGAATCGGGAGATCCACAGGCGGTCGAGCGTTGGCAGAGAATCCGTTCCGCGTCGCTGGAGAAGTTTGATACGATCTATCAGCGTCTGGGGGTTCACTTCGACGAAACCGTCGGTGAATCACATTACCAGGATGCGATGCTGGAGATGGTCGATCAGTTAAAGGACGCAGGCATCCTCGAGCAGAGTGACGGAGCGGATGTCGTGCGACTCTCGGAGGAGATCCCTCCGATGTTGATCCGCAAACAAGACGGAGCAACCCTGTATGGCACACGAGATCTGGCCAGTGCTGTTCTACGGCACCAGATGTTCCCCTTCGATCGCTGCCTCTACGTGGTCGATGCGGGGCAAGGACTTCATTTTCGTCAGGTCTTCGGTGTCTTGAAACTACTCGGGTACAGTTGGGCGGACCAACTGGAGCACGCTGAGTTTGGAGTCATGCGACTGCAGGTCGACGGCGCCTGGAAGAAGGGCAAAACTCGAGGTGGCCAGGTGGTCCTGCTCGAAGATGTACTGGAGCAAGCGGTCCAGCTCGCCACGGATAAAGTTCGAGCCAAGAATCCAGATCTTTCCGAGGATCAGGTGGCACAGATCTCGGAGGCGGTAGGGGTCGGTGCGGTGATCTTCAGCGACATGAAATCCGCACGTCGAAAAGATGTGAATTTTGATCTGGATAAGATCCTCTCCTTTGACGGGGAGACCGGACCATACCTTCAATATACGCATGTGAGATTTTGCAGTATATTGCGCAAGGCGAGCCCACTGAACCTCGTGAGTGGTGGTGGAGACCGCCTGGTCGAGGCGGAGGAACTGGTGCTGCTGAAACGAATCCTGAGATTTCCTGAGGTGATCGCGCGCGCTGCCCGAGATGCGGAACCGTCACACCTCTCTCAGTATCTGCTCGAACTGGCGGGAGAGTTCAATACCTACTACGCGCAGCACCGGGTCATCAGCGACGATGTGGAACTGAGTGGCGATCGCCTGGCACTGGTCGAGGCGTTACGGCGGACCCTGGGAAGGGGCCTGAAACTGCTCTGCGTGGAGCCTCTTGAGCGGATGTGATCAGAGCAATTCCAGTAACTGCAGGTTGATCCAGGCCAATCGTCCATAGAGTTGGATCAGATTCATTCCCTCGCCGATGGTCCAGATCCACGCCCAGCCCTCCTCCTGCAGGGTCATCTCATTGGGCTTTTCAGCCTCAATCGATCGCACCAGTTGCTGGTAACGGGCCAGAATCGATTCCGGGGCCGGGCGAGTCCCCTCAGAAATTAGCCTTTCGAGACAATCTCGCTCCAGATCGATGGTCACTTTCATGAACTGGATCAATCGCTCTTCGGTAAGTACGGACAAGTGGGCCTCCTCAGACCCCTGTATAGTGAGCCTTCAGGTTCGGGTCAACGCTACTCCAGTCTTCTTGCCTCAAGAGGTCATGTTTTCTAGGATGTCCGGGAGAACCGGTCACCACCGATCCGGTCCAGACCACGGGAGGTCTATTGGGTAACGAAGAGCCAGCAGTGATGCAGAAGATCGTGTCGCTCTGTAAGCGACGAGGTTTTCTCTTCCAGTCCAGTGAAATCTACGGCGGAATGAATGGGTGCTGGGATTACGGCCCACTCGGAGTCGAATTGAAGCGCAATGTCAAGGAAGCATGGTGGTCAGAGATGGTGACCCACCATGATGACATCTCCGTGCCACCAGGCGCTGCATCCGCATTCGAGATGACAGGTCTCGATTGCTCCATCCTGATGCACCCTCAGGTGTGGAAGTGCTCCGGCCATTACGACCTGTTCCACGACATGATGATCGACTGCAAGGAATCGAAACGGCGCTATCGCCACGATCAGGTTCGCGGTCGTTGGGCCCTGTTGGATGACAAACGAGTTTTCGTCACGGCCATCTGTGAGCCGGAAGAAGAGTCGGAAACACTCACGGCCAGGGCTCAAAAGTGTTTCGGGCTCCGTGCCAAGGAGCGAGACCGGATCGGCTGGGACGGCGAAGTAGTTTCCCTCGAGACGGTTGAAGATTTCGAACAGGTTTTTGGGCCCGATGCCAAGGAACCGGGGACCTTGACCGAGCCGCGTGAGTTCAACCTGATGTTCAAAACTCACATGGGAGCGCTCTTTGACGAGAAGAGCGTCGCATTCCTTCGCCCCGAGACTGCTCAAGGGATCTTCGTCAACTTCAAGAACGTGGTCGACTCGTCCAGGGTGCGGATCCCTTTTGGAATCGCTCAGGTGGGCAAGAGTTTCAGGAATGAAATTACTCCGCGGAACTTTACCTTCAGAGTTCGAGAGTTCGAGCAGATGGAGGTGGAGTTCTTCTGCCATCCGGATTCGTCTCAGGAATGGTATCGCTACTGGCGAGATCGCCGCATGCAGTGGTACAAGGATCTTGGCCTTTCAGAAAGCCGATTGATTCTCAGGGAACATTCGGAATCGGAACTGAGCCATTATTCGACTGGAACCGCAGACATCGAATATGCGTTCCCCTTCTTACCTGAGGGAGAGTACGGCGAGCTTGAAGGCATCGCTCATCGTGGCGACTTCGATCTCCGCAGTCACATGGAGGGTAAGTTGAACCCCGCGACCGATCCGCTGGAGGTGGAAGTCGACGAAAGGGGCAAGCCGGTCCATCGTGGTAGCGGTAAGGACCTCAGTTACCGGGATCCCGTCACCAATGAGAAATTTTTACCGCATGTGATCGAACCCTCGGCCGGAGCGGATCGTGCGACATTGGCTTTCCTCTGCGAAGCCTATACCGAGGACATGGCTCCCGACGAAAAGGGAGAGATGCAAGGAAGGGTGGTTCTCAAATTCCATCCTCGCCTGGCCCCGATCAAGGCTGCTGTTCTGCCGCTGGTCAAGAAGGATGGAATGCCAGAAGCGGCGCAGGAGATCTACCGCGACATGAAACGAGAATTTCCGGTGTTCTATGACAACAAGGGAGCCGTCGGGCGAAGATACCGGAGAATGGACGAGGCGGGGACTCCCTTCTGTCTCACCATCGATGGCCAAACTATCGAGGATGGAACCGTGACTCTTCGAGATCGTGATTCGATGGAACAAACGCGTCTTCCGGTGGAGGAAGCCAAGCAGGCCATCCGGGAAGCGATCCGTTGCTAACGCCTTTTTTCTTCATCCTTCTACTTCTACCGCTCCCTGCCGATCGAGGCCTCGACAAGGTGATCGATGCGTCCGATACCCACGGAACCATCTTGCGTATCCAGCAGCTGGTAGCGGAGCAACAGATTCGCTCACTGATAGTGATTGCCAAGGCGATCGGAGCGGTCGAGGCCACACCTGAAGGACAGTGGCACCACGTCGATCGTTATCGCGTCTTCACGGGTGCCATCCGTGCTCTCGCATCCCTGCCCGGTCAAAAACTCGCGGTGGAAATCCCCAAGGTGATGGGTAAATGCAAGCTATGGCCTTCTCGGGTATTCCTGCTGGAACTCTCCCTTCAATCGGATCTGGTGGATTCGGTTCAACTGGCGCTCAAGAACATCGATGACAAGGCTCCTCAGGTGGCACGAGTGGCGGCGAGGATTCTCGGCCACAGCCAGGAGGTGATCGCTCTCGAACCGCTGATCTCCGCGATGTCACGCTGGGAAGAAACGCAAACACGAGAAAGTGCCGTTCGTGGCGGTCGAGAAGTCCTCTCCAGGCGAGCGCGGGATCGAGCCTGGCTCTCCTGCCGAGATGCGCTTCACCGCCTGACAGGGCTCTCTCTCCACGGGGCCATCCCTTACAAGAACTGGATCGCTGCACACCGAGATGAGATCGATCCTTCGAAGGTAGATCTCGACAAGGTGGTCGAAAAAACGACGGGTGTTGGTTTGTTCGGTCTGGAACTGACCGGCAAAAACATCGCATTCATCCTGGATGTCTCCGGATCGATGCTGGCGACCGATCCCCCGTCAGATGAAGCGATTGAGATCGCTCGCCGAAGCACAGGAGTGGGGGATAATGTCGAGCAGAAGCTACGGGAGTTGATGGAGAAGCGCCGTCGTATCATTCGCGCTCGTACTCAATTGTGTCAGGCGATCGAGGGATTGGGTGACGAACGCCGATTCACGGTGATTCCCTTCTCCTCCGAAGTGAACCCGTGGAGCGAAGTTCTGCTCGAATCCTCGCGCAAGAATCGAAAGTCTGCGGTTCAGTTCATCCTGTCGCTGAAGGCGAGTGGAATCACCGTCACCGACGATGCGCTGGCACTCGCACTTTCTGATCCGACCCTGGATACCATTTACCTGATCACGGATGGCGCTCCCACTCATATCGGGAGTCAAGGTGACCAGTTGCCCGTCGATTCAAAAATGCTGATGAAACAAATTGTTGAGGAAACTCGTGCGTTGAACCACTTGCGAGGGATCCGAATCTTCACCCTCGGATTCATCGATGCCGAGGAGGAGTTCTTGAAGAGACTCGCGCAGGAGAACTCTGGTAAATACGTCCGAATTCGCTGATCTCGAAAGTGGGTTTTCTTTGTCCAGGGAAGTCGTGATAGTTGATGGTGCACGAACTCCATTTGTCCGGGCAGGCGAGGATATTCGCAGTGTTCCCGTCGATGAACTGGCGCGCAGTTGTACCCGAGGCCTGCTGGATCGAGTTCCATTCGATTCCACTCGTGTCGATGAACTGATTCTTGGATGCGTCGCACAACCACCCAATTGCGCCAATCCGGCACGTGCCGTGGCATTACGCTCGGGACTCGATGAGAGCACACCGGCACAGACCGTTTCAAGGAACTGTGCCAGTGGAATGCAGGCGATTTCCGATGCCTTCGACAGAATTCGTGTCGGGGCATCCGATACGATTCTGGCTGGTGGAGCGGAATCGATGAGTCAGATTCCCATCCTGTTTCCACTCTCCTTCGGCTTCAAGCTCTCCTCTCTCTCGAGAGCACGTAACATCGCCGAGAAGTTGGCGGGTATCTTTCACTTCAAATTTGCCGATCTCAAACCACGAATCGGGTTGCTCGAGGGGTTACGGGATCCCTTTAGCGGAGAATTGATGGGGAACACCGCAGAGAGACTCGCACGTGAATGGGGGATCTCCCGAGAGGACCAGGATCTCTACGCGCTGGAGAGTCATCGGAAAGCGGTAGCGGCAGAGGCCTCGCTCGATCGAGAGATCAATGCTCTGGCGGTTCCACCGCGTCTCGACCGGGTTGTTCGGCATGATGTGGGGCCTCGGCCCGGTGCAAAACTTGAAAAAATGGCACGGATGAAGCCTTACTTCGATCGCAAGATGGGTTCCGTCACCATCGCCAATTCCTGTGGGATTACCGATGGTGCAGCGATGCTGCTGCTGATGGAATCGGCGCAGGCGAAGAGTCTGGGGCTCAAGCCTGTCGCACGGATTCTCGGCAGTGCATTTGTCGGCTGTGATCCCCTGCGGATGGGCCTGGGCCCGGTCCATGCCATGGCGACTCTACTCAAAGATCACGACCTGGAACTGGCTGACATCGCTCGAGTCGAACTGAATGAGGCGTTCGCGGCCCAGGTTTTGGCCTGTCAGGCAGCGCTGGCGAGTGACCAGTACTCCAAAGAAGTCGGTTTCGCGCGGACTCCCGGTGCCATCGATCCCGATCGGCTCAACGTCTTTGGCGGAGCCATCGCACTGGGACATCCGGTCGGAGCGACCGGTGCTCGATTGATCCTGACCCTGGCACGGCAACTCCATGAGGCCGGCGGTGGACATGGAATCGCCACCATGTGTATCGGAGGCGGCCAGGGAGGAGCTGTGCTGATCGAAGGGATCGCCTCATGAGCCAGTGGAAATTGATTCGTTCCTCCAGTTGGAACCAGACGATACCGGATCACGATCCGACGGGTCGCTGGCTTCATCTCATCATCGATGCCGAGAGTAGTGCCAACGTCCTCTCCCAGGCGGTTCTCGAAGATCTGTCACAGCGCCTCGATCAAGTCGATGAATTCGCCGGGGTCGAGGCTCTGATCATCTCCAGTGCAAAAAACGGGCACTTCATCGCCGGAGCAGATGTGAATGCCATCGGTTCGGCCAAGAACGTGGATCAGGTCATCGATGCGTGCCGCTCGGCTCAGGATCTCTTCGGCCGTCTCAGTCGCCTCTCCATCCCTTCGATAGCGGTGATCCATGGCACCTGCCTCGGCGGCGGGCTGGAACTCTCACTCGGCTGTACCGCACGGATTGCGGTCGAGGATCCGCGCACCAGAATTGGTCTACCGGAGGTCAACCTGGGGATCATTCCCGGTTTCGGAGGGACGGTCCGGATGACCCGGCTGCTCGGCCTCAGGGGTGCATTGGGTTGGATTCTGTCCGCCAGCAGGCTTCCCGCCAAGGTCGCTCAACGCAAGGGTGTGGTCGATGCCACGGTTCCGGTCGAGGGATTCCGTACGCTGTCACTGCAGTGTATCGAGAAGATGGTGGCAGATCGTTTTCACAAGGTGAAAGCCCAGCGAAAAAAGCGTCGCAAAGGACTGATCAATTACTTCCTCGATGAAACCACACTGGGTCGGAACATCGTCTGTCGGAAGGCGACGAAGACGGTTCGAGCCCGTACGCTCGGTCACATGCCCGCGCCAGAACGCGCCATCGAGGTGGCTCGGTTGAGTGCCCATCGATCGGAGAAAATGGCACTGGTCGAGGAAGCCAAAGCTGTTTCAAGGCTGGCGACGGGACCCGTTTGTCGAAATCTCGTGTCGATCTTTCAGGATTCAGAGAGAGTGCGCCGTGGAGTCGAGGGGCAACCTGAAGGGGTTTGGCCCGATGCGAGACAGTTGATTGTCCTCGGTGCCGGAGTGATGGGATCGGGTGTGGCGACGATGGCGATCGAAAAATCGATTCGTACGCGGCTGAGAGACATCTCGGAGGAAGCCATCGACCAGGGGCTGAAAAAGATCGGCGATGCGATCGAGAGCCGACGAAAAAAGCGCAGGATCACCACGTATCAGCAGG
This sequence comes from Planctomycetota bacterium, assembly GCA_014240375.1. GTDB lineage: Bacteria > Planctomycetota > UBA8108 > UBA1146 > UBA1146 > QNYK01. The sequence goes on along the minus strand of JAAZXB010000004.1, from coordinate 134,048 downwards.
CTGACATCCTTTCGCGACTGAGTCATGGCAAGGATTTGGTAGGCCTGGAGATGTGTGGTGGGGTGCTGGAAGCGGTGGTCGAGAGACTCGACGTCAAACGATCGGTGCTGGCAGAAATCGCCCCGCTCTTGGCCAAGGATGCCATCTTTGCGACCAATACTTCCGCTCTCAGTGTCACCGCAATCCAGAAGGACAGTCCGGTGGCCGATCGCGTGGTGGGTCTACACTTCTTCAACCCTGTTCCCAAGATGCCACTGGTCGAAGTCATCCCCGGGGAGTTCACCGATCCTCAGGTGGTGGGTATCGCACTGTCGTTGGCTCGAAAACTGGGCAAGTACCCTGTGATCGTCAAGGACTCGCCGGGATTCCTCGTCAATCGACTGTTACTACCCTATCTGGATGCAGCCTCACGATTACTGTTGAAGGGATTGAGTGGATCGCACATCGATGAGGTCGCTCGTGCTCACGGGCTTCCGATGGGGCCATTCCGCCTGATGGACGAGGTCGGTCTGGACATCGGTGTCGAGGTTCAGGAAACACTACACTCGGCCTTTGGAGATCGTGCAGCGTCGTCTCCAATTCTCTTGAAGATGGTCGAGAAGGGTTGGCTCGGGAAAAAATCTGGGGTCGGTTTCTACCAGCACCGGGGCAAGAGTTCGACCTGGAATCGTCAACTCGACCCGATGGTTCAAGCGAGTTCATCGACGCTGCCTCCGGCACAGATCATCTCCAGTTTGCTCGATCCGATGGTCGATGAGGCCGCTCGTTGTCTCGAGGAGAATGTGGTAGCCGACGCGGGACTACTCGATCTGGCCATGGTGATGGGGACCGGCTATCCACCACACCTCGGAGGACCTCTTCGTGCCGCCGATGCCGAGGGCCTCCCCGCCATCGAAGAGAGGCTTCGCGCAGCCCACGAGAATGGTGCTGCACGAAGCCCCTGTAGTTTATTGGTCGATCTGGCGAGCAGGAATGATCGCTTTCATTCCCAATCCTGAGAGACTTACATGTCACAACTTCCACAGTTGTTGACCGGCGCCGCTTCAGGACCGCCACCGAACATGAACATCAACTGATGGACCACGTCACCCAGGTTCAATTGCTGGTCACCGTTCACATCGCCAGTCCTCATACAGGCCAGTGGTGAACCGCTTCCGAACAGGTACAGCACCAGCGAGATCGGATCGGAAGTGTCGATGAACCCATCTGCATTGGTGTCACCCATCGAAAGGATCTGGACCTCGTTGAGTCGAGCTTGGGTCGATACGGTTCCGCAAACTCCATGCGCCTCGAGGGAGACACTGTAATAGCCGGGCAGTTCGTAGAAGTAAGAAGCATCTCCGACATTCTCGATCGTTGTGCCATCTCCGAAGTTCCAGATCAGGTGGTCGATGGTGCCTGTCGAGAGATTGGTGAACTCTGCACAGAAGGGAGCAATCCCGATCCAGCCGGGCAAGAGAAAGTTCGCCTCGGGGGGGTCACAGATGATCACGGGGAACTGGCTGCTGGCGGTTCCGCATGGATTCACCACCGTTACTGTCACGATGTAATTTCCCGAAACGGGATAGACGTGAAGCGGATTCAATTGGGGAGACCCACTGCCGTCGCCGAAGTCCCAATAGATCAAATTCGCTGCAGTGCCTCCAAGGATGGCAGTAAAGGCGATCGGCAGCAGCTGATCGCTGGCCACCGAGGAACTGGTCGCAGTGACGGTCGGGGCAACGCAGGGAGGATTGTCCCCATGAATCACCAGCGTCAGGTCGGTAAGCCAGCCCTCGGCACTCGAGATGTTGTCCTGTACCGTGAGAATCCAGTTCCCGGCCATCGTTTCGCCAACAAGCGGATCCATCGAAGTTGCGGGCTTCATTCGAATTCCGCTACCGGCCAGCGTCTCGTCGTGGTCGACGCCGCTGCTGTCATAGACGATATCGATGGTTTGACCTGCGTGACCACCCAGTTCCTCCAGCAGAACCGTGGTGCCACTCGGTGAGGTCAATGTGACATGAAGCTGATCTGTCGAGGGGTGCAACAGTTTCAATTCCACCTCAAGGTCCTCGATGGCCAGGTCGTCCAGGACTTCGACCGTGTATACCAGCGGTGATCCAGCATCATTGAGCAGCACGGGTTCCTGCAGATTCAAGGTCCAGTTCTGAAGGATTCCATCATCGCTTGTAGCAGAATCGATGATCGATAGAGTCCAGTCGCCCTGTGCATTCTCGCCAACCAGATCGTCCAGTGATCCTGGACCTTGAGGTTGCATCTGCTGTGCGGTCGGCAGGCTCTCCGCTGCGTAGGGGATGGCATCTTGGTTGAAGGTACTGTGTATTTCACCGGCATAGGCGGGTCCCTGTTGAACCAGTGTCACCTCGGTCCCTGCTGGACTGGTCAATTTCACCGATAAATCCGACAGCAATCCATGCATCAAATTGAGGTCGATATCTACGTCAGTCACAGGAATCGCACTGCTGATCGAAAGGGCATCGCTCAGCGGAAGTGCCTGGCTGATCGCCTGGTTCGAAACTCCCGACTGCTGTAAAACGGCAAAGTCGCCACGGTGTACATTGCGAGTCACTTCGTCGACGCGTAAGCACCAGTTGGAGAGTGCCCCATTGGAACCGGCGTAGAGATCGTTGACGGTGAAGGTCCAGTGGCCCTGCATTTCCTGGCCATCGAAATCATCGAGAGAACCAGGGCCATCTGGCAACATGCCCTGGCCATCCTGGTCAAAGGTGATCCCCCAGAGGGTGCCGTTGTACTGCGATTCGGTCAGCAAGGTCACGGTGGTTCCGCTGGGGCTGATCAATGTTGCAGTGATGTCTGCAGCGAAATCATGTTCCATTTCAACATACAGGTCGACGTCCGCGACCGTGCCGTATTGATCCAATAGAATTGACTCGGTCAGTAGCGAATTGTGACTGATGGACCGGACTCCGGTGGGACCACAGATCTGGTACTCATGCTGACCCGATAGGATCGGCTGAGGACAAGCGGGTTGTGCTTCCACTTCGTAAATTCGATTGAAAGAAGCATCCACCAGGAAAACAGTCGGCAATCCCAGAGATCCCACCGTGGCATGGGCCACACCGTTGATGAAACCACCGATGCTGCTGATGTCAGAAGCCGCTCGGATGTTGCCGGTCAGATCCAAGGTGCTGAGAACGTTGACGCTATTGGAACCGGAGGCATTGTGGGGGATCAGCAACAAATTGCAGTCGCTCCTGTAACCGATGCTATTTCCTGCACCGCTTCCTGCAGGATGACCGATGATGTCACCGAGAAACTCGCCGGACAGTTGATGTCTACTGTATTGATCATGGGTCACATCGACGGCCCAGATCGTATGGTCCGCGTCGATGCAGATGTCTCCGACAAGTCCTCCACCAGGAAGATCGAGCTGACCGATCGCCAGAGGATTGGTTCCATCCTTGAGAGATCTCCACAGATTCTGGCTGGATCCTGGAACCACCCAGTAGATGTGTTCTCCGTCGATATCCAATCCAGTGGTCGAGACATTCCCCGCTGGATTGGGAATACTCGTGAGGATTCCCGCCGAGAGATTGTCGATGTCATAGAGATGTGTGGTTCCGCTGAACATGTCACAGACATAGAGTCTTCTGGCCGACTCATCGACACAGAGACCCAGAGGGCTGGTTCCTCCGTGAGTGACGTACTGGATCGAATCTCCCGGAGCCATCGGTCCGGTGGTGGATCCGATCGGCGGAGCCAGCGCTGCACTGGTCTGGGAGACGGACCCGGGGAGCTGGGTCTGGCAGAGCAACGGTGTCGAGAGGATGAGGATGATGAGGGTCGAGATGATGTGGGACCGCATCGAGGACCTCCGCAGGGGTAATACAGGGTAAATTTCGCGATGCAGGCGAAGATGGTTCCTCACCTGTGTACTTCAGTAACGAACTGTCTATTGTAAACCTTGTTAACAATTCGTCTACCCTGTCATGGGGCAGGGTTCATGGTACTTTTGACTCTCCGTCGGTTGCGTTTCGAAAGGTGAACCCGATGCACTCTCGCCATCGCCTGTGGACCCCCCTCTTCCTGCTCATCGGCGGGCTCTTGACCCTGATTGCGACGGTCAGCGGTAAAGATTGCCGGATCGATGAAGATCTTCTGCAGCAACTGGTCAGCGTTGATCCGCAGCAGCATCAAGCGGCGGTGGAGCAGATCGTTCGTCAGCCGGATCCCCAGTTACTGAGCTCTTTTCGCGAAATTCTCACACGCAAGGATTCATCCGTACGCCAAAGGGTCACCATGCTGGTGGTGCAGGCCTACCCCGAAGATGCGTTCTCCTTCTTTGAAGATTGCTTGGAGCCATTCGATCTTCATCGCCAGGAAGCTGCGGCGCACGGCATCGGTTACCTGATGGATCCACGGGTCGCAGAGGTACTGGAGAAATTACTTTCATCCAAGCATCGGGAGATCCGTATCGCTGCATTGAGGGGTCTGCAGTTGCAATGCCGCAACATTGTCATGGCTTCATTTCAGCGCGTCATCGGGGCCTCACAGGAGCAGAGTTCAATGGTCGCCATTGATGGTTACCAGCGAGCCATGAAAGTTCTACAGAAGAGTCGTGTCAATTCACCTACAGATCCTGATCTGATGCAGGCGTGGGGCAAGTGGGCCAACTCATCGATCTCCTCGAGTGCGCGCAAACTCTGGATCTCTTCGCTGGAACCAGAAACTCCTCTGGCGATCGCCGCCGCCACTCTCTTCGAGTCCAATGAGAACTGGCTCGGGCGAGTCGCACCGACCGCAGGTCTCGACTACCAGTTCTCGATGGTGAATCTCGTCTCCGACTCGACCAAGGAGATCACCATTCACGCTTCAGCCGCAGACATCGAGAATCTTCGGTCTCTTTCTTATGACCTGGATCGGGTGATTCATCTTCGCACCGCTTCTGATCTTCTCTTCATCAACCCTTCGTCACTATCTCCCCGGTGGTTGGCGGGAACCGATCCAGAGATCGCATCTCTTGTCTTCAACATATCCGGTCAGTCATTCCTCCATGCCGGAATCGGCCTCCTCAACATCTCTTACTGGGAAGGTCGAGTCCAAGATGCCCATCAAGCCACGGTCCGATTCGCTCGTGGTTCAGGCCGCTTTCTCGATGAGACGATCACCGATGAAGCCGGCCAGCAACTGTGGAAGATGGAGGTCCACTCCTGGTTCGATGAGGGACATTTCCCTGAAAATATCAGCATCCACATGACCGGAGCCCAGGTGGGTACCCGCAAGACTCAACTGCGTCTTGAACTGAAGTTCCAGCAGGTCAAGGGGCAATGGTTACTGGCGGAGGGGAAGACCTTCGAACGGATCGAATCGGGGGAGGAAGAACTTCGCGCTTATTGCGAGGTGGAACCGCTTTCGCTACCGACACCTTCTCCAGTGCCAGGGGAAGAGGACTCTTCCGACGACTCTTCCGGCCAGGGATCGACTGCCGGTTCACCGCGAGAGTAGCGCTCCTGGTTTCCTTGAAGACGGTCGACAATATCGAATCGTTTCGCAGCACGGGCCGCCTCGATGGCGGATTCTTGCCATTGCTGTGCTTCTCCATATCGAGTCAGTGCAGCCAGCACCATCGCCGTGCTCTCGACCAGTTCAAGGGTGGTTTGCTTCGACCTGTGAATGGCGAGTTCGGCCAATATCTGCTCCAGTTGAGCGCTGTCCTTCTCTGACGAAGTGGCCTCGATACGTGCCACCAAACTCACCAGTCTCGTGGCGTTTCCCGTGGCCATCCTGCCTTCCAGGCTAGTCGACCTGGCGAGATCCACTTGCTCCAATCGGAGGTAACAGACCACCTCTGCGATCCAGGCCACCTCATTACCAGGTACCTGCTGACGAACCCGCTTCATCTCTCGGGCCGCCTCCTCGTATTGCTGCTGCCTACGCAGGGCATTGGCTCGATTGAATCGCGCCGAGTGATGACCGCCATCGATGGCCAATGCCTGGTCGTAGCAGCGGATCGCCTCGATCTCATCGCCGGTTTCCGCATGGATCACTCCCAGGTCAAACCAGGCAGTGGTCGCCGCTGGATCGAGTCGTATCGCTTCCTCATAACAGCCGATCGCTTCATCACTTCGTTGTAGTTTGACCAGAGCAGAACCCAGATTGAGCTGAGCGGTGGCAGAATCTGGGGCCACCTCCACCGCCTGTTGAAACTGTTCCAGTGCTTTCAGGTACTGACCCGCACCGAAGAAAGTGGTGCCTCGGTTGAGTGGGATTCGCGCACCGATCGGCCGATTCCTGACCTCGTCTAGCCAGGGGTTCCGTACCCGCGGGAAGGAAGGACCACGCATCTGCATCTGTTGCTGAGCTTCTTCTTCTCGTCCAGCATCCCGCAATGCCAGGCCGTAGGGATAGCGAAGTCCCGATGCGGCAGGAGAGTAGCGCAACGCTTCCCCGAGAAAGTCGACCGCCTCCAGCGCACTGCCCTGTTGCAGCGAAATACGTCCCAGTCCAGAGAGTGCCGGGGCACTGCGCGGATCCAGCCGCAACAATTGTTGAAACCAAACCCGAGCTCCTTCGGCATCCCCCGACTGAAACTTCAGTTCCGCCGCAGCTACCAGTGTCGGTGGGTGATTTGCGTTTTGATTCAGAATCTCGTTGTACAGTTGCAGCGCCAGTTCCGTCTCTCCCTCCTTCTGCAAGATCCTGGCGAGCAGGTATCGCCATTGGAGGGAGTCAGGATCGTGGACCAAAGCTTGCCGGTAACAGGCTTGAGCCATCCCGACCATGTCGTAGGCATGGTAAGAAATTGCAGCGTCACCAAATGCCACCGCCAATTGCCGACCGTTTTGCTCTTTTTGTGCCAACTGGAGCCGTGTGTAGGTACGTTTCAGATGCTCTTCGACATCTGCCTCGAGTCCCACCAGTGGGGGAGGCGGAGGAATCGACTCGGGCGGATTACACCCGCCAGGCAGAAGCAGCACGGCACCGACGAGAAGGCAGGGAAGGACTCGATGCAGCGAAATCACTCCCCCTGACCTTGCGACAAGGTGTGGTAGCGACGCACCTCCAACGAAGAAAACAATTCATCGTTTCCGTCGGGCCAGTGGACCACCACCGAGCACCGATCCTCGACAGGTCCAAGACCGACGAGGATTCGCGGATCACTGCTGCTGAGGTAGGATCCACCGCGCCTGAAACTACGATAGCGTACCGGGATTCCCTGCTGCAGGATCTCGCACCGTACTCCCTCAAGATTCTGCTGTTCTGAGCCGATGAGGTCGATCCCGATCCATGAATTTTTCGATCCGACACGGTTCATCAAAAGTCTCACAGGACCGGCGTTGTTGTTGACGAGGATATCGGTATCTCCATCGTTATCGATATCGCCAAACGCCGCTCCTCTGCCGATGAATGGCCTGGCCAGCGCCTGTATCAGGGCGGAGTCCATCTCCTGGAAGTTCTGGCCCTGTTGATTGAGAAACAACTGGTCAGGTTGGGCCAGAGGATACGGATCCCCTGCGGCAACCCTCTCCTCCTGTCTCTTCACGGCACCGTTTGTGATGAAGACATCGAGCCATCCATCATTATCAAGGTCGAACCACGCGGTACCAAATCCTGTCCATCGACGACTGGGAATTCCCAGTCCTGAACGAGAGGATTGATCATCGAATCGACCCTTGCCGTCGTTGCGATAGAGCGTATTGGTCTCCCCAGTCAGATGTGTGAGAAAGATGTCCTCGTCGCCGTCTCCATCGAAATCCGCCAGAGATGCGCCCATCGATGCCTCTGGCATGCCATCCCGGTTGACCGCACATCCACCCAGCAGTGCTGTGTCTTCGAAGCGAAATGGCGCGACTTGTCGCCACAAGCGATTGGCCATGCCGTCATTGGCGACATAGATGTCGAGTTCACCGTCTCCATCCAGGTCGGAACAGATGACTCCGAGGCCCGCTCCCGAAGCGGCGCCTATACCACTCGAAGAGGTCAGATCCTCGAAGGTGCCATCGCCGCGATTCCGATAGATTCGATCGGGTAGCGGGGGGTAGGAACTGGGACCGCAGTAATCGACGGCGCTGCTGTCGGAAAAACATTGTTTGTGATTTTGAAGAGTGAAATCGACGTAACTACACACGTACAGATCTGCATCGCCATCTCGGTCGAAGTCGCTGAAGATGGCGCTGGTATTCCAGCGATCGTCGCCGAGACCCGACGGTATCGTCTGATCGCTAAAGGTCCCATCCCCTTGATTGATCCACAACTGATCGGTACCGAAACAGGTCAGGTAGATGTCGACATCTCCATCCCCTTCGACGTCTCCTACAGCGCAGCCCATTCCATACCCCGTGGCGACGATTCCGCTCGCTTCGGTCACGTCGATGAAGCGCGTATTCTGCTCCTGGTCGGGGCCTTCATTTCGATACAAACGGGCACCGGCGGCTGGCCATCGTGAGATCGGGAGGATTCGATCGGCATCCGTCTTCCCTTGGCCCAGCAAATGACCTTGAGGCAAAAGGATGTCGAGATCGCCATCTCCATCAAAATCGAGGAGTGCAGAACCGGGACCGACCGTTTCGCAGAAGTAGAGTTCTCCCGTCATTCCGTTGTCATGCCAGAAATCGAGCCCTGCGGAGCGTGTGATCTCACTCAATACCTGGGGAGATGTGGGGGAATCACAACCCCCCGATGAAATTCCCAGTGACCCCAGCAGCAGCCACAGAATGAGCACATGAGGGGATCGGGTCTCGGTTCGGCAACCATGACCGCCATCGGGGGTTACAAATAGATTGGAGGTCGACTGGAGATCCCTGATACTGAACAACACAGGCTCCACCTCGCCGGGTACATGGGTACCGGGTACATGGGTACCGGGTACATGGGTACCGGGTACATGGGTACCGGGTACATGGGTACTGGGTACATGGGTACTGGGTCCATGGGTTACTCAAGCGGTGAGAAGAGTCCGGAGGCGATCTCGCTCCCGGGAATCATCGTCAAGGAACCCCTGCTCGAACAGGATACACCGTCATGAGGCTATTTTCAGCAGAACAGTCCGTAGCCGAGGAGGGGACGGCGAGCCGTGGGCTCAGATCCTCTCGGATGAGCCTCCCCTGTGTCTTGCTGTGCCAGTTGATTCTACTGACGGCCTTCACCGATCCTCTCCATGCGGACCTCTTTCACCTCGATGATGGCCGAGTCCTCGATGGGTCCATCGTGCGTGAAATCGGCGATCTGGTGTCGATCCGCACCATCGATGGATCGGTGGTCACGGTCGATCGTTCACAGATCCGCAAGACCGAACTGAAAGCAACCCCCTTTGATGAGTACAAGAGGCGCGCTGCCGAACTCAAGGCCGAAGATCTGACGGGCCATGTCGATCTCGCCCGCTGGTGCGATGGAAAAAAACTCAAGATCGAGGCACTGAAGGAGTGGAAGATCGTCATCCGGATCGATCCGGACCATGAACTCGCCCGTTCAGAGCTGGGTTACTTGTGGATTGGGGGAGATTGGTATCTTGCCAACTCCGCCGAGGCGAAGGCGCGTAAAGCGGAACTGGAAAAAGATCCTGAAACTCCAGTGCGTGAGATCCCCAAAGAACTGCGTCTGCCCGAATGGGATCAGGAGGGAGCCAAGGTCCCAGAATTGCCGCCTCTGCCGCGAACCGGATACGAGCGAGTGGTGGTTGTCACCGACGAGAAGGTGGGCAAGTCCTCGCCAGAACACTCGGGGCTGACTTATCACCTACGAAGGATGGGCGGAAAGTTACAGTTCGTCCCGGGGGTAGACGATGGCAAGGTTCCGGTCGTCGTCAAGGTGAAGATCCGCTGCTACTTCGTCAAGTTGCAGACCTTCTATGGAGCACCCATTTCGAACATCTTCCAGGGAGAGGGCAAGGCTCAGTTTTACGAACGTAACTCCGAGGGAAAAATGGTCTTGCGCAAGACTTCGATGATCCGAATCCCATTCTCAGCTAGCGCCGCGAGGCCCAAGGAACAGGCGTTACAATTCACCTATTACGTCACCCTGGAAGCGGTAGCGGCCAAGCTGTCGCGCTGGGCATGGTTCAAGAAACGTGGATCGACCTCGCTGCCGATGCCTGAAACCCTCTGATGGCAGATTTGCAGGAAGACTCCAGCAGCCACAACGTTCATCCCTTGCCGATTGCGGGATCTCGAGCGCGCTCGCTGGTCCGCATTCAACTGCTCCAGGGAGCCTTCACCGGGATGCTGCAAATCTTACGATTACCGCTGTTTTTGTTTCAACGACATTCCATCTCCAGCCGGATCTCGAGAATCGTCGAGGACCAGGCCAAAAAAAGTGATCGCTCCGACTCCCGACCCCCTTCTTGAGCGTCGATCAAGCCTCGATCGAGAGGGGTGCAGCACCGATCGACTGCCCAGGAGCGGATGAGAGTCCTTTCTTGGTGCGGACGAACTTGGTAATCTTCGCCCAACTGGAATCTCGCCCCGACAGGAGAGTGCAGTGCGCACCATCACTGAACTGCTCGAACTGCTCCAGCCCGGCGATCCGGTGCTGCTGCGCTGCGATCTCAACGTGCCGCTCGATCAGGGGCAGATCACCGATACCAATCGAATCGAAGCGAGTCTACCGACCATCCAGGCTCTGCAAGAAGCTCGTGCGCGGATTGTATTGATGACTCATCTCGGTCGACCTGATGGCACCGATCCAGTGCTCTCTACGGCGGTGGTGGCCCGCTCACTGCAAGAGTTGCTCGGCTCGGAAGTGGTTCACTTCGATGAACTGCCGCCGGGGCCGCGCTTTCAGGAGCAACTCGAGGGTCTACCTGAGGGCGGGATTCTGATGATGGAAAATCTCCGATTCCACCGCGGCGAGAAGTCCAATGATCCACAGTGGGCTGCCGCCCTCGCCAACGGCTGCCGCTACTTCGTCAACGACGCGTTCGGTTGTTCTCATCGCGTCCACGCTTCGGTAGTTGCGGTGGCCAGCTGCCTCCCTTCCTTTGCCGGGCTTCTGCTGACCCGAGAAATCGAAATCCTGAGTCGGTTGCGAGATGATCCGGTCCGTCCCTTCTGGATCATCGCTGGGGGAGCCAAGGTGCGAGATAAGATCGGTGTGCTGGCGCATCTGGCGCAACAACTGGACGGGGTCATCTGTGGTGGAGGTCTGGCCAATACGCTGCTCGAAGGCGCAGGGGTGCCGGTCGGCCAATCCGCAACCGAACCGGATTCCCTGGCACAGATGGCCCAGCGTCTTGATGGTGGCACGGGTCAAGGTCCTGAGATGGTACTCCCCATCGATTTCATCACGGGAGACGATCTCATCGATCCCACACGCGTCCAGCAGATCGTTTCAGGAGAAGAACCAGAACCCGGAATGATGCTGCTCGATGTGGGACCACGAAGCGTCGAGTTGTTTACCCGGAAACTGCAGTCGGCGAGGACCATCTTCTGGAATGGTCCGCTGGGTGTCTTCGAAACCGAACAGTTCAGTGGCGGAACTCAATCGATGGCAGAGATGTTGGCTCAGCATCCGGGCCAGGTCGTGGTCGGAGGAGGAGATAGCGCCGCTGCGGCTCGTCTCTTTGGGATTGCTGATTCCGTTCATCATGTGTCGACCGGTGGAGGCGCCGCACTCGAGTTTCTCGAGGGTAGCGTGCTCCCGGGTATCGCCGCACTCGACGCTGACTTGGCCGGAGGATCGCAGTGATCGGCGATCCCATCACGGGGCGCAGAAGAAGTTTTGGACGAAGGATCCTGGCTTCGCTGTCACGCCTGGTTCGTGATCGATTTCAGCAGAATCTTCCCGCCGATATAGAGTCTGAAACTTACTTTCGCAGTGAGTTGAGTCGAGCCTTTCCCGGCGACCTGGTTCATGGCGAAGAGCTCGGTTCTGCAGCTGGTGCCGATCGCAACGGCTGGATCATCGATCCTCTCGACGGTTCGACCAACCATCGGCGCGGAATACCCTTGTTCGCAGTTTCTATCGCCTACGTCGCTCAAGGATTGCCACAACTGGCCTGGGTCTCTGATCCGATTCGTGGTGAGTGGTTCGAAGCTCACCGTGGAGGGGGAGTACTCAGGGGTGGGCCGGGACCGTCTTACTGTGCTGGCGCGGATCCGCTGATTCTGTGCTGTTCCGACCGCTGGCTCCACGCGTTTCCGCGCTGGCTCGAATCGATTCCGGAGCCGTGCAAGATTCGTTCGCTGGGATCGATCGCTCTCGAGATGGCCTGGATCGCCAGCGGTCGAATCCACGGGGGAGCCTGGTATCGTACCCAGCCCTGGGATGTGGCGGCGGGTCAGTTGCTGATCGAAGAATCTGGCGGTGAGGTGTTGTCGGTCTCTGGTGCCGGTCCGGGTGCTCGAATTGCCGCCAGTTCCGGCTCTCAGGGCTGGATCCAGGCGATCTGCGATGGCCTCCCACAGCACGGAATGGATGCACACCGTCTCAATCCGCATTAGAATCTCCACGCTGGTCATCGCTGGCTGTTGAAGGGTTCCGATGACGATAGATTCGATCGAAGTCCACATCGAAAAACTGGCCGGGATTATTCCGGATGGAGCCGCAGTATTTCTGCGAGCGCCAGACAAGACCTTTGTCATCTTCATCGGCAGTACCGAGGGAGAAGCTCTGGCCCGAGCCATCCAGGGCGAGGAAACCCCGAGACCTCTCACCCACGACCTGGTCCGTTCAATACTGCTCGGATTCGACATCGAAATCACCCGTATGGTGATCTCTCAGATCCTCGAAGGTACCTATTGCGCAACCCTGGTACTGGCACAGAAGCCATCGGGAGATCACCAGTACAAGAACGAGGTGCGAATTGATACCCGTCCTAGCGATGCGTTTGTACTCGCTGCGAGGATCGGATTTCCGATCCATGTGTCACAAGAAGTTCTCGACCAGGTCAAGGATGTGAGTGATCTCATCTCCGCTGACAACCCGCTTCCTGATTTCCCTCCACTCGGGGACCTGAGAATCGCAGATGATCTGGGAACGGTTGACCGCAGTGACCTGGCGGAGCCATCGGATGGGGAGCCTGATTGATGTCACATCAGTTACTACACCGCCGTTGGATGTGGATACCGCTGTTTCTTCTGTGCATCGCTGGGTGCAAACACATCCCAGATGTCGATCGTCATTTCCAACGATCTGGCCCACTCGAAACGGTCCGTTACTTTCGTTACGCCATCGACGCCAGTCGGTACGACGCCGCATACTGCTGTCTGTCTGAGTCGACACGAGAACAGGTTTCGGCACTCGCTTTCGAGGCTTTAATTCGATTTGTGGATGTACCACAACTCGATGATCTGGGTCTCAGAGACTTGCTGGTAGAGTCCAGTATCGACGATGGCGTAGAGGTTCCTTCGGAGGGGGGAGCGGATCGCTGGATCACCCTCATATGGAATTCGGAAGAGCAGTACATCGAGTACTCTCTGCGGATCCAGCCCGGTTTGAACCACCTCTGGGAAATCGAATTATTGGCGACCCGTGGTGTCGACCTGACAGGTACACAGTGACGTCAAATATCTACCTGGATCACAACGCAACAACTCCATTGCACCCCGAGGTGGCAGAGAAGATGCATCACTGCTTGCAGGGGGCTGCCCCGGCCAATCCATCGAGTTTGCATCGACACGGACGGGATGCTCGAAAGATCCTCGATGATGCTCGTGACCAACTCTCCTCCTTACTGGCGGTAGAATCCTCCGAGCTCCATTTCACCAGTGGCGGTACCGAATCGAATAATCTGGCGATCATGGGGCTGGCACCCATCGATTCCCCGCTCTTTGTCGGGGCCACCGAACATCCTTCGGTACTGGAGCCCGCGCGGCAACAGTGGCAACAGGGGCGTCCAGGCGGTGTGCTCAAGGTGGACAGTTCTGGAAAGATCAGCGATTTCAAGGTGGTCAACGGAGCACTCTATTCGATTCAATGGATCAATAACGAGACCGGGATCAGCCAGGAGATCTCGAAACTCGCTGGTCAGATTCATGACGGCGGTGGACGCCTTCACATCGATGGTTCCCAGGGCTTTTTCCGGATCCCCACGACGATCCCTGAACTGCTCGTCGATGCTGCGACCATTACCGCCCACAAGTCCTTTGGACCGGTCGGAGCGGGTGCTCTGTGGGTCAGAAAAGGCCTTCTCATCGATCCACTTCTTCGCGGCGGGCCACAGGAGAAGAAAATCCGGCCAGGGACCGAAAACCTGCTGTCGATCACCGGGCTGGGAGAACTTGCTCGAGTGGCCCGTAGCGCGCCTTTGTGGGACCTGACTGCGCTTCGACTTGCCAGAGAAGCACTGGTGCAACCGCTGCAGGAGATTCCGGATTGCCACATCATTCCGCAACAAGAAGATGATTGGCCCGGTTGTGTTCATGTCAGTTTCCGCGGTGTCCACGCCGAGACCTTGTTGGTCCGACTCGACATGGAGGGGATCTCAGCATCGAGTGGGTCCGCCTGTTCCTCCGGCGCTCGAGAACCGAGTCATGTTCTCGAGGCGATGGGAGTGGATCTCGATTGGATCCGGGGTTCGATACGCCTGTCGCTGGGACCTGTCGAGAGAACGCCACAGAACTCCATCGACCAGCTCCGCAGGGTAGGTGCCCGAATCACCGCCATCGTCAACCAACTGCGCACACGAGACTTCGAAATACCCCCGGGTGGATAAAAAAATAGGCCGGGGTCTCGACGAATCGAGACCCCGACTGAGAAGGGGGGGAGTGCAATGGGATGGCGCGGTTTAACCGCGCATGCGGGTCCAGTACTCGGTAGGCATCTCCTGGGCCAACTTGAGCGCACCCTGAGCACCGGCGTAGACCGGGTCGTCGACGATCATGACTCGACCGCCGCCCAGGCTTTCGAGACCCTGCTCCAGTGCTTCCTGGAGGCCGAACACCTGTGAGCCACCGCCACTGACGATGATTCTATTTCGAATCAGATGCTGAAATTCAGGATCAAAACTGGCCACCAGAGTCTGAATCGCCGCGGTGATCCAGGGGACCAATTCCTCCACGGCGCTACGAATCTGATCGGTGATATCTACCGGAGTCGGGCGCCCGGCATTCGGAAATGTCACGATCGCACGTTTCTGTGTATCGATCACACTACTGAATCGTTCCTTGGCCATCTTGATCATGTTGGAAGTGAACTGCACCTCCGGATGGGCTTCTCGGACCAGTTCGGCGAGTCTCTGATCGACGTAGTTTCCTGCGCGGAACACGGTGACTTGATCCTCGACTCCGGGCAGGCTACCCGCCATGCGACACAGATCGATGGTACCGGCACCGATGTCGATGACGATGGAATTCTCCAGGGCGTCGAGTGCGTAGGCGACGGCGAACGGTTCTGATACGACCATCACACCTTCGATCCCAGCCTCGTTGGCCAGATCTACGATCGCTTGTTTGTTTTCACGAGTCGCTTCTGCCGGAGCGCCGATCACTGCACATACCGCCTGGTCAGGTCGTGGATTGCACGCCTTGCGCAGTGCCGCGAGCAGTTGTACTCCTGCCTGGCGAGACAAATCCTGCTCCGATCCACTGAGACGGGTGTAGGCCAGATTGCCTTCCTTCAGCGGAAAACAGGTGTTGAGAGCAAGGCGATTCTTGAGCACCGCATCACCCACCAGAGTTTGACCCCCGAGCACCTTGGCCGAGACCGAGTCCTTGGGCCATCCGACCAGACTGGCCATCACTTCTCTGGAACCATTGGAACTGGCGATGGCGCTCCTGCTGGTTCCCAGATCAATTCCGACGTGCAGCAAGCTCGTTTTGGAACTGACCTTGGGGGCCTTAACGTCGTGCTGCTGGTTCTTCTGAACTTTTTTCGGTGCTTTCATGACGACCTTCCTTCTCGTGGCAGGGAGGGTAGATCTCCCGGTTGTGGAGCTTCCGAGAGTTCACGGAGAGCCACGTTGGCCTGGAACAACTGGTCCAGGAGTTCTGATTTCTTGTGATCAAAGGGGGACTTCACTTCCAACTGATCGATATCGAGGTCGCCGTTGACGGCGATCGCATGATCGGTGGCTTGAAGTGCCAGGGTCAATTCTTCAATTCTCATCTCGAGCCTTTCGACCTGTGTATTCTGAGTGTTTCTGACAGTTGCCAATTCCGTTCTCCAGTCGCGAGCGATCAACTTGGAGAGCTGGATCAGTAACGCTTTCTCTCTCTTACCGAGGGGGCCATCCGAGTCACTGGCAGAGGCCTGCTGAGCCGCCGCAGGCGTCGGCTGGCTGACCGGAGACGGCACCTTGATCCGTGGATCCGTGACTTCTCGGTCCTCTTTGAGCACTTCCGTGGCCTCTTCACGATCCGC
The DNA here is from genome assembly GCA_014240375.1 of Planctomycetota bacterium. Taxonomy (GTDB): domain Bacteria; phylum Planctomycetota; class UBA8108; order UBA1146; family UBA1146; genus QNYK01. Next base: position 117,788 of record JAAZXB010000004.1, on the reverse strand, counting down.
TGCAGTTTCGATTGTGGGGGACATGTACTGCTTCGCCCTCGCAAGGATCTGTTGATGCTGCTCCGCGGGAAGTTCCAGGCCATTCAGCAGTTCCAGCAGTGCTCGTGATACCGCTCTTCGGGCGGTATCACGTAACTGCGCCGTGGTCACGACACGCAGCTTCTGAATTCCCATATCCTGCAGTTCTTGCAGCGGAAGCACCGAACTGTTGGGAATCGACAGTGGGCTGTCGGCAGAATCAGGCTTCATCGTCGGTCCTTTCTTCGAGGTGGCATTTGTGCCGCGCTTCGATGGAACAGTGAGGCAAATGGCGTGCCCGCTGGCGGCGGGCCGTCGGGACCGTCTTGGGTGGGGAACATCGCGGATCCACAAACCGATTCGGGGCCTTCCGTACAGGAAGTGGATATTCTAGATTTCGAACTGGAGTTGCGATGTGGGGGGTGCCGTTAACAAGGGTGAAGTGATACAATCGGTCTCTCTGACCGTAATTCTGCCCTGAGAATCGGTGAGATGAGGAAGAAATGAGTTTGGCTAAAAGTTGCTTCTCGGCCCTCTCTGGGCCCATAATGAGCAAACGTCCCGCTGGCCATGGTGCTCAGGATGACTCTTTCTCAGCCCAACTTCGAACCATTTGTTGCTGAACAGGAGATTCCGATGTCCTACTTTTTCATCCTCATGAGGATCGCCATGCTCTCGATCTTGCTCCTGGCAGGTCAAAGTGTTCTGGCTCAGGATCCCGGATATATCTTCCATTTCGATACCAGTGGATCGGGTCCTTCCGGTGCCACCGTCGTCACTCGTTCCTTGATCGACAATCCTGGCGGCGAGCTGGCGGGGTGGTCGGTCGCCATCTGCCACGGCTCCGATATCGAAGTCGTCGAGGTGCTCAGCGGTACGGCATCCACCACCGCAAATGCCGGTGGACCCGCTGATTTCGACGAACTCTCCCTCTTTCCAGGATTTGGAGTACGGCAGGGAGTGGTGGTCAATTTCGTTGGACTCAATAACCTGCCGAGTTCAATGGATCACGAGGCGATCATCATGCAGACCCAGCTACTGGGACCCGACGACACCTTTGCCAGTATCCAGTACTGTGCCGAAGTGTTCCCCGGCGATACTTCGGTATCGGAAAACCTGGCGGTGGCTCCAGGCGGAATCGCCATCGTCCCGACCACCGAAGATGGGTTGATTGAAATTGGCGGAGTGCTGCCCTTCGCCCTCAGTGCCAGTGCTTCCGCTGCCACAGTAGAACAGGGCCTGGATGTCGATGTTCAGATCCTGATCGACGCTCCCGAGATCAACTACGGATTCTCCTTTGGCTTTGCTCATTCCGGAGATGCGCTGGCACTGACCAGTGCCGAGCCTGGTGCGGCGCTCATCGATTTCAACGGTGGTGCCGGACCGGAGTACCTGCTGATCGATATCGATCCCGAGGGGGCCTCTGGACTGATCGTTGCCTGCCTCTACGCGATCAATTCCATCAGCGAAATGTCCGTAGGCGATAACCAGGAACTGATCGTGGGGCACTACCAAGCGCTCGACACCTCACCACTCGGTTCTACCAGCCTCAATTTTTCCGCCGATCTCGTGACGCAGGCTCCGTCGCCACCGACCGCCATAATCATCTCACTGGGCACCGGTTCTGCAGCGGTGACCACCAGCGGAACCAGCATCGAGGTCCTTGAAGGTGTCGTGGGAGTGCAGTTCACCCGTGGTGATTTCGACGGCAACGGAAACCTCGACCTGGGCGACCCGGTCAACCTGCTCGGTTACATGTTCAACGGTGGTGCGCCTTCTCTGTGCGAGAAGAACGCCGATATCGATGACGATGGACTGATCGTGCTGGGGGATCCGGTTCTCCTGCTGAGTTACATGTTCAGTGGAGGCCCGCCACCGCAGGAGCCGTTCGATTCCTGCGGGATTGATCCAACCGAGGATGACCTGACCTGTGAAGCCTTTGATTCCTGTCCCTAGGGGACCGGTGCTATCGATCTTTCCAGTGATCGCGTCACGGTCTATAATCCGTCTTCATCGATGCCGATGGTGAGGTGGAGCCGATGGTCGAACCCGGAGCGATTTCAATTCAATACTCTGAGGGGGCTCAACCCGCCTCCGCGCTGACAGCTCGGGAGGCCCCTCAGAATCTCTCTGCTGCGACTCTTCTGCAATGGTGTGTATTCCCCGGAGATCCGGTCGAAAAGGATCAGGAGATCCTCCTGATTGCCGAGGGACAATGCTTGCGCTCCGTCTCCGCGGCCTCCTCGGGAACCTTGTTGGTCCAGTGGTCCGAGGCGGGGGATTTGGTGTCCGCTGGAGAAACTCTGGGCTGGATCCGTCCACTTCAGTACGACTGAGTGGTCGTTATCTGACCAAAAAGCACCGCACTGCGCATTCTGGCGGGCGGATTTTAACCACTTCTATAACCTGCTTCCAAACTGTAAGTTAGCGCCACTCCATCGGATCTCGAACGACTAGCGGTCATCATCTAACCGCTCTGGCCAGGGGGCAGTTTGCCGCAGGTTCTGCACGATTCCCCATAAAGTTCGCTAGTGTTTATAGTTAGCGCTCATCACCCCGCTCCAGCGAACTTTGGCACGTTCCATGCTCTGAGACAGTGGGCTCTTTGGGACAGGGGAGTTGGAGAGATCTTCGAAAGAAGTCTCTCGTGCAAGGCCACCAGCCTGCAACAGATTGGTGTCCTCCCCGAGGCGACATTGTCGCCTTCCTTGCTTCATTTCTTTCCGAGGGGGCGCCATTTCCCCGATGGCGCCTCTTTTTTTGTGCCTGCTCGCAGAAGCCTTTTCACCCTCGCAGAGGCTATTTCACCCTCGCAGAGGCGATTTCGCCCTCGCAGAGGCGATTTCGCCGGTCACTTCTCGCAGTTACGCATCACCGCCGCACAGCGCATTTGCCGCGCGTTCTCTCCTTCCTACAGCAGGGGCACCAGCGTCGAGAGCATCAGCGTCGAGATGAGGTGGGGCACTAGAGTTGATCCGACTGGACCTGGGCACGGATCGGCCGGTGAACCACCGAGGACGTCCCGCGTTGCAACCCGTCCGGATGGATCACCTCGACCGGTTTTCGTGCAAAGGAAATGACGATTCCAATTCCCAACAAAGTCACCACGATGGAAGTTCCACCGAAGGAGATGAGGGGCAGCGGCATGCCGGTCACAGGTAATAGACCGACCGTCACCGCCTGGTTGATGATGGCCTGGGTTCCGATCTGCGTCGCCAATCCCACTGCCACCAGTCGTCCGAAGGGGTCGCGACAGCTCCAGGCAACGCCCAGCATCGTCAACACCAGCACCAGGAATCCCAGCAGCACGGAGATGGTGCCGACCAGGCCCCACTCTTCTCCGATCACGGAGAAGATGAAGTCGTTGTGGTCCTCGGGCAGGTATCCGAGATCGTGGTGGCTACCCAGGTGCAGACCACGCCCAGTCGGACCTCCACTACCGATGGCGATGATCGATTGAGCCACCTGGTATCCTCCCGCGGACTCCAGAGCGACTTCGCCGATTCCCAGATAGGCTTGGATTCGATCTTGCTGGTAATTGGTGAGAAGCGGCCAGCCGCAACTACCCACCAGGAGCAGCACGGCAACACCGAGAGTGATGAATTTGCGGGGGGCGATACCGCCAACCCAGATCATCGCAGCGACGGTCGGAGCCAGGATCAACGCGGTTCCAAGATCGGGCTGAGCCGCAATCATCAGGAAGGGGAGAGCGGCCAGCGCCAGAACCTTGAGGAGGCTCTTCCACTGACGCAGTTGTTCACCATTGCGCAGAAGTCGGGCGATCAGCAGGATGGTTGAGATCTTCGCCAACTCCGATGGCTGAAGACCAAATCCGCCGATGCGGATCCATCGAACGACCCCACCCTGGGCCCACTTCCACAGCAGTAGTAATCCCAACAGACCGATGGTGCCCCAGAAGAAGGCCGCCGAGTACTTCTCGAACTGCTTCGAGGGAATGAAGGAGAACACCAACATACCGGCCAGCCCGACCAGGATTTTTTTCATGTGACTGCTGGAATAGGGGCCAGGGAAACCACCTTCAGGTCCATCTGCCGCGCTGTGCACGAATATGGTACCGACGATCAACAACCAGCCGGTGGTCAGGAGTAACAGCAAGGCAGGACCGATCCAGCCCTCTTTCCAGTCTCGCAGCCACGACTGCATCCGTGAAATCATCGGGACAGATCCCATCCACGTTGCTGCTCGAGCCGATTGAGAATCTCCGAAAGGATTGGAGCGCACGCTTCACCACCTCCAAGAGGGACCTGCTGCACCGAAATGGCAAAAGCAACCTTGGGTTGGACCACCGGTGCGAACCCGATCAACCAGGCATCATTGAGCTGGGACTGCCCGCGCTTTGCTGTGCCCGTCTTGACTGCGACATCGTAAGGAGTCAATCCGTAGGATGGTTTGAATGCAGTTCCACCGCGATCCCTGACAGCCGATACCATCCCATCGATCACGGTTTCGAAGTGTTTCTGATCGATATCTGGTGTGATCGATTCCCCGATGATCCCATCGATGATGCGGATTCCAGGACTCTTACCACGACAGGCGATGGTGAGTGCGATCCTCGCCATCTGTAGCGGAGTCGTGGTAAAGCCACGACCGATGCCTGTCCCTGTGGGATTGGTGACGGGACGGATCCCTGCCGATTCAGAAGCGACTCCACAGCCAGAGTTTCTCCACAATCCCAACTGCTCGCCACAGGAGACGATTCCTTCAATACCGAGTCGTTGGCCCATGGTGTAGAAAAAGACATTACAAGAGCGCGCCAGTGCTGTAGACAGATTCATCTCGATGCCGCGAGGGTGGTTGTTGCAACGGTTCCTGTTCGGCTGAGACGGATCGAGGATTCCATTACAAATGATCTTCTCATCTGCGGTGACGACTCCAGCCTGCAAGGCTGCCAGGCCCACCACGGTCTTGAAGGTGGAGCCTGGGTCGATCGCCCACGCGCTGACACGATCGTGAAACCAGCCAGACTTCGATTGACTCCTCTGCTCGTACAGATCTCGATCTCGATAGACTTCCATCCCCTGTGCCGGTAGAGCGGTCCAGCCGATCGCAGAACCATCCGCGATTTCCAGGATCACCACGGCTCCAAAATCGATGTTCCTTGAAACCAGCAGATCTTTGCACCAGCGACTCAATTCGAAATCCACCGACAGTTTGACATCTTCACCGGCGCGAGCCTGAGCCACATGTAACGGATCCCCGATCGATCGCCGGAGATGGTCGAGAATTCGCACCTCGGCTCCCGGTTGCCCACGAAGGCGCTGCTCCAGCACCGACTCCAGGCCACTGCGACCCACTTGATCGGCGCTGTGATGGGAGAACTCTTGCAGGACTTCAAAGACTCGGATGTCCCTCAGGACCAGACGATCGATGACGGGTTCGTCGCGCTGTTCCCAGCGATCCAGCACCGCCTGAGATGGTAAGCCTGTGTGACCGAGGAGCTGTCCGAGGAATGGGCCGCCAGGATGGGCTCGATTGCGAACTTCCTCGAGATGGATTCCAGGCCAGCTTTCAGGGTCGGTGCTGATCTTGACCACCAGCTGAGCGGGCACCTCATCTTGTAACGGGTGTCGCTGGTGTCGAAAGATCCACTCTCGCTCCCGGATATCTCGCTCGGGATCCTGTACCAGAGCATAGGCATGCTCGACCTTATCCCACAGAGTACCTCGCTCAAGATCGAGTTCCCGCTCCATCCTTCGAACTCCGATCTCCCCTGCAAACAACAGGTTGGGATCGATATAGATGGTGAAATCTGGGCCATCATCGATGACCACCACTCCTGGATAGTCCTCCGGTCTCAATCGAACGGCACGGGCGATCTCCTTGCCGGTTTCATGGTCGAGTTTGCGAAGCCACGGATGGTTGGCCAACTCTTCGACGAGCCCAAATTGATGGCGTAAAGAGGAGCGTGCCCCTTGAAGTGAGTTCCACAGCGCCACTTCATCCCACGGGAATTTAGAGTTCATTCCATGGAAATTTTTGGCCAGCCGTCTGGCCACCCAGCGCACGGGTTCCAGTTCGGAGAGAAGGAAGGAAGCTCGAACCACCGGGATATCGCAGGCCAAAACGATTCCACGAGAATCGAGAATGCGCCCCCGAGGGGCGGGGAAGTAGCGAATCGATCGATGCATGCTGGAAGCTCGAAGAGCGTGTTCACGCCACTCCAGGCCCTGTAACACCACTAACCTCGACCCGATTCCTGCGGCCAGCAGGATCAGCAGGGTTGCGATGTACAGGATCCGAACTCGTTGCATCGATACATCTCCAGACGAAATTCAAAGGGGAAATCGAGCACTTCGCAACAGTGGGGTGGTCAGGTCCAGTACTGGAAACAGCAACGCTGCGATGAGAGCCACGATCCAACCACTCTGGAACATGAAACTGATCGTAGGAAGGCTACCCGCCAGAATAAACTCCTGAAGGACGGCCCCCAGAAGTAGCGCTGGAATCACGATCTGAAACCGTTTCCATGGATGATATGGATCCAACAACTGCCGTAATCCCCGAACCGCAATCAGCACCAACAAGAGGGGCGCCACAACTTCCAGAGGGGTCGAAATCCCACCGGACAATCGGTAGGTGCAGATGACTGAGAGAAGCACGACGATTCTCGGCCAGCGATCGACCAGTGCGAACCAGACCAGCAGGATCAACAACGGGTCTGCCACTGCAGCTGTTTTCACCAGGAGCGGTCGAAAGGCACCGGTGGTGAAGATGGTCAATCCCAGGATGATGGTGAACCAGCCCACTTTCATCGAGTTTCCAATCTCGTCATTGGATTCAGAATCAGAACTTCCTGTCCTTGATGGAGAGTAGAGGTGGGTTGAATTACGGTGTCGCGAAATGGAATTCTCACTTCGGAGACGATTCCAACCACTAGCCCTTCCGGAAAAATGCCGCTTCCGCCATGGGTTCGGACGACCATACTCTCGCCCAGTTGTACCGGATCGACTCTCAAGCGAGGATGCCCCTGGCCGCGATCGGGCCCACCTGCGTAGATCGCCAATCGACCCCCTTCATCGATGAAGGGGATGACGAAGGCGGGATCGTCTGCCAGTTGAACGAGGCTCCAACCCGGTCCGGTGGAACTGATCTTGCCGATCACACCAGACGCTCCAATCACGCCCATCCCTGCCTTCAAGCCCGACTCTGATCCACGATCAAGACGGGCCACCGATCTTCGAGGATGCGGATCATTGTGCGGACTCAAACGCGCTGGAATCAGTTGGAAGAGAGATCCTGCGAAATCAGCCGACAGAAAACGATCGAGTAAGCCCTGGCGATCGAGTATTGCCCGTTCCTCCGCCTCGGAGATGAGGGAGTGTTGTAGCGCTTGTTCCAGTAGTTGGCGCTGAAGATCTACGGATCCGGAGGAAGAAACGAGTGGCTGAAGTCCGTAGCCGATCAAGGCGAGGACCAACCAGCAACCGATCGCCCAGTAAGCGCGCTCGATGCGCTTCACATCACTCCCGTTCGATTCCGTCGAGGCGGATTCTAGAAATCATCCTCGATGGAGTCGAGGACCGAGGAATACTGATCTAGTTTTTCCAGAAAAATCGCAGTTCCTCTGGCGACGCAGGTCAACGGGTCGTCAGCAACACGGACCGGCAATCCGGTAGAATTACGGATCTTCTCATCGAGTCCTCGAAGCAGGACTCCGCCGCCACAAAGAACGATTCCACGCTCGACCAGATCGGCGCACAGTTCGGGATCAGTTTTCTCCAGTGAGGATTTGATCCCTTCGATGATCTGGTCCACAGGAGGTTGGAGCGCCTCGCGAATTTCTTCGCTGGTGATCCGGGTACTGCGCGGAAGGTTGCCGATCAAATCTCGACCTTTGACCTCCATCTCGAGTTCGTCTTCGAGTGGGTACGCCGATCCAATTTTGATCTTGATCTGTTCCGCAGTCAGTGGCCCGACCAGGATGTTATAGGTGTCTTTGATGTACTTGACGATCGCCTCGTCCATATCGTCACCTGCGACTCGCAGCGAAACACTGGTCACGACATCCGCCAGCGAGAGCACTGCGATCTCTGTGGTTCCGCCACCGACATCGACCACCATGCTGGCAATCGGCTCCTCGATGGGAAGCCCTGCACCGAGTCCTGCTGCGCGAGGCTCTTCGACCAGGTAGACCTTCCTGGCTCCAGCCCGTTCGGCAGAATTGTAAACCGCACGTTTCTCGACTGCAGTGATGCCGCTGGGAACAGCGATGACCACCCGGGGGCTGAAGAAGCGAGATCGATTCTGAACCTTCCTGATGAAGTACTTCAACATCGCCTCGGTGATCTCGAAATCTGCGATCACACCGTCTCGAAGGGGTCTCACGGCTTCGATGGAGGTGGGGGTTCTTCCCATCATCTCCTTGGCGACTCTACCGACCGCTCGCCCATCGAGGAGAACCTGGTTGGTGCCGGCCTTGACCGCCACCACCGATGGTTCATTGATGACGATTCCACGTCCACGAACACAGACCAGTGTGTTGGCAGTCCCAAGATCAATCCCAAGATCGGTGGAAAAACGACCCACCAGGGAGTTGACCCAAGTTTGTGCTGCTTTTAATACCAAGAGTTATACTCCTCACCCGTCTCCGCAGTGAAGTGAACGATCTCACCTAATCTCCGGAAACGATTCCCCTTGAAGACCGAGGTCCTCCAGCTTGATTGATCTCTTGCGAAGTGCAGAAGCGCCTTTCGGGCGATCCAACCACGGTATTGCACCGTGGAGCAAGAGTTCCTCGCCGATCCATGGCTCATTCTACGCAGGGTTTCTCCGAGAGGCGAGGGGAGACTGAAAAGAACCCTGACCCGTTTCGAAAAACCGAAGTTCACCCGGCAATGAAAAAAGGCCTGCTTCCCGTCGGGGAAGCAGGCCTCAATTCGCAGGTATCAATTCGCAGGTATCAACGTCGCTCGCTCGGTCGATTACCCTTCATCCGGCAGTTCAACTCCCGCGAACAGGGTGTCGGCCTTCCTGGTGGTGTTCTTCAGTGCTGAATTCTCCCACGATTTCGCACTGGTGGTGGGAGTCTTGCCTGGAATCGTCAACTCCCGCAAGCGCATCCCCAGCAGTGTCGAAGCCAGGATCAGGCATACCACCGAAATGGCCAGCAAACTGGTCGCCATAGGGCTTGAATCCTTGCGTTCTACGATCGGTTGATCATACATGTGAGCCCCCTCCTAACCGGACAGACGTGTCGAGGCCTTGTGTCCCTCACGAATGCCGGAGCCCTCCTGGAACAGGATGGTGCAACCGGACATGTCGTCAAGAACCTTGGTGACCTGGACCTTGCCAATAAAGCGATCGCCATCGTAAATGGTGAACTCATAGCCGATCTCGACGTTATCGTCCTTACCGACCGAGAGGACCACGACACCTTCCTGAACTCCGACCACCATTCCGTCGATCGGAGGCGCTGTGGTCACTCCAATATCGGGAAGGCGGACACCGGAGTCGACAATCCGCGAGATCAGCAGCTGTTGATCATCGTAATCTTGCTTGAGAGCGGTCAACTCCTTGTTGAGAGCTTCCGTCTGCTGAGCCAATTGTTCCTTGTCGAGCAGAGCACGGTTGCGCAGACGCTCCGCCAGCTTCTTCGCTTCTCCTGCGGAGTCGATTTCACTGCTGAGGCGAGTGATCTCTTCCTCGAGGCGAGCGATATTGGAATCCTTGTCCTGGATGTGATCATCCTTCTGAGCGATCCGAGAATCCAGATCGTCGATTTTGGTCTCGAGCCTCGCAGTATCCTTGCGAAGATCACCATTGTCGTTCTGAAGAGCAGTCACCTTGGTACCGAGTTGCTCGGCTTCACTCTTCAGCGAGACGTTATCGCGACTCTTGCTATCGATTTCCCCCTGCAACGAACTCTTCATCGTCTTGGCCTTGCTGAGAGTCTCTTCATGTGCCTGTTGGGCATTCTCGGCGGCACCTTTCCAGTCCTTCTGGGACTGGAACAAGGTTGCACTGACAGCGAAGAAAAAGAGCGCAAGGATAAGATTGATCACCACGAAAAACTTGGCGAGCCCACTCATCTCCAGTTCCTTCCGTTCGGGATGATCCTTGGAGTCTCGGAACTGTTCCGAAATCACCGCTGGATCGGCGGGGATACCGCCTCCCATAACACATCTCCTCGATTGCTAGCCCGTCTCCCCGAGGCTTACGATGATTTTCAGATCACCGCTCGACAACCGATTCGAGTATTCCATTAATTTGACGAACAGTCCCGGTATTCATCACCGTGACTCTTCCACAGCTGGCAGATCTGATTTCAGTTCTGACTCCGGACCTCAAACCGTTCTCCACTTGAACCTCCTCCGGGAGAGAGGAAGCGATCCACAGAACCTGCCGCTGACATTCCACTGACATTCCACTGACTTCGGTTCCATCGCAAGTGAGCGACCGATTGGATTCCAAGTGGCACATGATATCGGTCTCTTTCCGGGGGGTCAAGTTCCCCTGAGACAGCTTCCAAGCAGATTTGAGTCGACCCAACCGGGCTCCTCGGGTGCTCCAGATCGGTGGCAAACGGCCCCCCTCTGCCGTAGCATTCCCGCGAGGCAGGAGGGTCTCCGTGTTTACTGGAATCGTCGAGCGCAGCTCCAAAATTCTCAAATTGACCACCACCCCACAGGGACGGCGGTTGACGGTCAGTTCCCGCCCGGAAACCTCCACCAGTGGCGACCTGACACCGTGGGGGGATCTGGTCGCCGGGGAGAGTATCAGTGTCGACGGGGCTTGCCTGACCCTGTTACCGGCTGCCGAGGAACTCCAGTTCGACGTCGTGGAGGAGACTCTGCGGCGCACCGTGCTCGGTAGCAGAGGGGTCGATTCCATCGTCAATCTGGAGCGAGCCTTGAAGGTGGGGGATCGACTGGGAGGCCATTATGTCACCGGTCATATCGACACCCTGGGTACCATCCGTTCCATCCCATCGGCTGGGGAGATCTGCTGGGTGATCGAACACGATCGATCTTCGCGCTTTCGTACCGTCGAGAAGGGTTCCGTGACCGTCGATGGGGTCAGTTTGACAGTCGCCAGTAGTAGCGACGACTCCTTCCTGGTGGCGTTGATCCCTCATACTCTCGCAGTCACCTCCCTCGGCCAACGTGTTGTGGGGGATGTGGTCAACCTCGAGATGGACCATTTCGGCCGCTGGGTCGATGAATTGCACCGTGATCGACAGGGGGAATCCTCATGACCGATGGCTCCGTCAGAGCACGCATTGCTCCTAGCCCCACCGGAGATCCCCATGTGGGAACCGCTTACGTGGCACTGTTCAATCGCACTCTGGCTCGTCAGACCGGAGGCCAGTTCCTGCTGCGCATCGATGACACCGATCGCACCCGCTATCAGGCCAGTAGCGAGCAGAAGATCTTCGATGCCTTGCGCTGGCTCGGTCTCGACTGGGATGAAGGACCTGACATCGGTGGCCCCTGTGCTCCCTATCGCCAGAGTGAGCGCAACGCCATCTATCAGCAAAAGGTCGACCACCTGCTGGAGAGTGGCAGTGCCTACCGTTGCTTTTGCAGCGCAGATACTCTTGCCAAGGCGAGGGAAAAGCAAAAGCAAGACAAGATGAGACTGGGCTATCCCGGAACCTGTCGAGATCTGGATCGGTTGGAGTCCCACCAGAGAGCGGCCCAAGATCAACCCCATGTCATCCGCTTGCGAGTCCCGGCGGAGGGGGAGACCTCCTTCGTCGATCAGATTCGTGGAGAGATTCGAGTCGCCAACTCGGAGATCGATGATCAGGTGCTGATCAAGTCCGATGGATTCCCCACCTACCACCTGGCCAATGTGGTCGATGATATCGAATTCGGTATCACTCACGTGGTTCGAGCGGAGGAGTGGCTGATCTCGACTCCCAAGCACGTGTTGATCTACCAGGCTCTGGACCACCCATTACCCAGGTTTTTTCATGTGCCGCTGCTGAGAAATGCCGATCATTCGAAGATCTCAAAACGCAAAAATCCGGTCAGTCTCGACTGGTTTCGTGAACAGGGTTACCTGAAGGAGGCGATTCTCAATTTCCTCGCATTGATGGGGTGGTCGCCCCCCGATGAAGAGGAAGTCTTTGACCTCGATCGTTTCCAGCAAGAGTTCAACATCGAAAAGATCTCTACCGGGGCTCCCGTCTTCGATCTGGTGAAACTGGACTGGATCAACGGAATGCACATCCGCAGGATGGAACCGCAGGTATTGTTGCAACGCCTCGCGGATGAAGGATTCCTCCCTCCATCGGTGTCGCCAGAAGATGCGGCAACGATCTTGCCGCTGGTCACCGAAAGAATGGTGCGACTGGCTGAATTCAGGGACCGAACCGACTGGTACTTCGCAGACCCCATCGCTCCGACTTGCGAACAACTGATCCCCAAGAAGGGCACCCGGGAGACTTCTCTTTGCGCCCTCGAGGGTGCAAGAGAGTTGTTTGGAGAGATTTCTCCATTCGAACCCGCCGCCATCGAGGCGGCTCTCGAACAACTCCTCGACCAGCACTCGTTGAAGAAGCCCCAGTTGTTCATGCCTCTACGCTGGGCTTTGACCTCTCGGCAGGATTCACCCGGTCTCATCGAGGTGATCGTTGTGCTGGGCAAGGATCGAGCGATCGAGAGGATCCAGCGTGCTCTGGAGATCCTGGTGACCACTCCTTGAACCAACCCCATCGAGTCGACCTGCATCTTCACACCCGCTGCAGCGATGGGGGACTGACTCCGGCCGAAGTGGTGGACAGAGCCACCGGAACTCTCTCGTGCATCTCCATCTGCGATCACGACACCCTGTCCGCTTATCACCAGCTCGACGTTCCTCCATCGTTACGAATCCTACCCGGACTCGAGATGACCTGTCGTGTCGGTCCTCACGACTTGCACCTTCTGGCCTATTTCCCCGAGGGGTTGACCACACCTCTCATCGATTGGGTTCAGCAACTCGAAGACGATCGACGCCAACGAGTGATGGCAGGTGTGATGAATCTTCGCGACTCCGGCATTCCCTTGCGGATGGTGGATCTCGAGGAAGAGTTGCAAGGCGGTGTACCTTGTCGCTCTCACGTGGCGAGAGCGTTGGTGCGTGGGGGACTCGCTGCAACCACCAGGCCACTTTACAAGCGCTGGCTCGGGGGAGATCGATTTGCCCGTCCTGCTCTGGCTGGATCCGATGCCATAGAACAGGTCCATCGATTCTCAGGACTGGTCTTCTGGGCCCACCCCGCTGCGGTTCATCTGAAACAGGTGGGCAGGTCGTTGGTCGAAGCAGGACTCGATGGGGTCGAGTGTCTTTCTCGAAACCTCGGGCCCAAAGGTCGAGCCGCCGCACGTCTGTTCATGGAGCAGCATCAACTGGGAGCTTGTGGAGGTTCAGATCTTCACTTCGAGACGCTGCGCGCCCGGGTCGGGAGTTATGGAGTCGAGGAATCGTTGATCGATGAGCGATTGATCGGCTGCTCTACCGGGTCAACTTCCCAGTGAGGTCAGGAACTCCTCGTTGTCACCGAAGGAACCGACTCTCTGACTGAGCAATTCCATTCCCTCGATGGGATTGACGCTGGTCAGAACTCTTCTCAACTTCCAGATCTGCTCGATCTCTTCAGGACTGTAGAGTTTCTCTTCCTTGCGGGTGCCGGACAATGTGACGTCGATGGCGGGGAATACCCGTTGGTCGGCCAGTTTGCGAGACAGAACCAATTCCATGTTTCCGGTTCCCTTGAACTCCTCGAAGATCACCTCGTCCATGCGACTGCCCGTCTCGATCAATGCGGTAGCGATGATCGTCAAACTTCCACCACCCTCGACATTTCGAGCGGCACCGAAGATGGCCTTGGGCTTCTCCAGCGTCTTCGCATCGACTCCACCAGAGAGAGTACGACCGCTGTGTGCCGTCTCCAGGTTATAAGCTCGTCCCAGGCGAGTCAGTGAATCGAGCAGCAGCACCACGTCGCATTTCGCCTCCAGCAATCGATGGCAACGTTGCAGTGCCATCTCCGAGACACGTACATGGGTCTTGGATGATTCATCACTGGAAGAGGCGTAGACCTCTGCCTTGACCGTTCGTTTCCAGTCGGTGACTTCTTCCGGTCGTTCATCGACCAGTAGCGCCAGAACCATCGAATCGGGGTGAACTTCGGTGATCGACTTGGCCATCTGTTGCAGCAGTACCGTTTTTCCGGTTCGAGGAGGAGCCACGATCAGGGCTCTCTGTCCCTTGCCGATGGGAGCGATCAGATCGACCAGACGCATCGAGATGTTACCGTTATTGCCGAGCAGGAATCGTTCGGTCGGATCGATGCTGGTCATCTCCTTGAAGAAGGTTCGATTCTTGACTTCTTCAGGTTCATCTCCGTCGACCGATTCGATGCGCGCGAGGCTGGGTCCACGACCCCGGGGTGAGCGGCCGCCGACAGTTCCGACGATGTAGTGACCGGTGTGGAGACTGTACTTCTGTACCAGATTGTTTCCGACATGGATGTCATCCTGCTGAATCCGAAAGGACTTCTCGGTCGATCGCAGGAAACCGAATCCCTGGTTTCCGACCTCCAAGATGCCGCGCACCACGGTACCCTCCGCCAGTGGGGGAGCATCGCTGACCGGCATACTTCTGCGAGCGTGCGGATCCTGACTTCGCGAGTCGTGGCGACGATCCCGTTGCTGACCGCCAGAGCGGCGACCGCCTCCACGACCGGAGCTGCCACCGGATTTACCCTGAGTTGACCCTGTACGCGTCCGACCGCCGCGACTACTCCTGCGACTGCGACTGGATCCACCCGCATTCGAGGACGATTTGCCCTGGTTCAATACTTCTCCTTGAGATGAAACTGTTGGGTTCGGTCCCGCTATGGGATTCCCCCAACCTGGTGTCTATTGAGTTGCTGATCTTCAGCAGTTGCTCATCGGTTGAAATCGAAATGGATCGAAACTTACCTGTGAGAGGCCTCACGGCCGCATTCCGGCCGATCCAATACCTGGCGCTCTGGAGTCTATCAGTTCAATACTATTTCAGTGGGATGATCATGAACAGATCCCAATTGAACTGAGAGATTGAGTTCGAAAAACCGAGCGATCGATCCAAGGACGTCAGACCCCATCACTCGAAAACAACGGGTCAACATGGTGCGGAAATCCCTGTGGTCCAGGATGCGGTTCCGAAAAAGGGGATACCGAAACTGCGGATGATCCTGAGAAGAAAGGGAATGACTTTGCCACGAAGAGGCCTTCTGCCCTCCGAACGCTTTTGATGATACCCTCCCAGTTGATCGGTTCCAGTGCTTGTCTCACAGCTTTTGAGGAGTTCGATGTCGATCGCTCGTGGTTGGTACATCGTGATCCATGATGACAAGACGCAGGAAGCCGCCCAGGCATGGTTCAAAGCCCATCCTGGTCTGATCGGCGGGATCGAACTGAGGCTCGACCTGATCGGGGTGAACGCTCCTCTTCCTGCTCCACCTGCCAATTTATCGGTGATCGTGACCGATCGTGGGGGACGAGCAGACCTCGCCAGAACCGCCCGCAGGGACCAGATCTGTCGAGATTGGCGCGGCACCCTCGATGTCGATCGACAGACCGATGCCGCGGCGCCGGCCGATCTACCGTGGATCTATAGCTGTCATCGTACTCCGGACACCGCGGTCACCGTCCAGTCCCAAATCGAAGAGGCGCAACGAGCCGGAGCGGTAGCAGCCAAGATCGTCATGCCGGAAGTGGACCTGGTGGCTCGTCGACGGGCTCTCGCGCAAGCGGCAGCCTATGCACCCTTCCCGGTGGTCTGTTTCAGTGCTGGAGATCAATCGCCGATCGATCGCCTGGTGGCGCTGGACCTTCAGCAACCGTGGGGATATGCGCGAGTTCCAGCGGACGATCCGGGGATTCCTGGTTTGCCTTCGATCGGTGCCATCGTCGATCGCTATCGGTTCCGCAAGTGCGACTCGCAACGACCACTGCAGGCGGTCATCGGAGCCGATGTCGAGCAGCATCTGGCTCCCGGCTGGCACAATCGTTGGCTCGAAGGAAACCGATCGCCGACCCGGATGATCCAGTTCTCCACCGATCAGCCCGATTCCTTCCTCGTGGAGTCCGATAATCTTCAACTGGATGCTCTTTCAGTGTGCGCTCCCTTCCACGAATGGGCTCGGCAGGTCGCCCGACCGTTCGATGAAGAGGCCTCCCGTTGGAGCCGTTGGGACACCTTGATTCGCCAAACAGATCGGTCGTGGGTCGGTACCAGTTGCGAGACCATTGCCGTACGAAATCTGCTGCAGCAGCACCTTTCACCGCAGGAAACGGTGGTGATCGTCGGACTAGAGGAGGATTCACAGATGCTGGCTGTGGAACTGACCCGGCTCGGTTATCAGGTCAGCCGAATCGGTACCGGTCGCGAACAGCGTCCTGGAAGCCGCGAACAGCGACAAGGGTTCGAGGCGGTCGACCAGGCTGCGGCACTGATTCACTGCGATCGTTTCTACAGGACAGGCTCGAGAGCAACAATTCAGCCCGATTCTCGGTGGGACCTGACTCGGTTTCACGGCGAGCTGCTGATCGATATGGCCGATCCGCTGCAGGAGCACCCGCAGTGGAAGACGCTGGAGAGCAGCGCAGTGACCGTCGTCGATGCGTTGCACTTCTTCAGCGAACAGATGCGTCTGCAGTGTCGCTGGCTTCATCGAGGGGAAGTAACACCAGTGGAAGCGCTGCGGATCGCTCGAGAGGCACGTGAAGAACTGCAGTGAACAGGTCCCGACAATCGCGGACCCGTAGACCCGATCCGCTGTGAGGAGACGCTGTGAGTAGACGGCGGGAAGAGGAAGGGCAGACGGTCTGGAGTCTTACATGGGTCCGATAAGGTACATTATGGGATGTAGGGGACCTGCTGGAATCCTGCCACCGGGCAGTCCTGAAGCAGATGGCCGCTTCCTCACGGCATCTCTGGAGGCCTGGTGGAACTCCCTCACCTCCACAATCATGCGTGGGTTGTGGGCCTTCAGTTTCGCCAGCGGCATCGATCCATCCCTGGGCAGCCTCACCGATGGCACTGCGAGCGCCGGGCTCCGGACAGCGAATACTGGCGGTACGGCGATTTCATCGATAGGCAGCGGGTCGCGGGCGGCTTCACCGTTGAGTCGTGCAAAACCGTTGGGTCGGATGCGTAAGGCGGCTAGCCTCGGCTGCCAGCGCCAGCCGCTGCTGCCCGTCCCCCGTAGGAATCGTGACGTTTGCCCCGATGCGGCCTGGCCCCTCTCGACGGATCGGGCCTTGAGTTGCCGATACTGCGTCGAATATTGAGATTCGGGTCGCGTCCATCCGGACGACGTGCGGCCTTCTCGAAACCCCCCGAAGCTGCTTTTGAAATCTGGAAGGTACTGAAAGCTGGCCCGAGGCGAATCGCACCGACCTCAGAACTGCTGATATTCCCTCTTCGGCACAGATGCGACAAGATGCGACTCGCGCTCGCTCCCTTGGATGTTCCCCAATTGATTTCAAAACTCTGGTAGGCACCAAAGGCTGCTTTTCTTCGGGGTCCCGAATTTCGGGGATTGCGCGGTCCTCGCGAATCTCGCGAATGCCCTGATCCCTCGGAGACTTCCGCGATGGCATAACCCTGAAGAGCCGGTTTCGGCTCGGCCATCTGCAAGAGCGCGGCAAGGATCTCCTGTGGATCTCGTTGCTCGGGTTGCTCCAGCAAGAATTTCGCGTAGGAGGTTTGTTTTTTGGAAACCAACGAGGAGTCCGCAAGGATGGCATGCAGATCACGACGGAAGGTCTTGGTATAACGCTTTTCGATCTGAGCAGGGCTCGGAACCGGCTGCCACTGCGCCTCGACCCCGGCCTCTGAAAAGATGCGTCTTATGCGGCCCTGGGAATGCATCGGCACCATCAGAACGCTTCGCCCCTTGCGACCTGCTCGTCCGGTACGTCCACTCCGGTGAGTGTAATTTTCGACATCTGCCGGTACGTCTGCGTGAATCACCGTGTCAATTTCAGGGACGTCGATCCCGCGAGCGGCGACATCTGTGGCGATCAGGACATCCTGTTCACCATTCTTGAAGGCGTTCAGAGTGCGTGTACGCTGCGCCTGATTGAGTTCGCCACTGAACGGTGCGGCAGCGAGTCCATTGGCGGACAGTCTTTCGGCGAGTTCCGTGGCATCCACTCGCCGACGGACGAATACCAGCACACGCTCACCACGTGCATGGAGCAGGACATTGATGATTGCGGCATTCAACTCACGGGGACGAATGCGATGGGCGACATGCTGAATATCAGCATTGGCCACGCCGAGGCGCGTCCCCTCGACATGAAGAGGATTTTCCTGAAACCGATCGGCCAACCGTTTGACGACCGCCGGAAAGGTCGCAGAAACAAGATGGCTGCAACGATCCTCGGGTAAGAACTCGAGGATCGCTTCCAGTTCATCGCGGAAGCCCATGTCGAGCATCTGGTCTGCTTCGTCCAATACGACCTGACGAAAAGATGAACAGTTGAGCCTGCGCGATTTCATGTGATCCAGCAATCGACCGGGTGTTCCGACCAGGACTGCCGGTGCCTTGCTGAGCGCGCGACGCTCACGGCCGATATCCGATCCGCCCGTGACCACTTCAACTGCAACGCCCTGGATCCTGGCAAAGAGCCAGCGTAGTTCACCCGCAACCTGAACAGCCAGTTCACGAGTCGGTGTAATCAACAGAACGCGAGGCCCTTCGGCTCCGCGGGCGACTGCCGATGTATCGTCAGCAGGGATCAGATCACTGGCCAGGCGAATCCCAAGGGCCAGGGTCTTGCCGGAGCCGGTTTGTGAGGAAATACGGAGGTTTCGTCCCGACCCCTCGGAGGAAAGGACGGCCTCCTGCACCGAAGTCAGTTTTTCGAAACCACGTGCAACGATGGCCTCACGCAGCGGAGCCGGTACACCGGCAAAAGGGTCTGTAGTTGACATTTTTGTCTCTCAAAATCCGGGGAATCGTAGGTCTTGCCACCGGACTCTGAGTGAGCAACGAGGCAGGCTGAGGCCGATGTCGACGCTCAGTTTCAGTCATCCTAATAGACTTTAGCCTTTTCGAGCTGAATTGTCCCAATTGATGGGAAAAAGGCCAAAATATTGCCCCCTCAGTCCCTCTCTGGGTGCTGCTCGATCGCCTGGCTGCGGCTGGGGAACCTGTCCCGAGACACGGATCATGAAGATGAAAGCGTCGACCTCGGGGATTTCGTAACTCCGTCTAGATTCCCTGCTTCTGAGTCACTCGGTGCCATAACCGGGGTCTGTGAGGCTCACGTGCCCACCGGTCGACGGACCGGTGTGGTTGCTGTCCTCGCTCTTTTCAGGAGGGCCTACACCCTTCAGCGCCGTTCCCGGGTTACCGAGCTGTGGGCCTCAACGACACTGCCAGGTTGCCGAGAGCAGTTCAAGTTCCGGTCGGTTCTATTCGAGCAGTTCATCGAATTGCTCGACATGAGGACAGGCCGCTCGTTGACGTTTTCCGACCTGGATCATCGGTGGGACTTGCTCCGAGCAACTCGGCTGAGCAATTGGACAGCGGGTGCGAAAACCGCATCCGGAAGGCTTCGCCATCGGCGATGGAACATCGCCACGAAGTACCAGACGATTTTCCCTTCGACGGTCGGGATCTGGCCTGGGTACCGCACTGAGCAGGGCGCGCGTATAGGGATGTTTGGGCTGGCGAAAGATCTCCCGCGTTTGACCCAACTCGACCAGGTTGCCGAGATACATCACGGCGACTCGATCGGAAACATGTTCGACCACCGAGATATCATGAGCGATGAAGATCACGGTAAGGCCCAGATCACGTTGCAACTCTCTCATCAGGTTGATCACCTGAGCCTGGATCGAAACATCGAGAGCGCTGACCGGTTCGTCTGCGATGATGACCCGTGGGCGAGTCACCAACGCCCGCGCAATTCCGATTCGTTGTCGTTGGCCTCCTGAAAACTCGTGCGGGTATCGTTCCGACTGCTCCTTGCGCAGACCGACCCGTTCCAGCATCTCCTCGACGGCGATGCGACGCTCCTCACGAGTCATCTTCGGATGATGCACCCGAAGTGGCTCATCGACGATCTCCTCGACGGAAAGGCGTGGATTGAGCGAGGAATAGGGATCCTGATACACCATCTGGATCTCGCTTCGATAGGGCCGGTATTCCTTGCGGGCGAGTTGGGTCAGGTTCACCGGCGGGCGATCTTTCGAGTGGAAGAGAACGCTACCCGAGGTGACCGGCACCAGTCCCATCACCGCCTTCCCCAGAGTGCTCTTGCCGCAACCCGATTCTCCGACCACGCCGAGGGTTTCGCCCTCGAGCACCTTCAATGAGATTCCATCGACCGCTTTGACGTCCGCGACATGTCTCGAGAAGACACCTCCATGGACCGGAAACCAGACCTTCAGGTCTTCCAGTTCAAGGATCGGTTGTGCAGGCTCCGCCGAACGCTGGTCTTCGGTCATCCGCCCCCCTCTTGAGGATTCACCAGATGACAACGCACCTCGTGACCCTCCCCTACTTTCCTCAGTTCTGGAGAATCTACATGGCAACGATCTTCTGCGAGTGGGCATCGAGTACAGAATCGACAGCCCTTGGGCCAATCGAAGATGTTGGGAACCATTCCGGGAATCGTGGTCAGTTCACCCTGTTCTTCAGCCAGTTCAGGTCGCGGCAAACTGCGAAGCAATCCCTGGGTATAGGGGTGCTGAGGAGCCTTGAACAAATCGCGCACAGGAGCCACTTCCTGGATCTTTCCGCCGTACATCACGACCACCCGATCACAGGTCTCGGCGACCACTGCCAGGTCATGGGTGATGAGCAGGATGGAAGCACCCTCTTGCTGATCCTTCATCTCCATCATCAGATCGAGAATCTGCGCCTGGATCGTCACATCGAGCGCGGTCGTCGGCTCATCGGCGATCAAAAGGGCAGGCTCCAGTGACAGGGCCATGGCGATCATCACGCGCTGCCGCATTCCGCCGGAGAACTGATGAGGATAGGCAGACATCTGTATTTCGGCATCGGAGATGCCGACTTTTTCCAGCATCTGAACCGAACGTTGGTGCGCTTCCTCCTTGGAGCATCCTCTATGTCGGACGATACCTTCACGCAACTGGAAACCGATGGTGTAGACCGGATTGAGTGCAGTCATCGGTTCCTGAAAAATCATCGCGATCTCTCGACCTCGGATGTCTCGCATTTCGTCGTAGGAAAGCGCCAGTAGATCCTGGCCCTTGAACAGCGCGGAGCCCTGTTCGATCTTTCCCGGGGGATCTGGAACCAGTTTCAGCAAGGAAAGTGATGTCACCGACTTACCACAGCCGGACTCCCCCACCAGTCCCAGTACTTCTCCCGGCATCACATCGAAACTGACACCATCGACGGCTCGGGCGGTTTGGCCCTCGACCGAGAATGAGGTGTGCAGATCTCGCACCTGCAACAGCGGCGTCGTTGCGTCTCCACTGGAATCGGGGTTGTGATCCATATCCATCACCTCAACCTCGAGAAGACCTTGGGATCAAACGCTTCCCGCACGGCCTCTCCGATCAACACCACCAGGAACAGGGTCACCGCCAGTGCCATCACCGGTAACAGTACCAGGTGCGGGTAGATCAACAGGAACTGGAAACCTTGATTGAGCAGGCGACCCCATGACGGATCGGTCGGAGGCAGTCCGAATCCGAGAAAGTCGAGGGAGACCAGTGCGCTGATGTAATTGACGAAGGAGAAGGGGGCTCGCGAGATCACCGGAATCATCGAGTTGGGCAAGATGTGTCGAATCATCACCTTGAGGTCGCTCACTCCGGTGCCGATGGCCGCCTGAACGTAGTCCTTGGCTTTCTCTCGATAAAACTCACCGCGAATCTGATAGGTCACTGCCATCCATGACCGCAGGATGACGAGGAAGATCACCAGCATCCAGAATCCGGGATCGACGATGCTGGCGATGATCATGATCAGGAACAAGAACGGCACCGAGCCCCAGATTTCGATGAATCGCTGCAGCAGGATATCGGTCCACCCGCCGTAGTAGCCCATGATGGCACCGGCGAGGATTCCCAACAGATAGCCGAACCCCATCACCATCATGGCAAAACCGACACTGATGCGGAATCCGTAAAGCAGCAGTGGTAAGACATCGATTCCCGAATCACTGGTTCCCAGGGGGGCTTCCCACGTGTCGAGGAAGCGAGTCATCAAGATCCCCCGATCGGGAAACTTCTTGCCCTCCGACTGGGCCAAGACCTCGGCGATGCCGACCTGTCCTGAATCTCCATGCTGTTGTTGAACCAGCGACAGAAGTCGCTGATCAGCGGCCTGGTTCGATTGTTTTTCCTTGAACTGATCACCATCCAGCGCCTCGGGAGCATCGAGTTCCTGCTGTCGGTCAGTGATACGCTTCTGCAGCCCGGTCACGTCGATCGACTCCCGCACCAACAGGATGCCCACGACATCGGTGACCGGTTGACCCCCACCACCCTCGACCACGAAGAATTTTTGACCCGGAGTGAGGCTGGCCTCATCTACGGCCATCACCTCGTATGTGGGTTTCCCTCCGATGGTATCGGACGTCTGAGAGATCAGGGTTGCCGTCGAGTTCCTCGGAGTAATTCCAGGAATCGGCAGCGATGGGCCGTGCGGCGCAGTGCCGGGTAGATCGAGACGATTTCGCCTCGGACCGTGGCGATAGAGGGGCCAGATGATGGAGGCGCTGCCGCTGACGAACACTTCTTTGATCAAATCGAAGTTTTCGATCTGAAAATCCAAGCTCTTCAGATCTTCTCGTGCAGCATCGAGATCCTCGACCAGCCATTCTTCCGGTTCGTCTCCATCCTCCAGCAGTTCTTCGATCTCTTGCTGGGTTTGCGAGATCTCCTCGGAGAGGTCCTTCCGCGCCTGCAGTCGTTCCTGCGCAATCGGTCCAAAGGAACCCGCTGGATCGACAACGATGCCACCGAAAGCCTTGTAGTCGAGAGGTCCTTCTCCAGGAATCCCGTAGTCTCCCGAGCGATCAAAGGTCGCGAAGGGTCCATCGACAAAGAACAGCCAGGTATTGGCCAGATCCCTCACTGCGGGAAAAGCGCGATTCTCGCCGTAGCGGATCATGATCGGTCGATCGTTGACCAGCACCTCGAGAAATAGCGATGTGGTGAACATGCTGGTGACGATGACAAAGGAGATGTAACCGCGACGGATGGAGCGAAAGCGTCTCAACCGTTTCTCGGCCAACGGACTGGTCCTGAACTTGAATCCCAGCAGTCTCGAGATGGTCCTGAACAGCCAGGGGATTCCGCGCATCGTCAGAAGCACTCCACCAGCCAGCACCAGGAGGGTCAGTAGATAGGTCATCTTCTCTCCTCCTACTTGAACCGGATCCGAGGATCGATGAGGGCCCAGATCAAGTCACTCAAGATGTTTCCGGTCAATCGAATCAGTACACCGAAAACCAGCGTCGCCAGGATGATCGGATAATCACGGCGGATGATCGACTCGTACCCGAGTAGTCCCATCCCGGGAATGTTACAGACCTTTTCAATGAGGAAGGAACCAGCAAAGAGTAACCCGAGGAAGTGGCCGATCCCTGCCGTGATGGGGATCAATGAGTTCCGCAGCGCATGGACATAGATGACCCGGCCCTCGGAGAGTCCCTTGGCGAAGGCGGTGCGAACGTAATCAGCGCCGAAGTTTTCCAGCAGCGAGTTCTTCATCAACACCGTCATGCTGGCAAAGGAACCGACCATGTAGCCAAACATCGGTACCAGTGTGTGTCGGATCTGATCTCCGATGCAGCGTAGATACTCACCCTGTTCCCACCATAGATTCCAGTCGGCGGATCGAAATCCTCCGAGGGGAACCAGGTTCCAGTAAGAACCACCACCCAGCAGCACCAGCAGCAGTAGACAGGCCACGAATCCAGGAGTGGCGTAACCGAGAAAGACCAGCACGCTGCTGGCGGTGTCAAAAGTACCCTTGTGGCGGATCGCCTTGGAGATCCCCAGAGGAATGCAGACGATCCAGGTGGCCAGGTAGCCAATCAATCCAAAGTAGATGGAGATGGGGAACTTGGAAGTGATGACATCCAGTGCATCTTCGTTGTAGGTGAAGGAGCGGCCAAAGTCGCCCTGTATGATGCCGCTGAATGCATGATCGACATGATAGTAGGAGCCATTTCGATTCGATTCCATCTTCATCGATTCGAGATGGGTTTGCAGCGCTGCGAAATCCGCCTCGGTAGTGATCATCTGAGCGTGTACCTGGGCCGGCAGTCCGCTCCCCTTCTTCTCTTCATCGCTCAGGGCTCGCATGAAACGAGATCCAGATCGTGACCAGCCTTGAGCTTCGAGGAGACGATCGAGTTGCGCCCGAGAACTGACTCCTCCGGCGAGCAGTCGTGCCGCCTGCTCGATCACCTGCGGGTGTAGTTGTCGATCGGATGGGGTGATTTCCCTGAGAATTGTCTCGCCGCTGACCTGGAATTCCCCTTCGATCACCGAGCGATCGAGATCCTCATCGCCGATCCGGTAGGCGTTCCACAACGATTGAGACTGCTGCCAGAAGGGAGGATTCAGATCTCGCTGGGCCAGACTCACCGGATCGCGAGTCTTCTTGGGCCATACCCCGAGCCATTGCAGGTAGGCGAGAGGAATCGGCTGATCGAGGTTGTAGTACGCCTTCAGTTCATCGCGGGCTTTCTCATCGAGTCCTCCGCCATCACCGAGCAGTCCGCCACCACCGCCGCCACCCGCTTCGCCAGCCGCCGCCGCCTTCATCTGATTTTCGAGTTGCTCGATCGGCCCCCCCGGGGTCAATCGGAGCACCGCATACACCATGAAGGTGATGATCAAGAAGGTCACAGGAACCAGCAGTAGCCTGCGGGCGAAATAGGTCCACATACCGCTCATCGATCAGAGCCTGCCAGATACTCCAGTATCATCAGAACTGTTATTCCTTCGACTTTTCAGCAGCGTCCATGCGCGCCTTGACGCCCCAGGGATCGACCACATCGTTCCCCACCGGCAAGGAACTTCCGTCCTTCTTGGCAGCAGTCAGGCGCTGTTGCAACTCGGGAGTGGTCCACCAGTACGCCCAGAGTGAATGGTCATCTCCAGTGCGGGAGATCACCTTCTTGGGCTGGCCGAAGTGATTCCAGGAGAGGATTCTTTCGAAGGGACCATACCAGGTCAGTGCCACAGGATGCTCCTTGAAGATCAGTCCATCGATCTTCTGCATGATTTGGGCCTGTTCGGTGATATCAAAGGTCTGGTCGTACTCTTCCATCAGGCGATCGACCTCAGCGATGGCGATTCCCGAGATGTTGTTGTTGTTGGGTAAATTGGCCAGATCTCCATGCCAGCTGGTGATCGGATTGGGAAAGAGGATCCCCCTCCAGGCTTGCATGTGAACCACGAATTGTCGCTCTCCCACCTTCTTCATCAGGGCATTGTAATCGACCCGCTTCAGGTCCATTCCGATCCCGATCTTCTTCAGGCCTTCGGCCACCACCTGATGAATGCGAGTCGACGAATCGGAACCATATTCAATGGTGAACTGAAGTGCTTTTCCGGTGGTCTCGTGAACACGGATTCCGTTGTCGTTTCGCCGGGTGTATCCAGCACGGTCGAGCATTCGCTCCGCTCGACGTGGATTGTAACGGACCTGTCGGTTATCCGGATTGCCCCAGCGACCTCCTGGATAGTAACTGTCGATGTATTCGTACTGGTTGAAGAACAACTTGTCGAACAGCGTCTTGCGATCGACTCCGTAACAGAACGCGAGTCTCACGTTCTTGTCGTCGAAGGGCCACTCTCGCATGTTCATCATGTAGCCAGCGAAGGACTGCGGCTGCTCATTATAGATCTTCTGTTTGCGAACCCAGCCGTTACGAACCGACTCGAAACCGGTCTCTTCCGCCCAACGTTGCGCCCTGAGGACCGTGTAGTAATCCAGTTCTCCAGCCTTGAACTTCTCGAAGGCGAGCTCGCGGTCGCGGACCACGATCAGGTCGATCTCGTCAAAGTTGTAGAGGCCTCTGGCACTGCGGGTCTTGCTCCCCCACCAGTCCTTCTTGCGGTACAACTTGATGGAGATCTCTTGCTGGATGCTATCTTCGCGCAGTTCATAAGGTCCAGATCCGGGGATCATCTTCCAGTTGAACTCATCGAGATAGACATCTCCCGGAATGCGGATTTGCTCCGCCGGGTAGACCATCAAGCTTCCCGAAAAGTAGAGGAACAGTCGCCAGTTTAACTTCTTGGTCTTGACCGAGATGGTTCGTTCGTCGTGAACTATCGGCATCTCATACATGTCATTGTAGAGCTTGCTCATCGAAGGATCCTTGACGTCCGGATCAACCATGTGCTCGAAAGAGGCGAGCACATCGTCGGCGGAAATACTGGTTCCATCGCTAAATTTGGCGCGCTCATCGATGCGGTACCAGAAGACCTGGTGATCTTCCTTCTTCTCGATGATCCAGTGCGAAGCGATTCCAGGGATCCATTCGAGGGTTTCCGGATGGATGCCGAGCAAGCCCTCATGGGTCAATGCGTAGATGTCGGTGATGGTGGTCAGGTTCGAATTGGGGCCATCATTGCGCAGCGTCGGCAAGAAATTGGGGATACTGGTGCGCAGTTTTCCGCCCGACACGGCATCGGGGCTTCCCAGCGGGACGAACTTGGAGTTGGTGGTCCAGGTCTTGCCGCCGATCTCGACCTGATCGTAATCCGCCAGAGCAGGGGTGCCGCCGATCAGCGTCACCCATGCAAGGGTAAGAACTCCGACCCACCAAGGATTCGCGCGATTCTGAGTCCGATGAGTTGCGGGCGATGGACGATGAACCATGATACCTCCGTAATCAGCAACCACTACGACAGCGGCCCGGACGCTGGACGACCGGGCCGTAACTGAGAGACCTGGATGGGTCTGATTCGATTCTCGTCACTTTGCGCCATCTCGTGGCGACTGCCGAATCGGTCACAGCCAGCACCCGCGGCAATCACGTCCCCGTTTCTTCAGTCTTCTCTTCAGTGGTCTCTTCCTTCTCCTTCTTGACCTTGACTCGCTTCTTGACCTTCAAGACTCGAGTCTTGGGCAGACCCAGCGGCGCGTCTTCACCTTCGGTGAAACGACCCTGGGCCTCGAGCTGGAGGATTCGTTCGTATCGGGTGAGAACATTCCGGGTACCTTTGAGGCCATCCCCGGTCTTCAGGGTTCTGTGTATAGACATCCGTGACTACTTCCCACCGGAGTCTTCCGGCTTCGTTTCTTACGGTTCAGGAGAGTGCGCCGCAGGTAAACCCCACGTGGGTCCAGTCCTCAACGCACCTGGTTGCTCCTCTGGAACGACGACTCGCGAATGCGTAAGGTTCCAGGAAGGACTGAGGATAACCAGCGGCCCGTGAGTCGGCAAGGGAAGCCGCGGATCCGGGGGGGTTGCCGGGGCCGGGACCGCAGCCCATGATCCCCTCGGGGATCTGGAGGGGAATCGATGAAGTCGCTGGAGTCCGCCATCCTGCTGCTGATCGTGCTGTCGGCACCGATCCTGGCGATCTGGAGCTTGCCCTCCTTGCCCGGTCCCGCCGACCTGGTGATCGCCAACGGCACCGATCCTGGCTCGATCCACCCCCACCGTGCCACCGGTCTGCCGGAGGGACGGATCATCCAGGCGATCCACGAGGGCCTGTTACTGATCGATCCTCGATCCCTCGAACCGATCCCCGGCTGTGCGGATCGCTGGGAGGTCTCTTCCTCGGGCACCCACTATCGATTCCACATCCAGCCGGGCCTGCTCTGGTCGGACGGCACTCGATTGACCGCTGAAGATTTTCGCCGCTCCTGGCTCGATCTGCTCGATCCGCTGCAAGGGGCTCCCTATGGCGATCTGCTCCAATCGGTGGTCGGTGCCCGCAGCTGGAGACGACTCGAATCGACCCGAGAGCAGGTGGCGATCCGGACCGAGGGCGAATCGATCCTCGTCGTCGAACTGGAACACCCGGTCCCCTGGTTTCTCTATCTCTGCGCCCAGACGCCGCTGCAGCCGGTCCATCCAGCAGCGGACGGCCGAGCGGGACCCAACATCGCTACCAATGGTCCCTGGATCATCGAAAGCTGGCGGTTACGCGATCGGATTCGACTGGTGGCCAATCCGCTCTATCGTGGACCGAGCACGCCCCAACTCGAGGTGATCGATTTCCTCGCAGTAGAATCGGGTAACACCCAGTTGAACCTGGTGGCCGCGGGGATGGCGCACTGGTCCGTGAGAACACCGGCAGCAGCGATTCCCGTACTACGGGAGGATGCGCAATGGTCGTCGATGTGGCGTGCAGATCCCTATCTGGGAATCTCTTTCTTCCGACTCAACATCAAGCGCCCCCCGCTCGATGATCCGAACATCCGCCGCGCCATTTCGTTGGTTCTCGACCGCCAGCAACTGTGCCACGACGTGCTAGGAGGTGACCCGGAGCCTGCCCTCGGGTTCATCCCCTGGCCGAAACCCGCCATCGAACGACAACGAATCAAGATGTTGAAACGGGGTCTGACGCTGGAGATCCACGACCTCCTCCCCGGATACTCCGGGATGGCGATGACCTCGGATCCGCTGAAACCGGTGATGACGGCGGCGCAAATCCATCCTCAGCAGTGGGCGTTCGAAGGACATGATCCGACACTGGCGCGACAGATCCTCCAGCGAGCGGGTTGGCGAGTACCAGGATCTCCGGAGGGTCGTGCCATTCCCGCTCTCGAGATTCTCCACCCCTCCAGCGGCACCCACTCGCTCGTCGCCGAGTGGTTGCAACTGGTATGGAACAGGGAACTGGGTATCGAGACGACGATCCAGTCGATGGAGTGGCGTAGTTTTCTCGATGTTCAAAGATCGGTCGATTATGACCTTTCGACCAGTAGTTGGATCGCCGACTATCCCGACCCGGCGACCTTCCTGACCCTCTTCACGACCGATGCTCCCAACAGTCGTACCGGTTGGTCCGACCAGGAATACGATCAGAGGGTCGCTTCGGCGCTGGCTGAACCTCGACTCGCCCAGCGAATGGAGCTGTGGCAACAGGCGGAACGGATCCTTCTCGAACGGGGACCGGTGCTTCCCCTCTGGTCGATGACTTCTGGCAACCTGGTCTCCCATCAAGTCGAAGGATTCCTGTCCAACCCGCTCGACCATCACGATCTGCGGGGAATCAGCAGGAGTTCCCGATGAGTTCCTTGCTGATCCGAAGACTTCTCGCTGCTCTGTTCACCATCTGGGCGGTCTTCACCCTCTCCTTCTTCATCATTCGTGCCGCACCGGGAGGGCCTTTCGATGCGAATCGTGATCCCCCTGCCGATGTCAAGCGTGCCATCGAAGCGCGCTATCATCTCGATGCCCCACTGTGGAGTCAGTACCTCGATCAACTGGTCGGATGGATACACCTCGACCCAGGCCCATCCCTGCGACAGCCGGACCACGATGTGGCCAGCATCCTCGCTGCCGGTTTCCCCATCTCGCTGTTGCTGGGAAGCCTGGCACTGCTCCTTGGAACCACGGTTGGCGTACTCCTGGGAATCCTCGCGGCACTGCGTCCTGGCGGTGTGCTCGATCAATTGGTCGTGGTCACGGCATCGATCGGCCTGGCACTGCCGCTCTTTGTCATCGCTGGATTACTGGTGCTGGGAGTCTCCTTTGGCCTCGGCTGGCTTCCCCCAGCGGGGTGGCAGACGATTCCTTCGCTGGTCTTGCCGGTACTTTGCCTGTCGCTGATGCCGGCGGCGCAATCGGCGCGGCTGGTTCGCAGTGGTCTGATCGAGATGGCGACCGAGGAGTTTGCTCGAACTGCCCGAGCCAAGGGCGTCTCCCCCTTCTCGGTGCTGCTGTTTCACTGCCTTCGTCCCGCTTTGATCCCGCTGGTAGCCACCTTGCCCCCCACCGCCGCAGCCCTGCTGACTGGATCACTGGTAGTGGAACAAATCTTCGCCATCCCAGGAGTGGGTATGCACTTCATCCAGGGCGCCTTGAACCGCGACTATCCGCTGGTGCTCGGAGCCGTGCTGCTCTACACGGTGCTGTTGCAACTGCTCTCGCTGCTGGCGGACCTGTTGACCTGGATCCTCGACCCCCGGCTTCGAGGAGAAGTTCGATGAGCCGCCGCAGCCACCTCACCTCGACCATCCCGCTGCTCGCCTTCGGCTGGTTACTGATGATGGTGGCGACCGCTGTGCTGGCCCCATGGCTTCCCATCGCCGCTCCCGATGCGGCGCTCCCCGAGGCGGCATGGTCCGCTCCTGATGAGCATTTCCTGCTCGGCTCCGATGCCCTCGGTCGTGATCTGTGGAGCAGGATTCTCTGGGGAACCCGCATCTCGTTGGCGTGCGCGGTCGCGGGCGGATGCGCCGCACTGCTGCTGGGAGTCAGTTGGGGATTACTGGCCGGGGGTGGCTCCTCCGCTCGCGATCACTGGATGATGCGCGTCGTCGACCTGCTCGATTCTGTGCCGCTGGTGTTCCTGGTGATCCTGCTGGCGAGCGTTGCCCGCAACAGCGCCTGGATGGACGCCGGAGGTGGACTGGCGCTCTTCTTCATCATCCTGGGAGTGGTCTACTGGACCCCGATGGCCCGCGTCGTTCGGGGAGAAACCCGATCGTTGATCCGACGTGAATGGGCACTGGCCGCCACTGCGCTGGGAACCTCCCCCCGCCGTCTCTTGTGGCGCCAGGTGCTGCCCAATCTGCTGCCAACGATCCTCGTGACGGTCACCCTCATCATTCCCCGGGTGCTGTTGTTCGAAGCTTTTCTGTCCTTCCTCGGACTGGGAGTGCAAGCGCCAGCAGTCTCGTGGGGAACTCTCGCTCGGGATGCGTTCGAGGTGCTGAATCCAGTTCGCACCGCCTGGTGGATGGTGCTCTTTCCATCCCTGGCACTGGCAGCGACACTGCTCTCCCTCAACATCGTCGGAGATGCAATGCGAGTGGCACTCGATCCGAAACAGAAACGATGATGGTCGAGGGCGGCGTTCGATCAGTCCTTCATCTTGGGATCGAAGGCGTCACGAAGACCATCGCCCAGTAGATTGAAACCGAGCACGGTGAACATGATGGCGAGGCCGGGGAAGATGCCCATCCACGGCATGGTGATCCAGTACTCCTTCGAGTCGACCAGCATTCGACCCCAGGAGGGGGCCGGTGGCGGCAAACCGATGCCGAGAAAGGACAGCCCTGCCTCGGCGAGAATGTTACCGGCGATCATCAGGGTAGAAACCACCACGACCGGGCCGAGACAGTTCGGCAGTACGTGCCCGATGAGGATGCGAGTATCACTCTGTCCCAGCGCTCGGGCGCCGAGCACGAACTCACTACCACGAAGTGAGATCACCTGCCCACGGACGATTCGAGCGACCCCGGGCCAGCCCACGACACCGAGTGCCGAGAAGATGACGATCTCGTTGGGCTTCTCGAATACCGCCAGGATGCCGATCATCAGCAGCAAACTGGGGAAAGCAAAGAAGGTGTCGGTCAATCTGGAGATCAGCGTGTCGACCACTCCACCACGAAAACCTGCCACGCTGCCGAGGACCAATCCGATCAGCAGCGCAACGATGGTCCCGATAAGGCCCACCCGAAGCGAGATCCCGGCGCCGTAGATGATGCGAGTCAGCACATCACGGCCCAGTTCATCGGTGCCGAGTGGATGTCCGGGGATCCCGGGGGGTTGCTGATACTGTTCCTTAGCTCGGAACTGTTCGGCGAAATCGTAGGGACCGGATCCGTCTGCATGTGAGGGCACCAGCATCGACGGGAAGAACGCCAGCAAGACGACGATCAGCACCACCACAGCCCCCGCCATCGCGAGAACATTGCGTCGCAAGCGCCGGAAGGCCATCTGGGTCGGGGATTTTCCTCGGTTAGTTGCGGTCATCACGCACCCTCGGATCGAACCAGGCATACGAGAGATCGACCAGCAAGTTGACCCCGACAAAGACAAAAGACATCAACAGGATGCCGCCTGTGACCAGTTCTCTGTCCCGCTGCTTGATGGCTTCCACCACCTCACGCCCGAGGCCTGGCAAGGCAAAGACTGTTTCGGTCAAGACAGCCCCCACCAGCAGGTAACCGAATGAATTGCCGACCACCGTGACGATCGGGATCGCAGCATTTCGCATCGCATGTTTCAGGATGACCACGGACTCCGCCAGACCCTTCGATCGGGCGGTACGGATGTAGTCCTGTGTCAACACATCGAGCATCGCAGAGCGACTGAGCCGTGCGATGGTCGCAGACGAAAGCAGACCCAGGGCGGTCGCTGGCATCGCGAGACTGGTCAGCATCGTGGCCCAGTTTTCGTCGTTGAAACCTGTTCGCGGAAGATCAACGATCGGAGCCACATAGATGATCATCAGTATTCCAAGCCAGAACACAGGCATCGAGACCCCGATGATCGCCACCAACATCGATACATAATCGATCACGGTCCTGCTATGAACGGCAGAGAGAACGCCTGCACCGATGCCGACAACGAGTGCAACGAGCATCGAGAGGAACGCCAGGCGAAGCGTCACGAAGAAGGCATCCCCGAGGATCTCGTTGACGCTCTTTCCTGCCTTGACATCCGATTCACCGAGATCGAAGCTGGTGAAGAGCCGCCAGAGGTATCTCCCGTACTGCACTGCAAGTGGATCGTTGTAGCCGCGGAGCTCGTTGTAGGCATCGACTTGAGCGGGTTCAGCCCTTTGCCCCATGCGTATGCGCCCAGGATTCCCCGGAATTGCCGCATTCAGCAGGAATACGATGAGGGTGACCAGCAAGATGACAGGTATCGCCTCGAGCAGTCTTCGCAGGGTGAATGAGAGCACTGAACCTCGTTACTGCGCCCCGGGGTTGTTGAGTTCAACGAGGTGCCAGCGAACATGATTGCCCTGGATGTCGTCGCACATCCCGGTGGGATTGAAGTTCTGCACATAGGGTTTTTTCAGGATGGTCTCGCGCCCGAACAGCAGGAACAGCCACGGGCTATCGTTCAGGATCAAGCGTTCCGCCTGCTGCAGCAGATCAATCCGTTCTTCCATGTCCGTGATCAGGTAGGACCTGTCGATCAGAGCGTCGACCTGCGGATTGTCGTAAAAGGACACGTTTCCGTTGGGCCCCTTGTTCTTGGAATGAAAAAGGAAGGCGAGAAAGTTCTCCGGGTCCGGGTAATCCGCAACCCAACCGAGTCGAAAGAAGGGTGGCTCTCCTGAATCGGTGGCCTCGATGAAGGCGCCCCAGTCGAGCATCTTCAATCCGATGGGGATCCCCGCCTGTTTCAGGTCTTCCTGGACAACCTGAGCGATCTTGGCATTGTCGCCCTGAGTATTGAACCAGAGATCCACCGGGGGCAGTCCTTCACCCTTCGGGTATCCCGCCTCTGCCAGCAACTCCTGAGCGCGCTCTCGATCGAGTTCAAAGGCGGGTCGCGATGAATCATGACCCAGAATGCCCGGGGGCAAGATGCCGTTGGCGGCGTAGAAGCGTCCTTCGAGCAGCACGTCACCCAGGAACTTGCGATCGACCGACAGGTTGATCGCCTCCCGCAACTTCCGCGCACTCTCGGAATTGCCGGCGTAAGGGGAGCCTTCCTTCTCGAGATTGAACCCGTAGTACTGCACCACCAGTGAAGGCCACGACATCACTTCATCGGCCCGATTAGAGTTCATCCATCTCGGGTAAACTCCCTGGGTCACATTCAGGACCTCGAAATTCCCCGCCTTGTACTCCTCCAGTTGAGCCAGTGGTTCGGGGATGACTCGGTAGTGAATCCGGGAGATTTTTGGTGCGCCTTCGAAATAATCCGGGTTCGCCCTCAGGTGCAGCGACGTTCCTTCTTTCCACTGGTCGAGGATGAACGCGCCGGTGCCGGTCGGAAGGCGAGAAAATGAGTGGCCATGCTCCTCGACCAGTTCGCGCGGAACCACGGCGGTATTGACCATCGCCAGGTGATAGATGAAGGGTGCATACGGCTTCTTCAGGGTGATCCGTAACTGCAGATCTCCCAACACCTCGATGCCCTGGATCTCGGGAGCGTCTTCCGACTTGGATCGAGCCGCCTCGATCGCCTCAGCAGCACCGAGGATGGGCTCGATCAGAGTGGACCTCTTCGATCGAACCGAAGCCAATCTCTGCAAACTGTACTTGAAGTCGGTTGCGGTGACCGTACGGCCATGACTGAACTTGACACCCTCGCGGAGTGTGAAATTGTACTGCAGTCCATCGTCAGAGATCACCGGCATCGCCGCAGCGAGGCACGGTTCCAGATTCAGATCGGGGTCGTAGTCGAGCAGCGTATTGAAGATCTTCGAGGCCACTCCGTCGGAAGTGGTATCCGAGACGAGGATGGGATCGAGATCGGGAGGATTGGTCATCAATGGAATACGAAAGATGCCGTCTGGATGAGGGGCCGAAACGCTCTTGATCTGGTTTGTCGTCGCTGTATTCGTACCAGAATTCGCCGTACAGCCACAGATCGACAGGACGAGTGCGACAGCAACTACCAGCGCCACTCGACCGATGATGGAATTCAACATCCGAAATGCTCCTCTGATCTGCTCGATACCAACACCTGGGAGGCATCCAATCGCCCGCAGGTGTCGGCACAGTATCCGAATTGACTCGCCAGTTCGAGTCCACCTGCCTGACGGTCGCTGTGGCCCCCGCTCAAGGGGCGCCTCGACCTCTTCTGCGGTGAAACCATGCCGCCGGAAGATGTTCTGTTTTAGAGCGGATTGCCGCATCCTCCGAGGCGATGTAACTTAACCTCTCCGTTGACCTTGGAAAGCCCGCTGCGATCGACAATTGAATTGGATCCGCTGGATTCGATCCGTTGATTTCGATGACAGCTCACGACGATGATGAGGACCCCATGAGCCCGATTTCTTGCCACACTTCAAGGATGCTCCAGTGGAAACTCCAGACGACGACCCCCTGGCGCTGCCAGCCCCGCTTCAGTGGGCTGCTGGGCTTCGGCTGGCTGCTGGGCTTGTGCGGATGGGTTTGTCTTACTGCGACCGGCGATTTGAATGCCCAGCCAGCGGACTCACTCCAATCTGACCAGTCCACCGCCAGTCTCGATTCGTCTTCCGACGATGACCCGCCAGTACGGCGCACCCGCATCCGGCGCAACACCAAGTTGCCGGAGCCCACTCCGGATCCCTCGATCCCGATCGGCACCCCTTCCCCTGCTTTTCTCGGAGAAGCCCCCGCTGATGCCATCATCAAGAATCGTACCGGAACCTACGGCGGTCGTTTCGTCTACGCCATCCTCGGTGAGGTCGAGACTTTCAATCCGGTCGAACCGAAGGGTGCTACCGATCAGGAGATCCGTGCCCTGGTCTTTTCCAGTCTGGTTCAGTACAACAATGGAAACTGGCACACTTCACCGGACCTGGCCAAATCGTGGCAGGTTTCCGATGACCATCTCAAATGGACCTTTTTTCTACGAGAAGGAATCCTCTGGAGTGATGGAACTCCGCTGACGGTAGACGATGTCGAGTTTTCCTTTAATGCGGTGTTTCACGAGCAGATTGCCACCAGTATCCGCGACGGTTTCAAACACCCGGAAACCGGGGATCTCCCCCAGGTCAGCGTCGACCACGATCAAAATGCGGTGATCTTCACCCTGTCTCGAATCGATTCTCAATTCCTGACTCATCTCGGGGCCGTCAGCATCATCCCGAAACACCTGTGGAAGGACCATCTACAGGAGCAAGACCCGACCATCCTGCAACAGATGACCTCCAACTCGCCGCCAGAGCTGCTGGTGGGAAGTGGTCCCTTTGTCCTGAAGGAGTACATCCCCGCCGAAAAAATCGTTTATCAGCGCAATCCTCGCTACTGGAAGAAGGATAGTCGTGGTCAACGGCTGCCCTACATCGACGAGGTCGTGATCTTGCTGGTCAAGGATCTCAACTTGCAGTGGCAGAAGTTCGAGGCGGGAGAACTCGACATCTTCATGGATCTTCCGGCAGACCATTTCCGTGAAGCGACGGCGATGGAGAAAGCGGGAACTGCGGATCTGGTTCGCCTCGGAGTCAGCCTCAACACCAACTGGGTCTGTTTCAACATGCATCCGGGAAAGAATCCTGAAACAGGAGAGCCCTTCGTCGACGAGGAAAAGTCATACTGGTTCAATCAGCTGGATTTCCGCAAGGCGGTCAATCACGCCATCGATCGCGATGGCATCAAGAGAACCGCTTTCCAGGGCAGAGCGACCGCCATCTGGTCCTCCGTCACTCCTGGAAATCGCTCCTGGTTCCATCGAGGGGTCTCGACCTACCCTCATTCGGTGGAGACAGCCCAGCGCTACCTCGATGAACTGGGCTGGAAAGACACCGATGGAGATGGCGTCCGTGAAGATGATCAGGGTCGCCCCATCCGCTTCACCCTCAACACCAATGTCGAGAACAACCTTCGTCAGCAGATCGGCAACATGATCTCCCAGGACCTCAAGAAGGTCGGGATCGATGTCAATTTCAAGCCGCAGATCTTCAATGATCTGGTCACCAGCCTGAGAGACAGCCACAAGTGGGACATGATTCTGCTGGGCTGGGGATCAGGCGTGCCGCCTGACCCTGCCAACGGCAAAAACATCACCCTGTCCAGCGGGCGCCTTCATGCCTGGAATCCACAGCAAGCAATACCTGCGACGAAGTGGGAAGCTCGCATCGATCAATTGATGGCGATGATGGACGAAGAACTCGATGACAGCGTCCGCAAGGGATACTTCGATGAAGTCCAGGAACTGATGGGACAGAATATTCCCATCCTGTATCTGATCGCCGCCAACTCGTACTGCACGATCAAGAAGGGCCGCCTGGGAAATCTCTGGCCGAGTCTGCTACGTCCTCAGTTGACCTGGAATCTCGAAACCCTGTGGATCCGACAGTGACGAAGCCGGAGAGACGACCTTGCTGACCTTTACCATCCGCCGGTTACTTTCGATTCCACCACTGATACTGGTGGTCTCGTTACTCACCTTCTTGCTGCTGAAAACAGCACCCGGTGATTTCTATAGCCAGCAAGAAGCGGATCCTGCTCGATCTCTGACCGAGGTCCTTCGCCAGAAGGAATCGGCCGGATTACTCCACCGACTGAATCCGAGTCAGTTGCAAACTCTCGGAGAATTCACCGATGAAGGAGCGACCTGGTCCTTTCGCGATGTAGGAGAAAAGATTCCCACCATCTTGCAAGATGGAATCATCGTCGAGCATCGTCTGGCCAGCCGTAGCTTGCTCAACTTCCAGGTCGGATCGACCCGTTATCAATGCGACGACGAGGGCGTGGTGTATCGCAAGGTGGGTCCGATCGAGGGCTTCTTTTCCTGGTTCTTCAATGCGCTCTCGGGAGATTTCGGACGCTCCTACAAGTTCAATCGACCGGTCTTTGGCATCATCGCTGAACGATTGTGGAACACCTTGACGCTGTCGATTGCCGCTCTCGTCATCGCCTACGGACTGGGAGTCCCGCTGGGGGTCTTCGCTGCAGTGAAACCCAATTCTCCGATCGATCACACCGCCGGGATATTCGCTTTCATCGGACTTTCGGTGCCGACTGTATTCTCTGCGCTACTTGCGGTGCTCTTTGCCACATACAGCGGGCTCTTCCCCATCGGAGACATGAGATCGCTCGATTACCACCAGTTGAGCTTCTGGGGAAAGATCGGTGATCGAATCCACCACCTGGTGTTGCCCGCCATCGTCCTGGGCACATCGGCGATGGCTGGTTACATGCGCCAGGCCCGCGGCAACATGATTGAAGCACTGGGCCAGGACTACGTCAGAACCGCTCGAGCCAAGGGAGTTCCCCACACCGGTGTACTGTTCAAACACGCCTTCAGAAATGCGGTCAATCCGCTCATCACGATGTTTGGTTACTCGCTGGCCAGTCTGCTCAGCGGCAGCCTGCTGGTCGAGATCGTCATGAACTGGCCCGGCCTTGGACGACTGGTCTTCGAGGCGATCTCAGCCAAAGATGAACCGCTGGTGCTGGCCAGTGTCCTGATCTCGACCCTGCTGCTGGTCTTTGGCAATCTGGTCGCAGACCTGCTGCTGGCGCTGGTCGATCCGAGGGTGAGGCTTTCCTGATGAGTCGAGAAGAACAAATCAACACTCTTCCACCCCCACGAGGTCCGTGGGCGATGCTCTGGCATCGATTGCGCAAAAATCGCCTGGCGATGATCGGTGCTGCGATCTTGCTGGTTCTCTATACCCTCAGCTGCTTCGGCGGCTTCATCGCACCCTATAGCAGTAATGAGACCAACAAGTACACCGTCAAGTATGGTCCGATGCTGTTGGGCGGATATTCCATCGATAAAGTCGGTGAAGTGATCGATGAGGACGAGAACTACAACGAAATCATCCTTTCGACCTATGAACGCAACTGGAACTGGTTCGAAGGCGGGATTCACTTCCACAACAGCGCCAACGAGTTCACCTTTCGCCCCCATGTCCACCCCCTCAGGGAGTACCAGTCGTGGGATGAATACGGTGAGTCCGAATACTTGATGGCGGTCGACCGAACCATCTCGCTTCCGATTCAGTTCTTCGTCGAGCGAGAAGAATCTCATGAGTTGTTCAGCCTGTGTGGATTTTTCCCCATCCAGGGCAAGACCCATCTGATGGGATTGGACACGGAGCAACTACCGAGTGATCGCGCGGATCTGCATCCTGGCCTCTTCTTGCTCGGGACCGATATCCTCGGGCGCGATCTCTGGACCAGGATCCTCTATGGCGGCCAGGTGTCCCTCTCGGTCGGGTTGATCGGTATCATGATCAGCATCAGCATCGGCCTGGTGATCGGTGGCATCGCCGGGTACTTTGGCGGGCAGGTCGATTTCTGGCTGATGCGACTGGTCGAATTACTGCTAGCGATCCCCGGGTTGTACTTGATCCTGACCCTGCGCTACGCCATCCCCGACCGATTGTCCCCTCGTCAAACCTACATGATGATCGTCGCGATACTTGCCATCGTGGGCTGGGCGAGTACCGGGCGGATGATCCGAGGAATGGTCCTGAGTCTACGCGAGAGTGAATACGCACTCGCAGCCAAGGCGCTGGGTGGATCATCCGCGCGGGTCATCTTGCGCCATCTGTTGCCCAACACCGCTTCCATCGTGATCGTCACGGCAACCCTCTACGTCCCCTATTACATCCTTGGAGAAGTGGCTCTCTCCTTCCTCGGATTCGGCATCACCGAGCCCGATTCTTCCTGGGGGTTATTACTCAAGGATTGCAACGTTTCCGAGGTCTTGAAGTACAACCCATGGCTCATCACTCCTGGCTTCTTCATCTTCCTCGCGGTCCTGGCCTACAATTTCCTCGGGGATGGGCTCCGAGATGCCGCCGACCCCAGGGCCTATCTGGGGCTCTCAAAAAAGGCCGAGTCTTGATCTCTTGCTCCTCTCTGGTGCTTCTGCTGGCACTCACCGTCTCGTCAGAATTGCCGGCTGAGTCAGAAGATTCGACGACTCCCTCGATCCTCGTGATCGTCGTCGATGATCTGGGCTGGAAAGATCTCGGTGTCACCGGCAGTTCATTTTACGAGACACCTTCCATCGACCGATGGGCCGCTGACAGCGTTCGTTTCAGTCGTGCCTATGCCGCCTGTCCGGTGTGCAGTCCTACTCGAGTGAGTCTCCAGACCGGTGTTCATCCGGCACGTCTTGCGACCACTGACTACTTCGGTGCGGCAGGACCAGAGCGCTGGAATCGCAAAACCTCACACCTGCCGGCACCCTATGAAGATCGCCTGCCGCTCGACCAACTGAGCCTTGCAGAACTGTTCTCGCCTCACGGCTATGCGACCTTCTTTGCCGGTAAATGGCACCTCGGCCCTGAGGGATTCTGGCCCGAAGATCAGGGCTATCAGTTCAACCGTGGTGGCTGGACCCGAGGAGGACCCTACGGCGGCAAGAAGTACTTTTCCCCCTATGGAAATCCGCGACTCTCCGACGGCCCGGATGGAGAACACTTGCCCGATCGTCTCGCTTCCGAGACCATCGAGTTCATCGAAGCCCATTCGAAACAACCATTCCTGGCGGTACTCTCCTTCTACTCGGTTCACACCCCGCTGATTGCCCGACCCGACCTGAAGGATAAGTATCAACAAAAGAAAAAGGAAATGGGGCTGCAGGTGGCGTGGGGCAAGGAAGGGAATCGCAAGGTACGAATGGTCCAGGAGCATGCGATTTACGCGGGAATGGTGGAAGCGATGGATGCGGCGGTCGGGCGCGTGTTGGCGGCGCTCAAGCGTCTCGATCTCGAGGACCAGACCATCGTGATGCTGACCTCCGACAACGGCGGCCTCAGCACCTCGGAAGGGCACCCCACCAGTAACTGGCCGCTGCGAGGTGGAAAGGGCTGGATGTATGAGGGCGGCATTCGGGTGCCATGGATCGCCCGAGGTCCGGGGATCGTCGGCCATGGAAGGCTGGTCGACCGCCCGATCCAGAGCACCGATCTGGCACCGACGTTACTGGAGTTGACAGGACTTGCAGCACCCGATCACTGGTCCCCCGATGGGCACTCCTTCAGGAAGTCCCTCGCCGGCGATGATGCAGGTTCTATCGAACCGCTCTACTGGCACTACCCCCACTATGGAAATCAAGGTGGATCCCCCTCTTCTGCGGTGATCGATGGAAACTGGAAGTTGATCGAGAATCTCGAAACCCAGCAGCTGGAACTGTATCACCTGGGCAAGGATCCGGGCGAGACCACCTTGCAAAACGAAGCCCATCCACAACAACTGACACGACTCCACGATATGCTGGTGAAGTGGCGCCAAGAAGTGGCCGCAAGACCGCTGACCCGACGATCAGAGCAGAAGGATTAACGGCAATTCCCGATCGATTCGAGCGCCTCTGGATTTGCAATACTGGTCAGATCTCCCACATCCTTTTCTCCCAGATGACGGGCTCGGATCAACCGACGCACGATCTTGGCACTGCGAGTCCGTGGTAGATCATCGACGAAATAGATGGCACGAGGTCGATCGACTTTCCCCAGCGCCTCGACCACCTGATCGACCAGCTGCTGACGCAACGCCTCATCCTCTCGCGCTGAAGGGTGCAGGACCACGAAACAGACCAGTTCAGTCCCCTTCAAGTCATCGGGAACACCGATGGCCGCAGCCTCACTCACAGCAGAGTGCTCGATCAGCGCCGATTCGATTTCACCGGGGCCTACGCGACGCCCTGCGATGTTGAGGGTGTCATCCGCTCTTCCGAAGAGAAACCACTCGCCGTCATCATCGATCAGAGCCCAGTCCCCATGGTTCCAGATCCCGGGGAACCGCGACCAGTAAGTATCCAGGTACTTCTCGTCGGCATTCCACAGAGACCGGGTCATCGATGGCGCAGGACTCTTGCACACCAGATATCCCACTTCGCCCTCGACAGAGTTTCCATCTTCATCGAAGACATCGATATCCATGCCCAGTCCGGGAGACTGAAGTGAAGTCTCACTGATCGGTAACACCGGTAGCGGTGCCAGAAAACAGCCGACGATATCGGTGCCGCCGGAGATGTTGATGATGGGGAGTTGTTGCTGGCCCACCCGATCAAAGTACCAGCGATAACTTTCTGGATCCCACGGTTCGCCGGTCGACCCGAGGATCCTCAAGGAATCCATCGGATACTTCTCGACCGGTGCATCGCCCGATCGCATCAGCAGGCGAATCGCCGTAGGACTGATGCCCAGATGGGTGACTCGGTGGCGTTCCACCACCTGCCACACCCGGTCTGGTCCGGGATAATCGGGAGTTCCCTCGAAGATGACGAAGGGGACCCGGTTCAACCAGCAGCCGATGATCTGCCAGGGTCCCATCATCCAGCCGATATCGGAGAACCACCAGAACAGATCCTGGCCCTGGCGAACGTCGAAGTTGTAGCGCAGTTCTTTACCCATCTGGGCGATGCAGCCGGCGTGGGTATGAATGGTTCCCTTCGGCTTCCCGGTGGTACCACTGGTGTAGATCATCAGGGCGGGATCCATGGCTGCCATCATCTCGGTGGCCGCATCTCCATCGAGATGTTCCACCGCATCTTGCCACCACAGATCACGTCCGGCGGTCATCGGTGCGCTTTGGTCCGATCGTCGCAATACGATCTGGTGCTCCAACGTCTCGAGGCCGTCGACTGCGAGGTCTGCCTGACTCTTGAGAGGAAATAACTGGCCACGCCGTGACCCGACATCTGCGGTGAAGAGGACCTTTGCCCCGGAGTCCGTCAGCCGTTCACGAACCGATGGAGGCGCGTATCCGCTGAAGATCGGGATGAAGATCGCACCGATCTTCATCGTGGCCAGCATCGCAAACACCACCTCTCCGACCATCGGCATCAGACAAGCGACCCGGTCTCCACGGCCCACTCCCAGTTGAACCAGAAGTTGTGCCACCCGATCAATCTCGAAAGAAGCCTCCTCAAAGGTCCAGCGTGTCGAATCTCCGCTCTCATCCTCTGCCACCAGCGCCAACTGGTCGGGGATCTCCGCTGCGGGAATGTCGACCGCATTGAGGACTATGCTGGTCTCGCCACCACCGAACCACTCGGCCCATTCTGGCCCCGAGGAGAGGTCCACCACCTGCTGATAGGGTCGAGTCCAGACCACTCCCAGGTCCTCCATCACCGCCGGCCAAAACGCTTCTGGATGCTGCTGGCTCCAGCGGATGAAGTGTCGCACCGATCCTTCGAGATCATCGGGATCGAGGGGTAAGCCGACCGATTGCATCAGACCCGCGACCTGAGTTCGACTGACCTGATCCCGGTCCGGTTGCCAGATCGGTAAACTCATCGAGTCCCTTCTATCATCACCTGCCGACAGAACTGCTGATATTGCTCGATCAAAACGTTGCAGATCGAGGCAGGCGCAGTGGTCGCAAGGGATCTTCCCTCAAGGGTTCCGATGGCCCGGACGCCTTGT
Source organism: Planctomycetota bacterium (assembly GCA_014240375.1). GTDB lineage: Bacteria > Planctomycetota > UBA8108 > UBA1146 > UBA1146 > QNYK01. The sequence goes on along the minus strand of JAAZXB010000004.1, from coordinate 74,846 downwards.
ATCGAAGAGGTCGCGAAGGCTTCATTGGCGTGATTCAACTCGATTGCACCGAATCGTCCCAGTTCCACCTCGACCCCCTGCTCTTCGAGCAATCGGATGACGACTGCACGAGTGATTCCATTCAGAACCAGGGAATCATCGCAGGTGAAGACGATACCATCGATGATCCAGAATAGATTGGCGCAGGTCAGTTCAGTGACCACACCCTCCGGCGAGAGCAATACCGCATCGTCCGCTCCGGCAGCCTTCGCTTCATCCCTGGCGCGGATCGAAGCGAGGTAATTTCCACTCTTGATGGTGGGATCCAATACTCCTGGAGGTGTTTTGTGCTGACTGGAAATCATCAGTTTCAATGGGTGGCAGGGCGCGGCGGCCGAGATGGGTGAACTCATCAGCACCAGTCTGGGCTGACAGCCGGAGCCTTCCAGAGATCCATCGATGCGATCCCCTCGAGTCACGGTGATGCGCAACACCACTTCAGTGCCGCACTGCTGTTGCACCAATTGATCGATCCGTTGCTCCATCCAGAGGTCTTCAAAATGGAAATCGATCTCCAAACTTGCCAGTGATTTCCGGAGCCGATCGAGGTGTTCCTTCAGAAACAGACCACGACCGTTGATGGTTCGAAGAGTCTCGAATACTGAATCGCCGTAGAGGAATCCACGATCGAGCACGCCGATGCGGGCCTCATGCGTCGGCAACAGCTGGCCATCCAACCAGGTCCAGCCGACCGCTTCAGGGGAGACCTCCGACATCAGGCGAGATCCTCGAGCAAGCCGCCAGTGGTGCCCGCCAGGTGACTCTCGACCGTCATCTCCGCCAAAGCAGGGAACAGTAGCGGGGAAAACTCACCGCACGCCCCGGGAAACACGATCCGTCCCCCAGCACTGGCGATTGCCGAGGGAGTACCCATACAAGAAATCTGAATCCTGGCACTCGCCTTGAGCGTTTCGGTGTCATCGAGTTGCGGAATCCAGTCCTTCCATTTGTCACGAAAACTGGCGTAGCGGTTCCAATCAACCGAGGGCAAAGCCCCGGTTGATTCCTCAAAGGAACCGATCAACTGAAGGTCGTGCAGGCCGTCACCGCGGTCAAAGAGCAGTGCTCTTTCCTCACCCCAATAGATGATCGGAGGAAGATCATCGGACAGTTGCAAGGTGAAGGTGGACACATTTTCGTGAGCAAGCTGGTGGCGGACTCCCAGTCGGTCGAGCCAGTTCAATGATTCGCTACCAACACAGAGAAAGACATGAGAAGCGGTTCCTTCTCGAACCCCTGCAGTGAAATCAACGCCATCGGAAGTCTCTACCAGAGAACTCAAACAGGTGGTAGGAAAGAAATTCCCACCCGCTTTCCGAATCCTCCACAGCAGCGCCGCTGCGACCGAGATCGAGTCGACCGTTGCCGCCGCAGGATCGTGCATACAAACCGGTCCATCCGGTTGGAGGGATGACCATCGCCGGGCACTGTCGACACCTTGCAGTGGCAGCAGGCCGTTCGCTTCGGGTAGCAATGCACCACATCGGCGCAGTTCCGGATCGATCTCGATCCAATCGGACCATCCTTCATACAATTCTCGGGATCGGCGCACGCAAAGATCCCATTGCGGATCACTCGGAGCCAGCAACGGCACCCGGGTTCCGGTGGGTCCCGCCTGTGGAGAGTTGAGAGTGTCCAACAGTGTCACGGACCCCACATCTCGCCGTAATAAGTGATCGACCAGGGCGAGACCGGTCGAACCGGCCCCCACCACCAGAAATTCACAAGCATGAGGCTTCACGTCCAGGTCCTCTCCAGCAACGGATTCACCCGCAGAATATCACTTCCACACGGGTGGCTCCACCTCGACCGCACTACCGGGATCTTGACCTGGACCCACTTCTTCTTGAGGATGGAACCTCGGGTCTGATTCCTGGGCGCTGTCGTCTCACCAGGACTGATCCTCAATGAGAAAGGACTCCACTCCAATGCCGCTGCGATGCTCTTCATCCGCCTCGAGGTCTGTGCGCTTCTGGCTCCCCTGTTTCATCGCAACATTATTGCTCTGTTCCTGTCAGGGACCCAGTTACAAGGTTTCGGACCGCGGACCCTGGGCCGGACTCGCTTCCGAGGAACCGGTGGTCAGGACCCAGACGATTCACGCCATCGCCGGAACCTTCAACCGTAATCTCGCGCCACTTTTGTTCCCACTGCTCAATGATCGGGACAAGTGGGTGCGCCTCAACGCTCGCTCCACCATCTTGTTACTCGCTGGAGAACGCAAGGATTCGGCACCCAAGTACGATTACCTGGCCCCTCCCCGCACTCGGCGATATGCCGTCTCTGACCACCAGCAGTGGTGGAATCGTCTTTCCAGTCCCTCGGCACCCTCTCCCTGATCCAATCCAAACGACACTTTTCTGGAATTCAATGAAGTCTGATCTCTCCACGACCGATGAGAGAGAAGAGCGAGTCCTCTGTCGCCATCACGAGATCGTGGTAGCAGTTGAGATCTCGTACTTCATCGAACGGGAGAGTTCTCATGAGCGGTAAGATCACCCACTCACTGAAGTGGTTCACTCGAATAGCAGTGACTGTAGGCCTGGCCGTGGTGGTTCTGGTACTGCCGGGGATCACTGATTCGAAGGGCGCCAGCACTGGCTCCCTGTCGATCCAACTGCCCCACGCTGGATCACTTCGTCCCTCCTGCCAGGTCTTCTTTCGCGGGGTTCCGGTCGGCAAGGTAGTTTCGGTCACTCTTCTCGAGGTCGGAGGCAGTCACCTTGCTCAAGCCCAGGCTCTGGCCCCGTCACTGCCGGTCCTCCAATGCCAGGTCGACCCCAAGATCATCCCCTACATCACCGTTGACAGCACGATCTCCCTGCAGGGAATTTCGCGAGCCTCTATCGACATCGTTCCGGGATCGGGTCTCCCTTTGATCGATGGAGCGACGCTGATCATCCAGGGGGATCCCCTCGCTCAGCCGGACCAGGAGTACATTCGGGCGGTCAGTTCATTACGCCACGCAGCAGAGTCGATGGCGACGATGACCGACATCCTCTCGGGTCAGGGAGGTCTTCAGGAAACTCTTCACACCCTGGGAGATGCCGGGCATAGCGTCCGGGACACCGCCGAGGAGATGAGAATTCTGATTCGCGACGGCCGCAGCCCGATTCTCTCCAGTCTACAACAAGCAGAAGAGATCTTGCTGGAGTTGCGAGCGCATGTCCGCACGATCCCTGAAGCGGCAGAGTCGATCGTTCGACTCGGAAGAAAGGGAGAGACGGTTCTCAGAAACATCGACCACATCCTTCATGAAAACCGAGCCCCACTCCGAGCTTCGGTAGAAAACATTCAGTCCACCACTGAGGATTTTCACGGGCTCGCATCCGATCTGCGCCGCAGACCGTGGAGGATCCTCAAATCACCAGGAGATCGAGAGAGCGCCTTCATCGCGCTTCATGAGAGTGCCAATCGCTACGCCGAAGGTGCACTCGAAGTGCGCAGAGCTACGGAACAGGTGCGTGATCTACTCGATCGCCGTGGCGAGGACCGTGAAGTGCTCCAGTTCCTCACAGATGCGATGCAGACTCTCGGTGACCGTCTCAACCAGCAGGAGCAACTGGAGGAGAGCTTGTTGCGACACACCCGCGAGCTCGCCGTACCACGCTAACTCTTCAAACCCGGTTTTCCTCGAGTCGTTTCCTTGCGTCGTAGCAGCAATTCCTTGAGCACCTTACCGGTGTGACTTCTGCGTGACCGGGCGACCTTTTCAGGGGTCCCCTCGACCACCACCCGACCACCGGCATCGCCGCCATCTGGGCCCAGATCGATCACATGATCCGCCGCAGCAATCAGATCCAGGTCGTGTTCAATCACCACCACCGTGTCTCCTCGATCGACCAGTCGTTCGAGCATCTTCACCAGCAGCCGAACATCACAAAAATGCAATCCGGTGGTCGGCTCATCGAGGATGTAGATACGTCGCCCTCTGCTTCTGCGGCCCAGTTCTGCCGCCAGTTTGATCCGCTGCGCCTCTCCCCCGGAGAGTGTCGTGGCTGGCTGACCCAGCGACAGATATCCCAGCCCCACATCCTCTAGAGCCTTCAGCATCGTCGAGATGGCGGGAATATCCTCGAACAGGCCGCGTGCATTACTGACATCCATCTCGAGAACTTCGGAGATGTTGTTGCCCTTCCAGCGAGCTTCGAGCGTTTCTTTCTCGTAGCGCCGCCCTTTACACACTTCACATTGCACCCACACATCGCTGAGGAAGTGCATCTCGATGAGAACCCCCCCTTTCCCCTCACAGCTCTCGCATCGTCCACCCACCACGTTGAAGGAGAAGCGTCCCGGTCCCCAGCCACGCATCCTGGCCAGAGCGGTCCTGGCAAAGAGTGAACGGATCGGTGCCAGCACTCCGGTGTAGGTTGCAGCATTGGAGGAAGGGGTCCGACCGATCGGCTGCTGGTTGATCACCCCCAGGCCGTCAAACACGGTTTCACCCTCGATATCTCGATGTTCGGCACTGGCGGGTCGAGCACCGGCCAATCGAGTGGCCAGTTCGCGAGCCAGGATATCCATCACCAGTGTCGATTTCCCCGACCCACTGACACCTGTCACACAGGTCATCACGCCGGTCGGAATCGACACGTCGAGATTCTTCAGGTTGTGGGCGGATGCACCGAGAATACGAATCTCACCGCCGTCACCACTTCTTCGCTCGCCGACCTCGGTGACACGTTCCATCCCGGATAGGTAACGACCCGTGGCAGATTGCTCCATCCGCATCACCTGTTCGGGAGTCCCTTCGGCCACCACCTCACCACCCAGCACCCCTGCTCCAGGTCCCAGATCGATGACATGGTCACAGCGACGAATCGTCCGATCGTCATGCTCGACCACCACAAGGGTGTTGCCCTGATCCCTCAACTCCTCGAGGGAGCCGAGCAGTCGATCGACATCTCGCGGATGGAGACCGATGGTCGGTTCATCCAGCACGTAAAGCACACCGACCAGTTGATTGCCGATCTGAGTGGCGAGGCGGATCCGCTGCGACTCTCCACCGGAGAGCGTTTCCGTGGCTCGATCGAGGGCCAGATATCCCAGCCCTACCTTTTTGAGAAAAGAGAGTCGGCTCGCCACTTCCAATTTCACCTGATCGGCCACCTCTTTGCGGTACCCATCCAGTTGCAACTGGTCAAAGAACTCGAACGCTTGATCGACGGTATGACCACTCACTTCCGAGATATTCTTGCCGCCGATACGTACCGCCAACAACTCAGGTTTCAGTCGGCCTCCATCGCAGCCCGGGCAAGTGAGAACCGCCAGGTGATCCTCGATCGCCTGGCGCCAACGAGGTGAGTTGGCCCGCTGATGCCAGGCCGAAACTCGATTCACCAGCCCTTCCCAGGTCGAGCCCGTCACCCTTCGTAACCTTCCGCTTCCTCGACGAGTACGGTAGGAGACTGGATAGGAAAGATCTCCGGTTCCATCCAGGATGACTCGCCATCCATCTTCGCCGAGAGATTCGACTGACGCCTTTGGATCGAAGCCATGGGCTTCCAGTGCAGCATCGATCACCTTGCGAACTCGTCCACTTTTGCGGCCGATCCAGGAGCCGAGTCGATGCTTCATCGCACCGCCGAAGAGAGATTTCTCTGGATGGGTGATCAACAACCTGGGATCGACCTGCTTTTGCACTCCAAGACCGGAACAACTGACACAAGCGCCGGAATGGTGATTGAAGGAGAACAATCGTGGACTCAGTTCTTCAGGCAGCATCATGTGGCCGCGAGGACAGGATGGTCGGCGTGTATAGCGTAGCACCTCCAACCCTTCGGCATCGGCGACGACCAATCGATCTCCACCACGCCGATACGCTTCCTCAACACTCTCCGAAACTCGAGCTCGTCCCGATTTGACCGGGCGCAGACGATCCACAACAACTTCGACGATGGAGTCATCCCCTAACGGCTCTTCCACCTCGAGGTCGTCGATTCTCTCGACGATTCCGTCGATACGAATCCTTGCGTACCCTTCTCTCGTCAGTTCAGCAAGGGAGGGATACGGCGAGTCGAGAGGAGCCAGAAGAAGCGTCGGCATATCCGATCTTTGCTCGATAATCTTGCGACTGGCGGACGCCGGCGTGTCCGCCTCCAGATCCATCTGGCAGGTGGTACAACTGGCCTGACCCGCTCTCGAGAAGAGGATTCTCAGGTAATCGTATATTTCGGTAGAAGTGGCCACAGTCGACCTCGGACTCGAACTGCGATTCTTTTGATCGATGGCGATGGCAGGAGCGATTCCCTCGACTCGATCGACTTCGGCTCGATCGAGTCTTCCGAGGAACCTACGCGCGTAGGTCGAAAGGCTTTCGATGTACCTCCGCTGTCCTTCGGCAAACAGGATGTCAAAAGCAAGCGTGCTCTTGCCTGATCCGCTCGGACCAGTGATGACGGTAAAAGCACCCGCCGGAATCTCGACGGTGACATCTTTCAAGTTGTGATGCCTGGCTCCCTCGATCAGGAAGCGATCCTGGGGCTCTCCCGACCCGGAGCCACGTTTCTTGCCGGAACGATCGACGGATCTTGGTCGCCCGCCCATCTCCTCGGCCAGCGCAGTTCCGGTAGCACTGTCGACCGTTGTAATCTGCTCTGGAGTACCGGTGCCCACCACGTAACCACCGGAAGAACCTCCACCGGGGCCGAGATCGATCACATGGTCCGCTTGCTTGACCACGTCGAGACAGTGCTCGATCACCACCACCGTGTTGCCCACATCGACCAAGCGTTGCAGACAACAGAGCAGGTTCTCGATATCGGCGAAGTGCAAACCGGTCGTCGGTTCATCGAGCAGATAGAGCGTCGTTCCGGTCGAACGCTTCCGCAACTCAGTCGCCAACTTGACTCGTTGCGCTTCCCCTCCCGAAAGAGTGGTACTGGGTTGCCCCAGCGAGATGTAACCGAGCCCCACATCCAGAAGGGTCTTGAGTGTACGATCGATCTGCGGCACGTCTTCGAACAGTTTTGCCGCTTCCTCGATGGAGAGACCCAACACCTGAGCCACGTCGTGCCCGCGCCAGCGGACACTCCTGGTCTCATCGTTGAAGCGCGTGCCATGGCATTCATCACAGGTCACCTCGATGTCAGCCATGAACTGCATCGGGATGGTATTGACCCCTGCACCCTCACACGCTTCACATCTCCCGCCCTTGACGTTAAAAGAGAAGCGGCCCTTCTTCCATCCTCGAGCTCGCGCCTCTGGAGTTCTGGAAAAAAGGTCCCGGATATCGTCGAACACCTTGGTGTAGGTTCCGGGATTGGATCTTGGAGTACGCCCGATGGGGTTCTGATCGATGCGGATCAACTTGTCGATCTGGTCGAGCCCGTCGACGCCATCGTGATCTCCGGCGGGTTCTGTCACCAGTTGCAGGTGCTCGGCCAGAGCCGGTTGCAGGATCCCTTGGATCAAGGTGCTCTTACCGGAGCCACTGGCTCCAGTGATACACACCAATGATTGAAGTGGGATCTCCACATCGATGTCCTGCAGATTGTGCATGCGAGCCCCGCGAATCTTCAACGACCCGTTGGCCACTCGTCGCGTCGTCGGAATCGCAATCTTTTTGCGGCCAGAGAGATACTGGCCTGTCACCGATCGCTTCACCTTACACACGGCAGCGACTGACCCTTCGGCCACCAGTTGTCCGCCATCCTTGCCGGCTCCCGGCCCGATATCGATGATGTGATCGGCGCTTTCAATCGTCTCTCGATCATGCTCGACCACCAGCACCGAATTGCCCAGGTCTCTCAAGCCTCGAAGCATTTCCAGCATCGCTTTATTGTCACTGGGGTGCAGTCCAATCGATGGTTCGTCCAGCACATAGAGCACTCCGCGAAGGCCACTTCCCAGTTGGCTGGCCAGCCGAATCCGCTGTGCCTCCCCTCCCGACAATGTGTCGGCAGAGCGACCGATGGCCAGATAACCGAGTCCCACTTTCTGCAAGAACTGAAGACGAGCATCGATCTCCGGAAATAGCGACTGACCAATCCTCAGTTCTCTCTCATCGAGAACCAAGTCGGCGAAGAACTTTCGTGCCTCGTCGACCGTCATCGAACAGACATGGTCGATCCCGTGATCACGAAACAACACCGCCCTGGGTGCAGTTTGCAAGCGACTCCCATCACATGACTTGCAGATCATGCGCGGCATCATACGCTCCAGTTCCTTGCCACCATGCAGATCGTAGGCGGCTTCCACCAGCGGGATCAGACCAGGCCAGTCGCTCTTCCCCCCCACCGAAGCGGCACCATCCAGCAGCAAGGTCCGAGCACGAGGAGTCAGTTGAATCCACGGACGATCGAGTGATATGCGCTCCTTGCTTGCAGATTTTTCGAGTTCACTCCAGGCCACCGAGATCCCCCGAATGGTTTTTCCCTGACGGCGCAATACAAGCCCACCATCTGCGATCGACAGCGAAGGATCCTTGACCAGGGTCTTCTCGGAAGGGGACCTCCTTCTCCCCAGTCCATCACAGCGAGGACAGGCGCCTTGAGGGCTGTTGAAGGAAAACAATCGAGGTTCCAGTTCCGGCAAGGAAATCGAGCAGGAGGGACACCCGAATCGACTCGAGTAGAGATTCACGGTCTCACCATCCACGATGGTCACCAGCCCATCGGCGATGGAGAGGGCCTTCTCGACCGATTCCGCCAGGCGGCCCCTCTTCCCCTCGACCAGACGAATCTTGTCGAGCACCACCTCGATGGTGTGTCGTTCGTATCGGGCCAAAGTGATCGTATCGGACAACCTCATCAACTCACCATCGATACGAACTCGGGCGAATCCTTGTTCTTTCAGTTCTTCCAGTTCTTTGCGGTACTCACCCTTTCGCTCCAGCACCAGCGGCGCACAGACCAGAACTTCTCGACCCTCGAGTGAATGCCAGCATTGCTGAACGATCTGTTCTCGACTTCGCCCTTCGATCTCATCTCCGCATTCCGGGCAGTGAGGAACTCCCAGGCGTGCGTAGAGAAGACGAAGGTGATCGAGGATCTCGGTGATGGTTCCGACGGTCGATCGAGGATTCCTCGAGATGGTTTTCTGGTCGATGGAAATTGTAGGACTGAGTCCTTCAACCGTCTCCACCAGCGGGCGATCGAGTCGCCCTAGATATTGCCGCGCATAGGGACTGAGACTCTCGACAAATCGACGTTGACCCTCACGACAGATGATCCCGTGAGCAAGAGTCGATTTACCGGATCCACTGATTCCCGTAACCACCACCAACCGCTCGCGTGGCACATCGACATCAATCCCCTGCAAGTTATTCTCACTGGCCCCTCGAACCAGCAGAGGTCGACCGCTGGAACTAGTCATCGGAATCGTCCCTTGGCGGCATCGCCGGAGTTACAACTTCCAGTAGGCGAGGATGCAATTGAGCCGAAGCAGCAACGATGCTCCCACCATGCAACCAATCCTGCCGCCCCTCAGCATCGGTCACGATGCCACCGGCCTCCCGTACCAGCAAAGCTCCGGCTGCAACATCGTGAGGTGCCAGATGGAACTCCCAGAATCCCTGAAAGATCCCTGCAGCAGTGAATGCCAGGTCCAGACATGCACTACCTCCACGTCGAATTTCACGAGCCTCCCGCAAGAGATTTTCGAACACCTCGAGTGCGCCGTGATCCAGTTCCTTTCGCTGGTAACTGAAGCCTGTCGCCAGCAAGCATTCCCCCAGGTCAGTCCCGGAGCCGAGGGTCAACCGTTCGATTTTTCCGCCGGGGTCGATGGACCAGGCACCACCATCGCGTAGCGCATACCAGGTAGTTCCCAGCACCGGAGCGTGTGTGACTGCTGCGCAAGGTCCGAGATCATCGACCAGAGCGGCAGACACGCTGAACAGCGGATGTCGATGAGAATAATTGGTGGTTCCGTCCAACGGATCGACGATCCAGCAGCGCCCCGTGCGGGGAAGAGCACCTCCTGCTTCCTCCGACAGGATGGCATCATCGGGATGAAGTTGTTGGATCCGCGAGAGGATCAACTTCTCTGAACAGTAGTCGGCGTCGGTCACAAGATCTCGAAATCCCTTTTTCTCGATCGACCGTGGCTGAGCCAGGCGTTCGAGGAGCAGGGCACCCGCCTCTCCCAACAATTCGATGATGGGTTCGAGTTGACCGCCACCATCGATATCAAGGGGCACTGGTGCCCCTACCCCATCTCTCGAGGTGATTCCCTACAGCAATCTCGAGCATCTTCTTCACCAGATCTGGACCACTGATTCCGCTCAGTTCGGCGGCCATCGGAAGAATGCTGCGCTCGGTACAACCAGGAACCGTATTGGTCTCAAGGTACACCGGTCCATCTTCGGTCAGGATCAGATCGGTTCGACTGGTGGTTCCGAGGTCCAGTTCGAGATGCATCTGGCGGATCTCCTGCGCAATTTGCAGCCACTGCTCCGGACTGAGATTGGCGTGCACTTCTTTCGCTTTCCCTGACGAATACTTGGCATCGTAATCGAAGATTTCCTGGTCATCGTTGAGCAGAATTTCGATCGGCTGAAGTGGCTGTGGAAGTGAACCCCGACTGGCACCGAGGCAGGCCACCGAAATTTCCCGGCCGACAACGCGTTTCTCGACAAGCACTATCCGGGTCTCCAGAAACAACTGCTCGATGAATTCCTGCAACTCGTAAGGATCGTGCACCAACTTCAGCCCGATGGAGGATCCTCCCTTGGGATCCTTGACGAGGCATGGGTATCCCACCTCCGTCGCCACTCCTAACAGGACATCGTCCTTTCTTCTTTGCCACACCTCCTCGTGCACCACCGCGCCGACCGCCACCGGCATCCCGATCCCCCTCAGTCGCTGTCGAAAGGTGATCTTGCAACCGGAGACTGCGCCTCCACCCACTCCTGCTCCGGTATGGGCGAGTCGGAAGATCTCCAGCAGGGCTGCGAGAGTTCCATCTTCACCCGCACCACCGTGCAGTGAATTGAAGACCGCCTCGATACCGGTCTCGACCTGTGTCTGAAGAAACTCAGCAGGATTCACCGCCTCGCCGATGCGTTCCAGGTCATCGGGAGGACAGAGTACCCAACCATCTTCATCCCAGCGTACCGGAATCGGTTTCAATCCCCCTTCTTCGAGCCACTGGATGACGGCTCGTGCACTTTCGATGGAGATCTCTCGCTCATTCCAATCGCCTCCATAGATCACGGGAATACGCTTGGATGACATCGTTGGCTACCTGTTCCTCTCGACTGCGAATCGGGTCAGTTGTTCGAAGGACTCCTGCACATCCGGGGTGATCTCCGGAATCTGCTGAAAAAGTAGGGCCGCAGCATCTGCACGACACCTGGCCTGCTCACGCGCAAAATCGATGGCACCGCATGAACGGCACATTTCGATCACCAATTCGACATCCTCTTCGGAAGTCTGATTCCTCGGTTTCCCCATCACCGCGATCAATGAGGAACGATCGGCCTGAGAAAGATCACCGCGTTCCAGTGCATGAGCAAACAGAATCGAAGGTTTCCCTTCAAGGATATCGTTGCCGATTTGTCCTCCTCTTCCCTTGCTCCGGGTCATATCGAGGAGGTCGTCCTGAATCTGAAATGCCGGACCCAGTTGGTCTCCCACTTTCCACAGCAGTTCAATCGAAGAAGCGTCGAATTTTGCCAAGATGGCGACACCGACCATGCCCAGTGCCAGATAGCGCCCCGTTTTCCACTGCACCGCTTGCTCGTAGCGCTCCAGATTGAAATCGGGATCAGCCCTGGCGTCGAGATCCAGTTGCTGACCGATCACTGTACGACGGTGAACGTCTTGCACCGCAGTCAGGAGTTTCGAGCGAATCGCATCGGGGACCAAAATTTGCCCCACCTCGAGGTAGACGGAGGAGAGTAACCAGTCCGCCGCATTGAGAGCCGTGGGAATCCCCTGACTCTTCCACAGCGTCGGCTGGTCGCGACGCCATTCATCTCCATCCTGGATATCGTCCTGGATCAGAAAAGAGCTGTGCAACCACTCGGTCAGGCATGCGACACCTTCCGCAGCAGCCGATTCCACCCCCCAGCAGTCGCCAAACCAGAGCGCCATCCGGGGCCTGAGGCGTTTTCCACCCCGGGTCGACTCCTCCACCGCCCGCTGGAGGCTCGTTGGGGTGATCGGGGCCAGACGGAGTGAAATCGCTCGATCGAGTCGATCCCCCTGCTCATCCAGCGCGACTGGAAGTGCCATGGGAGAGGCGACGGCCTCACAGGGAGGCTCTTCAGCAGCTTCACCAATCAAACCTAACCTGCCTTTAACAATGGAGTTACGATACAGTAAGGAAAGTAGCTCAGAGGACCAAACCGCTCCTCAGTGGCGTCACGATGACGACCTGATTTGACTCTGCTGGCCGTTTACAGGACAGCCAAACCTCCCGGCTGAAATTAGGTCTCGCTCGGTGTCCTGTCAAGCATGACCCACATGCTGAAGCAGGTTCGATGTGCTGCTTTACACCCTTCCGGGGTGAGTTAGAATCGTACCTATGGATGCCATCCTCCGAAGCAGAGGATCGAGGGCAACCACTCCATGGCCCGGGTCAGATCACCACTGGCCCCTGAAACCGGGATTGTTCATGCAGCGCTGTGTGTCTCTCCGAGAAGTCGGGTATTCGAAGTCCCCCTGGGGATGGACCCACGGATTACTCTCCGTGCTGGTGTCCCTATTCATCTTCTCATCGACGGCGGGTCCACTCGAGGCACAGAGTACCAACAAAGGTTCCGGCGGAGCGCTGATTGAACTGGGAGATGCCATCATCTTCCCCGGCGATGATTTCGCTCTTCTTCCCATCCGGATCAGCAGCGACCAGGAGATTGTCGCCTGGCAGATGGGGCTCGAATACGATGAGTTACTGCTCTCTTTCGATGCCGTCATCTTCGCCGGCACCGAGAGTGAAAACCTCCAGACCACGACCATCACCAGTCCAGCCACACCGCCTTTCAACGGCTTGATGGTGCTTTATGGCGGCAACGATGCGCTCCCTGCGGGAACTGGCGTACTGGCTGCGTTCCTGCGCATGTCGATCGTCAATCCTGACCTGATTCCCGATCGCGGATCGATCTCCAGCTCCGTTGCCGCAGTGTCCACAGAATTGCATCCACTGATTCTCACTGGCCAGAATGGAAGCAACGTCATTCCTTCGACGACACCGGGAGCGGTCACGGCATTTGACTTCCCACTCTTCCTGATCGAGAACCATGTCGGAACGGCCATCGATGAGACATTAACAATACCGATCCGTGCCTGGACCGACGGCCCAGCATCCGACTTCGCAATGGGACTAGAATATGACGAATTGATCGTCTGTGAGTTGACCATCCAGGGGAGCGATTTTGACGATATGACCCAGGGACAGTGGGATTTAGCCGAGCAGATTTCTACCGATAGCGTCACCTTTCTCCTCTCTTCCACAGCAGGACCGGTTCCTGGGCTTACTGGCGAGACACTGGGTTACCTGGTGATCGCCAGGCCTCCATCTGCCCCGGGCTCCTGGGCGCTGGATCTGATCGCAGGGCAGTCCTTCGTCGACAACAATCCGGTCGGCAATCTCGTCAGTGGAATGAGCAGCTGGGTCAACCACTTCTTGCGAGGAGACGCCAATCTGGATGCGATGATCGACCTCGCCGATGCAGAGACGATCCTCAGCGCTTCTACCCTCGGCTCTCCACTGCCCTGTAGAGATGCTGCAGATGCCAATGACGATGGAGCCCTCGATGTCTCGGATGTGGTCACCATTCTCCAATTCCTCTTCTCAGGATCTCCACCTCCTCCGCTACCATTCCCCGATCCGGGTGAAGACACCACTCTCGATTTCCTCGACTGTCTTTAACCCCGACTCTCTTTAGCCCGACTCTTGACCTGTTCGGTTGATCCCAACTGTTTAGAGATCTATCCTGCCGATCTCCTGCACGAGCAGGGCGTCCACATTGCGCGTCAAAAATTGAAAAGGAGCCCCATATGGCTTTTCAACTTCCGGAATTGAATTTCCCACCGGCTGCACTCGAACCTCACATCGATGCTAAAACGATGGAGATTCACCACGGCAAGCATCACGCTGCCTATGTCGGAAATCTCAATGCAGCGCTCGAAGGGCATCCCGCGCTCGTCAACGCATCCATCGAAGAGTTGTGCCGTAACATCTCCGAACTGCCTGAATCGATCCGCGGTGCCGTTCGTAACAATGGTGGCGGACATTTCAACCACTCCCTCTTCTGGAATTCGATGAGTGCTGCTGGCGGAGGTGTGCCGAGCGGCAACCTCGCTGCGGCCATCGATGCCAAGTTCGGCAACTTCGAGGCGTTCCGCGAGAGCTTCTCGACTGCCGCCAAGACACGCTTCGGTAGCGGCTGGGCCTGGCTTTGCCGTAGTGCCGACGGCACCGTCAACGTTTGCTCCACTGGCAACCAGGACAACCCGCTGATGGCGGGTGTGGTCGACTGCATCGGAACCCCGTTGCTGGGTCTCGATGTTTGGGAACACGCCTACTATCTCAACTACCAGAATCGGCGCCCCGATTACGTGGCGGCATTCTGGAACGTGGTCGACTGGGCGGCGGTGGAAGCTAGATTCGACGCGTCCGACTGCTGATCTCTGGGGCGGCACTGGCGGGTGAGGGCCGAAAAGGGGGAGTATGATGGAATGGAATCCTGAAGGATCGACGATTCTCGAAATCGTCCCTCCGACCCTCAAGAGTGGCCTGGAGGGTCTCCACAGACGACTCGCAAAAGTTCGCCGGTTGGTCGAGGGTGGCGACTTCGATGCCATCAATATTCCAGAAATCCACGATGAGGAGAGCCGCAACGATCGGGGCTCGAGAACCCGCGAGTGTTCTCCCCGGATGCAGCCGAGGGAACTGGGACGGCGCATCCAGGACGAGTTGGGAATTCCCGTAATCGTCAATCACGTGGTGGCCTTCGAACCGGTCGAACATCTGCTGGAGTGGGCGCAGGAGACGATTTACAGCCACGGAATCCGCAATATCATACTGGTAGGTGCGCCCCATGATCACCGCAGTTGGCCCGGGCCACCGGTGGCGGTGGCCAATCAAGCACTGCAAAAGCAATTCGCCGGAGCCGAGCTGCAGATCGGCAACATCTGTATCCCCGAGCGGGCGGACAGCCCCATTTCGGAGGCGCTCCGGATGGAGGAGAAGGCCCGAATGGGCGCGAATTTCTTCTCCACTCAGATCGTCTTCGAGGCGCGGGAGATCTCATCTTTACAGATCGACCTCGACAGAGAGGCACCCTGCGCCCGCGAGGTCCCCCTTCTGATCAGCCTGTGCCCGGTGAAGAAGATTCGCCAACTCGATTTTCTGCGATTTCTCGGGGTGCGAGTTCCAGACAGCCTGGAAGCGTTGCTCTCCACCGTACCCGAGGCTCAATGCCTCGACCTGTCGCTGGAGATCCTGGGCGAGATCCAGAGCAGCCTGATCGACCAGCAACAAAAAAATAGTCCGCCCCTCGGCTGGAACATCGCCCCGGTAGGGCCGATCCCGGTGTCCGACATCCAGGCCCTGATGCAACTCCTGCCCGGCTCGGTCCAGTCCTGACCCGACAAGTCCAGCCCTGAAGAGGTCCGCGGTACAGTTCCTCTGCGGAATTCGCCCGAGTTCCCTTTCCAATCGGTTCCAGTAGCCTAAAATCCCGGAGAACTCTCGGGGTTGGCTGCCTCCGAGATGGATCGGACTCACTTCGTTGGTCGTAGCCGCTCGGAGGTCGTTTGTTGCAACTCTCTGCCTTCCTGGCCAAGGAATCTACCTGGCCCTGGACCATCGCGAACACAGTCGATACCGACCTGATCTCCTTGCTGACCTTTGCAGCGGTCACCGTCATCGTCGGAGTGGTCCTACTGTTGCTCTCTGAACTGCTCGGTCCCAGAAGAAGGGACCCGCAGAAGGATAGTGTTTACGAGTGCGGAGTACCGCTCCTCGATGACGCACGTGAGCCGTTCACCGTTAAATTTTATCTGGTCGCCATCTTGTTTATCTTGTTCGACATCGAGACCGTATTCCTGCTGCCTTATGCAGTGGTTTACAAGCAGCTTGGGATCGTTGGACTGATCGAGATGGGCGCATTTCTTTTCGTGCTCACTGGAGGTTTGATTTATCTCTGGCGGAGAGGAGCTCTCGAATGGGACTAGAAAGCTTAATTGGTGGCGAGGGATTTCTCACCACCACGGTCAATAGTATCGTCAACTGGGGACGTAAAAACGCACTGTGGCCGATGCCTTTCGGAACGGCGTGCTGCGCCATCGAGATGATGGCCACCTTCTCCGGTCGTTATGACATCTCTCGCTTCGGTGCAGAGGTGGTCCGCTTCAGCCCACGCCAGGCTGACCTGCTGATCGTCAGCGGCAGAATCTCACTAAAAATGATGCCGGTACTGCAGAAGATCTACCGACAGATGCCAGAACCAAAGTGGGTCATCTCGATGGGAGCCTGTGCTTCCTGCGGAGGTGTTTTTGACACGTACACCCTGATCCAGGGAGTCGACCAGTTCATCCCGGTCGATGTCTACGTGCCCGGCTGCCCCCCCCGTCCAGAATCACTGCTCGACGCATTACTGGAGATTCAGAACCTCGTCGGCGAAGACCGATTCGACAGCGGAAAGCATGGCAGCTGATATGGCCGATACCCTTTCCCCTTACGACTCGCTCCCGGAGCACCTGCGTACGCTGGTGACCGACCAGGTCGAGCATCAAGGGCAACTGGCGCTCCATTGCCTCAGCGCCGATCAAAGGTCGATGCTCGAGGATTTCAGGACTCAGCAAGGCTATGACTTCCTGGTCGACATGACAGCCATCGATCATCTGGGAATGGATCGAACCGAACGCTTCGAGGTGGTTTATGTGCTTCGTAGACTGGGAGAAAACTCCCATCAATTCAGACTTCATGTCTGGCTCAGCGAGGATTCTCCAGACCTTCCCACGGTATTCGACCTGTGGGATTCTGCGCGCTGGGGTGAACGAGAAACCCATGACATGTTTGGAATCACTTTTGAGGGCAATCCAGACCTGAGGCGTTTCTTGATGCCAGAGGATTATCCCGGCTTCCCCCTGCTCAAAGATTACCCCCTACGTGGAGTGGGCGAACGTCGTCAATTCCCCAAGGTGGTTCCACGAGGCGACCAGATGGTTGAAGAGGAACCCACAGATTACCCGACCAGTATCGGCAGAGGGATGCACACACCGGAATACAACGAGGAGGTCCGCCGTGACTCCAAACCCAAATAGTGGCACCCGGGACACCCCGGTCCCTACCGCCGAGACACTTGAGAAGGAACTGAAGAAGGGCTGGAAGTCGCACAAGGCTGGAGTTCGTCCTTCCCAGGTCACCGAGGTCGCCGAAGATGACGGCAGTGGTCGCTTGGTGATGAACTTTGGTCCCCAGCATCCTGCGACTCATGGAACCCTGAGAAGCATCTTCACACTCGAAGGGGAAACCATCGTCAAGGCCGATGTTGAGATCGGCTACCTACACACCGGATTCGAGAAACTGGGCGAGAACATGACCTATCAGCAATGGGTCACCGTTTCCGATCGAATGAACTACCTCTCTGCCATCAATAATAATGTCGGATACTCGGTAGCGGTGGAACAGTTACTTGGAATCGAAGTTCCGCCCCGCTGTGCCGCTCTTCGCGTCATCATGAGCGAACTGTCGCGAATTGCTGACCACATCCTGTGCGTCGGACTCCAGGGGATGGACCTTGGAGCCTTCAGCGTGATGCTTTGGGCCTTCGAGAAACGTGAACTGGTCTACGACATCATCGAAGCGGTTTGCGGTGCCAGACTGACCACTTCGTGGACCCGAGTGGGTGGGATCATCCGGGACGTGCCCGAATTCTTCCCCGACCTGGTCTACTCCTTCCTCGATGAATTTCCACCGCTGCTCGATGAAATTCACCTGATGCTTCTCAACAACCGAATCTTCGTCGATCGAGTCCAGCAGATCGGTGTTCTCACGAAAGACCAGGCCCGGTCGTGGGGAATCACCGGACCGATCGGACGAGCCAGTGGGCTCGACGTAGACGTGCGCCGCGACCAACCTTATCTCGGCTACGACAAGTACGATTTCAAGGTTCCGGTGCAGACCGAAGGCGATTCCTTCGCCCGCTACATGCAGCGAATGGAAGAGATTGAGCAATCTCTTGAGATCATTCGCCAGGCGATGGCAACCCTGCCTTCAGGGCCAGTGGTTCATGACGACTTCAAGACCAGTTTGCCGACCAAGGATGCAGTTCATAACGACATGGAATCGCTGATTCACCACTTCAAACTGGTGATGCTTGGACATGGCATCCAGCCCACCGCTGGATCTTCGATCTACAGTGCCACCGAAGCTCCCTGTGGCGAACTTGGATTCTTCATCGCATCCGACGGATCCGACACCGCCTACAGGCTCAGGATTCGTCCACCATCTCTCTACAACTATGGATTTTTCCCGCGCCTCGTCGAGGGCGGAATGATTTCCGATGCAGTGGCAGTTCTATCCAGTTTTCACATCATCGCCGGCGAACTGGACAGGTAGGATCATCTTGGCCAATACAATTTCATTCTGCTCCGAGACGATGAAGCAGTACGAGTGGCTACTGACACGCTACCCCACTCGACGGGCTGCGTTGCTCCCCACTCTGCGCCTTGCAGAGTCCGATTTTGGAGAACTGGGAGTCCCGGAGATGCGCTATGTTGCCGACCTGATGGAAATCCCCCCGGCGTTCGTCTTTGGAGTCGTGACCTTCTACACGCACTACCGACGAGCGGGCACTGGCAAGTTCCACATCCAGGTGTGCAGCACCCTCTCGTGTGCCCTCAGAGGCTCTGAAGATGTGGTCTCGCGGATCACCGAACGACTCGGAATCCTGCCGGGAGAGACCACTCCCTGTGGCCACTTCACCCTGTCCAAGGTCGAATGCCTTGGGTCCTGCGACACTGCACCGATGCTTCAGTGTAATGACGATTATCACGAAGGCCTCTCCCTCGAAGATGTTGATCAGTTGATCGAACAACTTCGTGCGGAAGCAGAAGGGGGTCAAAACGGATGACTTTCCGCAAGATCTTGACCCCGCACATCGCTGAGGATGATTGCCACACCCTCAACTTCTACCAGAGCAAAGGCGGATACAGCCAGGCGAAAAAATCGCTCGTAGAACAGCAGCCGGATGACCTGATCGATCTGGTCAAGGCGGCCAATCTACGAGGTCGTGGTGGCGCAGGATTCCCAACCGGCGTGAAGTGGAGTTTTGTTCCCAAATCCTCCGACAAGCCCAAATACTTGGTGGTCAATGCGGACGAGTCAGAACCGGGAACCTTCAAGGACCGGGTGATCATGGAGAAGAATCCTCACCTGTTACTGGAAGGCATCTTGATCTGCTGCAAGGCAGTCAACATCCAAACCGCTTACATCTACATTCGTGGTGAATTCGTATTTGCGACCCAGCGATTACAGCAAGCGATCGATGAGGCCTACGATGCCGGGATCCTTGGCAATGATTGCCTTGGATCTGGTCTCCATATCGATGTCACCGTTCACCGCGGAGCAGGCGCATATATCTGTGGTGAAGAAACAGGAATGCTGACGTCTCTCGAAGGTGATCGAGGACAGCCCAAGTTGAAACCACCCTTCCCCGCCATCGAGGGAGTCTTTGGTTGCCCCACCGTGGTCAACAATGTCGAGACTCTCGCCAATCTTCCCTACATCCTGGAGATTGGAGCGGAGGCGTATTGCTCCATCGGACCCGAGAAGTCGCCTGGCCCGAAACTGTTCTGTGTCAGTGGGCACGTCGAAAATCCAGGTACCTTCGAATTGCCGATGGGTATCCCCTTGAGGACACTCATCGATGAACATGCCGGAGGTGTCTGGAAGGGTCGAAAATTGAAGGCGGTGATCCCAGGGGGATCTTCAGCACATGTCCTCACCGCAGAGGAGTGTGATGTGGCGATGGATATCGAGTCCCTCACTGCCGCAGGAACGATGCTCGGATCTGCCGGAGTCATCGTGATGGATGAGTCCACCTGCATGGTCGACGCCTTGGTCAACCTCATGCGCTTCTACCATCATGAATCATGCGGTCAGTGTACCCCTTGCAGAGAAGGCACCGGCTGGCTGGAAAAAATCGTCCATCGGATCGCACACGGCGATGGCCGGATGGAAGATCTGGAGCTGATCCTGGATGTCTGCGACCGGATGGTCGGCAAGACCATCTGCGCCCTGGCGGATGCAGCGGCATTCCCCGCCCAATCGATCGTGACCAAGTTCCAGGACGACTTTGTAGCTGCGATCCAGAACGGTGGAAGCCCGGCCTGGAAGAAGCGGCACCCATCTGCAGTGGGAGGAACAGCAACTCATGGCTGAAAATCAGACCAATGACGACACGGTAGCGATGACCCGGTGGCAGCTCAATGGCCAGGAGGTGGAGAGCCCCACCGGAATGACCATCATGGAAGCCGCCAAGGAGCACGGCATCGAGATTCCCTGCTTCTGCTACCACCCAGGACTCTCCATCGCCGGCAACTGCCGGATCTGCATGGTCGAGAGCAACCGGTCACCGAAACCGGTGATCTCTTGCTCGGAGAAGATTGCCGATGGTCTGGAGATCGAAACGGAAAGCGAGCTGGCTGTTAGCTCTCGCAATTCCGTGATGGAATTCCAGTTGATCAATCATCCGCTCGATTGCCCCGTCTGCGACAAGGCAGGCGAGTGCACCCTACAAGATCACTCCTACAAACATGGTCCCGACCGCAGTCGTTTTGTCGAAGACAAGAACATCCGCCACACCAAGGAACTGGGACCGACCATCTCGATCTGGGGAAATCGGTGCATCGTCTGCACCCGTTGCATTCGCTTCTGCGATGAGATCAGCGGCACCAGCGAATTATGCATCGTCGAACGAGGTGATCGCTCGGTCGTGGATGTCTTCCCCGAGATCCCGATCGACAACCAGATGGCCGGAAACACAGTGGATATCTGTCCCGTCGGCGCTTTGATTTCACACGACTTCAAGTACGAGGCCAGGGTCTGGAACATGGATCGCAAGGATTCTGTTTGTGGCGGCTGCTCGCGAGGTTGCAACGTCGAGGTCGAAACTCTCGATGGATTCGTCAAGCGCTTGATGCCTCGTGAAAACCTCGAGGTCAACGACTGGTGGATGTGTGATGAGGGACGATACGGCTGGAGACATCTCTACGCCGATGACCGCCTCACTCAGGCGACCCGAGATGGAGCTTCGCTGGCAGATGACTCGGCCACCGCTGCTCTCGAGCAACTCCTCTGCGATTCGGGGCCGGTGGCATTCCTGATCGATCCCTACCTCACCTGCGAAGAGATGCACCTGGTGCAAGGGCTCGCCGCATCCCGTCCAGGCTCCAGCGTCGGAGGCTGGCTGCCAGAGGACGGGAACGCCGCCAGTTTCCCCTCAGGTTTCACGATCAGCGCTGCCAAGTACCCCAACCGCGCCGGTGCCGAACACATCTTCGGCGATCAGGTGTTCGGCGACGATGCCAAGGAATTGCAAAAGTCCCTGGTCAGCAGTGACTTCACCACCGTCGTCGCTTTCTGTGGTGGCCATCTGCCGAACGGGCCCGGCGAGTCCTGGGCCAAGGCTCTTTCCAGTACCCCCACCCGAATCCTTTTCTCCGTGAAGAATGGGCCATGGCTCGAGGGAGCCTCACTGGTGCTCCCCGCCACTGCGCCGATCGAAAAGGAAGGCACCTGGATCAATGAAGACGGTCGCCTGCAACGAACTCGATCCTGCTGGAACCCAGGGACTGAGCCCTTCTCGGTAGAACTGGTCCGACTGCAAACTCTACAGAACGCACTTGGCATCCGGGGAAGAAACCTGTCTTCCGCAGGAATCTTCCGAGAACTCGCCGCGACCCATGATTCCTTTGCCGGCCACAACCATAGTGACCTCGGCTCCCCGGGCTTGCTCCTGTCGCAACGTCCTGCGGGAATCTCCATGGATGGGGGTTCGGAGTGACCGACCCGATCAATGCGATCCTGATCGCAATCCTCAAGGCTGTGATCATCTTCGGCGTGCTCCTGCAGATTGTTCCCCTGCTGGTGTACTTCGAACGAAGAATCTGTGCATGGATCCAGGACCGGATCGGACCCAACAGGGTCGGGCCGGTTGGAATTCTACAGCCACTCGCAGATGTCATAAAACTCGCATTCAAGGAAGACCTCACTCCACAGGGAGCAGACAAGTGGATCTATCGCCTTGCGCCGGTACTGGTTTACGCGCCAGCAGTGCTCGCCTTCACGGTGATTCCGGTAGGCATCGACCTGCAAGTGGCCACCTTCGATATTGGAGTGATCTTCCTCTTCACCATCAGCGGCTTCTCTGTCTACGGCCTCGCTTTCGGGGGTTGGGCATCGAACAACAAGTACTCGCTGCTGGGAGGCCTTCGTGCATCCGCCCAGATGATCAGTTACGAGGTTGCGATGGGGCTCTCCATCATCGCCATCTTGATGACCGCCGAGACGGTCGACCTCAATGAGATCGTCCGCCAACAATGGGGAGCGGGCACTCTTGGATTGATCGAGTGGAACCTTTTCCAGCAACCGATTGCTGCAGTCGTGTTCATGATCGCAGCCTTTGCCGAGACCAATCGATTGCCCTTCGACCTGGCCGAATGCGAAGCGGAACTGATCGGTGGATTCCATACCGAGTACACCGGACTCAAGTTTGCCACCTTCTTCATGGGTGAGTACGTGGCGATGATCACCATGTCCGGACTGATGATCACGTTGTTCCTCGGCGGCTGGAGTGTGCCGTGGGTCGAAATCCCCACCGATGATCCTTCGATCATGGACATTGCACTCAGCGTCGGTTTCTTCACGGTCAAATTGTTCGCGCTCTTGTTCTTCTACATCTGGACCCGCTGGACGCTTCCGCGATTCCGCTACGATCAGTTGATGAGAATCGGCTGGAAGGTCTTCATACCGGTGTCTCTTGCGAACATTGGCCTCACCGCCATCGCCGGCGTACTCGGTTGGAAATGGCTGATCCCTCTGCCTTAACGAGGGGTACTAGAATGGAGTTCTCATGGCAAACCACTCGGATGCCAGCGAGGAAAACCAGGAACGTAAAACTGCGACCTCCGAACCACGGGAGAAGGCGACTTACGCCGTGCCTGTGGCCAAGGGGTTGATCAATACGCTCAAACACATCCTCCGCAATGAACCGAACACGATTCACTATCCCGATGAGAAGAGAACTCCATACCCTGGATACCGTGGAGAGCATCGCCTCAAGAGAGACGAGTTGGGTCGTGAGAAGTGCGTGGCTTGCTTCCTGTGCTCGACGGCTTGCCCGGCTCACTGCATTGAAATCGTTGCAGAGGAAGCCCCCTGGGATGATCGAGAAAAGCGACCCCGACTCTTCAACATCGACATGATGCGTTGCATCTACTGCGGCATGTGCGAGGAAGCCTGCCCCTGTGACGCCATCGAATTGACTCCAGTTTTCAACATTCCTTCACGAACTCGTGCAGAAAAGATCTACGACAAGGACAAACTCCTTTCCCTGTGATTCTTCGGAATCTATGGGATCGAGTGAGGAGACCATCGGATGAGCCCTGGTATTGAACAGCTGTTTTTCGGAATCGCAGCCGTAGTGGCGACGGTGAGCTCATTGCTCGTGGTCACCCGGCGCAATCCGATTTACTCGGCGATGTTTCTCATCGTCATGTTCGCAGCAGTTTCGGTGATCTTCATGTTGCTGGACGCAACCTTTCTGGGGTTCATGCAACTGTTGGTCTATGCGGGGGCCATCATGGTCCTCTACCTCTTCGTCATCATGTTGATCAATCCGAGAGAAGGAGACCTCCCCGAAGAGAGTGGGGTCACCGAGAAGTCCTTTGCTGCGGGAATCGCATTGCTGATCTTCTCGCTGTTGAGTTTCGCCATCTCTCATTCCAATGAGGTGGAACGACTCTCCTCGCTTGGACCGATTCCACTGATTCCTGAAGTCAGTGCTTCCCACGGCACCATTCGGGCCTTTGGACTGGAGTTGTTTCAGAAGCACCTACTGGTCTTCGAGCTGACCTCCGTACTGGTCCTGGTAGGAATCATCGGAGCCGTCCACCTGGCCTCTCGAGGCCGAAAGGATCGGTCCACAGCCTCCTCAGGAGCCGGGGAAGGGCTGGTGAACACAGATGTTTAGCCTCCCTGCGCTGCTCTACCTCAGTGCGTTTCTCTTTTCTGTGGGCACCTATGGAGTGCTGGCGAGACGCAACATCCTGGTAGTCCTGATGTCACTGGAACTGATGCTCAATGCCGTCAACATCGCACTGGTCTCCTTCGGTCGGGTCCATGCTCTGACTGCATTCGCCGGTGAGCATGGTGGCCAGATCTTCACCTTGATGGTGCTGGCTGTCGCCGCCGCTGAAGCCGCCATTGGACTCTCCTTGCTCCTCGTGATCTGGCGGCGCTGGAATACGATTGATCTTCGCCAACTTTGCCGGTTGAACGGCTAGGGGGACCACTTGGACATCAATCTCCTCTGGATACCTTTGCTCCCTTTCCTGGGCTTCCTGATCAACGGGATGCTGGGAAACAGATTTGGTAACAAGTTCGTCAATGCCATCGCTTGCGGTCTACCGCTCCTCTCCTTTGCCATCTCCTACGCTGCATGGAGTCGACTCGTCTACGAAGGTACGGAGTTGCACTGGAATGGCTTCCCCTGGATCTGGATCGAGGGATTGGTCGAAATCCCCTTCGCACTTCACCTCGACGGCATTGCCGCCGTGATGTGCCTGGTGATCACCGGAGTCGGATCACTGATCCACCTCTACTCGATCGGCTACATGAAGGGCGATCCCGGGTACCACCGCTATTTCGCTTACCTCAACCTGTTCACCACATTCATGCTGATCCTGGTCCTCGGCGACAACCTGTTGCTGATGTTCATCGGCTGGGAAGGCGTCGGACTCTGCTCGTACCTGTTGATCGGATTCTGGTTCGAAGAGGACGCCAACTGTGCGGCAGGCAAGAAGGCCTTCATCATGAATCGGGTGGGAGACTTTGCATTCCTGCTGGGAATCTTCCTGTGCCTCGCTCACTTCGGTTCTCTCGACATGTCGACTCTCACCGATGCTGCAGCCATCTCGGCTCTTTCTGCGGAGACACTGTCGGTACCGCTGCTGGGTTCAGTGAGCGTGATCTCGATGATCGTCCTGCTGCTGTTCATCGGAGCCACCGGTAAGAGCGCGCAGATTCCACTCTATGTGTGGCTCCCCGATGCCATGGCGGGGCCGACCCCGGTTTCCGCACTGATCCATGCTGCTACCATGGTGACCTCGGGAGTTTATCTCTGTTGCCGCTTGATGCCGCTGTTCGAGGCAGCCCCCGCGATCCTCGCCATCATCGCTGGGATCGGCGCGTGTACCGCACTGCTCGCAGCGCTGATCGCATTTGGTCAAAATGACATCAAGAAGGTGCTGGCCTACTCGACAGTCAGCCAGTTGGGCTACATGTTCTTTGCCATCGGCGTCGGAGCCTTTTCGGCCGCATTCTTCCATGTCGTCACCCACGCCTTTTTCAAGGCGCTGCTCTTTCTGGGATCCGGTTCGGTGATCCATGCAATGCATCATGAGCAAGATATGCGAAAGATGGGCGGTTTACGAAAGCAGCTCCCCTTCACTCACCTGACCTTCCTCATCGGCACACTGGCGATCGCTGGAGTCCCCCCCTTGGCGGGGTTCTTCTCCAAGGACGAGATTCTCTTTGCCGGTTATCAGCAGGGATTCCTCATGGGGGTCAATTCGGCCGCTCTATTCTGGGGAATCTCCTTCTTGACCGCCGGAATGACTGCGTTCTACATGATTCGCTGCGTGGCGCTGACCTTCTGGGGCGAGAGTCGAGTCGACTCCAGCCTCGAGGGTAAGGTTCATGAACCGGGGGGCTGGATCGGATTCGCCCTGTTCATGCTCGCGATCGCCAGCATCCTCGGAGGATTCCTCAACGTTCCCGAGTTTCTTGGCGGCCACGCGACGCTGGGCCACTTCACCGGATTGCACAGTTCAGCCGCCACCCACGGTGCTGCAGCCAACTTCTCGCCAGAGGCCCTTCATGCGGCGGAGTGGAAGAGCATGTTCTTGAGCCTCGCAGTGGCGGGTTCAGGCTTGCTCCTGGCCTACTACTGCTACGGCAAGGGGCACGCTCTGCGCAAGAGATTCACCGACAGTGGAGCGGGCCGCTGGCTCGGCCGACTTTCGCAACGAAAATTCTACGTCGACGAGTTCTACGCAACCGTCTTTGTCCGTCCATTTGAAACGATTAGCCACCTGCTCTTCATCCTGATCGATCGAATCCTGATCGACGGGATTTTGGTCAGTGGCACAGCACTGCTCACGCGAGGCCTTGGAAACTGGTTCCGCAAGATGCAAACCGGATTCATTCCCGGATACCTGCTGACCTTTGGCTGCGGAGTACTACTACTCATCTACATGATGCTGAGTCTCATCCAGCAAGGAGGAGCACAGTGATTCCCGAACTGCCATCCTTCAACCTTCCAGTTCTCACACTGGTGACCTTGACCCCGGCGATTGGAGCCTTGCTCCTGTCGCTGGTCGACCGCAATAACAAGGCATTGTTGCGACAAGGTTCACTGATGATCAGCTGCCTGACGCTGCTCTTTTCCCTTTTGATGGTGGGCAACTTCGACAACTCGGTGGGCACCATGCAACTGGAGGAGAATCACACCTGGATCGAATCTCTGGGAATCAATTACCACCTGGGAGTGGACGGGATCTCCATCCTGCTGGTACTGCTGACCTGCTTCTCGATGCCCCTGGTCTTCCTGAGCACCTGGAAAGCCATCGATGATCGGGTCAAGGAGTTCCACATCGCCTTGCTGCTGTTGCAGACCGGAATGGTCGGAGCATTTGTCTCGCTCGACCTGATCCTGTTCTACCTCTTCTACGAGGCGATGTTGATCCCCATGTATCTCATCATCGGCATCTGGGGAGGGCGAGAACGGGTCTACGCTGCACTCAAATTCTTCATCTACACCATGGTCGGTAGTTTGATGATGTTCCTGGCGATTCTTTACCTCTACCAGCATGCAGGTACCTTTGATCTTCCGCTGTTGCTCGAGCGTCTGCGCACCACTCATCTGCTCGATGCAAATCAACAGTTCTGGTTGTTCAGCGCCTTCACCCTTTCCTTCGCCATCAAGGTACCACTCTTCCCCTTCCACACATGGCTACCGGATGCCCATGTGCAAGCCCCCACAGCGGGCTCAGTGGTACTGGCTGGAGTGCTGCTCAAGATGGGCACCTACGGCTTGCTACGCTTCTCGATCCCACTGTTCCACGATGCTGCGTTCAACCTGCAACCACTGATGTGCTGGCTGGCGGTGATCGGAATCATCTTCGGTGCATGCATGGCTTTGGTGCAAAATGACATCAAGAAACTGATCGCCTATTCCTCGGTGAGCCACCTCGGCTTCGTGGTCCTGGCTTGTTTCATCCCCAATGTCGAAACCATCACCGGTGCGATCCTACAGATGGTCAATCACGGACTCTCCACCGGGATGCTGTTCTTGATGATCGGAATCATCTATGAACGACGTCATACCCGCGAACTGGCCGATTACGGCGGGCTCGCAAAGGTGATCCCGCTCTTTACCATCTTCTTCCTGATCGCAGTGCTTTCGAGCATCGGATTACCGGGGCTCAATGGTTTCATCGGAGAGTTCCTCATCCTGTACGGAGTGTTCAAGGTCTTCCCACTGTGGGGCGTGCTCGCTTCCACCGGAGTGGTCCTTGGAGCCCTGTACATGCTCAACATGGTCAAAAAGTTCCTGTTTGGGCCTCTGGTCCATGCCGAGAATCGAAACGTGGCAGATCTCTCGCCTCGCGAGATCCTCTACCTGCTTCCCTTCGTCGTGATGATGGTCTGGATCGGGCTCTACCCGGCACCCTTGATCAACATGGTGAAACCTACCCTGTCCCTGTACGTCGAGATGTTGAAGAGTTAGGAGCCCCTGATGGAACTCACCATCTCCGGAGCCGAGATCCTGGCGATACTACCGGCAGGAATCCTGGTCGTCACAGGCCTGGCGCAGTTATTCGCCGATCTGGGCCGATCCGCAGAGGACAAGCACTCGGAAAAGACGCACCTGGCGATGATCGGTGTCACCGGATTCTTGCTCGCCTTCGCAGCTCTGTTTGTCCAGGGCAGCGAAGCCTCGGCGGGAGAACTGTACGCAGGAGCGATGACAGATGACCTGTTTGGCCGGATGGGTGCAGGAGTGGTCATCATGACCGGTCTCTTCAGCACTTTGATGGCGGGTAGTTATCTGGCCAGCAGAGGCAGTAACAGTGCCGAGTTCACCGCCCTGATCAGTTTCGGTGCCGGATCGATGGCGCTGCTCTGTCAGGCGACCAATCTGATCTCGATCTTTGTCGCCATAGAAACCCTGTCGCTGGCCGTCTATGTCATGGCGGGATACTTCAAGGATGAACAAGCCGCCAGCGAGGGTGCCTTCAAGTACTTTGTTCTGGGTGCATTCTCGAGCGGATTCCTGCTACTGGGGATGGCTTTCATTTACGGTGCCACGGGTGGATCCGTGTCTCTGACAGACATCGCGGCTTCCAATGGCCAGCAAGACACCCTGTTCAGCGTCGGAACCCTGCTGGTACTGATCGGTTTTGCCTTCAAGGTCGGTGCGGTGCCCTTCCACTCCTGGGTACCCGATGTCTACCAGGGTGCTCCTGTGGTGGCGGTCGGTTGGATGGCAGTAGCGGTCAAAGCCTCCAGTCTCTTCTGCCTGTGCCGATTCCTCCTCTTCACCGGAGGAGGCCATGATCTGGCCCAGTTGCTGGCCGCCATCTCGGTGGTCACGATGCTGCTGGGGAATCTCGCAGCCCTCAACCAGCAGAGTTTGAAACGGATGATGGCTTACTCGGGAATCGCCCACACAGGCTACCTGCTGATCCCGCTGGTGATCGCACTGTCGGGAGATGGCCCTTCTGCCGCTGCCAGCATCCCCTTTTACATGTTTGCTTACGCCGCCACCACTCTGGCAGCGTTTGGTGTCCTCGCTGCGATCAGCGTCGGATCGGATCGAGATCAGATCCACGATCTCGATGGTCTCGCCAAGAACCGTCCACTGCTGGCGCTGGGATTCACCGTGGCCCTGCTTTCCCTGGCCGGGATCCCGCTCACTGCAGGATTCATCGGCAAGTTGTTAATTCTAAGTGATGCGATTCAACACGGATTCCTTCTGCTCGCTCTGGTGGGGATCATCGCATCGCTGATCAGTGTCTACTTTTATCTGCGGCCGGTGGTTTCCATGTGGTTCCGGGAGCCGAAGTCCTCCTTTGAACTGGTATCCTCCTCCTGGGGCCTGACCTTCACGGTCGCGGTCTGTGGGTTCGCTACCGTCTGCTTCGGGCTCTTTCCCGACTGGCTGATCGATCTGTCAAAGCGCTCGGTCGAGGCGATTCTCGGCTGATCACCTGTTGACTGGTATCGGCTCTGGACGCCGCTAGAATGACCGTCTGTGCGGGTCCTCGGCGAGTGCCAGAATCCGCTCTGTTCGATCGGTCCAGCAGGCTCGGGGACGGGGAAATCATGCGTTCAGGATTTATACTGCTCATCATCATGCTGGTTGGCTGGTGGGGATACAGCAACTGGTTCAGCGTCAATCCCGGAACCCAGAGCACATCGATCCCGGTCAACGGAGTCCAGACCGATTCTTCTACTGTGGTTGGTGATGGCAGCGTGGTTGATGATGGCAGCACCGCTGCCGCTGCGGAGGGTCGCGATAACCCCGCAACCACGGATGATCCATACAACGGAATTCACGCCAAACAGATTGAACAGCTCCGTGGGCAACTCGATGTCGATCCGGATGAAGGTACCCAGGTCCGCCTGGCGAGAACTCTACTGGCGTCAGAACACCCTCGTTTTATCGGGGAAGCGTTTGGCATCTTGACGAAAATTGAAAAGTCAGGCGGAGAACTTTCAGCCACCGCCCGAGCGATCCTTCTTCGACAGATCACCGGTACCGACCAGATTCACCTCGCAAGCCAAATCGTCGCTGAAGGATCACTGGTTCCCGGCTACGGAGAAGCATGCTTGGTGTTGGCAGATTCAATCGGCTTCGAGACCGATTCCACTGCCGTGAAGAGCTGGACCTATCTCTCCGATGCCTACAACAGTTCCGATGAAATCGAGTGGCGCGCTCCGATTCGTCAGAAACTTCGTAACCTGGTCGATTTCTGGGTGCTCTCGAGTCGTCCCTTTTCCGATTCGAGAATCGAGACCGTGGTCAGTGGAGATTCTCTGTCGGCGATCGCCAAGCGCTGCAAGGTATCGGTCGATTCGCTGAGGACGCTAAATCAGTTGAAATCAGATGTCATACACCCGGGACAGAAACTGAAGTTCCTCTCCGGCAATATCTCCGTGGACATCGACAAGAGCGATTTCTGGCTCGATGTGTTCCTCGATGGTCGCTGGATCCAGGGCTTCTCGATCGGTCATGGCAAGGATGATTGTACGCCTGTGGGATCCTTCAAGGTGGACCTTGTACAGAAGAAGCCGATGTGGCAGCCGCGCGATGGCCGCCCCCCGATCGCCTATGGAGCCGAGGGAAACCCGCTCGGAGAAAGGTGGATCGGGTTCGAGGACAAGCCTTCTCATGCCGGAATCGGGATCCACGGTACCAGCGTACCGGAGAGTATCGGTTCGATGGATTCAGAGGGTTGCATTCGTCTGCGCAATGAAGATGTTGTGGCGGTATATCCCTGGCTTCGGGTCGGAACTCAGGTGCAAATCCACGATTGATCGGGAACTCTTGAGTTCTCCTCAGGTGCGCAAGCGCGCCTGAAACCGACCTGAGAGTCGTTGCATCAGATCTTCGATCGCCTCGTCCACTTCTTCATGGGTCAGAGATCGATCGGGAGCCCGAAACGCCACCGAGAAGGTGACGCTTTTTTGCCCCTGGGTCACCTGCTTCCCTCGATAGACATCGAGGAAAGTAAGCCCTTCGTAATTTCCCATCTCCGCTGCGTCCACTTCACAGGCGATGTCACGCCACAACACCGACTCCTCGACCACGATGTTGAGGTCTCTGCGAACCCCCGGGTGGCGAGAAAATTCCCGATATCGATGTTTGACCTCGCTATGGCCGATCAGCGTTCCCAGATCGAGTTCGCCGCACCAGGTTTCTCCGGTGACTCCATCGAGAGGCGCAGCCCCCACCAGGCCGAGACGTTCACTGAAGAAGTCGAGCGCAGCACAACTTCCCCCAGCAAGACCACAGGAGGTGGATACTGGATTCCAGGTCGACGCACTCCTCGATTCGGTACCGAGTCTCAGAAGTTCCAGCACCGCATCGGCGATTCCGCGCACCTGCCGGTAGGCCTCCGACGGGCGACTTCCATCGGCATTGCTGTGAACCCATGCGAGATGAATTTTTTCCACCGGGCGATCGACTCCGTCTCGACGGTGAAAGACCCGAGCCACCTCGAACAAGCGCACCGATTCGACTCCATGAAGCCGATTTCCACGAACACAGGAGAGTAGCCCCGGCAGCAAACTGCGCCGTAGTACCCCTTCATTCGTTCGGACCGGGTTTCGGACCACCCACGGGTCTCCGAGACACCACCACTCCTCGAGTTCTCTATGGTCTCCTTCCGATCCGAAGGAGAAGGTGAGGGATTCATGGTGGCCAGTCCCCTCCAGTAGAGCCTTGACCCGCTCGACCAGCCCTGCATCGCGATCCTCGGGGACCACTCGTACCGCCATCTGGCGATCGGGCACCCTGTCGAGGCCGTGGATCCGTCCGACTTCCTCGATGAGGTCGATCTCCCGGGTGCAATCAGCACGCCATGTAGGAGGCACCCAGAGGCTTCTGGCGTCGTCTCCACCCGTGTGATGAAAACCGAGAGCGCTCAGTACCCGATTCAGTTCTGCAGCGGGCACCGCCTCTCCCAGGATCAGTTCGGTTCGATCGAGGCGGATCGGGACCTCCGCCGGGGGATCCAGGAACCCGTCTCGCATCGCTTCCCAGCAACCAGAGAGAACCTTGCAGTCGGTTTCCCTGCACAACAGGTGGAAGAAACGCCGAGATGCAGTGTCGGCCGCGTCGATATCAACACGGCGCTCGAAGCGGTATGAGGAATCACTCGCCAGCCCTAATCGACGAGAAGTGCTGCGCACGGGTACCGGATCGAACCACGCGCTCTCCAGCAGGATCCTCCGGGTGGTCGAACCGACTTCGGTTTCCGCCCCCCCCATCACTCCCGCCACTGCCACCGCGCGGGAAGCATCGGCGATCACCAGATCATCGGTGTCGAGGGTGTGCTGGGTGCCATCAATTGCCGCGAAATTTTCGCCATAGCTCGCGCGACGAATGATCAGTTCCTCGCCATCAAGCCGGTCCAGGTCAAAGGCGTGTAACGGTTGCCCCAGGTCCATCAAGACGTAGTTGGTCAGATCGACCACCAGATTGATCGACCTCAGGCCGATCGACTCGAGTCGCTTGCGTAACCATTGAGGACTTTCCGACACATCGACATCCAGTGCGACTCTGGCGGTGTAGCGACCGCAACGGTCATCATCATCGACTTCGATGCTGGTGATCTCACTGAGTCCCTTGCCTGTCGAGTCCTTTTCAATCTCTGGGTAGTCGGTCTGCAACGGCTTGAGAGGTCGATTGAGCAAGCATGCCAGTTCCCTGGCAACCCCTCGATGGCCCAGATGATCGGGCCGGTTGGAAGTGACTTCCAGTTCGAAGACATGGTCGTCGCCATGGACTTCGATCGCCTCGCAATTGAGTCCACACATCGTCAGTCTGTGCGCCACGTCTTCGACCGGTTGATCGATATCGACATGTTCCCGTAGCCAGTCGAGGGAAACCTTCATCTGGACACTCCACTATCAAAAGCATCGTCCACCATCAGGAAAACTGCTGGAGGAACCTGACATCGTTCTCGTAAAGATATCGGATATCGGGAATGTTGAAGGAAGCCATCGTGACCCGTTCAATTCCCAACCCGAATGCAAAACCAGTCCACCGTTCAGGGTCGATCCCGACCGACTCGAGGACGTTGGGATCGACCATTCCACACCCCCCCATCTCCATCCACCCACCACGCCAGTACAGATCCACTTCTGCACTCGGCTCGGTGAAGGGGAAGAAGGACGGTCTCAAACGAAGTTTCATTCCATCGTCCTGCAACAACTGCTGGAAGAAGGTCAGCAGGGTGGATTTGAGATGCCCAAAGGTCATCCCCTCGTCCACCACCAAGCCTTCGAGTTGATTGAACATGTAGGAGTGAGTGGCATCGACAGTATCGGGACGAAACACCTTGCCTGGAGCGATGATCCTCAGGGGAGGAGGTGTATTTTCCATCACCCTGACTTGCACCGTCGACGTCTGACTGCGCATCAGCAAATCATCTTCGAGGTAGAAGTTCTCCGCCGGATCGCGGGCGATGTGATCGACCGGGATATTGAGCCCGGTGAAGTTATGCCACTCGTCCTCGACCTCGGGACCATCCGCCACCTGGAATCCGAGATTACCAAAGATACGAATCATCCGAGAAGCGACCTGATGAACCGGATGGCGGCTCCCTCGTGATGGCTTCTGCCCTGGAAGAGTGACATCTGTGGCACTTCCAGCGGCCGACCTCTTCGTCTTCGATGGCTCGGTACCGAGCCGCTCCTTGGCCACCCCGAGTGCCGATTCCACCCGTTCCTTGACCCGATTGACCCGCGCTCCGAAGGAAGCGCGCTGCTCCTGCGGGAGTGTCCCCAGGGAGCGAAGAACCTGCTTGAGGGTCCCTTTCTTCCCGAGCACCCCGACTCGAACCGATTCCAAACTCGAGGCATCGGAGGCGGACTCGATCGCCTGCAATGCTGCCGCCTCGATGGTATCTAGATCCACCTGGGATCCCTCGCTCATGATATTGCGCCGCGAGCAATTCCGACGAGGGCCACGAAAGCCTCGTGATTTCGAATCGCCAGATCAGAGATCATCTTTCGATCCAGGTCGACCTTGGCACACTTGAGACCATGAATGAATCGACTATAGGAGATGCCTTGTTGGCCACAGGCCGCAGAGATCCGGGTGATCCACAGTCGTCGGATGATGCGTTTGCGTACCCGACGATCTCGCGTCGCATAAGCTTCTGCCCGGATGATCGACTGCTTGGCAGTCCTGTACTGTCGAGATGCGGCTCCGAAGAATCCACGAGCCTTTTTGAGAATCCGCTTTTGCTTGCGGTGACGAGCGACGCCAAAACTGACGCGTGCCATCGTTGTCCCTTTCCAGTGGGCAATTCTCGGGAGGAATCTTACGATTCACTAGGAACCTTCAGGTTCGTCCACCCCGTAACCGCCGGCCGGCGCGCCCTTCGGCGCATTGATGAAGTAAACTAATTTTTCAATCTCGAATTATGGACCACCGGCGGCGAGCAGCGCTGCCACCAGTATCTCCACGACTAGCCGATCCCGAGCAACGCTTTGATCACCTTGGCATCACAGTCGGGGCAAACTTCCGCACGACGTCCTCGACGAATCCGAGCCGCCGACCATGGGCCCATCCTGTGGCTCTTGCCTGCACGATGTCGCTTGATCTTACCAGTGCCCGTCACCTTGACCCGCTTCTGCAGGCCCTTGTGCGGTTTATGAGTCTTCCTGGCCACGAGGGCCCCTTTCCAATCGAAATCCTTTCGCGGATTCCATCGTCATCACTTCTTCTTTGCCAGAACCATCGCCATCCGATTTCGGGCTTCTTGCAACGGCTCTCGTTCCATCTTTGCCAATTCTTCGAGGTCGGCATAGAACCTCATCAACACCTCGCGGCCCAGATCCGGGTGACGCTGCTCGCGTCCCTTGAAGACCATCGTCACCAGCACCTTGTGGCCCTCTTCGAGGAAACTGCGTGCTCTGCGTAACTTGACGTCGAAGTCGTGCTTCTCGGTCTTCGGCCGAAGTTTGACTTCCTTGATCTTACGGACCTTCTGGACCTGCTTGGAACTCTTCGACTGATCATACTTGAATTTGCCGAAATCCATCAACTTGCACAGCGGAGGATCCGAGTTGGGATTCATCTCGACCAGGTCGAGATCCTTCTCCTGGGCCATCTCCAGCGCTTCGTTCAATTGGACAACTCCGACCTGTCCCCCCTCATCATCGATGAGGCGTACCTGGCCCGGCGCGGGCCGATCGATCACCCTGTACTTGGTCTTTTCGGCGATGTCGTTCCTCCTACTCGAAACTCCGCGGTCATCGTGACACTCCCACCTCCCTCGGAGACGGTTTGTAACGACGAAATTCCGGCACTGCGCCCGTGGGCCCATGGATGCACCGGGAAGTGGCCCTTTTCTCGGCCTTGAGAACTCCGATGGATACACCGGAGAGGGGGCTGATGGCAAGCCGGAAACCCTGATTTCTGTGGTAGATGCGTAAAAAAACGTCATCTCGGGGGTGGCGCGGGTCCCCTCACTGCTGCGTTGGCTCTCCTGCTTCATCCCCAGACAGCTGTGAAGTGACCGGTTTCGCAGGGTCCGCGACCCGTAATCCCACCTCTTCCAGCTGCTGATCGGAGACATGAGTCGGTGCACCGGTCAACTGACAGGTTCCTCGCTGAGTCTTGGGGAAGGCGATCACCTCGCGGATCGAATCGTCCCCGGCCAGAATCATCACCAGACGGTCGATTCCCAGGGCGATTCCCCCATGAGGTGGAGCACCGTACTTCAACGCCTCTAGCAGGAAACTGAACTTGCTACGAGCCTCCTCCGGGCTCAATCCGATCGCCTCGAATACCCGTTCCTGGAGGTCACGCTGGTGGATCCGGATACTCCCTCCCCCGACCTCGAAGCCGTTCAGAACCAGGTCATAGGCTCTGGCACGCACATTCAGAGGAGAGGACTCCAGTTGGTCCAGGTCATCCGGGTGCGGTGCCGTGAAGGGGTGGTGACAAGGAACCGGAGATCCGCTGGTCTCGTCCTCGTCGAACAGTGGAAATTCGGTCACCCAGCAGAACTCCAGGGCGTCGGGTTGGATATGACCGAGCTTTTGAGCCAGTTCCTTGCGCAGAAACGACAAGGAGTTGATCACGACTCGCTTCGATCGATCGGCGACGAAGTAGCACAGATCGCCCACCTGTAGTCCGCTGCGCTCGACCAACTGCGTGCCCGCATCGCCATCACAGAATCTCGCCACAGGCCCGGCCAGTCCGTCCTCGGTTCTCTTCATCCAGGCGAGACCGCCGGCACCCTGATTCTTGACGATCGCTTCGAGCGATTCGATCTGTTTTCTCGACCACTCCCCGGCTCCGGGAACCCGCACCCCACGCACCGCTCCGCCCGCTTCGACGGCGCCGGAAAAGACCTTGAAACCAAGATCTGCGGCGAGATCGGACAACTCAAAAATCTCCAGATCACTGCGTAGATCGGGTGCGTCACTCGAATATTTGAGCAGCGCCTCATCGTAAGAGATCCGTCGGAAGGGAGTTTCCACCTCTCGTCCGGTCAGAGCTTTCACGACGTGCGCCATCAGGCCCTCGAGCACCTCGATGACATCGTCTTCCTCGACACAGGCCATCTCGAGATCGAGTTGAGTGAATTCAGGCTGGCGATCGGCTCGCAGGTCCTCATCACGGAAGCAACGAACGATCTGCATGTATCGATCGAATCCAGCGACCATGAAGAGTTGCTTGAAGATCTGAGGGGACTGGGGAAGAGCGTACAACTCACCAGGATTCAATCGGCTGGGCACCAGGAAATCACGAGCTCCCTCTGGGGTGCTCTTGGTCAGCATCGGCGTCTCGAGGTCGATGAATCCCTTTTCGTGAAGATGATTTCGTAACTGATGTTGCAGATCGGATCGCAACTGAAAGCGACGTTGCACCTCTGGTCTTCTCATATCGAGAAAACGATACTGGAATCGCAGTTCATCGTTGACCAGATCACCCCCTGCAAAATCGAAGGGCAGTGCGGGGCAATCTCCCACCAACGTCGAAACCGTGGCGATCACTTCGATCTCACCGGTCAGGAGGCGAGGATTCTTCATTCCATCGGGACGAGCTTGAATCCGCCCTGTCACCTGCAGCACCTGCTCGGAACGTAACGAAGTGAGTTCTGATCCGTCGACGGTTTCTGGTGAAAGAGTCACC
Source organism: Planctomycetota bacterium (assembly GCA_014240375.1). Classification (GTDB taxonomy): domain Bacteria; phylum Planctomycetota; class UBA8108; order UBA1146; family UBA1146; genus QNYK01. The sequence goes on along the minus strand of JAAZXB010000004.1, from coordinate 37,687 downwards.
TGAGTGCGACCATAACGATCGCGCAAATCGATGAATCGCAACCCACCGTGATCCCGAATGGTATCGATCCAGCCGACCAGAGTGACTTCCTCGCCGACATGTTCGGCACGAAGTTCTCCACAGGTATGGCTTCTCAGCATTTCAGTTCCCTTTCTCCACGCGAGATCTGATCCGCTTTGATTCTACGCCAATGCAGAGTTTCGGCCACCATTCCCGGAAAGAGATCCACTGGCCAACTCTGACACGCCAAGAAGCGAAGCCATCTCGCTCCAGCGGATGCCCTTGGGAGCGTTTTCGAGCCATCGCTCGATCTCGGCGATGGCCGCTCGCCGCAACTTATGCCCAGCGTCCAGATCCCCGGCTTGCTCCCGTACCTGGGCCCACCAGAAGAGGACCGAAGCATGACCATGGCGAGTTTCCAGTCGAACCACCCGTCGCCAGGCATTGCGAGCGACCCGCTCCTTTTCCTCGAGGGATGCGTGAGCGCTTCTCTCCAGCGACAACCAGGTCGAGATGGGTTGTGCACGCAATCGAAGCGCATCGAGGGCTGCGATTTCAAGCCAATGATGAGCCTCTTCCTGTTGATGCCTTCGCAGCAACACCCGTCTTCGATCGAGCGCATTGCGTGCCCTGCGCATTCCAAACGGCTCCGGATCCGAGCCTGGCTCGGGGATTGATCCGGCAGCGATCTTTCGCCGTTCGTTCTGAGCCAGTGCGTTCTGCCCCACTCGATCGAGCATTTCGACTCGTTCTCTACGCAAAGATCCAAGGTCTCGATCGGTTCCCCGCACTCGCAATGTCGTCAGTCCACGATCGAGCAAGCTCATCGCTTGCGAGAGGAGACCACTGGAAAAAGCACAACGACTTTCGAGGATGATGTGGCGAGTATGCACGTCAATCGTCTCTCGCTCATGGGGCGCTCGATGGGGCGGCGTCGCCTGCAGGATCTGCCGCGCCGTCAGCGGTCGACCTGCCGCCAGTTCCGATGCGGCGACCAAAAGGTTGCCTTCCCAAGCGACGATGCCCGCCGGTCCGTCGAGCACCAGTGCCTCCTCGAGACAGCGGGAAGCTCCCTTGATCCAGCCAGCACCTGCCTCGCAGCGAGCCAATAGCAACAATGACCGGGGTAATTGACCTCGACAGTGCTGCCTCGCCTCGTCCACCAATGGTGCGACCTCCTCCAGTACCAATGCCTCTTCTCCGAGACGTAGAGAAGACTCCGCAGCGACGATTGCAGCTGCCAACGCCGCTTCTTTTCGATGCTCTTGACGACAAAGATGATGATGCCAACGGCTCCAGATCCGCAGAGACCGCAGATCCTCCTTCGCTCTCGCTCGCAGGCACTGCGCCTCAGCAATTTGGCGCAAATGGCCGGTCGTCATCGCATCTGCAAGAATCTGATCGGAGAGATCCAACGCTTGCAGTCGAGCTCCCCTGGACAGTGCACTACGGCAGCGCTCCAGCCGAACATCGTTGACCAACTCATCGGGGCACTCCGAGTCGTCCAGTTCGAACTGGGGAACGGTGCCGACTCCACGCCTCGCCAGCGTTCGGAGGATTCGAGACCGTTCGATGGCCACTCTGGCCTTCTCGCGCCGGGTCTCCAGATCATCCTGAGTCGGAATCACCACCTCTTCCAGCAACGCAAGAGCTGTGCGTGGATCCCCATCTCGACGGCTGGTGTCAGCCCTGCGTCGTGCCAGGCGCAACGAGGCCACGCTGCCGGGCTGCTGGTTTCGAGCCGAAATCCTCCATGCTCGATCGCGCTGCGCTGAGTTCCCCAGATGATCCTCGACCATCCCGAGCAACTCCGCCCAGCGCGGTGCCATCGGGGCACGGAGCAGGTCGACCAGCGGTCCCAGCAGTTCTGATAGACGTTCCGCATCGCCAGAGACGCGCGCCTCATCCTCGAGCCAGGGTTCGAGGCAGCGAGCCGCCAATTCGGCCTGCCCGGCACTCAATCGATGGTGAGCCACTGCCAGAGGATCGAGTCCTTCGAGGCTTGCGGCACGTTCGTGCAGTTCTCTCCTCCGTGCGGGATCGAGCCCGACCAACACCCCCTCCGCCTGGAACGGTTCACGCCAGTGAAGATCATCGTCGATACGTATCCACTGATGTTGAACCAGTCCAGCAGCGATCGACGGCATCGATCCGAGAGGAATTGATGCCACCTTTGCGACTGCGTGACCGGAGGCTGGAGCGCCCAGTACTGCCAGAGCTTCAAGCAAGGCACGGTCATCTTTTGGAAGTCTCTGACACTCACCGACGACACGATCTCTCCAACGATCCTCGGGATGAGTTGCAGATTTGTTCCAGATCCAGCGAAGACCATCATGCTTCAGCTCTCCGCTTCGAATCCTGCCGATGAGGATCCGCTCCCAGATCGAAGGGCTCCCTGCACCCCACTGGATCAACCTTCGATGAAGTCTGGGTTCGACAGTACCGCCAGGAAGCGCCGCTTCGAGCCAGTGGTCCAGCCCGATGGCGCAGACGTGATCGGTCCGGACGATGATCGGTTGGCTGTTCGCCAGCGAAGAACCGACATAGCCCCCCGGCATCGAGGGACTCTCGATCCACCAGAGCAATTTGCAACCGCTGTGCTCGCTCCACTGCATCGCTTCTTCTAACTCTGGATTCCCCGCACCGGGGTCATCGACCTTGACCACCATCATCGGACACCCGCTCGGAATCGATCGTGACAGTTGGAGTCGATGGTGAGTTGCCGTGAGGTCCAGATCGATCACCGGCATTCCTGCGATCATCAGGTCGGTTCGAACTCGTCGTGCGATCTTACGACGATCACCCTCTCGGCGGTGGAGGTGCAGCACGGTCCCCCCCCGTTCTCTGCGCTGGAGCAGTGCCTCCCGCAGCAGATCGGGTAATTCGGAGCCGATTCCAGGATAGCTCACCTGGGCGACCAAAGATTCGATCGATTCCGCCTCACACCCTCCCTCTTCCGCAGGAAAAGAGCGTTCCAGCAACGCCAGCACTTCCCCCGCATCCGGAGGTCGATCGTCGGGTCGTTTCTCCATCATCTTCTCGATCAGTCGCCGTGCAGCCTCGGGTAGTCCCGGACGAAGGTCATCGATGGGAGTCGGATCTTCCTGCAGGTGAGCTCGACCCAGGCTGGATCGATCGAACTCCTGAAATGGCAATTTTCCACACCACCACTGATAGAGCAGTACACCCATCGAATAGATGTCTCCACGTGCATCGGGTCTTTCCCCGAGCCACTGCTCCGGTGGCATCGCATGAGGAGTACCGAGGATCTTTTCCTCGGAAGGATGTCCTTCACGCTGGCAGAGTCCGAAGTCGAGCAGCACCGGCTCCAGTGGCTGGCCCTCACACGCTTCTTTCCGCAGCCGAACATTGTCAGACTTGAGATCTCCGTGAACCCAACCATTTCGATGCATGAAGGCCAGAGCCTGAAGGATCGGACGTGCCAACGCCAACCAGTCGGGAAACCAGCAGCTGCCGGCCAGATCGGTAGAGACGGGACCGGAAAGCACTTCACTGCTGAACCAGCGCGCTCCATCCTGGGCATCGATCCCGTATTCATGGACCGCCAGGATCGAAGGATGTCGGAGCCGGGTCAGATGTTGATATTCCCGTAGATGGCGCTGTCCAACAGGCCCCTCCGCTTCCTCGGAATCGACCCGCTTGATCGCCACCAGGTCGTCATCGATCGGGTCGTGACAGAGCCAGACCTCTCCCATTCCCCCTCGCCCCAGCAGGGATCGAGGAATGAAACGACCCGAGATCGGTCGATTCGCCGAGGAACGTTTCTGGCTGGCCACATGACTCCTGATTCAGGGGAGAAAGCGCTCCTCCCGTCTAATTCTACGACGATCTGCTCAATTCGTCAGCCTGCCCCCCTCCCAGGGGCCAAGGAAAACGAATCGAGCGATGATCTGGATTCTTTGCGGAACACCGATAAAATGGGGTAAACCGCCTTCAAAGCCCTCTCACAGCGATCAGGTAAGGTATTTTCGATGCTCCAGTGGCCCGTTGAGACCCCCAGTGCCCGACGCTATCCCTCAGCCCTCCCATCGAGGCTGCTGCTCACGAGCCTGTTCCTCGCGCTACAGTTGCTGTTGCCGATGCCACGCCTCGAGGGACAGGTCTCCGGAATTGTCATCGATGCGAGTACTCAGAACCCGATCCCCGGAGCATTGGTGACCTGGCAAGCGACCTTGCAACGTACCGTCGCCGCTGCCGATGGAACCTTCAACCTCGATGGCATCAACGGCACCTTGCTGGTGATCGCCGGTGCCAGCAAGGGTTACTACAACTCGAGCATCATCGTCAGTACCCCGGCCAACTCGGTGCAGATCGAACTGGATCCGGTACCGGTCTCTGACGATCCCACTTACTCCTTCGTCATTCCTGACCAGTGCTCGGTATGTCATCCAGAACAGTTCACCCAGTGGGAACCTTCCCGGATGGCGATGACCGGTCTCAACAGCTGGGTCTACGACCTGTTCGACGGCAGCGGATCTGCCGGCGGCAGCGGCGGATTTGTCTACTCCCGTGATTCCGCTCACGCCTCTGCCGATCCCTCGGGACACTGCGCCTCTTGCCACCAGCCGGAAGGATGGATCGCCAATCCGCTGCAACCACTCGATCCGCTGTCAGGCCCCCTCACCGATCCGCAGCGGCGAGGCGTCTCCTGTGAGACGTGTCACAAGATCGCAGATGTGAATGAGAGCCAGATCAATGCGACCGGCTTCGTCCCCGGTGCAGTGACCGTCACCCGCCCCGATACCAGTGGCCTGATCGAGCAGGTGATGTACGGAATGCTCGGAGATGTCGATTTCAATCTGGTGAACCAGATGCGAGGCAGTTATCAGCCACAACTGGCTGCCGAGGCGTGCGCCGTATGCCACCAGTACAGCAACGACCCGGACCACGACAATGACTTCAACGAGAGCAGCAGTGTTGCCGCCCAGGAGACCTATTCGGAGTGGAAGAACTCACCTTACGGTGATCCCCAGGATCCGCTGTTTCAGAGTTGCGTCGATTGCCACATGCCGCCCTTTTCCGATGTACCGGTCGAGGCGTGCGCTGCGATGTTCCCGCCACTGCTGAGAGATCCCAGCACCGTTCATACCCACGACATCCGGGGGACCTCTGCCGAGTTCCTCGAGAATTCTGTGACGATGACTCTGGCAGCGGAACAGGTGGGAGACTCCCTGGTGGTCGATGTACAGATCGTCAATGATCAGGCAGGTCACTCGGTTCCGACCGGAGTCACCCTGCGGAACATGATTCTCAAGATCGAAGCGACCGGACCTGGAAATCAATCGTTATCCCAGACCGCTGGCGACACCATCGATCCCCTTGGAGGGGTCGGAGATCCCGCCACCGGTCACTTCGCAGCTCTTCCCGGCAAGTTGTTTGCCAAGGTCAATCAGGACATCTCAGGGAATACGGGGGTGCTCTTCACCGAAGCGACCTCGATCCTCCTCGACACTCGCATCGCCGCTCTGGCCACCGACAACACCAGTGTCACCTTTGACATCAGTGGCATCGATGGCGAAGTGAATCTCGCAGCTCGTTTGATTTACCGACGTGCACCGCGCGCCATGGTCGATGCCAAGGGCTGGAGCACCGATGGTCTGGGGCAACCTCTTGCCGATGCTCAGGCACCTCACTTCGGTCATCTGATGGAGTCGAGCGATCTGATCGTACCGGTCGCTTCGTCCACACCGCCCTTCCTCTTCCAGATCCCTGCGCTGGTGATCGGTAGCCAGGGCGAGGCAGAGTTTCAAATTCACCAGGTTTCAGGAGCGGCCATCGATTGTGGAGCGTTCGCCGTCGGCGTTCGCAATGATCCGGTCCTGCTCACTCCCAACCAGGTGACCGGATCGACGATATTGACCGATCTCGATGGCGGTGCCGGACCGGAGTTCTTCGAGATCAGCCTGTTCCCCGACGGCTGGACCGCAGCGGTGGTTTTTGACTTCCTGCTCATCGATACGTTGCAGTTTCCCCAGGTCACTACGGTACTGACCACCATGTACACCAATCTGGGCATCGACCCTGCGACTCTGCCGAGCGGTGACGTCTTGACCTTTGCCGACGACCTCGGAAGTCCTGGGGTGACCAACCTGGTCTCCTCTGCCGGAGGGCAGGGGTACTCTCCGGCCTTCGCTGCTGCGCCCGAAATCATCTTCAATGACAGCCCAGCCTTCAGCCGTGGCGATTGCAACGGCGACGGGCTGATCGACATCGGTGATCCGATCTTCACCCTCGGATTCCTCTTCAACTCGGTCGGCTCCATCCCCTGTGACTCCAGTTGTGATGCCAATGATGATGCGCTGCTCGATATTGCCGACCCGGTGCGGGTACTGTCATTTCTCTTCTCCGGAGCACTACCGCTGCCGCAACCCACCTATCCGATCTGCGCCGAGGACCCGACGCCCGATCTCCTCGAGTGCGCCACAGACATCTGCCCCTGATCCGATCGGGATCCAGTCTCGGATCGATCGAACGATCCCCCGGACCAGGCCCGCAACAAGCGGATCGGACTCCAACCAGTCACCTCATGTAGACGGCACAGATCATCGCCGTGGCGCTTCCGCTCCCGCTCCAGTCGACGCTGGTCCGCCGACAGGCCCTTGCGAGCGGTGCCCTCGATTCCGGCACGACAGCCGGCCACTCCGAGGCCAGCGCACGCCTCGATGATGTCGCGGGCACAGGTCACCAGGTGGGCCCCGTCGCGGATCAGCAGATGGCACCCCTGATGACTGGCGGATTCTACTGGACCGGGTACTGCACACACCTCACACCCCTGGTCGAGCGCATGGCGAGCTGTGCCCATCGAACCCGATCGCAGAGTCGCCTCGACCACCACCACTGCGACGCTACAGCCACTGATCAGCCGATTCCTGTGCGGGAAATGATGGGGCCGGGGAGCAGTACCGGGAGGATATTCACTGATCAGGGCCCCCCCACACTGCACTATTCTTCGAGCGAGCGGCCGGTTTTTGGCGGGATAGATCATCGGTAACCCATTCCCCAGCAGAGCGATTGGAGGAGCGAACGGTACAGCCTCGAACGGTGCAGCCAGCGATTTCGTCACTGTTGGCGTCGCCGAACGCTTGAACTCCTCACATCCGAGCACTGCTCCCTCGAGAGCCGCCGCATCGATACCGAGTGCCAGACCACTGACGATCCTGAAACCGCTCCTCGACAGTTCAGCGGCGATCTGGAAGGCCCATCGAAGTCCCGCGACACTCGCTTTTCGACTGCCGACGATGGCGATGATCGGTGGGCCCACCGGTTTGTTGCCGCAGATCCACAGTTTCTGTGGCGGTCGATCGATCCAGCGCAACGGCTCGGGCCACTGGTGGCAGCTGGGAATCCATGGCCGAGGATCTTCCAGCGTCGAGGAAGATCCAGCACTACTTTCTCCCCTGCTCTCGGGTGGAAGTGAATCTAGCCGCTCCATCGGTCCTCCTCCCCGGCAAGATGACTCGGGAGATTGCGGCTTCCACCTCGGGGTTGGGCACAGTGCCCGGAATCGGGGCAACTGTTCATCCGTTCATTTCACCGCACTATTCTGACTCAATCGAGCCACTGCGATCCATCTAGTAAATCCCGAAGCCTATATAAAACAAAGGTTTAGGTAACTTCTGAAATGATTGGCACTGTCGTTGCAACCTCCCCAGTGCGCCAACGAGCGACGGACCGCAAGAACGAAACCAGTACGGAGAATCGAATGCAAGAGACCACCGATCGTGAATACAAAAGTAGTTCATTCCAGACCACCAAACAGTGGGTTCACTTCAATCTGCAACACGATCTACAGAACTGTCGTGGTTGTCGTCAGAGCGCCAGGCGGAGAATGCATGACGATATGAATTCCTCGCACTGGTTCTGCAGCGATTGCCACGCCGGACACTCCACTCCCCTCTCGATCCACCCGATGATTCGAGCACTGCTCGATGGTGAATCGGTGCCGAGAGTTCGATGTGAACGAAGCGGAGCACGAATCCACTGGAATGAGGCGTGGATTTCCGACGACTGCCGGCAAGTATTCCGTCGCGAAGAGTTGAAGCGAGACCAGGCGCTGCAGTCGATTGAACGCGCCCTCCAGCTGCTGGAGGACTCCTATCGTGGCCCTGAAGTACCTTGCAAGATCACCTCACTGGTCCCCGATGCGGTTCAACACTGGGCACCCACGAAAACGGCCCCGATCGCTGCAGAGGCGGCCCAGATGATCGAACCACCGCGCGCCGCCACGATGATGTAACCCCTCTTTTTGTAACCTCCGGAGGCACAGAATCGCAAGATCTCGTGCCTCCGGAGCACACTTAGTGTATCCTCTCAACGGGCGTTGCCGCCGCCCTGACTGTCCGTGAAAGGATCTCCTTCATGGTTCGTGCTTCCCGGGTGGCTCCTTGCCTATTTGTCATTGCACTGATGTCGACCTTGATCCCGACCTTGCTCTCGGTAGGTTTCGGTGCCCATCACACCTCCCCTATCGATCAGTTATTTCGCGACTTCGAACGTCAACCTCTGGACCATCAGGGACGAATCGCCTTGAGAGCATTACGCAATCGGTTCCGCGAGGAATCGATCCTCCACCCCCCAGCGACCGAGTTGGAACAGTTGCAAAGGATCGATGCAGTGCTCCTCTGCGCCTCTGGCCTGATCGATGACCGTCAGTACTTGGATGCCACAGGAAGCAGCAAATCGCCACTTCAGCAATTGCGATATGAATTGAGACAGATGCATCGAGAGACTCATCGCTTGAAGTTGCTCTCTCTCGACATCCAACGACGGAACACCCCTTGATCCCCTGTTCCAACCTCCGATTCCGCGGACTCCACGGAGCGTGGTCGCTGGCGCTGCTCTTGGCTTTGCCATCGTTGATCACCAGCGGCTGTGAAGGAACTGCGAGTTCTCGTCGAGGAGCAATGGGAATCGATACAACCGTCTCACACCAGGAACAAACACTCTGGAGCCCGACCCTTTTCTGGAGTGGAATCCGCTTCCGATTCGAATTGATCCCCGGGCAGGAGAACCTGAAGCCGCAGTTTCTTCATGATGGACCACGAGACATCCTCCGCATCGGTAATCGACAGGTCACCCTGGTCCGCACTCGATTCAAGGTCGGAGAGACCTTCTACAACTGGCCTGAAGAGAGTGTCATCTGGATCTACCGGGTGGCGGATCGACAGCGCCCCTTTTTCCGCCGGCAGGGTTCCTTGCAACTGACCTGGATTGGCGATGGTGAAAATCCGGTAGTTGAAGAACAGAAAGCGGATGGAACCATCGTGTGGACCCTGGCGGATGCTCGAGTCACTCGCGACCCCGATGGAACGGTCCTCTACCAGGGACGGGGTCCAGACCTGAGGAAGAGTGGGCCGTGGAATCTGTGGCTCGATTCCCGTGGCGAAAGGGTCCAGGACTCACGATGAAACCCCCGGAACCACTGGCAGATCACCCCTTCGACCATCCTCCCGACCAGCTGGATTCGCGCCTCGAACAGTGGTGCCAGGAACAGCAGCAACCAAAATTCCGCGCCAAGCAAGTCCGTCAGCATCTGATGGATCAGCGCATCTACGATCCATTGGAGATGACCTCGCTACCGGCAGAACTGCGCCAACAACTCGCCGAAGGAATCCTCAGTTCTCCGCTGGTCGTCGCCGATCAGGTCAAATCCACCGATGGGACCATCAAGTTCCGTTTCATGCTGACAGATGGTCTCTCCATCGAGTCGGTCTGGATCCCTACCGACGATCGAGGAACCCTCTGCGTCTCCAGCCAGGTCGGTTGTGCTGCCGGTTGTACCTTCTGTGCCACCGGAACGATGAAACTGACCCGCAACCTGCATCCGAGAGAGATTGTCGCCCAGTGGCTGGCAGTGCACGCCACCACCGTGGCTCAAGGACTTTGTGGTGTCACCCAGGTGGTCTTCATGGGGATGGGCGAACCGCTCCACAACTATCCTGCGGTCTCCAGAGCGATCGATTGGTTTTCATCTGCACAGGGTTTTCAGTTCAGTCCCCGCAGGATCACCGTTTCGACCGTCGGAATCGTTCCCAAGATCGAACAACTGGTCCACGATCATCCACAGGTAAGACTCGCCGTCAGCCTTCACAGCGCAATCACGGAGACTCGCAACAGCATCGTTCCGATCAATCAACACCACTCCATCGAGGACCTGTCCGAAGTGCTGGTGAAGATTCGTGATGACTCTCGAAGAATCAGCATCGAATACGTGGTTCTTCCTGGCATCAATGATGGTCCGGAACAGGCGAAAGCGCTGGCCCGGTTCGCCGGAAAGTGCGGCGCACACATCAACCTGTTACCGTTTCACCCTTACGAGGGTGCGCTTTATACCGCCGCAGGAGCGGCCGAGGTGGGTCAGTTTCTTTCACTGGTACAGAAGCAATACGAGGGTTCTGTCACCGCACGGCGCAGCCGAGGGCTCGACATCGATGGAGCGTGCGGTCAGTTAGTCCTGAACAATCTCAAGAAACCCGCCGCCACGGATGACCACGAACCGGGTGCATCCAAAAAGAGGTGAGACCCCGACTCGCAGGATCTCACCTCTGTAGCACGATTTCATCCGTAGTGACTAGCGCCCATCCTCAACAGGATCGGGAGCGGGTACGGGAGTCGGAACCGGTGCCGGTTTTGGCGCTGGTTTTGGCGCTGGTTTTGGCTTGGGCTTCTCCCACACGGGCTTTTTCGGTTTCGGCTTGGGCTTCTCCCAGATCGGTTTCTTGTCGCCATCCTTGGGGGTGGCTTCCTTGGCTCCCTCCAGTTCCTTGGCGGCACGCTCCGCTTCTCGCTCACGGCGCACCTCATCGAAGGAGCGCCCCTCTGGACGGCCAAACTTGGTCGAGGAAACCCCAGCATTGAGTGCGATCTCGTCGTAATTCTGTTCGAGGCTCAGTTCTCCGTCCTCGAAGATCTTCTTGGTGGTCGGAACCTTGACCCAGCGATTGCGATCGTCGCTGAATCGGATTCGGGTGTATTCACTGTAGAATACCTCCTTCTTGACCACCGCAGGAGCTTGCCCCTCGCTCCATGTCTTGCTCAGAAGCAATCCGTCATCGATGGAGAAAGCATAGTTCAGCACCTGGTTACCGGCGAATGCCTTCAACTCGACGACCTTACACGGCGTGCCGAGAATCTCTCCGTCATCCTTGAGGCTAGCGATGTAACCGTTCTCGGCGAAGGAGATGAAGAAATCATCGATATGCTTGTCCCAAACGAACACGATGAGGGTCTTGCCGGCCAACGGCGAGACCGCACCCATCGCCTTGACCCACGCCTTCTCACCGTCGTACACCTGGACAAAGGTGAGGGGCTCATTGTTCTTGGTCAGACCGAGACCGGGAAGCTGCCACTCTTCGCGGATCATCAGGACACCATCTCCGGTGCGCTTGAGGAACCGCGCCATCTTCATGACGGTCTCGTTGGTCGGATCGATCTTCTTGTTCTTGAAGATCTCGACCCGATCACTGATCGAGAGCAACGTCTCGCGCCCGCCGACCGCATCGAGGTATTTCTGGATCACCTCGAGAGCTGCGGGTTCGCTGGCAGGAATGCCTCCATCTCCGCCGAGAATGTCGTCTTCATCTGCGATCGGCTTCGATTCCTTCGCCTCTTGAGACGTTTCCTCGGCTGGGGGCGGATCTTGAATTGAAGTCCATGCCTGAGCGGGATCAGTGAAGGTCAACGCAGTGACCAGTAGCAAGCCCAGCAATAACATGAGACCGGTCAGGTATTTTCCGGCGAGAATTCCACGCTTCATCAACAGTGGTCCTTCCAGGCTGTCGGACAGTAGTACTGCTCGACCTCGAGTCCTTTTTCTATCCTGCAGTGGCCGCATTGAGGCCAACAGGGAGTGTTCGATTCAGAGTATCCCGTAATCCACGGTATTCGGAATCGAGCCGTTCAGGATACTCTCGATCGACGCTCGGGTCAAAACGACCCGGATACCCCATTCAGGGCCTTTTCGGAGCCACTGGAAGCGGGAACCGGCGTCACCGTCGGAGTCGGATCCATCAGATGAGCGAATCCTTCCCGACGAAGCCACGAACGGACCGTCTGTAGCGGCACGAACAGCCCCATGTGGGGAACCACCATAGGAGAGCGTTTGCCGTAGGTGTAGATCATGCTACTGATCCCGACCAGTTGGCCACTTCCCGAGAGGAAGATCCCGCCCCCCGAATTTCCGAAGAAAGTCGGAGCGCTGACCATCCAGAAGATCTCATCGCCGACCGGTTTGTACTGGGAGGAGATCTCACCAAAGGTGGGGAGCGGTTGGTTTCCGAGGGGACAACCGACGGCATAGACGGTGTCAAAGACCGACAACTTCAAGCACACCGGCTCGCTGGCGGAATCTGCGACGAAGGGCCAGGGAGAGGTTCGATCGACTCTCACCAGGGAAAGATCGGAGTCCTTGAGGGAAGCGATCTCCACCCCACGAAACACCTCACTGCCGAGACGACCGATTTCCGGATCGAAGAAGCGAATTTCATCGACCACGACATCATCGAGAGCGAAGTCTCGGACCTCTTCGACGACATGGTAGGCGGTGACGATCCAGGTCGCCCATAGATTTTCATCGACCAGTTCACTGCTGACCACGACACCGCTACCGACGGTGCCATTTCCCTTCAACTGGACGATCGGATAGATCATCCGATCGACCTTGTGCTGCTGGCTCGAGGCGGCCACAGGGACCGGGGCTGGAACCGTGGCCAGGGCTGGAATCATCGATTCGATACGCGCCTCGATCCGTGAATCCAGGTCCTCGATGGTCTGACGGGTTCGATCGATTTCAGTGCCGACCCAGCGCTTCAATCCTGCGCTGGAATGGTTCATCTCCTCGAGGATTCTGCCCCGCTCCTCCGCCAATATTGCGCTGGTGTAAGGAACACCGCTGGCTCCCTCGCCGATGACACTCCAGCGATCGAATTTCACCACATCCAGCGGATCGGAGACGGCGGTCTCGAGTGAAACTGTCGGGGAGAACTTCTCAGTTGTCTCCTCTGCGGTGAAGGAGGCGTCGAGGAAGACGTCATGCCCCATCGCTTCGACCGGATCGATCGAACCGTTTCTATCGGCCGATAACCCCCAGAAGAAGGAAGTCGCAACACAGATGATCAAAATGCCGCGTAATTGAGTGTGTAACTGCAACTTTACCCCGTTCCAGCACGAGACCTTCTCGTCCCTGCGTGGCCTACCGGACAGGCTGGCCGACAGATGAGAATACGATGGGATGGGAAGGTCGGGCAAAGGGACAGAGACCACCAGTGCTGTATCGGCTCTCAATGGGGTGCTGCCGTGGCTGTCGACTACGGGGTCGAGGGGACCGTTTCCGGTTCCGCCGAGCCCTCGCCGGGATCGGAGGTGTAGATCAGTTTCAACAGGCGATCGGCCACGTGCACCACCCGGTCCGCAGGGCGTCCGCCGGTTTTTTCCACCACCGACTCCAGTTTCAGCGCCTGATCGATGACGAGATTCTTGGGAGCAGCGAGATCGACGGTGATTCGATCGACGATCTTCTCGTTGACCTGAACCGCCAGTGAGACCTGAGAAGGCTGGAGCAGCTCCTCGCTGTGCTCGGGCCAGGATTCTTCATCCAGACGATCCGTTTCTCCCAGCCCCTCCCACAACTCATGAGCCATGTGCGGAGCGAAGGGAGCCAGCAGTACCACGAAGGTCTTGAGGGTCTGCCGATCGACCTCTTCCATGCTGATCTTGTCGCTGCGCAGCAACTTGACGAATTCCATGAAGGCACTGACCGCCTTGTTGAGGCGGAAGGTACGGATCGCCCGGCTCACTCTCCGAATCAGTCGATGTTTTGCCACCAGTACATCGCGGCTGACGAATCGACCTTCTCCGACCCTGGCGAGGATCGCCTCATGGGTCCGTTGGAGGAAACGCGCACAACCGCGCAGTCCTTCCTCGTTCCACTCCGCATGATCTTGCGCGGGACCGAGGAACAACAGATGAAGCCTCATCGCATCGGCGCCGTAGCGTTCCAGATAATCTGCGGCCAGCACTCGTGGCCCACGATGGGCTGTGGCGGGATCGACACTTTCCGAAACATCCGCCGATCGAATTCGCCCCTGACTGAAGAGACGCCGAAATGGCTCTTCACGACGAGTGATTCCCAGATCCTTGAGGAAATGACTGATGAATCGAACGTAGAGCAGGTGCAACTCGGCGTGCTCGATTCCGCCGACACACAGATTCACCGGAGCCCACTGCTGAACCAGCTCGGGTGAGGCGATTTGACCGACCAGCGTCGGATCGAGGGATCGAAGATGGGTCCAACAGGACGCGATCCAGTCCGGCATCGTATCGGTACAGCGGCGAGCCGCGGCACCACAACCGGGACAAGTCGTGGCGACCCACTGCGGGTACGCTGCCAGCGGACTGCTCCCCTCAGAGGAGTTTTCGACCTGGGCGATCTCTGGCAGCAACACCGGCAATTGATCCTCCGGGACCGGGACCTTGCCACACTCATCGCACTCGATGATGGGAATCGGTTCGCCCCAGATTCTTTGACGCTCGAAGGCCCAGTCGTGCAATTTCCAGTCGACATGCGATTCGACCAGGTCGCGTGATTCCAGTGAACTCTGGATCGAGCGAGCGGAATCTCCCCCGTCACCCCCCCTGCGTCTTCCCGACCGCCTCCGCCTTCGCCCGCTCTGCTGACTTCCGCGAGTACGGGGCAGACCAAAGTTGTTGGCAAACTCGAGATGAGCGGGATGGACCGAGGGGATGCCGAGAATCGCACCGAAACGAATCTCGGGGAGCACGTAACTACTGACCCAGATCGGCATCTTCTCGAGGGTCACGGGGTTGAGGCAGTAGGCTCCGGTTGGCACGCCATCGGGAGCTCCCCTGGATGTCACCCGATCTCGTTCAGAGAGTTGCCGACACTTCTCGATGTACTCGACAACATCATCGCGCTGAATCGCATCGACGATTCCTTCCAGCAGCGGGTGCTCTGGACTGAGTACGACAAAGGTCGCATCGGCCAGGGCATCGATTCTCCAGGAGAAGACATCGATCTCTTCCCAGCCATCGTGGAGTTCTGCACTGGCCTTGAGGGTCAGACGGGTGCCCTCCCTGCGGCCGATCCAGTTGCGCTGGAGTAGTTTGGTGCGAGCGGGCCACTTCAACTGCTTGAGGCCCGAATGAAGCGGCTCCGCATAATCGGTGATCGCCACCTTCCAGCCATTCTCGTAACGCACCAGCCCCTTCTCGTGCAGTTTGAGAAAGATCCACTGCGACCAGCGATAACAGTCGGGATCGGAACTGTTCAGTTCATGATCCCAATGCACCATCGCACCGAAGTAGTTCAGTTGATCCCGCATCTTCTCGATCCCTCGATCGACCACCTGCTTCGGTGGAAGACCGGAGGTTTTGGCTTCCTCTTCGATGGACAGGCCAAAGGAATCCCAGCCGATCGGACGGAAAACATCTCGGCCGCGCGCCTTCTGATAGCGCGCCACCACATCATTGATGGCGATCCCCCGCAGTTGATTGACGCTGAAACCATCGAGGGAAGGATAGGGAAACATGTCGAGACAGTAGAAGGGGCGGAAGTCATCTGTCGACGCTGTCGTCGCCAGGTCCGGCGAAGATTCGCCACTTTGGCAGTCGTCCGCGCTCTGGGCACCATCCCTCGTCTTCTCAGCGGTCGACTGTTCGCCACTGGTTTCTTCGATGGCAGACTCTTCGATGACGGGTTCTTCAACAGTGGACGTTTCACCAGTCGAGTCCGCACCGTTCAAGTCCGCAGCGAAGGATCCCTCATCTGGCCGTTTCTCATCACCCGATGTCTCCTCACCCGATGTCTCATCACCCGATGATTCCTCAGCAGTGGCGGCTGGCTCCTCATCTGCGGGAGCGGACTCGGCCAGTGGATCAGCGACAGGAGCGGGAAGTGGATCGGCGACCGGTGCACTCGCTGCGGGGGTGCTATGAACCGGCGATCGGGGAGGATTCTGTTGCCAGATCTCCCTCCAGCGCTGTTCCAGTTGATGCAGATCGACGGCCAAACGAATCCTCGATCCTAGGGGGCCTTTTCAGGGCCTTTTCCGGGCCTTATCTCGTGACCCTTGCAGATCCTCTGGAAGCGCTGATCCTAGGCCCTCGGACTCGTCTCGACAATCGGTTCCCTTGACCCGAGAATCGGTCGGGCTATGCTTTTGCCTGCTGGAGATCTCAGCGATCGTACCGGGGTAGACTTTACCAGAATCGATATTGGGGCTGTAGCTCAGCTGGGAGAGCGCCTGACTGGCAGTCAGGAGGTCAGGGGTTCGAGCCCCCTCAGCTCCACCAATTTGAACCGATGCCCCACCTGGTCTAGACCGGGTGGGGCTTCTTCGTTGGAGCCTGTCCGGGGCAGATTTCCCCTTCGATGATCACCTCAAAATTCAGTAACATGACCCTTCGTCGCGATGTACGAGGGGTAACTTGGGGTAATGCTTCAAAACACGATCCTGGCCCGGCCAAATCCGAGCGGTTTGGTTGTGGGGTTCACGCTGGCGATTCTGATGGGTCTTTTCTTTCAATTCTACACAGGTCAAGAGATGACCGAACTCAGCGTTGACGATGCGGTAGTGGATGTTGCTGACGTTGCTGTTGCTGCGGTTGCAGTTGCTGACGTTGCTGTAGTAGACAGCGACCCGCACCAGGATGAGAGCATCGAGGCCAGTGACAAGCAGCCCGATACCCAGCTTCTGGATGCTGCTAGTTTGATTGGTACCACCCCCGAAGAACTGCAGCGCATTCTCGACCTGGGTGCCAATATCGAGGCCCGAAACAGCAATGGTTGGACTCCGCTAAGTACAGCCATGGGCTGGACCCACTCCACTGACAAGATCCAGTTTCTGCTCGACAAGGGTGCTGACATCGAGACCCGAGATAATGGTGGCAATACCCCGCTGATACACGCCGCAGCTGCATGGAGAGGTCCCGCACCCCATATCGTCAATTTCCTCATCGAAAACGGTGCACAGATCGAGGCCAGGGACAACGATGGCAATACCCCGCTGATGGCGGCCGCACACGCCTATCCACCGCTCGAAACCGTCCAATTGCTCATCGACAAGGGCGCCAACATCGAGTCCAGGAACAGCGACGGCTCAACCGCATTGATGGTGGCGGCTCGTTACTCCTCCAGCAAAAAAATCCAACTCCTCATCGACAACGGTGCAAAGATCGATGCTACGAATAACGACGGATCGACCCCGCTCATGGTCGCCGCTCAAGACGACAGCATCGAGAAGTTCAAGTTCCTTCTCGAAAAGGGCGCAAAGATCGATGCCAGGAACAACGACGGCTCGACCCCGTTGATGTTCGCAGTTCGCAACCCCTGGAGTCCCGAGATTGCCCAGTTCCTCCTCGAAAAGGGGGCTGAAATCGATGCCACCAACAACGACGGCTGGACTGCACTGATGTTCGCCGCGAACTTCTGTCCTCCCGACGGGTACATCGCCCAGAATCGAGTGGCCTGCGACCCGGAACTCATCGTTCAATTTCTTCTCGACAAGGGAGCCGATGCCCTGCTCGTGTCCAAGGAAGGCAAGAAAGCCTACGACTACGCCACTTTGAATCCTAAACTGTGGGACACATGGACCTACTGGAACCTCCATAACAGGTCGGACATACGCTATTAGGGCAGACTGCTGTATTCGCTCCGAACCGCGGCGTATTTACAGGCATTGAAATCGCCACCGGTGGGAACACGGAGGATATGCAGGACGTCTTCGTCGATCCGTCGTACCAGTTCTATTGGAAGACAAAGGTCCCAGAGAAATCCTGAGTTCATTGGATGAGGCGGGGCTGCAGACTATTTTTGCCTCTAGTGAGAATCAAAACGATCAAGGATCGACAGATGTCGATGGATCCCCCTTCGGGGATCGATTTCGATTGCCGTAAAAACCCGCCAGCAGACCGGCGACCAGCGCCGAGACGACGGCCCCGAAGAGCGACATCGGCAGCAGAATCAATCCGATCATATCACCACTGCCCGCCTCGACCGCCAGTGCTGTGGCCGCGCCTCCGATCAGCGCAGCGAGAGTAGATGCCACCCAGATCCTCTTGTGGCGAAGTTGCAGGATCACTGCGATGACCACGATGAACGCAACCACGCAGTGTGGAATCGACGCATCGTAAAAATAAGAAGCCAGCGCTGGCGCAATGTCAGGGAAGTCCATCAGTCCTCCAGAATCGATCGGTCGCTGCCAGGTCTCTTTCGAAGTGAAGTGACCCCATGCTGACGCAGTTGCGGTAAAACGCTACCCCCCTCATGGTGACCTCGGATACGGCTCAATTCGGCACGATGGCCGTGATCTCGATCGGACGGGTGCGATGCTTGCTACTTATCGGAGATTCAACCCTGCGGGTGCCCCAGCAGTGGTGATGAGACGGGGCTGTCCCACAGCAGTTCCCCGATGTATATCCTTTTCAGTTCCAATTGTCTGTTCTCGATGTGATCTGCCATGGATCGGACTCGATCATGCAAGAAGTCGTTGTCGATCAGCCCTACCAGTTCGTGCCGCCCCACCGAGGTGGCCTGTTGCCCAGATTGCTCGGGAAACTGTTGATTCCTCGACTGCTGCGCCAGCGCTACGGGATCGTCGATTCCGAGGTCCATGGTGCCGAAAAAATACGAGCGGCCATCGATGCCGGACACGGAATTCTGATCACACCCAATCATCCTCGTCCGGCGGATCCGATGGCTCTCTATCCCCTGTGCCAGGCGACCCGGTCTCTCTTCTACGCCATGGCCAGCTGGCACATCTTCATGGAAGGGAAGTTACAGAGATTCGTCATCCGCATGATGGGAGCCTTCAGCATCTACCGCGAGGGAATGGATCGCGCGTCTCTGCAGTGCGCGATGGAGATCCTCGAGAAAGCGGAACGCCCCCTGGTGATCTTTCCTGAAGGAGCGGTTTCTCGCACCAATGATCTCCTCAATCCGTTGATGGAGGGAATCTCGACCATCGCCCGCGGTGCCGCGCGCAAGCGAGCGGCCGGCGACGGCGGCAAGGTGGTCATCTTTCCGCTGGCGTTTCGATATCATTTCGAGGGGAACATCGAAGAGACGCTGGAGCCGGTCCTCTCGCAGATCGAACAACGCCTCTCCTGGGCGCCACAGCAGCAGTTGGACCTGCTGCAGCGGATCCGCCGTGTCGGAGTGGCACTGCTCGGACTGAAGGAGATCGAGCACCTCGGAGCCACCCAGAGTGGCGACCTCTTTGCCCGGGTCGATCGTCTGATCGATCACTTGCTGCACCCGCTGGAGGAGGAGTGGCTCGACGGGCCGCAGAGCGGTGGCGTGGTCAAGAGAAGCAAGAACTTGCGCCAGGTGATCCTCAAGGGGATGGTCTCGGGTGACATCGAGGACAGCGAGAGGGAACGGCGCTGGCAACAGTTTTCAGCCCTCTCTCTGGCGCAGCAGTTGTCGCTCTATCCGCGCGGATACCTCTCCGAGGATTCCCCGGTGGAACGCTTGCTCGAGACGGTCGAGCGCTTCGAGGAGGATCTGACCGATGTCGCGCGTCCTTACCCCCCACAGCGGGTGACCCTGCACGTCTGCGACCCCATCGAGGTGCCGGCAGAAAAAGTTCGAGGAGAAGATCTGTTGATGCAACAGGTCGAAAGTAGCCTGAAGGCCGCTTTGGGACTGTCGAAGGATGGGACGCCAGGATGAAGTGGAGTGCCGATCGCTGGAAACGGGTAGTGCTGGTCGTCTGCGCCCTGGGACTGTGGTTCTTCACCCAGTCCCTACTCGGCTCCAGGCCGATGGCGGAGGGCTCGCCACTGGCGGGACAGATCCTTTCCGAAGGGGATGGTCTGTTCCTGGCGACCGAGGCTGGCCATCAGATGCTGCGCGACCAACCGGCACTGGCGGATGGATTGCTGATCACCAGTTCCATCTTCATCGATCTGCTGGCGATCTACCTGATCGCTTCCTCCATCTTCGGCAGCACCATGCGACCATTCCTGGCCCTTCTGATGCTGTTTTCGCTGCGTCAGATCTGCCAGATGCTGAGTCCACTCCCGGCCCCTGCCGGGATGATCTGGCACGATCCCGGTTTTCCATCGCTGCTGGTCACCTACCAGGTGGCCAATGACTTCTTCTTCTCGGGCCATACCGCCATCGCCTGCCTCGGTGCCATCGAACTGGCGAGGCGAGGTTGCCGCTGGTGGATCCCCGCCCTGCTGGTCGCATTGTTCGAGATGTCTGCGGTGATCCTGTTGCGAGCGCATTACACCATGGATGTTTATACGGGAGCGGTGACCGCAGGATTGGTCGCCATCATCGCGGCCTGGATCGCCCCGAAGGTTGATTCTTACCTCTCCTCCGCCCCACATCCGCCCTGCTGAGCGATCATCCCTGAGCTGCAACCGGCGATGAAATCGGGTGGAAGTAAAATTCTACCCTTGCCTCGAGCGAGCCCACTCCTGACAATGACGTGCCAGTTTGGCCCACCCCGCAGGCCGCAGCAACGGAAGCGAGTCCGACTTGATCTTCTACCGATCCCGTAAGCTCGGGTCACGAGAGCGGTTCAGCCCGACCTCGGAGCGGATCCGTACTCTTTCCCATCGACTATTTCTGCTGCTGATCGGAATGCTGGTCAGTGCGGATCTGCTGGCATTCCAGTTTCCCGATGCAGCCGAGCCGGCAGAGCCATCTCTCCGTGATGTTGCGGTGGTGATCGATATCGATCAGCAGATCGACGATGGCGTGGTCAAACGCTTCGACCGCACCATCCAGTTGCTGGTCGAACGAGAAGTTCGAATCGTGATCATCCAGCTCTCCACTCCCGGTGGAACCATCGAGGCCAGTCGACGGCTGGCGGAATCGATCGACAACCTGTCCGATCAGGACATCACCACCTTTGGCTGGGTACCCAACGGCCAGCAAGCCTATAGCGGCGGCACCATGGTCGCTCTGGCGTGCACCCACCTGGTGATGGGAGACAACAGCCGCATCGGGGATGTTCAGCCGATCGATATCTTTGGGAACGAACTGCCGGAGAAGATCCAGACCACCGTCAGGGCCGACATGCGTCGCTGGGCGCGAGATCGCGGATATCCGATCGCCCTGGCCGAGGCGATGGTCACCAAGGAGATCTCGGTGCTGCAAGTGCGAACCGCCAACGGACGCACCCGTTACCTGACTGAACAGGAGTACCAGGACTTGCCGGAAGATGAGCGCAACTCCGCCCAGAAACAGCGCATCGTGGAGCGTGGTGAGATCCTCACCATCGACGAGAAGGAAGCGTTCGAGTACGGATTCATCTCCCACATCTGCCTGACCCAGGAACAACTCCTGACCGATTTCGGCCTCACCCAGATGCGTGCACTCAATGCCGGTGAGGCCCTCGGAGAACAGAGGATCGGTGCTCCGGGGGGATTCGCTCTCGACTCCTTCCGCGACTGGGGCAGATTCATCAAATTCCTGCTGATCTTCGGAGCCGCACTGGCTCTGGTGATCGAATTCAAACTCCCGGGAGTGGGTCTCGGGGCCGCACTTTCGCTCGGTTTCTTGAGCCTGTTCCTGTTCAGCAGTTATGCCGATGGCAATGTCGGCTGGATCGAGCTGTCGCTGTTTGGCCTCGGACTGATCCTTCTGTCGCTGGAGCTGTTCGTGATCCCTGGCTTCGGGATCTCCGGGATCCTTGGCATCGTGATCGTCTGCGTCTCGCTGGGACTGTGCTATCAACCTGTCGATGATGTGCTGAGTCTCAAGCAGTTGAGCAAGGACACGATCGAGGTGGGTGGCGGCCTGACCACTGGCTTATTCACGCTACTGATTCTCGCTTACATCTTGCCGAGTCGCTCCAAGAGCAGCGGCTCCATCATCGATCACTCGACCCTGGAAACAGACGATGGCGCCATCGCATCCCCGGGATTCGAGGGCGCCACACTTCAGATCGGCCAGCAAGGATCTCCTATCCAGGATCTACACCCCTCTGGCAAGGTCGACTTCGAGGGGAAATCGATCGATGTGGTCTCCGAGGGAGGCTTCATCGAAAAGAAAATTCGAGTAGAAGTGGTCGAAGTCGAAGGCAACCGGGTGGTCGTTCGTCCCGTGGGCGAGGAGGCCTGAAGATGGAGTGGTGGCTACTTTCTGTCCTGTGCCTCACTGGCCTGATCCTGCTCTTCCTCGAGGTCTTCATTCCCAGCGGCGGAGTGCTCGCCATCGCAGCGGTGCTGTGTATCGGATACTCCATCTGGGAGTTATGGATTCAGGATTACCAGTTCCTGGCGGTCATCTGTGTCGCATTCACCGTCCTCTACACCGTCATTCTGTTCAAACTTTGGGTCAAAAAATTCGGTCTCCAGACCAGTCTCGATGGCGCAGATTCTCTTGGAGATGACGTTCGTGAATCGAGAGCACTGGTGGGCCAACGAGGGATGGTGATGTCGGACCTCAGGCCCGCCGGAATCGCTCTGGTCGGTGGCCGTCGACTCGATGTGGTGGCCAATATCGGCTACATCGAAAAGGGCGACTCCGTCGTCATCGTTCAATCGGATGGCAATCGAATCGTAGTCCGGAAATCGACCGAAGAATCTCAAGATGAATAAATACAAATGCGTGACCACACCAGTCAGGAGTAACCAGTGACCAGTTTATTCGAGTTCTCGTCTGCATGGGTGATCGCACAGATGGGGGATGATACCGCCCTCAACATCATCTTCATGTTCCTGATCATTGCGCTCCTCGTGGTGCTGTTCATCTTCTTCATCACCTTCGGACGCCTCTACATCCAGGCCCTCTCATCGGGGATCCGGATCAGTGTCTTTGCCTTCATCGGAATGTGGCTGAGAAAAGTCAGCCCCAGGATCATCATCGATTGCCTGATCATGGCGGTCAAAGCCGGGGTCAAGGATGTGCAATCCAACAAGCTCGAAGCGCACTACATGGCCAAGGGGAACGTACGGCGCGTCGTGCAATCGCTGGTCGCCGCCCATAAGGCCAACATCGATCTCAACTTCGACCAGGCGGCAGCGATCGATCTGGCGGGACGCGATGTTCTCGACGCCGTCCGAACCAGCGTTCTCCCCAAGGTGATCGACTGCCCCTCCCCAGGCCAGGCTCGCACCACCATCGATGCGGTCGCAGGAGATGGGATTCAGTTGCGTGCTCGTGCGCGAGTGACGGTACGAACCAACCTGGCCCGACTGGTCGGAGGTGCCACCGAGGAGACCATCATCGCCAGGGTCGGTGAAGGAATCGTCACCACCATCGGCTCCGCCACCACTCACAAGGACGTGCTCGCCAATCCCGACATGATGTCGAGGATGGTACTGGAAAAAGGTCTCGATTCTGGAACCTCCTTCGAGATCCTGTCGATCGACATCGCGGATGTCGATGTCGGAGAGAACATCGGCGCAAAATTGCAGGCAGAGCAGGCGGAAGCGGACAAGAGAGTCGCCCAGGCAATGGCAGAAAAGAAGCGTGCCCTGGCGGTAGCCCAGGAACAGGAAAATATCGCAGGAATCGCCCTGAACCGCGCCAAATTGGTCCTTGCCGAAGCAGAAGTTCCGAAGGCCATCTCGGAAGCCTTGCGCCAGGGCAACCTTGGAGTGATGGACTATTATCGACTGAAAAATCTTCAGGCCGATACGTCGATGCGGCAGTCGATCGGGGATGAAGATGATGGTTCTCACGAAGATCCGATCGAGTAACGGAGTCGATCAGCCATGAAAGACTTCAGTTGGATCTACATGCTGATATTTGTGTTTCTGCCGATGCTCAAGAGCATCCTGGAATCCCGGAGCAGAAAGAAAAAGGCGGCGGCGAAGCAGCTGGCCACTCGATCCGCTAAAGATCTCCAGCGATCGGCTCGTATTCGCACCGAGCAACGGGGCTTTTCCGAACCACTGTCCGACCCTCTGTCCGAGGCCGAATTGACCGAAGCTGAACTGGAGGAGGATGTTCAAGCGTGGATCGAGGTGCAACCTGGAAGCACCAGTCCCACTGCGCCGGCCCCCACCCCCCTGGGGGGAGGATGGGTCGAGGTCAGCGATCCGATCCGCGGAGCACCGACGTCGGTGCCCACTCACTCGCCCCCCCACCCGGCGATGCGCCTTGAACCACGATCTCACCTCGACCCACCGCAGGATCCCCTCGAACTGCTCGCTCAACTGCGCCAGCAACGGATGGATACGAGTCGATCCTCCCGCGAGACGGAGGATCGATACTCCCGGGTCAAAGAGCGCTCCAGTGCAAACAGTTGGTCAGGCCCAGGGATCTCCTCTGTCACCGCGGCGGCACGGGGCCGTCGCAAAAAGCAACGGTTGACGCTGACCAGGAATCAATTGCGAGATCGATTGCTCTGGCGTGAGATTCTCGGACCTCCGGTATCTCTACGACCCCCCGATGAAATGCACCTGTGATGACACCTGCTCGATTCGACGAGATCAGGTGACGGAGATCGATCTGTCCCCTACCATGTCGGTGTGCGAGAAATTCGCGCAGCAGGAACCGGGCCGGAGTGGCGGAATTGGCATACGCGGCGGATTCAAAATCCGCTGACTTTCGGGTCTTGTGGGTTCGAGTCCCACCTCCGGTACCAACCATTCGAGCAGTGAGAACTGCCGGCAGCGCTGGAGTGTGCGCAAGGCCATCTTTCCGATTCACTGTCTTCGATTCACTGTCTTCAATTCACTGTCTTCAATTCACTGTCTTCGATTCACTGTCTTCGATTCACTGTCTTCGATTCACTGTCTTCAATTCACTGTCTTCGATGGACTGCCGCCGTGGGATGCGCGTCCATTCTCCAACTCTCCCCGCCAACCGGAAAACACCGATCTCTGACCGATCGGTCCCGTTCGTGCAGCGGTTACGTTGCCTTGCAAGAGCCCAACGGTGCAAAACGAAAAAAGGCACATCGGTTGTCCGATGTGCCTTTTCTGAATCTGATTTCTTGCGGACCGAAACGCTACTTTGTCGCGCGCGATCAGTGGTTTAACGCTTGGAGAACTGGAACGACTTCCGTGCCTTCTTGCGACCCGGCTTTTTCCGTTCCACCATCCGAGAATCGCGCGTCAGGAAGGTGTCCTTACGCAACGCAGCCTCGTTCTCCTCGCTGACTCGTGCCAATGCCCGTGCCAGTCCCATCACCACCGCTCCCACCTGGCCGGTGGTACCACCGCCCTTGATGTTGGCCCACACATCAAACGAACCTTCCGCCTGTACCGCCCGCAACGGATCGGAGAGTCGAGCCTGGTCGGGGGCGAGTCGGAAATAATCCGTGTGAACCTTGCCATTGATGGTGATCTTGCCGCTTCCTTCACGGATGCGGACCCGGGCCACGGAAGTCTTACGGCGTCCTACGCCCCAGACATAATCGTTCGGCTTCGCCAAAGCGTTCCTCCTGCTAACCCCTGACCCTCTGGCCAGGAGCAGTTATATCATGATTTCTTTTTGATCCTTGAGGATGTGAACTCGACCTTCTCGAAGTGTGACTCCTGTGCCTGAAGCGTATGTTCGGCGCCGGAGAACACTTTGAGTTTCGACAGCATCTTGCGACCCAGACGAGTCTTCGGAAGCATCCTTCGAACCGCCAGACGAATCACCTCTTCCGGCTTCTTGTCGAGCATCCAGCCGAGAGTGTTGCTCTTCAAACCACCCATGTAACCGGTGTGATGGTAGTAAACTTTCTTGTCACGCTTCTCACCGGAGACCTGAACCTCGCGAGCATTGGTGACGACGACGAAATCGCCCCCGTCGACATGCGGGGTGTATGTCGGCTTGTTCTTGCCCATCAGGATGCGGGCGACCTCGACCGCCATGTGCCCGAGGATCTCCTCGGAAGCATCGACGTGGTACCACTGACGAACCACATCTTCTTTGCGCTGATTGAATGTGCGCTGAGGACTGTATTTTTGCATCTTCTCCACCTAGAGAGTCGCCACGGTACCCACCGGCACCGGACCGACCCGTTCTGATCCGAGGTCATGTCGATCTGTAATTGCACAATACTCTCGACCTGTAGTCACCGACCGGGAATAGGATCCGCTTGGATCGGTACCCTGAAAAGGTCGAACGGAAGCCCGGATCCTATTTCCAGCGGGTTTTCCTGTCAACGGCCATCCACTGTTCTGGGGCGGATTTCCGTCAATTCTTGGGTCTTTCGAGGATCGCCTGACGCGCCTCCTCGAGCATCTGCAGCAGCATTCTGGAGTAGTCGACCCCGGATTCCCCCAGGAGTGGCAGCCTGTGCTCCAGACGCTCCCTGAGGTGTGGCAGGTCTCCTCCTCCCGCTTGCGTGAGCCAGTACTCCACCGCTCTATCGTCGAGCCACGGCTGCTGAGGGAAGGCCACAGAGGAGCCTACCCGCTGCCACACCTCGTCGATCGCCTCCGAACCATCCCGGGAAGCGGTCGAGGAAGGATTGCCAGCCACCAGGATCACCTCTCCAGTACCGGGTGGACGCCAGACCTGTACCGGCCCGAGCGCTTTGCGGAAGGAAGATAGGATCCCAGCAAACTCCTGAATTCCGATGCGATACAGCTGGAGCCACTGGATCACCACCCCATCTGCAGTGATCCGACGACTCAACAACTTGTGAAAATCGGGAGCAAAAAGTGGCGCAGACCAGGGCAACCACGGTTCCGATGGCTGGATCACGATGGCATTCCACAGGCGTGGATCTCGAGCCAGCAGCGCCCGGGCATCCTGGATCCGGATACTGGGGGAGTTCTTTCCTCGTAGTGCCCAGTGTTCGGTGGGAAAGGCGACCTCTCCGGCACTCGAGAGCAGCACATCCTTGACCGCCGGTTCAATCTCGGAAACGACGATCTTGCCGGTCCAGGTGGAGACAGCGGCGGCGACGGTAGTGCCCCCCCCGAGCCCGATGATGAAGAGGTCTCCCTGCCCGGGACCGACCCAACTCGGCAACAGCCCCAGCAGGACCTCGGTCGGCAGGTCCGCCATCGAAGGCCTTGAAGAATCGATGGCCACGCTGCCCTCGATCCGTCCACCGACTCTCAGGTAACTGGTGTTCTGGGGAAAGTCCCTTTCGATCTGCACGGTTCCGAGACGACCCTGAACGGTGGTCAGGATTTCCCGTTTCTTCCACGCAGAAAGCGCCGTGCCCTCGATGATCTCCGAGCGAGACCACTGGAAGACCCCCGCTCCGAGCAACGACGCATCCCAGAATTGAGATGCGGACGCCAGCAGAAGAGCTCCACAGAGGTAGGAAGAAGCGGCTCCGCCGTGGCCGGACCGCAGCATCGGCAGTCCGCCCACCAGTGTGGCGAATCCGCAGACACCGAAGAGCCAAAGGGGGCCATATTGAGGAATGATCCAGAACGCAGCCATGCTGGCCCCGATCATCGATCCCAACAGGTTGAACCCTTGCAGGTACCCGGCACCGCGATCGAGTCGTCCCACTTGCCCATGGGAAACCATCAACGAGGGGAGAATCAGTCCGCAACAGAAACTCGGCAATCCGAGGATCCCCATCAACAACAAGGACTTGATCACCACCAGGGTGACCCCCTGGTTCTCCCCGACCCATCGAATGGCAGCAAGATAGAAGTATGGGCTCCAGGAAATCAGCAGCAAAGAAAGACCTTGAGAGATCAGCCAGGAAGACCAGGCGACTCTCAGGAAGCGAGCCTCACCAAATTTCTTGCGCATTTCCGGCATCAAGAGTGCTCCCGCTGCTGCACCCAGCAACGAAACTCCAGTCGAGATCCCGAACACCAACAAACTCGAACCCAGTACTTCTCCGAGAACTCGTACCCAACCCAGTTGTAGCGCCAGCGAGATGCATCCGACCCAGGTCGCCATCAGAGTGGCTCGCTTGCTCACTCGACGATCTTTCCGGATCAACTCCGACTCCGTCGGCATCGTGTCTCCCGAAGGCAACGACGCCACTCCCAGGAGCAGCAGGCTCATCACCAGAGTTCCGTTGACTCCCAGTAACGGCAACAGAAGCACCGGAGTCATTATGGCTCCCAGTGCACTTCCCAGATCGATCGCTGCGACTCCGGAGGAGGAGCGCTGGATCACTTCCGATGAATGGGATCGAAATGCGCTCGTCACCGCAGCTCCAAGGGGGATCGAAGCACAGAGAAGTGGCAAGGAAACCACAATTTTACCCAGCGTTGTCGAGACCAGTTCAAAACCTTCGATGAAGATGGGCAACAGGTAACCGACCCACACCACCGCAGCAACACAACCGAGCAGCGCGATGCGACACCAGGTCGCCGGAACCGATCTGCGCTCCTTTACCGAAGCGGAGAGGATCTGACCGATGGCAAACCCGGCCAAGGCCACCGTCACTGCCAGTGCCACCCCATCGAGAGCGCTGCCGAGAATCGTACCCAGCTTTCTGGCCAGTAAGACCTCCAGCATCATGGTCGAACTACCCACCAGAAAGAGGAGACGATTGGCGTTCAAGGCGATTTCTCCTCGGATTGCTGATCCTGACGTTCGCCCTTCTCCACCGCTTTCAGCGCATCTTCGATTCTCGAGCGGAGTTGAGGATCCTCATCTTCATTTTCGAGCAAGTGCTTTCGGTACCACCTTGCCGCTTCGGACAGATTCCCGGCCTGGTGAGCCATCGCACCGATCTGGCGAAAGAGTCGCGGTTCCTGGACCCCCACTTGTTGCTGATCCAACAGCATCTTCAGGGCGGCATCCGCGCCCTTCACCTGTCGGAAAACCTCTGCCGCTTCCAGGATGAAGGCTCCTCGCCCCACCACCTCGACCCGATCGAGGAGATCACGGTAACCCACGAGAGCCAGCGGCCATTCCTTTTGTCCGGCATCCAGCCGAGCCACTCTCAGGATCAGATCGATGCGGCGTTGCTTCTCGGCCGGACCTTCGGCGTGTTTCTGCGCCTCCACCAGCGCTTCGCGAGCCTTACCGGGCTGTCCCTTCCCGAGCATCCGATCTGCCAGCATCGAGAGCGCGGTGATGCGAGTCGTATCGACCTGAGCCGGTGCCGTGCCATCCTTCAACTTCTTGCGGATCGCCGCCTGCTGGATGCCCT
Organism: Planctomycetota bacterium; assembly: GCA_014240375.1. Lineage (GTDB taxonomy): Bacteria > Planctomycetota > UBA8108 > UBA1146 > UBA1146 > QNYK01. Next base: position 8,669 of record JAAZXB010000004.1, on the reverse strand, counting down.
GAAGTGCCTGTGGATTATCCGGCACCACCTTCAACACCATACGGAAGTGTTCCAGAGCAGCATCGATCTGATCGGTGGAGAGCAGAAGTTCGCCGAGTGACAGATGCGAGGGAAGATGTGTGGGATCACTTTCGAGTACTCGAGTCAGCAACCGACGCGCCTCGGTTGATTTTCCGAGCCCCAGCCAAGCCTCTGCTTTCCTGTACAGAGCACTACTTCGACGCCCCTCTTCATCGAGATGAAGAAGTGCATCATCGAATCGTGCCAATGCTTCTTCGAAGTTCTTCTCCTCCAGCGCCATCATTCCCGCCTGATACTCGACACGGGAGATGGCTCTTTCACTGATCTGGTTGGCCAGTGCTCTCGCTTCTTCGAAGTAACGGGTTCGATTTTCCGACTCCGAGGTCGCGGCCAGATACAGGGTGGCGTCGAGACGTACAGGATCCTGCACCCGGTCGAGGAGAACCAGTTGTAGTGCTGCATCTCGGGCCCCGGGGTAGTCTCCCAACCGCTCCTTGACCTTGAGAGACTCGTACAGCGGTGCTTGCTGCAGAGCAACGGCGGTCCCATCGGTATCCTTTTCAGCAAGCAAGATATTGAGATGCTGATCCGCCAGGGTCAAATTCCCATCTCCACCGATCTCTGCCAGTAATCCGGCTCGAATCTGCAACGCCTGGAGATACATCCCCTGCTGCAATCGATCACGCGATTCCTCGGTAAGAATCTCGATGGTGTGGCCAAGGTCGGATACCGCCATCGACTTCCAGCCGAGATTCCTGGCCGCTTCAGCGCGTCCAAACCAGGCACGGGCACAGTCGGGCTGCTCCGCCACGGCACTGCTCCAGAGGGGATAGGGGCCCTCCCAATCGACCAGCCGACCCCGAGTCATCAAGGTCATCAAGATCCCCAGCACCACCACAATGGTGATCCTGGAACCCGGGTTTCGTCCTTCGAAGAAGCAGAGCATCGCAGCCCACGGGATCAGTAATGCCACTATCGGCAAGTAGATAAACCTCTCCGCAAATCGTTCAGGGTGAGGAAAAATCTGCAGGACAGGGGAAAGCAAGACGATGAAGAGGGGCACGACCATTGCGGCCAGATAGGCTCGCTGGCGAAAGCGTCTCCATGAGTACAGCAGTCCTCCCACCACCAGTAACCCACTCGCCAGAGTAGTCCAGGGCTGGAGCCATCCAGTCGAGGCGGGAAACGCTGCGTGTGAATAATCGACCGACAATCCGACCGGCCAGAGAAACAGGCCGACATAGCAGATCAGAGCCCGCCCGGCGGTCATCACTGTCGTCAACGGAGACCCTCCCCAGTAGCCGGCCCCGGCACCGGGATCCTGAATCGACAGGATCCGGATCGACAGCGCCAGGATGACCAGCGTCACAGGAATCCACATACGGCTCCAGGAGCGCCACTGTCCCCGGTCGGCTGGTCCCTCAGGATCGATCCAGGTCAGCGCCAAGAGCACCAGTGGCAAAGTGGCAGCCATCTCCTTGGCGGCCATCGAAAGCCCCCCCAGTAGTGCCACCAACAGCACGCGGCCCCAACCGGGCTTGGTTCCCCCGCCGAGAGCCAGCAGCAAGGCTCCCAGGTAGGCCGCTGTGAACAGTACATCTCTTCGACCGGAGACCCATGCCACGGCTTCGGTTTGAACTGGATGCACCAGGAACACCATCGCCACCGCAAAGGCTGTGAAGTGCCCCCCTGGGGGATGGATTCGAAACGCCAGCAAGTAGAGCAAGGCCGCACACAAACCATGCAGGAGGATATTATGGAGGTGGAAAATCACCGAAGCTTGATCCCGATCGAGACCCAGTTTCATCGAAACCAAAGCATCCAGACGATAGGAGAAAAAGCGTAACGGTCGAAAGCCGACGCGCACCTGATCGGTCGAGGGATCGGGTTCAGAGACCACTGTCCTCCACTGACTCAGCTCTTCTGAAACTCCATCGAAGGATCTCCACAGCCATTCATTCTTCTCGACCAATCGGACATCATCGAAGACCCACTCGCCGTCAAGGACAGGGAAGTAGACCAGTACCGATGCGATGCATGCGAGAACGACAATCCCAACTCGAAGTCGCTGGCTCATCGCAACACCTCCGAAAGAACCGCCCTGATCGAATCTCCACAGCGGCGCCGGGAGAACCGATCCTTGTCCTGCATCTCGAGCTGCTGCCTGGCTCTCACCAGAACTTGAGGATCAGCGGCGAGTTGAACCAGTAAACTGGCGAGAGACTCACGGATTTCCACATCTCGATCTCCCTGCAGGGCAAACCAACCGTCACTGCCAGAGTACAGCGCAGGGATCCCTCCCACAGGTGTCGCGGCCACCGGCAAGTTTCGAGCGATCGCTTCCTGAATCACCAGTGGTGTTCCCTCGGAGTCACTGGGCAGTAACAGGAGATGACTTCGATCCATTGCCGCCCTCACCTCGGGAATCGATTGATTGCCGCGCACATCGATCCGCTGGGCATCATCCAGACGCTCGAGAGGTCCCTCGCCGATCACCTCAAGAGACAGTGAAGTTCCTCGCTGGACCGCATCTCGAACTGCTTCCAGGACCCGCAAATACCCCTTCGATGCGATCCGCTCTCCCACCCAGAGCAAGCGGATGGGAAACGCAGGAGCCGCGGACAGGGGTGCTTCGATGAACTCGGGGTCGATTCCCACGGGAAGCACCTGAACACCAGTGAGGCGATGGCGATCATGAAGTTCCTTCGCCATCTCATCGCTGGCAGCCAGGATCCGATCTGCGGAAGACAAACCCAGTCTCAGCAGGATCTTGCCCAGTGCGGTACGCCCATATCGATGGACATCCGAACCATGACACCAGACGACGTAAGGGCAGCGCAATCGTCGTGCAGTACGGCGGGCCACAGCCGCGGCGGGGACCGCCCAGTGGGTCAGGATCACGGATGGTTGCGCCAACGGTTTCCAGCGACCCGCGGCACCCTGCATGCCTCGCACCCAGGAGACCTTCGCCAGCAGGCTCATCTCTACTTGCCTCGGAGCTTTACCTTCAGAACGGTAGCCAAATCTACGCACCTTCAGTGGCCCATCGATCTGTTCCAGAGGATCTTCATCGTGGATTCGAGGGGCCACGACCTCGGTTTCGAAGTCGGCCGCCAGTTCAAGGTGCAAATCACGGATGAACCGGGCCCGCGAGGGCTCGCGAAGCCCTGGCCAGGAAGCCGTGAGAACCCGAAGAGCGGGCAATCGAATCACCGCTGATGCTCCCGTGTCTCATGCCTGGATTTTTCGACTCGGTAAGCGGGCCGACTACGCTCCTTCGCACCCATCCATTCCGCCATGACTCCTGCCAGCAACAGTTGGAGACCCGCCAGAAGGAGCATCACTCCCAGCGCCAGCAACGGAAATCGATGCTGAATCGATCCCTCGAAGATTCTAAGATAGGCGATGAAGGCCAGGATCACGCTCCCGGGAATGGCCGAAACCAGTCCCCATTTCAGAAACACGATCCCAGGACGAGAATGTCCCTGCAGTAGCGCCAAGATCACAAGCAGATCCAACGCTGCAGTAAAAGCTCTCAACGGCCCGAAGTGTGAATTCCCGGTCTGTCGCTTTCGATGCGACACCTGAACTTCCCGAACCCGATACCCCCAGTGATTGGCCACCAGTTGCATGAAACGGAATCGCCCTCCGGAGAGTGGCAATTCGCGAGCCAGCTCCTTACGCATCAGTTTGAATCCACAGTTGCCGTCATGAAGAGGTGGTCCTCCCACCCAACGGACCGCTCTGTTGTAAAGGAAAGAGGAGATCCTCTTACCGACACCATCTCTACGCTGGTGACGCCAGCCAATCACCAGATCGGCTCCTTGTTCCAGAACACTGAGAAATCGATCCAATTCCTCCGGTGACTCCTGAAGATCGGCATCGATGGTGGCGATCAAACTTCCACGAGCTTGATCGAATCCGGCGCCCAGAGCATCCCCCTTGCCGAAGGGGCGGCGAAGGCGCACACACTGCAAGCGATGATCCGCCTCGCACAGTTGCTCCAGTATTTCAGGAGTGCCATCACGAGAACCATCGTCGACCAGGATGACTTCAAAGGATTCGATTCTCGATGCCTCCAGAGCGGGCACCAACTGGGTGATCAGATCGACCACCCCGGCCCTCTCGTCACGAATCGGGACCACCATCGAAAGCTCTGGGACGAGAGTCATCTAGAGCACCTCCGGAACCTCGACACCGCATTCACGCAGCACCTCGGCAAGATCCCAGAAGTTTTGAATGATGTGATCGGGCGGAGATTGCCCGACGATATTCCTGAATCGGTCTTCACGAAGGACCAGAACCGTGATCATACCAATCTCGTTGGCGGGATCGATGTCCATAAGCGGGTTGTCTCCGACATAGACACACTCCGATGGTCGCAAATTGAGATCGATACAAGCACGTTGATACAATTTTGGATTGGGTTTAGAAATCCCAACCTGATGAGAGATGAAGATCGATTTCTGCTGGAAGAACTCAAGCAACCGTAATCGCACCAGCTTCTCGGCCTGCTTGATCTCGAGGCCCTCTGTGATGATTCCCAGCAACAGTTCGGTCTGCCGTAACCGACGAAGTACTTCCACAACATCGACGAATGGTTCCAGTAACCGGGTCTTTGTATCGTGATAGGCCACGATACCCGCTGCGGTGATCACTGCAGGGTTCAGCCCCTTCAGAGTTCGTCGTGGTAATCGCAACAGTAACTTGTCGAAGTGTTTTTCGTAGTTGGATGAGAACTCCAGCACGACTTCTGCCAGTTCTTCGAGCAACTCCTCCCGAGAAACGGGAAGACCCGCTCCGACCATCGCATCCACACTCGCCTCACGCGCTCGTGAAGCAAAATCAGAGGTGGAAAATAGAGTGCCATCGATGTCGAAAAAGACTGCCCTGATTTCACTCATTGGGTGTCCTTCCTGACAAGAAACAAGGGTCGTATCCAGGCGAACACCTGGGATACGACCCCCGACTCCAGTGGCAACTCCAGGCTGCTCATCCGACGATTCTAGATCAATCAGTTATAGAGCTTCTGCTCTTCAGCGCGCAGGTCAATAATCTTGGCAGTGATGAGGATGTAGAGACTCCTCTTCTCGTTCAAGTAAGCCTTCCTCCGGAACAGATTCTTGAGGATCGGAATGTTACCCAGAATCGGCACCTGTGACTTGTGGCTCATCTGATTCAGGCTTCGGAATCCACCCAGCAATACAGATCCACCGTCGGGGACAGTCACCGATGTGAACGCTTGCTGCAGCGAGATCTCGGGCAGATCGATCTCCACCAGGCTTGCCGCATTGTTGAGAGTTCCGAGACTGATGGTCACGGTAGAGATCACACCATTGATGAGACTGGCCAAAGTCGGACGCACATCGACGGTGATGTAACGGCGATCGGCAGAGATCACCGGTCGCACATCCAGCACCACTCCGTCCTGGAAAGTATCGATCACCGGGTCAGCCACCTCGGAGACCACCAGTCCAGTACCTCCCGAAACCAGCTCGTAGTCCTGAACATAGGAACGCTGAGTGATCACCGAAACGTGAACCCGCTGACCGTTGGAAGCGGTCACCTGGGGTGCGGTGACGATTCGTGCCGCACGCTGTTCCTGACTCGCACGGAGGATGGCGTTGATCTGGAACGGATCGAGCCAGGTCACCTGCATCGACAATCCACGCAAGGTGGCGTTGAGTCGATTACCACGTGCGGCTCCGACAAACCCGTCGAGGATGTGCTGCATTCGCCCAGCAGTTCGGTCCTGCCCCATGATCAGCGCAGGATCAGTGGGATCCCCAAGATTGTTGAATCCGATGTCTGAGCCACCGGTTCCAGAAGCATTCAGGTTTCCATATGCAGTACCAAAACCCTGGCCGGGAGGCTGCCCGAGGTTTCGAGAATCAACCCCGATATCCTCCAGGAAGTCCTCCACCATGTCGATAAAACGTGCCTCGACAACGACAAAGACGTCACTATTGGCCCGCAGGTTTTCAAGAAAATCCATGATCGACAGATGCAGTTCCCGGGTGGCGGTGACGAGGATTTGTCCCTTATGACCACTGATGGTCGATCCAGACTCATCCCAGATATCTGTTCCACCGGTCGATTCCTGGATCAATTCCACAAGATCATCCGGAGTCAGTTCAGCATCTTCTTCCTCGTCAAATCCTCCGAAATCGAAGGGGTTACTACCCCCTCCTTCATCGCCACCATCGTTACTGGTGACGCGAATCGAAGGCCCAGGGAAATCCCGGATCTTGTTGAGGATATCGGTAACGTTGTAAATCTCGAAAAGAAGGTTTCCGAAAGCGTTTTCCGGTTCCGTGATGAACAGGACGTTTTCACGGAAGGTGTACGCCTTTCCGGTCGACTTCATGATGAGGTCGAGCGCCTCTCCCAGTTTCACTCCTTCAAGAGAGAGATTCACCGGCACATCGGCGCCTTCGATCTCGTTATCGATCTGGATGTTGAGATCACTGACGCTACGAAGGAAATCCACCACCTCTGCGAGGTTGGCATCGGGGAAATCGAAAGAGGTCGATCCGGAAGCCAGCGTTCTACGGATCTTACGAATCTCCGGTGATTCCTCGAGGTTATTGGAGGAAAGTCCGCTCAGCCGCTGCTGCACTTCACCTTGCCAGAAATCACGTGAATCGGGAAAGCGGAACGGATCTTCGTAAGGGATCGCGGATCGCTCGAGGTCTTCCCAAACGCGAGTCTCCTGCTCCTTATTACGGGAGAGGTAATTGACATAACGATGAGATGCCATGTACTCCTGCGCTCGCTCCTGCAGTCGCCTGGCAGCCCCATTCTGAGGGTCGATCTGAAGAATCGTCTTGCACAGTTGCGAGGCCTCGCGGAAGTCCTCGCGAACCATCGCATCCTCGATCCTGTCCATCAGGGTGGAAATTCGCTCGATGCGACGTTTCTCAGCCTCCGTGGTCAGACGCTCCGCCTCGCGAATGGCAAACTCTTCACGATCTCGGCGATTGGTTTCTTCGCTGCTGATCTTGAGGTTTCTGGCCCGGTCATAGAGGGATTGTGCTTCCTCCTGCATCTCCGAGACATCGACTCCGTACTCGAACCAGATCAATCGCTCTCTGGCTCGCTGTAGCAGATCGAGGGCCTCTTCAATCCGATTCTCCTCCAGCGCAGTCTTTCCCTCAGCCAGGAAGCGTGTCGCTTCGCTGAGACGCTGTTGCTCGAGAACCTTGACCTCTTCACCAAACTGCTGAAGCACCGTGAGGATCTCTCCATCACGACGGCCAAGGAACATCAGGCAGCGTGCCAGATTCTTCTTGGCTTCCTGCAGGCTCGGATCGCTATTCAGAGCTCTACGGTACGCTCGCTCCGCAGCAGAGTAGTCCGCTTCTGCAAAGAAACGATCTGCCTGGCTCACCAACCACTGGGCAGTTTTGCGCCGCTCCTGTACCTCAAGAGAGATATCGTCAGCGATCTTGTTCACCGAATCATCGGCATCTTGACTCGCTGAAGGTGTGCGAGAGAAGAGATCCTGCTGGGAATCGTCCGCAACAGCTCTTGGAGGCTCCGCCGCAAACTCAGTCGGTACAGCCGCTCGAACCCCGTCCGAGTTTCCGATGCACCCGGATAGTGAGGTGACGAGGATTCCAGCGGACAGGAATCCGCACAGAACCACTGCGAAATTTGTAAACGCACGTGAAGTTGAAACACGTGGACATGAGGCTTGGGTCTCGTTCACGAGAGCACCCTTTCTTTTTTCGCCCGCGTCTTCTTGGTGAAGAAACAGACGAGCTCGACATTTAGCGATCAAATTACAGTACGGCACGAAAACAACCGTTTTCGTACCGACTCAAATTCTTCACTCCAGCGGAACTTCCGGCTGGGCAAAGGCGATGTTCACGATTTCTTGTCTGGCACAGATGTTCAAAACATCGATGACATACTTGTACGGTACTTCCTTGGCAAAGTCGATGACCACTGGCAAGGAGCCGTTGCCATCGAGTGGAACGTATCTCGATTTCATGCCGCTGATGTAATCCTCGATGAAGTTGAGATCGGGACCAGCAACTCCGGTAAATTGCTCGTAATCCGATTCCAACTGCTCATTTAGCGGCACCTGGGACTGATCAGCCCAGGCGATCACCTGCCCCCCCTGATTCATCAGGGTGATCCTGCACGTCTCCGACAGGATCGGGCGGCTATTCGATTCGCCACGATTTTTCGGTAAATAGGACCTCAGGGTGCCCTCTGGCATCTTGAATTTGGTCGCCAACATGAAGAAAATCAACAGGAGAAATACGACGTCGATCATCGATGTCATGTCGGTTTCCACTTCTCCAGGATCGCCTTTTGCTTTTCTACGCCGAGCCATCGTATCTCCTTTCCGTTCGCTTCTTTTTTATCAGTGTTTCCATCTCAGCCATCAAGGCTGATCGGAGTAAGGATCTTCCAGTCTCTCGTTGATCGCAGAGCAACTGACCTGATAGATTCCTGCCTTCTGACAAGCGCCAAAGATGCTGTGTATGTTTCCCGCATCTGCTCCCTGATCACAGCGAATCGTCACATGCAGAGTGGAAAGTTTTTTGCCTTATGGATTATTCGGGTTGTCCTCGAATTTCCCATGCGCAGCCACTTCCCCTTTCAGTGCGATCTCCAGTTCTTTCGGAGTCAAAGGC